>NZ_JAAGLU010000770.1 GCF_010550245.1 Streptomyces sp. SID12501
CGAGCAGGTCACCTTCACCGCTGCCGCGAACCAGGACGTGTTCGGCACCAACGCCAACTACCGGATCTGGAGAGTACACGTGTGCACTCCACACAATCTGGGCTAATTCATATGCCCCAACGCCCTGGGCTCCAAACGGAACACCTGCACCTTCACCACCCGCTTCTACACCGGCGAACCGCACCAGTACGCCGCCTACATCGCCTCCGGCTCCGACCCCGCCAAGGACGTGCAGGCCACCAGCAACACCGTCACCCTCCAGCGCGCCCCCTGGACCGTGGCCCTGGAGGCCGACAAGACCACCTTCCGTGCAGGCGAGCAGGTCACCTTCACCGCTGCCGCGAACCAGGACGTGTTCGGCACCAACGCCAACTACCGGATCTGGGTCGTCGACCTGACCGCCGGTCAGAAGATCGGCTCATG
>NZ_JAAGLU010000771.1 GCF_010550245.1 Streptomyces sp. SID12501
GGCGGCTACGCGCGCACCTATTGGAACGGTTCGACCAAGAAGAACTGCGTGAAGTTCTGGTCCAGTCCCTACGACGGCCTCGCCTCGCACATCACCCTTGCGCTCTTCGACGAGGGCGGCGACTACTCCATCGACCCGCCCAAGGACCATCCGGCCAACCTGCACTACTACGCCGGACCGCTGTACACCTGGTTCCACTCGGCGGGGCAATGCATCCGGGTGAGCGGCTCGCTGGTCCGGGGCGGAGTGAAATACAACCTCAACACCGGACCGATCCGGTGCGGCTGATCCGTCGCCTCCGGCCGTAGGAGCCGACAGCGCCGCCGACCGCGGCGGCGCTGTACCGACGGTCGGCCCGTTCCGCACGCCGGGGGCATGCGCATGCCCCCGCACTCAGCTGGACGCCGACCGGAGACCTGCGAC
>NZ_JAAGLU010000772.1 GCF_010550245.1 Streptomyces sp. SID12501
CGGCTTCCGACCGCCCGTCTTCAACGGACTGGCGAACTGGAGCTACGTCTTCACGGACTATCCGCTGTTCTGGCCGGCCATGCGCAACACCCTGTGGCTGGTGCTGGTCATGGTGAGCTGCCGGGTCGTCTTCGGTCTCGGCGTCGGCCTGCTCATCACGAGGATCAGGACCGGGGCCGGCATCTTCCGGACCCTGTTCTACCTGCCCTACCTGGCCCCACCGGTCGCCGCGACGCTCGCCTTCGTCTTCCTCCTCAACCCCGGCACCGGCCCGGTCAACACCGTGCTGGAGTCACTCGGACTGCCCGCGCCGGGCTGGTTCACCGACGCCGACTGGTCCAAGCCCGCCCTCACCGCGCTGGCGCTGTGGGGGGTCGGCGACCTGATGGTCATCTTCATGGCCGCGCTGCTCGACGTACCGAA
>NZ_JAAGLU010000773.1 GCF_010550245.1 Streptomyces sp. SID12501
AAGTGGCGGAAGCCCACCCCCCGCCGAAGAAGCGCACTGGCCGCAAGCCCGCCGCCACCGACGACGAGCTCTTCGCCATCGCCCTCACCGCCCCGCTCGGACGCGATGGGCGCGTGTCAAGCCGCCACATCGAGACGGCTGTCCGCGCACGCGGCCTCCCCCTCGGCAGGGACCGCCGGGACAAGGTCACCCGGCAGGTCCAAGCCGAACTCGGCAGCGGCAGAGCGGACGCCGCGTAGGCGTCCGCCCGAAGTCACGCTGCTCCCCCACGCATCCGTCGCGGAGCGAGCTGGCGTTCGTACGCCCCATCCCACCACCCCGAAGCCGTTCCAGCCCGACCAACAGGAGGCACGCTCTTGCACGACGACCCCACTGCCACACGTCCCCACAACCTCCAAGCAGGCGGCCCCTACCCATGCCCCA
>NZ_JAAGLU010000774.1 GCF_010550245.1 Streptomyces sp. SID12501
CATCGGCATCAAGGGTTCGGCCTCGACCGACGACGGCGCGAACGTCGAGGTCGGCGGCGGCGAGCTGACCATCTACGACAACTTCGACGCGAAGACCGGCGACCTGTGCTGGAAGGACCTCTGCCGCGGTCCCCACCTGCCGACCACCCGCAACATCCCCGCGTTCAAGCTCATGCGCAACGCCGCCGCCTACTGGCGCGGCAGCGAGAAGAACCCGATGCTCCAGCGCATCTACGGCACCGCCTGGCCGTCGAAGGACGAGCTGAAGGCCCACCTCGAATTCCTCGCCGAGGCCGAGAAGCGCGACCACCGCAAGCTCGGCAGCGAGCTCGACCTCTTCTCCGTCCCGGACGAGATCGGCTCCGGCCTCGCCGTCTTCCACCCGCGCGGCGGCATCATCCGCCGGACCATGGAGGACTACTC
>NZ_JAAGLU010000775.1 GCF_010550245.1 Streptomyces sp. SID12501
TGGCTTCCAGTCCGAACAGGTGGTCCAGGAGATCGGCTACGACGACGACGTCGATCAGGATTTCCGTGACGCCGTTGAGAAGCACGTCAGCGAACTCGTCGATGAGGATTACGACGACGAGGTCGACGCCGTGATCCCGGCCGGCTTGAGCAGCGGCGCCCACGGCGGGCAGCACCGTGCTCGCCAGATACCCCAGGCACTGCTCGGCAGCGCGTAGCTGCTGGGTGAGCCTTTCCGCATGGTTCTGCAGACGGCTTGTCCTGCGCGCCTGGTGATGGTGCTTCTGCCAGAAGTGCCACGCGGTCCCTGCGACGGCCAGCATCAGCACCAAGGTGACGGCCAGTACTAGGTGATTCATCAGGTCCTCACGGAAGTAGGGGATACCGCTGGGGCCGCAGGCGGGCTTTGCGCCCCGTTCCGCCG
>NZ_JAAGLU010000776.1 GCF_010550245.1 Streptomyces sp. SID12501
GTCCGTCCCCGTAGCGGCGCCGGTACCGGGCTCCGGGCGCGTGCCCGGTCCGCCCGGCTCCGGCTCGCCCCCGGCGGTCGGGCCGCCGTCCGCGTCGTGCTCAGCCCGCACTGGTGATCCGCTCCGCCGCCTCGACCACGTTCACCAGCAGCTGCGCGCGGGTCATCGGGCCGACGCCGCCCGGGTTGGGCGAGATCCAGCCCGCCACCGCGGCGACGCCCGGGTGGACGTCCCCGACGATCCTGCCGTCCTCGTCACGGCTGACGCCGACGT
This sequence comes from Streptomyces sp. SID12501, assembly GCF_010550245.1. Classification (GTDB taxonomy): domain Bacteria; phylum Actinomycetota; class Actinomycetes; order Streptomycetales; family Streptomycetaceae; genus Streptomyces. The sequence goes on from NZ_JAAGLU010000776.1 coordinate 274, forward strand.
CGAGCACCGCCGCGCCCGGCTTCACGTCCTCCGGCTTGACCAGGTGCGGCACGCCCGCCGCCGCGACGATGATGTCCGCCTGTCGCAGCAGCCCGGAGAGGTCGCGCGTACCGGTGTGGCACAGGGTCACGGTGGCGTTCTCGGACTTG
>NZ_JAAGLU010000777.1 GCF_010550245.1 Streptomyces sp. SID12501
CACCTGCGGGACGTCGGCCGCGAGCGAGGCCGAGAACTTGGTGCGCTGCTCGCTGCTGGTGAACCGGCACTGGTAGACGACGTACAGCGACGAGCCGCCGCGGTAGCCGGCGACGAAGTAGTCGCCGTACTTCGTGCGGAAGTCCTCGCCCGGCGTGAGCGCGAGCTCGTAGGACGGTGCGAGCGCGTAGCGGCTCTCCTGCACGGCGACCCGCGCGACGAGCGTCACGGCGAGGTCGGACACCGCGATCTCCTCGAGGTACGACGTGCTGCCGGACACCGTGACGCCCTCGAGGTTGTACGACGCCTTGAGCGAGGCGCTGATGAGGCTCTGCACGTCGCTCTCGGACTGCACGAACGAGTACTCGTACTCGGGCTGCAGCGACTGGCTCGGGGTGACGGTGAACGGCTTGACCGCGGTCG
>NZ_JAAGLU010000778.1 GCF_010550245.1 Streptomyces sp. SID12501
ACGAGCTCGCCGTCCTTGCGGGGCGTGAGCAGCGCGAGCAGGTGCACGACGTTCGTGCCGAACAGCTGCGACGTGTGCTGCGGCATGCGGCTCGGCAGGTCGGTCCAGCCGAGCACGACCACGCCGTTGTCGGACACCACGCGCTCGCCCGGCACGGTGAGCTCGCAGTTGCCGCCGCCGGACGCCGCGAGGTCGACGATCACCGACCCGGGCGCCATCGCGGCGACCATCTCCTTGGTGATGGTGCGCGGCGCCTGCCCGCGGACCAGCGCCGTGGTGACGACGACGTTGGCCCACGCGGTCTGCTCGGCGTACATCTGCGCCGTGAGGCGCTCCTGCTCGGCCGTGAGCTCGCGCGCGTAGCCGTCGGTCGAGACCTCCTGGCTCGCGCCCTCGGCCTGCACGAACGTCGCGCCCATCGA
>NZ_JAAGLU010000779.1 GCF_010550245.1 Streptomyces sp. SID12501
ACGGTTCGCCCCAAGGGCAGGCACTGGACCAACGCGGAGGTCGCCGACGAGCTGAAGCGGGTCAACCCCGACCTCAAGGCCGGCGGCGTGTACCTGTCCCAGCTCCGTACGGGCAAGCGCGCCAACCCCTCCCCCGACCTGCTGGCCGCCCTCGCGAAGTTCTTCGGGGTGTCCGTCGCCTACTTCTTCGACGACGAGGTCGCCGAGTCCGTGCTCAGCGAGGTCGCCGCGATCGAGGCGCTGCGCCAGGCCGGCGTGCGTTCCGTGGCGATGCGCGCGGCCGGGATGAAGAAGGAGAACCTCCAAGCCATCACGGCCATCATGGATCAGTACCGCCAGATGCAGGGCCTGCCGCCCGTCACCGATCCTTCCGACCCCGCGGACCCGGAGTGAGGGTCCCGGGAAAGGGCCGGCCCGCCGAC
>NZ_JAAGLU010000077.1 GCF_010550245.1 Streptomyces sp. SID12501
CCCGCCCCCGTGGCACCGGCCGCTGCGGCGCCCGCCGCCTCCGGTGACGACGGCGCCTACGTCACCCCGCTGGTGCGCAAGCTCGCCGCCGAGAACAGCGTCGATCTCGCCGCCGTCAAGGGCACCGGCGTCGGCGGTCGTATCCGCAAGCAGGACGTCCTGGCCGCCGCCGAGGCCGCGAAGGCCGCCGCGGCCGCTCCGGCGCCCGCCGTTGCCGCTGCCTCTGCCGCCCCGGCTGCCTCCTCGGCGCGCAAGACCCCCGTCCTGGAGGTCTCGCCGCTGCGTGGTCAGACGGTCAAGAGGACCCGCATCCGCAAGGTCATCGGCGACAACATGGTCAAGGCGCTGCGCGAGCAGGCGCAGCTGTCCTCGGTCGTCGAGGTCGACATCACCCGCCTGATGAAGCTCCGCGCGCAGGCGAAGGACTCCTTCGCGGCCCGTGAGGGCGTCAAGCTCTCCCCGATGCCGTTCTTCGTGAAGGCGGCGGCCCAGGCACTGAAGGCCTACCCGGTCATCAACGCCCGGATCAACGAGGCCGAGGGCACGATCACCTACTTCGACACCGAGAGCATCGGTATCGCGGTGGACTCCGAGAAGGGCCTGATGACCCCGGTCATCAAGCACGCGGGCGACCTCAACATCGCCGGTATCTCCAAGGCCACGGCCGAGCTCGCGGGCAAGGTCCGAAGCAACAAGATCACCCCGGACGAGCTGTCCGGCGCGACCTTCACCATCTCCAACACCGGCTCGCGCGGTGCGCTCTTCGACACGATCATCGTGCCGCCGAACCAGGTCGCGATCCTGGGCATCGGCGCGACGGTCAAGCGCCCGGCGGTCATCGAGACGGAGGAGGGCACGGTCATCGGCGTACGCGACATGACGTACCTGACCCTGTCCTACGACCACCGTCTGGTCGACGGCGCCGACGCGGCCCGTTACCTGACGGCCGTCAAGGCGATCCTGGAGGCGGGCGAGTTCGAGGTCGAGCTCGGCCTGTAACCAGCCGCCAGCCGCCTGGGCTGTACGTGTACGACGGTGCCCCGTCCGGAGTCCTCCGGACGGGGCACCGTCGTTTGCCGGTACGGCGGTGACGACGCCGGACCGGGTACGGCACAGGATCAGGCCACCGCATTTTCAGCCAACTTCCTCTTTTCAAGAGATCCAATTACCTGGATGCACAGTAAACGAAAAGCGAAAGGATTGGTTCCCCTCAGAACACACAAAGGAACTCGAATCCCTTGCGTTTATTTGGAATTCACCTTGCTCTTGGCCGGAAGTGAGCCATACGATCACCGAGGCGCCAAGGTGGCGGCTCCTCATGGGGATGAGGTTCCGCCGCCGACTGGGGGGGTGCTCCGACGAGGCCAAGACGGTGCTTATCCCTGCCCCTCCGTTTCCCTTCATGCACCACTGGATCGCACGAAAAGGAACGGAACCCAAGAAATGTCTCTCAGTAGAAGCAAGAGATTCGCCCTCGCCCTGGCGGGCGCGGCGGTCCTCACCCTCGGGAGTGCGGGCATCTCGGCGGCGGGTACGGACGGCGGCGCCGTCTACAACCCGACCGGTGGCTCCCTCGAGTGGTTCAAGCACGACGGCGACCACGTGTGGGTCAAGGACACCTCGGCCGACGGTCACTCCGCGGTCGGCCGGTCGTACGTTCCGTACGACGGCGTGAACACCCTGAACTGGGTGACGAGCGGCAACGGCGACTACGCCGACTTCAACTACGACTTCACCGAAGGCGCCTACGTCTACTACAAGGCGTGCGTCGGCGAGTCGGGCACGGGCGACTACTTCTCCTGCAACAGCAGCTGGTACTACGGCATCGCCTGACCCGGCAGCTCAGACTCTCGCGGGGCGGGCGGCCGGCCGCCCGCCCCGTGCTGGAAGGCGACATGAAAACACTGCGCATCCTGCTGACGGCCTTTCTGGCCACGGGACTTGCCACCGGCTGCTCGGCGGACGAGAAGAGTGCCGAGACACCCGTGAAGGTCGGCCCCGTCTCCACACCGACGGCCGCGACCACGACGAAGATGCCCCTCGCGGCCTACTTGCCGACCGAGAGCGAGCTCAACACCCTCGCCAGGGCCCAGACTTCGCTCCTGCGTGACTGCATGGCCGAGTACGGCTTCACCGACAGCCAGATCGAAGTGCCCTCGGACTGGCTGATGTTCGAGGACATCAGCCAGGGCACCGGCCTTCCGGTCACTCTCGAACAGGCGCAGCGGTACGGTTACCACCCCGCCGGCACCGACACCGGCGGCGACAGCGACGACCAGGAGAGCGGCTCGGACTCCGACTCGACGTCCGGCCTGCCCGGGCTGGCGACCGGGGAGAAGGAGACCGAGATGCTGGTGGCCAACGGCACGGCGGCCGCGGGTGCATCCGCCTCCGCCGCCGGGCAGCGGGTGAACGGCAAGGAGATCCCCGAGGGGGGCTGTGCCGGCCGCGCCCAGCAGACGATCGCCAAGGGCACCCCCGAACTGAAGAAATTCGGCTCGGACAACGCGGATCCGCTGAACGCCATTCTGGAAATCCGGGCGGAATCACACAGCAGTGCCACGCAGACGGACCTCTTCGAAAAAATGGAGAAATCGTGGTCCGCATGCATGAAGAAATCCGGTTTCTCGTACGGCAGCCTTAAATCCGCCGCCGAGGACGGGGAATGGTCGACCAATCAGGTGGCCAGTGAGCGGGAGATATTGGTGGCCACCTCCGATGTGAAATGCCGCATGTCCGCCAATTACCTCGGCGTGACCGAGGCCGTGTTCCTCGCCTACGAGAAGCGGGCTGTGGAGGACAACGCGGAGCTGCTCCAGGCCGTGCGGGACTACTACGACGCGACGCTGCGCAACGCGGCCAAGGTCGTGTGACCGATGGCCGACGTACTACCGGAGTCGGAGCGTGAACAGGAGTGGGAGCCCGACTCCTCCGGCGCGACGTCCGGACTCGTGCGGCGGCGCCGCGTCCTGGCCATGGTGGCCGGAGGCGCGGCGCTGTTCGCGGGCGGCGGTGTGGCCGCCTCCCTGTATGTGAAGTCGCCCGCCCAGGCGGTCGCCGACACCAAGGCGCCCGAGCCCGACGTGCTCACCGCCGAGGTCGAGCGGCGGGTGCTCGCCGACACCGTCGTCCTGCGCGGCACCGTGCGCGCGGGCCGGACCGTCACGGTGACGCCGTCCGCCTCCACCTCCGGGGACGGCGGTGGAGGCGGCTCTGTCATCGCGTCCAAGCTGCCGTACGCCGCAGGTGACGACGTACGGGCGGGCAAGGTGGTCGCCGAGGTGTCCGGGCGCCCGGTGATCACCCTCAGGGGCCGGGTCGCCGCGTACCGGGATCTCAAGCCCGGCTCGAAGGGCGACGACGTGACCCAGCTCCAGCGGGCGCTGGCCGACCTCGGGTACAGCAGCGGCGGAGATGCCACGGGCTCTTTCGGCACGGGCACCCAGGACGCCGTCGAGCGTCTCTACGCCGACCTCGGCTACGACCCGAGGCCCGCCTCGACCGGCGGCGAGGAGGCGGCGGCCCAGGCCGTGGAGAGCGCGAAGGACTCCGTCCGCAACGCCGAACGGATGCTGGAGGACGCCGAGGCGGTGGAGAAGCCGGACACCACCCAGGTGAAACGGGCCCGGGAGGACCTGGCGGACGCCCGCGAGGACCTCGCGACGGCCCGGCTGCAGGCGGGTGCGATGCTGCCGGCCGCCGAGGTCGTCTTCCTGCCAGCGTTCCCGGCCCGCCTGGACGCGGTCGGCGCGGCCGTCGGTGAGCCCGTCTCCGGCGTCCTGCTCACCCTGTCCTCGGGCGATCTGGTGGTCCAGGGCGGCGCGGCGGCCGACGAGAAGACACTGCTGCGCAAGGGCCAGAAGGCCCAGATCCTGTCCGAGCTGACCGGCAAGGAGTTCGCGGGCAAGGTGGCGACGGTGGCGACGACACCGACGGCGAGCGGCGGCCAGGGCTCGGGCAGCGGCTCCGGGAGTTCCGGCGGCTCCGGAGGCTCCGCGGGCGACACCGCCACGTACGCCGTGGTCGTCGTCCCGGACACGGCACTGCCCAGGTCACTGACCGGCCAGAACGTCCGTATCACCGTCACCTCGGCGGCCACCGGCGGCAAGGTGCTGGTGGTCCCGGTCGCCGCGGTCGCCTCCGGCACCGACGGCCGGACCACCGTGACGGTGCTGCACGGTGAACGCCGGGAGCGTGTGGAGGTCCGTACGGGAGCGACCGGGGACGGGTATGTGCAGGTCACACCGGTGAGCGAGGCGGGAGTGAGCGGGAGTCTCGACGCGGGTGACCCGGTCGTCGTGGGCACGTCGTCATGACGGAGTCCGCGACGGCGTCGGGGCCCGCCACCGCTTCCCCGCCCGTCATCGAGTTCCGCGGGGTCGGGCTGACGTACCCCGGGCCGCCGCCGGTGCCCGCGCTGCGCCCTTGTGACCTGACCGTTCTCACCGGCGACTACGTGACCGTCGTAGGCCCGTCCGGGTCGGGGAAGTCGACGTTCCTGAACATCGCCGGGCTGCTCGACCGGCCGACCTCGGGGCGTTATCTCCTTGACGGGGTCGACACCGGGGCGGTCCGGGACGCCGGGCGGACCGCGCTGCGCGGGCAGCGCATCGGGTTCGTGTTCCAGTCCTTCCATCTGCTGTCGCACCGCAGCGCTCTGGAGAACGTCACGCTCGCCCTTCTCTACAACGGCACCCCGCGTCGGAACCGGGCCGCGCGCGCCCGTGAGGCTCTGGAGCGGGTGGGCCTGGGCCACCGGCTCGACGCGGTGCCGTCGCGGCTGTCCGGCGGTGAACGACAACGGGTGGCCATCGCCCGCGCCGTGGTGGCCCGTCCCTCGCTCCTGCTGTGCGACGAGCCGACCGGCAACCTCGACACGGTCACCGCCGAGTCCGTACTGAGCCTTCTCGACCAGCTCCACGGCGAGGGGATGACCCTGCTCGTCATCACCCACGACCGCGAGGTGGCCGCCCGTGGCCGACGCACGATCACGATCCGCGACGGAGTTCTGAGAGAGAACAGCCTCACGGAGAACGACGCGGTCCCGGAAGGGAACAGAGAAGCCAGAGAAGACACACAAGACACAGAGAGCGGGGTACGGAAGTGATCCGCTTCCGGCGTGCGCGCCGCGTCCCCGCCGCCCCGCGCCTCACCACCCGGATGAGCCCGCGGGACCTGGTCTCCGAGGCACTGGGCGGGTTGCTCCAGCGGCCGGGACGGTCGGCGCTGACCAGCCTGGGGACCGTGCTCGGGGTGGGCACCTTCGTCGCCGTGCTCGGGCTGACGGCGACCACCTCCGCCCAGATCGACAGCACCTTCAACGCGCTCACGGCGACCGAGGTGACCGTCGAGGACACCGGCGGGAGCGAAGCCGACGACGTGCCGCTGTCCTTCCCCGACGACGCGCAGCGCCGGGTCGAGAAGCTGCACGGCGTCGAGCACGCCGGCGTGTACTGGCAGGTCCGGCTGGAGGGGCGGGCGGACGACACCGTACGGGCCACTCTGACCGGGGACGCGGGTGACGGGGAGCGGGGGGCGAATGTCGTAGCGGCGGACCCGGGGCTGCTCAGGGCCGTGGAGCCGACGCTGCGCGAGGGGCGGCTGTTCGGTGCCTGGCACAGCGAGCACCGGCAGCCGGTCGCCGTGCTGGGCGCGGGCCTGGCCTCGCGGCTGGGCATCACCTCGCTGGAGAACGCCCCCGCGGTCCACATCGGCGGCCGGGCCTTCACGGTCGTCGGCATCCTGGAGGACGTGAAGCGCGAGACGGGACTGCTGCTGTCGGTGATCGTGCCGCGCACCACCGCCGAGGACATCTGGGGCACCCCGGACAGCGGCAGCCGGGCGAAGATGCTGGTGTCGACGGACGTCGGCGCGGCCCGTCAGATCGCCGACGAGGTACCCGTGGCCCTCGACCCGGCGCACCAGGACCGGTTCGGCGCGGTGCCGCCGCCCGACCCGAAGGCGCTGCGCTCCTCGGTCTCCTCCGACCTGGGGCAGTTGTTCCTGCTGCTGGCCTGTGTCTGCCTGGTGATCGGCGCGGTGGGCATCGCGAACACCACCCTGGTCGCGGTCCTGGAACGCACCCCGGAGATCGGGCTGCGCCGAGCGCTGGGGGCGCGCGGTATCCATGTGACCGGCCAGTTCCTCACCGAGTCGGCGGTACTGGGGCTGCTCGGCGGTCTGGTGGGGGCCAGCGTCGGCACCCTGGTCGTGGTCGGGGTCGCCGTGGCCCAGCACTGGACGGCGGTGGTGGAACCCCTGACGGTCGCGACGGCACCGGCCGCCGGCATGCTCACGGGTCTGCTGGCGGGGGTGTACCCGGCGTGGCGGGCGGCCCGCATCCAGCCGGTGGAGGCCCTGCGCCGCTGAGGCCCACGACGCTGTCGTCGACGGTCGTACAAGCTGTGGCGTGAGCCCTGTCCGGTCTGTAACGCTCGTCTCACGTTCGGCCGCGCTCCGGCCCGGAACCCCTCTGGGCAGGGACGCGGCCTTATTGTCTAAAGGTCAAAGCCCCTGGGGCCGAAGCCCCTCCCTCAAGGAGCCCTCATGACCGCGCCCGTCGTCCACTCGCTGCGCGAGCAGATCCGCGAGCACATCGTGGAGGGGATCGTCAGCGGGCGCTGGAAGCCGGGCGAGCGGATCGTCGAGCGCCGGATCGCGACCGAGCTGGAGGTCAGCCAGACGCCCGTGCGGGAGGCGCTGCGCGAGCTGGAGTCGCTGCGGCTGATCGAGTCGGCGCCCAACAAGGGCGTCCGTGTCCGGAATCTGACCGCCGCCGACCTGGAGGAGAGCTACCCCGTCCGGGCCGGTCTGGAGGCCATCGCGGCGGAGCTGGCGGCGGGGAAGCTGGCGGACGACTGCTCGGCCCTCGAACCGCATGTCGCCGCCCTGTACGAGGCGGACCGCGCGTCGGACGGAACCGGCCAGGTCCGGCACACGGTGGGATTCCATCGCGAGATGGTGCGCGCGGCCGGGAACTCGGTGCTCCTGCACACCTGGGAGGGGCTGGGCATCGAGGTGTTCACGGCGTTGTCGATCCGCTGGCTGGGGACGGTCCAGCAGTCGTACGCGGAGGAGCACGAGGAGCTGGTCGCCGCGTTCCGCCGCCGGGATCCACGGATCGCCGAGCTGGTGAAGGCCCATGTGCTGGGGTGCGCACCGCGGCCCTGACGCGACCGAGCCACCAAGCGTGTAGCCGCTCACCTGCGAAAACGGCAGATAACTACGGCACCCGGTGCCCGCGCCCAAGGCACCCCGTGCCTACTTTCTCGCGATCAAGAGGTTTTGCCCTCAACCCTTTGATCGATCATCGATCAACGAGTTAGAGTCGCCCCCGGGCCCGTGGCGGAGTCACAGAACTGACACCGCCAAGGACCCGCAGCCCTGTCCTGCCAAAGACCAAGGGCACCCCCGAACCCTTGCCGACGAGGGAACCCCCTTCGACTGAGGAAGGCGGCGACATGACCGACCCCAAGGCCATCCAGCCGAGCGAGCTCGACCAGCTCCATGACCGCGACCCCGAAGAGACCGCCGAATGGCAGGCCTCACTGGACGCGGTCACCAAGGCGGCCGGGCCGCACCGGGCCGCGTATCTGATGCGCCGCACGCTGGAGCGCGCCGAGGGCAACGGCATCGCGCTGCCCAAGCTCCTGGAGACGGACTACGTCAACACCATCCCCACCGCCGCCGAGCCCGTAGTGGACGGCGACGAGGCGATGGAGCACCGGATCACCGCCTGGAACCGCTGGAACGCGGCGGCCATGGTGACCCGGGGCAGCAAACACGGCGTGGGCGGCCACATCGCCACCTTCGCCTCGGCGGCCTGGCTGTACGAGACCGGCTTCAACCACTTCTTCAAGGGCAAGGAGTCCCAGGAGTCGCCCGGCTCCGGTGACCAGCTGTACATCCAGGGCCACGCCTCCCCCGGTATCTACGCCCGCGCCTTCCTCGACGGCCGGCTGACCGAGGCCCATCTCGACAAGTTCCGGCAGGAGGCGGGCGGCAACGGCCTCCCGTCCTACCCGCACCCGCGCCGGCTGCCCTGGCTGTGGGAGTTCCCGACGGTGTCGATGGGCCTCGGTCCGCTGTCAGCGATCTACCAGGCACGCTTCAACCGCTACCTCACCAACCGCAGCATCAAGGACGTCTCCGCGTCCCACGTGTGGGCGTTCCTCGGCGACGGCGAGATGGACGAGCCGGAGTCGACGGCCGCCCTCGCGCTCGCCTCCCGCGAGGGCCTGGACAACCTCACCTTCGTCATCAACTGCAACCTCCAGCGGCTCGACGGCCCGGTCCGCGCGAACTTCAAGATCGTGCAGGAGCTGGAGGCACAGTTCCGCGGCGCGGGCTGGAACGTGATCAAGACCCTCTGGGGTACGGCGTGGGACGAGCTGTTCCAGCTCGACACGACGGGTGCGCTCGTACGCAGGCTCCGTGAGGTGCCGGACGCCCAGGTGCAGACGTACCAGACGCGCGACGCCGCCTACATCCGCGCCGACTTCTTCGGCAAGGACCCGGCGCTCGTCGAGATGGCGAAGCTGCTGAGCGACGACAAGATCCTCGAGTGTTTCCACCTCTCGCGCGGTGGTCACGAGTCGCGCAAGGTGTACGCGGCCTACAAGGCGGCGGTCGAGTTCAAGGGCGCGCCGACGGTCATCCTGGCCCAGACGGTCAAGGGCTTCACCCTGGGCGAGGGCTTCGCGTCGAAGAACGCCAACCACCAGATGAAGAAGCTGTCGGTGGACGAGTTCAAGCAGATGCGTGATCTGCTCGAACTCCCCATCTCCGACGCGCAGTTCGTCGACGGTGTGGTGCCGTACGGCCACCCGGGCGCCGACTCCCCCGAGGTCCGTTACCTCCAGGAGCGCCGCGCGGCCCTCGGCGGCCCGGCCCCGACCCGCCGTACGCAGGCAGTCGCCCCGCTCCCCGCCCCGGCGGAGAAGACGTTCACGTCGTTCGACAAGGGCTCCGGCTCACAGAACATCGCCACGACGATGGCCTTCGTACGCCTGGTCAAGGACCTGGTCCGCGACAAGGAGACGGGCCGTCGCTGGGTGCCGATCGTCCCGGACGAGGCACGCACCTTTGGCATGGAGTCGCTCTTCCCGTCCCTCGGGATCTACTCCCCCAAGGGCCAGACGTACGAGCCGGTCGACCGCGACCAGCTGATGTACTACAAGGAGGCCAAGGACGGCCAGATCCTCAACGAGGGGATCACCGAGGCCGGTTCCATGGCGGACTTCATCGCCGCGTCGACGTCGTACTCGACGCACGGCGAGCCGATGATCCCCTTCTACATCTTCTACTCGATGTTCGGCTGGCAGCGCACGGCCGACCAGATGTGGCAGCTCGGCGACCAGCTCGGCCGAGGCTTCCTGGTCGGCGCGACGGCCGGCCGTACGACACTCACGGGCGAGGGCCTCCAGCACGCCGACGGCCACTCCCCGGTGATCGCCGCGACGAACCCGGCCGCGCTGTCGTACGACCCGGCCTTCGCGTACGAGGTCGCGGTGATCGTGCGTGACGGTCTGCGCCGCATGTACGGCGAGACGGCGCCCGGCGAGGACCCGAACGTCTTCTACTACCTGACCGTCTACAACGAGCCGATCCCGCAGCCCGCGAAGCCGACCCCTTCCGGCATCGACGAGGGCATCATCAAGGGCCTGTACCGCTTCAACACGGCGGAGTCGGCGGGGCTCTCACCGGCCGCCAACGCGCCGCGCATCCAGCTGCTCGGCTCCGGTACGGCGATCCACTGGGCTCTGAAGGCGCAGCGGCTGCTCGCCGAGGAGTGGGGCGTGGCGGCCGACGTGTGGTCGGCGACGTCCTGGACCGAGCTGCGGCGGGACGCGCTGGACGCGGATGCGGCGCTGCTGCGGGGCGAGGAGCGGGTGCCGTACGTCCGTCAGGCCCTCCAGGGGGCCGAGGGGCCGGTGCTGGCGGTGTCCGACTACATGCGCCAGGTGCCGGACCAGATCGCCCAGTGGGTCGAGCAGGACTACTCGTCACTGGGCGCGGACGGATTCGGACTGTCGGACACGCGGGACGCTGCTCGGCGGTACTTCGGGGTCGACGCGGAGTCGATCGTCGTGGCGGGGTTGGCACAGTTGGCGCGGCGGGGGGAAGTCAAGGCCACGTCGGTGAAGGAGGCACGGGAGCGGTACGGGTTGTAGGGGGCGGTTTTTACCCACCCACCCGCCCGTTTCCAGTCCGTTCGCCGGGCGCCCTCGAACCCCTTGAGCGCGCCCGGCATCTCCAGCCCGTCCGGCCGGGGCGAGAACCCTTCCCGCACCCCCGGGCATCATGAACCCATGCGCGCTGCCCGCCTCATCAAAATGGTGCTGCTGCTCCAGTCCAGGCCCTCCATGACCGCCGCCGAGCTGGCCCGGGAGCTGGAGGTGTCCGAGCGCACCGTCACCCGGGACGCGCAGGCCCTGTCCGAGGCGGGCGTGCCCGTGTACGCCGACCGGGGCCGGGCCGGCGGTTACCGGCTGGTCGGCGGATACCGTACCCGCCTCACCGGACTGGCCCGCGGCGAGGCCGAGGCGCTGTTCCTGAGCGGAGTACCGGGCGCCCTGCGCGAGATGGGGCTGGAGGACACCGCCTCGGCGGCCCGCCTCAAGGTGTCCGCCGCCCTACTGCCCTCCCTCCGCGACGCCCCCCGCACAGCCGCCCAGCGTTTCCATCTGGACGCCCCCGCCTGGTTCAGCGAGCCCCCGACTCCCGAGTCGCTGTCCGCCGTCGCGGAGGCGGTGTGGGACGACCGTCCGATCCTGGCCCGCTACCGGCGCGGCGGCCCCGGGGGCACCGACGTGGAGCGCGACCTGGAGCCGTACGGGCTCGTCCTCAAGGCGGGCGTCTGGTACCTGTGCGCCCGGGTGCCGGACCACGCCGGTCGTGAGCCCGGGTCCGGGTCCTTCCGGGTGTACCGCGTCGACCGGTTCACCTCCGTGCAGGCCACCGGCCAGGCCCCCGGCCGCCACGAACACTTCGCACGCGACGCCGACTTCGACCTGCCCGCGTTCTGGGAGGAGCGGGCGGAGCAGTTCGCGCGGTCGATCCTGCGCGCCGAGGTCGTCGTACGGCTGTCGGCGGAAGGGGCGCGCAGACTGCCGTACACCGTCGATCCCGTGTCCGCCCGGGACGCGCTGTCGACCGGCGGCGAGCCCGACGCGCTGGGCCGGGTCACCGTGACGCTCGCCGTGGAGTCGGCGGAGGTCGCCCATACGCAGTTGGCGGCGCTCGGGCCGGAGGCGGAGGTGCTGGCGCCGCCGGAACTGCGGGCGCGGTTCACGCGGGACGCGCGGCGGCTGGGGGCGCTGTACTCCCCTCCACACCCACCTCCACCAGCCGCGTAGTTCACCGCGAGGCGCGAGCTCGCGAGGCCGGCGGGCCTGTACACCCCATCACCTGTTTTCCCCTGTTTTCTTTCAAGGAGGCCCTGGCGTTCACGCCGGGGAGGAATCGCATCCGGGTGTCGTGACGCGGAGCGTCGCCGTATCCGGTTTCAGGGCGCGGAGCGCCCGTACCTCTGTTGGCCCCTCATCGAGGCGATGCGAACGTGCGTTCCTGTGATCGCTGGTCGGGGTGAGGCTGGGGGATCGGGGTCTGTTTGTGCGGCTGTCGTACGTATGGTCCTTCAGGGGGTTCGGGACGGCACGGTGTCCCGGCCAGGGAGCGTGAGGGGGCGAGATGGCGCAGGTGAGGGCGGCTGCGGAGGTGGGGCATGCCCGCTACACCTACCGGCTGCGCATGTCGTGCGCTGCCGGCGCCGCTCTGGCGGCGGAGTGGGGCCGATGCCGGTGGGTGTGGAACGAATGTGCCGCCAAGTCCAAGGCCGTACACCTGCACAACAAGGCCGCCGGCCAGAAGGCCACGTGCGGTCCGGCTCAGCTCGACAGGATGCTGACCGAAGCCCGCGCCCGTACACCGTGGCTGCGTGAGGGCTCGTCCGTTGTCCAGCAGCAGGTCATCCGTGACTTCGGCCGCTCCCGCGCCAAGGCGCACAAGGACATCAAAGAGCGCCTGCCCATGGCACGCCGCGCGGGTATGCCCACCTACAAGAAGAAGCACGAGGCGCCGGCGACCCTCAACTACACCAAACGTGGCTTCCGGTTGAAGGACGGACGTCTGCACCTGGCGGGCGGCATCGTCTTGACGGTGGTGTGGTCGCGGGAACTGCCCGGCGAGCCGTCCTCAGTGCGCGTCTACCAGGACAGCCTCGGCCACTGGTACTGCTCGTTCATCATCCCGGCCCAGGTCCAGCCCCTGCCGGAGACCGGCCGCGTCCTCGGCGTCGACTGGGGCGTGAAGGAGACCGCGACCACCACCTCCGATGCCCACGACCTGCCGCACGCCGAGCACGGCAAGAAGGCGCGGGCGCAGCTGACCCGGTACGACCGGATGATGGCCCGCCGTAAACCGAAGAAGGGCCAGCCCGGATCGAAGGGCTACCGCGAAGCGAAGAAACTGCGGGCGAAGGCGCACAAAAAGGTCGCCAGGCAGCGTGCGGACACCGGCCGCAAGTGGGCCAAGAAGGTCGTCCGCGACCACGACGCCATCGCCGTTGAGGACTTCCGCCCGAAGTTCCTCGCCAGGAGCACCATGGCCCGCAAGGCTGCCGACGCCGCCATCGGGGCCACCAAGGCCGCTCTGATCGAGATGGGCCGCAAGCACGGGCGGGACATCCGCCTCGTCCACCCCGCGCACACCACGATGGACTGCGCGCACTGCGATGCGAGAGCCAAGCATCGCCTGCCGCTGGGTGAGCGCACCTACACCTGCACCGTATGCGGAAACGTGTCCCCACGGGACAAGAACTCCGCACACGTCATGCTCGTCCGGGCTGGTCTCAACCCGGCTGGCGCCGATGGCAGAAGACCTCCTGGAGCGCTGCTCCAGGAGGCGGCCTGAGCCAGGAATCCCCTTCCCTTCAGGGAGGGGAGGATTCAAATCCGCGTATCTCCACGTGCGTCCCTCCCCTCCAGGCCCGATGCTGTACCCGTGATGGACGAGACGGAGTTCTGGAAGCTGGTGGACGCGACCCGCGAGGCCGCCGAGGGTGACCCCGAGGATCAGGCCGATCTGCTGGTCGAGCAGTTGCTCCAGCTCGACCCGGACTCGGTCCTCGACTTCGCCCGCCATTTCGAGGCCCGCTACAACCGGGCCTACCGCTGGGACCTGTGGGGCGCCGCCCGGGTACTGCTCGACGGGGCCGACGACGACGCCTTCGACTTCTTCCGGTGCTGGCTGATCGGCCAGGGCCGCGAGGTCTTCGAGGGCGCCCTGCACGGCGACCCGGACTCGCTCGCCGATCTCCTGGACGACTTCGATCCGGAGATCGACGGGGACGGCGAGGAGTTGGGCTACGCGGCCGACGAGGCGTACGAGCAGCTCACCGGTACCGTCGCCCCGGATCTGGGTATTCCGCCCGCGTCGGCGGAGCCCGAGGGGACGCCCATCGCCCTGGCGGACGAAGGGGCCCTCGCCGACCGGTATCCCAAGCTGTGGCAGCGGTTCAAGGGCGCCTGAGAGCCGTCCCTCAGGCCGCCGTGCCGCGGCGGCGGGTCAGGTCCGACGGGATGTAGGCCTGCTGCGTGTGGTCGACCCGTACGGCGTGGTGGTGCATGGGGGCCGCGTTGGCCTGGTCGAGGGCGGATGCCGTGACCGCCGCCGGGCCCAGGACGACCGTCGCCACCGCGCAGAGCACGGTCCACGGGTTCCGTGCGGCCCCGGCCCAGCCGCTGGAAGACCTCTTGCGGTCGGTCCGTTCGGTCCGTTCGGTCCGCTCCAGCGGGTTCGTACGACTGCTGCTGCTCATGATCCCCACCTCCGGTCAGTGCGTACGACGAAGGTAGGACGGGGAGTTGGGGCGCCTCGTTGAACGCGCTGTGATGTACCTGTGAGCCCGCGTCGGCGCGTGTGCGACTTTGTTCTTGTCGGCTCAGCGCCGGCCCTGCAGACGTGCCGCCGTCTGTCTGATCGCCGGGAGGCGGGCCGTGAGGGCGGCTCCGGGGCAGCTCGTCATGTAGCCGGCGTTGTGGCCCGCCAGAGCGGGCAGGGTGACGGCGGTGCCGGACGCGTAGCGGCTGAGGTCGTTGCTGGAGACCAGGCGTGCGCCACCGCGCGGGTCGGTGCCCGAGAGGCCGAGTTTCCAGGCGGCGACGGCTGCGATCGCGTCGGTCATGGCCTGCGGCACGGGCACGCCCGCGGTGAAGGTACCGAGGGCTGCGATGCCGACGGTGCGATGGTTGAAGCCCTGGGTGTGGGCGCCGGTGACGGGGCGGTCGACTCCGCCCGCGCGGCCTTCGTAGACGGTGCCGCAGCGGTCGACGACGAAGTTGTAGCCGATGTCGTCCCAGTCGCGGGAGCCGGTCTGGCCGGCGTACAGGTAGCGGATGATGCGGGGCGCGTCGGCGCAGTCGTAGCCGTTGGGCGAGTCGGTGTGGTGGACGAACACGGCGACGACCCGGTCGTCGTAGCGCGGCGGCGGCTGCTCGCGTTCGGCGTCCTCGATCCAGACGGTACGGGGCACGATGCGCGGCTTGGCGGCGGAGTGGGCGACGGCCTGGCGGGTCACGACGGGGTATGCCCGGCGCGGGGTCGTACGGTCGACGCCGGTCGTCCACAGGACCAGCCCGACGACGACGGCGATTCCGGGCAGGCAGGCGAGCGCCACGCGGGCGGCGCCCGGCACGCGGCGGACACGCGAGTCACTCATGGACCCCTTGGACTCCTTGGACCCCATGGGACCCACTGTTGGCCAGTACGGTTCCGCCCGCGATGTGTGGTGTGCCACTTGGTGGAACCAATATCCCGGTCCGGGACGTTTTTACAGGTCAAGGTGCCTGATACGCGCAGGTGACTGATCGGCGGCTGATCACCGGGCCCTTCCCGCGCGTACTACCGCATGCGAGGCATGTGTACGGGGGACCAATGGGTCCAAAGGAAAGGCGGCCGGAGTGGACCTGCTCGACATCCTGCTGTTGCTGGTGATCGTCGGCTATGCGGCGTCCGGTTACCGGCGTGGCCTGGTGGCGGGCTGCGTCTCTCTGGCCGGGTTCGTGGGCGGCGCCGTCATCGGGGTGTGGGTGCTGCCCTGGATCATGGAGCTGGTGACGGCGGGGACGCCGACGGCGACGGTGACGGCCGTGCTCACGGTGCTGGTGCCGGCCGTGGTGGGCCACGAGGTGATGGGCCGGTTCGCGCTGAGGCTGCGCCGCGAACTGGACCGGGGGCCGCTGCGGGTCGCCGACGGGGTGGGCGGGGGCGTGGCCAACGCGGTCGCCGTGCTGCTGGTGGCCTGGGTGGCCGCGAGCGTCCTGGGCGCCTCCTCCTCGCCGGTGGTCACGACGGCGATCCGGGACTCGGCGCTGCTGGGCGCGGTGCAGAACTCGATGCCGGAGACGACCCCGACCTGGTTCTCGCGGGCCACGTCCGCGCTCACCCAGGCGGGCTTCCCGCAGGTCTTCAACCCCTTCGAGAACGAACCGGCGACGAGTGTCGCCAAGCCGACCGGGGACAGTGTCACGGCGAGCGCGACGAACGCGGCCAAGCTGAGCACGGTCAAGATCGAGGGCGTCGCGGGCACCCAGGGCCGGGAGGGCAGCGGTTTCGTGTACGCGGCCCGGCATGTGATGACCAACGCCCATGTGGTGGCGGGCATCGACAACCCGACCGTCCGGGTCGGCGGGGTCGGGACGGCGCACGAGGCCCGGGTGGTGCTCTTCGACCCCGAGAGGGACGTGGCCGTGCTGTACGTCCCCGATCTGCGCGCGCCCGTCCTGCGCTTCGACGACAGCGCGAAGCGGGGCGACTCGGCGGTGGTCGCGGGCTATCCCCAGGACGGCGACCTGAATCTGCAGGCCGCCACGGTCGCCGACAAGGTACGGGCGAGGGGCCAGAACATCTACAACAACGAGACGGTGACCCGCGAGATCTACTCGATCCGCTCGACCGTCCGGCCCGGCAACTCCGGCGGCCCGCTCCTGACCACCGACGGCAAGGTGTCCGGCGTGGTCTTCGCCCGCTCCACGTCCGACGACGAGACGGGATACGTCCTGACGGTGGACGAGGTCTCCGGCGACGCGAAACGCGCGGCGACCGCGACGGCGGCGGTGGACACGGGCGACCTGGTGACGACCTAGCCGTCCCCACCTGGGTGGTTACGGAGTCATCTGGGCGACTACAGCGCCCGGCCCATGAGGACGTCGTCCACGAACTCCCCGTCCAGCAGGAACTCCCTGGGCTGGACGCCCTCGACGACGAAGCCCTCCGACTCGTACAGCCCCCGGGCCGGGGTGTTGTGCCCGAGGACGCGCAGCGAGAGGCGCAGGGCGCCCCGGCGGCGGGCCTCGGCCACGGCGGCCCGGATCAGCAGCCGCCCGACGCCCATGCCGCGCGCCTCGTCGGAGACGGCGAGCCCCTGGATCTGCCGGACGTGTGCGTTCGACGCGAGCGGAGTGGGCCGGGCGAGCTTGACATAGCCCACGACCAGACCTTCACCGGCGACGGCGACCAGGTGGTCGCCCGGGTCGGAGGTCTCGTGGAAGAACGGCGTGTACGGCGGTCTGGCCCGGGGTGTGACGGCGTGCAGGGTGGACCAGGTGGCGCGGTCGAGTCTGCCGAGGGCGTCGCCGTCGTCGGGCACGGCGAGTCGCACGAACGGCTCGTGACCCTCATGGCCCTCGTGATCCTTGTGGCCCTCGTATTCGTCGGGCGGCTGGTGCCGGTGCTGCTGCTGGTTCGGTTGACGCGGCTCGGGCGGCATGGGGACAACTCTAGGGCCGGGGTGCGACAACGGGTCCGGGGCCGGTGGCGCAGGATGGGGGCATGGAACGCTCTCGAATCGCGGTGGCCGGTGCGTCCGGTCTCATCGGTACGGCCCTGGTGCGGTCCCTGACCGCCGACGGGCACGAAGTCGCCCGCCTGGTACGGCATGCGCCCCGGACGAAGGACGAGGTCCGCTGGGACCCCGAACGGCGGACGATCGACGCGGCCGGACTCGCGGGCTGCACCGCCGTGGTGAACCTGGCCGGGGCGGGGGTCGGCAGCCGGCGCTGGACGGACGCGTACAAACGGACGATCCGCGACAGCCGCGTCCTGGGCACGACGACGCTCGCCGAGGCCGTCGCCTCGATGGACGAGCCGCCGCGGGTCTTCGTGAACGGCAGCGCGATGGGCTACTACGGGGAGACCGGCGAGCGGGCCGTGGACGAGGACGCGCCTGCGGGAGAGGGCTTCCTGCCGTCGGTGTGCGTGGAGTGGGAGGGGGCCGCGGGCGCCGCCGAGGAGGCGGGCGTACGGACGGTCTTCGCGCGGACCGGGCTGGTGGTGGCGAGCGGCGGCGGGGCCTGGGGAAAGCTGTTTCCGCTGTTCAAGGCGGGCCTGGGCGGACGGATGGGGGACGGCTCCCAGTACTGGTCGTTCATCGCGCTGCACGACGAGGTGGCGGCGATCCGGCATCTCATCGACACCGACGGGCTGTCCGGGGCGTTCAACCTGACGGCGCCGCAGCCGCTCACCAACCGGGAGATCACGGCGGCGATGGGCCGCGTGCTGGGGCGGCCGACCCTGTTCACGGTGCCCGCGCCCGTGCTGCGCGCGGTGCTGGGCGAGATGTCCGGGGACGTGCTCGGCAGCGCGCGGGTACTGCCGAAGCGACTGCTGGAGTCCGGGTTCACGTTCGCGTTCCCGGAGATCGACGACGCGATCCGGGCGGCGCGGGCCTGATCCTCCTCCACGCCCCTGGCCCACACCCCGGGTGACAGGGTGCGACCGCATGCGACCGGTGTGCGACCGTGCCCTGTTCATGCGCGACTTCCGCCCGTCGCGAGCAGCCCTACTCTCGATCGGAACGGTCGGAACGGTCGGAACCGTCGGTACGACCGAACTCGCTTATCCCGTACGCCTGTTGGGGCAACGGTGCCCCGGCCGGCCGCGTCACCGCGATCGAGGGAGGGCACGTGCTTGAGCCCGCGTACCAGGCGGACGTCGTCATTGTGGGGGCCGGTGTCGCCGGACTCGCGGCGGCCCATCGGCTGACCAGCGCAGGAGTAACGACCGCGGTCCTGGAGGCCGCCCCTTACGTCGGCGGCCGGATGGCGACCGAGAAGGTCGACGGCTTCCGGCTCGACCGGATCGGGCAGCTGCTGTCCACGTCGTATCCCGAACTGCGGCTGACCCCGGGCCTCGACGCGCTCGTCCTGCGTTCCTTCGCACCGGGTGTCCTGGTGCACAGCGACGGACACCGGCACCGCGCGGGCGCCCCGCTGGGCGGCGGGGGCGCACGGGGCGCACTCGGCGCTGTGCGCGCCCTGGCGAGCGCCCCGAGGTCGGCGAGGACGGCCAGGTCCCCCCGTCTGACGGCATCGGCGAGGGCGCGCACCGG
>NZ_JAAGLU010000780.1 GCF_010550245.1 Streptomyces sp. SID12501
AGGTGAACGACCCTGGAAGGCCCGTTCGACGACCCCGGGGGAGTTGTCGAACGGGCGTCCGCCGACTTGAGAAACGCTACACAACGGGAGACGAGCATGAGCGACGCCGAGAAGGACGAAGAGATCACCACCCAAGACAACCACGCCGGGACCCCCGGCACGGGCAAGCCCAAGATCACGCCCCTGGACAACCACGCCGGCTCCGAGGCCGCGGGCAAGATCACAACCCAGGACAACCACGCGGGGTCCGAGGGAGCCTGAGGCTCCGGACCGACGGGGGGAGCGGGGGACGACCGCGGTGGCGCGGAGGGGATGCCACCGCGGTCGCCGCATGTCCGGGGGCTCGGGGCGCCCCAGGACCTGCCCCGGGTCGGCTTCACCGCTGGGCGGGAGCACGGTCCGGGCGGGATTCACCGCCGGGC
>NZ_JAAGLU010000781.1 GCF_010550245.1 Streptomyces sp. SID12501
CTTCTCTCCTACGCCGTCTCACGAGTGCGCCGTCCGTACTTGTCGTCCACAACGACCCGTCGGCTGTCCCTACGTAGCACGGGCGGAGCGGACCAGGGGGCCGCGTCGACGTCCGCGCCCGATCGGCCTCGGGCGCACCCCACTGCGATCCATTCTGCGGGATCGCGAAGAGGCGCGCGGCCAAGAGCAACCGCCGGTGGCGCGCTACGCACGCTACCTCCTCCGGAGCCTTCGTCCCACATGCGAGGTCCGATTCGCGGACGATGCCGGCACCCCGGACGTGCCGGGAGGGGTCCGGGAGGGCCGAGTGGGGCACTATGGCCACGTGGCACCCGCACGGTCGTCCGATGACGGCTCGGGACCGGCCAAGCGGGCCGGCCGGGCTGTCGGGCGTGCCCTGCACCTGCACTTCACCGGGACGG
>NZ_JAAGLU010000782.1 GCF_010550245.1 Streptomyces sp. SID12501
GGCGAACGCAAGGAGGCCGCCGACGCGGTACAGGACGCCCTCGTCTCCGCCTACCGGGCCGCGCACACCTTCCGCGGGGAATCCACCGTCACGACCTGGCTGCACCGCATCACCGTGAACGCCTGCCTCGACCGCGCACGCAAGGCCGCCTCCCGCAAGACCGCACCCCTGGACGACACGGACCGCCTGGAGCGGCTCCTGGAGCCCCACGAGTCCGCCGAGGCTCCGGCGGAGCGCCAGGACCTCCACCGGCAGCTGCTGGCCGCTCTCGGCACCCTCCCGGCCGATCAGCGGGCCGCCCTCGTCCTCGTGGACATGCAGGGATACCCCGTCGCCGAAGCCGCCCGGATCCTGGACGTCCCCACCGGGACCGTGAAGAGCCGGTGCGCGCGCGGCCGGGCGAAACTCGTCCCGATGCTCAC
>NZ_JAAGLU010000783.1 GCF_010550245.1 Streptomyces sp. SID12501
GCGGCCGCGAGCAGCCAGGCGGCCGAGATCTCCTCGCCCCGCGAAAGGGCCAGCACGCCCCAGCCGATGGCTCCGATCAGGGCCACGAGCGCCCACACGGCTATCTGCTGAGGGGAGAGGCGGCCCGACGGAGAGGGCGAGTCGGGCCTGCCGCCCGGGCTCGCCGCACCCCCCGGTGGTGGAGTCCGGTCTGTCCCTGTTGCGTCCGGTTCCGGCATGATCCTCGTCCCCTCGTCGATCATCTGCTGAAGCGCAGGGAATCTACGGGGGCTTGACCGCTGGACGTAAGCCCCCGTCCGCATAGCGGTACGAGCGTCCACCGAGGATCGAACGGGAGTCAACCGGTGATCACGAAGCGGGCCTCTGAAGACGGGCAACGAACTTGTAACGGTCGCCGCGATATACCGAACGTACCCATTCGA
>NZ_JAAGLU010000784.1 GCF_010550245.1 Streptomyces sp. SID12501
GCGGTGACCTCCAGCCCGGCTGCGTCATGCACAGCGACCGCGGGTCCGAGTACACATCCGGCGAATTCCGGCAGGCTATACAGGAGTTGGAACTGCGGCAGAGCATGGGACGAACCGGATCATGTTACGATAACGCCGCCGCCGAAAGCTTCTTCGGCGTACTCAAAGCGGAGATCGGCACCACCGTCTGGGAGAGCCACGAGGCCGCCCGCGCCGACGTCTTCCGCTTCATCGAGATCGAGTACAACCGCGCCAGGCTCCGCAAACACCCCGAGTTCGGATACCTCACCCCACTCGAAACCCGGACCCTGCTGCAGCAAGACCTCGTCCCCGCAGCGTAGCCATCTGCTGTCCAAGTTCACGGGGCCACTTCACCCGCTGTCCGTGGCCACCTTCGCCACCGCGCGGTCCACGCGCCGGGA
>NZ_JAAGLU010000785.1 GCF_010550245.1 Streptomyces sp. SID12501
CGAGGCTCGCCGTACTCGCCGTGATGCTCGGCGCGATGGCGGAACCGGCGAGGAAGAAGCCGAAGAGCGAGCAGACGAACGCGTGCGTCAGCTTCATCCCGTCCTTCTTGAAGAACAGGAAGCAGATGATGCCGAGCAGGACGACACCTGAAATGGACAGGACCATGAGCGTTCTCCTGGTGGGTGGGGACGGTCACCATCAGTTCTTCCAGGCTCACAGCAAGTATCAATGCGACAAAAGGTGCATACGGGTGAATCGGCGTGTTTTTCACTTGACCGGCCCCTCCCGGCTGGCGCGTCCGCCCCGGAGGGTGTCGGCCGGGATCCTTGCCTTGAGACGCCCCCACCATGTCCCGGAACGGGCGCTACCCTGGCGATTCATCCGTACGGACGCAGTGCCGTGCGTCCCCCTGCCCCCGTG
>NZ_JAAGLU010000786.1 GCF_010550245.1 Streptomyces sp. SID12501
CTTGCCGCGCTCGTGGAGGATGACCCGCAGGACGCGCAGCCCGTCCCGTACGGCGCTGAGGTTGCTCACGCCGTGGATGCGGACGTACTCGTGGCTGGGGATCTCCTGGACGCGCAGGCCCGCCTTGACGACCCGGATGTTCATCAGGGTCTCGACCTCGAAGCCCGTGCAGTCCAGGTCGATCTTGTCCAGGCAGTGCCGCCAGAAGGCGTTGTAGCCGTAGCAGAGGTCCGTGTAGCGGGCGCCGAACTTGGCGTTGACCACGGCGCACAGCGCCCAGTTGCCGAGCTTGCGGATCGGCGTCATGTCGTCGGTGCCGCCGCCGTTGGCGAACCGTGAGCCCTTGGCGAAGTCCGCCCCCGAGACCAGCGCCGAGACATAGC
>NZ_JAAGLU010000787.1 GCF_010550245.1 Streptomyces sp. SID12501
CCATGGCCGACACGTTGACGACGTACGTGCGGCGCGCCGGCGACGCGGCCATCGCGGGCCGCAACCGGCTGATGAGGATGAACGGCGCCGTCTGGTTGCACAGCTGGACCTCGAGCAGCTCCATGGGGTCGACCTGCTCGACGGTCGCGACCCACGAGTTGCTCTCGGCGACGTCGGGGATCAGCCCGCCCGCGTCGATCGACGTGCCCGCGACGAGCCGTTCGAGGCTCGCGGCCTGCGCCGTGAGCGACTGCTCGGCGAGCTCCTGCGCGTCGCGCGTCGCCCGCTCGATCGCGAGCGCGGGGCTCGTCAGGTCGCTCACCGACCCGGCGAGCGCGCGCGGGTGGGCGTCGCTCGTGTGCCCGAACGCCGTGATCATGCGGTCGCCGTCGTCCGGCAGCGGCGCCAGCTCGGCGTCGAC
>NZ_JAAGLU010000788.1 GCF_010550245.1 Streptomyces sp. SID12501
TTGTTCAGGCAGTGGATCTACAAGTGACGCGGGCGGCGTGGGACACGATACCGGCGCGACGGCGCTGTTCGATCTGGAGGGGGTCGCGGTGGTGAGGGTGGACCGGGCCGAGGACGGGATGCGCACGGTCCATCTGGTGACCACGGACCCGGCGGCGCGGGCCTGTCCGGCCTGCGGGACGTTCGCCACCCGGGTCAAGGGGCTCACCGTGACGCGGCCCCGTGATCTGGCCCACGGCGGGAGCGCGGTGGCCGTCCGCTGGCACAAGCGGCGCTGGCAGTGCCGTGAGAAGCGGTGTGAACGGGGCACGTTCACCGAGCAGATCGCGCAGATACCGGCCCGGATGCGATTGACGGAGCGGTTGCGGACCGCGTGCGGGCAGGCCGTGGTCGACGGCGGTCGAACGGTCGTACAGTCCGGT
>NZ_JAAGLU010000789.1 GCF_010550245.1 Streptomyces sp. SID12501
GCGCGCGGCACCCCGGCCTGCACGTCTACCACTACGCGCCGTACGAGAAGACCGCGCTGCGCCGGCTCGCGGCCCGGCACGGCGAGGGTGAGGCGGAGGTCGACGCGCTGCTGCGCGAGGGCGTGCTCGTCGACCTGTACGCGGCGGTGAAGGCGGGGGTCCGCACGGGGCAGCGCTCGTACTCGCTGAAGAAGCTCGAGCCGCTGTACATGGCCACGGGCCGCGGCGACGGCGTGCGGAGGGCCGCCGACTCGATCGTCGAGTACGCCGAGGCCGTCGCGGCGCGCGACGCGGGCCGCCTCGACGAGTGGTCCGAGCGCGTGCGGGCCATCGAGGTCTACAACCACTACGACTGCGACTCGACGCTCGGCCTGCGCGACTGGCTGCTCGCGCGCCTGTCCGAGGCGGGCGTCGCGCCGTC
>NZ_JAAGLU010000078.1 GCF_010550245.1 Streptomyces sp. SID12501
TCCGGACCGGCGTGCGGTGGGGGCCGTGGCGCGCGTCCGGGTGGACCCGCACCGGTCCGGGCCGGAGTGGCCGGGGCGGCCTGTCGGGCGGACCCGCCTGCGGCGGGCCGCGTCACGCGGCGGTGACCGGCTGGGGGACGGGGACGGACGGTTCCGGGGCCGGTGTACGGCGGAACCAGGTGAGGGCGGGGGAGGTCATGGCCGTGGTGATCAGGGCCATCAGGACCAGGATGGTGAACAGGTCAGGGCCGATGACGCCCAGTTCCAGGCCGACGTTGAGGACGACAAGCTCGGTCAGGCCGCGGCAGTTCATCAGCGCGCCGACCGACATCGCGTCCCGCCAGGACTGGCCCGACAGCCGTGCCGCCGCCGTACTGCCGCCGAACTTGCCGAGCATGGCCACCGCCAGGACGGCGCCGGCCCACAGCCACTGGGTGGCGTCACCGGTGAGCAGCGAGACGTCGGTGCGCAAGCCGGTGCTGACGAAGAACAGCGGCAGCAGCACCGGGACGGTGAACGCCCGCAGCCGGGCGGCGGACAGTTCGACCGCCCGGGAACCGCGGGGCATGACCACGCCGAAGAAGAACGCGCCGAACAGGGCGTGGATGCCGATGCCGTCCGTGACGAAGGCCGACACGCACAGGCCGGCGAAGACGAACACCAGGACCGAGCTCTCCGCGGCCCTGCCGGTCTGCCGGGCCAGTCGGGCCAGCACCGGCCGGACCAGGCACATCATGCAGGCCACGAAGACCAGCGACCAGGCAGCGGTGACGGCCGCCTGCTCCGCCGAGCCGCTGGTGCTGACCGCCGCGACCAGCGCCAGCAGGCACCACGCGCTGACGTCGTCCACAGCCGCGCAGGCCATCGCCAGCGACCCGAGGGGAGTGGTGTAGAGGCCGCGGTCGGTGAGGATCCGGGCCAGCACCGGGAAGGCGGTGATGCTCATCGATACGGCGACGAACAGGACGAACGGCAGCCGGCCCACCCCGGCCGGAGCGAACGGGCCGTACATCCCGAGCGCCAGCAGCGCGCCCAGCAGCAGAGGCAGCGCGATACCGACGTAGGAGACGGCGACCGCTGTACGGCTGTGGCCGCGCAGGGCCGACAGGTCCAGCTCCAGGCCGACCAGGAACATGAAGGCGAGCAGGCCGAGATTGCCCAGCACCAGCAGGTGGGGGAGGATCTCCGCCGGGAACAGCCAGTGCTGGGCGGCGGGGGAGATCCAGCCGAGCAGCGACGGGCCGAGCAGGATGCCGAGGGTGATCTCGCCGATGACCGGGGGCTGCCCGATCCGGCGGAAGAGCAGCGCGCCGATACGGCACACGGCGATCACCACGGGTACGGCGACGAGCAGGCCGGGCAGCGGGTCAGGAGCCGACACGGGCTTCTCCTTCCAGGGGTGAGGACACGGTGAGCGCGGGTGCGGGCAGGGCGGGGGCCGGCGCGGGCCGTGCCTCCGGCGCAGGGGCCGACGCGGCCGCCGACCAGCGGGCGTACCGGCGTCTGCCGTAGAGCAGCGGTGATCTGCCGTCGGTGTGGGTGACACGGGTGACCCGGCCGAAGACGGCCGTGTGGTCGCCGACCTCCACGGCGTGCACCACCGTGCAGTCCGCGACGGCGAGCGCGGCCTCCGTCAGGTGCGGCCCCGCGGCACCCAGCGGGAGCCGCCACTCGGCGTGCGCGAACCGGTCGGTGCTGCCGGAGGCGAACAGGTCGGAGACGGTCCGCGCCTCCTCGTGCAGCAGGTTCAGAGCGAAGTGCCCGCTGTCCAGGGCTGCGCGGAGGGTCGGGCCGGCGGTGCGCAGGCAGACCACCAGGGTCGCCGGGTCCAGGGCCACGCTCGCCAGCGAGCTGCACGTCATCCCGCGCGGGGCGGAGTCGGCGCCGAGCGCGGTCACCACGCTGACCCCGGAGGGGAAGGACGCCATCAGGGAACGTATGCCGGTGGAGTCGGGCGCGGCGGCCGGCGCCGCCGAAGGGGTCGAAGTGGTCGAGAGGGTGGTTGTCGTCTCAGCTGTACCAGTCATGCGGTCGGCTCCTGTCGGAAGCAGGATCGGGCGGAATCGGGACGGTGCGGGTCCGGCCCGGCGGGCTGTGTTGGCTCAGCGCCGCCGGGCCGATCCGTGGTCGAGGGCGGTCGGGGGCTACTTTCCGTGCAGGCTGCGCAGGTAGTCGTAGGCGCTCGGCAGCGTGTCCAGCAGGTGCTGCTGCTCCTGCTTGACCTTGTCGAACAGCGGCTGGGCGCCCGCGACGGACTCCGGCTTGTGGGCGAGCGCGGGCAGCGGCGTGTCCGGCTCCAGGCCGAGGCCGGCGAAGATGCAGTAATAGCTGCCGTTGGTCCAGAAGTTGCGGAACTCCGCCTCGAAGTTCCCGTAGTAAGTGGACTCGTCGGCGATCGGGGAATTGACCGGGAGGCCCGCCTTGTACTCCTCGATCTTCCGCTGGATGTTCTCCGGCAGCTTCAGCTCCTTCTGGGCCTGCCAGAACGGCGAGTCGTTGCGCGGCGCGTAGTAGAAATGCGCCTGGATGAAGTCACGGGTGTCGTCGAACATCACCTCGATCTCCTGGTTGAAGCTGTTCACCAGGGCGGGGTTGAAGGTGCGGTCGGGGAAGTGCTTGGCGAGCTGGTAGATCGCGGCGGTGATGAAGTAGATGCCGGTCGACTCCAGCGGCTCCAGGAAGCACGAGGAAAGGCCTATGCTCACCACGTTGTTGACCCAGGCGCGGCGGTTGCGGCCGACCCGGAAACGGACGTGGTTGAACTTCGTCTCCGCGGGGTCGAGCCCCCACAGTTCACAGAACTCCGCGGTCGCCTCGTCCTGCGAGGTGAATCTGCTGGAATAGACGTAACCGGACCCGAAACGGCCCAGCATCGGAATCTTCCAGGCCCAGCCGGAGGACATCGCGATGGCCGAGGTGTACGGCTCGACCCCGTTCGCCTCGTCGTCGTGCGGCACGGCGGTGGCCACCGCGCTGTCGCACATCAGGTGGTCGCTCATGTCGACGAACGGCTCGCCCAGCGCCTTGTTGATCAGCAGCCCGCGGAAGCCCGAGCAGTCGACGAACAGGTCGGCGTCGAGCACCCGGCCGGACTTGGTGTGCAGGGCCGTGACATAGCCGCGCCCGTCCTGCTCGACGCGCACCATCTCGTCCTGGATGTGCTCCACGCCCTGCTTGTCGGTGGCGAAGCGGCGCAGGAAGTCGGCGACCAGGGCGGCGTCGAAGTGCCAGGCGTACCGGGTGGACTCGGTGCCGTCGAGCCACTTCGGTGACTTCTTCGCGTCCATCACCGGTGGCTCGCGGAAGCAGGCGTAGTCGAACGGCTCGTCGGTGCGGCCCTCGTGCCTGTTCTTGTACCAGTAGTGGGACAGCGGGGTGTTGTCGTGGTCGGGCAGGATGCCGAACGGGTGGTAGAAGTGGTCCGGCCGGCCGCTGTCCAGCGTGCGCGCCCCGGGCTCGCCGCGGCCCGGGGTGCGCCAGTTGACGAAGCGCACGGCCATCTTGAAGCTGGCGTTGCACTCGCGCATCCACTCCTCCTCGGATATGCCGAGGTAGTCGAAGAGCACGCGGTGCAGATTCGGCACGGTGGCCTCGCCCACGCCGATCCGGGGAATGGCCGGGGCCTCCAGTACCTGGATGTCGACGGTGCCCTGGAGCGCCTTGCCGAGGTAGGCGGCGGTCATCCAGCCGGCCGTGCCACCGCCGAGGATGACTACTTTGCGGATGCGGGAGTCGGTGTCGGTCGTACCGATGTCGGTCATAGGGGAGCTCATTTCTCCGGTCGGGTGCGTCTGTGCGCCTTTGTGTGCAGCGACTTTTCATGCTGTCGAGTACGTTTACACGCCAGAATCGGCTGGCCCGCTATGCGGCATCTATAGGTGTCCGGAATTGCCGCTTGAGCAGGTTCGTATGGGTGAGGTATAGGCGGCTCGACGATTCTTGGTTGGCATCGAAAACCGCCCCGCAACTCCCAGCAGAGGATGGCTGCATCAGATGCCGTACGAAGACGGGAATGCCGTTGCCCAGGGACCGGGCGGACTTCCCGGTATGCCACCTGCCGAACTCCGGGGAATCCTGTCCGTGGTGGGAAAAACTCCGCTCATAGAGCTGGAGCGGCTCGCACCCGACATACCGGTACGGCTGTTCGCCAAGGCCGAGCGGTTCAATCCCGGCGGCAGTGTCAAGGACCGGTCGGCGCTCTCGATGGTGCTGCCCCGGATCCGCTCCGGGGAGCTCGTGCCCGGTCGTTCCACGGTGATCGAGTCCAGTTCCGGGAACCTCGCGGTCGGACTCGCCCAGATCTGTGCGTACTTCGGACTGCGTTTCATCTGCGTGGTCGACGCGCGCACCACCCAGCAGAACCTCGCGATCCTGCGGGCCTACGGCGCCCGGGTCGAGGTCGTCACCGACCCGGACCCGGTCACCGGGGAGCTGCTGCCCATGCGGCTGCGCAGGGTGGCCGAACTGCTGGCCTCGACACCCGACTCGTACTGGCCCGACCAGTACGCCAACCCGCTCAACCGGCAGGCGCACCTGACCACGATGCGCGAGATCGCCGAGGCGCTGGACGGCAAGGTCGACCACCTGATCCTGGCGGCCGGCACCGGCGGCACGCTGGGCGGTTGCGCCGAGTACATCAGGCAGAGCGGTCTGACGACGACCGTGCACGCGGTGGACGCCGTCGGCAGCGTGCTGTTCGGCCGGACCACCGGCTGCACCCGGCTGGTGCCGGGCCACGGCGCGTCGATCCGGCCCAAACTGCTGCGGCCCTCGGACGCCGATCACGTCGTCCATGTCACCGACCTGGACTGTGTGGTGGGCTGCCGCCGGCTCGTACGGCGAGAGGCGATCCTCGCGGGCGGCTCCTCGGGAGCCGTGGTCTCCGCGCTGGACCGCATCGCACCGGGCCTCGAACCCGGCTCCAACGTCGTGCTGATCCTGCCCGACGGCGGAGACCGCTACCTCGACACGATCTACGACGACACCTGGGTGAGCCGGCACTTCGGCGAGGTCGCCGAGCTGTCGCAGGACAGTGGTCTGCCACCCCAACTCGCCGCAGATTTAGGGGAGTTGGCGAATATAGGGCACCGATAGCGGGCCCCGCCACCATGGACACATCCCCGAACACCACCACCCGAGGCCCGCGCGGCCGACACCGATGCACGGAGGTATCCGATGACCACTCAGCTCCCCGCCCTGGACGACGGGCAGAAGACGGAGATCAAGGAGATCGTCTGCGACATCCTCGAGCTCGAGCTCGACGAGGTCACCGACGTCAGCCTGTTCAAGGAGGAGCACGACGCCGACTCGCTGCGCACCATCGAGATCCTCTCCTCCCTGGAGCGGACCTTCGGCATCACCCTGACGCAGTCCGAGCTCAGCCGCATGGTCAACCTCGCCGGCGTCTACGCCGTGGTCGCCGAGGCGCAGGCCAAGTGAGCGGGGACGCGACGCCGGGCCGCGGCGGGCGCGGCGCCCGGCACCGGGTGGTCGTCACCGGCCTCGGCGTGGTGACGAGCATCGGCACCGGTGTCGACGCCTTCGCCGCCGGCCTGCGGGCCGGCCGCAGCGGCGTGAAACCGATCAGCGCCTTCGACACCACCGGCTTCGCGTACTCCAACGCCTGCGAGATCACCGACTTCGACCCGTCGGCCTGGCTGGCCACCACGTCCCCGGACGACCTGGGCCGGGCCGCGCAGTTCGCGGTCGCCGCGAGCCGGATGGCGGTCGCCGACGCGGGCCTGACCGCACAGCAGGTGCGCGACGTGCGCTCGCTGGTCTCGGTCGGCACCACCGACGGTGAGTCCCGCGACCTGGACCACCTCACCGCGCTCCAGGTCGCCGGGGGCGAGGACACCCTCGACGAGGTGGCGGCCCGCCGGGTGTGGCCCGGCCGGCTGTCGGCCGGCATCGTCCGCGAACTCGGCCTGGAGGACGTGGAGACCGTCACGGTGCCCACCGCCTGCGCGGCCGGCAACTACGCGGTCGGCTACGGCTATGACGCGATCAGCTCCGGAGACGTCGAGATGGCGCTGTGCGGCGGCGCGGACGCACTGTGCCGCAAGACCTTCACCGGCTTCTACCGGCTCGGCACCATCGCACCCGACGTGTGCCGCCCCTTCGACGCCGACCGGCAGGGCATCCTGACCGGCGAGGGCTCCGGCATCCTGCTGATGGAGTCGCTGGAGTCCGCGCTCGCCCGCGGCGCCCGGATCTACGCCGAGGTGCTCGGCTACGGCCTGTCCTGCGACGCCAGCCACCCGGTGGCCCCGGACCGGGACTCCATCGCCCGCTGCATCACCGCGGCACACCGCAACGCCGGCATCGAGGCCGCGGACGTCGACTTCATCTCCGCGCACGGCACCGGCACCAGGGCCAACGACGTGACCGAGGTCGGCGCGATCCGGCAGGTGTTCGGCGACACCCTGCCGCGCACGGTCTCCATCAAGTCGATGATCGGCCACACCATGGGCGCCGCCAGCGCCCTCGCCTCCGCGGCCTGCGCGCTGGCGCTGCGGGACGGCTTCATCCCCCCGACGATCAACCACCGTTCGACCGACCCCGAGTGCGCGGTCGACTGCGTGCCCAACGAGGCGGTCGAGGCGGAGCTGAGGGTCGTTCAGAACAACGGGCTCGCCTTCGGCGGCAACAACGCCGTCCTGGTGCTCGGCAAGTGGGAGCAGGCGGCGTGAGAGCCGGCGGCCGCAACCTTGAGAGGAGTTGACGAGCATGGCGCTCCAGGCGAACGCAGCCGCGCCCCGGCTGGCGATATCCGGCTGGGCCGTGTCCTCGCCGTACGGACTGGGCAGGAACGGCTTCACCGAGGGCCTCAGGTCCGGGCGGCGGGCGGTCGCGCCGGTGGACGCGGACACCTGGCCGGTTCCCTACCCGGAGGCCGGGCTGATCCCCGGCTTCGACATCAGGGCCGTCCTCGGCCGCAAGGGCACCCGTTCCATGGACCGGGTCACCGGCATCGCGGCCACCACGGTCGGCATGCTCCTCGACGAGTACGGTGCCGGACTCGCCGCCGACCCGGAGCGCACCGGCCTGGTGCTCGGCACCTCCGGCAGCGTCCAGTCGATCATGGACTTCACCCGGGACGCGCTCACCGGCGCCAAGCCCTACCTCGTCGACCCGGCGCGCTTCCCCAACACCGTCATGAACTGCCCCGCCGGCACCAGTGCCATCCGGCACACCCTCAAGGGCCCCAACGTCACCGTCTCCGGCGGCGCCGCCACCGCCCTGCTCGCCCTCCAGTACGCCTCCCGGCTGTTGCGCGGCGGACACGGCACGGCGCTGCTGGCCGGCGCGGCCGAGGAGTTCTCCGTACAGCGGGCCCGGCTGGAACGGGTCGCCGACCACGGCGGCGCCGAACCGCAGCCGCTCGGCGAGGGCGCCGCGCTCTTCCTCCTGGAGGAGGCCTCGGCCGCCCGAGAGGGAGGCCGGCCCGTGCTCGCCTCGGTCCTCGGCTCCCGTTTCCGCGCCTTCCAGGACACGGGACGGGCCGGAGCGGCGCTGGAACGCTGCGTCGCCGACGTCCTGGCCGACGCGGACGCCGCCCCCGGCGACGTCGAACTGATCGTGCCCGGCAACCCGCCCGGCCTGCTCGGCAAGCAGGAGGAGTCCGCCCTCGACGGGCTGACCGGCAACCGGATCCCGGTGCGCTCCCTGGTCGGCGACGCCGGCGCGGCCTCCGCCGCCTTCCAGCTCGCCGCCGCGCTCGCCGAGGCGGAGAGCGACCCGAGCCTGGTGGACCGGCTCGCCCTGATCACCGCGGCCGACCGCGACGGCACCGTCGGCGCGCTGCTGCTGCGGCTGGCCTGAGGCACCCGCGACACCCGTTGCGTCACCGAGGAGAAAGGCACGTCACATGTCCGACACACCGAGGCCGGTTGCCCTGGTCACCGGCGGTTCGCGCGGGATCGGGCGGGCTGTCGTGGAGACCCTGGCCCGCGACGGCCATGACGTCGCACTGTGCTACCAGTCGAACGAGGAGGCGGCCGCACTCGCCGCCAAGTCGGCCGCCGCACACGGCGCCCGCACCCTGGCCCGCCGCGTCGACGTGACGGACCGGGCCGCGGTGGCCGCGTTCGCGGCCGAGACCGAGGAGCTGCTCGGACCGGTGGACGTGGTGGTCACCGCAGCCGGGATCGTCCGCGACAGCCACCTGGCGATGATGGCCGACGAGGACTGGGACGCCGTGGTGCGCACCAACCTCGACGGCACCTACAACGTCGTCCGCACGCTCGCCTTCTCCATGCTCAAGCGCCGCCGCGGCACTGTCGTCACGCTCTCCTCGGTCGCCGCGGCGGGCCACGCCACGCAGACCAACTACTCCGCGTCCAAGGCCGGGATCATCGGCTTCACCGCGGCCTTCGCCAAGGAGGCAGGACGCTCCGGCATCCGCGCCAACGCCGTCGCCCCGGGGTTCATCAGCACCGACATGACCGGCGGCCTCTCCGAGAAGCACGCCAAGGAGATGACCCGCCGCATCCCGCTGGGCCGCTTCGGCGAACCCCAGGAGGTCGCGGAACTGGTGTCCTTCCTGGCCGGCGACCGCGCCGCCTACATCACCGGACAGGTCTTCGCCGTCGACGGCGGACTGGTCGTCTGACAACCCCACCCGCCCAAAGGAGTCAGCCATGCCACGCGCCGCCCGGCCGCCGCGGTTCTACTTCAACCTGCGCAGCCCCTACAGCTTCTTCGCGCTGCGCGAGCTGCGCGAGAACCACCCCGGCCTGCTCGACCGGCTGGAGTGGCGGCCCTTCTGGGAGCCCGACGAGACCAGTCGGAAGCTGCTGGCCGAGGCGGGCGCCGAGTTCCCCTATGTCCCGATGTCCCGGGCCAAGCAGTTCTACATACTGCGGGACGTGCGCCGGCTCGCCGCGGCCCGCGGGCTCACCGTGACCTGGCCGGTGGACGCCGACCCGTGGTGGGAGCCCGCACACCTGACATGGTTCCTCGCCGAGCGCCGGGGCCTGGGCCAGGCGTGGGTGGAGCGGGCGGGCAGGGCCCGCTGGCTGGAGGGCCGCGACCTGTGCGATCCGGCCACCGTGCGCGAACTGGCCGTCTCCATCGGCCTGGACGCCGGAGAGGTCGGCGCCGTCACCGACGACCCGGAGATCCGGGCGCAGGGCGCCAAGGCCCTGGTGGACGTGGACCGCGACGGAGTGTTCGGGGTGCCGTACTTCATCCACGGCGCGGAGCCCTTCTGGGGCCTGGACCGGGTCGCCGACTTCGTGGCGACCTTCCCCGAGCACGCCCCGGCGCCCGCCGCGGAGAACCCCGAGCCCGCCGAGCCCGGCCTCGCCCTCGTCGGCGGCCCGGCCTCCGACCTGAGCCACGCGGGAGGCTGCGGATGAGCACCGCCGTGCCCGCCCTGCCGCTGACCTCGATCCAGGAGGCGATGTGGACCGCGTACCGCATCGCCCCGGACAGCGCCGCCTACAACATCGTGATGCCGCTGCGGCTGAGCGGCCGGGTCGACCCCGTCGCCATGGACGCCGCCGTCACCACGGTCGGCGAACGCCAGGAACTCCTGCGCTCCGTCTTCGCCGAACACGGCGGACGCCCGGTCCGTACGGCCTCCGACGCACCCGTCGTACGGCTGGAACTGCGGGACCTCGACGGAATCGACGAGGACGGGCTGCTGCGCGCCGCCGAGGAGGCCGGGGCCCGGCCGTTCCGGCTGGAGTCGGGGACCTTCCGGGTGGTGCTGCTGCGCCGCGCCGACGACGACTGGGCGCTGGTCACCTCCGCCCACCACATCGTCAGCGACTTCACCTCCCGCTGGCTGCTGGTCCGTGACGTCCTCGACGCCTACGCGGCCCACGCCGCCGGCACCGCGCCCGGCTGGCGTCCGCTGAAGGGCTCGTACACCGAGCACGCGGCGGCGGAGCTGGCCCACACCGCCTCCGAGGCCGGTCTGCGGGCCGCTGTCGCCTGGCGGGAGTCGGTCGCCGGATCGGCCCCGGCCGAACTGCCGCTGGACCGGCCGCGCCCCCGGGTGCGCTCGCTGCGCGGCGATACGGTCGTACGGCGGCTCGACCCCGAGGCCGCCGACGGGATCGGCGCGGCGGCGGGCGCGGCGGGCGTGACACCCTTCGCGTACCTGCTCGCCGTGTTCCAGTCGCTGACCCACCGCTGGACCGGGCAGGACGACTTCCTGCTCGGGGTGCCGGCCTCCAGCCGCTCCGGCCGCGGTCAGCGGGACGTGATCGGCTGCTTCCTCAACACCATCCCGGTGCGAGCCGAGTTCGGGACCGGCACCACCTTCCGGGACGCCGCCGCGCAGGCCGGTGAGCGGATCATGCGGGGCATGCTGGGCGTGCGTTACCCGTGCGGCCTGGCCTTCCCGCAGGCCACCCTGTTCCGCGCCGCGCTGTTCCTGGTCCACATGGACCGCATGGAACCGCCGGTGCCCAACGTGCCGCCGGGCCGGGCGGTCGGCCGTGCGATCCCGTACGCCGGTCTCGGCATCGCCCTGATCGACGTACCGCAGCAGGAGGGCCAGCTGGACCTGCTGCTGCGTATCGAGCAGACCCCCGAGGGCGTGACCGCGGTCTTCTCCTACGACACCGACGTCCTGGACCGGACGACCGTCGAGCGGTTCGCGGACGGCTACGAGCGGATGCTCACAGCCGCCGTACGGGACCCGGACGCCCGGATCACGGATGTCGAACTGGCCGCCGAAGCCGACCTGGACGCCGTGCTCGCCCTCGGCTCCGGCGAGACCGGCGCCTTCGACGACTTCAACTCCTTCGACGACTTGAACTCCTTCGACTCCTTCGAGAAGGCATGGGACCACCGATGACCACCACCACGATCGCGGTGATCGGCGCGGGCATCGGCGGACTCACCGCCGCTGCCGCCCTGCACCGCCGCGGCATCGATGTCCACGTCTACGAGCGGGGCGACACCCTGCGCGAACAGGGCGTCGGCATGCACCTCGGCCCCAACGGCACCCGGCTGCTGACCCGTATGGGCCTGGCCGGACAGCTCGCCCGGAAGGCGGTGCGGCCCGAGGCGCTGGAGGTCCGCGCCTTCCACGACGGCTCCACGGTGGCGCGGCAGGAGATGGGCGTCGCCTGGGAGGAGCGGTTCGGGGCCCCCTACCTGACAGTGCACCGCGGCGACCTGCACCGGATGCTCGCCTCGCTACTGCCCCCCGAGCGGGTGCACACCGGGCGTGAGCTGACCGGCTACGAGGAGGGCGCCAAGGGCGTCACGCTCCGGTTCGCGGGCGGCACGGTCACCCGGGCCTCCGCGCTGATCGGCGCGGACGGCGTGCACTCCCTGGTCCGCCGTCGGCTGGCCGGGTCCGAGCGGCCCGTGTACTCCGGCAACTGCGCGCTGCGGGGTCTGGTGGACGCGGCCGTGCTGCCGGACCTCGACCCCGCGCTGATGTACATGTTCGTGGGCCCCGCCGGGCGCGTACTGCTCTACCCGGTCCGCGGCGGACGGCAGTTCACCTACGTCGCCGTCACCCCGGCGCCCGAGGGGCTCGACGAGTCCTGGACGAGCGCGGCCGGGCCCGCCGACCTCGACGCGACGCTGGCCGGATGGGCGCCGCAGGTGCGGGCCCTCGTCGGCGCGGCGCGGGAGGTGCGCCGCTGGGCGCTGTACGACCGGGCGCCGCTGGAGCGGTGGAGCACCGCCCGCACCACACTGCTCGGCGACGCGGCCCACCCGATGCTCCCGCACCACGGACAGGGAGCCAACCAGGCCATCGAGGACGGAGTGGCACTCGCGATCTGCCTCAAGGAGGAGGCATCGGGAGCCGCGGGCATCGCCGCCGCGCTCCGCCGCTATGAAGCGACCCGCCGGCCGCACACGACCCGTGTGCAGCTGGGTTCACGGGACGGACAGCCCACCACAGAGAAAAGGAACCCCTCTATGAACAACAACCTCAACAACCGCAACAACAACAACCTCAACAACAACCGCAACAACAACAACGCGAACAACAACGGCAACGTCAACAACCAGGCCGCCAACGTGGCGTGGATCCTCGCGAACGACGTCGAGGCCAACCTGAACAACAACAACGTCAACAACAACCTGAACAGCAACGCCGCCTGATCGCTCGTCAGCGACGAGTCCAGGACAACCACGAGCCCCCGGTGCCCCTCGGCGCCGGGGGCTCGTGGTTGTCCACGGCGTCCTCGGCGGGCGTATAGGCGGCCGATAAACCCCCGATAGCGCTGCGTTCGACCATGGGCACACCTCACCGCGCAGAAGGGACACCCCATGACTGAACACATGAGCGACGAAAACGTGTACCGCGTCGTGCTCAACGACGAGGAGCAGTACTCGATCTGGTGGGCCGACCGCGCCCTGCCCGCCGGCTGGCACGCCGAGGGCACCGAGGGCAGCCGCGCGGAGTGCCTGGAGCGCATCAGCACCCTGTGGACCGACCTGCGCCCGCTGAGCCTGCGCCGCCGCATGGCCGAGGCCGGCGCCGGCAGCTGATCCGCACCGCTGATCCCGATGGAGGAGAGATCGTGAACGAGCCTGCGAAGTCGGGACGCGTCCCCGGCCATCTACTGATACTCCCGCTGTTCCGTGCCCAGGCCGCCCGCACCCCGGCCGCACCCGCCGTCGTCCGCGCCGACGGCACCACCGTCACCTATGCCGAACTGGACGCGCTCGCCGGCCGGTTCGCGGCCGGGCTGCGGTCGGCCGGGGTGCGTCCCGGCGACTTCGTCGGGGTGTGCCTGCGCCGTGGCCCGGAGCTGGTCGCCGCGTTCCTCGGCGTCTGGCTCGCGGGCGCCGCGTATGTGCCGCTGGACCCGCGGCACCCGGCGGCCCGCCTGGCGGCGGTCCTCGCGGACACCGGGGACCCGGTCGTCCTCGCCGAGCGGGCCACCGCGGACAGCCTGCCCGGCACCGTCCGCACGCTGACCGTCGAGGGGATCCAGGGCGCCCCGGGCGTCCAGGGCACCGAGAGCGCCGAGGGCGAACTGCATCACGAGGGAGTGCAGTTCGCGGCCGACGCCGACCAGCCCGCCTACGTCCTGCACACCTCCGGCTCCACCGGCCGCCCCAAGGGCGTGCTCGTGCCGCACGGCGGGATCGCCAACCGGGTGCGCTGGCTGGCGCACCGGCACCGGGTCGGCGCGGGCGACCGGATGCTGCTGAAGACGACCGTCGGCTTCGACGCCGCCGGCCTCGAACTGTTCTCCCCGCTGATCGCGGGCGGCACCGTGGTGCTCGCCCCCGAGGGCGCCGAGCGCGACCCGGCCGCCCTGCTGCGGGCCGTCACCGACGGCGGCGTGACGATCCTGCAGGGCGTACCGTCCGTCTACCGCCGCCTCGTCGAGGAGCCCGGCTGGGAACGCGCCGGCGCCCTGCGCCTGCTCTTCAGCGCCGGAGAGCCGCTCCACGCCGAGCTGTGCCGTGCCCTGCACGACCGGGTGCCCGAGGCGGAGATCTGGAACACCTACGGGCCCACCGAGGCGTCCGTCGACATCACCGAGCACCGCTGGGACCCGGCGCAGGACACCGGCGCCGTGCCGATCGGGCGGCCCATCGGCAACATGCGCGTCCTCATCCTGGACCAGGCCGGGCGCCCGGTGCCCGTCGGCGTCCCCGGCGAACTGCACGCGGGCGGAGTCGGTCTCGCCCTCGGTTACCTCGGCCGCCCCGACCACAGCGCCGAGCGCTTCGTGCCCGACCCGCACCGGCCGGGCGCCCGCCTCTACCGCACCGGCGACCGGGCGCGCTGGCGGACCGACGGCGTCCTGGAGTATCTGGGCCGCCTGGACCACCAGGTCAAGGTCAACGGCGTCCGGATCGAGCCCGGCGAGGTCGAGGCCGCGCTCGCCGCCCACCCATGGGTGCGGGCCGCCGTCGCCGCCGCCGTGCCCGACGGCCGCGGAGGACACCGGCTGGTCGCCTGGGTGCAGTCGCGCGGCGAGCCGATCGGCCCGCAGGAGCTGCGCGCCTTCCTGCGCCGCTCGCTGCCGGATCCGCTGGTGCCGACCGCCTACGTGCCGGTCACCGAGTTCCCGCTCACCCCCAACGGCAAGATCGACCGGTCCGCGCTGCCCGACCCGGCAGACGCCGCCGCCGAGACCGCGCACATCCCGGTCCGTACCCCCGCCGAGCGGGTCGTCGCCGAGGAGTGGGCGCGGCTGACCGGCACCCCGGCCGCCGAGATCGGCGCCACCCACGACTTCTTCCAGCTCGGCGGGTCCTCGCTGATGCTCAACCAGCTCGCGGCCGGCCTGTCCCGGGCCGCCGGACGGCACCTCCCGGCGACCGCGCTGCTGACCGCCACCACCGTGGAGCAGCAGGCCGCGCTGCTCACCGCCGGCCGGGCGGCGGACGACACCGCCGGAACCGCGGAGCAGCGGTCCGTGACCCCGGTCGCCCGCGACCCGCACGGCCTGCCGCTCTCGCCCGGCCAGCAGAGCATGTGGCTGCTGGACCGGCTGCGCCCCGGCAGCGCCGAGTGGAACGCGCCGGTCTTCCTCAGCCTGCCCGCCGAGTACGACGACACGGTCGTGCGCCGGGCGCTCAGCGCGCTCGCCGCCCGCCACGAGATCCTGCGTACCCGCTACCTGCTGCGCGGCACCGAGCCGGTGCAACTCGCCGACCTGCCGGCCGAGTGGGACGTCCGCTTCGCCCGCGCCGACACCGCGGACGAGCTGAACGCTCTGGTGGAGGCCGACTTCGCCGTCCCCTTCGACCTGGCGCGGGGGCCGGTGCGCAGGGCCCTCGCGGTGCGCGGCCGGGGCACGCTGACGCTGCTGCTGAGCATCCACCACATCGCCTGCGACGGCTGGACCTCCGTCGTCCTGGAGCGCGACCTCAAGGCGCTCGCCGAGGCCGTGCACACCGGCACCGACGCGCACCTGCCCGCCCTGCCCGTCCAGTACGCCGACCACGCCGCCCACCGGCGCGCCCGGCTGACCGACACCTTCCTCACGGCCGAACTCGCGCACTGGAAGGACACCCTGGACGGCATCGCCCCGGTCGACCTGCCCGCCGACCGGCCCCGCCCGGCCACCCGGGACGCGGCCGGCGCCGCGCACACCTTCACCGTGCCGGCCCCGCTCGCCGAGCGGGCCGCCGCGCTCGGCCGCAGCTGCGGGGCCACCTTGCAGCAGACCCTGCTGACCGCGTTCGCCGCGCTGGTGGCCCGGTTCAGCGGTAGCTGGGACATCCCTGTCGGGGTGCCGGTCGCCGGACGGCACGGCGACGAGGTCGCCGAGGTGGCGGGCTACTTCCTCAACACGCTGGTGCTGCGCTGCGACGCGCCTGCCGGCACACCGTTCCGGGAGGCGCTGGTCCGGGTCCGCGACACCGCCCGCACGGCCTTCGCCCACCAGGAGCTGCCGTTCGACCGGCTGGTGGCGGAGCTGGTCGACACCCGCGACCCGGCCCGCACCCCGCTCTACCAGGTGATGTTCGACGTCCACGAGGAGGGCCGCACCGGCACCGCGGTCGACGCCGGTGACGTGGCCGCTTTCCGCAGGGCCTGGCGCACCGCCCGCACCGACCTGACCTTCGTGCTCCAGCGCCGCCCCGACGGCTCGCTGCTCGGTCTCGCCGAGTACGCCACCGCCCTGTTCGACGCGGCCACCGTCGAGCGGCTGGCCGACTGCTGGATCCGGCTGCTGGAGTCGGTCACCGCCGACCCGGACCGCCGGCTGGCCGACGTCGACCTGCTGCCGCCGCCGCTCCGCGCCGAGTTGCTCGGCCGCGGCTCCGGCCGGCCGGAGCCCGGCGCGGTCACCGGACCCGAGCGGACCGTCGACGCGGCGATCGCCGCGGCGGCCCGGCGCGCACCGCAGGACACCGCGGTGGTGTGCGGCGGCGAGAGCTGGACGTA
>NZ_JAAGLU010000790.1 GCF_010550245.1 Streptomyces sp. SID12501
CACCTGGTACCGGCCGAGCCAGCCGTAGTCGTAGTCGCCGGGCAGGTTGTCGGGCAGCCGCCGCGGGTCGACGGTGCCGTCGGGGGCCAACGGCTCGCCGTTCAGGCCGAACCGGTGGAGGTCGCCGACCTGCCGGCCCTCGTCGGAGGTGACCAGGAGGATGTCGCCGCGGACGGGTGGCAGGCTCCAGGTGGTTCTGCCCGTCCGGTTCGCCGCGCCCTTCGCGGACAGGACCACCCCGCCGGGGAGCCCGATCACGCGGGCCTGCACGCGCTTGTCGGTGCCCAGCACCAGGTCCGCGTCGG
Organism: Streptomyces sp. SID12501; assembly: GCF_010550245.1. Classification (GTDB taxonomy): domain Bacteria; phylum Actinomycetota; class Actinomycetes; order Streptomycetales; family Streptomycetaceae; genus Streptomyces. The sequence goes on from NZ_JAAGLU010000790.1 coordinate 306, forward strand.
GGTTCGTCATGTCGGTGTGCCCGTAGAGGTACTGCTGGGTATTGCCGCCGGAGGTCGCCCTGCGAGCCATGAGGTGGTCGGCGATGTCCTTGGTGTAGACGACGTCCGCGGCGCCG
>NZ_JAAGLU010000791.1 GCF_010550245.1 Streptomyces sp. SID12501
AGCGGGGCCAGGCTGTTGCGGATCGACCGCCAGTCGCTCGCGGTCCCGGAGAACGTGGAGATCACCTCTCCCTCGCGCGTCACGATGACGTGGCCGCGCTTGGTGACGGTGACCTCGAACCCCTGGGCCTCGAGCGCCTTGACGATCTTCCGCAGGTCCTTGTCCATCTTCCTCACCTCCCCTCGTTGCTAACAAGTCAAGCGTACCTCAAGGCTTGCTAATCAGCAAGGCGTGAGGTCGGGCCCCCGCCCCATCCGCATTCGGCCCCGTCATCCTCCGGCCTGATCGCGCCAGCCGGGGTTGCGCTGACGGATACGGTGCACGGCTGCTCGTGAGCGCCCGAGCTGCCGGGCGGCCGTGGTGGTGGTGTGGCGGGGGTCGAGCGCGACGGCCAGCTCGGCGTCGGTCCAGGGGTGTCCGG
>NZ_JAAGLU010000792.1 GCF_010550245.1 Streptomyces sp. SID12501
ACAGGCGATCGGGGTCGAGCGGCGCGGTCTCGCGGATGTGGTGCTCGTTGAAGAAGGCGGCGACGGCGACCGGGTCGAACTCCTTGTTCCGCCCGCGCTTGCCGATGCTCTTCGGCCAGCGCTCGTGCCGGCCCCACCGGGGGTTCTCGGAGATGTAGCGGGCGCTCATGCCGTAGTGCGCGGCTATCTCGGTGTAGGTGACTCCGATGCGGCCCTTCGGAGGGACGGGAACGCTGTTGTCTGCCATGCGGCCGGCTTCCTTTGTTCGAATTCTATTGCGTAGCCAACCATGCCCGAACAAACAGGAGTTGGACTGACGGCATCCCCTTCGTGGGGGAGGAAATCGACTCGCTCCCGCGGGTGATCGAGACGAACCTCGGGAGGGATGTGCGGCGCACGGTGCGGGGGCGTGCGTAGGCGA
>NZ_JAAGLU010000793.1 GCF_010550245.1 Streptomyces sp. SID12501
CGTCCACGCCTTCGTGCGCGGCGAGAACTGGCGGGGCCGGCGGCCGTCCTCGCTCGCCCTGTGGTTCTACCTGTCGGCGGTGGTCGGTTCGTTGACGCACGTCGGATGGGACAGCTTCACGCACCCGGACCGCTGGGGCACGAACGCGTTGCCGGTGCTGGGCGAGCCGTTCGCGTTCGGGCTGCCGCTGTACTCCTGGGTCCAGTACGGCACTTCCGCGCTCGCCGCCGGCGTCCTGTGCCGGTTCACGGCGACCGCCCTGCGACGGCTGCCGGACGGGCCCGCTCCGGCGTCGGTGCCGGTGCTGGGGCGCGCGGAGTTCTGGGGCGCGGTCGCGCTGTTCGCCGTGTGCGTGACGGTGGGGGTCACGACGCGGGTGATCCGCTGGTACACGTTCTTCGACCGGATCGACAGCCCGCT
>NZ_JAAGLU010000794.1 GCF_010550245.1 Streptomyces sp. SID12501
CCGTCGACGATCAGGCCGTCCCACACGAACGACTTGACCCAGTACCCGATCTCCCACGCCCGGTGGGTCTCCTCCAACTGCGAACCCCACGGCAGGTCCTGCGCGTTGTCGAGGTCCTCACCCTTGTACCCGTACATGTTCGCGCCGTGACTGCCGTCATCGGTCGTCAACGGCGGCGCACAGTACAACCCACGGATCTTGTTCGCACAGGTCCGCTCCGCCGCCCAGAACGCCGACACCGCCGCGTTGACATCGTGGATCAGATCGTTGTTCTCATCGATCTTGTCCCCGTCGTCCTTCCAGTGCTCGTCCCCGGCGATCTTCCCCGTGAAGGTCGTCGCCTTCACCTGGAGCTCCTTCAACCGCGCCACGATCGGCCGCGCCTCGGTGACGTACTCACCCAACGCCTTCGCCGCCGAC
>NZ_JAAGLU010000795.1 GCF_010550245.1 Streptomyces sp. SID12501
CCGCGACCTGACCGCCTGGTCGACGGCGTGGCTGGAGACGGCCGGCATCAACGTCCTGCGTCCGGAGGTCGAGACGGACGCGCAGGGCGTCATCACCGCCTTCGCGATCCGCCAGGAGGCCCCGGCGCTCCCCGCGGGCGCGAAGGGCGAGCCGGTGCTGCGTCCGCACCGCATCGCGGTCGGCCTGTACGACCTGAGCGACGGCGCGCTCGTGCGCACGGACCGGATCGAGCTGGACATCGACGGCGCCCTCACGGTGGTGCCGGAGCTGGTGGGCCGGGCCCGTCCGGCGGTCGTGCTGCTCAACGACGACGACCTGTCGTACGCGAAGGTCCGCCTGGACGAGGTGTCCCTCGCCAACGTGACCGCCTACCTGGGCGACTTCACGGAGTCGCTGCCGCGCGCGCTGTGCTGGGCCTC
>NZ_JAAGLU010000796.1 GCF_010550245.1 Streptomyces sp. SID12501
TCGACGCCGTCGTCGAGCACCTCGACGGCGCGTGGCGGCAGATGACGCTCCTGCTCGCCGGCACCGGCATGCGGTGGGGCGAGGCTGCCGGACTGCACTGGGGTCGCGTCGACACCAAGCGCGGGTTCATCGAGGTCGCGGAGGTCTGGTCCGACGCCGAGGGCGCCATGAAGGCCTTCCCGAAGGGCAAGCGGCCACGGCAGGTCCCGATCCCGACGTGGCTCGACCTGGGCACCGCGCAGCGCGGCGCGTGCACGATCGGCGACGGGCACGACGTGTGCCGCGGCCCGCTCGTGCTCGCGAGCGCGACCGGGACGGTGCTCGACCTCGACAACTTCCGCAAGCGGTGGGCGTCGGCGTGCAAGGCCGCGGGCGTCGGGCACGTTCGCGTGCACGACCTGCGGCACACCTACGCCTCGT
>NZ_JAAGLU010000797.1 GCF_010550245.1 Streptomyces sp. SID12501
CTGCGCGGCCTGACGTCCGACCCTGCGCTGCGCGAAGCCGACGCCGAGATGGACCGATATGGGAAGAACCTCAGTGCGTTCTACCCGAACCACGTCTCAAGCCGTCGCGACGAACAGCGCTGACGGCGGAGAGCGGCAAGGATCAAAAGTTTCTTCGGCGTCGACTCCATCGACGGCTTCTTCGACCTGTCCACTTGGATCGCCGCCATCATCGGCTCGGTCTTCCTCCTCGCCATCTACCGACTGGTCACCGGCAACAAGCGACACCACAGCCACGCCTGAGCGACCCAGCCCCATCCTCGGATGGGGAACGGCCCCCCTCCTCGCGAGGCGGGGCCGTTTTGCTGCCCTGCGACAGAACCAGGCCGCTGTCTGTCCCGGGTGGTCGCAGAACTGACAGACCGGCCGCCTCAGGATCAC
>NZ_JAAGLU010000798.1 GCF_010550245.1 Streptomyces sp. SID12501
CACCGAGGCCGCTCTGCTCCAGCTCGGGCACGGCGCGACCGCACTCCGCTCCCACGTGCGGATCGGCGACGTGCACGGGCTCGGCCCGCTGGAGGCCGTCCTCCAGGCGCGGCGGTCCTTGCGGGGGCTGGCCGACCTGACGGCCGTGGCCGTGCCCCGGTTGCTGACCGGGGTCGCCGGGGCGGACGGGCCGGCCATGCTGCGCGACGCCGTCAAGATGGGCGCCGCCGTGATCGGCGGCTGCCCGGATCTGGATCCCGATCCGACGGGCTTCGTCGAAGCGGTCCTGGAGTTGGCCGCCGAGCACGGTTGCCCCGTCGATCTGCACACGGACGGCGACGACCCCGGCCGCCTCGCCCGGCTCGCGGCGATGGCCGGCGGACTGCGACCCGGGGTGAGCATCGGCCCCTGCGGCGGCCT
>NZ_JAAGLU010000799.1 GCF_010550245.1 Streptomyces sp. SID12501
CATCGTCTTCAACGAGGAGCAGGGCTCCTACCTCGCCGGCGTCGCCGCCGCCAAGGTCACCAAGACGAAGACGGTCGGCTTCATCGGCGGCGTCGAGACCCCGCTGATCAAGAAGTTCGAGGCCGGCTACATCCAGGGCGTCAAGGACACCGACCCGTCGGTGAACGTGCTCCCGCAGTACCTGACGCAGCCCCCGAACTTCGACGGCTTCTCCAAGCCCGACCTCGGCAAGGCCGCCGCCCAGGGCCAGCTCGACAAGAAGGCCGACGTGATCTACTCGGCCGCCGGTCTGGCCGGCTCCGGTGCCATCGAGGCCACCGCCGCCAAGGGCAAGTGGGCCATCGGCGTCGACTCGGACCAGTACAACCAGGCCGGTCTGGCGAAGTACAAGGACTCCATCCTGACCTCGGTCACCAAGGA
>NZ_JAAGLU010000079.1 GCF_010550245.1 Streptomyces sp. SID12501
GTGCTCGACCTCGCGCACACCTTGGAGGACCTTCTCCCGGGTGAGCAGGTTGATCCGGCCCAGCTCGTCGTCCTCGCCCCAGTCGCCCCAGGTCGAGCCCGGCGGACGCTGCTTCCAACGCTTCGTCATGACTAACGCCTCCTCGCGTGACGGTCCTCGTCGACGGTCGTTGGCATGTTATTTAGATTATACCGATCGGTCAACAACTGGAACTGGGTCGTCGCAGCTCTTTTTATTGCCGCTCGTTCAGCAATAGACTCAGTGGTCGAAACATCGACTGTTGGGGAGATGATGAGCGAATCCACACAGGCGTGGGTGGCTGCCGGCGTCCGTTCCGTGATCGGGACGCACACCCAGGCCCAGGACGCCGGACGCACCGACGAGATCGTCGCGCTGTACACGCCCGACGGGGTCCTGGAACTGCCGGGCACGGACCCCCTTCAGGGGCATGACGCCCTCCGCGCGGCCTTCAAGGGCTGGGCGCCGGAGAAGCCGCAGCTGCACCTGGTCACCAACACGGTCGTCACCTCCGCCGCCGACGACGAGGCGACGGCCACGAGTGATGTCGCCTTCCTCCAGCGCGGCGAGTCGGGCTGGGCGGTCCAGGTCGTCGGCCACTACGAGGACGAGCTGACCCGGGTCGACGGCACCTGGCTGCTCCGGCGCAGGAAGACGACGTACCAGGTCTGACCGCGTGTCCCCCCATTCGACTCGACCTTGGAGAGAGATGAGCACCACTTCCGCCGACGCCGAGGCGTCGGTCACCGTCGGCGTGCACACCGCCATCGCCGCCTACGCGCAGGCGCTGGACACCAACCGCCCCGCCGACCTCGCCGAGCTGTTCGTGCCCGACGGTGTCGCCGAGATCGCAGGTATCGCGACCTTCGAGGGCCGGGACGCGATCCGCGAGGGCTTCGGGGCCTTCGCGCCGACCCAGCCGCAGCTGCACATGGTGGCCAACACGGTGGTCACCTCGTACACCGAGGAGGAGGCCACGGCGGTCAGCAACCTGGCGTTCTTCCAGCGCGGTGAGTCGGGCTGGGCGGTGCAGCTCGTCGGCCGCTACGACGACACGTTGCGCCACCACGAGGGCGCGTGGAAGTTCCAGCGGAGGGTCACGACCTTCCTGCCGTAACGAGCCGACGTATCGACGCATCAGCACATCGCCGCGTCATGGAAAGCCGATGCTCGTGCCGCCCGGTCCGTCGGGCGGCACGAGCATCGGCTTTCCGCGTGCTCAGGCTCAGGCCTCGCTCTTGCGCTCCGTCGCCTTGGAGAAGGCGAGGGCGGGGAAGTCGTTCTGGACCGCCTCGCGGATCAGCTCCTGGAGCTTCCAGCGTCCGCTCGGGTTCAGCAGCTGCTTGATCGGCTTGCCGGGGATGTTGCCCCCGGAGAAGTAGCTGCTCTCCAGGAAGGAGGACATCGTGCTGTTGTTCACACTGTCCGTCCACTCCTCCTCGGCAGCCTCGGTCACCTCGATGACGTCGTGGCCGTGGTCGCGCGCGTGGATGATCGCGTCGGTGACGATCTCCACCTGGTCGCCGGCGTACCGCGGGTTGTTGCCCGTCGCGCCGTGCGGCCCGCCGGGGAAGAAGAAGTTCGGGAAGCCGGCCGTCGCGACCCCGAGGTAGGTGCGCGGGCCGTCCGACCAGTACTCCTTCAGCGGGAGGCCCTGACGCCCCTGCACGCCGAGCCGGTTGAGCGCGCCGGTGCCGAAGTCGTAGCCGGTCGCCCAGATGATGATGTCGAACTCCTCGACACCCGCGGCGGTTTCGATCCCGTCCTCGGTGATGCGGGTGATCGGAGTCTCGTTGATGTCGACGAGGGAGACGTTCGGCTTGTTGTACGTCTCGAAGTAGCCGGTCCCGAAGGGAGGCCGCCGCCCGCCGTAGCCGTGGGCCTTGGGGATCAGCTTCTCCGCCGTCTCCGGGTCCTTGACGATGCTGCGGATCTTGTCGGCCATGAACGCGCACCACTCCGCGTTCACGGTCTCGTTCGAGAGCATGTCGTAGTAGTGCTCGGTCAGCTTGGTGAAGCCGGGGCCGTTCCACCGCTCCTCGAAGAACGCCTGGCGGTCCTCCGGGCTGTCTTCGAGACCGGAACGCATGACGATCTGGTGGAGGAACCCGCTCGGCGAGGTGTTCAGCGTCTCGCTGATGGACTCGAAGTTCGCCTTCAGCTCCGCCTGCTCCTCGGGCGTGATCGGCCCGTTGTTGAGCGGCGTGAGCCAGTCGGCGTCCTTCTGGAAGACGGTCAGCCGCTCCACGTCGTCCGCGATCGCGGAGATGATCTGCACCCCGCTCGAGCCGGTGCCGATCTGGGCCACCCGCTTGCCGGTGAAGTCGATGGGGGTCTTCGGCCAGCGGCTGGTGTGGTGCTGCGCGCCGCGGAAGTCCTCGCGTCCGGGGATGGCGGGGATGAACGGCACCGAGAGGTTGCCGGTCGCCGCGACGACGAAACGGGCCCGGACCTCCGTGCCGTCACTGCCCCGCACGGTCCAGATCCCGGACGGCTCGTCGAAGACGGCCGCGGTCACCTTCACGCCGAAGGAGATGTCGCGGCGCAGGTCGAACCGGTCGACGACGTGGTTGAAGTACCGCTCGATCTCCGGCTGGCCCGCGAACTTCTCCGACCACTCCCACTCCTCCCACAGCTCCTTGGAGAAGAGGTAGCCGTAGGTGTAGCTCTCGGAGTCGAAGCGCGCCTCGGGATAGCGGTTCCAGTACCAGGTGCCGCCCACCCCGGTCCCCGCCTCCAGCAGCTTCACCGAGAACCCGGCCTCCCGGGCCCGGTACAGCTGGTAGATGCCGGTGACACCGGCGCCGATGACCAGCACGTCGACTGGGCTGCCTGGGCTGCCTGGGCTGCCTGTGCCGACCGTGTTGCTCGCGCTGCCCTGGTCCGGGCCCGTATTCGTCGTGTCGCTCATGTGCTCTCCCGCGTGAGCCTTGATTCATATGTCGACCGCTCGGTCGAATATTCAGTGAGAGTAGATGAGAGGGCGGGTGCGGGCAATGGATGTGAATCTCGGCTGGGTCATTGATTGTACCGACCGTCTGATCTAACTTTCGCTGAAGGACGTGAAACCGCACAACGGGAGTACAGGTATGAGCGACAAGGGTGTCGAAGAGACCGCCGATCTGCGCGCCGCCGGCTGGAAGGCCATGCGCGCCGCCCTCCCGGGCGTGTTCCCCGAGGGCGACATCGATCTGCGGGACGGCCGCCTCGGCGAGGACCTCGTCGACATCGGTCTGCTCGGCGTCTGGGGTGGGCTGTGGGCCCGGGAGGGACTGGCTCCGCGCGACCGCAGCCTGGTGACGCTGGGGATCCTCATCGCCCTCGGCGCCGAGACCGAGCTGAAGACCCATGTCCGTATCGCCAGGACGAACGGACTGACCGAGGACGAGATCGCCGAGGTCATCTACCACTCCAGTGGCTACACCGGCTTCCCCCGGGCCGTGGCCGCCCGCACGGCGGCCCGCGAGGCCCTGGAGGGCTGACGGAACCCCTGTTCCGCCCCTGTTCCACCCGATGCGTTGCCCCATGCGTCGCCGCCGACCGGGCGTGAGCCGTCGGCACCCCACATCACACGAGGAGTACGTATGACACTGCAGGGAAAGGTCGCGGTCGTCACCGGCGGCGCCCGTGGCATCGGCCGGGGAATCGCGACCGTACTCGCGGCCAAGGGTGCCGCTGTCGCCGTCTGGGACCTGAACACCGAGGGCGCCGAGGAAACCGTCGCCCTGATCGTCAAGGAGGGCGGCACGGCGATCGCGGTGGGCGGTGACGCGGCCGACGCCGAGGCGGTGGCGGCTTCGGCGGCCCGCACCCGGGAGGAGCTCGGTCCGGTCGCGATCCTGGTCAACAACGCCGGAACGACCGCCTATGAGCCCTTCGCGAGCATCAGTGAGGCGTCCTGGGACCGCATGATCGGGATCAACCTCAAGGGCCCGTTCCTGGTCACCAAGGAGTTGGTGCCGGACATGGTCGAGGCGGGCTGGGGGCGGATCATCAACATCTCCTCGTCGTCCGCGCAGACCGGCGCGCCCTCCATGGCCCACTACGTGGCCTCCAAGGGCGGTGTCATCGGCCTCACCCGCGCGCTGGCCGTCGAGTACATCGAGAAGGGGATCACCGTGAACCACGTACCGCCCGGGTTCATCGACACCCCGCTGGTGCGCCAGGGCCCTGTCGATGTCGACGCGGTCGCCGCCATGATGCCGATGAAGCGGGCCGGCACCCCGGAGGACATCGCCTACGCGGTGGCCTATCTGGCCTCCGAAGAGGCGAGCTATGTGACCGGCCAGACGCTCAGCGCGAACGGCGGGCGTTATCTGGCGTGAGCGGCCCGGGCGGAGTGTGTCGCTTGGCGACCGATCCTCCATGCAGGGTTGATTGTACCGACCGGCAGGTATAATTTTCAGCGAAGCATCGAGCCACAGCTGCAATGGAGCACGCATGAGCATCGACGACGTCAGAAACGGCCCCCGTGGGGTGACCGCATGACGGCCCGCGTCCTGGTGGTGGGCGCCTCCGCGGCCGGGTTGTCCACGGTGGAGGCGTTGCGGCGCAAGGGGTTCGCGGGTGGCGTGACGGTGCTTGGGGACGAGCCGCATGCTCCGTACGACCGCCCGCCGCTGTCGAAGCAGGTGCTCTCCGGCGCCTGGGAGCCGGACCGGGCCGCCTTGCGGGCGCAAGAGCAACTGTCGGCGCTGGATGCCGAGTTCCTGCTCGGGGAGACCGCTGTCGCCCTGGACGCCGAGTCGCGGGCGGTGCGTACGGCGTCCGGGCGTGAGGTCGCCGCCGATGCCGTGGTGATCGCCACGGGTGTGCGGGCGCGGAGGTTTCCCGGGCAGGACGACCTGGCCGGGGTGTATGTGCTGCGTTCACTCGACGACGCGCTGGCGCTGCGCGGCGAGCTGGTGGCCGGCCGGCGGCTGGTGGTCGTCGGCGAGGGCGTGCTCGGGTCGGAGATCGCGGCGACCGCGCGGACGCTGGGTCTGGAAGTGACGTTGGCGGGGCCGTTGGCGGCACCGATGGCGTTGCAGGTGGGCCTGGTGGTGTCGGGAGTGCTCGCCGACCTGCACACCGAGCGCGGGGTGAGTCTGCGGCTGGGTGAGGGCGTCGTCGGGCTGGTGGGCGACGGCGGCCGGGCCACGGGGGTGCGGCTGGCCTCGGAGGAGGTGCTGGCGGCCGATGTGGTCGTGGTCGCGATCGGAGCGGTTCCGGCGACGCAGTGGCTGGCAGACAGTGGACTGGAGCTCGACAACGGCGTGGTGTGTGACGCGCGGTGCCGGGCGGCCGAGGGGATCTACGCGGTCGGTGATGTGGCCCGCTGGCACCACGAGGGCCTGGACCGGTCGATTCGCCTGGAGAACCGGACCAACGCGACGGAGCAGGCGATGGCCGTCGCCGGGGTGATCCTCGGCGGGGACGAGCCGTACGCGCCGGTGCCGTATTTCTGGACGGATCAGTTCGACGCCAAGCTCCAGGTGCACGGATTCCTGCCCGCGGATGCCGAAGTGGACGTTGTGGAGGGCGAGTTGGCGGCCCGGCGGTTCGTCGCCCGGTATTGCGTCGGGGGCCGGGTCACGGGGGTTCTGGGCTGGAACATGCCCAAGCAGACCCGCCTGCGCAGACAGGAGGTCGTGGACGCGCTCCAGACCCCCACCGAGCCCGCCCCCGCCCCCGCTTCCACCCCTGCCCCTGTCCCCGCCCCTACTCACTGAACTGACCAGGAGAGATGTCATGAAGGTTGTCGTCGACGAGGAGAAGTGCGTCGCCGCCGGGCAGTGCGTGAACGCCGCCATGGACGTGTTCGACCAGCGTGACGAGGACGGCATCGTCGTCCTCCTGGACGAGAACCCGCCCGCCGAACTGGCCGAGGACGTGCGCAACGCCGCCGCCATCTGCCCGGCACTCGCCATCCGCATCGAGGAATAGACCGGGCGACAGACGCACGCAGAGCCCCCGGGTTCCGCGTGCGTGTCCCGCCCCCACCACTTGAGGAGAATCCATGGCTGATGCAGAGACCCCGCTCGCCCCCGACGAGCAGGCATACTTCTATCAGGACGACCGGGACGCCAAGTGCCCCTTCGCCCCGCCGCCCGGACTGCGTGCCCTGCACGAGAAGGCTCCGGTGACCCGGGCCCGCATCTGGGACGGCAGCACCCCGTGGCTGGTCACCGGCCATGCCGCGCAGCGCGCGATCCTGTCGGACCCCAGGGTCAGCTCGGACGACAAGCAGCCCGGGTTCCCGTATCCGAACCCCGTTATGGCGGAGAACGCCCCCCACTACCCGCTGACGATCTTCAACGCGGACGGCGCCGACCACACGCGCATCCGCCGCATGATGACCCGCCCGTTCACGCGCGCTCGGATGGAGGCGCTGCGGCCGAAGATCCAGGAGTTCACCGACGAGCTCGTCGACCAGATGCTCGCGGGCCCGAAGCCGGCGAACCTGGTGACCGCGTTGTCGCTGCCGCTGCCCTCGCTGATGATCTGCGCGCTGCTCGGAGTGCCGTACGCGGACCACGACTTCTTCCAGGAACACGCCCAATGGGCCACCAGGAGCGACAAGACGGTCGAGCAACAGAACGCGGCGAACGCGGCGCTGGGCGGCTACCTGGCCAACCTGCTCCAGAAGAAGATGGAGGAGCCGGCCGAGGACGTGCTCTCGGACTTCGCCGAGCGGATCAAGGACGGTGACCTCACCCTTCCCGAGGCCGTCATGCTGTCCATGATCCTGCTGATCGCCGGTCACGAGACCAGCTCCAGCATGATCACCCTGGGTACCGCGCTGCTGCTGGACAACCCCGACCAGCTGGCGAACCTGCGCGAGATCGACGACACCAAGGCCGTCGCGAACGCGGTCGAGGAGATCCTGCGCTATGTGACCGTTCCGCAGCTCGGGCAGCGCCGGATCGCCGCCGAGGACTTCGAGTTCGAGGGGGTCGAGATCAAGGCGGGCGACGGCATCATCGCCGCGCTGCCCGCCGGGAACTGGGATCCGGAGGCCTTCCCCGAGCCGGAGAAGCTGGACCTCACCCGCAAGGCGAGCCACCATGTCGCCTTCGGCTGGGGCATCCACCAGTGCCTCGGCCAGCAGCTCGCCCGTATCGAGCTCCAGGTGGTCTACGGCACGCTCTACCGCCGTGTCCCGACCCTGCGCCTCGCCGTCGACCGTGACGAGCTCGACTTCCGTCCGGCCGACGCGCTCGCCTTCGGTATCAGCGAGTTGCCCGTCACCTGGTAGTACCCGTCGGGCGGCGCCCCGTCCCACCACCGCAGCACAACAGGAGTCACCTATGAGCGAGTTCAGCTTCGAAGGACGCGTCGCCGTCGTCACCGGCGCGGGCCGCGGCCTCGGCCGGGCCTACGCCCGTCTGCTGGCGGAGCGGGGCGCGAAGGTCGTCGTCAACGACCTCGGCGGGTCGATCGAGGGCGACGGCGCGGACATCGGCCCCGCGCAGACCGTCGTCGAGGAGATCACCGCCGCGGGCGGCACGGCCGTCGCCGACACCAACGACGTGTCCACGCGGTCCGGTGCCGAGGCGATCATCAACCGCGCGGTCGAGGACTTCGGCCGTATCGACGTCCTCGTCAACAACGCCGGGATCATCCGGTACGCCGGGCTGCCCGAGATCGAGGCGGAGAACCTGGAGCGCCATCTCGCCGTACACCTCGTCGGTTCGTTCAACACGCTGCGGGCCGCCTGGCCGCACTTCGTCGAGCAGGGGTACGGACGGGCAGTACTGACCACCTCCAGCGGCATGTTCGGACTCGACAACAACCTGTCGTACGCGGCGGCGAAGGCGGGCACGGTCGGCCTGGCCCGCAGCGCCCGCCTGTCCGGCGAGCCGCACAACATCAAGGTCAACCTGATCGCGCCGGCGGCGATGACCCGCATGGGCGGGGGCGAGCAGCCGGACGACGCGCAGCCCGTCCCCGGTATGCCGCACATGCCGTCGGCCGCGGTGGCGCCGATGGTGGCGTACCTCGCTCACGAGAGTTGCCCGGTCAACGGGGAGATCTACACGGCCGGCGCCGGCCGCTTCGCGCGCCTCTTCATCGCCTCGACCGAGGGATACGTCCACCAGGACGGTCCGGCGACGGTCGAGGACGTCGCGGCGAACTGGGACAGCATCAACGACGAGAAGGACTACTACGTGCCGTCCGACCTGATGGCGTGGTCCGGCTCCTTCCTCAAGCACCAGTTCGGATAGAGCGAAGGCCGTCCCGCTGCCCCGCAGGCACGCGGCGGCAAGCCGGTGACACCGTGGGCCCGATCCACCGACGTCCCCCTCGACGCTCCGTCGAGGGGGACGTCGGTGGATCGGGCCCAGTGCTGTGCTGTGCTGTCCGGGATGCGGTGACGGCTGGTCTGCCGGTGCCTTCGGGCCTCTCGCGGAGGAACCGGCCCGCCCTCTCGCGCTGCGGGCCTCGCCCCTGACAGGCGCAGCGCTTCTCACCGCGTCGTGCGGTGAGGCACAGCGCAACGCGGGTTGGGTCCGCCGCTTCACCGAAGCGGCGGACCCAACCCGCGTAACCGTGTGCCGTCGGCCGAGTGGTCAGACGGCCGCCTGGCCGGCCTGGACCTCGTCGAGGCGCTTGCTCCTGGGGATCAGGGAGACGAGCAGTGTGCCCACGGCGCAGCAACCCACGACGAGCCAGAGCCCGTTGGTGAAGCCCTCGTCGAGATAGAACTGGGTGCCCTGCATGATCGCCCCGTGCTGTGCCATCACCACGAAGGCCAGCTGGGACACGATGATCTGCGCGACGCCCTGACCGAGGGTCTGGGCCCCGTTGGCCAGCGCCTGTTCCTCGGGGGTGACCACCTCGATGATCATGATGGGCGCGATGGCCATGACCATGCCCGTGCCGGTCCCCGCGATGATGCCCATCCCGACGATCTGGGGAGCGCTGTGGTGCAGTTGGGTGCCGATGCCGTAGCCGAGGACGGTGAGCGCGGAACCGACGCCCAGAAGGATCCGCGCGTCCATCCGGCGGGCGAGGAAGCCGGTGCTGACCGCCGCCACGATGATCATGAAGCTGATGGGGCTGGTGACGATGGCGTTGTGGGTACCGGACCAGCCCAGGCCTTCGGAGACGTTGGGGATGTTCGGCATCAGTATCAGCATCTGGATCACGACGCCGACGGCGCTGAGTGAGCCGGCCGCGATGGATGTGGCCAGCAGGACGGTCCACACCGAGCGACGCCGGGTCATGGACGGCGGGAACAGCGGCTCGGCGACACGGCGTTCGACGATGACGAAGGCGATCAGCGCGATCAGTGCCCCCGCGACCCAGCCGGCGAACCTGCCGCTGTCCCAGCCCCAGTGCGAGCCCTGGCCGACGGCGTAGACGAGGGCCGTGATCCCGCCGCCGAGGAGGATGCCGCCGAGCCAGTCCATCCGGCCGCCCGCCGCGCGGATCGGGCTCTCGGGCACGAAGGCCGCCACCAGCGCGAAGCTCACCGCGGTGCTGATGGCCATGAACCACAGCACGCCGCGGAAGCCGTAGTCGTCCAGGAGCCAGCCGGACAGGAACGGCCCGCCGAAGGCGACGAGGCCGACACCGCCGGCGAGGATGCCGCTGGCGAGTCCGACCCAGCGGCGGGGGAACACGTCGCGGGTGATCGCGTAGGCCAGCGGCGCGGTGGCCGCGTAGATGCCCGCGATGCCGCGCCCGATCAGCAGGGTGCGGTAGTCGGTCGCGAGGGCGGCGACCAGGTCACCGACGAAGCCCAGTCCCGTGGCGACGAGCAGAACCTTCTTCTTGCCGAAGAGAGCCGCGGCCTTGACCGCGAAGGGCAGGAAGAAGGTCCCGGTCAGGAGCGTCATCAGGGTGAACCAGGCGATCTCGGTCGTCCGGAAGTGGATCGCGACCTCGGCCTGCGCGATGCCGGACAACGCGGCCATGAGCGCGACCAACTGGACGGTCCACACGAGCGCGACGACGACGAGCACGTTGCGCCTGGTGGAGGGGGGTCTTTCGCCTTCCTGCGGGACGGCGGTCTGTGTCTGGGTCATGGGCGGCCTTCCAAGGGGTGAGCGGAGAGGGGGAAGGGGAGATGCGGCGCGTGCCCGTTTGCGACTCCGGTGCGCCTGCCGCGTAAAGTAGACCTAACGGTCGGTACAATCAATAAGCTGCGCGTAAAGCCGTCGTACGGCCGATCTCCGTCCCGCTCACCGGGACAACGGCGCCACGACAGGGGCGCGGGGCTGTGTCGATTTGCGCCGCCGCCGGGTGCGACCAGCCCTCACCGGCCGAGAGCCGAATGAACCGCCTGCGAAGGACCCACGAGAAACAGCGCGCGAACTCCACCGACCCGAGCCAGAACGAACCCCAGATCCGGCGGAGCGTTACGCTCGGCACCGTGCTCCGCATCTACGACGCCCGAACCGACGAGTCCGTAGTCGCCGCCCCGGCCCGCCGGGCCCTGACCCGTGTCGAGGCGCATGCGCCAGGCTTCGGCACCACCACCCTCCGTGTCCTCCTGATCGCCGATGTCCTCGCCCGCGCCCTGGAGATCGGCGGCACCCCCGTGTGGGCCGTACTCGCCGCCGAGGAACAGGTGGCCGAACTCCGGGCGAGCGCCGCGGCTCTCGGCGTCCGGCCCTTCGAGGACCGGCGCGATGTCGGACCGGAGTTCGCGGGGGCCCAGCTGATCCATGTGGTGAGCCGGGGTGACGAGGCGACGGGCGGCATCCGGCTCGATGTCGCCCCGGTCGACTCCGCCGACGCCGTGGGCGCCCCCGGAGACATCGACCCCGCCACCCTCCGCCTGGCCCTGCTCGCCCACCTCCGCTCCGAGCCCGTCCACCTGACCCCGGACGCCCTGGCCGACGCGGGGAGCGCACTCGCGCACTGGCGCCGGTCGGTCGCCGTCTGGGCGGCGCAGCCGTCCCGTCCGGTGCCCGAGGGAGTACGCCAGGAGCTGCGCGCCGCCTGGGAGGACGACCTGAATCTGCCCGCCGTACTGGACGTCCTGCGCCGCGTCGAGACCCTCGACGGACTGCCGGACGGGGCCCGCTTCGAGACGTACGCCTACGCCGACCGCATCCTCGGCCTCGAACTCACCCGCGAGATCGGGTCGTTGACGTGACCGACCGCCCCGGCACGGGCCCGCTGCGCCGTCTGGTCGTCCTGCGGCACGCCAAGTCGGCCTGGCCGATGGGCGTCGACGACCACGACCGTCCTCTCGGGCCGCGTGGTCTGCGTGACGCCCCCGCCGCCGGACGCGCACTCGCGGACGCCGACTGCCTGCCCGACCTCACCCTGTGCTCCACCGCCGAACGAGCCCGCCGTACGTGGGAGTTGGCGGCGGCCGAGTGGGGAACCCCGCCGCCGGTCCGGCACGATCCGAGGCTGTACGGGGCCGACGTACCGGAGCTGCTGGCCGTCGTACGCGAAGTCCCGCCCGCCGTCGGGACGTTGCTGCTGGTCGGGCACAACCCCGGCCTGGAGGAACTGGTGCTGGAACTGGCCGGGGACGCGCTCGACGACGCGCTGGACACCGTACGGACGAAGTTCCCGACCTCCGCGATCGCCGTCCTGGCCTGGCACGGTGACGGCTGGCACGACCTCGCGCCCGGCACGGCCCTGCTCACGGACCTGATCGTGCCGCGCGGGACGAGAACCCACTGAAGCGGTCGACGCCGGTCAAGCACATGACCCGCCACCTGGGGCACGGTGGCGGCGGGCCCGGGTCCGGCGGGCTCGGCCCTCTCCACCTGGCCGGCACGGCGGCACCCGCGCCTCAGGCGGGGCGTCCTGCTGCGCATAGGGTGGCCGGATGCCGGACGAGTACCGCACAGTGACCCACGCGGGCGTGCACGAGACCGAGGTCAACCGCTCCCGCTTCCTGTGCGCCCTCGCCCCCGCGGCCACCGAACAGGAGGCCCAGGAGTTCGTCGCCGCCGTCCGCAAGGAGCACGCCGACGCCACCCACAACTGCTTCGCGTACGTCATCGGCGCCGACGCCTCCGTCCAGCGGGCGAGCGACGACGGCGAACCGGGCGGCACCGCCGGAGTCCCCATGCTCCAGATGCTGCTGCGCCGCGACATGCGGTACGTCGTCGCCGTCGTCACCCGCTACTACGGCGGCGTCAAACTGGGCGCCGGCGGCCTCATCCGGGCGTACGGGGGTGCGGTCGGCGAAGCCCTCGACGTACTCGGCACCCGCACCCGCCGCCGCTTCCGGCTGGCCACGGTGACCGTCGACCACCAGCGGGCCGGCAAGGTCCAGAACGACCTGCGGTCCACCGGGCGCGAGGTGCGCGATGTGCGCTACGGGGAAGCCGTCACGATCGAGATCGGGCTGCCGGACGCCGAGGTGGACGCCTTCCGGGCATGGCTTGCGGACGCGACGGCGGGGACGGCCGGGTTCACACTCGGGGGAGAGGCGTACGGAGAGGCGCACGGGGACGCGTGAGCGCCGCGATGCCCTCGGGGGCCGCACATCGGGCCGATACGGGAGTAACCACCCGTGATGTCAGACCCGGCTGTTAGTTTCGGGGATCATGAGACTGCTGCACACGTCCGACTGGCATCTCGGCCGCTCCTTCCACCGGGTGAACATGCTCGGGGCGCAGGCCGGGTTCATCGGCCATCTCGTCACCGTCGCGCGTGAGCGCGAGGTCGACGCGGTGGTCGTGTCGGGTGATGTGTACGACCGGGCGGTGCCCCCGCTGGCCGCCGTCGAGCTCTTCGACGACGCCCTGCACCGGCTCGCCGGCCTCGGTGTGCCGACGGTGATGATCTCCGGCAACCACGACTCGGCCCGCCGCCTCGGCGTCGGCGCCGGGCTCATCGACCGCGCCGGCATCCATCTGCGCACCGACCCGTCGGCCATCGGGACGCCGGTGGTCCTCCGTGACACGTTCGGTGACGTCGCCCTCTACGGGCTGCCCTATCTCGAACCGGCGCTGGTGAAGGACGAGTTCGGGGTCGGGAAGGCCGGCCACGAGAGCGTCCTCGCCGCCGCCATGGACCGGGTCCGCGCCGATCTCGCCACGCGCGCGGAGGGCACCCGTTCCGTCGTCCTCGCCCATGCCTTCGTCACCGGCGGCGAGGCCAGCGACAGCGAGCGGGACATCACCGTCGGGGGGGTCGCCTCCGTGCCCTCCGGGGTGTTCGACGGCGTCGACTATGTGGCGCTGGGCCATCTGCACGGCTGCCAGACCATCACCGGGCGCGTGCGCTACTCGGGCTCTCCGCTGCCGTACTCCTTCTCGGAGGCCGATCACCGCAAGAGCATGTGGCTGGTCGACCTGGCGGGCGACGGCTCGGTCACCGCGGAGCGCGTCGACTGCCCGGTGCCGCGCGCGCTCGCCCGTATCCGGGGGGCGCTGGAGGAACTCCTTGTCGATCCGGACCTCGCCCGCCACGAGGACGCGTGGGTCGAGGCCACGCTCACCGACGCGGTGCGGCCCGCCGACCCCATGGCCCGGCTCACGGAACGGTTTCCGCACACCCTCAGCCTCACCTTCGATCCGGAGCGGCCACCGGGGGACCCGGACGTGACGTACGCACGGCGCCTGGCGGGGCGCGGCGACCAGGAGATCGCGGAGGACTTCGTCCTGCATGTGCGGGGTGCGGGAGCGGACGAGCATGAGCGGGGCGTCCTGCGGGACGCGTTCGACGCGGTGCGGGCCGACGAGACGGTACGGGAGGTGGCCCGGTGAGGCGACGCGCTCACGGGAGTACGGACACGGAGGGCGCCCGATGAGACTGCACAGGCTGGACATCACGGCCTTCGGCCCCTTCGGTGGCGCCCAGCAGGTCGACTTCGGTGAGCTGTCCGCCGCCGGACTCTTCCTTCTGCACGGACCGACGGGCGCGGGCAAGACCTCCGTCCTGGACGCCGTCTGTTACGCGCTGTACGGCTCGGTGCCCGGCGCCCGCCAGGGCGGCTCACTGCGCAGCGACCACGCCGAGCCCGGCACCCGCACCGAGGTCACTCTCGAACTCACCGTCGCCGGACGCCGGTTGGAGCTCACCCGGCAGCCGCCCTGGGAGCGGCCCAAGAAGCGCGGCGCGGGCACGACACTGGACAAGGCCCAGAGCTGGCTGCGCGAGTACGACGCCTCGGCCGGTGCCTGGAAGGATCTCAGCCGCTCCCACCAGGAGATCGGCGAGGAGGTCACCCAGCTGCTCGGGATGAGCCGCGAGCAGTTCTGCCAGGTCGTGCTGTTGCCCCAGGGCGACTTCGCCCGCTTCCTGCGCGCCGACGCCGAGGCCCGCGGCAAGCTGCTCGGCCGCCTCTTCGACACCCATCGCTTCGCCGAGGTGGAGAAGCGCCTCTCGGATCGCCGTCGCGCCGCCGAAGCCGAAGTGCGCGACGGGGACACGGCGTTGCTGGCCGACGCCCACCGCATGCAACAGGCCGCCGGTGACGCCATGGAGCTGCCCGGCCTCACGCCGGGTGAACCGGGGCTGGCCGAGGCCATCATGGGCGCCGCCGCAGTCGCCCGCTGCACCGCGCGGGAGCTGCTCACCATCGCTCACTGCGCCCGCGCCGCCGCCGAGTCCGCGCAGGCCGCGACCGACGGCGCGCTGGCCGACGTACGAGAGGCGGCACGGCTGCAGCGCCGGTTCGCCGAGGCGCGGGAGCGGGCCGGGCGGCTGGAGGAGCGCGCGGACGACCAGCGGGAGGACCGGGCG
>NZ_JAAGLU010000007.1 GCF_010550245.1 Streptomyces sp. SID12501
TCGGGGACGCCTCGCGTGTGCTCACGCAGGACGTCCTCAAGCGGCTGGCCGTCCTGGACGCGGACGCCTACGGCGCCTGGTCGTTCATCGACCTCAAGCGCGTCCTGGACGGCACCGGAGCCGAGCCCTACAAGTCGGACGGCCGCATGGTCGTCGGCGCCGAACGCGTCTCACGCGCCCTCACCAACCGCGACACGGAAGGTTCCGCTTCCGCCGCCGAGTGACAGGGAGCCGACCCCCGGCGGGCCAGGGAGGCAGGGAGAACTCCCTGACCCCCTCCCTGGCCCGCCTCCCTGACCCTGACCTGCACAAATGATCGTCAGGGAGGCAGGGAGGCATCCCAGGTCAGATCCCTGAAACCCCCCTCCACAGCCCACCTGCCAGGGGGTGTCCCTGCCTCCCTGGCCCACCACCGGAAGGGATTCCGCATGTACCCCGACCACACCCACCAGCCGCCCGCACAGCGGGCCGTGACCATCCACCAGCCGACCCCCATCGCGCCCGTGGTCGCAGTTCCGGCGCAGCTCGTTCCCGTCCAGCCGGGCACCGTCCCGGCGGTCGCGTCCGTCGTACTGCCCGACGGCCGCGTCGTCACCGGCTACGCCATCGAGCCCGCCAAGCCCGAACCCATCGCGTCCCCGCCGGCCGTCTCCCGGACGGCCGTGAACGTCGCCCTCGGGGGCGTCGGGTTCCTCGCCGTGTGCGGCGGCCTGCTGCTCCTCACCACATTCATCACCGCCCTCACCGCACTGATCACCCAGCTCATCACCCTGGCCGCCGTCATCTTCGGCGGCTGGATCGCCGTACAGATCTTCAGCGCGAGCAGCCACAAAGGCGGGACCACGATCAACATCCGCAAAGCCGTCTTCAAGCGCAACAAGTTCGGGTGAGCTACGCGCTCGGCTCTGGATGCTCGGCCCAGTACTTGTTCAGTGCGGCCCACCAAGTCGGACGCTCCTCGATCAGATGGACCATCGCCGGAGAGGTACACCGCAGAGACAAAGCGAAGTCGCGCCACCCCGCGTAGAACTTGATGTCGGGATTCAGTTCGGTGATCACGATTCCGTAGTCCACCACGTCGGCGAGCATGCCCGCGATAGCGAGAACACGAACCCGCCGATCCTCGTCATCGGGAAGCGAAGCGCCGCCGTAGAAGTGACCGTACAACCACGGCTCCGCAGCAAAGAAACTCTCGATGTGGTGCAGCCGTTCCATCCCGTTGTACATCGCGGATACACCGGCCACGACGTTGTTGATCGACGTCTGCCGCGTCAATTCCCGTGTCTGCCAACTCGACACGAGCAATGACGCAACCACACCGATCGATGCGATCACCCCAAAGATCTCGCCCACCAGACCCCCCGAAAAATTACCGGTGCTCTACCCCCACGAGTGATCCATTAACGGTGTGCCTCTGGCGCGCCGCTCCACGCGGAAGCCCTGGTACTACTCCAACCACTTCCGCACCTAACTACGCCAAGGGCGGCCCCCGTCTCGGCAAAAGTCCGGGGCCGCCCTTGTCCAGCCAGCATCCATCTCAGGAACTGGAGACATTCAGCATGACCGACCACACCAGTATTCCGCGAGTGCCCGACGGCACCGAGCGGGTGACCATGGTCCGCACCGAACCCCGCCCCGACGGCAGCACCGTCCTGGTCCTGCTCACCCCCGGACCGCCGATGGTCCTGATCGAACACCGCATGCGCCTCGACAAGTACCTCACCCGCGCCCTGCTGCACACCCTCGCCCGCGACCTGGACGGCATCCCGGACCCCGGACCCACCCCCGAGACCGCCGCCCTGTGGCTCGCGTTGGACACCGGCGACCGGGAAGCGTTCGAAGCCGCCATGGACAGCTACAGCACTCGCATCCTCAGCCTGTGGACGGATGGGGGTGCAGCCGAATGACGCGCCCTCGCCCCTTCCGGGTCCTGGACGCCTACTCCTGCATCGGCGGCGGCACCGAGGGCTACCGCCGAGCGTTCGGCCCCGACTGCCACATCACCGGCGTCGACATCGAAGCCCAACCCGACTACCGGGGCGACGACTTCCACCAGGGCGACGCCATCACCTTCATCCTCGCCCACGGCCACGAGTTCGACTTCATCCACGGCTCGCCGCCCTGTCAGGGCGAGGGCGCCCCGACCAAGGGCACCAATGCCGCCCGCAACAAGGCGATCGGCCGCACCTACCCCCGACTCATCGCACCCACCCGCGCCGCCCTGGACGCCACGGGACGGCCGTACGTGATGGAGAACGTGGCCGGCTCCGAGGTCCGCAAGGACATCCGGCTGTGCGGGGAACAGTTCGGACTCGGGGTGCTCATGCACCGCTACTTCGAACTCGGAGCCTGGACGGCCGCGCAGCCTGCCCATCCCAAGCACCGTGGCTACGTGCGCGGTTGGCGCCACGGCGAGTACCGCGAGGGCCCCTACGTCGCCGCCTACGGCGAGGGCGGCGGCAAAGCCACCGTGGACGAGATCCGCACCGCCAAGGGCATCGACTGGTCCACCGACCACCTCCGCCTGAGGGAAGCCCTCCCGCCCGCCTACACCGAATGGATCGGTACCGCGTTCCTCGCCACCGCCGCGCTGGACGGGAGGGCCGCCGCGTGAGCACCCACCTGCACACCGCCCTCGCCCTGGCCGCGCGCGGTGTGCCGCCGCTGCCCCTGCGGGCGGGGAAAGTGCCGTTCGGGAACTGCCCGGCATGCGCGAAGAACGCGTGCGGCGGACGGCAGAACATGAAAACCCCAGGCCCCTGCCACTGCCCCGCACCCTGTCACGCGTGGGCCGCCGCGACCACCGACCCGACCGTCATCAACTCCCCCCAATGGGCCACCGCATGGCGGCAAGCTGCCGCAGTCGGCTACCACCCCGGCGGCGCCGGCCTCACCGTCGTCGACCTGGACAACACGGCGGCCGTCGCATGGGCCCGTACGACCCTGCCCGCAACCCGCACAGTGCGGACGACACGGGGTGAGCACTGGCTCTACCAAGGCGCCATGCCGTCGTCGAACGCAGTCCGGCCGTGCGTCGACATCAAGTCGATTGCTCAGTACGCCCGTTGGCTCGGTCCCGGGACCGGCCGTATGGCCGTTCTCCCGGCGGCCGTGCGCGCGCTGCTGGTGAAGGAAGATGCCACCCCCGCCCCGGGGGAGGTGGTCTCTTCTCTTCCCTCCCGCGCCACGTGGGGCCGGTCGGTGGCCACCGGGTGCCGCCACACCGAGCGCTACGTCCGCACCGGCCTGGAACGCGGCCTCGCCCTCGTACGGGCCCGTACCGAATCCGGTGCCGGATCACAGGCGTTCGGCGTCGCACGGTTCCTCGCCGCGCAGCACACCGCCTGTCCCGGACCGTGCGGACTCGCGGCGATCGGCGAAGAGATCGTGACCGCCGCCGTGTTGGTGGGTGTTCCGGAGACCTACGCCCGCCGCGCGGTCGCCAACGGCCTGGAGACGGCTGCGGAGCACGCGGCATGAACAAAGCACCCCGAACCCCCACCAACACCCCTCAGGGCGCCGTACAGGGCCTGTCACGGCCGTCCGTGGGCGCACCGGAGGGCGTCGCCGTAGGCGTCCCCATTGCCGTTCTCTCGAACGTGCCGCGTGGCGACGGCCGTTACCCGATCGCGTGGCTGCACATCTGCACGCCGCACCGCGCGACACCGACCGCCACCTCCACATGCGAGTGCGGCCGGAACCGCCGGGCATTCGGCGGCGCCCGCGTGCTCGCCCTGATCGACGACCACACCACCCACCGCGACCACTGCCCGCTCCGCACCACCCTGGAAGGGAGGCAAGCGGCATGAGCGACCACCCCGCCCCCGAGACCGAGGAACTGCCCGCGCCGTCCCACCCCATGGCCGTTGCCCGCCGTGTGCTGCCCGACTGGCAGACCGAGGGCGGACAGCTCGTCTACCGGCGCTGGCGCGCTTCCTGGATGCGCTGGAACGGCACCTGCTGGCGCGAGATCGACGAAGCCCAGGTACGCAAGGCCATGTACGAGCGGCTGGAGTACGCCGTCTTCCGCGTGCCCGCCAAGGACGGCGAGACCGAGGAACGCGACTGGGCACCGACCAAACAGAAGATCAGCAACCTGTTGGACGCCCTCGGCTCCATCACCCTCCTGCCGACCGACACCGACGCGCCCGCCTGGATCGACGACGCCGGCGGCACGAGCGAGCCGAACGAGGGGCCGATCGTGGCGTGTGAAAACGGTCTGCTCAGGATCCGCGACCGAGCCCTGCTGCCGCACACCCCGGGCTTTTTCAACATCGTGTCCGTCCCGTTCGCCTACGACCCCACCGCGACGGCCCCGGAATGGGAACACTTCCTGTCCGAGGTCTGGCCCGACGACCCCGCCTCCATCACCGCACTACAGGAGTGGTTCGGCTACGTCCTGTCCGGCCGCACCGACCTACAGAAGATCCTGCTCATCGTCGGCCCGTCCCGATCAGGCAAAGGCACCATCGCGCGGGTGCTGAAAGCCCTGGTCGGCAAGGAGAACCTTGCCGGACCGACCCTGGCCGGGCTGAGCACGAACTTCGGTCTGGCCACGCTGATCGGCAAGTCACTGGCGATCATCTCCGACGCCCGCCTGTCCGGCAACGACAGCAGCCAGGTGGTAGAACGCCTGCTGACCATCTCGGGTGAGGACACCCTCGACGTCGACCGCAAGTTCCGCGTGCAGTGGACCGGCAAACTGCCCTCCCGGCTGATGATCCTGTCCAACGAACTGCCACACTTCGGCGACTCCTCCGGGGTCATCGCCAACCGGTTCGTCCTGCTCAACACGCGTCTGTCGTGGCTGGGCAGGGAAGACCCCACGCTCACCGACCGCCTGTTGGCCGAGATGCCAGGCATCTTCAACTGGGCACTGGAAGGGCTCGCCCGCCTCCAGCGCACCCGCCGGATCACGGAACCCGCCT
This sequence comes from Streptomyces sp. SID12501, assembly GCF_010550245.1. Lineage (GTDB taxonomy): Bacteria > Actinomycetota > Actinomycetes > Streptomycetales > Streptomycetaceae > Streptomyces. Next base: position 4,929 of record NZ_JAAGLU010000007.1, read on the forward strand.
CCAGCCGCGACGCGGTCACCACCATGCGCGACACCGCCTCACCCACCAGCGCGTTCGTCCGTGAACGCTGCACCACCGGCCCCACATCCACCGTGCCCGTAGACGCACTGTGGAACGTCTGGCGCGAGTGGGCCGAAGACAACGGCGTACGCCACGGCACGAAACAGATCTTCGGCCGCAACCTGCTCTCGGTGATCCCGCAACTCGCCCTCACACGCCCCCGAGAGGGTGACACCCGGGTCCGCACCTACACCGGAATCACTGTGCGCACCTCCCCGGACGCACCCGAGTAGGGCAGCGCTGACATTCCGCCGGGTCGCGGACCAACGCGGACCACCCTGCCTGACCTGCGCGTTCACCAGCCCTGGAAACGCGACCATCGCGGACCACGCTCCCACCGGTGGTCCGCGATGGTCCGCACACCAGGCACTACAAAACCGCAGGTCAACAGGGGTGGTCCGCGATGGTCCGCGACCCACGACATTGTGCCGCCAACCACACCCCGCCCCGCCCTCTCCTCGCCCCAAGGAGATTCCTGAATGAGCACCCCCACCCGCCGGCGCCGCGCGCCGAAAGACGAACTGCTGCCCCTGAGTGACGTCCTGGTGGAACTCGGCATCAGCCGCCCGACCTGGTACCGGTGGCGTGATCGCGGTTTCGGGCCGGAAGCGCGCCGTACGCAGTCAGGCCGCATATGTGTGCGCCGAAGTGCCCTGGACGCATTCAAAGACGAAATGGAAATTGCGTGACCGAGTGGAGCTACACCGTCAAGATCTGGGCCATCCGGAAGCGCGACTACCGAAAGCCCTACCAACTCCGCTGGTTCGTGGGCACGAGTTCCCACTCGGAATCGTTCCTCACGTCTGGCCTTGCGAAAAGCCGAGAAGCCCAACTCATCACCGCAGCCAACGCAGGTGAGCCGTTCGACATGGAAAGCGGGCTCCCCAAGTCGCTGGTCGTCAAGGAACGGGACATCTCCTGGTACGAGCACGCCCGCAACTACATCGAGATGAAGTGGGACGACGCCCCGGGCTCCACACGGCGGACCCTGGCCGAAGCCATGGCGACCGTGACACCCGCACTGGTCAAGGACACCAAGGGCATGCCCGACGCGCAAGCCGTCCGTACCGCCCTCTATAGCTGGGCATTCAACAAGAACCGCTGGGAGAAGGAGACACCGGCTGACGTGGCCCAAGTGCTGGACTGGTTCGAGCGCAAGTCGTTGCCCACGTCCGCGCTCGCCGAACGCCTGCTCGTACGGGCCACCCTGAAAGCCCTGTCCAAGAAGCTGGACGGCAAAACGGCAGCACCCGGAACGATCCAGCGGAAGCGCGCCATCTTCTACAACTCCCTTGAATACGCGGTGGACGCCGAACTCCTCACCGAGAACCCCCTCACCCGTATCAAGTGGAAAGCCCCGGAGCAGGTGGGAGAGGAGGTGGACCCCGCCTGTGTACCGAATCCGGGGCAGGCCTCGAAACTCTTGGCCGCCGTACGGGAACAGAGTCCCCGTGGGCGGCGCCTGGTGGGGTTCTTCGGCTGCATGTACTACGCGGCTGCGCGCCCGGCGGAAGTCATCGGGCTACGCCTCTCCGACTGCGATCTGCCGCGCCGTGGGTGGGGCATGCTCCGGCTCAGGGAGACGCGCCCCCGATCGGGCTCAGCGTGGACGGACAGCGGCGAGCCACACGAGCGGCGGGGACTGAAGCACCGGCCGCGAAAGGCGGTGCGGCCGGTCCCGATCCCGCCCGAACTGGTGGCCATGCTGCGCTGGCACGCCACGGCCTACGGCACCGCTCCCGATGGCCGGCTGTTCCAGACGCAGCGCGGTGGACTGATCCAGGACACCGGTTACGGCGAAGTCTGGGCAGAGGCTCGGTCGCGGGCCCTGACTCCTGCCGAGTACGACTCGACATTGGCCAAGCGTCCTTATGATCTTCGCCACACGGCGGTGTCCACGTGGCTCAGCTCCGGGGTGGAACCGCAGCTCGTGGCCAAGCGCGCCGGCCACAGCGTCGCCGTGCTGCTCCGCGTGTACGCCAAGTTCCTCAGCGACGGAGATGACGCCGCGAACGCCAAGATCTCCGAACGCTTGGGGCGCCATGGCTGAGGGACCCACGGCCGCCGTCCGCGCCCCGTCCGCGAAATCCGAGAGAGAACGTTCGAACACGAGACAGAGCGAGACAGTGCACTGATCTCACGGGCGCATGACAAAGGGCCCGTGACCTGCGATGAAAGCAGGTCACGGGCCCTTTGTTTAACCTGTGGCGGCGCCAGGGTTCGAACCTGGGTAGGCTGAGCCGGCAGATTTACAGTCTGCTCCCTTTGGCCGCTCGGGCACACCGCCAGGGTTTGCTGCCCTTTCGAACCGCTTTTCGGCGGTGCTCCTTGGCAACGACGTAAACGATACCCGATGGGTAGGGGTGCTTCGCCACCCGATTGAGCGGCGCTCGGGGTGGAGGGGGTGGCTACCCTTATGCGGATGCGGCCCGGGACGTACGCCGGGCTCGGCTGCTGTCCCCACGCATGCCGATACGCACCCCACGGATTCCGACAAGCACCCCATACAAGGAGCCACAGGACATGGCCGACTCCAGTTTCGACATCGTCTCGAAGGTCGAGCGGCAGGAGGTCGACAACGCCCTCAACCAGACCGCCAAGGAGATCTCCCAGCGCTACGACTTCAAGGGCGTGGGCGCCTCGATCGCGTGGTCCGGCGAGAAGATCCTCATGGAGGCGAACTCCGAGGAACGGGTCAAGGCGGTCCTCGATGTGTTCGAGACCAAGCTGATCAAGCGCGGCATCTCGCTGAAGTGCCTGGACGCGGGTGAGCCCCAGCTCTCCGGCAAGGAGTACAAGCTCTTCTCCTCGATCGAGGAAGGCATCTCCCAGGAGAACGCCAAGAAGGTCGCGAAGATCATCCGCGACGAGGGCCCGAAGGGCGTGAAGGCCCAGGTCCAGGGGGAAGAGCTGCGCGTCAGTTCGAAGAACCGCGACGACCTTCAGGCCATCATCGCCCTCCTCAAGGGCAAGGACTTCGACTTCGCGCTGCAGTTCGTGAACTACCGGTAGTCCACGAGGGGGCGAAGAGGGGTGGGCGCCCTGCGGCGCTCACCCCTCCCTTCTGCCTGCTGCGGACTGCGGCCGCGGACCAGGTACGCCCTCAGTCGCGCGAGTTGCCGAACAGAATGCGGTACGCGATCAGCAGCACCAGTGCGCCGCCGATCGCCGCCGCCCACGTGGTGCCGTCGTAGAACTGTTTACTGATGGGGTGGTCGAGAAAGCGCGCGGAGATCCAGCCACCGAGGAACGCGCCCGCGACGCCGATGACCGTCGTGCCGATGAAACCGCCCGGGTCGCGCCCCGGCAGCAGGAACTTGGCGATGGCCCCGGCCAACAGCCCCAGGATGATCCAGCCGATGATGCTCATGTCCTGAACCTGCCCCTCTGTGCTGTGCTCGAACTGTCCCGGCGCTGTGACTTGCGACTTTGCCGATCTCGTCGTGTCTGTGCGCTCGGGTTGGTGCGTTGTTCGCGTTGTGTCGCTGTATTCGACGTCAACGCGGTGCCTGGTGGTTGCACCGGTCAGTAGGGTGCGGCGCATGACACAGCCCGGCGCGGTATCGCCCCCTGAACTGCGCCGCACCCTTGGCGTCGGGGACGCCGTGATCATTGGGCTCGGTTCGATGGTCGGGGCCGGTGTCTTCGCGGCCCTGGGACCCGCGGCACGCGCGGCCGGGTCCGGGCTGCTGCTCGGGCTCGCCACGGCGGCCGTGGTCGCCTACTGCAACGCCATGTCGTCCGCCCGGCTGGCCGCCCTCTATCCCGCCTCCGGCGGCACCTACGTGTACGGGCGTGAGCGGCTCGGCGCGTTCTGGGGCTATCTCGCGGGCTGGTCGTTCGTCGTCGGGAAAACGGCCTCCTGTGCGGCGATGGCGCTCACCGTGGGCACGTACGTCTGGCCGGATCAGGCGCACGTGGTGGCGGTCGTGGCCGTGGTGGTGCTGACCGCGGTGAACTACGGCGGTGTCCAGAAGACCGCCTGGCTGACGCGGGCGATCGTGGCGGTGGTCCTCGCTGTCCTCGCTTCCGTGGTGGTGGTGAGCATGACCTCAGATGCCGCCGATGCCGGCCGGCTGGAGGTCGGGGCATCCGGGGGTGTGGGCGGAGTGCTTCAGGCGGCCGGGCTGCTGTTCTTCGCGTTCGCCGGGTACGCCCGGATCGCGACTCTCGGCGAAGAGGTACGGGATCCCGCGCGCACCATCCCGCGTGCGATCCCGACGGCACTGGGCATCGCGCTGGTGGTGTACGCGGCGGTGTCGGTGGCTGTCCTTGCCGTGCTGGGGTCGGGCGGGCTCGGGCACGCGACCGCCCCACTGGCCGACGCGGTACGGGCGGCGGGCGTGCCGGGGCTGGTGCCTGTCGTCCGGGCCGGTGCCGCCGTGGCCGCGCTCGGCTCGCTGCTCGCCCTGATCCTGGGCGTCTCACGGACGACGCTGGCCATGGCCCGTGACCGTCATCTGCCCGGCGCCCTGGCCGCCGTGCATCCGCGCTTCCAGGTACCGCACCGGGCCGAGTCGGCCGTGGGCGCGGTGGTCGCGGTGCTGGCCGCGACGGTGGACGTACGGGGCGCTATCGGGTTCTCCTCCTTCGGGGTTCTGGCTTACTACGCGGTGGCCAACGCCTCCGCCTGGACACTGAGTTCGGCTCCGGCGTCACGAGTGGTGCCGGTGGTGGGGTTCCTCGGCTGTGTGACGCTGGCGTTCGCGCTTCCGGGAGTGTCGGTGGTCGTGGGCGCGGGTGTGCTGGGCCTGGGGGCGGTCGCGTACGGCGTACGACGCTGGTGGTCGGCTTCGCGGGCGTCGGCCGGACCTCACCCCTGACAGAAATCGCGTCGGCTAGGGGGCCTGGACCGGCGGCGTCGCTGTCGCCGTGTGTGTGCGGAATTCGGGCCAGAGCTCCAGGTCCTTGGCTTCGCTGGACTCCTCGTACCAGCCCGAGCCGTCGAGCCAGGTGGCCAGCCACTCCGCGAGGCCCGGGGCGTCGGTGTACCACGCGTGGTCGGCGTCGTCGGCGTTCGGCTCGAAGAGCAGGACGGCGCCTTCCGGTGCACGGCAGTCCACGCACGCGTACATCCCGCAGCCCCAGTGGGATATCGGCAGGATGCCCTCGGGCCAGAACCAGCCCGGGTCCTTGCGGGCTTCAGCGCGGTTGGCGAGGTATTGGGCGACGACGGGTGGCTCACCGGCGGACGAACTGTCGAGCAGGGGCAACAGGCCGTAGGACGGGCCGAATCCGCCGTCTCCTATCCGGAGGTAGAGCTCGGCGAGGAGCGGCGGCAGAGGGAAGCCGAGGGCGGTCTCGGCGCGGTCGAGCGTGGCCGCGTCCACGGGTGCGGGCAGTGAAGGCCAGCCCCACGGCCGGGTGTTGCGCGCCGCGAAGGCCACCCGTGTCAGCAACTGCTCGATCTCGGTCATGGATTCATCATGCAGGCCGCCACTGACAATCGCGGCGGCCTGTGGACAACCGGCGGGCGGCGCGCTACCAGCGCGAGCTGAACGGCTGGTCCGTCGGCACGATTTCGCGGCCCAGCGGCAGCAGCGAGACGGGGATGAGCTTGAAGTTGGCGATGCCGAACGGGATGCCGATGATCGTGATGCAGAGCAGCACGCCGGTGACGACGTGGGCCAGGGCGAGCCACCAGCCCGCGAGGACCAGCCACAGGACGTTGCCGATGCAGGAGGGAGCGCCCGCGTCGCGCCGCTCGACCGTGGTACGGCCGAAGGGCCACAGGGCGTACGCACCGATCCGGAAGGCCGCAATACCAAACGGAATTCCGATAATCGTGATGCAAAGCAGCGCACCGGCCGCCAGATATGCGAGGAACAGCCAGAAGCCGCTCAGGACGAGCCAAATGACGTTGAGGATTGTCTTCACTGGTGGCGACCTGCCATCTTTTCGAGCCGGGCAATGCGCTCCGCCATCGGCGGGTGCGTAGAGAACATCTTGGAGAGTCCCTGGCCTGGGCGGAAGGGGTTCGCGATCATCATGTGGCTCGCGGTCTCGATACGTCGCTCGGGGGGCAGCGGGAGCTGCTTCGTGCCCGCTTCCAGTTTGCGCAGGGCGCTCGCGAGGGCCAGTGGGTCGCCGGTGAGCTGGGCGCCCGACGCGTCGGCCTCGTACTCCCTGGAGCGGCTGATGGCGAGCTGGATGACAGTGGCCGCGAGCGGGCCCAGGATCATGATCATCAACATCCCGAGAATGCCGGGCCCGTCGTCGTCGTTCGAGCGGCCGATCGGGATCAGCCAGGCGAAGTTGACCAGGAACATGATCACGGAGGCCAGGGCGCCGGCGACCGACGAGATGAGGATGTCTCGGTTGTAGACATGGCTCAGCTCATGGCCGATGACGCCACGCAGCTCGCGCTCGTCCAGGATGCGCAGGATGCCTTCGGTACAGCACACCGCCGCGTTGCGCGGGTTGCGGCCCGTGGCGAACGCGTTCGGCGCTTCTGTGGGCGAGATGTACAGGCGCGGCATGGGCTGGCGGGACTGGGTGGAGAGGTCGCGGACCATGCGGTACAGGGCCGGAGCCTCGAATTCGCTCACCGGGCGGGCGCGCATCGCGCGTAGAGCCAGTTTGTCGCTGTTCCAGTACGCGTACGCGTTGGTGCCGATCGCGACGAAGAGTGCGATCACCAGGCCTGTACGGCCGAAGATGCTGCCGAAGCCGATGATGAGTGCGGACAGTCCCCCGAGGAGCAGGGCTGTCCTGAGCCCGTTGTGCCGGCGGTGCACGGTACGCCCTCCTAGTGGTGCGGCAGGGGAACCCTGATGTCAGGTCCAGTGGACCCTTCCGTACTGGTCAACGCCAGGCGGGGATTCGCAGTTCCCTTGCGCGCTCGGAGGCGCGCGTGAGCCGTCCGGGTGAGGTCCACGCGCGCGTGCGGGCGTCGGTGGTCAGAAGAGGCCGGTGCCGGCGAAGCGCAGTACCAGCTGGGGTGCGCCGGAGAGGGCGATGCCGAGGACGGCGGTCAGGGCGATCGCGGCCGTGAGGGGGGCCGGGGCACGGTGGCGTTCCTCGGCATTCTCGGGAGTGCGGAAGAGCAGGGCCGTCCACTGGAGGTAGTAGAAGAGGGCGATCACGACGTTGACGGCCATGATCACGGCCAGCCAGCCGAGTCCGGCGTCGACGGCCGCGGAGAAGACGGTGACCTTCGCGAAGAGGCCGATGATGCCTGGCGGCAGTCCGGCGAGGCACAGCAGGAAGAAGCCCAGGACGAGCGCTGCCAGGGGGCGGGTGGCGTACAGGCCCCGGTAGTCGCTGACGCGGTTCAGGGGCTTCGTACGGGCCACCAGGGCCGCCACCGCGAAGGCGCCCAGGTTCACGGCGGCGTACATGAGGGCGTACGCGACGGTGGAGCCGATCGACTTCTGGGCGTCGTCGGAGTACGCGGCGGCGGCGATCGGTACCAGGAGGTAGCCGGCCTGGCCGACGGAGGACCAGGCGAGCAGGCGTACCGCGCTGTACGCGCGCGTGGTCTGCTGGCGCAGGGCGCCGACGTTGCCGACGGTCATGGTGAGCGCGGCCAGGGCTGCCAGTGCAGGGCCCCAGACGTTGGCGTACGACGGGAAGGCGACGACGGTGACGAGGATCAGGCCGGAGAAGCCGACGGCCTTGCCGACGACCGACAGATAGGCGGCGATCGGCAGGGGCGCCCCCACGTAGGTGTCGGGTACCCAGAAGTGGAAGGGCACGGCGGCCGTCTTGAAGGCGAAGCCGATGAGGGTGAGGACGACGCCTGCCTGGGCGAGGGTGTGGAGCTGTGGGTCGACGTGCTGGATCCGGTCGGCGATCTCGGTGAGGTAGAGGGTGCCCGTGGACGCGTACACGAAGCTGATGCCCATGAGGCTGACCGCGGTCGCCGTCACGGAGGACAGGAAGAACTTCAGGGCCGCTTCGGAGGACTTCCGGTCGCCGTGCCGGATCCCGACAAGGGCGAAGGCGGGCAGGGAGGCGACCTCCAGGGCGACGATCAGGGTCGCGAGGTCGCGGGAGGCGGGCAGCATGGCCGCTCCGGCGGCGGAGGACAGCAGCAGGAACCAGTACTCCCCTTCGGGGAGTCCTCGGTCGGCGTCCTTGAGGGCGGTGACCGAGAGGAGGGCGGCGAGCAGCGCGCCGCCGAGCACCAGGAACTGGATGACGAGGGTGAAGCGGTCGGCCGTGTAGCTGCAGACGTCCGTGCTGCCGGTGAGGCAGAAGGTGGAGCGGTCGCCGTCCAGGAGGGGCAGCAGGAGAAGGGCCGACGCGGTGAGGCCGGCGACCGAGATCCAGCCGAGGACAGCCTTCTTGTTGTCGCCGATGAACAGGTCGGCGACCAGCACGGCGAGCCCCACGAGGGCCGCGACGGTGGGCGGCGCGATGGCGAGCCAGTCGACGGACTGGACGACGGACTGAGCCGCGAACTGGACCGGGGAGCTCATCGGGGGCCTCCTGAGAGGAGCTGCTGCACGGCCGGGTCGGTCAGGCCGAGGAGGGCCTTCGGCCAGAGTCCGGCGACGACGGTGAGGGCGACGAGCGGGCTCCAGGCCGCGAGTTCGTACGTCTGTACGTCGGCGAGCTGGGGGGCGTCCGGCTGCGGGGCGGCGCCCATGCAGACGCGGCGTACGACGATGAGCATGTACGCGGCGGTGAGCAGGGTGCCGAGGGCGGCGATCGCCGTGTAGGTGAGGAAGGCGGGGCGACTGAGGTCGTCGGCGGGGTCGAACGCGCCGAACAGGGCCAGCATCTCGCCCCAGAACCCGGCGAGGCCGGGCAGTCCGAGCGAGGCGACGGCGGCGAAGGCCACGAGGCCGCCGAGGCGCGGGGCCCGGCCGTAGAGGGCGGCGCCGGTGCGGTCGGCGAGGGTGTCGAGGTCGGTGGTGCCCGTGCGGTCCTTCAGCGCTCCGACCAGGAAGAAGAGGAGGCCGGTGATGAGGCCGTGGGCGATGTTGGCGAAGAGCGCGCCGTTCACGCCGGTCGGGGTCATGGTCGAGATGCCGAGCAGGACGAAGCCCATGTGGCCGACCGAGGAGTAGGCGATGAGCCGCTTGAGGTCGCCCTTCGCACCCCGCCGGGCAAGGGCCAGGCAGGCCAGGGAACCGTAGATGATCCCGACGACGGCGAACGCGGCGAGGTAGGGCGCGAACGCCCGGAATCCGTCGGGTGTGACCGGCAGCAGGATGCGCACGAACCCGTACGTGCCCATCTTGAGCAGGACGCCCGCCAGCAGGACCGAACCGACGGTCGGGGCGGCGGTGTGGGCGTCCGGCAGCCAGCTGTGCAGCGGCCACATCGGCGTCTTGACCGCGAGCCCGATCCCGATCGCCAAAGCGGCGGTGACCTGCACGGATGTGCTCAGTCCTGAGCCGTTGTCAGTGGTGAGTGCCATGATGTCGAACGTGCCCGCTTTGATCCCGATCTGGAGCAGGCCCAGCAGCATGACCACGGATCCGAGCAGGGTGAAGAGGATGAACTTCCAGGCGGCACGAGTCCGTTGCTCACCGCCCCAGCGGGCGATGAGGAAGTACATCGGGATGAGCACCATCTCGAACGCGAGGAAGAACAGCAGCAGGTCGAGGACGGCGAAGGTCGCGAGGGTGCCGGACTCCAGGACGAGGAGGAGTGCGACGAAGGCCTTCGGGGAGGGGCCGGCGGGCAGCTTGAAGCAGGAGTAGAGCGCGCAGAGAAAGGTCAGGAGCGCGCTCAGGACCAGAAGGGGGAGGGAAATGCCGTCGACGCCGAGGTGGATCCGCACGTCGAGTGCGGGGATCCAGCTGATGTCGGTCGTGGCCTGCATCTTCGACGGATGGTCGTGGTCGAAGCCGAGCGCCAGGGCGATCGCGGCGATGAGCACCGCGCCGGTGACGGTCACGCCGTGCCGCAGCACGGCCTGCTCGGGCGACTTCCCCTTCAGCCCGGGCGGGGCCGGCAGAAGAGCGGCGACGGCGCCGATCAGCGGGCCCACGACGAGGAATGCCAGAAGGAACTGCATCACTGACTCGTTGATATCGATCACGCCTGCTCACGCTCCCGTGGCGACGAGGAGGACGGCGACCACCAGGACGACGGTGCCGGCGAGCAGCGCGCTCACATAGGTCTGGACGTTGCCGGTCTGGGCGCGTCGTACGGCGGTACCCAGCAGGTGGGGCACAGCGCTCGCACCGCGTACGTAGGTGTCGACGACCTCTCGGTCGAGGAAGCGGACGAGGGTGGCGGCGGCCTGGACCGGGCGGACGAACAGCACCGTGTACAGGGCGTCCAGGTTGAAGCCGACGGCCGCGTGGCGGTGCAGCGGGCCGAGCAGAAGTCGTCCGGGGTCCGCCGGGTCGGGTGCGGTGGCCATGTCTCCGTAGGCGAGGGTGTGGGTGGCGATGGCCTCGGCCTCTACGGAACCGCCGTCCGCGTCCGGGTGGGCCGCGACCGCGCCCAGGGGGACGCGGGCCGCCAGGGCGGTGATCTGGCGCCAGGCTCCATAGGTGACGAGGCCGCCGACGAGGGCCATTCCGGTGCCGAGGACGGAGGTGGTGAGTGTCGGGGTCAGGTCGTGGCCGTCGAACCAGTCGGGCAGCCTGCCGTAGGCGAGCCCGCCGAGGGCGAGGGAGGGGATCGCGAGCACCCAGAGCACCGCGGTCATCGCGACGGGCTGTCTGCCGTGGTCGGGGGCCTCGACGCCTCGGCCGCGGAAGGCGAGCAGCCACAGGCGGGTCGCGTAGGCGGCGGTGAGCAGGGCCGAGACCAGACCGGCGACGAGGACGATCCAGCCGACGGCACCGGGGATGCCCTCGGCATGGCCGGTGGTGGCGTGTTCGGCGGCGCCGAGGACGGACTCCTTGGAGAAGAAGCCGCTGAAGGGCGGGATCGCGGCGAGTGCGAGGAGCGCCACGGTCATCGTCCAGTAGGCGTCGGGGATGCGGGCGCGCAGGTTGCCCATGCGGGACATGGCGGCCAGCGAGTTGGTGCCGGAGGCGTGGATGATCACGCCCGCCGCGAGGAAGAGCAGCGCCTTGAAGGCGCCGTGGGTGAGGAGGTGGAAGACGGCGGCACCGCGGTCGCCGACGGCGAGGGCACCGGTCATGTAGCCGAGCTGGCCGATCGTCGAGTAGGCGAGGACGCGCTTGATGTCGTCCTGGGCGAGGGCGGCGAGGGCGGAGCCGGCCATCGTGACGGCGGCCATGACGGCGAGGACGACCAATGCGGCCGAGGAGGCCGCGAAGACCGGGAGGAGCCTGGCGATGAAGTAGACACCGGCGGCGACCATCGTCGCGGCGTGGATCAGCGCGGAGACGGGAGTGGGGCCCGCCATCGCGTCGGGGAGCCAGGTGTGCAGCGGGAACTGCGCCGACTTGCCCGCCACGCCGGCCAGGAGCAGCAGGGCGACCAGTGTCGGGTGGTCGAGTCCGCCGCTCGCAACGGTGCCGAGGATCTTCGTGATCCGGAAGGACCCGGCGTCGGTGGCGAGCGCGAACAGGCCGATCAGGAAGGGGACATCACCGAGTTTGGTGACGAGGAAGGCCTTGAGGGAGGCGGCGCGGGCTTCCGGGGTCTCCCAGTAGTGGCCGACCAGGAAGTAGGAGCAGATGCCCATGATCTCCCAGCCGACCAGCAGCATCATCAGGTCGCCGGAGTAGACGACGAGCAGCATCGCGGAGGTGAAGAGGGAGACGAGAGCGGCGTACGAGGGGTAGCGCGGGTCGTCGCGCAGATAGGCCGTCGAGTAGATCTGCACGCAGGTCGCGACCAGGGTGACCAGCACGGCGACGAGGGCGGCGAAGCCGTCGATGTGCAGGGCGAGTTCGACGGGGACCGAGCCGGTGGGTGTGAGCTCGGTGGCGGCGTCGACGGCCCGGTCGCCACCCTGGCGTACGGCGACGACCACGGCGAGGGCGAGCGCCGTGAGCGGCGGCAGTACGGCGAGGGGGCGTACGAAGCCGGGGGCCGTGCGGCCCAGGAGCAGGCCGGCGGCGGCGCCCAGGAACGGGAGGAGGGGGACGAGGACGGCGAGGGTGGTCGTGGTCACGCGGTGGCCTCAGCCTTCTCGTCTTCCGTGGCGTCCGTGACGGTGCCTTCGTCGGGGCCGTGCGGCTCGGCGGTGTCGCGGAGTTTGTCGATGTCCGCGGTGCCGCGGTTGCGGTGGACGGCGAGGACGATCGCCAGGCCGATGCCGATCTCGGCGGCGGCGATGGCGATGGTGAACAGGGTGAGGGCCTGGCCGGAGTGCGGGGTCTCGCGGGTGGTCCTGCTGAGCCAGACGTCGAAGGCGACGAGGTTGAGGTTGACGGCGTTGAGCATCAGCTCGACGGACATCAGGACCAGGATCGCGTTGCGGCGGGCGAGGACGCCGTAGATGCCGGTGCAGAAGAGGAGGGCGGAGAGTACGGCGGGATAGGCGAGGTGCATCAGAGGGCACCTTCCTGATCGGCCGGGCTGGTTCGCTCGATCGGGTGATTCCGGGAATCCAGGACAGAGGGGGAACTACCGGTCGCGGCTCGGGAGTTCAGAGGGGGAGAGCTCGACTCCGCCTTCGTCTTGCGGGACAGGACGATCGCCCCGACCAGGGCCGCGAGGAGAAGGACGGAGAGTGCCTCGAAGGGGAGGACCCAGTTCTGGAAGAGGCTCGCGCCGGTGACGGCGGTGGAGCCCGCGGCGGCGCCGTCCAGGTCGATCCAGGTCGCGCGGAAGGCGTCGACGACGACCCAGACCAGGGCGGCGGCGGAGGCGAGGGCCACGCCGAGGGCAGGCCACCGGTTGCCGGAGTCGGCGTCCGGGGAGCGGCCGATGGGGGCCCTGGTGAGCATCAGGCCGAAGAGGAGGAGGACGACGACGGAACCGACGTAGATGAGGACCTGTACCCAGGCGATGAACTCGGCCGTGAGGAGGAGGTATTCGACGGCGAGGCCGCCGAGGGTCAGCACCAGCCACAGGGCGGCGTGCACCAGTTGCCGGGTGGTGACGGTGACGAGCGCGGCGCCGAAGGTGACGAGGCCGACGAGGAGGAAGGCGATCTCGACGCCGGTCGGGGAGAGGAAGCCGTGGGTTGCGGCAGCGAGGGTCACGACGTGCCCTCCTGCGGCTCGGTGGGCACGGTGGGCTCGTTCGGCTCGGCCTGGGTGGCCTGCGCGGTGGCCAGCTTCTCCGCCGTTTTGCGGGCGGTGGCGATTTCCTTCGGTTCCTCGGCGGCGGGGTCGAGGGCGGGCGGGGCCGGAACCGTCCACATCCACTCGCGGAGCTTGTCGCGTTCGTGGGTGAGTTCGTGGATGTCGGTCTCGGCGTACTCGAACTCCGGGGACCAGAAGAGCGCGTCGAAGGGGCACACCTCGATGCAGATACCGCAGTACATGCAGAGGGAGAAGTCGATGGCGAAGCGGTCGAGGACGTTGCGGCTGCGCTCGCGGCCACCGGGGGCGGCGGCCGGAACCGTCTCCTTGTGGGAGTCGATGTAGATGCACCAGTCCGGGCACTCACGGGCGCACAGCATGCAGACCGTGCAGTTCTCCTCGAAGAGGCCGATGACTCCGCGGGTGCGGGGTGGGAGGTCGGGCTGGGCGTCCGGGTACTGCGCGGTGACGGTCTTCTTCGTCATCGTGCGGAGGGTGACGGCCAGGCCCTTGGCCAGGCCGATGCCGGGGATGCGGGACCTGGCGGGCGGGAGAGGCTCAGCCACGGTCACGAGATCACCACCTTCACGATGCCGGTGAGGGCGATCTGGGCGAGGGAGAGGGGGACGAGGAGGGTCCAGGCGAGCTTCTGGAGCTGGTCCTCGCGCAGCCGGGGGTAGGTGACGCGCAGCCAGATCACGACGAAGGCCAGCACCGCCGACTTCAGGAGGGTCCAGACCCAGCCCAGGCCGTCGGCGGCCCAGGGGCCGTGCCAGCCACCCAGGAAGAGGACGGTGGTCAGACCGCACAGGACGACGATCCCGGCGTACTCGGCGAGGAGGAAGAGGGCGAAGCGGAGGCCGGTGTACTCGGTGTAGGCGCCGAAGATGATCTCCGAGTCGGCCACCGGCATGTCGAAGGGGGGCCGTTGGAGTTCGGCGAGGCCGGCCACGAAGAAGACGATCGCGCCGACGAGCTGCCAGGGCAGCCACCACCACTCGAAGGCGTCGAGGATGCCGGGGAGCGACACCGTTCCCGCCGCCATGGCGACCGAGGCGGCGGTGAGGAGCATCGGGAGTTCGTAGGCGAGGAGTTGGGCGGCGGTGCGCAGGCCGCCCAGGAGGGAGAACTTGTTGGCCGACGCCCAGCCGGCCATGAGCGAGCCGAGGACGCCGACGCCCATGACGGCGAGGACGAAGAAGATGCCCGCGTCGACGACCTCGCCGACGGCGCCCTCGCCCGGGCCGATCGGGATGGCGAGGAGGACGATGAGGTACGGGAGGAGGGCCACCGCGGGGGCGAGCTGGAAGATACGGCGGTCGGCTCCGGCCGGGACGATGTCTTCCTTCTGCGCGAACTTCACGCCGTCCGCGACGAGTTGGGCCCAGCCGTGGAAGCCGCCGGCGTACATCGGGCCGAGGCGGCCCTGCATATGGGCCATCACCTTGTGCTCGGCCTGACCGACGATCAGAGGAAAGGTGAGGAAGACGACGAAGACGATCAGGAGTCGCAGGGCGACGTCGAGCGCGTCGTTCACTGCGAGCCTCCTGGCAGGTTGTCGGGCGCGGGGTTGTCGGGGGTGGTGTCCTCAGGGGCGGGGGGATCGGTCGGCTCAGGGGTCTTCGGGGTGGGTTCGTCGAAGGCCGGGCGGGCGTGGTGCCAGGGGGCGTCCGCCGTGGGTGGTGGCTCGGAGGGCTCGGTCGCCGGTGTCTGCGGCTGCTGCTGGGATGCCGAGCCCTGGCTCGCGCTGCGCGCTCGGCGGGGTGCGGCCGTCGGGGTCGGCGGGGTCGACGCGGCCTCCGTGGGGGTGCCCTCCGGTGCCGGGGTCTCGCTTGCCGGGGTCTCGCTTGCCGGAGGCTGGCTTGCCGAGCCGTCCGATGCCGTGCGGGTGCGGCGTACCGGGCGGTCGGCGGTGGTCGCGCGGCCGGCGGTGGCGCGGGCCGGGCGGGACGGGGCCGGGGGCAACTGGCCCTTCAGCGGGCCCCATTCGTTGGGGTCGGGGACGCCGGGCGGGAGCATCTGGCGGCGCTTGGGGCCACCGTGCTCCGACTCCCCCGGTTCCTTCGCGCCCGGCCAGGCCTTGGCGACCCGGGCCGCCAGCACGAAGTCCTTGCGGAGGGGGTGGCCCTCGAAGGTCTCCGGGAGGAGGAGGTGGTCCAGTCCCGGGTGGCCCTCGAAACGTACGCCGAACATCTCGTGCGTCTCGCGCTCGTGCCAGGCGGCGCCCGCGTAGACGTTCACCAGGGAGGGCAGTACGGCGGACTCGTGCGGGACCGTCGTCCGTACGAGGAGGCGGCGGACCGGGGAGAGGGCGACCACGTGGGCGGCGACTCGGAAGCCCGTGCCCGGTTCGTCGACCGCGCTGAGCCAGTCGAAGTAGGCGCACGAGAGTCGGTCGCGTGCTGTCTCCAGGGCCGCGGTCCAGGACGCCGGGGGTACGTCGACGGTCAGGACGTCGTACGACTCCTCGGCCGTGGCCTCCGTACCGAAGAGGTCCTCGGTGGGGGCGGGCAGCCAGCCGGTTGCCGCCGTCATGTTGCCTCTCCCGGGGTCGGCGGCTGTACCAGGGGGCTCTGGAGCGCGGCCGTCGAGGGGCGCGTCGCCGGTCCGGACGCGTACCGCTCGCCCAGGGACTCCCGGGCGATCTTCTCCTGGAGCTTGAGGATGCCCTGGAGCAGCGCCTCGGGCCGGGGCGGGCAGCCGGGGACGTAGACATCGACCGGGATGATCTGGTCGACGCCCTTCGTCACGGAGTAGGAGTCCCAGTACGGGCCGCCGCAGTTGCTGCACGCGCCGAAGGAGATGACGTACTTCGGCTCGGGCATCTGTTCGTACAGGCGCCGTACCGCCGGGGCCATCTTGTCCGTGACCGTGCCCGAGACCACCATCAGGTCGGCCTGGCGGGGCCCCGGGGCGAAGGGGATCACGCCGAGGCGGATGAAGTCGTGGCGGGCCATGGACGCGGCGATGAACTCGATCGCGCAGCAGGCGAGGCCGAAGTTGAAGACCCAGAGCGAGTAGCGGCGGCCCCAGTTCAGGACCACCTTCATCGGCTCGGGGGCCAGGCGGGCGAGGGCGCCCAGCCGCTTGGGCTCCGGCAGCAGTACGGGCACGGGCAATGGCGCAGGTGATGGCACGGGTACAGGCGCCGGCGAGTTCGCTTCTGGCGTCACGTCCACGTCAGGACGCCCTTCTTGTATGCGTAGAGCAGGCCCACGGCCAGGAAGCCGAGGAAGACGAACATCTCGACGAGGGTGGCCGCGCCGTAGCCGGGAGCCGCGAAGACGGTCGCCCAGGGGAACAGGAAGATCGAGTCGACGGCGAAGATTACGTAGAGGAAGGCGTAGACGTAGTAGCGGACCTGGGTGTGGGCCCAGCCCTCGCCGACGGGGTCGACACCGCACTCGTACGTCAGGAGCTTCTCGGGGGTCGGGACCACGGGGCGCAGCAGGCGCCCGGCCCCGAAGGCGACCGCGACGAAGAGCACGCCGACGGCGACGAGCAGTCCGACGACGGAGTAGGACTGGAAGTACTCCGACGCTGCGATGTGTTCCGTCGTGGCTACGGCGGTCGGTACCGGCACGTCCGTCCCTCGCTCCCTGGCCTCGTGACATCTCGCCCCTGGCGTTCGGCGATCTGTACGGACGGGAGTCTAGGGCCTGCTAAAGAGACAGTAAGCAGCCCGTCACACATGGCCATGTCCGGCTGGTGTGCAAGTGGTGTGCAAGGTGGGGTTTTCCCCCGGGTCGCCGGGCGGTCCGCCTCATGGCGCCGAGGCGCGGCGACGGGCAGGCTGGCGGGCATGACCGCACGTATCACCGCCACCAGCGCGGAAACCGAGGGCGACCTACTGCCCCCTGTCCGTTTCGCTCTCGATCCGCACACCTGGAAGGAGATCGCCCACCTTCTGGCCAACCTGCCGATGGCGCTGTTCGGTTTCGTGTACGTGGTGACCGTGGTGAGTGTGGGTTCCTTCCTCACGCTCACGGTCGTCGGTCTTCCGATGCTCGCCGCGGGGCTGATGGGCGCGCGCCTGTTGGGCCGGTTCGAGCGGGCGCGGGCCAGGGCGCTGCTCGGATTGCGGGTGGACGAGCCGAGTCCGCTGCCGCTGGGGGGCGGGCGGGGCGCCCGTGGTCAGGAGCTCGGGTTCTTCGGGCGGTTGATGCTGGCGCTGAAGGATCCGGTCGGCTGGCGCACCATGCTGTACGACTTCATCAGGCTGCCCTGGGGAATCCTCACGTTCACCCTCGTGCTGGTGTCGCTCTTCGTGCTGTGGCCGGTGCTGCCGTTCCTGGCACGGGGGCTCACGAACGTGGACCGGGTGATGGTGCGCGGGCTGCTGTCGCCCTCCGACGAGCTGGAACGCCGCATCTCCGAACTGGAGTCCGACCGGGGGGTCGTGGTCGACACGGCCGCCGCCGATCTGCGGCGCATCGAGCGCGATCTGCACGACGGGGCGCAGGCCCGGCTGGTGAACCTCGCGATGGGGCTCGGGCTGGCCAAGGAGAAGATCCTGGAGGGCCAGGCCGACGAACACGTGGCGGCGATGGTCGAGGAGGCGCACGGCGAGGTGAAGCTCGCGCTTCAGGAGCTGCGTGACCTTGCGCGCGGGATCCATCCGGCCGTGCTGACCGACCGCGGGCTGGACGCGGCGCTGTCCTCGGTGGCCTCGCGGTGCACCGTGCCGGTGAAGGTGAGCGCCGACCTGCCGGCCAGGCCTGCCGCCGCCATCGAGGGCATCGCCTACTTCACGGTCTCCGAGCTGCTCCAGAACATCAGCAAGCACAGCGGGGCGCGGAACGCCTCCGTCGACGTCTGGCGCACCGACGACCGGCTGCTGATCCAGGTCTGGGACGACGGGCGCGGCGGTGCGCGGCTCGACGGCGGTACGGGGATGGTGGGGCTCGCGGACCGGCTGGGCGCGGTGGACGGGCTGTTCGTCATCGACTCGCCCGAGGGCGGCCCCACCACGGTCACGGCCGAGCTGCCCTGGCGGGAACGGGTCGAGGCGTAGGTGTCGGGGCGTAGGTAGGGAAAACCCCCGGGGGAAGACGCCTACGTGCTCCATGGTCCGTGGCGCCCGGTGCGAGCAGGCTGATGACAGGCGAGCAGGACACCTGCGAGCAGCCAGACATACATACAGCTGGCCGGCCGGCTGAACTGACTGGCCGATGAGTCGACCTAGCAGAACGGACTGGACCGATGGCCATGGAGTACGGGCAGGGGTACGGGCGGCAGGGCGGCCCCGGGGCCGGATTCCACGGCACGGCCGACGGGGGCACCGGGGAGCGGCGGCATCGGTTGCCGGCCGTGTTGCGGGCGCCCGTCGAGGCGCGCAGTTGGCGGGAGTTCGGGTATGTGCTGTTGAGCCTGCCGGTCAGCGTGCTGGTGTTCTCGTACGCCGTCACCCTGGCCTTCACCGGCTCGCTTCTCCTCATCACCTTCCTCGGGATCCCGGTGCTGGCCGTGGGCCTGGCGGGGTGCCTGGGGTTCGGTGTGCTGGAGCGGAAGATGGCGCGCGGACTGCTCGGGCTCGACGTGGCCGAACCGGAGCCGGTGCGGGGACGGAAGCCCGGAGTGGCGGCCTGGATGGGGGCCGTGCTCAAGAGCGGGACCTCGTGGCGGCATCTGCTGTACTCGGTGCTGCATATGCCGTGGGCGGTGTTCTCGTTCGTGATCTCGGTGACCTTCTGGGTGTACGGGTGGGCGCTGTTCACGTATCCGGTGTGGTTCTGGCTCTTCCCGATGCACGGCGGACAGGACGGCCTCCAGCTGTACGGCGACGAGACCCACAGCATCTATCTCGACAACCCGTTCGAGATCACGGTGACCGCGCTGGTCGGGCTGTTGTTCACCATGGCAACACCCTGGATCGTGCGGGCACTGACCCTCGTGGACCGGTTGATGGTGCAGGGGCTGCTCAGCCCGTCGCGGCTGGCGACGCGGGTCGTCGAGCTGGAGTCCGACCGGGGGGTCGTCGTCGACACCGCCGCCGCTGATCTGCGGCGTATCGAGCGGGATCTGCACGACGGGGCGCAGGCGCGGCTGGTGGCGCTGGCCATGGATCTGGGGCTCGCGAAGGAGAAGCTCACGGAGGATCCGCAGGCGGCGGCGCGCATGGTGGGCGAGGCGCACGGTGAGGTGAAGACGGCGTTGCAGGAGCTGCGGGATCTTGCGCGCGGGATCCATCCGGCGGTGCTGACGGACCGGGGGCTGGACGCGGCACTGTCCGCGGTTGCCTCGCGGTGTGTGGTGCCGGTGCGGGTGGATGTGGATCTGGTGGAGCGGCCGGCCGCCGCGATCGAGGGGATCGCGTACTTCACCGTGTCGGAGCTGCTGCAGAACATCAGCAAGCACGCGCGGGCGACGGGGGCGTCGGTGGATGTGTGGCAGGTGGAGAACCGGTTGATGCTGCAGGTGGTGGATGACGGGGTGGGGGGTGCGGATGCCTCCGGCGGGTCCGGGTTGGCGGGGTTGGCGGGGCGGCTCGACGCGGTGGACGGGATTCTGCTGGTGGATTCGCCGGTGGGTGGGCCCACCCGGGTGACCGCGGAGTTGCCCTGGCGGGGGTGAGGCGAGAGCGGGGGCGGGTGGTGGGGCGGGTTTGTTTCGCCCCACCACCCGCCCTTACCCGTCCCGCTCCTGGAGGCTGGCTGGTGCCGGGCTGGACGGATGTGCCCGGGGGTGGGAAAATCCGTCGACAACAACCCCTTCCTCGTCCGAATACTGGGATGCTGGAGCCTGGTGTTCGGACAGGGTGGGGAGCCGGGAATCGTGAAGGACAGGGTACGGGTGGTCATCGCCGAGGATTCAGTGCTGCTGAGAGAGGGCCTGACCCGGTTGCTGACCGACCGTGGGCATGATGTCGTCGCCGGTGTGGGTGACGGGGTCGCGCTGATCAAGACCATTACCGATCTCGCCGCGCAGGACGAGCTTCCGGACGTGGTCGTCGCGGATGTGCGGATGCCGCCCACGCATACCGACGAAGGGGTCCGGGCCGCCGTACAGCTGCGGAAATCGCATCCGGGACTGGGTGTGCTCGTGCTGTCGCAGTACGTCGAGGAGCGGTACGCGACCGAGCTGCTCGCCGGGTCCAGCCGGGGCGTCGGGTATCTGCTGAAGGACCGGGTCGCCGAGGTGCGGGAGTTCGTGGACGCGGTGGTGCGGGTGGCCCAGGGGGGTACCGCGCTCGATCCCGAGGTCGTGGCCCAACTGCTGGGCCGCAGCCGTAAGCAGGACGTGCTCGCCGGGCTCACTCCCCGGGAGCGCGAGGTGCTGGGGCTCATGGCGGAGGGCCGGACGAATTCGGCCATCGCACGTCAACTCGTCGTGAGTGACGGTGCCGTCGAGAAGCACGTCAGCAACATATTCCTGAAGCTGGGGCTCTCCCCCAGCGACGGCGATCACCGGCGTGTACTGGCCGTTCTGACCTACCTCAACACCTGACCACTTGACATCTGACACGCTGTCAGTACCGCGGGGCAGGAAATCGTGACAAGTCCGGGCGCCGTACCGTCTCAAAATGGCGTCCACCATGCGATCGGTCCCGGGAAGGCCACCCTTACCGACGTACTGTTGATCCTGGGAGGGTCCGCGGGAGGACCGGTCCCAGGCCGCCGCCTCGAAGGAGGTCCAGTTCAGTGACCAGCCAGGTCAGCAGTCCAGCGGAGAGTTCAGCGGAGAAGGCCGGCTCGGACGTCGGAGCCGTCGGAGCCGTCGTGGGAGAGCAGCGCAATCCGGCGGGCGTGAAGGACGTACGCCGCCTCGATCGGGTGATTATTCGGTTCGCGGGGGACTCCGGGGACGGTATGCAGCTCACGGGGGATCGCTTCACCTCCGAGACGGCGTCGTTCGGGAACGATCTGTCGACTCTGCCGAACTTCCCCGCCGAGATCCGGGCACCCGCAGGCACCCTGCCGGGCGTTTCCTCGTTCCAGCTGCATTTCGCCGACCACGACATCCTCACGCCCGGGGACGCGCCCAGTGTGCTCGTCGCGATGAATCCGGCCGCGCTGAAGGCGAACATCGCCGATGTGCCGCGCGGCGCGGAGATCATCGTCGACACGGACGAGTTCACCAAGCGGGCCATGCAGAAAGTGGGGTACGCGGCCTCGCCGTTGGAGGACGGCTCGCTGGACGGGTACAGCCTGCATCCGGTGCCGTTGACCACCCTGACGGTCGAGGCGCTGAAGGAGTTCGCGCTCTCCCGCAAGGAGGCCGAGCGCAGCAAGAACATGTTCGCGCTGGGCCTGTTGAGCTGGATGTACCACCGGCCGACCGAGGGCACCGAGAGGTTCCTGGCCACGAAGTTCGCCAGGAAGCCCGAGATCGCCGCCGCCAACCTGGCCGCGTTCAGGGCGGGTTGGAACTTCGGGGAGACGACCGAGGACTTCGCCGTCTCGTATGAGGTCGCGCCGGCCTCCACCGCGTTCCCCACCGGTACCTACCGGAACATCTCGGGGAACCTGGCCCTGTCGTACGGGCTCATCGCGGCCGGTCAACAGGCCGATCTGCCGCTGTACCTGGGCTCGTACCCGATCACGCCGGCCTCGGACATCCTGCACGAGCTGTCCAGGCACAAGAACTTCGGGGTGCGGACCTTCCAGGCCGAGGACGAGATCGCGGGTATCGGGGCCGCGTTGGGCGCCGCCTTCGGCGGGTCGCTGGGCGTCACCACCACCTCGGGGCCGGGTGTGGCGCTGAAGTCCGAGACGATCGGGCTGGCGGTGTCGATGGAACTGCCGTTGCTGGTCATCGACATCCAGCGCGGCGGGCCCTCCACCGGGCTGCCCACCAAGACCGAGCAGGCGGATCTGCTTCAGGCCATGTTCGGCCGCAACGGCGAGGCCCCGGTCCCGATCGTGGCCCCGTGCACACCCGCCGACTGTTTCGACGCCGCCATCGAAGCCGCCCGTATCGCCCTGACCTACCGCACCCCGGTGTTCCTGCTGTCCGACGGCTACCTCGCCAACGGCTCCGAACCGTGGCGCATCCCCGACGTCGATGAACTCCCGGATCTGCGGGTGCAGTTCGCCCAGGGACCCAACCACACCCTCGACGACGGCACCGAGGTCTTCTGGCCCTACAAGCGGGACCCGCAGACCCTGGCCCGCCCCTGGGCCATCCCCGGCACCCCCGGGCTCGAACACCGCATCGGTGGCATCGAGAAGCAGGACGGCACGGGCAACATCTCCTACGACCCCGCCAACCACGACCTGATGGTCCGTACCCGTCAGGCCAAGATCGACGGCATCGACGTACCGGATCTGATCGTCGACGAGCCGTCCGGCGAGGCCAACACCCTGGTGCTGGGCTGGGGTTCCACCTACGGGCCGATCACCGCGGCCGTGCGCCGGCTGCGGGCGGCGGGCGAGTCCATCGCCCAGGCCCACCTGCGCCACCTCAATCCGTTCCCGAAAAATCTCGGCGAGGTGCTGCGGCGCTACGACCGTGTCGTGATCCCCGAGATGAACCTCGGCCAGCTCGCCACGCTGATCCGGGCGAAGTACCTGGTGGACGCCCACTCCTACAACCAGGTCAACGGTATGCCGTTCAAGGCCGAACAGCTCGCCACGGCTCTCAAGGAGGCCATCGATGGCTGAGACGTCCACGGAAGGCGCCCCTGCCGGCTCGATCGAGGCACTGACTCTGGTGCCCAAGGCCGAGGCCAGGCAGTCCATGAAGGACTTCAAGTCCGACCAGGAAGTGCGCTGGTGCCCCGGCTGCGGGGACTACGCCGTCCTCGCCGCCGTACAGAGCTTCATGCCCGAACTCGGGCTGGCGAAGGAGAACATCGTCTTCGTGTCCGGGATCGGGTGCTCCTCCCGCTTCCCCTACTACATGAACACCTACGGGATGCACTCCATCCACGGCCGCGCCCCCGCCATCGCCACCGGGCTCGCCTCCAGCCGCCGCGACCTGTCCGTCTGGGTGGTCACCGGCGACGGCGACGCGCTCTCCATCGGCGGCAACCATCTGATCCACGCCCTGCGCCGCAACGTCAACCTCAAGATCCTGCTCTTCAACAACCGGATCTACGGGCTGACCAAGGGCCAGTACTCGCCGACGAGCGAGGTCGGCAAGATCACCAAGTCGACGCCGATGGGGTCGCTGGACGCGCCCTTCAACCCGGTGTCGCTGGCGATCGGCGCGGAGGCCTCCTTCGTCGCCCGGACCGTCGACTCCGACCGCAAGCACCTCACCGGCGTGCTGCGCGAGGCCGCCGCCCACCCCGGTACGGCGCTCGTCGAGATCTACCAGAACTGCAACATCTTCAACGACGGCGCCTTCGAGGTCCTCAAGGACAGGCAGCAGGCCGAGGAGGCGGTGATCCGGCTGGAGCACGGGCAGCCGATCCGGTTCGGAGCCGACGGCGCCAAGGGTGTCGTGCGGGACCGGGCGACCGGCGACCTGAAGGTGGTCGCCGTCACCGCCGACAACGAGGGCGAGGTGCTCGTGCACGACGCGCACTCCACGTCCCCGACCACCGCGTTCGCACTCTCCCGGCTCGCCGACCCCGACACCCTGCACCACACACCCATCGGCGTCTTCCGCTCCGTCGACCGGCCCGTCTACGACACGCAGATGGCCGACCAACTCGACACCGCGATCGTCCAGAACGGCAAGGGCGACCTCGGCGCGCTGCTCGCCGGCGGCGACACCTGGACCGTCGTCGGATAAACGGACCGGACAAACGGTACGAGTGGCTACTGGGCCCGGGTCGTTCTTTCGGCCCGGGCCTCGTCGTAGGTCCGGCGGGCCTGCTCCACGTCCGGCATGCGCTCCGCCGTCCAGACGGCCAGGGCCTTGACCTGGGCGGCGGCCTCACGACCGAGGTCGGTGAGCGAGTAGTCGACGCGGGGCGGGATGACCGGCTTCGCGTCCCGGTGGACCAGGCCGTCGCGCTCCAGCGTCTGGAGGGTCTGTGTCAGCATCTTCTCGCTGACCCTGCCGATGGCCCGGCGCAGCTCGCTGAAGCGGTACGGGCGCTCCAGCAGCTCCATGAGGACGAGCACACCCCAGCGACTGGTGACGTGCTCCAGCACCAGGCGGTACGGACACATGCCCTCGGCGTCGGCCTTCTCGTACTTGCCCGCACCCTGCTTGCCCATGGCTTCGGCCTCGCCGCCTGCTGCCGTACTCACTGCTCCACTCGCTTCCACGCTTACTTCCATGTAAGTACCTTACTTGAAAGTGGGTACTTTCCTGAAGTTAGCGCTTCTCCTAGGGTTAGTGCCAGCCCGCACCCCACAAGGAGATACACCATGAGCATCGTCGTCACCGGAGCCACCGGCCACCTCGGTCGTCACGTAGTCGAGCAGCTGCTGGAGAAGGTTCCGGCCGACCAGATCACCGCCGTCGTGCGCGACGCGGGCAAGGCCTCCGGCTTCGCGGCTCGCGGCGTGAAGATCGCGGTCGCCAACTACAACGAGCCGGAGACCTTCGACGGTGTCATAGCCGCCGGTGACAAGGTGCTGCTCATCTCCGGCAACGAGTTCGACAAGGGCCGCGTCGGCCAGCACAAGATCGTCCTCGACGCCGCCAAGGCCGCAGGCGCCGCACTGCTCGCGTACACCAGCGCCCCGGGCACCCTGACGGCCGCGCTCGCCGACGACCACAAGGGCACCGAGGCGGCGATCCTCGAGTCCGGCGTCCCGTACTCGCTGCTGCGCAACGGCTGGTACAACGAGAACTACACCGAGCAGCTCGCCGTCGCCCTCGAGCACGGCGTCACCCAGGCCGCCGGCGAGGGCCGGGTCGCCTCCGCCGCGCGCGCCGACTACGCCGCCGCCGCTGTCGCGGTGCTGACCGGCGAGGGCCACGAGAACTCGACGTACGAGCTGAGCGGCGACACCAACTGGAGCTTCGCCGAGTACGCCGCCGAGGTGTCCGAGCAGTCCGGCAAGGACGTCGCCTACAACGCCGTCTCCGCCGAGGTCCTGACCGGCATTCTGGTCGGCGTCGGCCTGCCCGAGGCCTTCGCCGCGATCCTCGCGGGCGTGGACGTGTCCATCGAGCAGGGCCAGCTGGCCGGCACCCCGGGCGACCTGTCCCGCCTGACCGGCCGCCCGACCACGCCGATCGCCGAGTCGATCGCCGCCGCGCTCAAGGCCTGACCCCTCACACACCCATACCCCTCAGGGGCGCGTACTCCCCCGTGGCGCCCCTGAGGATGCCCGCCCCCGACTGTCATGACCGTATGCCGATACGAACATGACAGCCGGGGGCGCTCGGCGTTACCGTCGTGGACGCACGTCCATATGGTCATGTGCTGGTACGAGGGGAGACGCCGGTGGCCGGCAAGCCGACGAGCGAGCAGCGCACAGGTCTGCTGAACGGCTTCGCGGCATACGGGATGTGGGGCATCGTCCCGCTCTTCTGGCCGCTGCTGAAGCCCTCCGGGGCCGTGGAGATCCTGGCCCACCGGATGGTGTGGTCCCTCGCCGTCGTCGGCGTCGCCCTGCTGGTGCTGCGCCGTTGGGCCTGGGCGGGTGAGCTGCTGCGGCAACCGCGCCGGCTGGCACTGATCACGGTCGCCGCGGCGTTCATCACCGTCAACTGGGGCGTCTACATCTGGGCCGTGAACACCGGGCACGTGGTCGAGGCCTCGCTCGGCTACTTCATCAACCCGCTCGTCACCATCGCCATGGGCGTGCTCCTACTGAAGGAACGGCTGCGGCCGGTGCAGTGGACGGCGGTCGGCGTCTGCCTGGCCGCCGTACTCGTCCTGACGATCGGATACGGCCGGCCGCCCTGGATCTCCCTCTGTCTGGCCTTCTCCTTCGCCACGTACGGCCTGGTGAAGAAGAAGGTCAACATGGGCGGGGTGGAGTCGCTGGCCGCCGAGACCGCGGTCCTGTTCCTGCCCGCGCTGGCGTATCTGCTGTGGCTGGGCGGCCGGGGCGAGGCGACCTTCGGCGCGCACGGCGCCGGGCACGCGGCCCTGCTCGCGGCGACCGGCGTCGTGACCGCGCTCCCGCTGGTCTGCTTCGGTGCGGCGGCGATACGGGTGCCGCTGTCGACGCTGGGCCTGCTCCAGTACCTGGCCCCCGTCTTCCAGTTCCTCCTGGGCATCTTCTACTTCCACGAGGCCATGCCTCCGGAGCGCTGGGCCGGGTTCGCGCTGGTGTGGCTGGCCCTGGTCCTGCTGACGTGGGACGCCCTGCGGGCGGCCCGGCGGGGAGCGCGGGCGCTCAGGACGACGGCCGACCCCGGACCCGTCCCCGACCCCGTCCTCGTTCCGCCGGTGGTGGAGGCCACGCAGGACGTACGCCACTGACAGCGGTGTCGGCGAGCCGTCGATGCTCCTGTTGCTGTCAGTGCCGCACGCTATAAGTGGTCCCCATGACACAGACACCACCCGCACACGACTCCTCCAACCCCGCCCCCGGCCCCACCCCCGTGCACTGGAAGCTGGTCATCGACTGCGCGGATCCGCACGCGCAGGCCGACTTCTGGGCCGCCGCGCTCGCGTACACGGTCGAGGACCACAGCACGCTGGTCGAACGCCTGCTGGGCCTCGGCGCCGTACCGGCCGAGCTGACCGTCGAGTCGCACGGGCGCCGCGCCTGGCGGGACCTGGCCGCCGTACGGCATCCCGGTGACCCGTACCAGGAGGAGAGCGGGACCGGGCTCGGGCGGCGGCTGCTCTTCCAGCGCGTGGCGGAACCGAAGACGGGCAAGAACCGGCTCCACCTCGATCTGCACCCGGGGCCGGACCGGCGCGCGGCCGAGGTCGAGCGGCTGACGGGGCTGGGGGCGAGTGTGCTGCGGGAAGTACGGGAGGCGGGCGGGGAGTGGGTGGTGATGACCGACCCCGAGGGGAACGAATACTGCGTGCACTAGCCACTTGTCGCACACACAAACATTAGTCATGTCCATGTTCATCCGGTATGCGAACTCCCTGTCCAGATAGCGCTCTTGACGAACCGTTAGCCAGAGCTTCACCATCCAGGCACCTATCCACTGTGGAATCCCTGTGATTCCCAAAGGAATTCGGAGCCCCCCACATGAAGCTCTCGGTTCCCGGACGCGCCGCAGCCACCGCTGTGGCCGTCACCGTGCTCGCCTCCACCGCGCTCCTCACCACGGGCACGGCAGTCGGCGCGGCCCCTGCCCGCGACTCCGCGCCGACCGTCACGCTCGCCGCCGCACCCGACCTGCCCCTGGCCAACGTCAAGGCGCATCTGACCCAGTTGCAGTCCATAGCCACCGCCAACGGCGGCAACCGGGCGCACGGCAGAACCGGCTACCGCGCCTCGCTCGACTACGTGAAGGCCAAGCTGGACGCGGCCGGATTCACCACGACCATCCAGCAGTTCACCGCGTCCAGCCGTACCGGCTACAACCTGATCGCCGACTGGCCCGGCGGCGACACCAACCAGGTGATCATGGCGGGTTCGCACCTCGACAGCGTGACCGCAGGCGCCGGCATCAACGACAACGGCAGTGGCTCGGCCGCCGTCCTGGAGATCGCGCTCGCCGTCTCGCGCGCCCAGTACCAGCCCACAAAGCATCTGAGATTCGGCTGGTGGGGAGCGGAGGAACTGGGCATGGTCGGGTCCAAGTACTACGTCAACAACCTCTCCTCCGCGAACCGTTCGCGCGTCAAGGGCTATCTGAACTTCGACATGATCGGCTCGCCGAACCCCGGCTACTTCGTCTACGACGACGACCCGACCATCGAGCAGACCTTCAAGGACTACTACGCGGGCATCGGCGTGGCGACCGAGATCGAGACCGAGGGCGACGGCCGCTCCGACCACGCGCCCTTCAAGAACGTGGGCATACCCGTCGGCGGTCTGTTCAGCGGCGCCGACTACATCAAGACGGCGGCGCAGGCGACCAAGTGGGGCGGCACGTCGGGCCTGGCGTTCGACCGCTGCTACCACTCGTCCTGCGACACCACGGCCAACATCAACGACACCGCCCTCGACCGCAACAGCGACGCGGCCGCGTACGCCGTGTGGAAGCTGTCGGAGTAACCGCGCGCGCACCTGATATTGGGGGCGGTCAACCGGTCTACATGCGGGCCGAGTTGGCCGTCCCCGCCGTCTGCCGCGATGGGACACAGGAGAATGCGGCATGACGGATCCCCTGATTTCGGAAATCGCCGCCGCCGTCCGGGCGCGGGAGGTGACGGCCGTCGACGTCGTCACGGCCGCGCTCGCGCGGATCGCCGTCGTGGAGCCGGAGTTGTGCGCGTTCGCGGAGGTGTGGGGTGAGGCGGCGGTACGGCGGGCGCGCGAGGTCGACGTACGGGTCGCCGCGGGTGAGCGGTTGCCGCTCGCGGGCGTTCCGTTCGCGGTGAAGGGGCGGTACGGGGAGCGGGCGGCGGACGCGGTACGGCTGACCGCCGCCGGGTGTGTGCCGCTGGGCGCCACGTCCGTACCCGCGCCCGGGGCTGGAACTCCCTGGCAGACATGGGGACTTGGCGCCGGTGGACGAACGGTCAACCCGTGGCGGGCGGACCGGGTGCCGGGCGGTTCGTCGGCCGGGGCCGCGGCGGCGGTGGCGGCAGGCCTGGTGCCGCTGGCGACCGGCGCCGACGGGGCCGGGTCCGTCCGTGTCCCGGCCGCCTGGTGCGGGGTGTTCGGCCTCAAGTCGACGAACGGGCGCCTGCCGCATCCCGACCGGACGCGACTGAGCGCGGCCGGTGCGGTCGCCCGGCGGGCTGCGGACCTGCGCGCGTACTGGCGGTGCGTGGCCGGAGTCGACCGGCGGGCGGTGGATGCGGCGGGCGACATGACCGACGTCGGCGACCAGGAGTACTCGCGGCGCCCCCTCACTGCCGTCTGGTCCGACTCCCTCGGTTTCGCCCGCACCGATCCCGGGCCCGCGCTCGTCGCGCACGGCGCCGCGCTGCGGCTCGACGGTGCCGGGGTCGTACGGCTGCTACCGCCGGGCGATACTCCCGTGCGCCTCGACGACCCGGGGCCGGCCTGGCTGGCGCTGCGGGCGCCGGGCGCTGATACGGGTGGCCGCGCAGTCGGCGACACCGCGGCGGCGTACCGGCTGCGCGCGGTCAACGACCGGCGGCTGGCGGAGCTGTTCAGCCGGGCCGACCTGCTCCTGACCCCCACCACCCCGAATCCGCCGCACGGGCACGAGGGCCCTGGCGACCGGTACTCGACCGCACTCACCTGGGCGTTCAACCTCAGCGGGCACCCGGCGGCGAGCATCCCCGCAGGCTTCGGCCCGGACGGCTGCCCGGTCGGGCTCCAGGTGGTGGCCCGGCACGGCGAGGAGGAGGTGCTGCTCCGGGTCATGGCGGAGGCGGAGGAACGGGCAGGGCTGCGGGCACCCCGGGCCCGGTAGCGGGGCGGTCAGGGTGAGGGTGGCCAGGGGTGGACAGAGGTGGCCAGACATCAATGCGCGCGCATATACTGCGCGCGCATACAATAGCCGTGCGCGCGCACTCCCTGTGCGCGCACCCACCGTACGCCGACCACACCGGGGGCCGATCATGAGCCGAAGCTTTCTCTTCCTGCTGGGCAGCAGCCGCAGCGACGGCAACACCGAGGCGCTCGCCCGCAGGGCCGCCGAACAACTGCCCGCCGATGTCGAGCAGCGCTGGCTGAGTCTCACCGAGCACCCGCTGCCCGACTTCGAGGACCTGCGCCACGACGCGGACCACGTCCGTCCCACCGGGGACAACGCGGCTCTCCTGCTCGACGCCACGCTCGCGGCCACGGACATCGTGATCGCCTCGCCGCTGTACTGGTACTCGGTGTCCGCCTCCGTGAAGCGCTACCTCGACCACTGGTCGGGCTGGCTGCGCACGCCCGGCCTGGACTTCAAGGACACCCTCGCCGGGCGCACCCTGTGGGGCGTCACCGTCCTCGCGGCCCCGGAGCAGACGTTCGCCGACCCGCTGGTCGGTACGCTCAGCAACTCGGCCGCCTACATGGAGATGCGGTTCGGCGGGGTACTGCTCGGCAACGGGAGCAAGCCCGGTGACGTACTGAACGACACCGACGCGCTCACCCGCGCGAAGACGTTCTTCGGCGCGGACCCGGGGTTCAGGCCGTGATGTCCTTCGTCGTGAAGCGGGCCCAGGCCGCCGCGCCGAACACCGCCGCGTACAGGGCCTGGATGCCGAGGTTCTTCACCAGGTCGTCCCAGTAGACCGGTTCGCGCATCAGGTCGGCGAAGGACAGCCAGTAGTGGGAGAAGAAGTACGGCTGGAGCACGTGCAGTTGGGGGATCTGGTCGAGGATCTGGACGGTGATGAGCAGCCCGACGGTCGTCGCCATCGCCGCGATGCCACTGCTCGTCAGGGTGGAGATGAACAGGCCGAGCGCCGCCACGCCGATCAGTGACCCGGCGACGACCAGCGCGATGAGCAGCGCCCGCCCGAGGCCCTCCGTGAAGCTGATGCTCGTACCGGAGATCGTCATCAGGTCGCCGAGCGGGAAGAGGAACGCGCCGACAGTGAGCGCCGATATCGCCACCACCAGCGTCGCCACCAGGCAGAACGTCAGCGTGGTCGCGTACTTGGTGAGGAGCAGGCGGGTGCGGCCGGCCGGGGCGACCAGCAGATAGCGGAGCGTGCCCGCGCTCGACTCGCCGGCGATCGCGTCGCCCGCGATGACGCCGATGGCCATCGGGAGGAAGAAGGGGAGGGTCGCGGCCAGCGCCGTGAACACCAGGAACAGACCGTTGTTGCTGATCTGCGAGATGAACGCGGGGCCGCCTCCGGCGGGGCCGGCCGAGGAACCGTCGCCTGTCTCGATCTTGACCGCTATGCCGACGAGGATCGGTACCGCCGCCAGTACGCCGAGCAGGGCGAGGGTGCGCCAGCGACGGAACGTGGTGAGAAGTTCGTTGCGGAAGAGAGTGCCGAGGAAGGTCGTTCGGTGGCTGACGCTTGGTTGTGGCTTGTCGCGCAGTTCCCCGCGCCCCTTGGGGGCGCTCGTCTCAGCCCGCGACATCGAAGCCCTCTCCCGTCAGCGCCACGAACGCGTCCTCCAGGGAGGCCCGTTCGACGCCGAAGCCCCGGACGCGCACTCCCGCGTCGACCAACGCGGCGTTCAGATCGGCCAGTTCACGGTCGCCTTCCGGCACCTCACCGGTCACCCGGTCCCGGTCCTCGGTCACGACCACGTCGCCTACGCCCTGTTCCTTGAGCACGCGGGCCGCGTCCGCCGCGTCGGGCGTCGTCACGACCAGCCTGCCGCGGGCTCCGGCGGCCAACTCGGCGACCGGGCCCT
Organism: Streptomyces sp. SID12501; assembly: GCF_010550245.1. Lineage (GTDB taxonomy): Bacteria > Actinomycetota > Actinomycetes > Streptomycetales > Streptomycetaceae > Streptomyces. The sequence continues at coordinate 36,277 of NZ_JAAGLU010000007.1, forward strand.
GGGTGATCAGCCGTCCCTGCGCCATCACGGCCGCGTGCGAACAGACCTGTTCGATCTCGTCGAGAAGGTGGGAGGAAAGGAAGACAGTCGTGCCGTCCAATGCCAACTCCCGGACCAGGGAACGGATTTCGCGCATCCCCTGTGGATCGAGCCCGTTGGTCGGCTCGTCGAGGACGAGCAGTCGGCGGGGCTGGAGCAGCGCCGCCGCGAGGCCGAGCCGTTGTTTCATGCCCAGCGAGTACGCCTTCGCCTTCTTGCCTGCGGCGGCCGTCAGGCCCACCCGGTCCAGCGCCGTCGCGACGCGTGTACGCCGGGTGCGTGGATCGGCGGTCGGGTCGGCGGCGTCGTACCGTGCGAGGTTGTCGCGGCCCGAGAGGAACCCGTACAGCGCAGGCCCCTCGATGAGCGCGCCGACGTGGGGCAGGACGGCGCGGGTGGCGCGGGGCATCGGCCGCCCCAGCACCCGCGCCGTGCCCGACGTCGGATCGATCAGGCCCATCAGCATGCGGATGGTCGTCGTCTTGCCGGAGCCGTTGGGCCCGAGGAAACCGAAGACGCTGCCCGCCGGGACGGTGAGGTCGAGACCGTCGACGGCGAGCTGTCCCCCGCGGTAGCGCTTGGTGAGGGCGCGGGTGACGATGACCGCGTCGTCGTCATCCCGGTCCACCTTCTGCGGCTCCGTGGCGGACGGTTCCTCCATGGGCTCCTTCAATCGTCATGCGTGTACGACGGTTCCCGTACGGGAGTCACTCGGCCGCGTTGGCCGCCTTGACCAGTGCGTCCTTCGTGACGGCGCCGACGTAGAGCTTGCCGTCGTCCGTCATCAGGGCGTTGATCAGGCGGGTCTTGTAGACCGTGCCGGAGCCGAAGTCGCCCGAGACCTTGTCACCGAAGGAGTCCAGGAACCCGCCGAACGCACCGGCCTCGGACGAGCTGTCGGCCGACGGCAGACCGCCGCCCTCGGTCCCCGAGTCGAACACGGCGATGGAGTTCCAGCCCTCGCCGATGACCTTGCCGCCATCGCCTTCGAGCCCGTCCGGCGCACCCTCGTGGCCTTCGAACCCCTTGAGGTCCTCATCCAGCTTCTTGTCGAGCTTCCCGTCGAACTTCCTGTCGAAGTCCGCCCCGCCCTTGGCAACATCGTGCGGGACCTCCGCCGCGCCCTCCTCGGTGACCTTCGTCCCCTTGGGCGGGGTGAAGTCGAAGGTCGAGGCGGCGGGCTTGCCGAAGTCGACGTCGACGAAGCCGGCGTCCACGACGGCGGCACCGCCGCTCGCCGGGGTGAGCGTGAACTTCAGGGGCGTCCCGGTCTTCGAGTCGACAGCGATACTGATCGCCCCGACCGTGGACCCGGCCGCCTTCGGCTTGATGACCAGCTTGTACGCGTCACGGCCGGCGACCTGAGCGGTGCCGTCGACGGTCACGGAGGTCGTGTCGTCGACCGCCTTCAGTGCCTCCTCGGCGAGCTGGCCGGGCGTGGCGGTCGTGTCGTCGCCGGGCAGGATCCGGTCCTTGCCCTTGCTCTTGTCCTTGCCGCTCTCGGAGGCGGGGGCCGTCGCGTGGTAGGCCTCGTTCGACGCGCTGTCGTACGCCCACACCTCGTCGCCGTTGTGGATGACGCTGTACTCGGCGGCCTTCTCCAGCAACGACAGCTTCTGCTTGTCGGGGCCGTCGACGGCGACCCGCACCGTGTGCGTGCCGGTGGCCAGCTCCAGGAGCTTGGCGCTCGGATCGGCGGCCGACCCCGAGCCGTCGGAGCCCCCGCCGAGTCCGCCGGACAGGAGTCCGCTCTCCAGACCGCCGAGGTCGGGCAGCCCCAGATCCGTACTGATCTTCACCGTGCCGGACAGTTGCTGTACGTCCGACGCCGCGATCTTCTCGATGAGTTCCTTCGCGCTGATCTTCGGCAGATCGGGGTCACCGGAGCCGGCGAACGCCGGTACCAGCCCGATCGTCGCGACCGTCAGACCGATCACCACGGCCGGGGCGGCGTACCGCGCGGCCTTGCGGCGCCGGGACGGCACGTCCTCGGCCTCGATCTCGGCCTCGATCCGGTTCCCGGCCTTGGCCTCTTCGTACGGTGCCATGTGTGCCTTACCTCCGTCGTCGGCGGCGGCTGTCCGTCCCACACTGTCCACCCCGAGCCGCCATTCTCACCCGAACCGGTGAGGAGTGGTGGTTTCCATCTCACCAAATCGGCGAGGGGGAATCGTCAGACCTTGGGCTCAACTCCGTGTACTGCTACGGGATGACATGAGGAGCCGAAACCTCCCCTGACCCGTAGGGGTCACCGCATCCAGCGCCGGTCGGCACCATCCAGCCCGTCCGGGGTCCCCCCTCTGGGGGAGGGCTGGGCGAGGGCGACCCCATCACCCGGCCCGATGCACCACCGCATCGCACATCTCCCGCAACGCGGCCTTCGCATCGCACTCCACCAACGGCGCCAGCGCGGCCCGCGCCTCCTCCGCATACCGCACCGTGTCCCGCCGAGCCTGCTCCAACGCCGGATGCGCCCGCAGCCGAGCCAACGCCTCCGCGTGCCGGGCGTCGTCACTCAGGTCGGAGTCCAGCAGCTCGCACAACGCGACATCCTCGGCCAGCCCCAGCCGGGCCACCCGCTCCCGCAGCCGCAGCACGGGCATCGTGGGAATGCCCTCCCGCAGATCGGTCCCCGGCGTCTTCCCCGACTCGTGCGAGTCGGACGCGATGTCCAGCACGTCGTCGGCGAGCTGGAAGGCGACCCCGAGGCGCTCCCCGTACTGGGTGAGCACGTCCACGACACTGTCGTCGGCCCCGGACATCATCGCCCCGAACCGGCAGGCCACGGCCACCAGCGACCCGGTCTTCCCGCCCAGCACGTCCAGATAGTGCTCGACGGGATCCCGCCCGTCCGTCGGCCCGGCCGTCTCCAGGATCTGCCCGGTCACCAGCCGCTCGAACGCCTCCGCCTGTACCCGGACCGCCTCGGGCCCGAGGTCGGCAAGGATGTGCGAGGCGCGCGCGAACAGGAAGTCCCCGGTGAGGACCGCGACGGAGTTGCCCCAGCGCGTGTTGGCGCTGGGCACCCCGCGCCGCACCTCGGCCTCGTCCATGACGTCGTCGTGATACAGCGTCGCGAGGTGGGTCAGCTCCACCACCACCGCGGACGGCACGATCCCCGGCGCGTGCCGGTCCCCGAACTGCGCCGCGAGCATCACGAGCAGTGGCCGGAACCGCTTCCCGCCGGCTCGTACGAGATGCTGCGCGGCCTCCGTGATGAAGGGGACCTCGCTCTTGGTGGCTTCGAGCAACCCTTCCTCGACAGCCGCCAATCCGGCCTGGACATCGGCTTCGAGAGCCTGGTCCCGCACGCTCAGCCCGAACGGCCCGACGACGGTCACGAGGGATCTCCTGTCTGCTGGTGTCTACTGGCGGTCACACGGTGTGTCGATAGATCGCTGCCATCACTCAAGTCAGCGTATCCGGTCATGTTTCGATCACCGCGAGCGCCCGCCCGTCCAGGCCAGGCGGTATCGGATCACGACCGGAATGTTTTTGATCAGTCCAAAGCATGGACATTTATAAACATCCCGCATCCGGCGAGTGAGCCCACACGCGCATACATCACCTCATCCCCGCCCTTCGCCGCGGCCGTCACCGAGACAACGTCGCGCATCGCGCAAGAGGTTCCATTCTCACAACGGACATGAACATCCATTAATCCCTAAAAACCGCAAAATGCCTGCTCATGCAACTCGCATCACGACTACCCCCACTCCGTGATTCGAGTCACGCCCACAAACAACCCCCCATCACCCTCACTCCACAAACTCCCCATTCACAAAAGGCAAGTTGCCCTCCACCCACTCTTCACCGCCTGACCGTTTTATCCCTAATAGGCGCCCCAAATGGGCAAGTCCTGCATTTCCGCCCCTTGTTCCATCCGTGTGCTCTCGCATACGTTTCGCGCCACGCCGGGCGGACCGCCGAATCCTGCCACCGCCCGCAGAGCAGACGACCCACCCACCCACACATGACTCACGCAGGCAGGAGCGGGGGACCCAGGTAAGCCGCCGGTCCGGACATTCACGCCGGAGCGGCTAGGGGTGAAGCCGTGCGCCGACAGCGCGCCCGGCCGGGCATCTCCCGCCCGAACCCGACAGCTCACCTCGCAGGCGCCGGAGAGGACCCACCATGCCCGTACGAGGCCGGCACCACCGCGCGAGAACCCCTCGCCGCCCGCTCGCGCTCACACGCACACTCGCCATCACCACAACGGCCGCCGCAGCCCTGGCCATCCCCTTCCTGACCGCGACGACGGCATCAGCCGCAACGTCGGCGACGTCATCGACGACGACGTACTACGCGAACAACCTGGACGGCTGGATCCGCGAATCGCTCGACATCATGGCGCAGAACGGAATCCCCGGAACGTACGACGGCATCTACCGCAACGTCATCCGCGAGTCGTCGGGCAACCCGTACGCCATCAACAACTGGGACTCGAACGCGGCAGCCGGCACCCCCTCCAAGGGCCTCCTCCAGGTCATCGACCCGACCTTCGCCGCGTACCACGTCGCCGGCACCGCGTACGACCCCTACGACCCGATCGCGAACATCACCGCGGCCTGCAACTACGCGGCGGCGCGGTACGGGTCGATAGACAACGTGTTCGGGGCCTACTAGGCGGACCCGGGTCGCGGTACACAGCCCGGGTCGGTAAGCGGCCCGGGTCTCCTACCGGCCCGGCCCGCCCCCGAACAGCCGCTCCAGCACCACCGCGAGCCCGTCGTCCTCGTTCGAGAGGGTGACCTCGTCCGCCACGGCCCTGAGTTCGGGATGGGCGTTGGCCATGGCGACCCCGTGGGCAGCCCAGTCGAACATCGGGATGTCGTTGGGCATGTCGCCGAAGGCGATGGTGGCGGACGCGGTCAGCCCGAGATACTCGGCGGCCAGCGCGAGCCCCGTCGCCTTGGTGATGCCGCATGGCTGGAGTTCGACGGTGCCCGGCCCCGACATGGTGACCGTCGCGAGGGAACCGACCGCTCCGCGCGCCGCCGACGCCAACTCGTCGTCGGACAGCGACGGATGGCGCAGCAGCACCTTGCTGATGGGTGCGGTCCACAGATCGTCCCGGTGCGGCACCCGTACGGCGGGCAGCGTCGGGTGTGGCATCAGGTACCCGGGTTCGATGAGCGTGAGCCCGTCGACACCGTCCTGGTCGACGGCGGCGTACACCTGCCCGACCTCGGCCTCGATCTTTCCGAGCGCGGTCTCCGCCAGCTCCTGGTCCAGGGTCACCGACCACAGCAGACGGTCCGCGCCGGCGTCGTACACCTGCGCCCCCTGCCCGCACACCGCGAGCCCCCCGGCGCCGAGGTCGTCGAGCAGCGGCCGGACTCTCGGAGCCGGCCGTCCGGTCACGACCAGATGACGGGCGCCCGCGGCCGTGGCACGCGCGAGCGCGGCCCGCGACCGGTCGGAGAGCGTGTCGTCGGCACGCAGGAGCGTTCCGTCCAGGTCCGTGGCGATCAGTGCGTATGCGGTGGGAGCGGCCATGATCCAGAGAATACGGATCGTTCGACCCATCGGTCTCCGTCCGAACCGGACGACGTTCGGTCTCCCGGCAGCAACAGCCCCGGCGCCTGCCCCGGTTCCGGCCGCAGGCACTGGCACAGGACGACACGAGCAGCCCGACGACGCGATGCGGCGAACCCCTGGTTCACAAGATCGAGCGCGGTACGCGTTGACCGACCAGGCAGACCAGGCAGACCAGAACCGTGCCCCGCCTCCGCCCCACCCGCGCCCTACCCGTGCGCCGCCGCCAGATGCCCCGCCAGCCGCGGTGACGCGAACTCCGTACCGCACACGAACCGCATCACCGGCCCGTACGAAGCGGCCGCCGGCAACCCCGTGAAGTACAACCCGGGTACGGAGGACACATACCCGGTACCGAGCCTCGGCGTCCCCCGGCTCACCGCCAGCTCCGTACGCAGCTCATGCCCGAGGAAGTCCATCGCGGCGATGTCGACGCGGTAGCCGGTCGCGGCTATGACATGGTCGGCCGACAACTCCCTCGTACGGCCGTCGAGTTCCCGCACGGTCACCACCGGTCGCTCGCCGACGAAGCCCACTCCGCTCCCCGAACCGTTCGCCTCCGTCACGCCGTTGGCGCCCTTCGCCCCCTTCACGCCCTGCGCCTCGGCCGCCCTCTGGTCCGCCGTGTCCCCCGCAGCCCCCGTGACCCCCGCCCGGACTATCCGCGCGACCTCACTCACCTGCACCTTCCCCTCGAACCGGTCGCGCAGCCACCACGCCCCGAGCGGTCCGAGGACCCGGCGGACCAAGTGGTGGCGGGCCCTGGCCGGGAGGTAGCGGTAGGGGTGCGGGTAGTAGGTGAGGGCCCAGAGCGACCACGCGTTGCCGAACGGCGACTCGGGCCGCAGCCTCGGTTGCTGCCACGGGGGCGCACCGAAGGCGACGCGACCACTCCCCCGCGACACCACCCGCACCTGCGCCCCCGCCTCCGCCGCCAGCGCCGCCGTCTCCAGCGCGGACTGGCCCGCGCCCACGACGATCAGCTCACGGCCCGCGAACCGGCCCAGGTCGTGGTGCTGCGAACTGTGGGACACCGGTCCCGTGGGCGAGGGCCCGTCCGGCGCGGCGTCGGCCAGTTCCGGGGGCAGATACGCGAGCCCGGACAGCCCCGTCGCCACCACGACCGCCCGCGCGGTGAACAACTCGCCCGAGTCCAGCTTGAGTTCGAAGCCACCACCACTGCCGTGACCGCTCGCGCCATAGCTGCCGGTGCCCTTGTGCCGTCGGTCGACGGACACCACCCGCACCCGCTCCAGCTCGGGCACCAGCCGCTGCTGGAACCACTCGCCGTACGCGATGAAGGTCTCCACCGGGATGATGTCCTCGTCCGTGACCAGCCGGGGCACCCCCGCCGCGTCGCAGTAGTCCGCCAGGGTGTGACCATGCTGCGGGGCATCGATGCTGGAGGCCGCCGGTGTCGACTTCAGCAGCATCCCGGCGGGCATGTGGTCCCGCCAGCTGACCATGGGCTCGCCGAACACTCTCACCGGGATGCCCCGCGCCCGCAGATGCGCGGCGGTGGACAGACCGAACGGTCCCGCGCCGATAACCGCTACCGGATGATTCACGAAGTCCCTCCCCAGGACGCTGCTTCGCCACTTCGTGCTGCTCTGTTGTTTCCCTGTCGTCAGCCACCGCCACGACGGCTGGTCCGCCACAGCTGGTACAGATGCTTCGCGCCCGGCCGCACGAAGCGGACGAGCATCGTGAGGAACGGCAGCGGGTCGTCACCCGCGAGCCAGGCCAGTTCCGTCCCGCTCGCCCGGGTCGGCGCGTGCGGCGTCGTATAGCCGCTGCGCCGGTAGGCGAGGAGGGCCGGCAGGTCGATGTTCTCCACGATGTACCGGTGCCCTGCGCGCTGTTCCCCCTCCGGAACGGTGCGCCCGGTCAGATCGAGATGCATGGCCCGGACGACGTCCACCCCCGACTCGCTCTCGAAGAGCCGGAACTGGGCGCCCATCCGTGGGTTGAAGTCGAGGAGCTTGTACTGTCCGTCGCGCCGGTCGAAGCGCAGGTCGAGGTCGATGATTCCGGTGAAGCCGATCTGTTTGATGAAACGCGCGGCGAGGTCCGCGAGTTCCGGATTGTCGACGACGTACGCATTTGCCGTCATTCCTGCGTGCGGCGGCCAGGAACGGACCTTCACGCCCGTGAACAACGCGCGCGGGTTCGAGTCCGCGTCGAAGTAGGCGTGCACGATCCAGTCCTCGGCCTCCTCCCGGGGCAGGTACTCCTGAAGGATCACGCCGGGACGCTCACCCCAGTCGCGCGCCAGGGACAGCAGCGCCTCCCGGCTCCCAATGCGCGTGGTGCCGTTGACGGCGGGCCGCGCTCGCCGCACGAACGCCTCCCGGTTCTTGGCCACCACCGGGAACCGTGCCGTCCGCGCGAACCGCTCGATGTCGTCGTACGACTGCGGAAAGGAGGCGGCCGGAGTCGGTATCCCGTGCTCCACGCACAACTCGTGCAGCCCCTGTTTGCTGGCGAGCCGACGCGGCAGTCCCGCTTCCACACGCGGGAAGACAAAGGCGTCGCCGAGTTCCTTCTGCCGCTCGGCGATCAGTACGGCCGCCTCCTCGTCCGTGGGAACGAGGACAGCGGGGCGCCCGATCCGCTTCCCGACCCGCAGCAACCCCTCGACGAGCCGCTCCGGTTCCTCGGTCCCGGTGGTCGGCCAGACGAACGCGCGCCGCAGATAGCGCGACGAGGCCGCGGGCGTGTAACGGTCCTCGGTGATCGCGTACATCGGAACGCCCAGCCGCCCCAGGCTGCGAATCGCCCCGACGCCTCCGTGGTGCAGCGGATAATCACCGAACTTCACGATCAGCGCCGGCACGGCTTGGTCGGCCGAAAACGGCACACTGCTGTTCCTGGCCACGGGTCCCCCCACGTGTCCCCCCTACGGACCGGCCCCACCCCGTCCATGTCCCCCAAAGGACGCTAAGCCGGAATCACAGACTCCGGACAAGGCTTATCCGGACATTACGAACTCTTTAGACACTGGGAACACTGCCCTGAGCCCACAACTCACCCGTAACCTGTGGCGCGACCACATGGCCACACGAGAGCGAGGCAGCACCCCATGCCCCCCTTCGATGTCCCCGAGGGCGACCCCTTCGGCCCGCACAACCTCCCCTACGGTGTGTTCTCCCCGGCCGGCTCCACGGAGCGCCGGGTCGGCGTCCGTCTCGGCGACCACGTCCTGGACGCGGGCGCCGCAGCCGCCGCACTCGGCTCGCCCTACGTCTCGGTACTGGCCCGCCCGACCCTCAACCCCCTTCTCGCCGCAGGCCGCACGACCTGGTCCGACATCCGCCGCGCCCTCACGGCCTGGGTAACCGTCCCGTCCCACCAGGACACCGTCGCCCCGCTCCTGCACCCTCTCTCCTCGGTGACGCTGCACCTTCCCTTCGAGGTCGCGGACTACGTCGACTTCTACGCCTCCGAGAACCACGCCCGGAACGTCGGACAGATCTTCCGCCCCGACGCCGCGGACTCGCTGACCCCCAACTGGAAGCACCTGCCGATCGGTTACCACGGCCGCTCGGGCACGGTCGTGGTCTCCGGCACGGAGGTCGTACGTCCGTCAGGCCAGCGCAAGGCCCCCACCGACCCGGCCCCGCTCTTCGGCCCGTCGGTCCGCCTGGACATCGAGGCGGAGGTCGGCTTCGTGGTGGGCACACCGTCGTCCATGGGCAGCCCCGTGGCCCTGTCCGCGTTCCGGGACCACGTCTTCGGCCTCTGCCTCCTGAACGACTGGTCCGCCCGCGACATCCAGGCCTGGGAGTACGTCCCGCTCGGCCCGTTCCTCGGCAAGTCCTTCGCCACGTCCGTCTCGGCGTGGATCACACCGCTGGACGCCCTGGAGGATGCCCGCATCGCCCCGCCCGCCCGCACCCACCCGCTGCTTCCCTACCTCGACGACGCCGAGGAGGAGTCCGGCGGCTACGACCTCCGTATCTCCGTCGCCGTGAACGGCCACACCATCTCCGAGCCCCCCTTCTCCACCATGTACTGGACGGCCGCGCAACAACTCGCCCACATGACCGTCAACGGTGCGTCCCTGCGCACCGGCGACCTCTACGGCTCAGGGACGGTCAGCGGCCCCACCGAACGAGAACGCGGCTCCCTCCTCGAACTCACCTGGAACGGCACCGCCCCCCTCGACCTCCCCACCGGCAAGCGCACCTTCCTGGAGGACGACGACGAGGTCACCCTGACCGCCTGGGCCCCGGGTCCGAACGGCACCCGTGTAGGCCTGGGCGAGGTGACGGGCCGAATCGCTCCGGCAAGCTGAGCGAAGCGCCGGGGAGCAGCAGGGAGCAGCCGGCGGGGCGGGCGATCCGGCGCCGGGAGAGAGAAACGGACACGCCTCCAGCCCCGCCCCGGGCGCTCCCGATATCCGGCCCCCTCCACCCCCTCCACCCGCTACATCCAGTCCTCCGGCTCGGGCTCCATCTCCATCTCGGGCCAGTCGTCCGGCCCCGTCCGGTCCGGTCCCGGCCCGGATTTCGCGCCCTCGCCGGCGCTGCCCGTGGAGCCGGTAACGAGCCCCGCTCCGGACACCGGCGCCCCGCCCAGCGCCGCGAGCGCCTTCAGCACTCCCTCCCCGTACGTGGCGAGCTTCTTCTCGCCCACCCCGCTGATTCCGCCCAGCTCGGCGACCGACTCGGGCCAGACGCCGACGATCTCCCTGAGCGTGGCGTCGTGGAAGATGACATACGCCGGGACTCCCTGCTCACGGGCCTGTTCACCACGCCAGGTCCGCAGTGCCTCGAACGCCGGCTGCAGCTCCGTGGGCAACTCGGCCGCCGCTGCCGCTGCCTTCGCCTTCCCCTCGCCCCGGCCGCCGCCACCGGCCGACTTCGCGGTCGCCGCCTTCTTCGGTTCCTTCCGCATCGGCACGTCGCGCTCGCGCCGCAGCACCGACCCGCTCTCCTCGGTCAGCACCAGCGTCCCGTACTCCCCCTCGACCGCGAGGAGCCCCTGCGCCAGCATCTGCCGTACGACCCCGCGCCATTCGCCTTCGGCCAGTTCCTCGCCGATGCCGAACACGGAGAGCTGGTCGTGGTCGAACTGGATCACCTTGGCGGTCCGCCGGCCCAGCAGAATGTCCACGATCTGCACCGCGCCGAACTTCTGCCGCCGCTCGCGCTCCAGCCGCCACACCGTCGACAGCACCTTCTGCGCCGCGACCGTGCCGTCCCATGTCTCCGGCGGCACCAGGCATGTGTCGCAGTTGCCGCAACCGCCCGGCTCCGGGTCCTGTCCGAAGTAGGCGAGCAGCTGACTGCGTCGGCACTGCACCGTCTCGCACAGTGCCAGCATCGCGTCCAGGTGCGCGGCGGACCGCCGCCGGTGCGCCTCGTCGCCGTCCCCGCCCTGGATCAGTTTCCGTTGCTGTATGACGTCGTTCAGTCCGTACGCCATCCAGGCCGTGGACGGCAGTCCGTCGCGCCCCGCGCGGCCCGTCTCCTGGTAGTAGCCCTCGACGGACTTGGGCAGGTCGTAGTGGGCGACGAACCGGACGTCGGGTTTGTCGATGCCCATCCCGAAGGCGATGGTCGCCACGACGACGAGGCCGTCCTCCCGCAGGAAGCGCGACTGGTGCGCCGCACGCGTGCCCGCGTCCAGTCCCGCGTGGTACGGCACCGCCCGCACACCGTTGGCGGACAGGAACTCCGCCGTGCGCTCCACCGAGTTGCGCGAGAGGCAGTAGACGATGCCGGCGTCGCCCGCGTGCTCCTCTTTCAGGAAGGACAGCAGCTGCTTCTTGGGGTCGGCCTTGGGGACGATCCGGTACTGGATGTTGGGCCGGTCGAAGCTCGCCACGAAGTGGCGGGCGTCCGGCATGCCCAGCCGCTGGGTGATCTCCTTGTGCGTCGCGTGCGTGGCCGTCGCCGTGAGAGCGATCCGCGGGACGTCCGGCCAGCGCTCGCCCAGCAGCGACAGCGCCAGGTAGTCGGGCCGGAAGTCGTGCCCCCACTGCGAGACACAGTGCGCCTCGTCGATGGCGAAAACAGCGATCTTCCCGCGGGAGAGCAGGTCCAGGGACGACTCCAGACGCAGCCGCTCCGGAGCCAGGTACAGGAGGTCCAGCTCACCGGCCAGGAACTCGGCCTCCACGACCCGCCGCTCGTCGAAGTCCTGCGTGGAGTTCATGAACCCGGCCCGCACACCGAGCGCCCGCAGTGCGTCCACCTGGTCCTGCATCAGCGCGATGAGCGGCGAGACGACGATCCCCGTACCCGGTCTGACCAGGGACGGAATCTGGTAGCAGAGCGACTTGCCGCCACCGGTCGGCATCAGGACGACGGCGTCGCCGCCCGCCACCACATGCTCGATGACGGCTGCCTGCTCGCCGCGGAAGGAGTCGTACCCGAAGACCCGGTGCAGCGTGGCCAGCGCCTCGCTGCCCTCCGCCCCGACCGCTCCCGGACCCTCGCCGGCTTCCGTCATCACACCCGACCCGCCCATCACGCTCATCGCGCTCATCGTCGTGTCCCCCGTACGTCGCGCCTCGACCACTGCGTCCACCATAGGGGCCCGCACCGACAGCCCCGGAGTTATCCACAGGCAGCCCTGTCACACCTCCGGCCCGTGGCACCGGACCTCTCGCCCGGGCCGGTGTGTTCAGCCCGATGGGCCCCTCCGCGTGGCGCCCCCGAAGGCCCCGGGACATGCTGCTCGGGCGGGACCGGGGGAGGCCCGCCCAACGGACCGGCGCCCCGCGTGCGCCTCTCGGACCGGCGCCCTCCCGCGCCCTCTCCCGCTCAAGGAGTGCCCACATGCCCCGCCGCCAGCTCAAGGTCGCCGTCGCCCTCGCCACGGCCGCCGCATCCCTCTCCCTGGCCGTCGCCCCCGCGCACTCCGCGCCGGTCGACCCCGCTGACCCCACGGTCTGGACCGAGCTGGCAAAGACGCTCGAAGGCACCGCGAAGTACCAGTACGCCCCGTCCGCCGTGACGGACGGCTACAAGCCCGCCTTCTGCGCAACCCACCCGACGCTCGGCGGGATGGGATTCCACTACATCAACGAGAAGCTCTACGGTTCACTCGATCCAGCGAAGCCGGCCGCTCTGCTGTACGAGGACAGGGCCAACGAGGACTGGATGGACGAGGCGTCCGATGCGAGCTGGGTCGACGACCTCGACGCGCCGGACATGAGCGTTCCGGCTGTCGGCGCCCCGAGCTCCGGCGCCGACTCGCGCAGGCTCGTCGCCGCGGAGTGGATCGTGGTGGACAAGGACCAGAATCTGGCGACCGACGACGACCGTCCCAGCTTGTTCGGCCTCCCCTTCGACGGTCCGATGCTCGGCCACGAGCCCGGCATGCCGATCCACTACGACCTGCACGTCTGGCTCTGGAAGAAGAACCCCAGCGGCATGTTCGCCCGTTGGAACCCCACGGTGACGTGCCCGACGCCGTGAACACACACCGGGCCCCGGCGCGATGCGTGAAACCGGTGCCGCATCAGACAACGTTCGCCCTGTGGAACCGCTGGAAATTTCGTCGGAATAATCTCCCCGACGCCGCCGAGGATGGTCCCTTGATGGCCCCTGATGGGTGCTTGGGCGGACGCGGGGCCGGGGGCTGGATCGGGTTCCTTCCTTGCCTTCTCCGTGGGCTGCAGCAGCGCACTCCAGCCATCGCGATATGCAGCCTGAACTGGCCTTTCATGCCCGACGTTCCTACCATCGGTCGCAGTCGAAAGGGGGGCGGATGCACCGGACCGTACGCACTGTCGAGGACGTTCTCGCGCTCTTGGACGGGCTCTTCGTATCTGAATCCGAGACCGGCCGCTTGGCGACGGGCGACGGCAAGGGCTTCTGGGACCGCTTCTATGCCGACCGGTCAAGGCCGGTCCCGTTCTTCGTGTCCAAGCCGGACGAGAACCTGGCCGCCTACCTGGACCAGGGCCTGATTGCTCCCGGTCGGGCCCTGGACCTGGGGTGCGGGCCGGGCCGCAATGCTCTGTACCTCGCATCGCGCGGCTTCGAGGTGAACGCCGTCGACCTCTCTCCCGTTGCTGTCGCCTGGGGCGAGGACCAGGCTCACGAGGCCGGAGCCGACATCCGCTTCCTGTGCGGTGACGCTTTCGCCCTCCCCGTCACCGAGTTGAACGGCCCGTACGAGCTGGTCGTCGACTCAGGGTGCTTCCATCACCTGTCGCCGCACCGCCGCGTCAGCTACCTGGCCCTCCTCGACCGCGTCCTCGCACCTGGCGGCCATCTCGCACTCACCTGCTTCGCCGCCGGCGAGGCAGGAACGGGGTCGGAAGTCGCCGACGCGGACCTCTACCGTGAACGCGATTTGCAGGGCGGCCTCGCCTACACACCCGAATCGCTGCGCTGGATCTTCTCTGACCTGGAGGAGGTCGAACTGCGTCGCATGCGTGAGGAACCACCTGAGTCAGCACTGTTCGGCGTGACGTTCCTGTGGACGGCCTTGTTCCGTCGGGGTGCGGCCGTGTCAGGCGACATTCGCCCAGTTCACGACCGCACGTAGGCCCTCGTCCTGGGCATGCTTGTTCCGCCAGACATCCGATGTGGTTGATCTGCCAAACGGCCTCAGCGACGTCGGGTGTCGTGGGGGTGGGGGTGGAGCTGAGGCTGGAGGCTGAGTGGGCCACCAGGACAGCATGACGACGCGCGCCGCCCGGACCTGTACCCGGACGGCGCGTCACAACGGGGCGAATGTTGTCTGATACGGCACCAGCTGCTCAGCGCACGAAGACGCCCGCCTGGTTCGCCAGGTCGAGGAAGTACTGCGGCGCCACACCCAGCACCACGGTGACCGCCACCCCCACCCCGATCGCCGTCATGGTCAGCGGCGACGGCACGGCGACGGTGGGGCCGTCCGGCCGGGGCTCGCTGAAGAACATCAGCACGATCACCCGGATGTAGAAGAACGCGGCGATCGCCGACGAGATCACACCGACCACCACCAGCGATCCCGCGCCGCCCTCGGCAGCCGCCTTGAACACGGCGAACTTCCCGGCGAAGCCGGAGGTCAGCGGAATGCCGGCGAAGGCCAGCAGGAACACCGCGAACACGGCGGCCACCAGCGGCGACCGGCGTCCCAGCCCTGCCCACTTGGACAGGTGGGTCGCCTCGCCCCCGGCATCCCGCACCAGGGTGACGACGGCGAACGCCCCGATCGTCACGAACGAGTACGCGGCCAGGTAGAACAGGACGGAGGAGACCCCGTCCGGTGTCATCGCGATGACACCCGCGAGGATGAACCCGGCGTGCGCGATGGACGAGTAGGCCAGCAGTCGCTTGATGTCGGTCTGGGTGATCGCGACGATCGCGCCGCCCAGCATGGTGACGACCGCGACACCCATCATGACCGGCCGCCAGTCCCAGCGCAGGCCCGGCAGCACGACGTACAGCAGCCGCAGCAGCGCGCCGAACGCCGCGACCTTCGTCGCCGCCGCCATGAAGCCCGTCACCGGGGTGGGCGCGCCCTGGTACACGTCCGGCGTCCACATGTGGAACGGCACGGCGCCCACCTTGAAGAGCAGACCCATGACGATCATCGCGGCGCCGATGAGCAGCAGCGCGTCGTTGCCCATGGTGTCGGCGAGTGCCGGGTCGACGCTCTTGACGGTGCCGTCGACGACCTGGGCGATCGTCCCGTACGACACCGAGCCCGCATAGCCGTACAGGAGGGCGATGCCGAACAGGGTGAACGCGGAGGCGAAGGCGCCGAGCAGGAAGTACTTGACCGCGGCCTCCTGCGACATGAGCCGCTTGCGGCGGGCCAGGGCGCACAGCAGGTACAGCGGGAGCGAGAAGACTTCCAGGGCCACGAACAGGGTCAGCAGGTCGTTGGCCGAGGGGAAGACCAGCATGCCGCCGATCGCGAACAGCAGCAGCGGGAACACCTCGGTGGTGGTGAACCCGGCTTTCACCGCGGCCTGTTCGCTGTCGCTGCCCGGCACGGACGCGCCCTGCGCCGCGAACGAGTCGACGCGGTTGCCGTGGGCCTCGGGGTCGAGGCGCCGTTCGGCGAAGGTGAACAGTCCGACGAGTCCCGCGAGCAGGATCGTGCCCTGCAGGAACAGTGCGGGCCCGTCGACGGCGATCGCGCCCATGGCCGCGATGCCGGCCTTGGTGGTGCCGTACCCGCTCGTCGCGAGCCCCACGACCGCGGCGAACGCGGCGACGAGAGCGACGACGGACACGAACAGCTGTACGTAGTAGCGGGATTTGCGAGGCACGAACGCCTCGACGAGGATCCCGATGATCGCCGCACCGATGACGATCAGGGTGGGCGACAACTGCCCGTATTCGATCTTCGGCGCGTCGATCTTGGAAATCGGATCGGCCGCCGTTGTCCACAGGCTGTGGACGGCTGCTGCGCTCACTTGGCCGCCTCCACCTCGGGCTGGGGGTCCTTCTTCTGGACGTCGGACATGGTCTGCTTGACCGCCGGGTTGACGATGTCCGTCAAGGGCTTCGGATAGACACCCAGGAAGATCAGCAGCACGATCAGTGGCGTCACGACCACGAGTTCACGCAGCCTGAGATCCGGCATCTCGGCGACCTCCGCCTTCACCGGGCCCGTCATCGTCCTCTGATAGAGGACGAGGGTGTAGAGCGCGGCGAGGACGATGCCGAAGGTGGCGATGATGCCGACCACCGGATAGCGCGCGAACGTGCCCACCAGGACCAGGAACTCGCTCACGAAGGGCGCGAGGCCCGGGAGCGACAGGGTCGCGAGCCCACCGATCAGGAACGTGCCGGCGAGCACCGGGGCGACCTTCTGGACGCCTCCGTAGTCCGCGATGAGCCGCGAGCCGCGCCGCGAGATCAGGAAGCCGGCCACCAGCATCAACGCGGCCGTCGAGATCCCGTGGTTGACCATGTACAGCGTCGCGCCCGACTGGCCCTGGCTGGTCATCGCGAAGATGCCCAGGACGATGAACCCGAAGTGCGAGATCGACGCATACGCGACCAGCCGCTTGATGTCCCGCTGCCCGACCGCGAGCAGCGCCCCGTAGATGATGCTGATCAGCGCCAGTACGAGGATGACGGGCGTCGCCCACTTCGACGCCTCCGGGAACAGCTGGAGGCAGAAGCGGAGCATCGCGAAGGTGCCCACCTTGTCGACGACCGCCGTGATCAGCACGGCGACCGGCGTGGTGGCCTCCCCCATGGCGTTGGGCAGCCAGGTGTGCAGCGGCCACAGCGGCGCCTTCACCGCGAAGGCGAAGAAGAAGCCCAGGAACAGCCAGCGTTCGGTGTTCGTCGCCATGTGCAGCGAGCCGTTGGCCCGCGCGGCGGCGATCTCCGTGAGCGAGAAGTTCCCGGCCACCACATAGAGGCCGATCACGGCCGCCAGCATGATCAGGCCGCCGACGAGGTTGTAGAGGAGGAACTTCACGGCCGCGTACGAGCGTTGCGTGGACGCCGTTTCCTCGCCGTGCTCGTGGGCACGGTCCCCGAAGCCGCCGATGAGGAAGTACATCGGGATGAGCATGGCTTCGAAGAAGATGTAGAAGAGGAAGACGTCGGTGGCCTCGAAGGAGATGATCACCATCGCCTCGACGGCCAGGATCAGCGCGAAGAAGCCCTGGGTGGGCCGCCAGCGCCCCGCAGCGAAGCTGCTAAGAGATGCGTCCCCGGTCTCCAGGGGGTCGGCGTCGTGCCAGCCGGCCAGGATCACGAACGGGATCAGCAGCGCGGTCAGCGCGATGAGCGCCACGGCGATGCCGTCCACGCCCAGCTCGTACCGCACCCCGAAGTCCTTGATCCAGGCGCGGGATTCGGTGAGCTGATAGCGGTCGCCGCCCGGGTCGAAGCGCACCAGGACGACCGCCGCGAGCACCAGCGTGGCGAGCGAGACGAGCAGCGCCAGCCACTTGGCGGCGGTGCGCCGCGCGGCCGGTACGGCCGCCGTGGCGATCGCCCCGAGGGCCGGGAGCGCCGCCGTCGCTGTCAGGAGGGGAAAGGACATCGGTATCAGACCGCCCTCATCAGCAGGGTCGCGGCGATGAGGATCGCCGCACCCCCGAACATCGAGACCGCGTACGAGCGCGCGTAGCCGTTCTGCAGCTTGCGGAGCCGTCCGGAGAGGCCGCCCATGGAGGCCGCCGTACCGTTGACGACCCCGTCGACCAGGGTGTGGTCGACGTACACCAGGGAGCGCGTGAGGTGCTCTCCGCCGCGGACCAGGACGACGTGGTTGAAGTCGTCCTGGAGCAGGTCGCGCCGGGCGGCCCGGGTGAGCAGCGACCCGCGCGGGGCGACCACCGGAACCGGACGGCGCCCGTACTGGGCGTACGCGGTGCCGACGCCGATGACGAGCACGACCATGGTGGACAGCGTGACCGTGAGGGCGCTGATCGGCGGGTGTCCGTGCGCGTGCTCGGTGACGGGCTCCAGCCAGTTCAGGAAGCGGTCGCCGATGCCGAAGATCCCGCCCGCGAAGACCGACCCGAAGGCCAGCACGATCATGGGGATCGTCATGGACTTCGGGGACTCGTGCGGGTGCGGCTCGTTGCCGTTCTCGTCGGGCTGCCAGCGCTTCTCGCCGAAGAACGTCATCAGCATCACGCGCGTCATGTAGTACGCGGTGATGGCCGCGCCCAACAGGGCCACGCCGCCGAGGATCCAGCCCTCGGTGCCGCCCTTGGCGAACGCCGCCTCGATGATCTTGTCCTTGGAGAAGAAGCCGGACAGACCGGGGAAGCCGATGATGGCGAGGTAGCCGAGGCCGAAGGTCACGAAGGTGACGGGCATGTGCTTGCGCAGGCCGCCGTACTTCCTCATGTCGACCTCGTCGTTCATGCCGTGCATGACCGAGCCGGCGCCGAGGAACAGTCCGGCCTTGAAGAAGCCGTGGGTCACCAGGTGCATGATCGCGAAGACGTAGCCGATGGGGCCGAGGCCGGACGCGAGGATCATGTAGCCGATCTGCGACATGGTCGAGCCGGCCAGCGCCTTCTTGATGTCGTCCTTCGCGCAACCGACGATCGCACCGAAGAGGAGCGTGACGGCGCCGACCACGGTGACCACCAACTGGGCGTCGGGCGCCGCGTTGAAGATCTCCCCGGACCGGACGATCAGGTACACGCCGGCGGTCACCATCGTCGCCGCGTGGATGAGGGCCGAGACCGGGGTCGGGCCCTCCATCGCGTCCCCGAGCCAGGACTGCAGCGGCACCTGGGCGGACTTGCCGCAGGCCGCGAGCAGCAGCATCAGGGCGATGGCGGTGAGCTTGCCCTCACCCGTCTCACCGGTGGCTTCGAGGACCGGCCCGAAGGTGAAGGTCCCGAAGGTGGTGAACATCAGCATGATGGCGATCGACAGGCCCATGTCGCCGACGCGGTTGACCAGGAACGCCTTCTTGGCGGCGGTCGCGGCGCTGGGCTTGTGCTGCCAGAAGCCGATCAGGAGGAACGAGGCGAGGCCGACGCCCTCCCAGCCGACGTACAGCAGAAGGTAGTTGTCGGCGAGGACGAGCAGCAGCATCGCCGCGAGGAACAGGTTCAGGTAGCCGAAGAAGCGGCGGCGCCGCTCGTCGTGCTCCATGTACCCGATCGAGTACACGTGGATCAGCGAGCCGACGCCGGTGATCAGCAGGACGAACGTCATCGACAACTGGTCGAGCTGGAAGGCGACGTCGGCCTGGAAGCCCTCGACGGGGACCCAGCTGAACAGGTGCTGCATCAGGGCGCGGTGCTCGGCGTCCTTGCCCAGCATGTCGGCGAAGAGGACCACGCCGATCACGAAGGAGCAGGCGGCCAGCGCCGTGCCGATCCAGTGGCCGACGGCGTCCAGCCGCCGGCCGCCGCACAGCAGTACGGCCGCTCCGAGCAGAGGCGCCGCAACCAGCAGCGCAATCAGATTCTCAGCGTTCACGGTTCAGCGACCCCTTACAGCTTCATCAGGCTGGCGTCGTCGACCGAGGCCGAGTGGCGGGAACGGAACAGGGACACGATGATCGCGAGCCCGACGACGACCTCCGCGGCGGCGACGACCATCGTGAAGAAGGCGATGACCTGCCCGTCGAGATTGCCGTGCATCCGGGAGAAGGTGACGAACGCGAGGTTGCAGGCGTTGAGCATCAGCTCGACGCACATGAAGACGACGATCGCGTTTCGCCTGATCAGGACGCCGGTGGCGCCGATCGTGAACAACAGGGCGGCGAGATAGAGGTAGTTGACCGGGTTCACTTCGACGCCTCCCCGCTGTCCGAGCGACCGTTCGAGCCGATGTTGGTGCGCTCCAGACGGTCCTCGGCGCGCTGTTCCAGGGCCTTGAGGTCGTTGATGGCCTCGGCGGACACATCACGGATCTGGCCGCGCTGACGCAGCGTCTGCATGACCGACAGTTCGGCCGGGGTGCCGTCGGGCAGCAGGCCCGCGACGTCCACCGCGTTGTGCCGGGCATACACACCGGGAGCGGGCAGCGGTGGCAGGTGCTTGCCCCGCACGCGCTCTTCCGACATCTCGCGCTGGGTCTTGGCACGCTCGGTGCGCTCGCGGTGCGTGAGCACCATGGCGCCGACAGCGGCCGTGATCAGCAGGGCGCCGGTGATCTCGAAGGCGAACACGTACTTCGTGAAGATGAGGGCGGCCAGGCCCTCCACGTTGCCGTTCGCGTTGGCCTGGCCAAGCCCGGCGAACTCCTTGAGCGAGGCGTTTCCGATGCCCGCGACCAGGAGGACGCCGAAGCCGAGCCCGCACAGCAGGGCCAGCCAGCGCTGGCCCTTGATGGTCTCCTTGAGGGAGTCCGCGGCGGTGACACCGACGAGCATGACCACGAAGAGGAACAGCATCATGATCGCGCCGGTGTAGACGACGATCTGGACGACGCCCAGGAAGTAGGCGCCGTTGGCCAGATAGAACACGGCCAGGATGATCATGGTTCCGGCGAGACAGAGCGCGCTGTGCACGGCCCGCCTCATGAAGACGGTGCACAGGGCACCGGCCACGGCGACGCTGCCGAGCACCCAGAACTGGAACGCCTCACCCGTGGAGGTGGAGTAGGCGGCGAGCGCGCTGCTCATGCTTCCACCCCCTCTTCTTCTGGCTTCTCGCCCCTGGAGACGGCTACCTGACGCACCGTGCCGGGCGCTGCCTCGGTGACCAGCCCCCGGTAGTAGTCCTGTTCGTCGGTGCCCGGGAAGATCGAGTGGGGCGATTCGACCATGCCCTCGTCGAGTCCGGCGAGCAGTTGTTCCTTGGTGTAGATGAGGTTGGCGCGGCTGGTGTCGGCCAGCTCGAACTCGTTCGTCATCGTCAACGCGCGCGTGGGGCACGCCTCGATGCACAGCCCGCACAGGATGCAGCGGGCGTAGTTGATCTGGTAGACCGCGCCGTACCGCTCGCCCGGCGAGTAGCGCTCTTCGTCGGTGTTTTCGGCGCCCTCCACATAGATGGCGTCCGCGGGGCAGGCCCAGGCGCACAGTTCGCAGCCGATGCACTTCTCCAGGCCGTCCGGATGGCGGTTGAGCTGGTGCCGTCCGTGGAACCGGGGAGCGGTGGTCTTCTCCTGCTCGGGGTACTGCTCGGTCAGCCGCTTCTTGAACATGGCCTTGAAGGTCACGCCGAAGCCGGCCACGGGGTTCTGGAAGCCGGGCTTCGTCTGCCCGGTCTCCTTTGGCTCCTCAGCCATCGGACGCCTCCTTTCCATCCAGAGATCCGTCACTGTCGCCGGGGGTCCGGGGGTGTCCCCCGGGACTAGCACTGCCGGGCCCACCACTGACAATCAACTCGCGCTCACGGCGCGGGCGCCTGCGGGGCACCGCCGGCGCCTCCTGTCCCGGCAGTGGCGGTACGGGGAATCCGCCCGCCATCGGGTCGAAGGCGACGGGCTCGGCGGCGGCCGTCTGCTCCGCCTTGCCCCGGTCGCGGAAGATGTCGACCACGAAGGAGAGCAGCAGCAGGGCGAGGACACCGCCGCCGACGTAGAGCGCGATGTCGGCGAAGTCGTAGTTCTCGTTGCGCAGGGTCCGTACGGTCGCGACGAGCATCAGCCAGACCAGCGAGACCGGGATGAGGACCTTCCAGCCGAGCTTCATCAACTGGTCGTAGCGCACGCGCGGGAGAGTGCCGCGCAGCCAGATGAAGAAGAACAGCAGCAGCTGCACCTTGATGACGAACCAGAGCATCGGCCACCAGCCGTGGTTGGCGCCCTCCCAGAAGGTGCTGATGGGGTAGGGAGCCCGCCAGCCGCCCAGGAAGAGCGTCACCGACACGGCCGAGACGGTCACCATGTTGACGTACTCGGCGAGCATGAACAGCGCGAACTTGATCGACGAGTACTCGGTGTTGAAGCCACCGACCAGGTCGCCCTCGGACTCCGGCATGTCGAAGGGGGCGCGGTTGGTCTCGCCGATCATCGTCACGATGTAGATGAGGAAGGAGACCGGCAGCAGGACGATGTACCAGCGGTCGTGCTGCTGTTCGACGATGGTCGAGGTCGACATCGATCCGGAGTAGAGGAACACCGAGGCGAAGGCGGCGCCCATGGCGATCTCGTACGAGATCATCTGCGCGCAGGACCGCAGACCGCCCAGCAGGGGGTAGGTGGATCCGGAACTCCAGCCCGCGAGGACGATGCCGTAGATGCCGACCGAGGCGACCGCGAGGATGTAGAGCATCGCGATCGGCAGGTCGGTGAGCTGCATCGTCGTACGGGTGCCGAAGATCGAGACCTCGTTGCCGGCCGGTCCGAACGGGATGACCGCGATCGCCATGAAGGCCGGGATGGCCGCGATGACCGGCGCGAGGATGTACACCACCTTGTCCGCGCGCTTGACGATCAGGTCTTCCTTGAGCATCAGTTTCACGCCGTCGGCGAGCGACTGGAGCATGCCCCAGGGGCCGTGCCGGTTGGGGCCGATGCGCAGCTGCATCCAGGCGACGACCTTGCGTTCCCACACGATGGAGAACAGCACGGTGATCATCAGGAAGGCGAAGCAGAAGACCGCCTTGACGACGACCAGCCACCACGGGTCGGTGCCGAACAGGGAGAGGTCTTCAGCGGCGAGGTACGGGCTCATGCCTCCACCTCCTTGGGTGCGTCGGAGGCGAGGGTCGCCGGGCCGATGCGGACGAGTGCGCCGGGCAGCGCCCCGGTGTCGGAGGCGACGCCGCCTCCGGTGGAGTTCAGCGGCAGCCAGACCACGCGGTCGGGCATCTCGGTGACCCTGAGCGGGAGTTCGACCGTCCCGGTGGCACCGGTCACGGCGAGCAGATCGCCCTCCTTGACACCGGCTTCGGCGGCCGTGGCGGCCGACACACGCGCGTGTGCGGCGTGCCGCGTCCCGGCGAGCGCGTCGTCGCCCTCCTGGAGACGTCCCTGGTCGAGCAGCAGCCGGTGCCCGGCGAGGACCGCTTCCCCGGCGGCCGGACGCGGCAACTGGGCGCCGATCTCCCGCGGGTTGCCGGCCCGGGTCCCGTCCCAGGACCCGAGTCGGTCCAGTTCCAGCCGCGCGGTCCGCAGATCCGGGAGCCCCAGGTGTACGTCCATGGCGTCGGCCAGCATCTGGAGCACCCGGGCGTCGGACGGCGCCAGGCGCCGGGTCATCTGCTCGGGCTTGAGCGCGGCCTCGAAGGGACGGCCCCGGCCCTCCCAGTTGAGGAAGGTGCCCGCCTTCTCGGCGACCGCGGCGACCGGGAGTACGACGTCGGCGTACTCGGTGACCTCGCTGGGCCGCAGCTCCAGCGACACCAGGAAGCCCACCTCACGAAGGGCTTCACGCGCGCGTGGCGGATCGGGCAGGTCGGCGACCTCGACGCCGGCGACCACCAGTGCCTGCAACTCGCCCCCGGCGGCGGCCTCGACGATCTGGCCGGTGTCGCGGCCGAAGCGGTGCGGAAGCTCGGCCACACCCCAGGCGACGGCGACCTCGTCCCGCGCGCGCGGGTCGGTCGCCGGACGGCCGCCCGGCAGCAGCGAGGGCAGCGCGCCGGCCTCGACGGCACCGCGCTCCCCCGCCCGGCGCGGGATCCACACCAGCTGGGCGCCGGTCGTGGAAGCGGCCCGTACGGCGGCGGTGAGCCCGCCCGCCACAGCGGCCAGCCGCTCTCCTACGACGATCACCGCACCCTCGGTGCGCAGCGCCTCGGCGGCGGTCACCCCGCTCTCCTCCAGCCCGAACCCGCTGCCGAGCGCGTCCAGCCACTCGGTCTCGGTGCCGGGGGCGGCGGGCAGCAGCGTGCCGCCGGCCTTCTCCAGACCGCGCGTCGCGTGCGTGGCGAGCGAGAAGACCTTCTGTCCGTGTCCCCGCCAGGCCTTGCGAAGCCTCAGGAAGACGCCGGGCGCCTCCTCCTCGGACTCGAACCCGACCAGCAGGACCGCGGGCGCCTTCTCCAGGGAGGTGTACGTGACACCCGTACCGTCGAGGTCGCGTCCGCGTCCGCCGACCCGGGCGGCCAGGAAGTCGGCCTCCTCGGCGCTGTGCACGCGCGCGCGGAAGTCGATGTCGTTGGTGTCGAGGGCCACGCGCGCGAACTTGCTGTACGCGTAGGCGTCCTCGACGGTGAGCCTGCCGCCGGTGAGAACACCCGTACGACTGCGGGCCGCGAGGAGTCCCTGCGCCGCCGCCTCCAGCGCCTCGGGCCAGGAGGCGGGCTCCAGGACGCCGTCGGCGTTGCGGACGAGGGGCGTCTGGATACGGTCGGGCTTCTGCGCGTACCGGAAGCCGAAGCGTCCCTTGTCGCAGATCCAGTCCTCGTTGACCTCGGGCTCGTTGGCCGCCAGGCGCCGCATGACCTTGCCGCGCCGGTGGTCGGTGCGGGTGGCGCAGCCGCCGGAGCAGTGCTCGCACACCGAGGGCGAGGAGACGAGGTCGAAGGGGCGGGAGCGGAAGCGATACGCCGCCGAGGTCAGCGCGCCGACCGGGCAGATCTGGATCGTGTTCCCGGAGAAGTACGACTCGAAGGGATCGCCCTCACCGGTACCGACCTGCTGGAGCGCGCCGCGCTCGATCAGCTCGATCATCGGGTCGCCCGCGATCTGGTTGGAGAACCGGGTGCAGCGGGCGCACAGCACGCACCGCTCACGGTCGAGCAGCACCTGCGTGGAGATCGGTACGGGCTTCTCGTAGGTCCGCTTCTTGCCCTCGAAGCGGGACTCCGCCTGGCCGTGCGACATGGCCTGGTTCTGCAGGGGGCACTCGCCGCCCTTGTCGCAGACCGGGCAGTCGAGCGGGTGGTTGATGAGGAGCAGCTCCATCACACCGTGCTGGGCCTTTTCGGCCACCGGCGAGGTGAGGTGGGTCTTGACGACCATCCCGTCCGTACAGGTGATCGTGCAGGACGCCATGGGCTTGCGCTGGCCCTCGACCTCGACGATGCACTGGCGGCAGGCGCCGACCGGGTCGAGGAGGGGGTGGTCGCAGAAGCGCGGGATCTCGATGCCGAGCTGTTCGGCGGCGCGGATCACCAGGGTGCCCTTGGGCACGCTGATGTCGATGCCGTCGATCTTCAGCGAGACGAGATCTTCCGGCGGGACCGCCGCGTCGCCCCCTCCGGAGGGAGCGCTCGTGGTCACCGTCATGCGTTCACCTCCGTGCGGTCGGCCCAGGCCGTGGACTTGGCCGGGTCGAAGGGGCAGCCCCGGCCCGTGATGTGGTCCTCGTACTCCTCGCGGAAGTACTTGAGGGAGGAGAAGATCGGCGAGGCGGCGCCGTCGCCGAGGGCGCAGAAGGACTTGCCGTTGATGTTGTCGGCGATGTCGTTCAGCTTGTCGAGGTCGGACATGGCGCCCTTGCCGGCTTCGATGTCGCGCAGCAACTGCACGAGCCAGTACGTTCCTTCACGGCAGGGAGTGCACTTGCCGCAGGACTCGTGGGCGTA
Organism: Streptomyces sp. SID12501; assembly: GCF_010550245.1. Taxonomy (GTDB): domain Bacteria; phylum Actinomycetota; class Actinomycetes; order Streptomycetales; family Streptomycetaceae; genus Streptomyces. The sequence goes on from NZ_JAAGLU010000007.1 coordinate 61,673, forward strand.
GAACTCGGTCCAGCGGGTGACCGCCCGGACGACGCAGGTGGTCTCGTCGAAGCACTGGAGTGCTTTTGTGCCGAGCATGGAACCCGCGGCGCCCACTCCTTCGTAGTCAAGAGGGACGTCGAGGTGCTCGTCGGTGAACATCGGTGTCGAGGAGCCGCCCGGCGTCCAGAACTTCAGCCGGTGGCCGGAGCGCATTCCGCCGCTCATGTCGAGGAGTTGGCGGAGCGTGATGCCGAGCGGGGCCTCGTACTGGCCCGGATTGGTGACATGGCCACTGAGCGAGTAGAGCGTGAAGCCCGGGGACTTCTCGCTTCCCATCGACCGGAACCATTCTTTGCCCTTTTGCAGAATCGCGGGAACCGACGCGATCGACTCGACGTTATTTACAACAGTTGGGCACGCATAGAGCCCTGCGACGGCAGGAAAGGGGGGACGGAGCCGCGGTTGACCCCGGCGGCCTTCGAGCGAGTCGAGCAGTGCGGTCTCTTCACCACAGATGTACGCGCCCGCGCCGGCGTGCACGGTGAGTTCGAGGTCGAGTCCGCTGCCGAGTGCGTCCTTGCCGAGGTAGCCCGCCGCGTAGGCCTCACGTACGGCCTCGTGCAACCGCCGCAGCACTGGCACGACTTCACCGCGCAGATAGATGAACGCATGCGAAGACCTGATGGCATAACACGCGATCACAATGCCCTCGATGAGGCTGTGCGGGTTCGCGAAGAGGAGCGGGATGTCCTTACAGGTTCCCGGCTCCGACTCGTCGGCGTTGACAACTAGATAGTGTGGTTTTCCATCTCCCTGAGGAATGAACTGCCATTTCATTCCCGTAGGGAATCCCGCACCGCCGCGGCCACGCAGACCGGATTCCTTGACGTACGCGATGAGGTCGTCCGGGGTCATCGCGAGGGCCTTGCGGAGTCCCTCGTACCCTTCGTGCCTCCGGTAGACGTCCAGGCTCCAGGACCGCTCCTCGTCCCAGAAGGCCGACAGCACGGGTGCGAGCAGCTTCTCGGGGCTGGTGTCGTTGATCTCGGGTGCCAATGTCATCACTCCCCCTCCTCGGTGACGGGCCCCGCCGGGTGGGAGGGGTCGGAAGCCGCCGTGTCCTGCGGCGCGTCGTGCGAACTGAGGTGCTCGGCGGGCGACGGGTCGTGCGGCGGCGCGGCCTTGGAGGCACCGCCCCTGGGATGCACCACGCGCGCGGGGCTCTCGCCCTTGGCCAGCCGGAGCCCGATCAGCGAGGCGGGGCCGGAGCTGCCGCTCGCCTCGACGGCCCCTTCGCGGGTGTCGGGGAAGCCCGCCAGGATGCGGGCGGTGTCCTTGAACGTGCACAGGGGGGCACCACGCGTGGGTTCGACCTGCACGCCCGCGCGCAGGTCGTCGACGAGACGCTTGGCGCTGGCCGGGGTCTGGTTGTCGAAGAACTCCCAGTTGACCATCACGACGGGTGCGAAGTCGCAGGCCGCGTTGCACTCGATGTGCTCCAGGGTGACCTTGCCGTCCTCGGTGGTGCCGCCGTTGGCGACGCCGAGGTGCTCCTGGAGGGTCTCGAAGATGGCGTCGCCGCCGAGCACCGCGCACAGGGTGTTGGTGCAGACGCCGACCTGATAGTCGCCGGAGGGGCCCCGGCGGTACATGGAGTAGAAGGTGGCGACCGCGGTGACCTCGGCCGTGGTCAGGCCCAGGATGTCAGCGCAGAACCGCATCCCGGTGCGTGTGACGTGGCCCTCCTCCGACTGCACGAGATGCAGCAACGGCAGGAGGGCGGACCGGGAGTCCGGGTAGCGGGCGATGACCTCGCGGGAGTCCGCTTCGAGCCGGGCTCGAACGTCGTCCGGGTAAGCGGGCGCGGGCAGTTGGGGCATGCCCAGGCTGACGCCCTCGGGAGTGGTGGTCACCGGTCGACGCCTCCCATCACGGGGTCGATGGACGCGACGGCGACGATGACGTCGGCGACCTGGCCGCCCTCGCACATCGCCGCCATCGCCTGCAGGTTGGTGAAGGACGGGTCCCGGAAGTGGACCCGGTAGGGGCGGGTGCCTCCGTCGGAGACGGCGTGCACCCCGAGTTCGCCCTTGGGTGACTCGACGGCCGCGTACGCCTGTCCCGGCGGGACGCGGAAACCCTCGGTCACCAGCTTGAAGTGGTGGATCAGGGCCTCCATGGAGGTGCCCATGATGTTCTTGATGTGGTCCAGGGAGTTCCCCAGGCCGTCAGGTCCCAGCGCGAGTTGGGCGGGCCAGGCGATCTTCTTGTCGGTGACCATGACCGGGCCGGGCTCGAGCCGGTCCAGGCACTGCTCGACGATCCGGAGCGACTGACGCATCTCTTCCAGCCGGATCAGGAAGCGGCCGTAGGAGTCGCAGGTGTCGGTGGTGGGGATGTCGAAGTCGAACGTCTCGTAGCCGCAGTACGGCTGGGACTTGCGCAGGTCGTGCGGGAGGCCGGTGGAGCGCAGGACCGGACCGGTGGCACCGAGGGCCATGCAGCCGGCCAGATCGAGGTAACCGACGTCCTGCATACGGGCCTTGAAGATGGGGTTCCCGGTGGCGAGCTTGTCGTACTCGGGAAGGTTCTTCCTCATCTTCTTCACGAACTCGCGGATGTGGTCCACCGCGCCGGGCGGCAGGTCCTGGGCGAGTCCGCCGGGGCGGATGTACGCGTGGTTCATCCGCAGGCCCGTGATGAGCTCGTAGATGTCGAGAATCATTTCACGATCACGGAATCCGTAGATCATGATCGTGGTGGCGCCGAGTTCCATACCGCCGGTGGCGATGCACACGAGGTGCGAGGACAGCCGGTTGAGCTCCATCAGGAGCACGCGGATCAGGGTGGCGCGGTCGGGAACCTGTTCCTCGATGCCGAGGAGCTTCTCGACGGCGAGACAGTAGGCGGTCTCGTTGAAGAAGGACGTCAGGTAGTCCATGCGCGTGACGAAGGTCGTGCCCTGCGTCCACGTGCGGAACTCGAGGTTCTTCTCGATGCCGGTGTGCAGGTAGCCGATGCCGCAGCGGGCCTCGGTGACCGTCTCGCCGTCGATCTCCAGGATGAGGCGGAGCACACCGTGGGTGGACGGGTGCTGCGGGCCCATGTTGACGATGATGCGCTCGTCGTCGGCACGGGCCGCGGACTGGACGACCTCGTCCCAGTCGCCGCCGGTGACCGTGTAGACGGTGCCCTCGGTGGTCTCGCGCGGAGTTGCGTGCTGCGTGCTCATGAGTACGACCTCCGCTGGTCCGGAGCCGGGATCTGGGCGCCCTTGTACTCGACGGGGATGCCGCCGAGGGGATAGTCCTTGCGCTGCGGGTGGCCCGGCCAGTCGTCCGGCATCATGATCCGCGTGAGGGCCGGGTGGCCGTCGAAGACGATCCCGAAGAAGTCGTACGTCTCGCGTTCGTGCCAGTCGTTCGTCGGATAGACGGAGACCAGGGACGGGACGTGCGGGTCGCTGTCCGGGGCGCTGACTTCGAGGCGGATCAGCCTGTTGTGGGTGATCGAGCGCAGGTGGTAGACGGCGTGCAGCTCGCGGCCCTTGTCCTGCGGGTAGTGGACTCCGCTCACGCCCGTGCAGAGTTCGAAGCGCAGGGCGGGGTCGTCGCGCAGGGTCTGGGCGACGCCGAGCAGGTACGCGCGTTCGATGTGGAACGTCAGCTCGTCACGGTCGACGACCGTCTTCTCGATCACGTTCTCGGGGACCAGTCCCTGTTCCTCCAGGGCGCCCTCGAGTTCGTCGGCGACCTCGTCGAACCAGCCGCCGTACGGCCGCGCCGAGGCTCCCGGCAGCCGGACGGAGCGGACCAGTCCGTCGTAACCGGAGGTGTCGCCACCGTTGTTGGCGCCGAACATTCCGCGCTGGACGCGGATCTCCTCACCGCCGTCGCCGCGCTGGCCGGGGAGGTTGGAGGCGGCGAGGTCCTTCTCGGGGTTGACCCCGTTCGTCGCCCCGCCTGCTCCGGTGCCGTTCGCGTCGCTCATCGCAGCAGCCCCTTCATCTCGATCGTGGGGAGTGCCTTGAGCGCGGCCTCCTCCGCCTCGCGGGCCGCCTCCTCGGCGTTCACGCCGAGCTTGGAGCTCTGGATCTTCTGGTGGAGCTTGAGGATCGCGTCGATCAGCATCTCGGGCCGTGGCGGGCAGCCGGGCAGATAGATGTCGACCGGGACGATGTGGTCGACGCCCTGCACGATGGCGTAGTTGTTGAACATGCCGCCCGACGAGGCGCAGACCCCCATGGAGATCACCCACTTGGGGTTGGGCATCTGGTCGTAGACCTGCCGCAGCACCGGCGCCATCTTCTGGCTGACCCGGCCGGCCACGATCATCAGGTCCGCCTGGCGGGGTGAGCCGCGGAAGACCTCCATGCCGAAGCGCGCCAGGTCGTAGCGGCCGGCGCCGGTGGTCATCATCTCGATGGCACAGCAGGCGAGTCCGAACGTGGCGGGGAAGACGGACGCCTTGCGCACCCAGCCCGCGGCCTGCTCGACGGTGGTCAGCAGGAATCCGCTCGGCAGTTTTTCTTCGAGTCCCATGTCTTAGAGGCCCCTCAGTCCCATTCCAGGCCGCCGCGCCGCCATACGTACGCGTACGCCACGAAGACGGTGAGCACGAAGAGCAACATCTCCACGAGCCCGAAAACACCCAGGGCGTCGAAGGTGACGGCCCAGGGGTAGAGGAAGACGATCTCGATGTCGAAGACGATGAAGAGCATCGCCGTCAGGTAGTACTTGATGGGGAATCGCCCACCGCCGGCCGGCGTGGGTGTCGGCTCGATCCCGCATTCATAAGCTTCGAGTTTGGCCCGGTTGTACCGCTTCGGGCCGATGAGCGAAGCCATGATCACGGAGAAGATCGCAAAGCCTGCCCCGAGGGCTCCCAGTACGAGGATGGGCGCATACGCGTTCACCGCTCCTCGCTCCTCTCAGTCGGCACTGACTGTTGGCGATTGCATGGGCCCTCGCCGCCCCGTCCGCCCGCCAACCCCGCCCGTCCAGACGAAGATCGCGAACATGTGAAGCAGGTCACAAGCCCAACTGCCCCGCATCCTATGCCCGACCGTCTGTGATCTGCGACACGGGGTATTACCGAACCTTTGTGATCTCCACCACCTGACGAAGGATCATGAAGACGGATGAGCGGTGATCTTCACACTCGAAGCGTCCACGTGATCACCAGAGGTGACATTTTCTCCGGTCGCCGCAGGTCACAAGGGCGTCTCAATATCAAGAGACTTCTCTTGCATGCAAATTGGAGATGGACGGGGCTGCTTGATAGTGGGGCGCGTTCACACATCGGAGGGAGCCCCACGGCGAATGTGGACGCACTGACGTGCGTGCACGCGTTCACGAGCGACGGCGATCGGCGATTCCCTCGCGGGACGCACCCCGACCGGTGACCGTTCCGTGACCTGCGCCACACCAGTGAGGGCCCGTGAAGATCGGGGGTTGGCCACGGACCGCAACCGATGGTAGGCAGCGGGCAATTGGTGCGTACCGATGAAAGTGCATGATCACAGGCATGATCACCCATGTCCGCAATGCCCGTTACGGCGTCAATAAAGAGTGACAGTCCAGGAATTTGAGGGCTCGATTGAACAACTGTGGCGCACCACACGTTTCTTGAAGGTATGGAGGAGTCGCTGGTACCGCTAGTACCCATGTCCCACACCGCTACCGCTCACATACGAAGCCACCGGAAGCCCCGGCGTGCCGGCACCTCGTCGCTGGCGATACGCGCCGGAGTCGCCGGTGGCGTTCTCAGCACCCTGGCAGTGGCGGGTGCGTCCGGTGCGGCGTACGCCGCCGAGTCCGGGCCGCAGACCATCGAACTGCCCACCCTCACGGCCGACCTGGCCACTCAGATCGCCGAGTCCGCGGACGCCACGCAGCTGGCCGCCGCGAACTACGAGCTCGCTGCCGAGCGTGACGCCGCGGCCGCCAAGGCGGCTCAGGAGGCCAGGAAGGACCTCGCGGAGGCGAAGCAGAAGGCGGAGGCCAAGGAGAAGGCCGAGGCCGCTCGCAAGGCCGCTGCGGAGGCCGCTGTCTCCCGCTCCGCCGAGCGCGCCACGCTGGCCGCCTCCAGCTCCAGCTCCAGCTCCGCCTCGGAGACGACGCAGGTGGCCGCCCCCGCGAGTGGCAGCGTCGCGACCGTCATCGCCTTCCTCAACGCGCAGTTGGGCGACGCCTACGTCATGGGCGCCACCGGCCCCAACGCGTGGGACTGCTCCTCCCTGGTCCAGGCCGCGTTCAAGCAGGTCGGCGTGGATCTTCCCCGGGTCTCGCAGGACCAGTCGATGCAGGGCACCGAGGTCTCCCTGTCGAACCTCGAGGTCGGCGACATCCTGTACTGGGGTGCGAAGGGTTCGGCGTACCACGTGGCGGTGTACGTGGGTAACGGCCAGTACCTGGACGCGGCCAACCCGTCCAAGGGCGTCGTCGTCCAGGATCTCTCCGGGTACCCGGCGTCGGGCGCGGTGCGCGTTCTCTGAGCGAGCAGTTGTAGGGATTCACGTGCGAGGGTCGTTGCCGCTGGTGGGCAGCGACCCTCGACCCTTCTCCCCCCTCCCCCGCCTTTCTGCGCTGTCCAGCCCCTGCGGGGGATGGCTGTGTGAGGCTGAAGCCTCAGTGCTTCCTCGGCACTCAACACAGCAGAAGGGCAGACGAAGATGACGGTGTCCGACATGTCGGACACCTCGTCAACCCGGTGCTGGAGCCGCTCGACGCCGGCGACCGGCGCCTCCTCGACGAGGGCGAGGGGTGCCTGTCCGTGCCGGGGGCCGTGATGGACGTACCCCGCCCGGATCGTGCCGTCGTGCGCGGGCTCGACCAGGACGGGAACGCGCTTGTCGTCGAGGGGACGGGGTACTTCGCCCGGTGTCTGGAGCACGAGACGGACCATGTGAACGGGCGCGTGTATCTGGACCGGCTCTCCAAGCGGGAGCGGAAGGACGCGCTGCGGCAGGTGGCGGACCGTCGCGAGGCGGTGTTCGCGCGACGGGCCGCCAAGCAGGAGGCCCTCACCCCCTGAGAGGCCTTCACCCTCTGAGATGGCCTCGCCCCCTGAGGAGGTCTCCGCCGATCACGCCTTCGGGGCCACCTTGCTCAGGCCGTTGATGATCCGGTCCATCGCGTCGCCGCCCGTCGGGTCGGTGAGGTTGGCCAGCATCTTCAGGGCGAACTTCATCAACAGGGGGTGGGTCAGGCCGCGATCGGCCGCGATCTTCATGATCTTCGGGTTGCCGATGAGCTTCACGAAGGCGCGGCCGAGCGTGTAGTAGCCGCCGTAGGTGTCCTTGAGCACGCGCGGGTAACGCTGGAGTGCGATCTCCCGCTGGGCCGGTGTGGCCCGCGCGTGGGCCTGGACGATGACGTCGGCGGCGATCTGGCCGGATTCCATGGCGTAGGCGATGCCCTCGCCGTTGAAGGGGTTCACCATGCCGCCGGCGTCTCCGACGAGCAGCAGGCCCTTCGTGTAGTGGGGCTGCCGGTTGAAGGCCATGGGGAGGGCGGCGCCGCGGATCGGGCCGGTCATGTTGTCGGGGGTGTAGCCCCACTCCTCCGGCATCGACGCACACCAGGCCTTCAGCACCTCGCGCCAGTCCAGTTCCTTGAAGGAGTCCGAGGTGTTGAGCACCCCGAGACCGACGTTCGAGGTGCCGTCGCCCATGCCGAAGATCCAGCCGTAGCCGGGGAGCAGGCGGTCCTCGGACCCTCGCCGGTCCCAGAGTTCCAGCCAGGACTCCAGGTAGTCGTCCTCGTGGCGCGGAGAGGTGAAGTACGTACGGACCGCGACGCCCATCGGGCGGTCCTCGCGGCGGTGCAGGCCCATCGCCAGGGACAGGCGGGTGGAGTTGCCGTCGGCGGCGACCACCAGCGGGGCGTGGAAGGTGACCTCGCGCTTGTCCTCACCGAGTTTCGCGTGCACGCCGGTGATGCGGCCGGTGCGGTCGTCGGTGATCGGGGCGCCGACGTTGCAGCGTTCGTACAGTCGCGCGCCCGCCTTCTGGGCCTGGCGGGCGAGCTGTTCGTCGAAGTCGTCGCGCTTGCGGACGAGGCCGTAGTCGGGGAAGGAGGCGAGTTCCGGCCAGTCGAGCTGGAGGCGGACGCCGCCGCCGATGATGCGGAGGCCCTTGTTCCGCAGCCAGCCGGCCTCCTCGGAGATGTCGATGCCCATCGCGACGAGCTGCTTGGTCGCCCGGGGCGTGAGGCCGTCGCCGCAGACCTTTTCGCGCGGGAAGCTGGTCTTCTCCAGCAGCAGTACGTCGAGTCCGGCCTTCGCCAGGTAGTAGGCCGTGGTGGAACCGGCTGGCCCGGCCCCGACGACAATCACATCGGCGGTGTTTTCGGAGAGGGGCTCGGTCACGACGGGTTCTCCCCAAGACTCTCAAATCTGCGTGCCGACAGGCACTGGACATGGGCAGTCTATTCAGCAGTACTGATCACCCGGCTGAAGGGCTGCCCCGTGAACCGAGCGCTCCCCGCAGTACGCCTCCGTGTTCCCACCGACGAGGACGCCTTCGCCTGGCACCGGGTCTTCGACGACCCCGATGTCATGGAGTTCCACGGGGGCAGGTCGGCGGAACTGTCCGTCTACGAGGAACTCACCGCCCGCCAACGCCGGCACGACGCCGAGTACGGGTTCTGCCTGTGGACCATGCTCGACGAGTCGGACCAGGTCATCGGCTTCACGGGCGCCCAACCGTGGCCGCAGGACTGGGGCCCCAAGGGGGAGATCGAGATCGGCTGGCGGCTCGGACGGGCTTACTGGGGCCAGGGGTACGCCACCGCGGCGGCCGGGCTGACGCTGGACAGAGTGCGCTCTGCGGGCGTCTCCAGCGTGGTCGCGATGGTCGTCTCCCGCAACGAGCGGTCCATCGCGGTCACCCGGCGGCTTGGCATGCGGCTCACCGACGTCTTCACGACGCCGACGCTGGAGCAGGAGGGGCACTGCTACCGGCTTGATCTGTAGCCGACTTGATCGGTAACCAGGTTGATCGGTAACCAGGTTGATCTGCGGCCACAGTCAATTACAGACGGTAGTAATTCGGCGCAGAAAAACACTTAGCGCTTCCGGGCGGTACGTGGCCGGGGTTACCCTGCCCGTACCGCTGGGGGTGACGTCTGTGCACAGAACACCCAACACACCCGATGTGCGCGTACCGAAACTCGTCGGCCTGATGGCCATGGACGCGCGCGAGAGGGCCAGGGCACACGGGGTGCTTCTCGCCGCGCCCGACCGGCCCGAGTTCCAGCTCACCGTCGTCGACCACGTCGTACGGCAGTATCCGCCGCCCGGCGTCGCGATACCGCGCGGTGCAGTCGTCACCGTGTGGTTCGACTTCGGGGAGGGAGACGGCGGCGGGGGCGCGGGGGTACGCGAGCCACGGGTGCCGAAGCCGCCCAGGGGCGGGCTGGAGCGCGAACTGGACCGGCCCGGGGACGCGTTCGAGGTGATCAGATGACCGGCAGGGAACAGGCGATCAGGGAGAGGACCGGCGACGGCTACGGCTGCTTGAAGCCTCGGTGCAGGGCCACGACGCCGCCCGTGAGGTTGCGCCAGGCCGTCTTCGACCAACCCGCCTCGCGCAGCAGTTCGGCCAGGGCCGGCTGGTCGGGCCAGGCGCGGATGGACTCGGCGAGGTAGACGTACGCGTCGGGGTTCGAGGACACCGCGCGGGCGACCGGGGGCAGGGCGCGCATCAGGTACTCCGTGTACACCGTGCGGAAGGGCGCCCAGGTCGGGTGCGAGAACTCGCAGATCACGACCCGTCCGCCGGGGCGCGTGACCCGGTACAGCTCGCGCAGCGCCGCGCCCGTGTCCTGGACGTTGCGCAGCCCGAAGGAGATCGTCACCGCGTCGAAGGTGTCGTCCTTGAAGGGCAGCTTGGTGGCGTCGCCCGCCGTGAAGGGCAGCCAGGGGTGGTTCCGCTTGCCGACCCTGAGCATGCCGAGGGAGAAGTCGCAGGGGACGACGTACGCGCCCGTGCGGGCGAAGGGGAGGGAGGACGTGGCCGTACCGGCGGCCAGGTCGAGGATCTTCTGCGCCGGGCGGGCGTCGACCGCCTTCGCGACCTCCTTGCGCCACACGCGGTCCTGGCCGAGCGACAGCACGTCGTTCGTGAGGTCGTACCGTTCCGCCACGTCGTCGAACATCGAGGCGACTTCGTGCGGCTGCTTGTTCAGGGATGCGCGGGTCACGTGCCCATTGTGGCAGTACGTACGTCACGGCCTCCCGGCGGCACGGGTGCGGGCCGGGCGTACCTGAAGCGCCCGGCCCTCGCCACACCAGTCTGTCGGCCGCCTACGGCAGCAGTTTCGGCTTCTTCTTGGCGGCGACGTCCTCCACCCAGCCGCACAGCAGGATGAACACGGCGATCAGGATCCAGCCGATGCCGAACATGAACCACTGGCTGTCCAGCGGCAGGTACTTCTCGAAGGCCGGGACGTTCCAGAACTGGTCGATCAGCGGGACGGCCAGGATCAGCGCGATCTCGTGCCAGAGGTAGAGCGTGACGGCGCGCGCGTTGAAGATCGTCACGATCCGGTCGAGCCGCTTGTGGCGGGTGAGCCCAGCGAAGTCGATCTCGAAGTGCGCCTTCGCGTACATCAGCAGCGTCACGAAGCCCGCCGACCAGAACGCCTGCGCGAGCGGGATGTCGTCGAGGTCGTAGGAGCCCGTCTCGGCCTGGTGGGTGAAGGCGTACCAGCCGCCGAAGCCGATGGCGGCCAGGGAGAGGAGGACCACCAGCGCCGGCTTGAGGCGCTGCAGGACGCCCTCGCGGTGCGCGAAGCCGAGGACCCAGCAGAAGAGGAAGGTGGCCAGGTCGGTGAGGCCGTTGCCGAAGCGGTTGTCCGGGGGCTCCCAGAGGTAGTGGAGCACCACGATCGGGGCCAGGGAGAGGAGCAGGACGGCCACGGGAGCGAGGCGGAACGTCCGCAGCAGGAGCGGCGAGAGCAGGACGAACCAGAGGTACGTACGCAGGTACCAGAGGATCTCCCAGGCCTGCATGCCCCAGGCGTTGCCCGGCGGGTCGCCGAGCGGTACCACCCAGAAGACGATCTGCCAGCCCGGCATCCAGTCGTGGACCATCATCGCGACGATCACGAAGAAGCCCCAGAACCAGAAGGGGGGCAGGAGCCGGCGGACCCGGCTCTTGATCACCATGAGCGCGGGGCGTTCCAGGGACTTCGCCATCAGCGTGCCGGCGAGGGCGAACATGATCCCCATGGAGGGGAACACCATGCCGGCCCAGGCCCACCCGAAGGTGTGGTACGTGACGACCCGGACCAGGGCGACGGCCCGGAGGGTGTCGAAGTAGCGGTCGCGACCCGCCGGTTTCTTCGCCTTCGGCGCGGCTTCGGGCTCGGACTCGGACTCGGGCGTGATCTCCGGCTCGGACTCCGGAAGAGCCGTCTCCGGAAGAACCGTCTCCTTGGTGTCGTTGACGTCGGGCGTCACGTACCCCTGTTCGCCATAGCCGACTTGCCCGTAGTCGACCTGGCCGTAGTCGACCTGACCGTGATCGACATGGCCGTAATCGACGTACTGCTGGGGGTACGGCTCCTGCGGGTACGGCTGTTGGGTGGGATACGGCTGTTGCCCGTGCTCGTATCCATAGCCGTATCCGTAGCCGTAGTTGTTGCCGTAGGCATGGTTCTGGCCGTAGCCCTGCTGATCCGTCCCCCAGCTCATCAGTTCGCCCCCGCCGGGGTGCCGACCTCGCCCGTGCGCTTCAGTTTCTGCCAGCGCAGGCGACCGCCGGTGAGGGCGGTGATGCAGGAGTGGATGAGGACGAGGTACATCATCTGGCGGTACGCCAGTTGCTGCAGCGGCATCATCAGCAGGTAGCGGTACTTCTCACGGTCCAGGCGGAACGCGTAGGCGGCGCAGACGAGTTGGATGCCCAGCACCGCGAGCCATGCCAGCAGGGCCGCCTGGAAGTCGATGAAGATCATCGAGTAGGCCGTGAAGACGTCGATCAGCGGGGCGAAGACCGGCGTGATGATCTGGAAGATGACCACCAACGGCATGCCCACGCGGCCGAAGCGGCCCGAAGGACCCTTGTCCGTCAGGGACTTGCGGTGCTTCCAGAGGGCCTGCATGGTGCCGTACGACCAGCGGTAGCGCTGCGACCACAGCTGCTTGAGCGAGGCGGGCGCCTCCGTCCAGGCCCTGGCGTGCTCCTGGTAGACGACCCGCCAGCCCGCGCGGTGCATCGCGATGGTGATGTCGGTGTCCTCGGCGAGCGTGTCCTCGCTCATGCCGCCGACCTCCAGGACCGCGTCGCGACGGAACGCGCCGATCGCGCCGGGGATGGTGGGCATGCAGCGCAGCAGGTCGTACATGCGGCGGTCGAGGTTGAAGCCCATCACGTACTCGATGTGCTGCCAGGCGCCGATGATCGTGTTGCGGTTGCCGACCTTGGCGTTGCCCGCGACCGCGCCGACCTCGGGGTCGGCGAAGGGCTGCACGAGCTGGTGGACTGCGTCCGGTTCGAAGACGGTGTCGCCGTCCATCATCACGACGATGTCGTAACTGGCGCTGCGTACACCGTTGTTGAGAGCGGCCGGCTTGCCCGCGTTCTCCTGGCGGATGACCCGGACGTTCGTCATGCCGAAGGAGAGGGCCGCGTCGCGTGCGATCTGGGACGTGTTGTCGTCCGAGCCGTCGTCGACGACGATGATCTCGATCGGGTGGGTGCTCTTCGCCAGCGACTCAAGGGTGTTGGCGATGCATTCCTTCTCGTTGTACGCGGGCACGATCACGGTCACCGGCCTGGTGACCGTCGGTCCCCAGCTGAACTTGCCGCCCTTGCCGCGTTTCCGGTTGCGTTGCCGGTAGTGGCGGCGGGCGAGGATCAGCATCATCCCGAACCGGCCCATGACGGCGAATCCGACGACCGCGAGTCCGGTCGCCAGCCCCGGTACGGCCCATTCGGCGACCGCCACGGCCCCGATGAGGGCCTTGCCCTCGTAGAGGGTCGCGCCGGTGGCGGTGCGGTGGGCTGCCTGGAGGAGGCTCGACGTTCCCGCGCCTCCCTGGCCGTTGCCCGCCTGCCCGTTGCCGAGCTGGCCGTTGCCCTGCTGCCCGTTGCCCGGCTGGCCGGTCGGCGCGCCTCCGGGCTGCTGGCCCGCGGCGGCACCCGCACCCGTACCCGCGCCTGTCCCCGCACCCGTACCCGTCGTACCCGTACCGGTGGCCGTCTGCCGCGCGCTCGACGCCTGCTGCTGGATCGCGCCGCTGATGGTGGTGAAGGTGTAGCCCGCCGCCTTCATCTTCTTGATGTACGTCGGCAGCGCCTTTATCGTCTGCGAGCGCTCGCCGCCCGCGTCGTGGAAGAGCACCGAGGCGCCCTTGCCGTCCTCCGGCGTGGCCCACTTGATGATGTTCGAGACGCCGGGCCGCTTCCAGTCGTCGCTGTCGGTGTCGACGAAGACGCTGGTGTAGCCCTCCTCGCCGAGCTTCTTGTAGACGGGCCAGCTGTAGTTGTCGATGGCGTCCGCCTCCGACGAGTACGGCGCCCGGAACAGCGTCGTCGTGATGCCGGCCGCGCCCGCCAGCGCGAGCTGCGTCTGCTGCATCTCGCGGTTGACGCGGGCGTCGCTCTGGTAGGAGAGGTCGACGTGCGTGAAGGTGTGGATGCCGATCTCGTTGCCCTGTTCGACCGCCGTCTCCACGATGTCCGGGTAGCGCGACACCATCGAGCCGACCACGAAGAACGTGCCGGGGACGTCGTACTCCTCAAGGATCTTCAGGACCTGGGGCGTCCAGGTGGGGTTCGGACCGTCGTCGAAGGTGAGCGCGATGGTCTTCTCCGGCACGGACTGGGTCACGGCCTGCCCGTTGCGGAAGCTGAGGATCGGCCCGCCGTCGATGACCTTGTCGGGTACGTCGTTCGAGCTGGCCCCGGTGCGTACGCGCTGGTCGCCGCCGACCTCCGCGCGCAGATAGCCGTCGAGCAGCATCACGCTGGTCAGCGCGAGCAGAAGCAGCATGGCGAGGATGACTCGCGGCTTCTGCAGCGCCGCGGCCTTGCCGGCGGCCCGCTGCACCTTCGAGGGAGCGCGCCTGCGGCCGCGCGAGGTGCGCGAGGTGGTCGTCGTAGTCATGGGTGGCTGCGTTCCCGTCAGTTGGCGTCCGCGGAGGCGGACGCGGTGGCGGTCGCGGTCGGTGCCGAAGCGGGCGGCTCGCCCGTGGCAACGCCCGCCGGCGGGATGCCGGTGGGCAGGGCGGGCGGGGTGGCGGCTCCGGTGGGAGCGCCCGACGGGGCCGCTCCGAAGCCGCCCTGCGGCTGCTGGTTGCTGCCCGGCCCCTGGTTGCCGCCGCGGGCCCCGCCGCCGAAAGGCAGCAGCGAGGACGGAGTGAGCGACGTGCCCCAGCCCATGAAGGCCATGCCGAGCACGACGGCATACCCAACACAGGCGACACCGAGGAAGGTGCCGAACCGGCGCAGCAGTCTCGCCCGGCGGCCGGAGGTGTCGACGAACACGGGACCGTCCGCGGCCCCGTTGGACCCGTCGGACCCCTTGCCGCTCTTACGGCGACGGCCGCGGCCGGCGGCACGGTTTTCGATGTCAGACTCGGAATGCATTCCCCGGACATTAGGAGGGCTTTATGTGACCGAAACTCTGGTTCTCATGTGAGACGCCCATGAGAAACTCCTTAACCTGTGCATCTTCTGAGAGTTTCCCCGGAAGCCTGCGCAACCCGCCCCGAATACAAAGGGGCTGATTGTCCCGCTTGTTTGCCCCATTCACGCCCTTCGCGGTGCGCTGTCCATGAGCACGCTGTGAGTTCACTGTCCTCATGAAGGACAGTCTCGTGTGAGACCTTTCCATCTCGGATCCACCCCGGATCCACTACAGAACTGTTACGGAACCAGTTCGGAACCACACTCCGTTTCCGTCCCGACACGGATATCACGCGAATATCACTCAGACATCACCAACAAATAACTGAGATAGAAATCACGAGAGCGGGTGCATGCGCGATGAGGCGTTTCCTTGGGTCGGCCGCCGGATTCACATGTCTGGTGGCACTGACCTGCGCCGGGTGCTCATCCGGCTCGGACAGCGACACGGACAGCGGCTCCGACGCCGCGTCCGCGACCCCTTCCGAACAGGCCCGGTCGAGCGCCTCGCCCTCGGCGAGCACCGCCTCGACCACCGAGTACGCCCCGTACGTCAGCGCCACCGACGCGAACGACAACGACAGCGCGGGCTCACCGACGGCGTACAACCTGGCGTTCGTGATCTCGGACGGTACGACCTGTACGCCGAAGTGGAACGGTACGACGGCTATCGGCGACTCGGCCGTCAAGTCCCGCATAGCGAAGCTCGCGGCGACCGGCGGCTCGGTCCGGGTGTCCTTCGGCGGCGCCTCCGGCAAGGAGCTGGCCGAGGTCTGCGACAGTGCGTCCGCGCTGGCCAAGGCCTACGGCGCGGCCCTGGACGCCGCCGGTTCGACGCAGGCCGACTTCGACGTCGAGGGCGACACGCTCACCGACTCCGCCTCCGTCGAGCTGCGTTCGAAGGCGATCGCCCTGCTGCAGAAGGACCGCACCGACCTGAGCGTCTCCTTCACTCTGCCCGTGATGCCGAGCGGCCTCGACGACGACAGCGTGGCCCTGCTCGACTCGGCCAACAACAACTCCGTGCAGGTGTCCACCGTCAACATCATGACGATGAACTACAGCAGCGACTACAAGGACGACATGGGTCAGTACGCGCTCACGTCAGCCGCGGCGACCCATGATCAACTCGCCGACATCTTCGGGCTGTCGGAGGAGGGCGCGTGGCAGGGGATGGCGTTGACGTCGATGATCGGTGTGAATGACGTCGACAACGAGACGTTCTCTTTGGCGGACGCGGCGGAAGTGCGGGCGTTCGCGGAGGAGAAGGGGGTTGCCTGGGTGTCCATGTGGTCGACGTTCCGGGATCAGGAGTGTGAGGAGGGGGTTGCGGCGTCTGATGATGCGGCGACCAATTGCAGTGGGGTTTCTCAGGATGCGGGGGCTTTTGGGGTGGCGTTTTCGGGGTGAGTGGGGTTGAGGGGGATTAAGAGGGGTTGTTTGTCGGGTGCGGGGCGGTGGGGGCTTGTCGCGCCCACGCGGCGGAGCCGCACAATGTCACGGCCCCACGCCCTCAACCGCTCACCGGCGTCTGTGGATCAGGCGTCCTGCGCAGACCGTTGCCAGGCACTGCCCGCCCTCGTCGAACACCGCCAGGTCGGCTCGCTCCCCCTCCACGATCGCCGGAGTCCGTGTCCGCGTCAGTACGACGACCTCGTTGCGTTCGGCGGCTGACCGGAGGTCGGGTGAGGTGGCGTACTCCTCCAGTACCGCCACCGCGCCTCCCTTCAGCACGGCGTGCACGCGTTCTCGCGGGCTCGGGGCGTCCGGGAGTGGGCCCTCGTGGACGAGTCCGGGGCCCAGGACACCGGGCCAGCGCCGCACCCGTGCTCCCGGGAACCGCTCCGCCACCTCGGTCAGCGGGCCCACGGCGGCGACCCGGTTGCCGTCGACCGCGACGGCGCCGTCCGTCAACGGGTCCGCGTCCCAGCCGATCCGGAGTTCATCGGCGGCATGAATCGTCAGCACAGGAAGGCCAGTTGGTAGGTTGACGGGTTGACGGGTTGATCAGTTGCTGGCGAGGAGCTTCAGCTCGGGGTGGGCCGTGCCGCCCTCGATCGCGGTGGACGAGATGTGGGACATGACGCGCTCGTCGACCGGGTCGTTCGCCGGGTCGTCGTGGACGACGATGTGCTCGTACGTCGTGGTCCGCTGGGCGGGGACGCGGCCCGCCCTGCGGATCAGGTCGATGATCTCCATACGGTTGGAGCGGTGCTTGGCGCCCGCGGCGGAGACGACGTTCTCCTCCAGCATGATCGAGCCGAGGTCGTCCGCGCCGTAGTGCAGGGACAGTTGGCCGGCCTCCTTGCCCGTGGTGAGCCACGAGCCCTGGATGTGGGCGATGTTGTCCATGAAGAGACGCGCGATGGCGATCATGCGCAGGTACTCGAAGATCGTGGCGTGCGTACGGCCCTTGAGGTGGTTGTTCTCGGGCTGGTAGGTGTACGGGATGAAGGCGCGGAAGCCGCCCGTCCGGTCCTGTACGTCACGGATCATCCGCAGGTGCTCGATGCGCTCGGCGTTGGTCTCGCCGGTGCCCATGAGCATGGTGGACGTCGATTCGACGCCCAGCCCGTGCGCGGTCTCCATGATCTCCAGCCAGCGTTCGCCGGACTCCTTGAGGGGCGCGATGGCCTTGCGGGGGCGCTCGGGAAGGAGTTCGGCGCCGGCGCCGGCGAAGGAGTCGAGACCGGCCTCGTGGATACGGGTGATCGCCTCCTCGACGGACACCTTCGAGATCCGGGCCATGTGCTCGACCTCGCTCGCCCCCAGGCTGTGGATGACGAGCTGCGGGAACTCGGCCTTGATCGCGGCGAAGTGCTTCTCGTAGTACTCGACGCCGTAGTCCGGGTGGTGGCCGCCCTGGAACATGATCTGCGTACCGCCGAGTTCGACGGTCTCCGCGCAGCGGCGCAGGATGTCGTCGAGGTCGCGGGTCCAGCCCTTGGCCGTGTCCTTGGGGGCGGCGTAGAAGGCGCAGAACTTGCACGCCGTGACGCACACGTTCGTGTAGTTGATGTTGCGCTCGATGATGTACGTCGCGATGTGCTCCGTACCCGCGTAACGACGGCGGCGTACGGCGTCGGCGGCCGAGCCGAGGGCGTGCAGCGGGGCGTCCCGGTAGAGGTGGAGCGCCTCTTCGGGGGTGATCCGTCCGCCCGCGGCGGCACGGTCGAGGACAGCTGTGACATCAAACGACATATGGTCGGCGTTCTCGGTCACCGGGCGTCCTTTCGGAAGGCGTGGGGCGGACCGTTCCAGCGTACGTCAGTGCCCTGCCGCGCCTCACGTCAGCGTCCCGCCCCGCCTGACGTCAGGCCGCGTACGCCCCGATCAGCAGCCCGACGAACGCGCCCGCGATCAGGAACGGCCCGAACGGGATGGACGTACGGCGACCGGCGCGCCGTGCGATGACGAGCGCGAGCCCGTACAGGCCGCCGAACAGGAATCCGGCGAAGGTGCCGAGCACGACGGTCCCCCAGCCGTACCAGCCCAGGACCGCCCCGAGCCCGAGGGCGAGTTTCACGTCGCCGAAGCCCATGCCGTTGGGGCTGATGAGGAACAGCACGAAGTACGCGCCCCCGAGCAGCAGGGTGCCGAGGAGGGAGGTGAGCCAGTCCCCCGCGTGTTCGGGCAGCAGCGCGGCCCCACCCAGCAGGACGAGGGCGGCGGCGGCCAGCGGGAGGGTCAGCGGGTCGGGCAGCCGCTGCACCCGGAAGTCCACGACCGCGAGCAGCACCCCGACGGGCGCGAGCAGCAGCCAGGCCCCGAGCTCGGGCCGGGTACCGGTCGCGGCGGCGAGCGCGGCGCAGACGAGCGCGGTGGCGAGGGCGAGGAAGGGGGTGCTGGGGCCGTACGACGCGCTCCCGTCGGACGGCTGACTTCCATCGGACGGCTGACTTCCGTCGGACGAGGGGCCGGCCGCGTTCGCGGCGAGGTGCCCGGCGTCCCCGGCCGACTGGCCTGCCGTACCGGCGCAGGACGCGCAGCGCGCCCGACCCAGCCAGCCGCCCGACCGACCGCCCAGGGGGTGGCCCTGGGGGCAGCTGTCCCGCCAGGTCTCCTCGGGCGGGACGGAGAACCTGTAGGCGGCGCGGGGTACGAGTGTCCCGGCCGCCGCGCCCCACAGCGCGGCGACCACGACGAGCAGTTGGTCGATGCTCATCCCACGGCCGCTGCGCCGTCGCGCCACGTCGGCAGCAGTTCGTCGAGGAGCGCCTCGGTGCGCGGCGGCAGGCCGCGTGCGCCGCTGCGGCGGATCAGATCGGCGGCGACCTGCTGGAGCTTGTCCATGTCACCGGTGGAGTGCGTGGCGCGCAGGAGTTCGTGCCACAGCCGCTCGTCGCCGGGGGCGGAGTTGAGGGCGGCGTCGAGCGCCTCGATGGCCCTTTCCGCACGGTTCTTCACGAGGTGGAACTCGGCGAGCGCGAGCCCGATGTCCGCGACCAGCAGCGGGAGTTGGGCGTCGATGATCTCGTGCGTGAGCCAGCCGTAGCGGCCCTCGGGACGGTCTGCGAGCAGTGGCCCGCGCACCAGCACGAGCGCGTCGGTGAGGAGCCGGCCGCGTACGACCCGGCTGTCGACGCCCTTGCCCTGCGTGGCCTCGTGATAGAGGGAACGCAGAACGTCGAGGTCGGACACGACCGACTTGGCGAGCGTGAGCCGCCCGTTGGCGTCGGTGGCGAGACGAGGGGTGCCGTCGGGGTCGGTGCCGAGCCAGACACGCAGCCGTTCGAGGAGCGCCTCGCGTACGTCGTCGGTGACACCGCGCGGCCAGAGCGCGGAGGCCAGTACACGCGGGTGCACACCTTCGCGGTGCAGCAACAGCAGTGCGAGCGCCTCGTGTTGGAGCGGGCTGCGCTCCCCGTCCGGGGTGTCGAGGCCGATGATCTCGTACGGGCCCACGAGCCGGGCGTACACCGCCGGCCGACCCTGCTCGCTGATGTCGACGAGGAAGGGGGGTGTGGTCGCCGGTCCGTCCGGCGCGTGCTCGGGGTCGGCGCCGACGAACAGCTCGACGATCGCCCGCTGTTGGGGTACGGGCAGTAGCTGGGCGTCGAGTTCGAGCCCGAGGAGGGGCGCGAGGAGCTTGCCCTCGCCGGTGATCTCCAGCTCCCAGGCGGCGCCGGGCAGATCACCGCTGTCGGTGCCGACGAGGTATCCGATGCCCAACCGGCTTGCGTCAGCGGCGAGTTCGGCCAGCTTGACGGCGTCGTCGGCGGACGGTTCGGCGGCGAGGAGAACGAGGTGCGGGGCCCAACGGGTGTGCTGGGCGGGCCCGGTACGGCCGGTGAGGACCGAGTCGTGACCGGCCGCGCCGAGCGCACCGCGCCGCTGCCTGGTCTCGGCCTCCATCGTCTCGACGAGGGCCTCGATGTCGTCGAGGTGGCGCAGCCGGTTGGGGGCGAGGGCCGTGAGGTCCTGGCCGAACCCGACGAGGGTGATGGTCATGCGGTCCGACCACCCGTTGGTGGCCAACTCGGCGGCGACGGAGGCGAATACGGCGGCCCGGTCGGACTCGCTCCCGCTCAGCGAGACGATGCCCGGCACCGACTCCAGGTTGAGCAGCAGGCGCGAGTCGTCCATGGTGCCGAGGCTGACGAGCCCCGGGTAGGGAGCGGCGGTGTCGACGTCCTCGTACCGCTCGGCGTCGGTCCGGGACAGCAGCCAGAACGTCTGGTCCTGCCCGAGCTGCCACGGGGCCGGGGGCTTCCCGGCTGGCTGGGCGAGCTGGAGGTGCAGGTCGCCGTTGCTGAGCCAGGCGGCGTAGACGGTGGGAAGCGGGCGGGACTCTCCGGCGAGGGAAGCGGCGAGGCCGCGCAGCGAACGGTCGAGCAGGCGTACGCCTTCGGGGTCGGCGCCGATGAGGAGCGCGTCCTGGGCGTCGGCGGCGGCACCGGTCGGCGTGGGCGGCTCCATACCGCGCCGCCCGCCGACCGCACCGAGCGCCGACTGCCACAGGGCCTGCCGGCGCCGACGGCCGAGGGCGCCGAGAAGACCGGCGGCGAGGAGGGGAGCGCCGACGAGGGCTTCGGGGAGACCGAAGGAGAAGCCTGCGCCGGATTCGGCGGAGGTCGCGGTCGCGGCTTCGGCGTGCTGCTCCTGCTGTACGGCGGGGGTGGCCTGGGAGCCGGTTGCGGCGCGTCGGTCGGCGAGGCTGATGCGGGTGGTGTTGGTGTCGAGGGAGGCGGTGCCGCCCTGCCGGCCGCCGCCTGCTCGCCCCGAGTGGTCGCCGGTCTGCGCGTACTGGTTGATCTGCTGCGCGACCTGCGGGGTGACGGTGGAACCGGCGTCGGGAGCGGCAGTAGCAGTACTTGTGCCGGTGCCGGTGCCGGTGCTGGGCATCTCGACGAGGTCGCCGCCGCGGGCGTCGCCGGGCATCTCCATGATCCAGCCGGGGCGGATCAGACTGGCCTCGGAGAGCCGCGAACCGTCCGGCTGCACACGGTCCTTGTTGAGCTGGTAGATCTCGCCGTACCGGCGCCCGTCGCCGAGGTGGCGCTGCGCTATCTCCCACAGGGAGTCGTGATGACGGCCCTCGGGAGGCTGGATCCGGTAGTACTTCGTGTCACCGGCCTTGACCGACGGCCCCCCGACCTCCGCGTGACTGGCGGCATCGGCGGCCTGCTGGCCGAGCGCGGCGGCGGTACTGGCCGCCTGCTCCTGCTGCTGCGCGAACATCCCGCTCAGCGAACCGCCGGGCGTGGCCTGGGCGGAGGCGACCGTGCCCTGCTGGTTCCCCTCCATGCTGTGCCCGAGCTGCGAGAGCCCCGGCGTGAGGGAGGCCGCCGTGGCACCCACGAGCAGCAGCGCGGCGACGAGCTGCCGCGCGAGCAGCTGACTCGGCCCGGCCCCGGGCACCCGCCCCGGCATCCCGACCCCGGACAGCGCCGCCTTCACCTCGACGAGCACGCACGCGGTGAACTGGGCCCAGGCGATCCACACGATGACGCCGAGAACGCCGGTGAACGTCTTGACCGTGATCTCTTCCTGCAGCCAGTCCAGGGACGGCGACCCGTCCGGGAACGGCCAGCCGACAAACACGGCGAGCGCGTAGGGCACCGCGACGAGCAGGACGGCGAGGGCGACGAACGCGAGGAACGCCTTGACGAAGTCCCCAAAACTGCGCCGCCGCCTCGGCAGCGGCTGCGGTGTCCGGTTCCTGGGCCCCGACGAGTCTCCTGACGAGCTTCCCGTCCGGCTTGAAGTGCTGCGTCGCGGCATGGCGGGTGTCCTGGATTCGTGTCGTGTGGGGAGGGAGAGAGATATGGGGGTGCGCTGAGCCTATCGGGAACCTATTCCGGGTGTAGGGGGCGGTGGCGCCCAGTCCGAATCGGCGCGGACACCCAGGGCCGCCGCCGCCCCGTACACAGCCGTCCGACGACCGGATCAGGTTCGGTCGGTCCGGCCATCGGCAAACAGGTCCTTCGGATCGTTCACTTCATAGGCGCGGTCACGCCAGACTCGGAGTTGGCACAGATCCGTGCAGGCGCGCACCCTCTGCCGGACGAGTTCCGGTACCTCGATCCCTCGCCAGTAGAAGAGGCGCAGGATCACTCTCTGCGCGAGGCTCGCCTGGAATCCCTCCTCGAAGCCCTCGCTGAATGCCAGCTCAGCGGCCTCCAGCCATGCTCGGCGCGCCGATTCGTGCCAGATGTGCGGAGGCAGCTTCCACGGCGTCCGGTCGCCCGCGAGGCTCCCGGCGGGCTCGCCAGGGTCGATCGTCATCAGATCACTCCCGATGTGCTTCGCCCGGATCCCTTTGGAGGATCCGATGCAGCGCCTCGTGCGACGAGCCGACCATCAGCTCCCCTGCCTGTCCGACGTGATCAACGCGCTACGCCGCGACGAGGTCACCCCATACGTATTTGCCCTTGATGCCGCTCCTGCTCAGCGGCTGCCAGCCCCAGAGGTCGGCGCAGGAGCTGACCAGGGCCAGGCCGCGCCCTTCCTCCATGTGCGTGAGTTGCGTCAACGCTTCTGCGGAGAGCGGTGGTTGGGGTGGTTGGGGGTCGGCGTCCCAGGCTCCGACGCGCAGTACGCCGGCCCGCATCCGTAGGCGTAGGGCGACGGGGCCTTTGGTGTGGCGTACGGCGTTGGAGATCAGCTCGGTGGCGAGGAGTTCGGCGATGTCGGTGAGGCGGATCAGTCCGTGCAGGGTGAGGACGAGGCGGACGGTACGGCGGCAGACCGTGACGGCGCGGAGGTCGTGGGGGATGTGGAGGACGTACTCCCAGGGTTCGGGCTCGGCGGGGTCGGTTCCCTCGATTTCGGGCATGCGTTAACTCCGTTGATGGGGAGGGGAGTTGGCTGGCCGCTGGGGAGCGTCGGCGGTGGCATGCCGCAACCGTCGTGGCAGGACGGGGCGGTGCGCTTCCGAGGGTCCGGTGATTCCGCAGCGTGTGCGTCGCATCACCGAAGGTACGGCATGAATTTATTCCACTGCAACCTGTTGGCGTACTCTGACACCCGAACGTGGCGTGACTTCAAGGTTGTTGAGAACGGGAGAACATGTGCCGCCGAGGAGCCATCCCACCGCGCGACAAGTGCGCCTGGGGACAGAACTGCGCAAGCTGCGCGAGGCCTCAGGACTGAAGGCCCGCGAGGTGGCAGCGTTCCTCAACTCGACCTCGACCCAGATGAGTCAGGTCGAGGCAGGCATCGCGGGCGTCAGCAAGGAACGCATCCACCGCCTGGCCGCCCACTACGGTTGTACGAACGGGGCATTGATCGAATCGTTGGCGACGATGGCCGTCGACCGCACACAGGGCTGGTGGGACGAGTACCGGGCAGTCCTGCCCCCGGTGAATCTGGACCTGGCCGAGGCAGAGCACCACGCGACGCACCTGCGTGAAGTCCTCGTCACCTACGTACCCGGACTCCTACAGACCCCGGACTACGCCCGAGCCCTCTTCGGATACATGCGCCCGGAACTGCCCGAGAGCGAGCTGACGCCCCGAGTGGAATTCCGCATGGGGCGCCGTACTGTCATCGAGGGCGCCAACCCCATCCCGTATGACGCGATCATCCATGAGTTCGCCCTGCGCACCCGTGTGGCCGACCGTCAGGTGTCCCGGGCTCAACTCCGGCAGATCCTGGACCGGATCGAGCAGGGACATGTGACCGTGCGCGTCATCCCTACCGACCAGGACGGCTTCGGAGGTGCCGGAGCCTCGATGATGTATATGGACGGTCCGGTACCCCAACTCGACACCGGGCTGCGCGAAGGTGCCACTGACACGGTGTTCATCGACGCGGAACCCCAACTGAGGACGCTCCGAACACTTTTCCGTAAGGTGGAGGAGGCGACGCTGGACCCCACGGCGTCCAGGGACTTCATCCACCGCCTGTCGAAGGAACTGTGAGGCGCACCCGATGACTCAGGCCCTGAACTGGCGGAAGTCCACCTTCTCCGGTGGCGCGGAGGGCAACGCCTGCGTGGAGATAGCGAACCAGCGCAGCCGAGTCGCCGTCCGCGACTCCAAGGACCCGGCCCACGGCTCACTCACCTTCCCGTCCCGAGCCTTCAGTACGTTCATCAAGACGCTCAAGGCCGACACTTCACACACGGCCTTCTGAGCTCGCGCCGCGGCGTTGCCTCACCCTCTCCTCGGCTTGCGGGGCTTGGCCCAGTTGCCGTGTGGTCGGCTTCGTTCCTGGGCCAGGATCGCCGTGTCAAACTCGGCTTTGCCCGTCACCGCGCGTGGTTCGGGGTCGAGTACGGCCTCGGTCGATCGCCACGGGACAGCCGAGGCCCAGCCGATGAGGGGCAAGGTCTCGTTGCAGTGGGGGGCGAACCGCGCGGTGACGAGGACCGGCATCTGATGGTTCAGGCCTCGCACGTGTTCGACGAACGCCTCGGGTAGTAGGACGTGGTGCGTCTCCACGTAGTGCGGGAAGTCCAGGCGCCAGAGCCAGGTGCCGTCGGTGACCGGCGATGAGCAGCCCAAGGAGTGGCGGTGCGCATCCCCGGTGAGGGCGTCGTGGCCCCCTTCCATGACGTCGATGAGGATATGGCCGGCGTCCAGATAGGCCACCAACTCCGCCTCGTCGGGCTCTCCAGCGGGCTGGACGGCGTCTCGGAGCGATCCGTTCGGCCGGTCAGGACGGTCGTCGAGTTCGTCATAGAAGCCCAGCAATCCCAGCACTGCATCTCCTTTCGACGACGGGCATCCCCGCCCTGCCGACATCAGTGGGCGCGGCCACCGTTGATCACCGGTGCGCGAAGGCAGCGGCAAGCAGCTCTTCCAGTGCATGGTCGTACATCTGGAAGGCTGCTTTTCCGCTCTCCGGCACATCCGCTTCAGGACAGAGGATGCCCGGCAGATGGGCGACTCGCCACATCCTGAAGACGTCCACCGGGGAGCTCCCGCCCGTCGCATCCGCCAAGTCCGCTGCGACGCCGAGGATTTCGACAACCCTGGCCGCCCCCTGCCGGGCTTCCGTTCCGACCGCGACGGCTGCTGTGATCAAGGCCTGCAAGAAGTACGCCAGTTGCAGGTCCGCTGCCATGCGGCACATACGTCGCACCACAGCAGGTGCTCCAAGTTTTTCAAGAGGCTGCGGAACTCCTGTGATCCCCGCGGACCACAGGAGCAAGAATTCCGCGGGCACCTCATGGTCACGGAACCGGCCCAGTTCGTCGACGATCGCCATGGCCGCGTCGCTGAATCGGCAGACCGATCGGATGCCGGCGAGCAGGCGCTCCACGTCGCCTTGTCTGCGCGCCAGAAAGTCGCCCACCGATACATCGGCAAGCTCCCAAGTGCCGGTGGAGTTCACCGCGCCGACCTCCACCACACCTCCGAGCGGCCCGAACACCGCGCGGGCAAGCCTTGCTTCAGAACAGCTCGGCACAGTCTCCCCAATGGAATCCGTAGCTTTCCCTCTCCTTGTCGAAGACAGCCCGTAACCCGCGATCGTGCAGATCGAATTCCTGCCGGAGCCAGCCATCCATGGCCAGTGCCGCGACTTCCGACCGAAAATGGGCGAGCGGGAAATCAAACGAGACGACTCGAACGAGCACTCCTTGAGGATGCCCGGCAACCAGGCCGGGCGCATGCACTGCCAGGCCGAAGGAGAGCCAGGCCGCGTCCCGCCAGTTGATGCCCTGGGGCAGCGCCAGGCGCACCTGTCGATCAACCTGCAGGAAGAATTCCTCACCGGGGCCAGGAGAAGCGCACTCCGCCGTCAGATCGGCGGCGAGGCCGCCAAAGGGGCTCCGGAAACGGTACTTGAAGGTGCTGCTCATGCTGTCTCGATCCTGGATTCTTCAACAGGCCGATGAGGGCAGACGCCAAACACCCCCACAGCCAACGCCCTCGCCCTCTCAGGGGCGGCGTTCGGGCAGTGCCCGCCAGGCATCCTCAGCCGCGTAGGCAGCGGTCAGCCACCGTGTGCACGCGTGAACCCAAAAGGAACGGTCGTTCGATGTGAAGCAGCTGCTATTCGGCGAACCGGAACGTCGAAGTGACCGCGTCGAAGATGTCGAAGAACGACTCCGCCAGATCCAGCACCTGGCTGCTCCCCGCCACCAGCGCCACCTTGCCCTCCTGGCCCGGCACCGGGATGAACGTCTGCATCAGCACAGCCCGGATGGTGCGGCCGAGTTCGTCGCCCGGTACGGCGATGTCCTCGACGCCGTACGTACGCGCCGCCGGGCCGACACCGGGGATGTCGACGGTCGTGACCTTGCGCCAGGAGTCGCCCTCCTTCTTCGCCTCCTTGACCGCCAACTGGGCGGCGATGACCGCCGGGTCGGTGGAGAGCGGCTCGCCGTCCGCCGTACGGCCGCCGACCATCGAGACCGTCACCGAGCCGGTGATCGGGGTGTCGCCGCCGAAGCTCTCCGCCATGCAACCGCAGTACAGCGCGCCCGACTTCCACGCGTCCGCCGCCGCCTTCCGCAGGAACGCGGTGTACGTGTCGCGGTACGGGGCCAACTCCGTTCGCTGTCGCACCCGTTCGTCGACCATGCGCCGGATGGAGTCGTCGCGTGACTCGGGGCGCACGTCGAACTCCCACCACGACTCGGGCACCTTGATCCGGAACCCACCTCGCTCGACCGTCTGCGCTTCGCTGTAGCGGGCCATGTCCTTGACTCCACCCCGTTCACTCGATCTCCCGTGCCGGCATCGTTCCGTTGTACGGTGCCGGTCAGACGTCGGTCAGACTACGAGGCGCTCCTGGGGGACTGACACATGGGCAAGGGCAAGTCCGACCTCACGCTCCCGCTGAGCGAACTCGAGGACTACGGCAGTCGGCTGCGTTCCATCAAGACCCGGCTGAACCACACCAAGAAGCTCTTCGAGTCCTACAAGGACGACATCGGCGACGGCAGCGTGAACAACGCGTTGGAGGACTTCGAGTCCAACTGGGAGGACGGCCGCGAGGACATCACCCAGCAGCTCGACGCCCTCGCCGACATGTCCGACGCCGTCGTACGCGAGTTCAAGAAGCTGGACGACGAACTCGCCAAGCAGGTCAACGAGAAGATGACGACCAAGGACACCCGGGGTGGTGGCGGCAAGGGCAACAGCGGCGGCGCCCAGTAAGGAGCTGGACGAGTAGTGGGAAGCGGGACAAGTGAGCTGAGGGACACGCCCCCTCACCCCACCTCGTTCTCCGCCACCGCCTCGCCCCGTACCGTCACGTCCCCACCGTAGAACAGCCCCGTGAACACCGGCGAGTACGTCAACTGCACCTCGACCTGCACCTCGTTGGCGTTCGCCGCGACGCAGTGGGTCGCGCCCGTGTCCGCGACGGACATGCCCATCTCCTGGGCGAAGGCCTTCACCCGCGCGTCGCAGTTCTGGAAGTTGATCGGGGCGCCGCCCGCCGCGTTGCGGTAGAGGGCGTCGAGGTCGATGTCCTGGGCGGCGTAACGCGCCGCCTGTTCCGCGATGTCCGCCGCCCGTTCCCGCTTCGAGATGGACATGCCGCCGTCGATCACGAAGGCGGAGAGGGAGAGGAAGAGGACAGCGAAGATGATCACCGCACCTGCGCCCGAGCCCCGGTCGTCGAGGCGGGCCCACCGATGCTCGGACCAGTCGCGTACGGACCAGTCCCGTACGGCAGAGGGCACCCTCGGTCTCAGCGTCACACCGTCCTCCGGAACGGGTCCAGCGGTGAGCTGAAGCTCGCCGTCAGCGTCGTCGGAATGTCCAGGCCGAGCATCGCCAGGCCCCGCACCTCGCAGCTCACCTCGACCGAGAAGATGGTGTCGGGCTCGAAGCCCGCGCTGGTCTGGGTCACGGTGACCGGGCCCGAGCAGATGTCCGTGAGGTCGGCCTCGGCCGCCTTCCTGGCCTCCGACATCGCCGTCACGTGGTCCTTCTGGATCGACCCGGCCCGGGCCGCGTCCCGTGCCGCCCCGTCAAGTGCCCCACGCCCGTCGACCAGTTGCCCGAAGGCCACCAGCACCAGGATGAACATCATCATCACCGGGGCGAGGATCACCACCTCGATGGTGGACAGGCCGCGGTCGCCCAGTTCACGCCGGTCCCGCAAGCGCCGCAGGGAAGAGAAGTGACCCATCAGTTCCCCACATCCCGCACGAACCGCTCCACCGGGCCCACCGACTGTGCGTGCACCGTGAAGTCGAACCCCGGAATCACCGTGGGAACCCGTGCCGTGATCTCCACGCCCACCGTGTTCTGCTCCGGCTGGAGCATCGTCACGTTCGGCGACAGCACCAGGTTCGGGCCCAGTTGCTGGATGTAGCTGTCCACCACGTCCTGCGCCTCGCCCCGCCACGCGCCCGGCTGGTCGTTCGCCATGGCACGGGCCTTGCGGGCGCCGGCCTGGGCCGCCGCCTGGGCGACATGGTCCGCGAAGAAGTACAGCGCGAACTGCACGGTCGCGAAGATCATGAAGAAGAGTACGGGCGTCAGCAGCACGAACTCGATCGCGGTCATGCCGGAGTCGCCCCGGGTGGAGGCGGCCTCAACCCGACGGCGTAGCCATACCGCGGCTCTGCTCTTCCGGCGGTTCCCGGACGTCGACGTGGTCATGGATTACTTCTTGCAGGTACTGCTCTGTGTCGCGCCCGCGATGCAGTCCTTGACGTTGTTCGCACCCGTCTCCAGCGCCGCGTTGATGATCGCGGCCACCACACCGACGATCGCCACGACGACCGCGGAGATGATGACCCACTCGACCGCGGACGCGCCGCGGTCCAGTTCGCCGGAACGGGCGCGCTGCACCCGGCCCTGCAGGAAGGTGACCAGGAAGTCCATTGCCGGGATCCCGGTGCTGAAGTTCCGTCCGTTCATGGTGAGTTGTCCTCTCGAATTCAAGCAGTAGGGAATGAACGTCAGACCTGGAACACGCGCATGGCCGCGGGGAAGATCAGGAACACCAGGAACCCGGCGCACAACAGCAGCTGCGCCACGAGCATCGACTGCGATTTCTCACCCGCGCTGCCCTCGATCTCCGCCAGCTCCCGGTGCCGCATCGTCTCGGCGCGTGAGGCGAGCGAGTCACGCACCTTCGCGCCGTCGTCCGCGACCAACGCCAACGAGGTCGAAAGGTCCTTGAGTTCCTCGACGCCCAGTTCCTCGCCCAGCGCACCGAGCGCCTGCCACTGGCTGGTGCCGGTGATACGGGCGTCGTTGAGCGCGTTGCGGATGCGCTGTGTCGCCCAGCCGTCGGAGATGTCGGCCGCCGCCATCAGCGCCTCGGGCAGACCCCGGCCGCCGGCCAGGCTCATCGACACCAGGTCGAGATACGCCCCGATCACCCGGCGCAGGTCACGCCGTTTGTCGGCCGCGTCCCGCCGTACCTCCAGGTCGGGCAGGAAGAAGAAGACCAGCGCGAAGAGCAGCGCCATCCAGACCGGGATGGCCGGGCTCCTGCCGATGCCGAGCGTCCAGACGATGACGAAGAGGAACGGGCCGAAGAACAGTCCGGCCGCCCCCAGCAGCACCTTCGTCGCGAGGAAGTTCTCCCAACTCCGGTCCAGGACGGCCAGGTCGGCCCGCAGCGAGCGCTGCTCCCAGCCCTGCTGGAAGTAGAAGTCCGAGACGCGGACGCCCACTTGGGCCCGGAACGAACCGATCCGTCCGGCGTCCTGGGTGCGATGGGCCGACTCGTACGCCGTTCCCCGCGCCCGCATCGCGTCTACGCGCGCGACCTGCGAGACCGCACTCCGCTTCGACGGCATCAACGCCCGTACGAGGACGTAGATGCCGAGGCCCAGAACGGCGCCGACCAGCACCGGCATGGTCAGGTCGTTCATCGACGTACCCCCTCTTCAGCACCAGGACCAGGCCCAGCCCCGTACGGCGGCTGTCCTTGAGCGCCTTGCCCGCCTTGCGCGCCTTTGGCCGACGTGCCGGGTGGCCGCACGAACCGCACGGACGTGTCGTCCCGTACCAGGAAGCGTTCTGGTGTCTCGATGCTCGACAGCTTGCGCAGCCACCAGAAGCCGAGCGCGAACAGGCCGCAGACACCGGCGAGCACGACCTGTCCGATCGGCGTTCCGTACGGCTCGACGAACTCGCGGTTGAAGATGGCGAGTCCGAGGACGAATCCGACCGACACCACCACAACGATCTGTACGGACCGACGAGTTGACGACCGCTGCGCCATGACCCGGTTCCGCATGTCGACCTCCTCGCGCGCCGACTTCGCCAGCGCGCCCAGGACTTGACGCAGCCCCGGGCCGCGCAGCCGCGAGTTGAGGATGAGCGCCGCGACGATGATGTCGGCGGACGCGTCGTCGATCTCGTCCGCGAGCTGCTGGAGCGCGTCGGGGAGCGGGGTACGGGAGCGGAGCCGGTCGACCATCGCGTCCAGGTGCGGACGCAGTACCGGTGCCGCCGCGCGCGCCGACGCCGGGATCGCCTGCTCCAGACCGACCGCGCCCGCGATCGTGTCACGCAGCGACTCCGTCCAGGAGGCGAGAGCCTCCACGCGCCGCATTCCGGCCCGTTCCTCCGCCGCGCCGCCGAAGAGGCGGTCCCAGAAGAAGACGAGGACGCCGGCCGCGATCCCGGCCACCGCCCAGCGGGTGAGCAACAGCACGGCGAGTCCGACGAGGGCGGCGAGCGAGCCTCGCTGCCCCGCGAACCGGATGAGTTCGTTGGCGCGCTCGGTGGCCTTCTGCTTCTCGTGCTCCGGCTTGACCGGCAGCCCGCGGATCGCGACCGCGAGCAGCGCGAGCCCGCCGCCGACGGCGACGCCGGCCCCGAGCGAGTACAGGACCTCGATGGAGAACAGTCCGCCCATGGAGCCGAGCGGGCCGACGGCCGCCGAGTACGTGTCCCCGTACGCCGAGATATCACTGGTTGTCGTCATGATCATGGTCACCCCCAGTTCCCGCCGGGCAACCGGTACCCGTGCGCGACCAGATCGTCGAGGCAGGAGAGGGGCGCGTGCGGCACGACGCGGCCGTCCGGGGTCTCGGCGAAGACCTCGCTGGACAGCACGCGGCCGTCCACGCCGTTGACCTCACGGACCGACGTCACCATGCGCTGGAGCCGGCCGCCCGTATGGAAGTTGTTGCGCCGCTGGATGAAGACGACGAAGTTCACCGCGCCCGCGACCAACATCTGGCTGGCCTCGATGGGCAGCCGCTCCTTCGCCTGGAGCGCGTACGTGGAAATACGGTTGAAGACCTCGTGCGAGCTGTTCGCGTGGATCGTGGAGAGCGAACCGTCGTTGCCCTGCGACATCGCGTTGAGCATCGTCACGATCTCGTCGCCGAGCACCTCACCGACGATGACGCGCGAGGGGTTCATACGCAGCGACCGCCGCACCAGCTCGGCCATCGAAATCATGCCCAGGCCCTCGGAGTTGGGCAGCCGCTCCTCGAACGCCACGACGTTGGGGTGGAGTTCGGGGAACTGGTCGAGGCCCAGCTCCAGCGCACGCTCGACGGTGATGAGGCGCTCGTGCGGCGGGATCTCGTTGGCGAGGGCCCGAAGCAGCGTCGTCTTACCGGCGTTGGTGGCGCCCGCGATCATGATGTTCTTCCGGGCGCGCACGGCGCAGGCCATGAAGTGCGCGACCTCCGGGGCCACGGTCCCGTTCCCGACCAGGTCGGAGATGAAGACCTTGCCCATGCGCGCACGACGGATGGAGAGCGCGGGACGCCGGGTCACATCCATCACGGCGGACAGTCGCGACCCGTCCGGCAGCCGCAGGTCGAGCTGCGGGTTGGCGGAGTCGAAGGGGCGGGAGGAGAGCCCGGAGTAGGCGCCGAGCACCTGGATCAGCTCGATGAGCTCCTCGTCGGACTCCGCCACCGGGTCACCGGCGACCTCGCGCCCGTCGGAGTAGCCGACGAAGACCTGGTCGTACCCGTTGATGTCGATGTTCTCGACGTCGGCGTTGTCGAGCAGCGGCTGCAGCCGCCCGACGCCGAACAGCGCGGCGTGCACGGCAGCCGCGTACTGCTCCTCGGTCTCCGCGTCCAGCGGCGTACGCCCGGCGTTGATCTCGGTCCGGGCGTGGTCCTCAAGGATCTGGGCGATGACGGCCCGCGCGTACTGCCGCTCGTCCTCGGGGGACATCGGTGTGACGTTGGAGGCCTGGTCGAGCCGACGCTGCTCGGAGATCCGGTCACCGGCTTCCTGCCGGAACCGCTTGACCAGCGAGTGGTCGACAGCGGTCATCGGCCGGCTCCGGCATGGCCGGGCTGCCCACCGGCGTGACCGGGCTGCTGACCGGGCCGGCCATGCATCGGAGGCTGCTGCCCCAGACCCTGGCCCTGCACCTGGCTGGGTACGGTCCATGCGGCGCCGTACTGCTGGTACAGGTCCGAAGTCACCTTGCGGGCCGACCGGATGAGCATCGACTTGTCGAGCCGCCCGCGCTTGCGCCCGGCCAACTGCTCGGCTCCGGCCGGGTCTTCGGCGAGCGTGCCGACGACGCGTGCACCCGTCTGCGCGTGTACGAGCATGTCGTTGACCTGGTTGACCAGCTTGCCCGAGTTGTTGGGATCGGCGATGAGGACGACCCCGATGAGCGGCGTGGCGAGACTGGCGGCGCCGCGCGGACCGCCGTGCAGCTTGGTGGAGAGAGCGGCGGCACGGTCGCGAACCCGGGCAATGGCCTCGGGCTCGGTACGCGAGATGAGCAGCACGAGGGCGGCATGCGGGAACAGCTCGACGACAGGGGTGTCCCCGCTGATGCGTCCGCAGTCGGCGATGACGTCGGCGGGCGCGTTCGGGGAGTCACCGAGCTGCGCGAAGGCGCTGCCGAGGGTGGGCCAGAGCCCGGCGAGCCCGGCGGCCTGTTCGGCGATGCCGAGCCCGACGAGCACTTCGAGCCCGCCGCTCAACGGCTGTACGTGGTCCCAGAGTTGATCGGGAACAAGCCCGCGCCGGGCGGTCGCGGCGATGGACAGCATGCCGGTGTTGGGGTTGAGCATCCCGCCGTGCGCGGCGGCACTGCGGTAGACGAGGTCACCGCCGGCCGGGTCGGTCTCGGCGAGCAGCGCCCGCCGGGGCCAGACCGCCGCGAGCGCGACGGCCGCGGTGGTCACGCCGGGTGAACCCTTGTCGGCGGCGAGAACGATGAGCGCCATGGTTCCGGTGCCGCCTTCAGCTACTGGGGATGAGCACGAGAGCCACTTGACCGGCGGCAGCGGCCTGCGCCAGCTCGGCGGCCTTGGTGCTGTCGACGGTGAGCGTGACGGGCAGGTTGGTGCTGGTCACCGCGTCACTGTCATTGGTTCCCTGCAGGAAACTGACCTTCGCCTTGTCCACGATCAGGCTGGTGCCGGCGCCGGACGAGGAGGAGCCGCTGGAACCGGTGCTGGAGCCGGTGCCGGTGGTGCCGCCGACGCGGTAGGCGGCGACGAGGTCCCCCTGCTTGAGGTTGTTCGGGTACTGACCCGCCTTGAGGGAGAGTCCGACGGTGGCCTGCCCGGCGCCGAGGCCGGTCTCGCCGGTGAACATCTGCCCGACCGGGACGACTCCCGCAGGGATCGCGCTGACGGCCTTCAGCTTCATCAGAGCGTCCAACTGCTCCCACGGGATGTAGTCGATGCTGTCGTCGTCCGCGACCAGGACCGACGCCGTGTTCGCCTTGCTGACGGACCCCCCGGCCGGGATGGGTGCGGTCACCTTGACGACCTCGATCCGGTCCCCCGCCCGCAGCACGAGCATCGTCGCGCCCAGCGCACCGACCAGGATCAGCAGCACCGCAAGGGCGGCAAGAGCCGGTTTGCGCTCGCGGGGCGGCGTCGGGAGCCGCTCACCGGACATCGGCTGAGCGGGCACCGAGGAACGGCCGCCGCCCGCACCCGTACGCTCCTGGATCTTCACGCAACAGCTCCCCGTACACCCAAGAAAATTCTGCCAATTAAAGTGCCAAATAGGACACTTCACCCGCGATACGCGTGATGTGCGCGATACGCCCTTGCTGGACGTACCGCCCGATCCGGCCAATTAGCCAGCGCTGGAGTGAGTGTCAAGCCATGGCACCGTATCAGCCGCACATAAGCCCCTCAAGGCGCGTTCTGGATCGTGAACGACCCGGGGCACAACGTTATTCACGTGCAACTTCAGCCGTACGGTTCCCCGTTGGACAAAGCGATGCGGATACGACATCTGCTGTGCACGCGCGAATCCGTTGCCGACCCGACACCTGCAGGCCGGACGACCCGCGCCACCGCCCCGCCCTTCACCACGGGTCTGCCATGAGGCCTGCACGATTCGCTCACGCGATGAGGGACGGACAGGGACGGACGGGGACGGACCGATTACGTCGTACGAGGGACGTCCGTCACTGACGTGTGCCCTCCCGCAGCGCTCCCTCGAAGAGCTCCAGGACCTCGTCCAGGCTCATCTCACGCCGCTCATGCGCTACCGACCGCACACCCGACTGTTCTTCCGACACAATCCAGCCGCCGTCCCACTCCACCCGCCAGACCTTGCCCAAACGGTTCTCGAACTCCACGAATCCGCCTGCGGAGTTGGCCAGCTCGGGAATCTCCTGACGGACGATCCGCGGGTACGTCAGTGCGCGCCCGGGGTTGTTGCTTCCGCCACCGGTACGGGGATTGTCGAAGCTCATCTTCACGAACGGCACCGGCTCGCGCCCGATTTCGGCAGGGTGGAGCATTTTCGTGTACCTGGCCTCCGCTTCGGCGAGGGTCTCGCCCCCGGAGAACTCGCAGGCATACGCGGGAAAGACGACGTACGTCACCGCCGTGAGGTCGGGGTTCTGCGCCTTGTGATGTCCGTGGACCTCAGGGACGGCTGCCGCGACGGCGTCGAACTCGAATCCGGGCACCCGCAGGCCCTCCACGAAGCCGAGGAAACTCCCCGCCTCCGTCAGCTCCCGCTCGTGGGCGCGGGCGAAGGACAGCACCTCACGGGCGAGGCCCTCGTCGTGCCTGCCACGCTGGTTGGTCTGGAGGAGCCGCTTTCCGTCGTCGGTCAGAGCTCCCGCGAAGTGCAGTACCGGGTTGAGACTCCACCGCCATGCCCCGTCCAGGCCGTCAAGGGGGGCGACATTGCGGAAACCGGCGATGGTGGCCTGTAGATCCATGGTTCCTTCCAGGTGTGCTTCGGGGGCTCCGAGGTCAGGGGGAGGTCACGAGCACGAGTAGTTCGGGCCTGTGTCCTGGCTGTATCTGGCGTCCATCATGGCTCCGCCGCGCGAGTTCTTGCTCTTCTCCATGGCCTCCATGTTGTCCGGATCGTTGTAGAAGTCGTTGCGGGTCGGCCGGCCGGTGAGTCTGCCCTCCCGGTTCCAGTGGTCCACCACCGCTTCACGGTGCTCGTAGGTGACCGTCTCGTGGAACGGTTTGGAACCGGGGTTCGCCGGGTCCCAGATGATGTCACCGTTGCCGTCGAACCACGTCAGCTGATCCCGCGGAATCTTGTTCTTGGCGGAGTCCAGTGGCCGCTCGCCCTGGTCGACTCCTTCGAGCGTCCAGTTCTTGGCCATCTCGTCATGGGTCGACTCGCGATACCCGGACGGGTATTCGGACTTCCGGTTGTGCGCCGTCTCGGGAGCGTCGGGGTCGCGCGCGTACTGGCCGTTGCCCGTGTCGCGGTGCAGGCCGAGCGGGTCGATCCAGCGGTACGGGTTGGGCACGTACGCGGTGTCGTTGGAGGCGGGGGCGAGGCCGAGCGGGTCAGGGGTCGCGTAGTGGCCGGTCTCGGGGTCGTAGTAGCGGTGGTGGTTGTAGTGCCAGCCGGTCTCGGCATCGGCGTACTGGCCGGGAAAGCGCAGGGGGCAGTCGACCGTGCCCTCGGTACGACCGCTCGATGCGCTCGCCGTGTCCTGCCTCGGCAGCGGGAGCCCCCACAGAGTGGTGCGCCGCTGCCAGGCGAGCTCCCCTTCCTCGGATATGAGCTCGGCCGGCGCTCCGGAGAGGTCGGTCACCACGGCGTGGAAGCGCGTACCGAAGTCCGGATCTGCCGCACCACCCGGGCTACCCGCGTCACTGGGGCCACCGGGACCACCGGGGCCACCAGGGGCTCGATCGATCTGTGTCAGGGGCAGATGGGTCCCGGGCGCGTAGTCCCAGGTGGTGCTGTGTCCGCCGGGCGTGATCTGTTCCGCGAGGCGTTGGCCGTCCCAGGTGAAGCGGATTTCCTCGGCGACCGAGCCGTCGTCGGACACGCGCCGCTTCGCGACACGGCGGCCCGTGGGATCGTAGAGGTAGCGCCAGCGGGCTCCGCCCGGCGTGACGGTGCCGACGAGCTGGCTCAAGCTGTTCCAGGCGTAAGTCCGCACCCGCTTCTGGCCGTTGAGCAGCCGCCGTACCGACCGGACGACGCGGCCCTCCGCGTCCCGCTCGTACCGGGTCCGGCCGCAGCGTCGGACGAGCGTCCCGGTGAACTCCCGGTGCGTGTCGTCCCCGGACGTGGCCGGTGTCACGGCGCTGCTGAGGTTGCCGACGCCGTCGTAGGCGTACGACTCGGTCCAGTCGCGGGCGTGTACGGCGGTGACCCGGCCGGCCGGGTCGAGGTCGAACCGGCGTGTGCCGGTGGTGAGTTCGTCCAGCTCGGCAAGGTGGCCGTCAGCTCGGTAGGCGTACGTGCGGTGCTGGAGCAGGGTCTCGGCGCCCTCCGGGTGCCGGGCGAGCGTCTGCGCGGTGAGCCGGCCGGCCTCGTCCCACGACTGGCCGAGAGTCACTCCGTGTCCCAGCTCCCGGGCGATCTCGCGGCCTGCCGCGTCGAAGTCGAAGCCCAGCATGCGGCCTGCGGATTCCAGGCCCACCGGACGCCCGGCCGCGTCGTACGACCAGGTCGACACGGTGCCGGACGGCGTACGTCGCTCGACGCGGCGGCCGAGCGCGTCGTACCGGTACGTCGTGGTACTGCCGTTGACGCTCTCGGCGAGCAGTCGGCCCACCGTGTCGTACGTGCGCTGCAGCCGCACCTCCGGGCCGGTCTGCTCGACCAGGTGGCCCCTGGAGTCGTAGCGCAGCGAGGTGGTGTCGCCGTCGTGCCGGACCGACGTGGTGCGGCTCAGGGTGTCCCTGCCGAACGAGACGGTTTCGCCGGCTCCGTTGGTAAGGGACATCAGGGCGCCCATGGCGTTGACGTCGTAGGTGAGCGTGCGGCCGTTGAAGTCGGTTTCCGCGACGACCCGGTTCGCCTCGTCGTAGACGTATTCCCAGGTGGCCCCTTGCGGGTTGGTCACCCGGGTGAGGTTCAGCTCGGTGTCGTAGTCGAAGGCGTAGCGGGCACCGTCCGGGCGGGTGCGGACCGCGGCGAGGTTGAAGTGGGTGGGCGTGTACGCGCTGGTGTTGCCCGCGGGGTCGGTGTAGGTCACCAGATTGCCCGCGGCGTCCCAGTCGAACCGCTCCGCCGGCTCGTCGCCGGACACACGCCATGCCAGCCTGCCCTCGACCGTCCAGCCGAACCGCGTCGCGAGCCCGAGCGCGTCCGTGACGGAGGTGATCCGGCCGAAGGCGTCGTGCTCCAGGGTGGTGGTGCTGCCGAGGGGGTTGGCCAGCCGCACCGGCAGGCCCACGCCGTCACAGGCCGCGTCGCGCCGGTGCCCGAGGGCGTCCGTGACGGCGGTCAGGAAGCCCGCGTCATCGTATGTGTAGTGGGTCTCGGCGCCGGTGGGGTTGCGGGTGGCGATCCGGTTGCCGCGTTCGTCGTAGGTGTGGCGCCAGGCCACACCGTCCTCGCCGGCCTCGTCACCGGCTTCGTCCAGCACCACGACCGGCCGGTGGAACTCGTTGAAGACGGCCGAGGTGACGGATCCGTCGGGCCGCGTCACACGCGTCAGGTTGCCCGCGTCGTCGTACTCGTAGCGGAACGTGTGGTCCAGCGCGTCGGTCCGCGCCACGAGCCGGTCGGTGTCGTCCCACTCGTTGTGGACGGACTCGCCCCGCGCGTTCGTGGTCGAGACGAGCTGGCGGCGCTCGTTGTGGCGGTAACTGGTGGTGCGGGAGAGCGAGTCCGTGTAGTGGGTGGCCTGCGCCTGGGCGTCGTACTCGATGGTGCAGTCGAGGACACCGTCCGCGCCCTCGCCTCGGATGACGCGATCATGGTCGTCGTAGGTGAAGCGGTACCAGGAACCGATCCGGTCGGTCCATGAGCCGATTCGGCCCGCCAGGTCGTAGGTGAAGGTGTACGGCAGCCCGGAGGAGTCGTGCAGTTCCGTCAGATCGCCGGCCTCGTCATAGCCGTAGCGCAGGATCGTGGTGCCGTCGGGCCCGTCCGCCGGATTGCGCAGCCGCAGCCGGACGATACGGCCCTCCGCCGTGTCGACATGCACGTGGTAACCGCCGGAGTGGCGTACGGCCACGGGGGTGCCGTCGGATGTGCGGTCGAAGTGGACGCGGTTGCCGTTGCGATCGGATATCGCGGCCAGCGGCAGAGTGAACGCCGGGCCACGCCCGGCGTTGTCCGACGACGGGGCGAAATGCCGCGTGATCCCGGTCCCGGGGTCGGTGACCCGCAGCGCCCCCGGCTGGTCCGCGTCCCACGCCAGGGGCCACCGGGGCCCTGCTTCGGGCAGCACCGGTCGGTCCGGTCCTGGGACGGGATAGCAGAGGATCATGCCGTCCTCGGTGGCGAACAACGCCCCGTCGTCGTCGAGTTCGAGGCGCTCGTCGAAGGTCGACGCCCAGGACTCGCCGAACCAGGAGCCCCAGTGATAGGTCGACAGGTGGGTACGACGGAGGATGACGGGCAGCACACCGGGCAGGCCCACATCGGTCTGCTCGATCAGCATCTCGCCGGAGACCATGTCGATGGGATCGCCGTTCTTGCACCGCCCCTTGGCCGATTTGCTCTTGGCGACGGCGTCGTCGGCACCCTTGCGCAGGCCCTTGCCGAGGCCTTTGACCATGCCCTTGAGGCCCAACTTTCCGACCGTCTTCAGGCCCTTGGCGAGGCCACCGAGCGTCGTGAGCCCCTTCATGCCCGGGATGCAGTCCAGCGCGGCGAAGCCCACATCCCACAGGGACGCCTGTCCCTTGGAATACTTGTAGAGGGTGTCCGCGAGCACGACCAGGGCCGCGATCAGCACGATCACACCCAGAATCGGCCCCCCGATAATCATCGCGACGACCCCGACGACAGCGACGACGATCTTGCACACGGCGACGATGGTGTCCCAGTTGTCGACGAACCAGTCCCCGACGTCCTCCCACCAACTCCGGTTCTGGATACCGGCATCCGACGCCTCGTCGATCCTCCGCTTCGCCTCACCCGCCGCGTCCTCACGCATCCTGCGCGCGTCCTCAGCCATCTTCTTCGCCACATCCAACGCCGACTGCGCACCGTCCACGTCCGACTGGGCGCTGCTCTGGGCCGACTTGGCATGCTGGGCGTCCCGCGTGGCAGCCCGGACCTTCGCCTCGTCCGGCTTCTCGGCGGTCTTACTGCCGGTCGGATCGTCCTTGTACTTGTCGGACTCCTTCGTGGCCCGCGTCATCCACGAATCAGCGGAGGACAGACGGGACTTGGCCGACGACAGATCCGCCTGCGCCGCCCGCCCCTTCGCCAACGCCCTGTCCGCCAGCGCCTGCGCCCGCTCCAACTTCGGCCAGTAGTCCACCAGCGCGTCACCGCACAGGTCGTACGACTTCTTCAGCTTCTTCAGATTCTTCGGCACGTCCGAGAACTCGTCCTGGAACACCTCAGCGGTCTTGCCCGCCCACTCCAGCGTCTCGTTCTCCGACGCCATCCCCTTGATCAACCGCAACCCGTCCGCGACATCATCCGCGAAGTCATGCAACGTACGAGCCAGTTGACGCACACGGTCCGGATCACCCGGGGTCGGATCCTTGTCCAGGTCCAGCACGTGCCAGTCCGCCGGCCGGTACCCCACCATCCCGCAACCCCCGTCACGCCAACACCCTCACCAACAGCCGTACACACGCGCGAACTTACTGCGCTCGGGCGTTCGACGGGAAGGGCGGAAGGAGTGAGGGGTTCACGGGGAACACCACAGCATTGATCGTGCGGTTCGACTGTCACCGGTGCGAACCGCAGTGAAGGAGGCGGGTCCAAGTCCCTGTACGGTTCGCTCCCTTGAGACCGAACCCGAGCGCGAAACCGGAGCTCATCGCCCATGGACTGGTACCCCGACCGCGACGAGGATCTCCTGCTGCGCACCGCGGCCACGTTCGCGACGGGCATGGCCTCCCCGGTCTCGGGGCTGCGCTGGTTCCGGGACCCGGAACGCAACGACATCCAGGACGAGTTGCCGGGTTGGCCCCCAGCCCCGGTGCACGCCCCGCGCCCGGCAGGTGACCGCGCGGCCAGGGGTGTCGGCCGCGCCTTCCTGGTCGGGATCCCCTTGATCGGCAACATCGTCGCGAACCTCGGTGGCGCCTCCGGCTCGCCCTTCGGCGACGTTCCCGTACGGGGCGGAGCAAAGAACCCGGAGGAACCGCAGAACGAGGTCCACGACTTCCCGGTCATGTGGGCCGCCCCGGACACACTCGCCCGTACCGTCCCCTGGCAACTGGACCGAACCCGCCGCCCGAAGGGTTACGTCACCGACCTCGTCCTCACCGACCGCCGACTGCTCTTCCTGGGCACCCGCCACGGCACGGGCGCGCTGGAACAGGCGGATGTACTGGCCGAGTTCGCCCGGAAGGCCATCGCCGGAGCCCGTCGTATGCCGTACTGCGAGACCGGCACGGACGTACGCCTGACCTTCACCGACGAGTCCT
The DNA here is from genome assembly GCF_010550245.1 of Streptomyces sp. SID12501. GTDB lineage: Bacteria > Actinomycetota > Actinomycetes > Streptomycetales > Streptomycetaceae > Streptomyces. Next base: position 102,403 of record NZ_JAAGLU010000007.1, read on the forward strand.
GGGTACGCCTGTCCATCGGACACCGGAACAACGCCGAACGCTTCTGCGCCCTCCTGCCCCTCCCCTCCGAGAACAGCAACTCCTGACACCACAGGGCCGGTTGACAGCCGATCCGCCCCGCGCGACGGTGGGAACTTCGCCGTGCCCGGAGTACCCGAAGTACCAGGAGCACCCGGAGGTTCGCCCATGGCTCAGCCCGCAACCTCGCACCCCGCCGACGCTGCCAACACCGCCGCCGGCCTCGTAGACCGCATACGGGCGCTGCAACCGCTCATCCGCGAGCACGCGCCGCGCACGGAGCAGGAGCGGCGGGTGACGCCCGAGGTGGTCGCGGCCCTGACGGACGCCGGCGTCTACCGCATGAACGTCCCCCGCCGGTACGGCGGTTACCAGTCCCCCCTGCACACCCAGGTCGACGCCCTGTCCGAGATCGCCGCCGCCTGCGGCTCGGCCGGCTTCATGGCTCTGATCCAGGCCGGCTGCGCCTACATCGCGGCGCTCTTCCCGGACGAGGCCCAGGACGAGATCTTCGCCTCCCCCGACGTACGGGTCGGCGGCACCCTCATCCCCGACGCCACGGCCGTCGCGCAACCCGACGGCAGCTATGTCGTCAACGGCACCTCGGCCTTCGCCACCGGCTGCCGGGACGCCGACTGGCACCTGCTGACGGTCCGCGTCGAGCCCGCTGCCGGGACATCCGACAGCCCGCCCGGACCTCCCGGCCCACCCGAACTCCTCTGGGCCGCCGTCCCGATGACCGACCTGGAGATCCTCGACGACTGGTACGTGTCAGGGTTGGCAGGCAGCGGCAGCAACAGCGTGGTTGCCCGGGACGTCATGGTCCCCGCCCACCGCGTCCTACCCGTGGGACCCCTGCTCGACGGCACGATCGCGTCGAAGACCAATGCCGCCGACCCGTTCTACGGCATGCCGGTACTGCTCCTCTTCTGCGCCTGGACGCCCCCGAACGCCCTCGGCCTGGCCCGCTCGGCGCTGACGGAGTTCACGGAGCGCATCCACCACCGGGGCATCACGTACACCTTCCACGAACGCCAGAACGAGGCGACGGTCACCCACCTCCAGGCGGCCGAGGCGGCGATGAAGATCACCTGCGCCGAGCTGCTGACCACCGACTTCGTCACGACGATCGAGTCAAGGGCGGCGACCCGCACCCCGTACACCTCAGCGGAACGAGCCAGGATCAGGGCCCAGAGCGGCTACACGACCCGCCTCTGCAAAGAGGCCATAGACCTGATCGCCTCCGCCTCCGGCGCATCCTCCCTGCACCGCGAGGTCCCCATCCAACGAACGGTCCGAGACATCCACGCCCTGAGCCTCCACTCGTTCGTCAACCCGACGACCAACCTGGAGCTGTACGGACGGGTGCTGTCGGGACTGGACGCGGGGACGCCGTTCCTTTAACGGATGCCAAGTCCTACCAGCCCCTTACCGAGGACGGTCGCTTCGGCCGACGCTGAGGACGTCGACGGTGACCGTCTTGTCCCGCACTTCATACATGACTCGGTAGAAACCGAGCAGCAGCCGGTGGATGTCGCTGGTGCCGAGGCGGGAGGAGTTGGTGGGATTCGGGTTGTCCGCAAGGTCATACACCGCAGCAGTGATGAGCATCGCCGCGTCCTCATGCCTCTCGTTGAGAGCGGCAAGCTGGTCGATGGCAGCGTCCGACCAGACGATCTCGTAGGTCACCGCTTCCGCGTCCCGTCAGCGTTCAGGCCGAAGCGCGCGGCCACATCCGCATGGGACACCCAGCGTGTGGCGCCGGCCTTGCTCTCCTCCGCGGCAGCAAGATCACGCTGATCCTCGAGTTGCTGGAAGTAGTCGAGCAGCTCTATCGGGATCACAGCCGCGACGGGAGTGCCGTGATCTGTGATCTCCACAGTTCTACCGCCGTGCCGCACTTCATTGACGACCTTGCCCAGGTTGTTCCGGGCATCCGTGAGCGTGTAAGAGGCGTCCATACAGCAAATCCTACACTTTGTAGGCTACCGGTGATCTGAACGCGAAGAGATGCGGTGAGCAGAGGCGGTCTCGATGCGCCAATCGGGTCACCGATACATCGACGCGGCTCGGCTCCGGCCAGCCATAATGCTCACAGGAGGTGAGCTGCCATGACTGTCATGAGCGATCTGATCGAGCGAGGCGGTATCCCCGAGGGATACAAGGTCGAGATCTTCGACGGAAGGGTGATCATGACCCCGCAGAGCCCGGAGCAGGACTGGACCGTGTCTGACGTCAAGGACGCGGTCAAAGCCGCAGGCATCGCGCGGGAGCGCGTCTTCGGCGACGTCCTGGTCACCTTCCCGGGCGAGAACGACGCGGCGCCGGACCTGACGATCGTCGACTTCGACGCCGAGCGCCGGAAGAACAGCTACTCGTGCATCGACGTACTCGCAGTCGTCGAAGTCCCGTCCGAGCCGGAGGACGAGAAGGACTACGTCCGGAACGTACAGAAGTACGGACGGTTCGGCATCGACTTCTACATGATCGCCGACCCGTTCAAGAAGACGGTCACGCTGCTGTCGGAGCCGCACGCCTCCGGATACGGGCGAGCTGTCGAGACCCCGTACGGGGAACCGGTCAGTTTCACTCTGGCCACCGGAGAACGTGTGAAGGTCGACACCAGCACTTTCCCGACACGGGAAGCGTGACGGGACAGCCGGTCGGACCGGGTCTCTGACGTGCCGGGTGCCCTAACGGCCCCGTAACTGCCGCGAAGGCAGCCAAAACATCGCGTCCCCTGATACCGCCCCCGTCCGGGGACACCGGGCGCATCGAATTTGCACCAATAGATTCACAAACACCCGCGCCCTGAAGGCAGTCCAGCCTGGCACGACCACAGGCCCCCCAGATACCGTCAGAAGTCTCAGCTGTATCGACATCTCACGGGGAGCCCACCTTGAAGCGCCGTTCTTTGCCCGTTGCTGCCGCGCTCACCGCGACCGCAGCCCTGCTGCTGACGGCCTGCGGCAGCGGAGACGACAAGTCCAGCTCCAACGACAAGATCGCCGGCGCAGAACAGAGCACGGCGACACCGACGAAGTCGGCGGAACCTTCGGCGTCAGCGGCGGAGACCAACCCGGACGGCGTGGATGTGTCCCTGCCCAAGGACATGAACCTGGTCTTCGACTGGACCAAGCCGACGAACAAGAACGAGGCGGCGGCGATGGACGACGCCGCCAACTTCCTCCGCGCCATCTACCGGGGCGTCGACAAGCGCACGGCCAAGGACGCGGCCTTGGCCACCTACGCCACCGGCGGGGGGCTGCACTACGGGGAAGTACAGATCAACGAATGGATCAAGGGTGGCTGGACCGCCACCGGCACCCGCCGCCACTACCAGGCGACAACTCGGTCCGCCGCGAACGGCAACTCGGTGGAGGTGGCGTTCTGTTCAGATGCCAGCAAGTTCTACGGCAAAGAGGTCAAAACAGGGAAAGTCCTGAAGACCGAGCCCAGCCTCAAGGACTTCGGCTACTACAAGATCATCATGGTTAAGTTCCCCACGGGCACGGGCCTGTGGCAGGCATCCAAGGTATTCGTCGAGACGGGGGCGGAGAAGTGCCGGTGAACGCATCACGACGTAGGGTCCTCGCCACCAGCACTGCTGCTCTGACCCTCGCGATCAGCGCTGTCGTTCTCACGGCCCCCGCCTCTATGGCAGAACCGGTGGATTACGGCCAGGGCGGCGACGCGAAGGAAGAGGGCGGCAGCGACAGCACAGGCATCTACGCCGCCGCCAAGATCCAGTACTCCGGTTCCGTCGCCGCGGGCGGCAGCACCGGCAACGTGACGTCGGCCGACGTCAACTGGACGCCCCCAGCCTGCTGGTACGCCCCCTACCTCGGCGCCAAGGACTTCAAGGCGAAGATGTCCAAGAGCATCGAGGAGTCGTTGAACACGCCCGGCATGGGCGGCACCGCAGGCGCGGCAATCAGCGAGGTGCAGCGCCACTACGAGGACGACTACGGCTGGACCGACACCCCCGGCTACAAGGACTACAACGTCGACAAGGACGGCGACGGGATGTTCTGGGCCGGTGTCGAGAACCCCAACGAGCCGGATGCTCTCAAGCGGATGTCCTGCACCGACCTCCCCTTCTGGGTCGACAACGGCGAAGCCCCGCCGCCCCAGTACGAACAGGCCATCAGCCCGGAGATACTCGCCGGCCTCGCCTACCAGCACATGCAGCTTCCCGGCACCAAGGTCACCCTCGCGCCCGCCGCCAACACCAAGGTGAACCTGCCGACTTGGGCCTGGCTCGACGGAGCCGTCTTCGGCGAGGTCCAGGCGACGGCGGCCCTCAACGTCCCCGGCTTCAACATCCAGGCCACGACCACCGCCAAGCCGGTGTCCCTCAAGCTGGAGCCGGGCACCGAGGACGCCGAGACCTACCCGGCCTCCGGCGAGTGCGTCATCAACGCCGACGGCTCCATCGGCGAGCCCTACGCCACGGGCAAGTCCAGTCAGAGTCCGCCGTGCGGGATCAAGTACCTCCGCTCCTCGGGCGACGGCACCTACAACCTCAGGGCGACCATCACCTGGGACATCGCCTGGACCGGCACCGGCGGCGCGGGCGGCGACCTGCCCAACGGCACGTTCGGCAGCGAACAGGCAATCACCGTCCAGGAGATCCAGGCCGTCAATCGCTGATTTCAGTGCGCCAGACCGAACTTAAACGGGGGACCTTTATGGCCGACAGAACCAGAGCTGACCTTGACCTGATCAGGGACTGCTCAGATTCCTTGTACAGGATCCATCGCGAGTTCAAGGACAACGGCAACCCTGCCGACGACTATGACAAAGCACTCGGGAGCGACAAGCTCCGCGACGTCTTCGACGAGTTCTCCGATACCTGGAAGAAGACTCGCAAGAAAATGATGGAGGACATCGAAAATCTGGCAAAGTACACCAAGACCGCCGCCGATACGTACGACACCGTCGACGGGGAACTCGCCAAGGCCCTTCGGGACTCCCGCAAGCAAGCCAAGGGGAAGAAATGAGTTCGCGTCCGCGGGACTGGGAACCGCTGCACGACGGAGACCCCATACCCGGTGATCCCTACGAAGTCGCGCGGCTCGGCAAGCAGTTGCGCAAGATGGCCGACGAGATCGACAAGCAGGCCGAAAACATCAAGGCACTCGCGTCGGTCGAGAGCTGGGACAGCGATGCCGGCCGGGCGTTCCACGAGATAGCCGACGGCACGTCAGGGCGGTTGAAGCGTTCCTTCGAGCGTTACGACGAGGCGGCCAAGGCCCTCGGGACCAAGGTCGTCGACGGAGGCGGCGAATCCTCCGAGTACGCGAGTGAACTCAACCGAGCACAGCAGGTCGCGGACAAGGCTCTGCAGAAGTACCGGGACGCGGAGACCGACCTCAAGGGTGCCACCGGTGATCTCAAACAGTACGAAGGCACGCTTCCGAGCCGTGACGACGTCACGGACCGCACTCGGCTTGCGAAGAAGCGCGACGCCTCGATGGATGTCATTCGCGACTGTCACAGCGAAATCGGGCGAGCGAAAATCATTCGCGATGATGCCGCGAGCGCTGCCGCGAAACACATCAAGAACATCGTCCACCACGACGGCGTCCACGACCCCGGCGGAATCATGAATTTCATGGCGGACTGGGCAGACAGACTTTCCAACCTGTCGGCTATTTTCTCTATTCTGGCCGTGATCTGCATGTTTGTTCCTCCTCTCCAGGCGCTGGCACCGATCTTCGCGCTCTTGGCCGTCGCCACCAGTGCCCTCGCACTTGCCGGGCACGCCTACGACATGACGGCGCGCGGCGGAAAATTCAGTGCGTCCAAGCTCTTCTTCGACACGCTGGGGGTCATGCCAGGACTCGGCGCGCTGAAGGGTTTCCGGGCCATCAAGGGGCTCAAGGGGTTGTCCAAGCTGCGGGGAATCGGCTTCAGTGGCGGTGCGGCGCTCGAAGGCGTGGGCTTCAAATTCTTCAACGGGATCGCCGTCACCGCGGTGAACAAGATCCTGGTCAAGGCTGGAAAATCACCCATCGCGGGAGAGAAGATCACTGCGGGCATCAAGACCGGCAGCTTCGTCAGCGCCATGGTGAAGGTCTTCTCCGGGCACAACGGAAAGGCAACCGGCGACCCTGGTGACCTGCCGAAGGCGACCCCGAGCCCGTCTCCTCAGCCGGCTCCCACGCCTCCGTCTGCGCCGTTCCACACCGCCCTGGCCCAGTAGTACCCGATCCGTCACAAAGGAGCGCGTCACAGATGTCGGACGAAGACCGCGAGCCCGGCCCCGGTGAGTACCGAGCTCGGGGCAGCATCATCAGGAAAATGGTTCCGGGCGAGGTACTGGCTTCAGTACCTGCCGCGCGGGAGGTGGCCGAGGCGGAGGGTCGTCGGCTTCACTTCGATTTCCTCGACGACGAAGCCGTACTGAAGCTGCTTCGCCTCCGTTTTCTCGACGAGGCCAGGCTGCACAGCGCCGGAATGAAGTTGGGTGTTCCGTCCGCACTGGCCCTTGTCGGACTTTTCCTCTACTGGGGCGGCTATGTCCAGTACTGGGAATCGTCGAAGTCTCAGACGCTCTACTACGCGGCGGCCGGGGGCGTGGTCGCCCTTATCGTCCTTCTCTACGTCATCACCCTGACCCGGCACTGGGGAAGCCACCCTCGCCAGAAGGTCCGGGCCCGGGCGGCTGCCTACCGGAAGTTCGCCCATGCCGCCGCCGGTGGCGGCGCCGACCTTCCGGGTTTCTACCCGCACTACGGCCCGTATCCTTTCGCCGCCAATTTCCACGCCGACGCCGAGGATCTCGAACTGCCCAGCGAGGCAGATACCCGATGAGCACAGTCACGCCGGAGAGCGCGGTCACCGCCGTCGTGGACGGTGAGGCCGTCCACGTCCGCTGGATCATGCCCGAGGGCTTCTTCGAGCTACCCATGGACGTGGAGTCGGTCGATGAACTCGCCGACGAGCTAATCGAGTTGGCGAAGCAGGTGATGCCCAAGGGCACACCCGACATGCAGTACCAGTGGGCCACCCTGTGCGCCGGTAACTACGACGCCTTCATCGAAGGGGGCGTGCAGTACTCCGGCTTCGTCGTCACAGAGGTCGAGGGAACCCGCTGCACAGCCACGGTGCATATATCCATCACCGACATCGCGGAGGAGGCCCGGTTCGACCCGGTCCGCGCCACTGCAGGTGCTTTGAGCGAGCTTGGTCAGGGCGAGGTGGCCGAGATCAGCCTGCCCTGCGGCCCGGCCGTGTCGTGCATCGGCGCCCGGCAAGTGACCATCGACGCGTCCCTCGCACCGTCAGGTCAAGCGGAGCCCTTCTGGACGTCGTTCATCCAGGTGCACGTGCCGCTGCCCAACGGCACGGTCGTCGTGCTGGAGATGGTGACGCCGTCCCAGGAAGGCTGGGATGTCTTCTCGTCCATGTTCGCGGGCGTCCTCAAGAGCCTGAGCATTTTCGACGACCAGGGCAATCTCCTGGGACCTTCACGTGACTGAGCCGATACACCCGGAAGCACCCGAGGACTACCAACTCCTCGTGCCCCGCGACTGGTTCCGAATCGACCTCACGCTCGACCGCTGGCGTGCCCAACTCAAAATGTTCGTCGACCAGCAGGCCACTCGCCGGCCGATGCCCGCCGAAGCAAAGCAGGAACTCTGGACAACCCTGCGCAACACGGCGGAGAGCGGTGTCGCGCAGGGGGCCCTGGAACTCTTCCTGCGTACCGAATCCGCTGGCGGCGTGGCCACCCCTGCCACACTACTGATCTCCCTGTTGCCGATGCGGGGGCCCTTGAACGCACCACCGAAGGAGCTCGCCGAGGCACTTTCGGCTCGCCGGGAAACCGTCGCAGACGTGTCCGTGGTACCTCTTCCCGCCGGAGAAACGGTTCGTGTCGCCACAACAACGACACTGGATCTCTACGTCCAGATGCCAGGGGAGGCTGGGTATCTACTTCTCGCCTTCACCGTTCCGCTGAGTGGGATCGGTAGCCCTCTTGGTGAGCTGTGCGAGGCAATCTCTGGCTCCCTGCGGTGGGTGTGAAGGGACAACCCGAGGGCCCGAGAGCCTCACTCGTATCAGGCAGGTCGCGGTCAGGCAGCTGTACGTGAACTGTCGGCCTTGAGCACCTCGACGAACGCCGTGAAGGCTCCGAGGCGGAAGGTGAGTGTGACGTCGGCCGGGGCTTTTGAGTCGCGTATGGCCACCCGGGTGGGCAGGGGGGCTATCTCCACACAGTTGTTGCCGTCGGCGCCGCCGGAGTAAGACGACTTCTGCCAGTTGTCGGGAGTGGTCACTGCGCGCCTCACAGTTCCTTCGCCAGCCTGCGGATGAAGTCACGCGAACGTGCGGGCTCGAGTGACACCGCCTCCACCTTACGGAAGAGCGTTCGAAAGGCGCCGAGTTGGGCCGTGGAGTCGATGAAGGCCGTTCCGTGGGCGGTGTCACGAAGCGCAGTATCCAATTTGGGTACGACGCCACCCGCGTACGTCATGGTGCTCCAGGCTCCGCCGAAGTCGTCCAGGTCAAAGGGGACGACGCGCACGGTGATGTGGTCCGCTTCCGAGAGCTCAAGGATGCTGGTGAGCTGGGCTCGCGAGGCGGCGCGGTCGCTGACCCTGATACGCAGAGCGGCCTCATGGATCACGGCTTCGTACGGGATGGCGGTTGGACCCGTGATGATCGCTTTGCGCTCCATGCGATGGCTGACGCGCAACGCGAGATCGCTGTCGAGGAGTTCGGGGACACGGTACGAGAAGACACCGCGAGCGTAGTCCTCCGTCTGAAAGAGGCCGGGGACGTGCAGGAACTCGATGTCGAAACGGTACGTCGCGTGGTGTTCCAGCTCGGCGATGTCCAGAAATGAAACCGGCAGCAGTCCCTGATACCTCTCCCACCAACCACGTGTCCGGTCAGTCGCCATCTCCACCAGCGCCTCCGTCAACTCCTCGTCCGTGCAGACGTAGTTGGCGGCAAGGCGGCGAACGGTGTCCTCGCTCATGCCCACGACCCCGGACTCGATCTGACTCAACCGCGCCGAGTCCGTTCCCAGGGCTGCAGCGGCCTCGCGCCCCTTGAGCCCCGCGGCTTCGCGCAGTTTCTGCAGCTCAGCGCCGAGGCGCATCTGACGCGCGGTGGGTTGCCGCCTCCTTGCCATGGGGGCTCTCCTCGTTTCAACGGCCCTGGACGGTGACTTCGTTCGAGGGCAGATTACGACAACGAGTTGCGCGAGACCAATTTTGGTCTCTACTGTCGGTGACGCAACGCACACACCGCGGAACCCGGGACCTCCGGAAGCGCACCGCTCCGTCCTGCCACGACGGCTGCGGCATGCCACCACCCGGCAACCGTCAACCTCTCCCCAACTCCCCTCCCCACCAACGGAGTTAACGCATGCCCGAAATCGAGGGAACTGACCCCTCCGAGCCCGAACCCTGGGAGTACGTCCTCCACATCCCCCACGACCTCCGCGCCGTCACCGTCTGCCGCCGCACCGTCCGACTCATCCTCACGATGCACGGCCTGATCCGCCTCACCGACATCGCCGAACTCCTCGCCACCGAGCTGGTCAGCAACGCCGTACGCCACACCAAAGGCCCCGTCGCCCTACGCCTACGGATGCGGGACGGTTTCCTGCGCGTCGGAGCCTGGGACGCCGACCCCGAACCACCCCAACCACCCCTCTCCGCAGAAGCGTTGACGCAACTCACGTATCTGGAGGAAGGGCGAGGCCTGGCCCTGGTCAGTTCCTGCGCCGATCTGTGGGGCTGGCAGCCGCTGAGCAGAAGCGGCATCAAGGGCAAGTACGTATGGGGTGACCTCGTCGCCGCCTAGCGCGTTGATCGCGGACACGTCAGCCCCGCTCATCGCCCGTGGCGTCATACTCCCGGTCCCACCGGCTCTGCCGTACGCCGCCCCACGTACCCATCGCCACGGCCGCCACGATGAGATACGTGAGCAGTTCCCCGTACGAGATCGTGTCCACGGCATCGACCGGTCGGGCGACGCCTTCCGGGTCGTAGCGAACACGCAGTGTGTCCCCTTCCGACACCGACTCCCTGCAGCCGTCCTCCTCCGAAAGCGAAGGCCAGATCGCACGCCCGGTGGATGCCCGCACCAAGCACTTGTCGGTCCTGCCCTCTTCCTTGTGCACCACCACGGCCTCGGTCCACCGCCCGCGATCCGCCAGACCGGCCTGATCGCCGGCCTGTTTACCGAACGTGCCCAGCGCCACCCCCGCGACAACGGGCACGATGAACTGCCAAGAGACCTTTCGCCGCTTGAGCGGAACCCGGCGCAGCCACAGCACAGGTACCAACACCGTCGCGAGCGGCAGCACGATCCAGGCAAGCAACAGTGCCGCGCCGCCGAAAGGGTTCGGCAGAGGTGCTGCGGGGACAAGCCAGGCCAGTTCTGCGGAGCCGCCGGCGCACGCGAGGGCGCAGAGCGACCAGCGGATCATCGCCATCCGCCGCCAGGAAACCTCATCCGCCCACCCTGGCCGTACGTCAGCCTGGGACGACTTCGCTGCCATTTTTTTTCCCGCACTTTCCGGGCGGCGCCCGCCCGGTGCGTACAGCATCCGCTGCCGCACCAAGCGGGCGCCTCGCAGGCACTGCCGCTGAACTACGTCTCTGTACCGAGCCTTTGTACCGAGTCTCCGTACAGCACCTCTGAACTGCGCTTCGGCTACCTCTTCGCCGACTTGGCCAGTTCCTCGTCGATCTGCTCGAACTTGTCCGCGGCCATGGTCAGGTAGTCGCCCATGCCGTCCAGACCGTCCAGCGTGTCCTTCGCGCCGCGGGTGAACTCCTCGAAGTTCTCGTCGAAGGCCTTCGACGAGCTCTTCGTGACGTAGCCGGACTCGACCAGGTTCGCGATGTACTTGCGCAGGCCGTCCAGCTTCTCCTGGAGCTTTTCCTTCTCCTTCACGACATGCTTGGCAGCATCCCGCATGTCCTGATATGTGACATCAAGGTCCTTGGCCATGAAGCTGCTCCCTCGTCAAAGTGCCGCAGGGCCAACCCCCGTGGCTTCCCTGATCCAACTCGCTGTTCCAACTTGCTGTTCCAACTCGCTGAGGCAGCAGCTTACGGGTGTGGCGCGAGGGGAGACATCCCGGTTCTGGAACAGAACTGTTCAACACCGTTCCGTCACCGATTCACCATAGGGAAGAGCCCCGGGCCCACCCGTTGCCCTTCTGTCACAGGGAGCGGATATCGTCGCTCTGTACGGTGGCCGGCGTTGTGGAAGCGGCCACGGGGGCCGTTGGGGAGGACAACCGTGCGCCTGACTCTGACCGTGGTCGATCCGTTCGGCGGGAGCAGCGCCGACGTCGTGCTCGACGCGGATCCCGAGTCCACCGTCGGGGACATCGCGCAGGAACTGGCGAAACAGGTCGGCCACAGCGGTGCCCAGATCATTCCGCTCGGGCATCACGGGCAGGTGCCTCCGAACAACTCCCCCCTTGTCTATGTGGACGGTTACGCCGTCGACCCGAGCGCCAACGTCGGCGGATCGCCCTTGCGCGAAGGGGCCGTTGTCAGCCTTCAGGATCCGGCCGGGTGTCTGCCCGGGGAGCCGACCGGGCTCGTCGAACTGCGTGTCGTGGGCGGACCCGTCGCCGGGTTCGTGCACCGGCTCGGGGTCGGGCGGTACGACATCGGCAGCGGGCCCGCCTCGTACATCCGGATCGACGATCCCGAGGTCGACGCCCGCGCCCTCACGTTGTCAGTTGCAACCGATGGCACCTGCCAGGTCGCCGTACACGGAGAGAAGGACAGAGAGAAGGACGGGGACAAGGACGGGGGCAAGGAGAGGGACAAGGAGAGCGTCACCCTCGACGGCAAGGCGATGGCGGACATCGAGGGGAACGAGTGGCCCCTCGGCGGGCAGATCGCCATCGGCAACTCCCTTGTAGAACTGGCCCGTTACACCCCGCCCAACGCCGCCCTCAAGTGGTCCGAGGACGGTGTCGGCCTCGACTACAACCGGCCGCCTCGGCTGCGCGCCCCCGACCGGCAGACCAAGTTCCGGCTGCCGTCGCCGCCCCGGGACTTCGAGGCCCGGCCGCTGCCCTGGCTGATGGCGCTGACGCCCCTGGTGGGCGCGATCGTGGCCGTGGCGATCTTCGGGCGCTGGTACTACCTGATCATGGCCGGCCTCAGTCCGATCATGCTGTTCGCCAACTACTCCATGGACAAGAAGCACGGGCGCAAGTCCCATGCCAAGCAGGTCAAGGAGTACAAGGAGCAGAAGGCGCGGATCGAGAAGGACGCGCAGGACGCCCTGCTCGCGGAGCGGCAGGACCGGCGGCACGCCATTCCCGACCCCGCCACCGTCCTCTCCCTCGGCACCGGGCCCCGTACACGGCTGTGGGAGCGGCGGCGTACCGACCGTGATCATCTGCTGCTGCGGGTCGGCACCGGGCAGTTGCCGTCCGAGGTCGTGCTCGACGACCCGGAGCAGGACGAGCACCGGCGTCAGGTGACGTGGAAGATCGAGGACGCGCCCGTCGCGCTGTCGCTGCGGTCGCTCGGTGTCATCGGCATGGCCGGTCCTGGGGATTCGGCTCGCGCGCTCGGGCGGTGGGCCATCGCCCAGACCGCCGCGCTGCAGAGCCCCATGGACGTCCAGTTCTACGTGCTCAGCGAGAGCACCGCGCAGGAGAGCTGGGACTGGGTCCGCTGGCTGCCGCACACCAGGCCGTCCGGCGGGCAGGACGTCAACGTCCTCATCGGGACGGACGCGGAGACCGTCGGCGCGCGTATCGGCGAGCTGACGCAGATCCTCGACGCGCGCAAGAAGGCCGCCGAACAGAACAAGGGGCAGCGGGCGTCGTTCAGCGACCCGGACATTGTCGTCGTGTGGGACGGGTCCCGGCGGCTGCGGTCCCTGCCCGGCGTCGTCAAGCTGCTGCGCGAGGGGCCGGCCGTGGCGATGTACGCCCTCTGCCTCGACGCCGAGGAGCGGTTCCTGCCCGGTGAGTGCCAGGCCTTCGTCGTCGCCGAACCCAAGGCCGAGGAGCACGCCGACCCGGCGTACGCAGCCAACCAGGGTCAGCCTCAGCCGCAGGTCGCGGGCGGGTTCCCGTCCTTTCCCTCCTTCCACGCCTGGCATGCCGCCGACAGCGAACCCGATCAGCGCGCCCAGGCCGACAAGCTGCGGCTGCGCGTCGAGGAGGAGAGCGCGGAACGCGTGCGTGACGTACGCCCCGACTTCGTCTCCGCCGCCTGGTGTCTGCGCCTCGCCCGGTCCCTGTCCGCCCTGCGCGACATCAGCGGCGAGACCGAGGACTCGGCACTGCCCGGCTCCAGCCGACTGCTCGACGTGCTCCAGCTGGAGCCGCCGACGCCCGACGCGATCACCGCGCGCTGGCGGATGGGCGGGCAGTCGACGATGGCGGTCATCGGTGAGTCGTACGACGGCGCGTTCGGCATCGACATCCGCAAGGACGGGCCGCACGGGCTCATCGCCGGTACGACCGGTTCGGGCAAGTCGGAGCTGCTGCAGACCATCGTGGCCGCGCTCGCCGTCGCCAACACCCCCGAGAACATGACGTTCGTGCTCGTCGACTACAAGGGTGGCGCCGCGTTCAAGGACTGTGTGCATCTCCCGCACACCGTCGGCATGGTGACCGACCTCGACGCCCACCTCGTGGAGCGCGCCCTCGAATCGCTCGGCGCCGAGCTGCACCGCCGGGAACACATCCTGGCCGCCGCCGACGCCAAGGACATCGAGGACTACCAGGACCTCGTGCGCAGGGACCCCTCGCATCCTCCCGTCCCCCGACTCCTCATCGTCATCGACGAGTTCGCGTCGATGGTGCGCGACCTGCCGGACTTCGTCACGGGTCTCGTCAACATCGCCCAGCGAGGCCGTTCCCTCGGTATCCATCTGCTGCTCGCGACACAGCGGCCGTCGGGTGTCGTGTCCCCGGAGATCCGCGCCAACACCAACCTCCGTATCGCCCTGCGCGTGACGGACGGCGGCGAGTCCAGCGACGTCATCGACTCGCCGGAGGCCGGGCACATCTCCAAGAACACCCCTGGGCGGGCCTACGTACGACTCGGCCACGCCTCCCTCGTCCCCTTCCAGTCCGGACGGGTCGGTGGACGCCGGCCCGGAGCGGCGGACCCGGCGGTACTCATGCCCTGGTCGGGTGCGCTGGCCTGGGAGGACCTGGGCCGGGCCGCGCTGAAGAAGCCCAAGGTCGAGGCGCGGGAGGACGAGGAGATCACCGACCTCAAGGTGCTCGTCGACGCCGTGCGTGACGCCAACCGGTCGCTCGGTATCCCGCCCCAGCACAGCCCCTGGCTGCCCGCGCTCTCCGAGACGCTGCTGCTCGACGAGATCGAGGTGCCCGCCTTCGCCGACCATGGCACGGGCAAGCTGGCGCCCGTCCCGTACGGCATCGAGGACCTGCCGGCCGCCCAGGCTCGTCGCCCGGTCGTCGTCGACTTCGCCACCTTCGGACATCTGATGATCGGCGGCGCCCCGCGCAGTGGCCGCTCACAGATCCTGCGTACGATCGCCGCCTCGCTGGCCCGCACCCACTCCACCGCCGACGTCCACCTGTACGGCATCGACTGCGGCAACGGCGCGCTCAACGCCCTGAGTCGGCTGCCGCACTGCGGGGCTGTCGTCAGCCGTAACCAGACCGAGCGCGTGATCCGGCTCGTCAATCGGCTGAAGGGTGAGATGTCGCGCCGCCAGGACCTGTTGGCGGAGAAGGGGTTCGCGGACATCGGTGAGCAGCGGGCCGCGTCCGAGGCGGACGAGCGGCTGGCGCACATCGTCGTACTGCTGGACCGCTGGGAGGGCTGGGTGCCCACCCTCGGCGAGGTCGACCACGGCTCGCTCACCGACGAGTTGACGACGATGATGCGCGAGGGTGCGAGCGTCGGTGTTCATCTTGTCCTGACCGGTGACCGGACGCTGCTGGTCGGCCGGATCGCCACGCTCACCGAGGAGAAGTACGGGCTGCGGCTCGCAGACCGCAGCGACTTCTCGACGCTCGGTATCCCGCACCGCAAGGTCCCGGAGGAGATTCCACCGGGGCGCGGCTACAAGAACGAGTCCGGTATCGAGACCCAGTTCGCGCTGCTGTCGGAGGACACGACCGGTCAGGGCCAGGCCGCCGCGATCACCGCGATCGGGGAGGCGGCTGCGGCCCGGGACGCCCAAGTGCCGCGCTCCCGGCGCCCGTTCCGCGTCGACAGCCTGCCTTCGCGGATCTCGTTCGCGGACGCGTGGGGCATGCGCGACCCGGAGACCTCCGGCTCCCGTCTCTGGGGGCTCGTGGGCATCGGCGGCGACGACATCACCGGCTTCGGCCCCGACCTCGCGACCGGTGTGCCGACGTTCGTCATCGCCGGGCCGGCCAAGTCGGGCCGTTCGACGGTGCTGATGAACTTCGCGCAGTCGTATCTGTCCCAGGGCGTACGTCTGGTCATCGCGGCGCCGCGTCAGTCGCCGCTGCGGCAACTCGACGGTGCGGACGGGGTGTTGAAGATGTACACCGGCGACGACATCGACGAGGACGACTTCGAGGAGCTCATCGACCAGGCGTCGGTCGAGGAGCCGATCGTGGTCCTCGTCGACGACGGGGAGATCCTGGAGGACTGCGACGCAGCGAGCCAGATGAAGAAGATCGTCTCGCGGGGTGCGGAGCGGGGGCTCGGGCTGGTCATCGCCGGTGACGAGGAGGATGTCTGCAGTGGGTTCAGTGGGTGGCAGGTCGATGCGAAGAAGGGGCGGCGGGGGATTCTGCTGTCCCCGCAGGAGTCTTCGAGCGGGGATCTGATCGGGGCGCGGATCAGCCGGAGCATGGTGGGTGGGCAGGTGACGCCTGGCAAGGGGATGTTGCATTTGGGGGATGGGGAGTTGCGTACGGTCGTCATCCCGGGGTGAGTGAGGGTAGGGGCGGCTTGTCTTCGCCCCCGCCGCCCCTACCCGTCCCATCCTGTTCCTGGGGGCTGCGCCCCCAGACCCCCGCTGTCGGCCCTGAACGGGCCTCGTCCTCAAACGCCGGACGGGCTGAAATGCCCGGGCCGAGACGGGTGGGCGGGTGAGCGGGAGAACTCGCCCAACTCCCCTACCCCACCCGCGACATCCGAGCCACCGGATCCCCCGCCTCCGGGTTGTCCGTCTCGTACTTCAGGTCGTCACCGACCGGTGTGAGGAGCACCCTGTGCGACCCCGTGGTGCACACGTTCCTGTTCGACTTGTCGGCGATCGACGTGACGACGAGCTGCGTCTTCGTGACCTGCTTCAGGTACAGATCGTCGTCGCAGATGCCGCCGATCTGGTCGGTCTGCCGGAAGGTGCCCAACTTCTCGCCCACGGCGGCCTGTTGGACCGTCACCCGGAACGTCCCCATCGGCAACGCACCGTCGAGGGCGACAGCCGGCCCCTCCCAGGTGCCGACGTAGGACGCGGGGATCGCCGTAGGCCCGGTGACCACGCCCCCCGACGAGGTGCTCGGTGCCTGGCTCTCCTCGGCCTGGCCCGAGTCGTCGCTCGGCACCGGGGACTTGGCCGTGTCGGAGCTGCTGCTCTGAGCGGTGCCGTTGTCATCGCTCCCGCCCGGCAGCAGGTCGAACACGTACACCGAGCCCACCGTCACCGCGGCCATCGCGCCCGCCACCGCGAGGGCCACCGTGCAGCTCAGCTTCCGTCCGCGCCCGCCGGCGACGGGTGCCGAGGTCGCCGCGACGCTCACGGAGACCTTGCCGGGCGTCCGATCAGCCGGCTCCGGCTCCGCGTCCCGAGGCCCCGGCAGCGCCGGAAGCACCGGACCCGGCATCACCGGCGGCGGCCCGAACTCCCCCGCCCCACCCGCCGGCCCGGACAGCGCACCTTCCTTGACCTCCGCCTCAGCCCCCGCCACCTCCAGGTTCAGCAACGCCACCGCGCTGCGGCTGACCCGCTCCACCAGCGCTCCCGGCAGCCACCCGCCCGCCACCAGCCGCGCCGCGCCCTCCGGAGCGAGCCGCCGGGCCACCTCGCCGGGGGCCGGTCGCGCTGCCGGGTCCTTCGTCAGGCACTCTTCGACCACCTCCCGCAACTCACCCTCGAGTCCGTCGAGTTGGGGTTCCTCGTGGACGACCTTGTAGAGCAGGGCCGCCGAGGAGTCACCGGGGAAGGGGGATCTGCCGGTCGCCGCGTACGCCAGTACCGCGCCCAGGGAGAAGACGTCCGCCGCTCCCGTGATCGGCTTGCCGAGGATCTGTTCCGGTGACATGTAGCCGGGCGAGCCGACCGAGACACCCGTCGACGTCAGGGACGCCGTGCCGTCCGTGGCCCGTGCGATGCCGAAGTCGATGAGAAGAGGGCCGTCGAGGGTGAGGAGGACGTTCGAGGGTTTCACGTCCCGGTGGACGAGGTTCAGGGCGTGTACGGCGGTCAGCGCCTCGGCGAGGCCGGCGCCCAGTGCCCGTACGGAATCCAGGGGCAGAGGGCCGGCGCCCGTGATCGCCGCCGTGAGGGAAGGGCCGGCCGCGTACGCCGTCGCGACCCACGGCACCGGGGCGTCGGGGTCCGCGTCCAGGACGGGGGCCGTCCAGGCACCGCCGACCCGCCGGGCGGCCTCGACCTCGCGCCGGAACCGGGCCCGGAACTCCTCGTCGAGCGCGAAGTGCGGGTGCACGATCTTGACGGCGACGGTACGGCCGCCGGCGCTGCGCCCCAGGTAGACCCGGCCCATCCCGCCCGCGCCGAGCCGCCCGAGCAGCCGGTAGGGCCCCACGACGGCCGAGTCACCGACGTCCAGCGGCTGCATGACCCCCACCTCTCCCCCGTACACACACCGCACACGACCTCATACGCCCGCATGCGCCCGTACTGCGCGCGCTGGTCCCGTGCGCGATCAGCAGCCTACGGCTCCAGGAGGTCGACCTCCACGTCTGCGGGGAAGCCTGTCGTGGGGCCCACCCGGCGGGCGAACTCCCGCACGGCCGCCAGCTGCGGCCCGCCGAAGCGGAAGTCGAGGGTCGTGAAGTAGCGCTCCAGGACCTGCGCGTCGAACTCCTCCCAGCGGGCCGCCTGTTCGGCGACCTTGCCGACCTCCTCCAGGGAGAGGTCGCGGGAGGCGAGGAACGCCTCATGGACCTTGCGGGTCAGGACCGGTTCGCGCTCCAGGTAGTCCTTCCGGGCCGCCCACACCGCGAAGACGAACGGCAGCCCCGTCCACTCCTTCCACAGCGTGCCCAGGTCGTGCACCTCAAGGCCGTAGCGCGGACCGTCCAGGAGGTTGGCGCGCAGGGCGGCGTCCCCGATCAGCACCGCCGCGTCCGCCTCCTGCATCATCAGGCTGAGATCGGGCGGACACGTGTAGTAGTCGGGCTGTACGCCATAGCGCTCGGCCAGGAGCAGTTGCGCCAGGCGCACGGAGGTGCGGGAGGTCGAGCCGAGTGCGACCCGTGCGCCGTCCAGGCGGTCCAATGGGACCTGGGAGACGAGTACGCACGACATCACCGGGCCGTCACAGCCGACGGCAATGTCCGGGAAGGCGACCAGGTCTTCGGCGTTACGGAGGAACTCGACGAGCGTGATGGGCCCGATGTCGAGATCCCCGCGCACCAGCTTCTCGCTGAGCTTCTCAGGGGTGTCCTTGGTCAGCTCGAAGTCGAGGAGCGTGCCTGTTCTCGCGAGCCCCCAGTACAGAGGCAGGCAGTTCAGGAACTGGATGTGGCCGACGCGCGGCCGGGTGCGAGAATTGTCCACATCGCGAGGCTAACGGGCGTTCGGTACGGTGCACCCTCCCGGGGGTTGTCAAGGCCGCGCGCCGCCCCTCAAACGTCCGGGTGGCGTGATCTTGACCTCTATTGCTTTCAGGTAGCTGCATGCTAGGCTCGCCGCAAGTTGCAGTTTGGTTTCCCTTGCAGTACAGAGCCTGCGGAGCATCTGACCGCGGGCTCTCGTCGTATTCAGAAGAATGCAGTTGTTTACAAGTTTTTGTTTACACCTTGCAGGTTCTGGAGCAGGGCAACCCTTTGGGCCCAGGGAGGGCTTATGGCTACCGGAACCGTGAAGTGGTTCAACGCCGAAAAGGGCTTTGGTTTCATTGCCCAAGAAGGTGGCGGCCCGGACGTCTTCGTCCACTACTCCGCGATCAACGCGAGCGGATTCCGCTCTCTCGAGGAGAACCAGGCGGTTTCCTTCGACGTCACGCAGGGCCCGAAGGGCCCGCAGGCGGAGAACGTCAGCCCGATCTAAGTCTTCGGCTCAGCTGAGCCGAACGCTCTGATCCGGAACGTGTGCAGTACCCCAAGGAGCTCCGAGCCGTCACGACGGCATCGGAGCTCCTGCCTTTTCCGGCCGCGGCCGGCCGCGTTGTCAGTGGGCCCCGCTAGCGTCTCCTCCATGACCACCGACACCGACACCGACACCGACACCAACCCCGACTTCGTCGCCGCGACCCGCGTCTTCTACGACGCCATCGCCGAGGACTACTTCAACCGCTTCCGTTCCGGGCACGCCGCCCAGCCGTTGGAGCGGGCCGTGCTCGCCGCCTATGCCGAGTTCGTACGGGGTTCAGGGGGCGGCAGCGGCCAGGTCGCCGATCTCGGGTGCGGACCGGGGTGGGTCACCGGGTTCCTCGACTCGCTCGGGCTGTCGGTGTTCGGGCTGGACGTGTCGGCGTCGATGCTCGCGGTGGCCCGGCGGGAGCATCCGGGGCTGCGCTTCGAGCAGGGCTCGATGCTGGAGCTGGACCTCGCCGACGGGACGCTCGCCGGAGTCGTGGCCTGGTACTCGACCGTCCACACCCCTGCCGACCAACTGCCCGCCCTCTTCGCGGAGTTCCGTCGCGTACTGGCACCGGGCGGGCATCTGCTGCTCGGCTTCCAGGTGGGGGACGAGCCCAAGCACATCGACCAGCCCTTCGGGCTCCCCGTGTCCATGGACTTCCTGCGGCGCCGACCCGACCGGATCGCCGGGCTGCTGACGGAGGCCGGATTCACGCTCGCGTCCCAGACCGTACGAGCGGCGGACGAGCAGGCCGGGGAGTCGTCCGAGCAGGCGTTCCTGATGGCCCGCAAGCCGTGAGGGGCTGAGGGGGCTGAGGTGGGCTGAGGGACTTAGGAGGTTCTGGCTCAGTATCCGTAGTCCTCGGGGTCCGGAAGTGGCTGGTAGTCCTTGTACTCCTGCCACTCTCCCGGGTTGTCCTGGATCAGCTGCAACAGCTTCCCGAAGGCGGTCGGGTCGTACAACGCCCCGCTTATCTCGTCAGGGACACGGACGTCGTCGATCACGGCGGTCGGTGTGCCCGGGCCCTTTCCGGGCTCCGTGCCGACAGTCTCGTAGGCGTGCTCGGAAGCGGTGACGAAGGAGCGGTACTTCATCGTCCTCACCGCCGATTCGAACGCGGGGGTGCGCAATCCGTCGACCTGCTCGGCCAGTTGGAGGAGGCGGGCGTCGGTGAAGCCGTCGACCTCCTCCTCGGGCTGGTTGGCGTACAGCACCTCGTGGTACTCGGCGAACCTGCCGGTGTCCAGTGCGGCCCTGAGCGCGTTGGCCGCCTTCTTCGAGCCGCTCCCGCCGAGCCTGTCGTCGAGGAAGGAGGCCAGGGTGTACTCGGCCTTGACCTCCCGCCGCAGCACGGCGTTCTGGAGTTCCGGGCCGCCGCCGGTCGTCTCGAACTCCTCGCAGACCGGGCAGCGCATGTCCTCGTACAGGTGCACGGTCACCTCGGCGGTCGGGTCGCCGACCATGACGGTCGTGCCGCTCACCGCGAGCTTCTCCGGCACCTGTGCCAGGGTGTCGTACGGCTTCGGATCCCCGTACCGCTGCCCGCATCCCGTGACGAGCGCCATGCCCAGTACCGCCATGCCGACCACCGCGACCGTCGTCGTCCTTCTTGACGCGGCGAACCGCCCCCCGTGCCTCACGCGCACCTGTTGCCTCCCCAGCAATCAGCGTGACACTAAGGCATGTTCATGCAGAACGCACAGGTATATCGCCCGGCTGCGGGCCCCGGCGGTCCCCCGGCGGTCAGAGCACCCCCGCCGCTGCCAGTGCCGCCACGTATCCGAACGTCATCGCCGGGCCGATCGTCGAGCCCGCGCCCGCGTAGCTGTGGCCCATGACGGCGGCGCTGGCGTTGCCGGCGGCGTACAGGCCGGGGATCGCCGTGCCGTCGGCGCGCAGTACCCGTGCCTTGGCGTCGGTTCGTAGGCCGCCCTTGGTTCCGAGGTCGCCGGGGACGATCCGGAAGGCGTAGTACGGGGGCAGCCACAGGGGTGCCAGGCAGGAGTTCGGGAGGACGGCCGGGTCGGTGTAGTAGTGGTCGTACGCGCTGTCGCCGCGCCCGAAGTCGGTGTCGTCGCCGTTCAGGGCAAGGGAGTTGAAGCGGCTGACCGTGGTGCGGAGGGCGGCGGACGGGACGCCGATGGAGGCCGCCAGGGCGTCGAGGCTCCACGCCTTGTACGCGGCACCGGAGTTGTACCAGTCGGCCGGGAGTACGAAGGTCGGCGTGACGTCCTTGAAGAGGTAGCGGTTGCGGTAGTTCTGGTCGACGATCAGCCAGGCCGGGATGTCCGGGTCGGCGCCGTCGCGCTCGTACATGGTGTGGACGACGTCGCTGTAGGGACCGGCCTCGTTGACGAAGCGGGAGCCTGCCGCGTTGACCAACAGGCCGCCGGGGAGGGTGCGTTCGGCGAGGCAGAAGTACGGCTCGCCGGGGAGCGGGATCGCCGGACCCCACCAGGCGTCCTCCATCAGGGCGAGGGAACCGCCGGCGCGCTCACCCGCGCGGATTCCGTCCCCGGTGTTCTCCTTCGCGCCGACCGTCCACTCCGTACCGATGGGCTGCTGCTGGTACTGGGCGCGCATCGCCGCGTTGTGCTCGAAGCCGCCCGAGCCGACGATCACGCCGCGTCGGGCACGGAGAAGACCGGCGGTGCCGCCCCGGGTGACGACGGCGCCGGTGACCGCTCCGGACTCCGAATAGAGGTCGGTGAGTGGGGTGTTGAGCCAGACCGGCACCCCCGCCGACGCCAGCCCTGCGCGCAGTCCGCCCGCGAGTGCCTGGCCCATGGTGAGCGGGGTCTGACCCTTGAGAGCGGCCTTCGTGCCGCGCGCCAGGCACTCGACGGCGACAGCGGCGCCCTTCGCGTTCACGGCGGCGAGGGCGAGCCACTTGTAGTCGGCGCTGAAGACGACCATGCCGGACGGGACAGCGAGGTAGGGCGGGTTGAGGTGGGCGAGTTCGGCGCCCAGGACGTTCCCGTCGAGCTGATCGGGCTCTATGGAACGGCCGCCCGGGAGCCCACCGGCCAACTCCGGGTAGTAGTCGCTGTATCCATCCATCCATCGGAAGCGGAGGGGGCTGTTCGCCATGACGAAGGAGAGCATGGCGGGTCCGTGGGCGAGGAAGGCCTGTTGGCGGGCGGCGGGGACGTCCGGGCCGACGACCGCCGCGAGGTAGGTGGCGGCCTTGGCCGAGGTGTCCGGCACCCCGGCCGCCAGGATCACGGAGTTGTTCGGAATCCAGATCCCGGCGCCGGAACGAGCCGCGGAACCACCAAAAGTGGGCGCCTTCTCGACAACGACACAGGTCAGCCCCTGCTTCGCGGCCGTCAGCGCGGCGGTCATCCCGGCGGCGCCCGCTCCGACGACCACGACGTCGTACGTCCCGAGGAGGGGCGGGGCTGCGGCCTGGGCCGTCCCCTGCCCTGCCGCGACTCCCACCCCGACCGCAACACCCGCCGCAGCGGCGCCGGCCAACACGCCTCGCCTGGAAGGGAGTTCGTCACGTCCGGAAGGTTCGGTACGGTCACTTCGGCCGGTACGGCCGCTTCGGCCGCTTCGGTCGGTACGTCTCGCGGGGTCCGCTTCTGGGTTCATGGGGCGGGAATGTCGTACTTGGGTCTTGTGAAGTCAAGAACCATGCAAGCATCGCGCCCAGGCAAAACCTGGTACGCCTTCGGACCTGGAGTTCCTCTGCTACCACCGCGACCGGCCCGACTCCCTGACATTTGTCAGGGACCGGGCAGCCGGTTGGGTTCCTAGAGTGCTGAACGTCGGCCAGATGCCGCGCAGTTCATCATTCCGTCGTCACAGGGGAACACAGGAATGCTCACACGAACCATTGCCCGGGGCGCGCTCGTCGGTGCTGGTGTGCTGGCCCTGCTCGGCCCGCTCGCCGTCGGCACGGCCGCAGCGGACACGGCCACCACGCAGGGAACCGCCCGCATCATGGCGGCGCCGTACGCGGTCGTCCCGTACGAGACCGTCAACATCCGCAGCGGCCCGTGGCGTTCGGAGGGGATCGTCGGCACCGCTCCCGCGAACGAGCCGCGCGGCGCCTACTGCTGGACCACGGGCGAGACCATCACCGACAACGGCTACAGCAACAACGTCTGGGTGAAGCTCGTCGAGGGCTATGTGAGCGCCCTCTATCTCAAGGGCAACGAGTACGGCGACCTGCCCGCATCAGCGGTCTGCTGACCGTAAGTCATCCGCACAAGCGAGGAGGAGGACGACAGGCATGCGTAAAAGAACCGCGCTACTCGCCGCCGCCGGAGCCCTGGCCCTCGTGGGAACCTCGGCTCCCAACGCCGCGGCCGACGGACACGGGATCGGCTACTACGGACTGTGGGCGACCGGCGTCAATGTCCGAGAGGTCTACCCCAGCGGCTGCTGGGACTACCCGGGCCCGGCCAACTGCCCCGGCGTACTCGGCCAGGTAAGCGCACCCACCCAGGTCCGCGTGCGCTGCCAGATCCTTGGCCAGCCGGTGGGCGGGAACCCGTACTGGGTGGTGGTCGAGGTGCCCGGCTGGAGCGAGTACGGCGTCATGGCCAGCTACTACATCGACAATGCCAGCAACTGGATCGACGGCGTACCCGACCACTGTGTCTGGTCCGGAGGCTGACCACCCGCCACCCACCACCCGGCCGGGACTGTCGGCCCAGCCGCACATCGCGACACGACCGTCGGGGTCGGAACGCGGGCGCCGGACCACTCGGCTCAGCTCCAGGTGCAGGTCGGCACAGGACCAACTGCAGGACCAACCACAAGGGGGACACCCATGAACAAGATGCTCCGCCGTTCCGCCACCGCGATAGCCGTGACCGCGCTCGCGGTCGGCGCGCTCGCGACCTCCGCCGAGGCGGCTCCGGACACACGGGCCTCGGCGCTGAACGCCTCGACCGCGGTGAGCGCGGCGAACGACGGCGACCCGGACCTCACCGACATCTACATCTGGGCCACCGACGTCAACCTCCGCAGCCAGCCCACTTCGGCCTCACCGCGCTTGGCGGTGCGTTCGCAGTACTTCATGGACGCCGTGTGCCAGAAACAGGGTCAGTTCGTCAACGACCCGGCGGTCGGCGCCAACAGCTGGTGGACGGCGGTCATGGAATTCGGCGGCAGCGATGTCGCCTGGGTGAGCAACCTGTACATCCGGGGCGGCGAGAAGATCGCCGGCGTACCGGACTGCACGTTCTGACCCCCACGGGCGGACCTCCTCCGCCCGACCGTGGCCTCCTCCGCACCTGCCGACTTCGGCGCGGAGGAGGCCACCTGGTCCGGCTTCCTCCGCCAGGTGTCTGTGTAACAGCTGTAACAGCTGTGCTGCGTACGCGGCCGAGGTGGACCTACCGGGACACCGCGCGGTGATGATCAGGGCATGACCATGACCACCCGCGCCGCCACAGCGGCAGCGATCTGCGCGGCGGTACTGCTGACCGGCACCGCCTGCACCAGCGGCGACGACGGGCCGACGACCTCGGCCAAGAAGTCGGCCCCTGCCACACCCACGCCCACCGCCTCCGCCGAGCCCGCCGCCGACGCCGTTGAAGACCCCTACGCCGACACCGTCACCAAGGCTCCGAAGATCGACCGAAAGACCATCGCCTCTTTCGCCAACGGGCGGTTCGGTCGTGTCATCCCCTTCAAGGGCGGGCTCCACAAGGGGAGGCTCGGGATCGCCCTGAACTGCGAGGGCAAGGGCACGGTGAAGGTCGAGGTCCCCGCGCTCGGTATGACCTCCGTCGAGGAGTGCGCGGACGGCGAGGTCGCCACCACCTACAACGAGACCGAGGTCAGCGTCACAGCCCCGGACGCGTACGTCCACGTCACCGGCACCTCCGAGGTGCGTTGGTCGATCTCCGCCGGGCAGTGACAACCCCGTAAGCCAATGCCCGCTAGGAGGCTGAGGCTGCCGAGCTCAGCGCAGGTGCATGGGGATAGGCCGCCGACCGGTGCTGGAAGCTGAGGATCTTCGGGTTCTGGACGATGCCGTCCCGGATCTCGATGGCCTTGCTGACCGTCACGTCGGCGTCCCATGCCGCCGGGCCGCTCATGACCTTGCGCAGGTACGGCAGGAGCGCCTCGCTGATTTCCCAGGTGGCGGAGTTCCAGAGGTGGGACGGGCTGTGGTCGACCCCGTAGTAGTGGCATCCCGGTCCCACCGTGAGCATGGGCTCGCCGAAGGTGGTCGGGCGGGCCCAGGAGAAGCCCATGCCCTCGTCGCAGGAGACGTCGACGAAGGAGGTGCCCGGCCGGAACAGGGCGAGTTCCTCGTCGTTGACGAACATGAGCGGTGCGTCGGTGTCCTGCAGGATGCAGTTGACGATGATGTCGAACCCGGCCAGATACTCCGCCAGCGGCATGGAACCGGCCGCGGTGACGGCCCGCAGCTTCGACGGATCGTCCTCCTGCTCCTCGAAGTGGGCCATCACGACCGAGGGCATCGGCGAGGCCACGGCCGCGGCGGCTCGCTGGGTGAGCACGGTGACGTCGGTGACCCCCATGGCGCCCAGGCCCGTGACCGCTCCGCGCGCCGTGGCGCCGAAGCTGATGACCACCGCGCGCAGGCGGCGGCCGTAGTGGCCGGTCAGCCCGCCGAGCTGGAGGGCGTGCAGCACCGAGCAGTAGCCGGCCAGCTCGTTGTTCTTGTGGAACACATGGACGCTGAAGGCGCCCGCGGAGGTCCAGTGGTTCATGGCTTCCCAGGCGATCAGGGTCAGCCGTCGGTCGATGCCGATCTGGGTCATCTTCTCGTCCTGCACACAGTGCGGCCAGCCCCACAGGACCTGGCCCTCGCGCAGCTCGGAGACGTCCTCGTGCATCGGCTTGGGCAGCAGCATGACGTCGCACTCGGCGATGAGCTGCTCGCGGGAGCGCAGGCCCGCCACCAGGGGGCGCAGCGCATCGTCCGCGACGCCGAACCGTCGGCCGTATCCCTGTTCGAGGAAAATCTTGTCGCGCAAGTCGGGTGCGATTCGGTCGAGGTGGCGGGGGTGCAGCGGTAGGCGGAACTCGTTCTCCTTGTGCGAGGAGGCGAGTACTCCGAGAGTCATCAGGCTCATGTGGGGCGGCTCATTTCCGACCGGACGCGATGCGTCCCGGCATTGCCGTTCCCCGAGGGCGACGCCGAACTGGATGACGGCGTGCGAAGTGCGCTCGGTACCGCCACCGTACTCCGCTCCAGGTCCACGGAATGCCCGCCGCTCGTTTGAGCTCGAACAGCTGACGACGGCAACCGGCGACGTCAGCGGCCCAGCGTCGCCCCTACCTCCTCCCACGCGCGTGCGCTCAGCAGGGGCCGGAAGCCGGTGAAGAGGGCGAGCAGGTCCGGACCCCACTGTTCGCGGAACACCGGGTTCACTCGGGCCAGGTCCAGCTCGTTCGCGGCCGTCAGCTCGGCGAGGTCCTCGCGTCGGCTCCGGACCGTCGTCCGCGTACGGCCGGTGAAGCGGTCGTGGAACGGCGCGTCCGGCGCGGCCAGGCCCGGGTGGGTGGCCTTGCGGTTCATGGCGGCGTAGTCGTGGACGATCTCCTCCGCCTCCGGGCCGATCACCCTGGCCAGCTCGGCGCGACGGTCGAGGGAGAGCAGGGCGGTGGGGAAGCCGTCACTGCCGTAGGCGGCGTGGCAGAGGCCCGCCAGGCGGAGGGCCGGCCGGGCGTCCCAGGCGGCGAGCAGACGGTAGACCCGGCAGAGGTGGGCGAGCAGGGTGCCGCCTGGGTGCCCTATCTGCTCGGCGCCCAACTGCCTCAGGAATCCCACGGCTTGGGCGGCGGCGGAAGTAGCGAGGGTGAGGGGAGGAGATGGGGGAGGCGGAGAGTGAGGGGAAGCGGACATGGGGTGGCGTCCTCTCGGTGCGCGAAAGGTCGGCACCCGCCCGCTCCCCGCCCTGTGGTCCGGACCCCGGCGGGGGCGCGGGACGGGTTGCCGCCTGGGCCCTGTGCTGATCGTGACGTACTCGCCCGTAGCCAGTCAATCCTAAGGTTTTGTCACCAGCTCCAAGTGATAACTTGGGTGTTGTGACCCTGGATGATCTGCGCGTCTTCGTCGCCGTGTGCCGGGCGGGCAGCCTGAGCGCGGTGGCCCGTGACCTCGCGTGTACGCAGTCGGCCGTCAGCCAGCATGTGAAGCGGCTGGAGCGGGAGACTGGCGTCGCGCTACTGGAGCGGCACGCGCGGGGAGTTGTGCCGACGGAGGCCGGGCGGGTGTTACAGACCGCCGCCTCGGAAGGCATCGCCGGGCTGGAGCTCGCGCTGCGGCAGCTCAAGGATCTCGTCGACGGGGAGAGCGGGTCGGTGCGGGTTGCCACCGGCGCCACGACCGTACGGCACTTCATGGCGGAGGCGGTTGTCACCTTCCGGCGTCAACACCCCAAGGTGAGCCTGGAGTTCCGTACGGAGAACTCCAGCCGGGGGTGTTTCGCCGCGCTGGCCGACAGTGAGCTGGATCTTGCGTGGATCACCATCGGGGGGCCGGTGCGGGGGATCGAGCAGCGGGTGGTGATGGAGTTGCCGTGGGTGCTCGCCGTGGGGGCGGGTGAGGCTCTCGCGGGGCGGGACCATGCCGAGGTCGGTGATCTGCGTGACCTGCGGTTGATTCGGCTGCCGCCCAACTCCACGTCCGCCGCGCGCCTGGATGCCGCATTCGCGGAGGTGGGGGTGCGGCCGGTGTTCGACACGAGTGTCGCCGACTGGGACACGGCACTGCTCCTCGCCGAACTGGGCCTGGGGTGCGCCATTGTCCCCGCCGTCCCCGACCTGGTCGTGCCGGGTACGGACGGGCCGGTTCGGCTCATTCCGTTGCCCGCGCTCCGGCCGTTGGCGGTGGGGTGGGCTGTGCGGCGGTGGGATGCGCTCAGCCCGATCGCGCGGGTGTTCGCGGACACCGTCGCCGACAGTTGCCGAGGGTAGGCCGGTCGTACGTCGGCTGCGGAGTGGTGGGGCAGTGGGGGCGCCCTGCGGCGGAGCCGCAAGTCGACACAGCCCCCGCACCCCTGCGCCTGCGCCTGCCCCTGCCCCTGCCCCTGCCGGGGCTCGTTTCCGCACTCCCCTTCACAAAACAAGGCAGCCCTTGAAGGGCCCGGCCTACTTCTCGTACAACCCCTCCACCTCGTCCGCGAAGTCCCGCATGATCTCGAACCGTCGCAGCTTCATCGACGGGGTCAGATGACCGGCCTCCTCCGTGAAGTCGACGGGGAGGATGGTGAACCGGCGGATCGTCTCCGGGCGGGAGACGAGTTTGTTGGCCTCCCCCACCGCCCGTTGGATGACGCCCCTCAAGCCGTCGTCGTCCATGAGGAGTTCGGCCGGTACCGGGTGCTTGCCCTGCATCTGGCGCCAGTGGGTGAGACCCGGGGGGTCGAGGGTGATCAGGGCCGAGATGTAGGGGCGGCCGTCGCCCAGGATCATCACCTGGGAGATCAGGGGGTGGGACCGCAGCCAGTTCTCGATGGGCGCCGGGGCCACACTCTTGCCGCCGGCCGTGATCAGGATCTCCTTCTTGCGGCCGGTGATCGTCAGATAGCCCTCTTCGTCGAGGGAGCCGATGTCGCCGGTCGCCAGCCAGCCCTCCGGCGCCGCCGGGACGACACCGCCCGCTCCCGGGTCCCAGTAGCCGCGCAGGATCTGCTCGCCCGCGAGCAGCACCTCACCATCGGCGGCGATCCGCACCCGGGTGCCGGGGAGGGGCCAACCCACCGTGCCCACACGGGGTCTGAGCGGTGGCGTGATGGTGGCCGCGCCGGTCGACTCGGTCAGGCCGTACCCCTCGTAGATCTCGATGCCCGCACCGGCGAAGAACCCGGCCAGGGGGCGGGCGAGGGGTGAGCCGCCGCAGATCATGTAACGGACCCTGCCGCCCATGGCGTTGCGGATACGGCGGTAGACGAGGGGGTCGTAGAAGGCGCGCGCGGTGCGCAGCGCGCGGCTGGGGCCGTTGCCGATGCCGTGCCGTTGCTCCTCCACCGCCTCGCTGTAGCGGCGGGCCACGCCCACCGCACGGTCGAAGGACGCGACCCGCTTGCCCGTCTCGGCCCTCGCGCGGGCGGTGTTGAAGACCTTTTCCAGCATGTAGGGGATGGCGAGCAGGCATGTCGGCTTGAACGCCGCCAAGTCCCCCAGCAGGTCTTCCGACTTGAGGCTCGGGGCGTGGCCCAGCCGTACGCCCGCCCGGATGCAGGCGATGGCCACCATCCGGCCGAAGACGTGCGACAACGGCAGGAACAGCAGCACCGACGCCTCCTCCTTCGTCTGCTCCAGGAAGACGGGGTAGAGGAGTGCGATGGCGTTGTCGACCTCGGCGAAGAAGTTGCCGTGCGTGAGCGCGCAGCCCTTCGGTCGGCCGGTCGTACCCGAGGTGTAGATGAGCGTGGCGAGGGTGTCGGGGCCCAACACCCCACGGCGTACGGCGACCTCCTGGTCCGGCACGTCCTTGCCGAGCTCCGCGAGCCGCTCCAGGTGCCCCTTCTCGAAGACCCACATGTGCTTGAGGTCGGGGATGCGGTCGCGTTCCGGGCCGAGGGCGGCGGCCTGCGTGAGGGTCTCGGCGGCGAGGGCCACGGCGCCGGAGTCCTGGAGGATCCAGCGGGTCTGGAAGGCGGAGGACGTCGGATAGATGGGTACGGTCACCAGGCCCGCCGCCCACGCGGCGAAGTCCATGAGCGTCCACTCGTACGTCGTCCGCGCCATGATGGCCAGCCGGTCGCCCGGCATCAGGCCCTCGGCTATCAGCCCCTTGGCCACCGCGCGGACCTGCTCGGCGAACTCGGCCGCTGTGACATCCGTCCAGGTCCCGTCCGGCTCACGGCGACTGAGGACCGTCGCCTCGGGCTCCTCGTTCGCGTTGTCGAAGGGGACGTCCGCGAGCGAGCCGTACGTCGCGGGTGCGACGAACGCCGGTACGGCCACCTCCCGCACGACCCCGTCCAGCCGCCGGATCTCGGGCTCGACCAGGAGCGGCTCGCCGTCGTAGCCCACCGCGGCCACGATCTGTTTCGAGGCCGGGGAGGACGGAGAGGACGGGAACGACGACGACACGAGCGGCTCCTGTGGCGTGCAGCGGCCTTCCGGTGGGAGTGCACCTCCGGTGGGTTCACCACAGATGTACGGATTCGGCAGCGCCGCTGTTCAGAAACCGGATCGTACGGCTCGCACGTGTGGGGGTCGTGCGGGTTCGGGGGTGGTGGAGCGGCCGGGGTGTGCAAGCTCAGGCATCACACAGGTTGCCGATGGGTTACCTCGCCCCGTCATGAGCATTTCACGTTAGCACCGGCCACAGGGGCCTTCCTAGGCCTTCTTCACACCTCTCCACACATGACGGGTCGTGTCCGTCAGGGGGGAATTGGGGCTTACCTCCGGTAACTTTACTTCAGAGTAAGTAAGCCGTCGAGTCATACAGCCTCATATCGAGCCGGGAGTTGCGTAGCCGTATGCCTGCTCACACCCTCGACCGGACACCTGCCCTCGCCCCCCTGCTGGCCCGGGGCGCCCTCCTGTCCCCCTTCAAGAAGGCCGCCCTCAACAGGCCCCGCCCGGACGCCGGCCTCCCGGACACCCGCCTCGTCCTGCCCGGCGTACGCATCGATCTCGCCCGCCTCGCCGCCTACGAGCGGGTCTGCGGATTCCCCGTCGGCGACGACAGTCTCCCCATCACCTATCCGCACGTCCTCGGCTTCCCCCTGGCCATGCTCCTGATGACCGACCGGCACTTCCCGCTCCCGCTCCTCGGACTGGTCCACACCTCGGTGGAGATCATCCGCTGGCGCCCGCTCGCCGCCACCGGCACCTACGAACTCTCCGTGTACGTCGAGGAGTTGACGTCCCACCGACGCGGCACCGAGGCCGCCGTGCAGACGGAGGTGCGGGAGGGCGAGGAACTGGTGTGGGAGTCGCGGAGCACCTATCTGGCACGGCACCGGCGTGTGGAGCAGCCTGCCGCCTGCGCACCAGTGGCCGGCGCGCAGGCCACTGGTGCGCCGCCCGCCTGCGACGAACACGAGGCGCTGCCACTGGTCGCCGAATGGCGACTCGGGGAGGACGTCGGCCGGCGGTACGCCGCCGCCTCCGGCGACCGCAACCCCATCCACCTGCACGCCCTCACCGCCCGCCTCTTCGGCTTCCGGCGCGCGATAGCCCACGGCATGTGGACCGCCGCCCGCTGCCTCGCCGCCCACGGCACCCCCCAATCGGCCCTGGTCCGGACCGACTTCAGGGCGCCGGTGCTGCTGCCGGGCGCGGTGGAGTACGGGGCGGACGGCTTCGGGAGCTTTGAGCTGCGGGGCGGGGGGCGGGTGCATCTGCGGGGTGAGGTGCGAAGGGTGTAAGGGTTTTCGGTTCGGTGCCGCGCCGTCGTGGCTGGTCGCTCCCCCATCGCGGCGGAGCCGCAAATCAATACTTCCCCGCGCCCCTGAAGGGGGGCCTGCGGCCACCCCTTCAGACCTCTACGCCGGAGGTGACCAGGGGTTGCCCGCCATCAGGTTGTCCAGGCCCGCCCAGGCGAAGTTCATCAGGGTTGTCGCCGCCTGCCTCGCGGTGATGCCGGGGGTGGCGTTGGCCCAGGCGGCGAGGGACTCGGCGGCACCGACGAGGGCCACCGCGAGGCCGGCGACCTCGCGTTCCGGCAGTGAGGGGTCGCGGTGGGCCTCGCGGGCGGCGACCACGATCAACTGGGTGACGAACGCGACGAGTTCCTCGCGCATCACGGCGACCTCGGACGCGAACGGCTCGCCGTGCGTACGGGCCTGGAGGTGCAGCACCGACCAGCCGTCCGGGTGCTGGGCGGTGTGCGTGAAGAACGCGCGCAGACCGTCCCAGAGCTGGCGGTCGGCGGGCAGCGCCGGTTCGACGCCGGCGCGGACCGCTTCGGTGAGCGTCCTGGCCTCGCGCCGGATACAGGCGGTGAAGAGGTCTTCCTTCGAGTTCAGGTACAGATAGACCAACGGCTTGGAGACACCGGCGAGTTCGGCGATCTCGTCCATCGACGCGGCCATGTAGCCGCGCTGACCGAAGGTCCGTACGGCGGCGTCCAGCATCTGCTGCTCACGGACGGCCCGCGGCATCCGCTTGTTCTTCACAGCACCCATGGGGGCAAGGGTAGTTGGGCTCCCGGGTCAGGAGGGCTGACCCTGCGCGCGGGCCGCCTCGTCGACGGCCTCGTCCTCCTGGCTGCGGTTCGCGTCCAGGTTGGCCTTGACGCGGTCCACCCTCTCGACGATCTGCAACGACGCGCGGTCCCGCTCCTTGCGGAGCGCCACGAAGCTGATCGGGGCGGAGATCACCAGGGAGAGCAGGATGATCCACATGCCGTTGGAGTTGCCCAGGCCGCGCGGGGCGATACCGGAGAGGACGAGGCCCCAGACGACCAGCAGGCAGGCCACCAAGATCCCGAGGCGCATCAGCGTGTAGCGGAGCATCTCAATCCACTCTTCCGGTTCCAAAAAGGGGCACCGTCCAGTGAAGCACGGCGAGGTTCCGATCTTGCAGGGGGGTGTACGAGGGTGTACGGGGTGCACGGGCTCACGACAGGGGCAGCAGCATGATGACGTCGTCGCGGTCATCGCCGGGCGCGACCCGTATCGCGCCGGGTATGCGGCCGACCTCCTTGTAGCCGCAGGAGCCGTAGAAACGCTCCAGGCCGAGGCCGCCGCGGCAGCTGAGGCGGATCGCCTCCGTGCCCTCGAAGGTGCGGGCCGCGTCGGCCGCCGCCGACAGCAGGTCGCGCCCGTAGCCCCTGCCCTGGTGGCGGGGGTGCACCATCACCGTGTACAGCCACACCCAGTGCGCCGTCACGCGGCGGGGGTTGAAGGTGAAGAAGGCGGTCGCGGCGACCCGCCCGTCCTCGTCGTGCCCGACCAGGAGCCGGGTGATGCCGCCCGCCATCGCCGCGAAGTACTTCACCAGCTCGGGCCGGATCGCCTCCCTCTCCACAGGGGCGACGAATCCGACGGCACCGCCCGCGTTGGAGACGTCCGCCCACAGGTCGAGGAGCCCGTCACGGAGGTCGGGGGTGACGGCGGGATCGAGGGTGAAGGTAAGGGTCACGGAACAAGAGTACCCATTACCGCACTCGTGTTCACACCCGCACCCGCACTCACACCCGCATCGGCTGCGGCGAATCCCGGCGCGCCGGGTCCGGACCGTCGTACTCCCGGATGATCTCGTACCGCGTGTTGCGCTCCACCGGACGGAAGCCGGCGTCCCGGATCAGGTCGAGCAGGTCCTCGCGGGTGAGCTTGTTGGGGGTGCCGTAGTTGTCGGCGTCGTGGGTGATCTTGTACTCGACGACCGAGCCGTCCATGTCGTCGGCGCCGTGCTGCAGGGCGAGCTGGGCGGTCTGGACGCCGTGCATGACCCAGAAGACCTTGACGTGCGGGACGTTGTCGAACAGCAGCCTCGACACCGCGAAGGTCTTGAGAGCCTCCGCGCCGGTGGCCATCTGCGTGCGCGCCTGGAGGCGGTTCCTGACCTTGCCGTCCTTCATGTCGACGAAGTCGTGCTGGTAGCGCAGCGGGATGAAGACCTGGAAGCCGCCGGTCTCGTCCTGGAGTTCACGCAGGCGCAGGACGTGGTCCACCCGGTGGCGCGGCTCCTCGATGTGGCCGTAGAGCATCGTGGACGGGGTCTTGAGACCCTTCTCGTGCGCGAGGCGGTGGATGCGCGACCAGTCCTCCCAGTGCGTCCGGTGGTCGACGATGTGCTCGCGGACCTCCCAGTCGAAGATCTCGGCGCCGCCGCCGGTCAGCGACTCAAGACCCGCGTCGATGAGCTCGTCGAGGATCTCCGACGCCGACAGGCCGCTGATCGTCTCGAAGTGGTGGATCTCCGTCGCCGTGAACGCCTTGAGGGAGACGCTCGGCAGGGCCGCCTTCAACTCCCGCAGGGAGCGCGGGTAGTACCGCCACGGGAGGCTCGGGTGCAGGCCGTTGACG
Source organism: Streptomyces sp. SID12501 (assembly GCF_010550245.1). GTDB lineage: Bacteria > Actinomycetota > Actinomycetes > Streptomycetales > Streptomycetaceae > Streptomyces. Next base: position 136,590 of record NZ_JAAGLU010000007.1, read on the forward strand.
ATGTGCAGCTCGGTGAGGTTCTCGCCCTCCATCGCCTTGGCTAGCTTGACCGCCTCCTCGATGCGCATCGTGTACGCGTCCTTCTCGCCCGGCTTGCGCTGGAACGAGCAGTAGGCGCAGGAGGCGGTGCACACGTTGGTCATGTTGAGGTGCCGGTTGACGTTGAAGTGGACGACGTCACCGTTCTTACGGGTCCGCACCTCGTGCGCCAGCCCGCCGAGCCAGGCCAGGTCGTCCGACTCGTACAGCGCGATGCCGTCCTCGCGGGTCAGCCGCTCACCGGCCCTGACCTTCTCCTCCAGCTCGCGCTTGAGCCCGACGTCCATGCTCATCCCTCGCTCATCCCTCTCCCAGACAGATTTCCTGCGGACCTCGTAAACCGTACTCCCCCACCCTTCGGGCGGGAGGGGCCCCCATCAGGCACTTCGTGCCTGTACCCCTACGGCTCTTCCGGCAGCTCACCGACCCTGTTCTCCCACTTCGTGGAGAGCACGATGGTCGTACGGGTCCTGGAGACGCCCGCGGTCCCGCTGAGCCGCCGGATGGTCTTCTCCAGCCCGTCGACGTCGCTCGCCCGCACCTTGAGCATGAACGAGTCGTCGCCCGCGATGAACCAGCAGTCCTCGATCTCACCGAGGTCCCGCATACGGCGTGCCACGTCCTCGTGGTCGGCCGCGTCGGAGAGCGAGATACCGATGAGGGCGATGACGCCGAGGCCGAGCGAGGCGGAGTCGACGGTGGCGCGGTACCCGGTGATGACACCGGCCGCCTCCAGCCGGTTGATGCGGTCGGTGACACTGGGTCCCGACAGACCGACGAGGCGCCCCAGCTCGGCGTAGGAGGCCCGGCCGTTCTCTCTCAGGGCCTGGATGAGCTGCCTGTCCACGGCGTCCATGCGATCGAGCCTTCCGATGAAGAGTCCTGAAGAATGCTGAACATTTCTGAAGACTGCTGAGGTACTCAAGTACTGAGGTTCCTGAAGGTGATGAGTGGTACTGCCAGTTGCTGATACGTACGCCGGCTCAGTCGTTATCAGCACGGGACGTACGGGACTGCCCGGCCCCGCCGCCGAGTTCGCCCTTCCAGCGGCGGTACAGCCCGTGCGGGACGCCCGCCGCGTCGAGCACGCGCCCGGCCACGAAGTCCACGAGGTCCTGGATGTGGGTGGCACCGGCGTAGAAGGCGGGCGAGGCCGGGACGACGCTCGCGCCGGCGTCGTCCAGGGTCACCAGGTGACGGAGGGTCTGCCCGTTCAACGGGGCCTCCCGTACGGCGACGACGAGAGTGCGCCGTTCCTTGAGGGTGACACTGGCCGCCCGCTGCAACAGGTCCTTCGACAGCCCGAGCGCGACCCCGGCCACGCAGGCCGTTGAGGCGGGCACGATCAGCATCCCCTTGGTGGCGTACGACCCCGAGGAGGGCCCGGCCGCCAGATCCCCGGCACTCCAGTGCCGTACGCCGCTGATGTGCACGTCGAAGGTGTCGGGCTTGCCGTCGGCGCCCCGGGACAGCCATTCCCGCAGGTCGTCCTGCCAGTGGGCGTCCCGGAAGGAGATCCCGGTCTCGTCGAGCAGCGTGAGCCGGGAGGCCCGGGACACGACCAGGTCGACGCTCTCGCCCGCGTCGAGAAGAGCGCGCAGCACTGAGGCGGCGTAAGGCGTGCCGGAGGCGCCGGACACCCCCACGATCCAAGGCGCACGCGGCGTCTCTCCTGGCTTGAGTGGGTTCACGACACGGAGCTTATCCGGCATCGTGAGGTGGGAACCGGGCGAGGCCGCCCGGGCGTTCTCTGTGGGGGGCGAGTTGATTCGCCCGTCATGGGCGGGCGGGGGTTGCCACTGCTCGCCAAGGAGTGCGCACGAGGTCGAATTAGCTCGATCGTGTGATCGTCGGCTTCGGGGCTTGCGGCGCCCTGGGCCGTTCGGGCTAACGTGGTCGTGCGACCTGGGACACCGGGTACGGCGTCAGCGTGCGGGGCCCCTGCTCCACCTGTGGATGGTTCAGGGCCTCCCCGTCGCCTCTGGCCGTATCTATTTGGCCAGGTCGTGAGGGAACTGGCCTCCCGGGCCCGGACCACGCACAGGATGCGTGTCACCTCCCCGGGGTCGAGTACGCCGGGGACCAGCTCGCCCAAGACCGTTCGGGGCGCGCGGCTGAACGGACTCACTCCCGCTCAGTCCACAGGAACGGTCTGTCATGTGGGGCAAGTGGAACGCGGCGAGAACGGGCCGGGCCGGTGCTGGTTCTGGTTCTGGTCCGTCACAAAGTGACCGGCTCACGCGTGATGGCGAGTTGTCCGGCGGCCTGCTGTCCGGGGGCGAAGGCCGCAGCCAAGCTGATGCTCGGCTGGGTGGCGCTGCTGTGGCTGCTGGAGGTTGTCGACGTGGTGAGCGGCCACGCGCTGGACGGCCTCGGCATCAGACCCCGCGGGGCCCGGAAGGGGCCGTGGAGGGCCCGGTCGTGGGTGTCCTCCGTGCCATGACCTGGCATGAGCTGGCCTGACCCGATCACTCGATCGGGTGGTCAGACGGTGAGCCCACGGACGACCAGATCGAGCAGCGCGCACCCGAAAAGAGCGATGCCGATGAACCCGTTGACCGAGAAGAACGCCCGGTTCAGCCGCGACAGGTCATGCGGCCGCACGATCCTGTGCTCGTACACGAACGCGCCCGCCACGATCACCAGCCCCAGCCAGAAGAACGCCCCCGCGTCCGTGACCAGCGCGTACCAGACGAACAGGCCGGTCGTCAGCGCGTGGCAGACCCGGGCGCTCCACACCGCCGCCGGGATGCCGAAGCGGGCCGGTACCGACAGCACGCCGGTCTCGCGGTCGGTGTCGACGTCCTGGCAGGCGTAGATCAGGTCGAAGCCGCCGATCCAGATGCCGACCGCCAGCCCCAGGATCACCGCGTCCCAGGACCACTCCCCCGTGATCGCCAGCCAGCCGCCGACCGGGCCCATGGCCTGGGCGAGGCCCAGGATGGCCTGGGGGAAGTTCGTGAACCGTTTGCCGTACGGATACACCACCATCGGGATCACCGCGACGGGGGCGAGGGCCAGGCACAGGGGGTTCAGGAGGGCCGCCGAGCCGAGGAAGACGACGACGGCGATCAGGGCACCGGTCCAGGCGTGCTTCACCGACATCGCGCCCGTGACCAGTTCACGGTGGGCCGTGCGCGGGTTACGGGCGTCGATCTCCCGGTCGATGATCCGGTTGACCGCCATCGCGAAGGTGCGCAGGCCGACCATGCAGACGGTGACCAGGAGCAGTCGGCCCCAGTGGATGTTCCTGTCCGTCTGGAACATCGCCGTCAGCGCCGCGATGTAGGCGAAGGGCAGTGCGAAGATCGAGTGTTCGATCATCACCAGGCGCAGGAACGCCTTCGTGCGGCCCGGCTGGGGCAGTGCGGCGGATGCGGATGCGGAGCTCACAGACCGTATTCCTTCCAGCGTCTGTCGACCTTGGCCGCCGTGTCCGGGTCGGACACGACCATCTCCGGCCAGCCGCCGTCCCGTGTGTACCCCTCCTCGGGCCACTTGCGGGTCGCGTCGATGCCCGCCTTGCCGCCCCAGAACTGCTGGTAGGAGGCGTGGTCGAGGTGGTCGACCGGTCCTTCGACGACGGTCAGGTCGCGGCCGTAGTCCGTGTTGCCGAGGGCGCGCCAGGCGACTTCGTGCAGGTCATGGACGTCGCAGTCCGAGTCGACGACCACGATCAGCTTGGTCAGGGACATCATGTGGGCGCCCCAGACCGCGTGCATCACCTTCTGCGCGTGTTTGGGGTACTTCTTGTCGATCGAGACGATCGCGCAGTTGTGGAAGCCGCCCGACTCGGGGAGGTGGTAGTCCACGATGTCCGGGACGATGATCTTCAACAGGGGGAGGAAGAACCTCTCCGTGGCCCGGCCCAGCGGGCCGTCCTCCGTCGGCGGCCTGCCCACGACGATCGACTGGAGCAGCGGACGCCGCCGCATCGTCACGCAGTCGATGGTGAGCGCCGGGAAGGGCTCCTGCGGGGTGTAGAAGCCCGTGTGGTCGCCGAAGGGCCCCTCGGGCAGCATCTCGCCCGGCTCCAGCCAGCCCTCCAGCACCACCTCCGCCTGCGCCGGCACCTGCAGCGGCACCGTCTGGCAGTCGACCATCTCGATCCGCTTGCCGGCGATGAACCCGGCGAACAGGTATTCGTCGATGTCACCGGGGAGGGGCGCGGTGGACGCGTAGGTGACGGCGGGCGGGCAGCCGAACGCGATGGCGACCGGCAGCCGCTCACCCTTGCGGGCCGCCACCTGGTAGTGGTTCCGGCTGTCCTTGTGGATCTGCCAGTGCATCCCGATCGTGCGCTTGTCGTGCCGCTGGAGGCGGTAGAGACCGAGGTTGCGTACGCCGGACTCCGGGTCCTTGGTGTGTGTCAGCCCCAGGTTGAAGAAGGAGCCGCCGTCCTCGGGCCAGGTGAAGAGCGCCGGGAGGCGGTCGAGGTCCACCTCGTCGCCCTTGAGGACGACCTCCTGGACCGGCGCGTTGTCCGACTTCACCTTCTTCGGCGGTACGTGCGTCATCGCGCCGAGCTTGCCGAAGGCCTCCCGCACACCCACGAACCCCTGCGGCAGCTCGGGCTTCAGCAGCCCGCCGATCCGGTCGCTGATGTCCGCGTACGACTTCAGCCCCAGCGACTTGAGCAGCCGCCGGTCGGTGCCGAACACGTTCATCGCCAGCGGCATCGCCGACCCGCGCACGTTCTCGAAGAGCAGCGCGGGCCCGCCTGCCTTCTGCACGCGGTCGACGATCTCCCCGACCTCCAGGTACGGGTCCACCTCGGCCTTGATGCGCTTGAGGTCGCCCTCGCGCTCCAGCGCCCTGAGCAGGGAGCGAAGATCGTCGTAAGCCATGCGTTCCAGTATCCGTTACGCACTACCCTGGACTGGTCAGCGGGGGCCGGACGCGACCGTCAACGTGCCCGGACAGCTACTCAAGGGGACCTATACATGCTGCGGGTGCTGTTGATCCTGGTGCCTCTCGCACTGAGCATCTACGCGTTCATCGACTGCGTCACCACGCAGGAGAAGGACGTCCGCTTCATGCCCAAGCCCGTGTGGGCCATCCTGATCCTGCTGTTCCCGCTGGTCGGCTCCATCTCCTGGCTGATCATCGGCCGTGACCGTGCCACCGCCCAGCGGCTGGGCGCCTCGGGCGGCCAGTGGATCGCCCCGGACGACAACCCGGAGTTCCTGAAGTCCCTCAAGGACGAGAAGGCCGACCGGCCCGAGGACGAGGTCAAGGACGACGACGCCCACCTGCGGGACTGGGAGGCCGACCTGCGCCGCCGCGAGGAGGAGCTGAAGCGCCGGGAGAGCGGCGAGGACTCCAAGGAGTAGTACAGAGGAGCAGGACAAGCTGGAGGAGTAGTACAAGCTGTACGTCGGTGAGCCTCCCGAAGCGGACAATGCGCCCCTGGGCCGGGCCTGGTGCGAGCCGGACACTTACCTCGCATGACGACTGCTCCAGCCAGTGCACCCGTGACCCCGGCCCCCGAGTACGGCGACAAGGTCATCGCCGTGGAGACCGCGGGCGCGGAACCCATTCCGGACGCCGAACGGCACGGCGGCCCGCTCCAGTTGCTGTGGACCTGGGCCTCCCCGAACATCGAGTTCGCGACCGTCTACATCGGCGTGATCTCGGTCCTCTTCTTCGGCCTGGACTTCTGGCAGGCGTCCGCGGCCCTGCTGCTGGGCGCCGCGCTCGGTTCGCTGACGCACGGGATCCTCTCCCTCGACGGCCCCCGGTTCGGCGTACCGCAGATGGCGATCGGGCGGTTCTCCTTCGGGTTCCGGGCGAATCTGCTGCCCGCCGGTGTGAACGCCCTTGTCTCGGGCGTCGGTTGGTTCGCCGTCAACAGTGTGAGCGCCGCTTTCGCGCTCAACACGCTGACCGACCTGCGTCCGCTCCCCTCCCTGCTGCTCGTGGTGGTGGCGGAGATCGTGATCGGCTTCATCGGCCACAACTTCGTGCACGCCTTCGAGAAGTACGCGTTCCCGGCGCTGGCGATCGTGTTCCTGCTGGCCGGTGTCTGGACGTTCAAGGAGGCCGACCTGGGCGCGCCCGGCTCCGGCGGCGGCATCGGCGGATTGCTGCTCGCCTTCAGCGCGGCCTGGGGGTACACGGCCGGCTGGAACCCGGCCGCCTCGGACTACTCCCGCTACCTTCCCCGTACGGCCGACCGCTTCCGCACCGCGCTCTACCCGGCCGTCGGCCTGTTCGTGTCCGTCTCCGTCGTGGCGTTGATCGGCGCGGCCTCGGCGACGATCGTCGCTCCCGAGGGTGCGACCCCGACGGCGGCGTTCACGGGTCATCTCCCGGTCTGGCTGAGCGACCTGGTGCTCCTCGCCATCATCCTGGGCGCGGTCTCGGCGAACGCCCTGAACGTCTACTCCTCCGCGATGTCGGTCACGTCCCTCGGCTTCCGGCTGCCCGTGTGGCTGGGGCGCGGCGCGATCGTGGTGCTGTGCGGGCTCGCGGGTACGGCGGCGGCCTGGTCGTCGCTGGCGGACGCGGGGGCGGCGTACGAGGCGTTCCTGCTGGTGATCGCGTACTGGGTGGGGCCGTGGCTGGGGGTGGTGCTGGTGGAGCGGTGGCTTCGGGCGCGGACGCCGGTGGAGGAGCTGAGCGCGCGGCTGTCCGACCGGGGCTTCACCAACTGGCCCGGTATCGCTGCTCTGTTGGCGGGCATCGTGGTGTCGGTGCCGCTCTTCTCGAACCAGGAGAAGTACGTGGGCTGGGTGCCGGAACAGTGGCCGTCCTTCGGCGACATCACGTGCCTGGTGGGGTTCGTGGTGAGCGCGGGGTTGTACGCGGGGCTGTACCGGGTGTTGCGGCGGGCCGCCTGACCGGACCGGCCGGACCGAACAGGGCGACCTGCTCGTCGATCGGCTCGTCGATCGGCCGGGCGTACATCCCCCACACGCCCGGCACACATCAGTAATGCGTCATGAGCACGTCATTTTTAGGCCAACAATCGCCCCGCCGCAGCTCAGGAACAGACGGGTCCGGCGGGCCGAACAGATTCAGACGCCGCTCAGCATCGGCAGTGCCGACAGGTGCTCCTCCGGGACGTCGAAGGCCTCCGTCAGGGTGCCGAGGTGCGGGGCCAGCCGGGTCGTGAGGGTGTGCAGGGCCTGCGGGAGGGCACGTACCTGATCGGCGGTGAGTGCCTGTTCCGCGAGCAGCAGGCCACTGCGGGCGCTGACCTGACGGAGGAGGAACAGCGCGCTCAGGTCCTCCAGGACAGCGTGCGTGATCGGGTCGGACACCCGGGCGCAGGCTGCGAGTAAAGCGTCGGCGGCCTGGCCCACCGTGTACGCCTCCACGAGGTTGAGGGCGGCGTCGGACGCGTTGTTCCAACGCCCGAGGGCGTCACCGCCGTCGTTGTCGCGCCGCAGATCGCGACGGGCGGCGAGGTGCCAGTAGCGCTCGGCGGTGGTGAGGGCGCGGCGCAGCAGCCCCGGGTCGGTCAACGGCTCGTCGCCGGTGGGCCGGACGGGCTCCGCCGCCAGTTCGTGTCCGAAGATCATCTCGGCGCCGGCCTTGCACCAGATCGCCACGTTGTCGCCCTCGGCGGTGATCGCGCCGTCCATGTCACCGGCCATGGCGGCGATTCCGTTCGCGGGGAACAGCCCCCGGGCGCCGCACCGTTCCCGGCTCTCGGTCGCGATCTCGCGGGCCCGCCAGGTGACCCACCCCTTGGTGACGGCGACCAGCCGCTCGGCGCCCTCGCGGTCCTCGGGCGTGTGGGTGACCCAGCGTTCGGTGGCCGCCCGGTGCAGGAAGTTCATGGCGTAGGCGGTGGCGGTGTGGTCGAGGAGGCGGGTGTGATGGGTGCGGTGGGCGGCGAGCGGGACGCGCTGTCCGGCGACCGGTCCGGATATGTGCCGGGTGTACGAGTACCGGACGGCGATCGCGAGTGCCGTACGGGCCACCCCGAGCCCGCTGGCGCTCATGCACAGCTTGCCCGCCGTGACGCGGCTGATAGCGTGGATGAACCGCTTGCGCGGACTGCCGACGGAGCTGACGAGGCTCCCGTCGGGCAGGAGTTGACCGTGGGCGCCCTGGATGAGGGCGGTGCGGGGCAGCCGTACGTTGTCGAAGTTCGTGGCGCAGTGGTCCACCCCCGCACCGACGCGCTCCGGCAGCAGGGTGACGGTGATGCCGGGCAGGGTGCCGTACTCGTCGCTCAGCGGGGTGAGGAAGAGGAAGGCGCCCAGGTACTTGTCGTCGACGATCAGCCGGGCGGCGACCACCGCGGTCTTGGGGCCGCCCGCGGAGCTGGTGTTGGGCATGTACTTCTGCGCCCCGGGGTGCGGGGTGTGCAGGACGAACTCGTCGCGCTCCCTGTCGTACCGGGCGACGGTCTCCAGCGCCGGTACGTCGTTGCCGTGCGCGCGCTCGGTGCACAGGAACGTCCCTATACGGGACATGGAGGTGAAGTCCGTCAACTCACGTGACGGGGAGACCTGGTCGTCGACGACGCTGCCGAGGAAGAGGTTGTAGTGGATACCGGCCACGGTGACCGTGGCACCGTCGACGGGGCAGGTCCACTCGTGCAACGCCGCTAGTCCGCGCGGGTCGTTGGCGAAGTTCTCGGGCGACGGTACTTGTCTGTTCAGGGCTCTCAGGCGCTTGTAGGCGAGCCGCCATCGCTGCTGGGACCCCAGTCCTGGCCGATACCGGAAGAGTTCGTCCGAGACCGCTTCGCGCCAGCGGCCGTGGACCTCGTTTCCGTCCTCGCCATCACTGAAGAGGAGGCCCGTGATGGCGGCTTGATCAAGGACTGGATGGGGTGTGCGCGTCTCGGTGGTCATGGTGATCGAGATGCCCATTGTCATTGGGGGATCAACCAATAGTGACCAGGAGCACTTGAGAATCCGCCAATACACAGAATTAACAGACATGAATCGGCCGAAGTGCGACAGCGGCGGTTGAGCTGACTTCGAACACTTAATCGACTCCGGCGGGACGTCCGGAACGGCTAACCGGAATCCGGATCGGGCCGTCTTCCTCGTAGCGCTTTTCGTGTCTCGGCCCAAGAACGTGTGAAGGCCGAGTGACCCTACGAAACAGGAGGCGAAGGAGACGCCGGTGGACGGTGCGGAGCCGGAAGGGTTACGGGGTGGACCAGCCGATGCCGTGCGGGACCCGGAGCCGTTCGAGGCGTTCTACCGGCATCATGTCGACGCGGTGATGCGGTGATGCGCTTCGTGGCCCGGCGCGTCGACGACCCCCACACGGCGGCCGATCTGGTGATCCCGTCAGCCGACGGGCGCGGTGAGTACGTTTTCCGGTCGCCCGGCAAGGTACGAGGCCAGGTTGTGGTGGATCTCAGCGAGGTTGGCGGTGCGAGCACTGTCGGTGTACCAGGCAATGCCGGGGCTCAGCACGACGTTGTTGAGCCCGCGCAGGCGGTCGGCGTCGTCGTCTGCCAGGTCGTCCAGCGCGGCACCCGCGAGCCGACCGTATTCGAGCATGCCGACGAGTGCCGCCTGGTCGATGAGGGTGCCCCGGCAGGTGTTGACGAGCACCGCCGTGGGCCGAAGCGTGGCCAGACGTTCCGCAGTGAGAATCTGTACGGTGGCGGGGGTGAGCGGCAGGTGCAGCGACAGGACATCGCTGGACCGCAGCAGGTCCTTGAGGGAGACGAGAGTGATGCCGGGGGCGGCAGTACCGGTCCGGTTGGTGCCGATCACGCGCATGCCGAAGGCTACGGCGATCCGGGCAACGGCCGTGGCGATGCGTCCGGTGCCCAGCAGTCCCAATGTCAGACCGCTGAGCTGCCTGCCGAGGAAGGGCCGGTAAAGGTGGCTCGCCCCCTGTCGTACCGCGATGTCGGCCGCCAGCAGTCGACGGCTGACCGCGAGCAGCAAAGCGAACGTATGCTCGGCCACCGCCTGGCACGAGTAGTCGGGGCAGTGCGCCACGGTGATCCCCCGAGCCTTCGCGGCAAACAGGTCCACCATATCGAAACTGCTGGTCACCAGGGTGATGTACCGCAGCCGGGTCACCTCGGCCAGCAGCGCAGCATCAAGTCGCGTCCACTCGACGACGGCGGCGTCGGCACAGCTGAGCCGGGCGGCTGCGGTATCGGAATCGGGCCGGTCATGGAAGACCTCGAAGTCGCCCAGCTCGGCGAATCGCCGCCGCCAGTCTTCGGGCAGGTACGTGGGCTCGTCCAGGTAGACGATCTTCATGCCGCACCGGTCCGCTGCTGGAGCGAGCCGATGATCAGCACCGCCCTCATCCGGGCGCAGGCGGCGGCGAACATGGCGGGATCGCGGGCGAGTGCGAACCGCACATACCTGGAGCCGGTCGCCGGATCGTCCCAATAGAAGTGATCGCCTGGCAGGATCCCCACCCCCACGTCGCCGAGAAGCCTGACCACGTCGAGGGCGGTGAGCGCCGGAGAGTCGATGCACGCCCACTCCACGCTGATCGTCGGGTCGGGTTCGGCCGGCGTCAGCACCGTACCTTCAAGGGTCCTGCGCAGAACCGCGCGATTGTCCCGGACCAGCCGACGCACCGTCGCTTCCAGGCCACGGCGCACGGAGTCCTCCAGGTACCGGGTCAGCAGATGCAGCACAAACGGACTGACATTGAGCATCATGTCGTTGTGCAGTTCACACAGGGGCTCGTACAGGTCCCTGCTGGTGGCCAGGATGCTGCACTTCAAGTCCAGCGTCGGCCAGGTCTTCCCGGTGTCCTCGACACACAGGTAGGAGACACCGGACCGCTCAAGGACCGCGTACTGGTCCCACCGCTCATAGGCGCCATAGAAGCGGAAGGTCCAGTCGATGACGAGAACAGTGCCGGTCGCAGCGCACCGCTGGGCGAGGTGCGTGAACTCCGGTTCCCTCAGGGCGAATCCGGTGGGATTGTTGGGCAGCGTCAGGAAGAGCGCAGCCGGCCCGCGCGGTCCGAACAGTCGCTCGAGCCCGGGCCCTGCGAGTTCCCGCTCCGCGACCGGGCACAGTACCGCGCCGCGCCGCCGCAGGATCCCCGGCAGGTTGTCGAAGCAGGGTTGCAGCAGGCCGACCGGCGTCCCCCGGTCGCTGAGGAAGGCCGCGACAAGGTCGATGGACATGGACGCGGACTGGCACAGCAGCGTGTGCGGTCGGTCGGCTGCGGTCGGCTGGCCGGCGAGCTCGTAGAAGCGCCGCTGGAATTCTTGTTCGAGATTCCGTTGCGGATACCTCTCGCTCTCCGAGAAGAGCGACGGAAGCCGCCGGATGATCAACTGCTGCGCCGAGTCCTGCAACTGGTGGGCGTGACCGTCGGCCAGATTGAACTCACAATCGACGGCCAGGTGCTCATACTGTGTCAGATTCGGAAGCCTGACTGGTGCTTTCATTTCACTCTTCTTCCTCAAGACACGGCCGTAGCGCCTGAACCGGATTTTCCGATTCTTCGTTCTCGCCGCCGAGCAGCCTCAGAATGAGATCGTGTACGAGAAGTGCAGCCGTGAGGTATTGCCACAGCTCCGGCCGCACCAGCAGGGGAAGAGCCATGACCAGCGCGACAGCGGACACCGCCAGCCGATGACGCAGACGCCGTGATCGTGGTAAACGACTCCTCAAGCGGATCATGACTGCCTCCTCGACCCTTCCTGAGTTCAAGATACGAGCGAAACTCACAGGGCATCAACTCCCTTCTGTACGAGGGAGGCAGAAACCGATAGCGTGAATAAAATATCGGCCCGCCGGCAGCGGGAATCATCCTGCGTTGAGGTAGTGACCATGACGCCAGAACCGCGGCCTGTTGCGTTCCAGGCATCTCTGCGCAGTCTGCTGGACAGCCCGGCACTATCCGGGAACAGGAAAAAACTGGCCCGCGCGCTCGGCGTCAACGAGGCCACCATCTCGCACTACCTGCACGGACGTATCAAACCCAGTTTCGAGATGCTCGTCGGCATCGCCAACTTCTTCAACGTCAGCCTGGACTACCTGGTGTTCGGGGAGCGACCGCGCCTGGAGGCCCCCGAGGACCCGGTCGGCCTGCGGGCCCAGATCCGACGCGCCGTCGTTGAGTCGAGCGACCTCAGCGGACGGCACCTGGACATGTTCACCCGGATCAGCCGACGCTTGGAGGCGAAGATCGACGACGTCGCCCGCGCCCTCGCCGAGGAAACCGAGGGCTGGGGACCGGTGGGCTTCGTCACCGACTCCGAGGCGATCGGCCTGGAGGCGTGCATCACCCGGATGCGGATCATGACCCGAATGTTCCAGTCGGACACCCAGGACGGTGAACCGGGCGCGTTCTTCGAGGTGGTCTCCGACAATCTGCGCCGCCTCCGCCCCTACCAGTACCTGCTGTACGGCGAGCGCGAGACATGGATCCCTGCCGTCGAGTCGTTCCGGGAGTTGGTGATCCGCAGCGGTTTTCCCGGGGAACTCTCCCCGGAGTTGCTGCAATTCCGCTCCCTGAACCAGGAACTGGTCAGCTCGGTGTGCATCCTGGATCTCGACCTGCCGTTGATCAAACGCCAGGAGCCGATCCTCTGGGAGCGTCACCAGGACAACATCTCACCGGAAGGCATCTGGGCATATATGTCCATCGAGCGATCGGACGCCCAGGGAGGGGTCACGATCGAACCGCTCTACCTGCAATCGACGCTGCGCCAGTTCAACCGCGACTGGGCCGACGCGAAACCGTTGTGAACCCGGTGGAACACAGGTGGCGGCTACGGACCCCGTTGGTATGCTGACGCAGAAGACTCAGGATTCAAACCCTTCAGGATGGGTGTCTTCGAATGAACCAGCCAGCGGGCACAGCCTCCGGGAACGATACGCAGGTGGGCGACGCATTCGTTCCCGCAGACTTCGAGGTTCCCGACGGATATGACAACGGGAAGTTTCGCCTGATCCCGCTCCGCCCCGAGCACAACGACCGTGATTACCGCGCCTGGACCACGAGCATGGAACACATCCGGCACACTCCCGGGTTCGAGAGCTACAGCTGGCCGGTTTCCATGACGATCCACGAGAACATGAACGACCTCGTCCAGCACACTGCGGATTTTCACGCCCGGACCGGATTCACTTACTCCGTGATGGATGAGGACGACGACGTCATCGGCTGCGTGTACATCTACCCGTCGGACCGTCCCTTCCACGCAATCGTCCGCTCCTGGGTACGCGAGGACCACGCACACCTGGACGCACCGCTGTACGACACCATCGACAGTTGGCTGCGCCTCACCTGGCCGTTCGCCGACTTCAGTTACGCACCGCGCTCCCAGTCGTACGCATCCATTCGCTAAGGGGTGTCCCGTAAATGATCCCTGCGTTGAGCGTGGGGTCCGTTCGGCGGTGGGTCGCCCAGCTATCCGGCGAGGGTGAGGTTGTGCAGGTGAGCGGTGCCGCACGTCGGCTGGAAAGGTCCGGCCGTCGGCCAGGGGGATGGGGAGCTTGCCCGTGCCGTACTTGTGCGTATGTGCCGCGATGTAACCGGTGGCGGTCGGCTGGGTGTGGAGGACGACGAGGTCGACGAGCCAGCCCCAGACGACGACATGACGACGAGGCATGTCGGCCCAGCCCGGCGGTCAAAAGGCATGATGAACCGTCAACTGCCTCTGGTTGGAGCGTAGTTCCGCTCCGGGAAGTACACGGTGGTGACCAGGGTCCGGCTGGTCGGTTCACCGGGAGCGCAAGACGGTTTCCAGGACCTCGTGGACGGTCTTGGCGGGGTGACCGATGGTGGCTTCCAGTGTCGGGTCGGTGGCATTGAACTCGCCATTGCGCGATGCCGCGAACATCGTCAACGAGAACTCCGCAGCCGACCGCGGCATCCCGCCGGCGACTGCTGCGGACGTCCACTCGTCATCGTCCATGACAACTCTGGTGACGGTCCGGCCGGTGATGCGGCTGAGGACGTCGGCAACGTCGGCGAAGTCGAGCGCATGGGGGGCTGTCAGCGGCGGCGTGACCCCTTCGAGCGCGCCGTCCTCGGCCAGGGCGAAGGCCGCGGCTTCCGCCACGTCCTCGTGGGCCGTCCAGGACACCGGGCCGTCCTGCGGCACGGCCAGCGTGCCGGTCTCCAGCGCCGCGCCGATGTAGTAGCCCAGGGCGGAGGCGTAGAACCCGTTGCGAAGAGCGGTGTAGGGGACTCCTTGCCGCTTGAGGTGCTCCTCGGTAGCCGCGTGGACCTGCTGCGGCGGGAAGAGTGACACGGGAGAGGCCGCCTGATGGCTGGTGTACAGGATGCGTTGGGCGCCCGCTTCCCGTGCCGCGTCGATGGCGGCACTGTTGGCGGTCAAGGCGCCGCCGCCCCGAATGGCCGCGGAGACGACCAGGACGCGCTCGGCACCTTCGAAGGCGTGCTTCAGGCTGTCGGGTTCGGTGAAGTCTCCCGCGCGGACTCGGACGCCGCGCTCGGTGAGGTCGGCGGCCTTGCTCACGTCGCGCACACTGACGCCGATCCTGTCGGCCGGTACCCGCTCCAGCAGACGGTTGACGATCAGCGACCCGAGGTGGCCGGTGGCTCCTGTGACGATCAGCATCGGTGGCTCCAGGGCATTGTTTCCAATGGAACGAAAATAACGGTAACACTGATACTTCCATTGGATGCAACCGTATGAGCCCATCTGGAGATCCGCCTACGATGCCAGCGTCTTCAGCCAGTCCGGCAAGGGAGGGTTGGCGATATCAGCGGTAACATCTCCTGCCGTTCACGGGCGATACCATCGTCTCCATGGCACCGACCACGCAGCGGCGAGACATCACCCGGGACCGCATCGTGAAGGCTGCGGCCGGCCTGCTGCGCGATCAAGGGCCGAGCGCGGTGACCACGCGCCGAGTGGCCCAGGAGGCCGGGCTGCAGCCTCCCGCTCTCTACCGTCTCTTCCAGGACAAGGACGAGTTGCTGGATGCCGCCGCGGAGCGTGTCTTCGCCGAACATGTGGCGAGCAAGCAGACCACCGCGCCCTCGGACGACCCTGTGGAGGACCTCCGCGCCGGATGGAACACGCAGATCAGCTTCGGCCTGGCCAACCCGTACGTCTACGGCCTGTTGCTCGACCCGGTCCGCGCACGCGACGCCCCGGCACAGGTCAAGGGCGTGCTGATCCTCGCCGAGCGTGTGCACAGGATCGCCGCGGCCGGGCGGCTTCGGGTGAGCGAGGAACGCGCCGTCAACCTCATCCGCTCGGCGGGGGTCGGAACCGTCCACACCCTGCTGACCCAGCTACCGGAGCAGAGCGACCCGCACCTGGCCGACGCCGCTTTCGACGCGATCACCCGCGCCATCCTCACGGATGAGCCCGCTGTCCCCACCCAGGACCCGGCGGCCGTCGTCGCGGCCTTCCGCACCCTCCTGCCTCAACTGCCCACCCTCAGCAAAGCCGAGGCAGCCCTTCTCGACGAGTGGCTGCAACGCTGATCCAGCCCGACTTCCACCTCCAGCGGCGTCGCGTCCTTCACCTGCCGGGCGGAGGTCGTGGCGGGAAAGACCCGCGCGGCGCGGGCCGGGCGGCCGGCTGTCCGCCGCTCACGGTTCTTGGCGCACGCCTGGCTGCAGTGGGCCGCTACCCGGAAGGTGGGTTGTCCGGTCAGCCCGCGTCGGGGAGAACGATTATGTTGCCGTCCTTGTCGAGCGTGCGAGTGGCCCAGTACACGTCCCACTTGTCGTCGACCTGCTGCGGCACCTTGCCCTCCGGATAGCGCGCCCACCCTGCCGACGGCTCTTCCTTGTCCGACACGCAAGCGCCGCCGGAGTCGCCCACGGCCAGGACGGGATACTCGCCGCCGCTGCAGATGTCCTCCGTGTACTCGAAGGCGGAACATCCGGTGAGTGCCACGACTGCGGCCGCGCTCACGAGAGCAGCAGCGGCGATACGGCCCCTTCCGGGCCGAATGGCAGTGGCGGTTCGGCTGGTTCTGCGGGGCAGGTACATGATCGTCTCCAGTCGCTCTTGATCCGTCTGCCGCTACTCTCGCCGCCAGGAGCTGCCGTTCCATGAGTACTCGTACTCACCACTGCACTCATGGATACTCAACCGCTGCGTTTTCAGGGGGATTTGAAAGAGGTCGGGCGGTGACGGCAGGTGGATGAAGGGACGAGAGTGTCCTGTACGAGTCCCTGGTGCGACGAGTTGGCGCCTAGCCTCGTGAACTACCCTCGCCGCAACGGATGTTGACCGACAGGAGTGCAGGGTGGCGCAGGACCAGGTCCGTATCGAGGGCATCGACACCAGTAGGCCGCACCCTGCCCGGATCTACGACTACCTGTTGGGCGGCAAGGACAACTACGTGGTGGACCAGCAGGCCGGCGACGCGCTCGCCGCCGCGGCGCCCGAGGTGCGGATCGGTCTGCGGGCCAACCGTGCCTTCATGCGGCGCGCGGTGCGGCACGTGGTCGGCAGCGGCGTACGGCAGATCCTCGACATCGGCACCGGGCTGCCCACCTCGCCCAATGTGCACGAGGTCGCCCAGGAGCTGGTGCCGGAGGTACGGGTCGCGTACGTCGACAACGACCCGATCGTGAAGGTGCACGCCGACGCGCTGCTGAGCCGGACCGGCGGCGGGACCAGCACCGTGCTCGCCGATCTGCGCGACCCGCGGGCCGTCCTGGACCATCCCGACGTCCGCCGGGTCATCGACTTCGACGAGCCGGTCGCCCTGCTCCTGGTCGCCGTCGTCCACTTCCTGGCCGACGCGGAGAATCCCGGGGAGATCGTCGCCACCCTGCGCGACGCACTGCCGACCGGCAGCTTCCTGGTCCTCTCGCACGCCACGGGCGACTTCGCGGACCGCACCGACGCCCAGGCCGAGTACAGCCGGAAGGCCACCGCCACCCTGAACCTGCGCCCCCGCGCCGAGGTGGAGCGCTTCTTCGCCGGCTTCGAACTGCTCGAACCGGGCCTGACCCAGGTCCCGTTCTGGCACCCGGACGCCCCGCCGCCGGAGCGGTCCGAGGAGATCGGCATCTACGGGGGTGTGGCCCGCAAGACGGGCTGAACGCCCGCGTGGGACACGCCCGCGCGGAACAGCGGCATCAGCAAGTCGCGGTCCGGAACCGCTCGACGTCCCGCTGGACAAAGGTCGGCAGGACGTCGACCAGCCCCGAGACGATCACCTGGAGCTCGTGCCGGAGCTCGGCAGAACCGTCCCAGACCGCAGGGCTCCTGGTGATCACCGCGCACAACAGGTCACCCGCATACATGTGGCCCTCTGCCATCGGGTTGTCCCGCAGCACCTCCAGCGCCATCGGCAGGAGATACGACAGTCCCACGTCCTGTCGGATCAGCAGGCGCAGGTCCTCGACGGTCAGCTCTCCGATCGGCCGACGCCGAAGGGCATGCGCGGTGACGACAAGCCGGGTCGCGTCGTCCGGAGGATCCGGCCGGCGGTCGCGTTCGAGCTCCTCAAGAGAGCACCTATGATGCGACGCCCTCGGGCTATGCACGCCCGTGAGACACGCCCGCGACGAACTCCGCCCAGGCGGCGCGGGTTACGACCATCACCGGGCCACCGGAAGCCACCTTGCTGTCACGAACCGGGACGACGCCGGGGAATCCGGGGGCCACTTCGATGCAGTCGCCGCCGTTGTTGCCGCTGTAGCTGCTCTTGATCCAGGTCGCCGCGCAGAGTTGGTGCCTGTCCATGCTGCTCGTAACCCTCCATCACGTCGCTGATCAGAGCGGCGGATTCGCGGGCCGACGGAATGTCCGCCCTGAGCACATCATAGGTCTGGCTGTGGCGTGTGCAGTCTGCCGGATCGTTGGTGAAGTGCCCCTGGCCCAGCGACTCCGAGTACACCCATCGCTCGTCGGGGAGATCGATCAGGGACATTGAACTCTTCGGTGGGACAAGCCCGAAAAGGCCCGTCGGGACCACCTGGATGCGAATGTTGGGACGCTGCCCGACGCCCAGCAGATGCGCGCACTGGTCACGCATGGCCTCCGGGCTCCCCACCGCGTTCCGCAGACAACTCTCGTCCAGAACAACGACGTACAACGGGCCGTCGTCGGCGAAGAACCGCGGTTGGCGGCTCAACCGGGCCCGGACGCGCTCCTTCACTCGACGGCGACGGCGACGGCAGCAGGGAGACCGACGTCGATGTGCTGCTCCGGCGCCACCAGCGGCAGGCGCACCCCGGGGACGGGGAGAGCGTCGCCCCGCCTCGACGCCGGATCTTCCGGTACGTGCCGTACTCCATCCTCCAGGACGGCTCCGCCGAGCCCGAGTACGAGGCGTGCTGCGTCTCGGGCGACGAGGACGACTGCGGGGCGGTGTCGGAACGGCACCCGGACCCGGCCGAGGTCGAGGAGTGGCAGCGACGGCACACCCAGAAGACCCGCCACACGCGATACCGCCGCTCGTTCGCCGACTACTCCGTACTGGAGCCGACGGTGTGAGCCGAACATGACCTCGGTCAGCGACCGTCGCCGTCACCGTCGCCCTCGGGCTCCGGGCGCGGGAGTTCGTCGAGGTCGAGGGTGAAGGTCCGGCCGCCGGCCAGGGGATGGGGAGAGGCGGATCCTCTGCGGGAGCTACACCCCAAGGCCATCGCACCGATCCGCCCACGCCGGCGGTCATGCGCTCCCGGCAGTGGCCCGCACTCACTGGCCGACCGACGCCGTCTCCCCGTGATCCCAGTCCGTCGGGCCGGGCAGCCCGCTTGTTGACGTCGACTAGATACTGAGTGTAGACACTGAGGTATGACTGTCCCTCTGGCACTCCTCGGACTCCTCGAACGGGAGTCGAGCCACGGCTACGACCTCAAGCGCGACTACGACACCTACTTCGGCCGGGGCAAGCCGCTGCCCGCCGGGCAGGTCTACTCGACCCTGAGCCGCCTCGCCCGTGACGGAAAGGTCGAGGCCGGTGAGGCCGAGCCCGGGGCGGGGCCGGACCGGAAGCGCTACGTGATCACCGAGCTGGGGGTCACGGAGGTGGAGACCTGGCTGACCGAGCCGGTCGCGGGCGAACCTCACCTGCAGACGGTGCTGTTCACCAAGGTCGTGCTGGCGCTGCTGCTGGAGCGCGACCCCCGCGCGTATCTCGACATCCAGCGCGCCGCCCACATGGAGCGGATGCGGGAGCTGACCGAACTGCGCCGCACCGGCAGCACGATCGACTCGCTGCTCGCCGACCACGGCGTGTTCCACCTGGAGGCCGATCTGCGGTGGATGGAGCAGACCGTGGCACGGCTCGCCGCCCTGACAGCGGAGGTGCGCTCATGAGTTCGGGCGAAGGCTTCCTCGTGGAAGCGCGCGATGCCGTCCTGTCGTTCGGGCAGACACCCGCGCTGCAGGGCGCGAACCTCTCCGCCCGGGCCGGCGAGATCCTCGCCGTCACCGGTCCGAGCGGCTCCGGCAAGTCCACGCTGCTGCACTGCCTGGCCGGGATCCTCGCACCCGACTCGGGCGAGATCTGGTTCGACGGCCGCCGCATCGACACCCAGCGCGAGCCCGAGCGCAGCGCACTGCGCCGCGACCACTTCGGCTTCGTCTTCCAGTTCGGTCAGCTCGTCCCCGAGCTGACCGCCGAGGAGAACGTCGCACTGCCGCTTCTGCTGGCGAAATCCCGCAGGGCGAGCGCGCTGGCCGAGGCCCGGCCGTGGTTCGGACGGCTCGGCCTGGACGGTCTTGAGGGGCGCCGGTCCGGCGAGCTCTCCGGCGGACAGGCACAGCGTGTCGCCCTGGCCCGCGCGCTGGTCTCCCGGCCGAGGGTGCTGTTCGCCGACGAGCCGACCGGCTCGCTCGACTCGCTCACCGGCGAGCACGTGATGGACCTGCTGGTCGCCTCCGTCCGCGAGGAGGGCACCACCGTCATCCTCGTCACCCACGAACCGAGGGTGGCCGCCTTCGCGAACCGCGAAGTCATCGTCCGCGACGGCAAGGCGACGCCGCTGTACGTCGAACGGCTCACCCCGTGATCCGCCTCGGGCTGCGCCTCACCCTGAGTGGCGGCAGGGAAGCAGCCGCCCGTCTCGCCGTCATCGCGGCCGCCGTCGCCCTCGGTGTCGGTCTGCTGTTGAGCATCCTGGCGGCCATCAACGCCACCGCCACCCAGAACAACCGCAACGCCTGGCTCAACACCGGCTCCGGCACGAGCGCGTCGAGCCGGTCGGCGGCGAAGGCAGCGAAGGCGGACACGGACCCGCTGTGGTGGCTGCTCAGGGCGGACCACTTCGACGGCAAGATCATCGGGCGTGTCGACGTCGCCGCCACCGGCCCCGACTCCCCAGTCCCACCGGGCCTTTCGCACCTCCCAGGACCAGGTGAGTTCTACGCCTCACCGGCCCTCAGCAAGATCCTCGTCTCCACCCCCGCGGCCGAACTCGCCGACCGCTACCCCGGCCGCCAGGTCGGCACGGTCGGCAAGGCGGCGCTCCCGGGCCCAGACTCGCTGCTCATAGTCATCGGCCACAGCCCCGGCCAGCTCGCGCAGCAGCGCGACGCCACCCAGGTCACCTCGATCACCACCGTCACCCCCAGCAGCTGCAACGGCACGAACTGCACGGTCAGGGTGGGCATCGACAACGGTGGCATCAAGCTCATCCTCTCCGTCGCGGGTACCGCCCTGATCTTCCCGGTGCTCATCCTCATCGGCACGGCCACCAGACTGGCTGCCGCCCGCCGTGAGCAGCGCTTCGCCGCGATGCGCCTGGTGGGCGCCACGCCGGGGCAGATCTCGATGCTCTCGGCCGTCGAATCGACGGTCGCCGCGGTCATCGGCACGACCGTCGGCTTCGGCCTCTTCGCCCTGTTCCGTACGCAGCTGGCGGCGGTCAACCTCACACGTACGACGTACTTCGCCAGTGACCTCACGCTCCGGACCGGCGACATCCTGCTCGTCGCCGTCGCCGTCCCGGTGGGGTCCGCGATCGCGGCCCGGATCGCCCTGCGC
The DNA here is from genome assembly GCF_010550245.1 of Streptomyces sp. SID12501. Lineage (GTDB taxonomy): Bacteria > Actinomycetota > Actinomycetes > Streptomycetales > Streptomycetaceae > Streptomyces. Next base: position 157,481 of record NZ_JAAGLU010000007.1, read on the forward strand.
CGCGTGCAGATCTCCCCGCTCGGGGTCACCCGGCGCGTCACGCCACGCCCGCCGCGCGTCTACCGGGTGATCCCGCTGGCCGCCGGTATCGCCGAACTCTCGTACACCATCGGCCGGGTTCCCAGCAGCACCAACGCCCAGATCTGGGTCTTCGTCCCGGGAATCCTGCTGGTCCTGACCGGACTCGTCATCGCCGGCCCCTGGCTGACCATGACCGGAGCCCGCGTCCTGGCCCGGCGCACCAGCCGGCCCGCGCTGCTCGTCGCGGGTCGGCGGCTCTCGGACGACCCGAAGGCAGGCTTCCGCGCGGTCAGCGGTCTCGTGCTCGCCCTGTGCGTCACCAGCGCCGCCGTCGGGATCATCGGCTCGTTGAACGCCGAGCGCGGCATCCCGGAGGGCAGCCGGGCGGTCGCCGACGCCCTGGTCGCCACCTACGTCCATGGGGCCGACCCGACTTCAGGGAAGCTGACCGGAGCTGTGCCCCCGCTCTCGCGGGCCTCGCTGGACGACCTGAACTCCGTACCGGGCGTCAAGGGCGTGCTGATGATCCACACGAACCCGCTCGGCACCACGGACCCGGCCTGGCGCAGTTCCCAGGGTTCCGGGACACCGCCGCTGGCCGGCCTGGCCTCGTGTGCCGAGCTCGCGAGGATGCCGGCCTACAGCGCATGCGCCTCCGGGGCTGAAGTGGCGTCGGTCAGTCAGGGCTACAGCACCTTCGGCACCTACCGCTGGGCACACTGGCCCACGGCATGGCCCGCCGCCGCCATCTCCGCGCAGCGCCTCGCCGCCCTGCCGGTCCAGGAGATCGTCGTGGCCACCGACGGGTCGACGTCAGCGGTCGAACGCGCGCGCACGATCCTCGCGAACACGTATCCCGGCCAGGAGGGCCCGTGGACCGTCCGCGAGGACCATGCCGCAAGTGGCGCGGAACTCGCCGGATACCAGCAACTGGCCAACGTGGTCATCCTGGTCAGCTTCCCCATCGCCGGCTGCAGCCTGGCGGTGAGCGTGGCCGGGGGCCTACGCGACCGCAAGCGCCCCTTCAGTCTGCTGCGGCTGACCGGCACACAGCTCGGGGTGCTGCGACGGGTCGTCCTGCTGGAGAGCGCGGTCCCGCTCCTGGTGGTCGCGGTCGTCGCGATCGGGATGGGCTTCCTGGCCGCCCAGCTGTTCGTACAGGCACAGTTCGACTACTCGATCCGGGCCCCGGAGAGCCAGTACTACGCGATCGTGCTCGCCGGGCTCGTCGCCTCGCTGGGGGTCATCGCATCCACGATGCCGCTGCTCAGGCGGATCACGGGACCCGAAACGGCACGCAACGAGTAACAGGTACGACGGGTGACTCGGCCCGGCTCTGCCCGACTGCGCTGGGCCGGTCCGAGCCGAGCCATCCGTCGTCAGCTCATCGCCCGTACGCCCTCCCGCAGGAACCAGCCCGTCCGGGAACGGGCCCCACCAACCGTCCCCGTCCCAGTCCCCGCCGCCTCCGCGACCTGTTCCGGTGTCCCCTCCGCCACCACGAGCCCGCCGCCTGCGCCGCCCTCCGGGCCGAGGTCGATGAGCCAGTCGGAGGCGCGCATGACGTCGAGGTTGTGCTCGATCGTGACGACCGAGTGTCCCGCGTCGACGAGGCGTTGGAGTACGTCGAGCAGGCGCGCGGTGTCGGCGGCGTGCAGGCCTGTGGTCGGTTCGTCGAGGAGGTACAGGGTGCGGCCGGTCGCGCGGCGCCCCAACTCCTTCGCCAGTTTGAGGCGTTGGGCCTCGCCGCCGGAGATGGTGGTGGCGGGCTGGCCCAGCGGGAGGTAGCCGAGGCCCACGTCCGAGAGCCGTTGCAGGCGGGCGGCGATCTGCCGTACGCCCCGGAAGACGGTGAGCGCCTCGTCCACCGTGGCGGCCAGCACCTCGGCGATGTCGTACCCGTCGTAGCGCACCGCGAGCACCTCGTTCCGGAACCTGCGGCCCCGGCAGCCCGAACACCGCACGTCCACCGCGGGCAGGAAGTGCATGTGGACGGCGAGCACACCGGCGCCCTCGCACCGCTCGCAGCGTCCGCCGGGCACGTTGAAGGAGAAGGCGGCCGGAGTCAGCCCCCTCGACCTCGCCGTCTCCTGCGCGGCGAAGAGTTCCCTGACCGGGGTGAAGACGTCAGCGTACGTCGCCGCGTTCGAGCGCGGGAGGCGGCTGATCGGCTCCTGGTCGATCGTCACGACCTTGTCGAGGTGCGCCCAGCCTTCGATACCGTCATGCTCCCCCGGCGACACCGAGGCAGCCGACAACATCCCTCCCGCGTCGAGGCGTTGATGTGCCGCCCTGCCCAACACATCCAGTATCAGCGTCGACTTGCCCGAGCCGGACGGTCCGGTGATCGTCACCAGGCGCCCGAGCGGAATCCGCACGGTGACGTTCCTGAGGTTGTGGGCGCGGGCCCCGCGAATCACCAACTCCGCGCTTGCATCCGGGCGTTGCTTACGGGCCGGGTGCTGGAGCCGGCCCGACAGATACGCCCCGGTGACGGACCCCTCCGTCGCCGCCACCTGCTCCGGGGTTCCCTCGGCGACGACCCGGCCGCCGTCCCGGCCCGCGCCGGGGCCGATGTCGACGACGTGGTCGGCGGCCCACAGCACGTCCAGGTCGTGCTCGATGACGAGGACCGTGTTGCCCAGGTCCCGGAGGCGGCGCAGTACGTCGATGAGGCGAGCCGTGTCGGCGGGGTGCAGTCCGATGGTCGGCTCGTCGAGGACGTAGAGCATGCCGGTGAGGCCCGAGCCGAGCAGCGCGGCCAGGCGCAGCCGCTGGGACTCGCCCGCGGAGAGGCTGGTGCTCGACTGGTCGAGGGTGAGGTAGCCGACCCCGGTGTCGACGAGCCGACGTACCCGTTCCTCCAGGTCGGCGACGACCGGTTCGGCGAACCGCCACTCGTCCCCGGTGGAGAACGCCCTCAACTCCGCCACCCAGTCGGCGAGTTCGTCGAGCGGCAGGCGGGACGCGGCCGTGATGCCGAGCCCGTGCACGGTGACGGCCCGGCTCTCGGGGCGCAACCGTGTCCCGGCGCACGCTCCGCAGGTCTCCTTCACCATCGAGCGCTCGGCCTTCTGCCGGTACACGGTGTCGTCGACACGGTCGGCGTAGCGGCGCATGAACGCGGTGACGACACCCTCGAAGCGGCCCGCCGAGACGGTGGCCGGAGGCTCGATCCCGGGAGCGGGGAGGTGCCTGCGGAATTCGGGCGACTCGACCCCGTAGAGAAGCAAGTCCCTTGATGGTGAGGCCAGTTCGGCCACCGGGGCGTCCGTGTCGAAGGTGAGGTCGTAGTGGCGGGCCGCGGCTCGCAGCAGGGGCAGGTTCCGCTCGACGAGCTGCCTGGGCCAGCCGCGCACCGCGCCGCCGGCGACGCTCGACTCCTCGTCGACCAGGGTCCGTACGTCCACCCGGATCACCTCACCGAGCCCGGTGCAGGACGGGCAGGCGCCGGCGGGCTTGTTGAAGGAGAAGGAGCCCATGACGAGCTCGGGCACGGGGGCGGAGCAGTGCGGGCAGGCGGCGGCGCTCTCACCCTCGGCTCCCGCCTCCGCGCCCCCTTCCACTCCCGACTCCGACTCCTCCTCGCCCTCCGGGTCGTGGGCGTACGACGGCGGGATCTCCGCCCCGCAGCCGGGGCACGGGCGTACGCCGATCCGGGACCACAGCAGCCGCAGATAGGTGAAGACCTCGGTCGCCGTACCGACCGTCGAACGCGGGCCGCGCCCTGCCGGACGCTGGTCGACGCTGACGGACGGGGACAGGCCGGTGATCGAGTCGACGGAGGGCCGGCTGACACCGGCGGTCGCCACGCCCCACGCCTCCATGTACTGGCGGTGGCTCTCCCGGTGAAGGGTGTCGAGGGCGAGCGTGGACTTACCGGAACCGGAGAGACCGGTCACGACGACCAGCTTCTGCTTCGGGATCGCGAGCGAGATGTTCTTGAGGTTGTGGAGACGGGCACCTTTGATGTGCATCACGGGAGTTCGGTGGTCAGCCGTACCTTCAACCAAGCCTTCATCCATGCCTTCAAGTTTTTCATTGAAGCTCCTGTTGAGGCTTTGAGCCGTAAACCTCGACCCGTACTGCCTCTAAGCTTCAAATCCGTGACGAACCATGAGGTACGGCTGCGGCCCGTCGACCTGGCCCGGCTGTCGGGCCTGTCGACGCAGCAGATCCGCAACTACGAGGACGCGGGTGTCCTGCCCCCGGCGGCACGGACGGAGTCGGGATACCGCGTCTTCGGGGACGTACACCGCCGCGCGTTGCTGACCTACCGGGCCCTGCAGCCCGGGTACGGGCCACTGGCGGCAACCACTGTCATGCGCACCCTGCACGACGGGGACCTGCCGGGCGCGCTCGCGCTCGTCGACGCGGCGCACGCCGGGCTGCACGAGCAGCGGACGGCCCTGCGGGCGACGCGCGAGGCCCTGGAGGCGCTGGCCGGCCGGCGGCCCCCGAAGGCGACAGCCCCCGCGACCGACCTGCGGATCGGCGAGGTGGCCGCGCTGCTCGGCGTACGCACCTCCGCGCTGCGGGTGTGGGAGGCGGCGGGGCTGCTCACCCCGGCCCGCGAACGGGGCACGGGCTACCGGCAGTTCGGCCCCGACGACGTCCGCGACGCCCGCCTGATCCAGACCCTCCGCCGCAGCCACTATCCCCTGGACCAGATCCACCCGGTACTGGAGGAACTGCGCCGGGAGGGCGGCACGGAGGCACTGCGAACGGCGGTCGCGGCACGCGGGGAGGCACTGACGGGGCGTACGCGGGCGATGCTGGCGGGGGCGGGGCGGTTGGCGGAATACATCGAGTACATCGAGATCACCGGATACGGATACGGCGAGTACGCCGAGTACGTCGAGAACAACTGATGGCGGCCGATGACTGCCAATGACCGCCGATGCCGACCGGACGGCCCTGCCATCATGCGGGCCTAGCCGACCAGATGGTTCCTGCCGGGGCCGCCGGAGAGAAAGTCCTTGCCGGGGCCGCCGTACAGACGGTCGTTGCCGCCGTTGCCGTAGATCACGTCGTTGCCGCTGTTGCCGTACAGGTCGTCGTCACCGGCACCGCCGTAGAGGTGGTCGTTCCCGGCCTGGCCGTAGATGTAGTCCCTTCCCCCCGCTCCACGGATGGTGTCGTTGCCGGACCCGCCGTTCAGGGTGTTGACGGCAGCGGTTCCGGTGAGGGTGTCGTTGCCGTTGCCACCCCAGATGTTGTTGCCCGCCGAGAGGGTGTCGTTGCCGTCGTCGCCGTACATGTCGCGGCCGTTGGTCAGCCGGTCGTTGCCGGTTCCACCGTGGAGGTTCTCGAAGCCGAGGCCGGCCGGGTTCGGGTAGCCGGTCGATGTGTACCGGGTTCCGTTCAGCGTGTCATTGCCCGGGCCGCCGTATACGTCGAAGCGACGGTCGGGGAAGTTGCTCAGCGACGTGTCGTTACCGTCACCGAGGTTGAATATCGCCCGCGGGTAGGCTCTCGGGGCGGAGAAATCGTCAGAGAACGTACATTGCACTTTGGTCGGGTCGCCGGGGTATTCCGTATCCTCGCCGGGGTGCACGCATCCAGGGCCCGCGTCGATCGGCACGACGTCATCGATACCGATGGAAATCTCTTGCCGGCCGGTGTTGTCCGAGTAATAGCCGCCGACCCAGTAGAACACCTTGTTCGTCTGCCCGTTCGCCGCGGTATAGACCACATGGTCGCCATCGACGATGACCGCGGTGGCGCTTGACGCGGTCGTCCCCGTCGCTTCCGTGGCGTGTGCGCTCGCCACGGGCAGCAGCAGGCCGCTGACGACGAGAGCCGCCGTGGCGCCCGGCCACGTACTACCGCGGGTACTCCGACGGTGCGTCCCCATGAGTTTCTCCTCCGGCAGGTACCGATAGTCGTCCGTATCGACCAGAAGACCCACGGCGCGCACCAACGGTTGTACGGGCCACACCTCCACCTGGGGCACCTCCCTACGCCACCGTCCGCAGACCCCCTGTTCCCGCCCCCGCCCCCGCCCCCGTCCCCCGCACCACCCGCCACGCGCAGGCCGCCGTGAGCAGCTCGCCCAGCAGGTCCGGGTCGTCGATCTCCAGGCCGAGGAGGGACTCGATGCGTTCCAGGCGCTGGTAGAGGGACTGGCGGCCGATGTGGAGGAGGGCCGCCGTGCGGGTGGGTGAGCAGCCGTTGCGGAGGTGGACCTCCAGGGTGCGGACCAGGTCGCTGGGGTGGGCCGCCTCCCACGCCAGGAGGGGGCCCAGGGTGTGCTGGACCAGGCGGCTCAGGCGGTCCTGGTTGGCGTCCACGCCCCCTCGGGTCAGTTCTCGTTCGAGGGCGAGGGCCCGGGACGACGTCACCAGGGGGCCCTGCGGGGCGTTCGGCTCCGGTGGCGGCACCGTCAGTGCCAGTTCCAGGGTCGTACGGGCCGCGCGCAGCGTCTCGCTCCAGCGCAGCCAGCCGTTGCCGGCGTCGACGGCGTGGCCCACGGCGACGGTGAGGCCGGGGGCGGCGGCAGCCGTGCGGAAGGCGTCCTGCACCGCCCGTACCGGGTCCCGTCCCGTCTTCGCCCCCGGCACCGGCCGGACCGAGACAAGGGCGAGTACGTCCCCCGGGAAGGCGGCCCGCAGCACCGCCCCGCCCAGGGTGCGCGCCGCCCGGTCGACCGTGGAGACGTCCCGCGTGCCGTGCACGGAAACACCGATCAGGCGGGCGCCGGGCCCGGGATGGAAGCCGGCGAGGGCGGCGCGGGCCTCGACCTCGGGCTGGTTGAGGGCCTGGCCGTCGGCGAGGTCGGCGAGCAGGGCGGCGGTGTGATCGTCGCCCCAGGGGCGGACCACCGTACGGCCGGACAGGCCCCGGGCGACGATCGCGCGGTTGGCGGCCTCCGTGATGCGTACGAAGGGGACGACGCGGCGCAGGGCGAGAAGCGGCAGGCCGAGGCGGCGGGCCTCGTCCGTCACCTCGGGCGGCATCGCGGGGAGCGAGCGGCCGATCTCCACGGCCAGGCCCGCCGCGCCCCGGGCGGTCAGCTCGCGGACGTAACGGCGCCGCACCTCCTCGTCCGTGTCGGTGAGGCCGAATCCGTTGGTCAGCAGCAGTTCGCCGCCGTCCAGGAAGTTCGCGCCCTCGTACACCTCGCTGGAGTGCACCCAGCGCACGGGCCGGTCCAACGCGGCCTCGCCGGCGAGGAGTTCGGGCTCGGCGGCGCGGACCGGGTCGAGGGCCAGGACTTCACGGAGGGTGAGTGCGGGCACGGGTGCCTCCCAAGGCGCTGACACTTCGTCCTGCTGGGGGATGCCCGGAGAGTACTTTCCGCACGTTGCCCCGGTGTTTCCGCCGAAGGAGAGTGAACCCATGGATCCGGAAGATCGAGCGGGTCGGCCAGATCGGGCAGATCACATGGAACAGGTGGATCAGGTGGATCAGGGAGACCGGATGGATCAGCTGGATCAGGCACTGGCACGCTCGTGGCTCGCTGTCGCCGTCGAGGAAGCCCGTGCCGGGCTCGCCGAGGGCGGTATCCCGATCGGCGCCGCGCTCTACGGCGCCGACGGCACGCTCCTCGGGCGTGGGCACAACCGGCGCGTCCAGGACGGCGACCCCTCGACGCACGGCGAGACCGCCGCGTTCCGTAATGCGGGACGGCAGCGCTCGTACCGTGGGACGACCATGGTCACCACGCTCTCCCCGTGCTGGTACTGCTCCGGTCTGGTGAGGCAGTTCGGTATCTCCCGGGTGGTCGTGGGAGAGGCCGTCACCTTTCACGGCGGACACGACTGGCTCGCCGAGCACGGCGTCGAGATCGTGCTGCTCGACGATCCCGAGTGCGTCGGCATGATGCGCGACTTCATCACGAACAATCCCGCACTGTGGAATGAGGACATCGGTGAGTGACACCACGTCGGCGCAGACCCCCGCCGCACCCCGTATCCCGACCGTCGACCTGCGGCCCTGGCTGTCCGGCGACGCGGAGACCCGGGCCGCCATCGCCCGTACCGTCGACTCCGCCCTCCAGACCGCCGGATTCCTGCTGGTCACCGGGCACGGCGTCGACCCCGCCCTGCGGGCCGGTATCCGGGAGGCGGCCCGCGCCTTCTTCGCGCTGCCCGCCGAGGCGAAGGAGCGGTACACGGCGAAGGTCGGCGGGAGGGGATGGCTGGGGCCGGGGGCCGAGGCGAACGGGTACTCGGAGGGTACGGAGACCCCGCCGGACCTGAAGGAGTCGCTGACCTTCGCCACGCACGCCCCCTTCGACGACCCGGCCGTCAACGCCGAGTGGTACGCGCCCAACGTGTGGCCCGCCGAGGCGCCCGAGCTGCGGAGGCTGTGCGAGGAGTATCTCGACCGGATGGCCGAGCTGGAGAAGGAGCTGCTCACCCTCCTCGGGTCTGCTCTCGGGCTCGAACCCGACTTCTTCTCACGGCACATGGACCATCCGACGTACGGGTTCAACATCAACTGGTATCCGGGAGTGGAGGTCGTCGGCGAGCCGGAACCGGGGCAGTTCCGGATCGGGCCGCACACCGACTTCGGGACGGTCACCATCCTCGACCGGCAGGCCGGGAAGGGCGGGCTGCAGGTCTACACGGACGAGGGCGGGTGGGAGGACGCGCCCTTCGACCCCGAGGCGTTCACCATCAACATCGGTGACCTGATGGCCCGTTGGACCGGCGACCGCTGGCGCTCGGGCCGCCACCGGGTGCTGCCGCCGCCGGCCGACTCCCCCGCCGAGGAACTGATGTCCCTCGTCTACTTCGGCGAGTGCACCCCGGGCACGATCGTCGAGTCGGTACCCGCGCCGGTGGGCCGGGTCGCCTACGAGGCCTTCGACTCGCATGTCTACCTGCGGGGGCAGCTGGACTCGATCACGGTCGACTGAGACTCGCCGACATGATCAGGGCGATCGACCGCGAGAACGACTCCCTCACGGACGGCAGCGACAGCCAAGGCAGCAAGGACGGCCAAGACAGCTATGTCACCGTCGCCTGTTCGAGCCGTTCACCGCGACCGACGCGGACAATCTCGGGGATGTGCTGCACGAGCTCCTCCAGGACTCCAGGACGCCTATCTCGCCCATTGACATCCTCCCCCTCTAAAAGAGGGGGATTTCAACCCGGTTGGGTTGGGGTTCACGAACGCTCGGCCGCTGTGTGGGCGGTGTCGTCCCTCCGGCACCGGCTGTTCGCCGGGGGCGGGGAATCCCGCCCTGTCCTGCCGCGACGTTGTTTGCTGCGTTGGTGTCCGCGTTGCAGGTGAAGCCGCAGGAGGAGCAACAGAACTCGGCTTGGCTCTTGCGCGAGTTCTTGTCGATCCATCCGCAGGCGCTGCATCGCAGGCTGGTGTAGGGGGCGGGGACGTCTTCGACCCGGCCGGGGGCCTTGTGTTCGGTGCGCCGGCGGAGCATGCCCCAGCCCTGGGCGAGGATGGCCCGGTTCAGTCCGGCCTTCTGACGCACGTTCTTGCCGGGCTGCTCGGCGGTGCCCTTCGCCGAGCGGGTCATGTTCTTGATGTTGAGCTTCTCGAACCGCACCAGGTCGTAGGTGCGGGCGAATGTCGTGCTCGTCTTTTCGCACCAGTCCTTGCGCCGGTTGGCCTCTCGCGCCTTGAGCTTGGCAACCTTGGCGTACCCGGCGGTCTTGGCCTCGCTGCCCTTGGGTGCTCTGGCTGCTCGCCGCTGGTGCTTGCGCACCTGCGCCCGTTCCCTGACCGTGAGCTGCGGGCAGTTCAGCTTCCGGCCGTCGGACAGCGCGGCCGTGATCGTCACGCCCCGGTCGATGCCGATGACCTCACCCGTACCGGGGGCGCCGATCGGCTCGGGGACGATTGCGAACGCCGCGTGCCACTGTCCGTTGCGCCAGGTGATCCGGAACGTCTTCGCGCTGGGCAGCGCGGTACGGGTGAGGCGGAAGCGGACCCAGCCGCAGCCGGGAACCTTCACCTGCGCCCACCGCCTGTTGAGTTTCCGCACCACCACCGAGCGGCCCATGACCTGCCTGCCGCTCTTCGCGTTCACCTTCGGCGAGCCGTTCACCTCGAACTCCGGCACGCGGTCGGTGCCGATGACCCGGAAGCCCTCGTGCCGGTACTTCCTACGCCAGGTCGGCTCGCCGAACCCGGACGTGAACCGCGCGTTCTTGGCCTGTGCGAAGTCCTTGAGTGCCTGCTGCTGCACGTCCGCGTTCCCGGCACCCAGCCATTCGTTGTCCCGCCGGGCCTCGGTGAGCTGGCGGCACTGCTCGGCGAAACCGGGTGCGGCCCTGCGGCCCTTGCACCAGTACGAGTGCTGCTCAACGGCCAGGTTCCACACGTACCGGGCGTGCGCGCAGTGTTCACGCATGACCGCCTCCTGGGCAGTCGTCGGGTACATGCGAAACCTGGACATGGTCCCATCTTAGCATCGAATTGGGTCCGGTGTCAGAATGGGACCATGACAAAGCATGTGAACCTCCGCCTCCCCGATGACGTGCACGAGCTGGCCGTGGCCGCCGCGTCCGCCGACGACCGCTCCCTGAACTCGTGGCTGATCGCAGTCGTGCGCCGCGCCGCCGAGTCGAGTGAGGCGCCGAATCACGCTGGCGGCGATTCGGCGATCCCTGCCCCACTACACGGCAGCGGGCATTCGCCCCGACCCTGAAGCACCAGGCACCCCGCCCGAAAGCAAGGTGGAAGGTGAACCACGACGCGAACGGCGAGGGTCCGCCGATCCGGCTCGTGCTCGCCAACCCGGGCCGTACCGGCGCCCATTGGGAGCACACGGTCGACCAGCTGGAGCGGATGACGACGACCTCGGACCGGCTGCGCGCGGTCACCGGGATAGGGCTGAGCACGGAGGAGAACACCCGGGCCGTGAGGGAGCTGACGAGGCGCGGTATCCCCGTCGTCGGCACGTCCATCACGGCCGACAGCCTCGCCAACGGCCAACAGGGCAGCCCCGGGGGCCTGAAGCCCTTCCCGGGGCTGGCCCGCACCGCCCCCACCAACACCGACGAGGCCCGTGCGCTCGCCTCCTTCGCCAACGTGGCGGCCGACAAGGCGGTGCTGGTGTACGACGATCCGGGCGACCCGTACACGCTCACCCTCCAGGCGTCGTTCGAGAAGCTGCTGACGGGCTCGCGCTACCAGCCGTGGCCCTTCACCCCGCTCACCGACCGCACCAAGGAGGGGACCACCGCCAACGACTTCCGGCAGATCAGGGAGCTGGTGTGCGACACCGCGCCCGGCGTGAACACCATCCTGTTCGCCGGACGCCACACCCAACTGCGCCAGTTCATCAACGCGCTCGGCAAACGCGGCTGTATGCAAAGGGCGTTCACCATCCTCACCGGGGACGACGCCTCGTATCTCACCGGCGACAAGAAGCTCGACGCCGAAGCCCTCAAGAGCAGCATCTCGGTGCGCTACAGCGCCCTCGCCCACCCGGACGCCTGGCTCAGGAACCCTCCGAAGACCGGGGGTTCGGCGGCGGACGCCCAGGACCTGAACGAACTGCTCAGCGCCGCCCGGGCCAACAAGGAGGCCAAGAGCGACAAGCCCTCCCCCATCGGCACCATCGACCTGGAGGACGGTCAGCTCATCATCGCGTACGACGCGATGCGGCTCACCGTCGAGGGCATCCGCGAGGCCACGCCCAGCGGACAGAGCGCGCCCACACTCGCCGACGTCGGCGACGAGTGGACGCTCATCAAGGGCTCGTCGGGGCGGGTGAACGGCGCGAGCGGCTGGATCTGCCTGGACAACTACGGCAACCCGTACGACAAGGCCGTACCGATCGTGGAACTGACCTCCGACCGGCACGCCCGCTTCGTCGAGATCGCCTGGCCGACGGGCAAGCCCCCGAAAGAAGACTGCCTGCCGCCGTCGTGACCCCTGTCGGGCCTGTTCAGACTCCCGCGTACGAGTGCTTGCCGGTGACGAAGATGTTGACGCCGTAGTAGTTGAAGAGGAAGCACGCGAACGCGATCAGGGCGATGTACGCGGCCCTGCGGCCCTTCCAGCCGGCCGTGGCGCGGGCGTGCAGGTAGGTGGCGTAGGCGACCCAGGTGATGAACGCCCAGGTCTCCTTGGGGTCCCAGCCCCAGTAGCGGCCCCACGCGTCGCCCGCCCAGATCGCGCCCGCGATGATCGTGAACGTCCACAGCGGGAAGACGGCGGCGTTGATCCGGTACGAGAACTTGTCGAGGGACGCCGAGGCGGGCAGCCGCTCCATGACGGAGGTCGCGAAGGTGCCGGGCTTGCCGCCGGACGCGAGCTTGTTCTCGTACGAGTCCTTGAAGAGGTACAGGATCGTGGCGACCGCGCCCACGTAGAAGACGGCGCCGCAGAGGATCGCCGTGGAGACGTGGATGTACAGCCAGTACGAGTGGAGGGCAGGGACGAGCTGGTCGCTCGCCGTGTACAGGACGGTGACGGCGAGGCCGAGGTCGAGCAGGACGCTCGTGACCAGGGGCAGGCCGAGCCAGCGGATGTCCTTCTTCAGCGCGAGGAAGACGAGGTACACGCCCACGGCGGTGGTGGAGAAGGTGAGGTTGAACTCGTACATGTTGCCCCACGGCGCCCGCTGCACGGACAGCGCGCGGGCCAGCACCCCGGCGAACTCCACGAGGAACGCGACCACCGTGAGGGACACGGCGATACGCCCGTACAGGTCGCCCTGCTCGTCCCCGCCATGGGCGCCGGGCCCGTCCGGCACGTCCCGGGCCCCGGCCGCGGCCCGCACGACGACCTTCGGCCGCTCCAGTACGGCGGTCCCGCCGGCGTTCTTGACGGTCACCTCCGGCGCCTTCGCACCGGCCGCCCCGGCCGGCTTCGCGGTGAGCGCGGCGGCCGTGCGGCTGATCTTGCTGCGGCTGCCGAAGGTCCACTCGGCGATGTAGGTGAAGAAGGCCAGGGTGTAGACGGCCATCGCGGAGTAGATCAGCGTGTTGCTGATGTTCGCGAGGTGCTCGTTGGTCGCGGTGGCGAGAGTCGTCGCGTGGGCGAGGTCGGTCGCGGTGGCGAGAGCGGACATTTACTTCTCAGCCCCTTCAGCAGGTACGGCAGAAGTATCGGAGTCGGGGTCGGGGGTTTCGGGATCGGGCGCGCCCGGCGCCTGGTCGTACAGGGTTCCGGCGAGGTCGCCGAGTTCCTCGGGCAGCTTGGCGGACTCGCTGCGGCCGAGGCCGCCCATCTCGACGACGGTGACGCCGTCGGAGCCCTTCACCGCCCGCACCCACACCCGCCGGCGCCGGATGAACAGGGAGCCGGCGAGGCCGAAGATGGCGACGATCGCGCCGCCGAGCGCCCAGTCGGCGGCGGGCTGCCGGGTGACCTGGAAGTTGGCCCACTCCTGGGTGCCCTCGTAGGTCACCGAGCCGGCGCCGCCCGGGAGTTGCATGGTCTGGCCGGGCTTCAGGTTCTCGCGCACCTGCTGGCCCTTGGCGTCCTTGTAGGCCTTCATATGGGTCTTGTCGAGCTGGTACACGCTCTGCGGGAGACCCGCGTTGACCCCGAGGTCGCCGTGGTACGGCGCCAGGTTCAGCACCGGGTTCTCCAGCGCGGGGAACTGCGAGGCGACCTCGTTGCCCGGGACGTAGGTGGGCAGGAAGAAGGCCTGGATACCGAGCTGTTCCTCGACGCCCTTGGCGTCGCGGTAGCCGTCCATGACCTTGACCGCACCGGAGGAGGTGACGTTGGAGTCGAGGGGAAGGAGTGCGACGGCCTGGTCGAAGACGATGTCGCCCTTGCCGTCGCGGACCGTGAGGACGGGCGCGTAGCCGTGGGCGGTGAGGTAGACCTTCGAGTCGCCGATCACCAGCGGCTCGTTGACCTTGATGGTGCGCTTCCTGTCCTTGCCGTACGCGCCCACGCTGTAGTCGACGTCGGCCTCGTAGGTGCGCGGGGTGCCGCGGTTGGGCCCTGACACCTCGTACGTGCCCTTGAAGTCCTTCAGGGTGAAGCTGAAGGAGTCGAGGTCGTCGGTGTCGAAGAGGGTGCCGGACTTGAAGTCGTCGTACTGGGTGAGCGTGTTGGAGAAACCGTCGCCTTCGAGGATCAGCTTGTTGCCCTCGGACTTGTACAGCTGGCCCCAGGCGAAGGAGGTCAGCATCACGATCAGCGCGATGTGGAAGGCGAGGTTGCCGACCTCGCGCAGATAGCCCTTCTCGGCGGCGACCGAGTCCCCGGCGAGATGGGCCCGGAAGCGGCGCTTCTTGAGCAGTACGAGGGCTGCCTCGCGGACCTGCTCGGGCTCGGCCTCCGTACGCCACGTCGTGTACGCGGGCAGCCGGGTCAGGCGGCGGGGCGCGCCCGGCGGGCGGCTGCGCAGCTGGCCCACGAACTGCCAGGTGCGGGGCACGATGCAGCCGATGAGGGAGATGAACAGCAGGATGTAGATCGCCGAGAACCACACCGAGCTGTACACGTGGAACAGCCCGAGCTTGTCGTAGAGCGGCCCGAGGAAGCTGTGCCGCTGGATGAAGTCGGCGACCTTGGTCTCGTCGGTCCCGGACTGCGGGATCAGCGAGCCGGGGATCGCCCCGAGCGACAGCAGGAACAGCAGGAGCAGCGCGACCCGCATCGAGGTGAGCTGCCGCCAGAACCAGCGGGCCCAGCCGATGACACCCATGGAGGGCAGTCCCGGCGCCTCCTCCTGCGGGGCGGTGGACAGCTGGGAGCCGGCGGCGCCGAGGTCCTGGTCGTCACTGTCCTTGGGCGCGGGGACAGTGGCAGGCACAGGCACAGGGGTGCTGCCGGTGCTGCCGGTGCCGGTGGTCTTGCTCATCGATCAGATCCCCACAGTGAAGCCGTTGGACCAGGTCTGCATCTCCTGCACCAGACGGTCCCACGCGCCGGTAAGGAGCAGCACACCGGTAAGGATCATCATCGTGCCGCCGATGCGCATGACCCAGACATAGTGGCGCTTGACCCAGCCGAAGGCACCGAGCGCCTTACGGAAAGCGACAGCCGCGAGCACGAAGGGGACACCGAGGCCTACGCAGTAGGCGACCGTCAGTACGGCGCCGCGCCCGGCGCTGGCCTGGTCGAAGGCGAGGCTGTTGACGGAGGCGAGGGTCGGGCCGATGCAGGGCGTCCAGCCGATGCCGAACAGCGCGCCGAGAAGGGGGGCGCCGACCAGTCCGGTGGCGGGCTTCTTGTGGAAGCGGAACTCGCGCTGGGTGAGCCAGGGCATCATGCCCATGTAGAAGACGCCCATGAGGATCATCAGGACGCCGAGCACCTTGGACAGCGTGCCCTGGTGCTCCTGCAGCGTCTGCCCGAAGTACCCGAACAGGGCCCCCGTGGACACGAACACCGCGGTGAACCCGAGCACGAAGAGCGAGGCCCCGGCGACCATCCGCCCCCGGCGGGCCTCGCCGAGATCGGTGCCGGTGACGCCGGTGACGTACGACAGATAGCCGGGTACGAGGGGCAGCACGCACGGCGAGAAGAAGGAGACGAGGCCTCCGAGCAGGGCGATCGGCAGGGCCAGTATCAGGGCGCCGTTCATCACGGTCTTGTTGGGCTCGGTGACGGAGGCGGCGAGCGTGACGAGGTCGGGCACCTGGGACATCCCGCTCACGTCACTTCTCCGCGAGGACGGGATCGATCATCTTGCGGAGGTTGTCCTCGCTGAGCGCCAGGAGCGCGCGGGCGGCGATCTTCCCCTCCCGGTCGAGGACGATCGTGGAGGGGATCGCCTTCGGGTTGAGCGTGCCCTTCTTGAAGCGGAGCATCAGCTTGCCCGTGGGGTCGTACAGACTCGGGAACGTGACGCCGTACTGCTTCTCGAAGGCGACCGCCGGACGGGTCTCGGTGTCGCGGGTGTTGATGCCGACGAACTGGACTCCCTGGTCCTTGAGGGCGGCGGAGACCGCGACGAAGTTCTTCGCCTCAAGGCGGCAGGGCCCGCACCACGAACCCCAGATGTTGATGACGACGATCTTGCCCTTGTAGTCGGCGACGTCGAGCTGCTTGCCGTCGATGGTCGGCCCGGAGAGGTCGGGGGCGGCGATCCGCTTGCCCTGAGCCACCGTGGCGATGCCGCCGTCGCCGGTGACGAAGTTGGTGTCGCCGGAGCCCCCGGACGTACCGCCCGAGGTGCACGCGGTCAGGGCCAGCGCGGAGGCGGCGACCGCGGCGGTGAACAGGGCGGCCCGGCGGCTACGGACATGGCCACGGGGACGGTTCGGGGGGCGGTCCAGGAGGAGGGAGACGCGGCTGGCGACACTCATGTGAAAAGTTTCGCATGTCCGTTCCGAGGATCTTGCGCACCCCCCTCGCGGGCCACTGCGCCATCCCGGGGGACGGCCCCGGACCCCCAGCAGACAAGCAGGCCGCTTGGTACGACCGGCGTGCGCGCTGAGAGGCCAATCTGAGCGAACCCGCATTTCAGGCAGCCTTTCCGGCCCCTTCGGCACCCGCGGTCGCGGTGCTCTGCGGGTCGGCCAGGAATCCCTTCCAGCCACCCGCCGGCTGCTGCCCGACGTCGAGGGTCCGCAGCTTCTCCAGCACCTCGGGCTTCTGTACGTCCAGCCAGTCGACGAACTGCCGGAAGGAGACGAGGCGGACGTCCTCGCCCTTCTCCTTCTCCCGCGCGATGTGCTTGAGGGCGGCCTCGACGGCGTCCATGTAGATGCCGCCGTTCCAGTGCTCGAAGTGGTTGCCGACGAAGAAGGGGGCCCGGTTCGTCTCGTACGCCCGCCGGAAACCGGCGATGTAGGAGCCGGTGGCCTGCTCGCGCCAGGCCGGGTAGTTGTACGCGGGGGCGTTGGTCGAGTTGATCGACTGGTTGGCGAGGATGTTGTAGTCCATCGACAGGACCTCGAACTGGTGGCCGGGGAAAGGTATCGCCTGGAGGGGCAGGTCCCAGACGCCACCGGTCTTCGTGGGCCACACCTGCCGGCCGCCGGGCGAGGAGGCGTCGTAGCGCCAGCCGAGGGCGCGGGCGGTGGGCAGCAGGTTGTTCTGGCCGAGGAGACAGGGCGTACGGCCGCCGATGAGCTCCTTGTCGTAGTCGAAGGGGAGCGCGGGCAGGTCGGTCCACCCGGTGTTGGTGCGCCACTCCTTCACGAAGCCCTTGGCCTGCGCTATCTCGCTGCGCCACTGCTGGGGCGTCCAGTTGGCGACCGTGCCGTGGCCGGAGCAGAAGTGACCGTTGAAGTGGGTGCCTATCTCGTGCCCGTCGAGCCAGGCCTGCCGGACGTTGGTGAGGGTCGCCTTGACGTGGTCGTCGGTGAGGTAGCCGATGTCGGAGGCGCCGGGGGCGTTGTTCGGCGGGAGGTACTTGCGCTTCTGCGACTCGGGGAGGAGGTAGAGCCCGGAGAGGAAGAAGGTCATGTGGGCGCCGTGCGTCCTCGCGAGGTCCAGGAAGCGCGGGAAGAGTCCGTTGCCGACCTCCCCCGCGCCGTCCCAGGAGAAGATCACGAACTGCGGCGGGGTCTGCCCGGCCTCCAGGGGCACGGGCCTGCCGGGCTGGTGGGGCTGCTTTCCGGTGAACGAGGTGGAGCCGTCACCGATGGGCCTGGCGGCGGGGGCGGTGTGGCCGGGGCGGGACGGCTTGCCGGAAGGCCGGTCACCGGAGGAGCCTCCGGACCCGCTCGACCCTTCTCCCAGTACGGTTCCGCAGCCGGCGGCACCGAGAACGGCGGCGGCACCGAGGCCGAGGCCGATCGCACCCCGTCGGCTGAAGCCACCGAGGCCGACGCCGACGCTTTCAGCGTCACCGTTCTTGCCGTGCATGGGATCCCCATTCGTCGTACTCACAGCTGGTTCACACAGTGAGAGGGAACGACGAACGGGGAGGTTCCCGTCGTTGTCACGCGCTTCGGAACAATTGCAACAGCTGTGTCACCGAGCTCTCGGGGTGACGACGGTGACGACGGTGTCCGAAGTGTTGCCTGGTCAGGGACGGGCAAGGCTGATCGGGGCCGGCCAGGTCTGCTCAGGCCCCGAAGGCCTTGTCCTTCCCCTTCACCGGCTTGGCGCCGGCGAGGAGATGGGCCGGGACGAGGTCGCGGGCGGGCTCGGTGTAACCGACCGACACGATCTTGTCGCCGCGGTAGGTGAAGGTGGTGAGGGAGGCGAGCGTGCACTGCCGCTTGCGCGGGTCGTGCCAGAGCCGGCGCCGTTCCGCATAGCTGCGCACGATCCAGATCGGCAGCTGATGACTGACGAGCACGGCCTCGTGCCCACGGGCGGCGTCCTTGGCGGCGTCCAGCGCCCCCATCATCCGTACGACCTGATCGACGTACGGCTCCCCCCAGGACGGCTTGAACGGGTTGACCAGGTGCTTCCAGTTCTCCGGCCGCTTCAGGGCCCCGTCCCCGACGCCGAAGGTCTTGCCCTGGAAGACGTTCTCGGCCTCCAGGAGCCGCGCGTCGGAGGCGAGATCGAGCCCGTGCGCCTTGGCGATGGGCGTCGCCGTCTCCTGCGCCCGCTCGAGCGGGGAGGCGCAGACATACGTCACGTCACGCGGGGCGAGGTGCTCGGCGACCCGGTCGGCCATCCGCCGGCCCAGCTCGGAGAGGTGGTAGCCCTCCAGCCGCCCGTACAACACCCCTTCGGGGTTGGCGACTTCGCCGTGCCGCATGAGGTGTACGACGGTGATGTCGCTGTTCGTCCCACTGTTGAGGTCGTTGCTGACGTCGTTGCTGATCTCGCTCATGCTGCCGTGGCCTCCGCCGCCGCACGGGCCGCCGCCGGAAGGGCGTCGGCGATTTTCTGGATGGCCCGCTCGTCGTGCGCCGTGGAGACGAACCAGGACTCGAAGGACGAGGGCGGGAGATAGACCCCGTTCGCCAGCATCGACTGGAAGAACGCGGTGAAGCGGAACGACTCCTGCGTCTTCGCGTCCTCGTAGTCACGGACCGGCCGGTCCGTGAAGAACACGGAGAACATGTTGGAGGCGTTCTGCACGGTGTGCGCGACGCCCTCCTTGCCCAGCGCCTCGCCGACGAGCCCCTGGAGCTGCGCGGAGACCGCGTCTACGGTGACGTACGCGGCCTCGTCGAGCAGCCGCAGCTGGGCGAGCCCGGCGGCGGTGGCGACGGGGTTACCGGAGAGGGTGCCGGCCTGGTAGACGGGCCCGGCGGGAGCGAGGTGGGCCATGACGTCGGCGCGCCCCCCGAAGGCGGCGGCGGGGAACCCACCGCCCATGACCTTCCCGAAGGTCATCAGGTCGGGCCGAACGCCGTCGATCCCGTACCAGCCACTCCGACTGGTACGGAACCCGGTCATGACCTCGTCGGACACGTAGAGCGCGCCGTTGGCCGCGCACGCGTCCTTGAGCCCCTGGTTGAAGCCGGGCAGCGGCGGTACGACGCCCATGTTGCCCGGGGACGCCTCGGTGATCAGGCAGGCGAT
This sequence comes from Streptomyces sp. SID12501, assembly GCF_010550245.1. Taxonomy (GTDB): domain Bacteria; phylum Actinomycetota; class Actinomycetes; order Streptomycetales; family Streptomycetaceae; genus Streptomyces. The sequence goes on from NZ_JAAGLU010000007.1 coordinate 176,828, forward strand.
CTCGCCGGGGTGCGCGGCGAAGGCGGCGTGCACGGCGCCGAGGTCGTTGTAGGGGAGCACGATCGTGTCGCCGGCCTGGGCACCGGTGACGCCGGGGGTGTCGGGCAGCGCGAACGTGGCGACGCCGGACCCGGCGGCGGCCAGGAGCGAGTCGACGTGACCGTGGTAACACCCGGCGAACTTGATCACCTTGGCGCGCCGGGTGAATCCGCGGGCCAGCCGGATCGCGGACATGGTCGCCTCGGTCCCGCTGGACACGAGCCGCACCTGTTCGAGGGGGTCGATACGGGCGACCATCTCCTCTGCGAGAGCGACCTCGCCCTCCCCCGGCGTACCGAAGGACGTGCCGCGCGAGACGGCGTCCTGGACGGCGGCGATGACCTCCGGGCGGGAGTGCCCGAGGATCATCGGGCCCCAGGAACAGACCAGGTCGACGTATTCGCGCCCGTCGGCGTCGGTGAGATACGGGCCACGCCCCGACACCATGAACCGGGGTGTGCCTCCCACGGCGCGGAAGGCACGCACCGGCGAGTTGACGCCGCCGGGTGTGACGGCCGTCGCACGGTCGAAGAGGCCCTGCGAGACGGGCGCTTCGTATGAATAGGGCAACCCACTCGCCATTCCGCTGGCTGCCCCGCTAGACGTTTCGCTCATGACCTGCGACTTCTCCGACTTCTCGGACTCCGGTTGCCAGTGACCCCCTCAGAGTAGGCGGCCCGACAGGGGGGCGTCGGCCCCGCCCGTCTGCGAAACTGGGAGCGGACACACACACGGACACAGAGACACGCAGCTCATCGGGCCGTACATATGGACGATGGGCAGACGATGGTGTTCAGAGGCTGCGAAGATCCTGCGGACAGGTGTTTCAACGCACGTTTCGGCGGGCGGACGTGGGGGAGGTCACTGACACGATGATCGGGTTGCGCGACGGGGCTCGCGCGTCCTAGAACAGCAGTCGGGTGGAGATATGCATCGCGGTGGCGGACTGGGCGAGGGGACTGACGACCTGGGTCCTCGACGTGCCCGGCGGGGAAGGCACCGACGCGACGTGGAGGAAGCGGCGGCAGAAGCGGCACGGCAGGCACAGGCCCAGGGAATGGGGCCTGGCCAGGGGACGGGTGCGGGACAGGGCACGGTTCCTGGCCAGAGCACGGTTCCCGGGCTGGGCATGGGATCGAACGGTGTGCCCGAGAGCCTCGACCGGCGGGTCGAGCGACTCCGGGCGGCGAGCGGGAACGGCGGTCGGAATGGTGGTCGGGTGGGGGTGACGTACAAATACTTCGGCGCTCCGGACGGCGCCACGGCAGCCCGCGTCCCGATCTCGATGCGCCCCGAGGAACTCGGCGGCGACGAACTCGGCATGAACGGCATGTTCACCAAGATCAAGCCCGAGACGATGGCCGCGATGGTCCTCACGGGCATCGAGGGCGTCCCCCTCAACAAGGTGCCCCCGCTGGAACTCGTCGTCCTGCACCCCGACTACGCGGTCGTGAAACTCCCGATGACCGTCGTCGACCCGCTACGGGGCATAGGCGAGGAGGCGGTGGGCGCGGCGGCGTTCATCTGGTCCACGGTGCCGGACCGCGGGGGGCCGCGAGACGCGTACAACGTGTATCAACTGCTGCACGAGTGGCAGGACTTCAGTCATCGGCTGCATGAGGCGGGGCATCAGCCGTACTGCCTTGTCTGGCCCTGAGTCGGGGTTTTGGTGGTGGCGGGCGGGGTCTTCGGACCTCGCCTTCTTCATGTCCCCGGAGGGGCCGTCAGGCGGCCAGGGCACATTGAGGGCACATGGGTTTCGGCGGGGCACTGATGTGCCCTGGGCTGCAGGCGGGTCGCCGTCGTCTTCCGCCTCGGCTCCCGTTCCCGTTTCCGTTTCCGTGAAGGCGTCGTCGATCGCCTTGCGGGTGCGGGTCTCGCTGGACGGCAGCAAGTGCGTGTACGTGCGCAGCTGAAGCCGGGGTCCGAGTGGCCCAGGAACTCGGAGAGCGCCTTGATGCTGTCCCCCGAAGGGACAGCGGCGCTGATTACGCCCGCGCAGACAGCCGGGGAGCGAGAAGTTCCAGCGCCTCCTCCCAGGGGTAACGGTCGGCCCCGCCTCCGGCTTTCGGCTTGTGTGGCTCGTACGAGCCGATCAGAACGCCCATCCCGCGTAGCCGTTCCAGGCTCTGCTGGTACGCGGGGTGGGCAGCCTGAGCCGCGTTGACGTACGGCACGACGGCTGTGGGGATTTCCATGCCGTACGCCTCGCACAGGATGCCCAGGGCGAGGGTGTCGGAGATACCTGCGGCCCACTTGTTGACCGTGTTGAAGCTGGCCGGCGCGACCGCGATCGCGTCCGCGGGCGGGAGCGGCCGGAGCTCACCGGGTGTGCGCCAGGCGGAGCGGATCGGATAGCCGGTCTGTGTCTCGATCGCCTCGGCGTCGAGGAAGCCCAGGCCCTGCGGGGTGGCGACGACCCCGACCTCCCAGTGGCGCTCCTGGGCTGCGGTGATCAGCTTGCCGACGTCGCCGGCGATCCCGCAGGCGCAGACGACGACGTACAGGAAGGGCTTCTTCTCCGGGGCGTTCGGCTCGGTCACGCGGGGGCTCCCAGTTGGCGACTGAAGTGGTGCAGTTCCGGAAGGGTACGGCGCCGGTCGCGGGCAGCCATGTCGGCGACCAGGTCGCGCACGGCGGGGCGGCGGACGTCCTGAGCAGCGCAGGTCTCGGCGATGCGCACGGCCTGGTAGCCATCGGAGAGACGGCCCTGCTGGCTGTAGGCACGGGCGGCCTCCACCCACAGAGCGGCACGACGCTCGGGGACAGGGATGTGCCGGCGCATGAGCGGGCGGGCTGCTTGGAGAGCAAGCCCGGAGTCGCCGAAGGCCACCAGAGCGCTCAGCTCGTGGAGAGCGACGTTGGTGGGGCTGAAGTTGGCCCAGGCATCGGCACTGTCGAGGGACACGTACCGTGCCACCTCTTTGGCCTCGGCGAGGAACTCCTCGGTGGCCGTGCGGTCGCCACCGCCGCTGGCCGCGGTCACCCCACGCAGCAGCAACAGCCCTACGGCCGCCAGATACTTCGGGGAACGGCGATCGTAGGAGCCGGTGAGCTGGTCGGCCGTGTGCCGGACGAGGGTGACGGCCTGGGTGGTGTGCTTCTCGCGGGCCAGGACATGGGCCTGCACCCGGACACTGGAGGCGAGGACAACCGGATCACCGGAGCGTTCGGCCTCGGCCATCGCTCGGCCGACCGCGAGCCAAGCGTTGCCCTGGTCGTGCTGTTTCAGCAGGAGGCTGGTCGAGGTCTGGTAGGTAGTGGCCAGCAGCGCGGACAGTACGTCGCTGTCCACCACACCGCTGGAGGCCAGCCTGAGGTCGGCGATCAGGTCCGGCAGAGCGCGTTCCAGTTCCACGTAGTCGCACGTGTAGAAGAGCCTGCGGGCCGCGCCGACCCGCTCGCGCAGAACCGTTGTATCCACGGGGGCACCGGTGTTCGCCGGGCCGAGGCCAGGCAGAAGGGCTTGGACCAGGTCGTCGTGGGCGGCGGTTGGGGTGGCGGGGTTCGCGAGCGCTGCGATGCTCACGGCGAGGAAGGTACGGCGGTGCATCTCTTCGGCTTCGGGATCGGCGGTGGCGGCATCGCGAACGGCGGCGAGGCCCAACTGCTCGGGTGGAATCCTGAGTTCCTGCGCAACGGCACGCAGGACACGGATGTCCTCCGTGCCACGGCCGCCCTCCAGCCGGCTCACCTTGGACTGGTGGTAGCCGAGCGCGGCGGCGACATCCTTCTGCGAGCGTCGCCTTAACACCCGCGCCTGACGGATCGCTTCGCCGATCCGTCTCGCTTCGCTGTGCACCTCGGCCATCTGCCACGGCCCCTTCCGCCGTCGCCGATCCTGCCTGCTCAACCGAGCGTAGATCAGCGGTACTTCGTCGCGATGCAGCTCCTGCATAACCGATGCAGCGCCAGCACCTGGGCTAACCACCCACCGCGACGAGCTGATTGCGTGAAGTGGCCGCACCAACCTCGGGAGGCCGCTCATGGCAGCGCACCGGCTCACTCTGTCCGTACCCACCACACCCGCCGCGGTCACCGCCGTCCGGCACCAGGCGATGAACGCCATAACGGGCTGGGAGACGGAGCTGGACGACGCGCTGATGCCCACCGCCGAACTGGTGATCAGCGAACTGGTCACCAACGCAGTCCGGCACGCGGGCACCGGGCAGGTCTCCCTGTCGGTTCAGCTCGTCCAAGCCGGCCTGCGCATCGAGGTCGACGACTCGAACCCCGCACTCCCCCAGCTCTGTCTCCCGGACGAACACGCCGAGAACGGCCGCGGCCTGTTCCTGGTCGCCGTTCTGGCCGACCGGTACGGCGCCGATCCGACACCCACCGGCAAACGGTGCTGGGCCGAGATCGCCCTGCCCACCTGCCCGGGCCAGGAGATCGCTGTCTCCCTTCCTCTGCAAAGGAGTTGACTGTGACGACCACCACCTCCACCCCGGCACGGGCCGCCGAGGTGATCGCTGTACGCCCCGGACCCCCACTCGCCGGCACCGTGACCGTCGATGGTTCCAAGAATGCCGCCCTACCGCTGCTGGCCGCCGCGGCAGCCTCGGGTCGACCAGTCCGGCTGAGCAACATCCCTGCGAACACGGACGTCCAGATCATGCTGGCGCTGTTGCAGCAAGCGGGCTGGCATGTCGCGCAGCCCGTCGGGGAGCCGACCACGGCGATGATCCTGCCGACCGAGAACCGGTGCGTATCTCCCGAACTCGCGCAAGCCGCCCACATCCGTGCCTCGTACTACCTGGTGCCCGCGCTGCTCGCCCGGCACGGCGAGGCACGGCTGCCGTGGCCCGGCGGCTGCCGGATCGGTGCACGCGGGATGGAGTTGCACTTCAAGGTGTACGAGGCGTTCGGCGACCGGAGCGCAGTGGACGACTCCGGCTACCGCGTCGAGAGCGTCTCGCCGCGCACCGGCACCGTCTCCCTGGTGCTGCCGTTCCGCTCCCGCGGGGCAACCGTGGCCGCCGTACTGCGCGCCGTCACAACCGGTCGACCGTTACGGCTGGGAGGGCCCAACCTCTCCCCAGAGATCCTCTGGGTGCTCGACGCCCTGAGGACGGTGGGCTGGGAGACCCGGGCGAATGAGCACCTCCTCAGCCTCGTACCGCCGCCTCCGGGCCACGACGAAGCTGTCGTCTGGGAAGTGCCCGGCGACAAGATCGAGGCAGGCACGCTGGCGTGCGCCGTCGCGGCCACCGGGGGTACCGCACGCATCGAGGGGGTCCATGGCAGGGATGTAGGCCCGCTCGTCGCTGCGCTCCGGCGACTGGGCATCCCTGCCGACGCCGATTCCGGCGTCCTCTCTGTCCGTTCCCAGGACGCGCGACCGACGGGTCGCGCGCTGCGGGCCATCGCGTCCCTCAGCCCTGGTGGCCTGGACGCCGACTTCGAACCACCTCTGATGGCCCTCGCCCTCAACCTGCCGGGCACTCACCTGTTCGCCGACGCGATCAACCCCGGCCGTCACGGCAATCTGCTTCCCCAACTGACCCGCCTCGGCGCCGAGATCGAGGAGACCTCCCCCACCGAGTGCCGCCTGACCGGACCCCAACGGCTGACCGGAGCGGGCGTGGAGGCCACCGACATACGGACCGGCTCCGCCCTCATGGTCGCGGGCCTCACGGCCAGCGGTGTCACCACGCTCGGTGGCCTCGATCAGCTCCGGCGCGGCCACGCCGACCTGCCCGGCAAGCTGCGCGCCCTCGGCGCCGACATCTGCGAGGTCACCCCATGACCACCCAGCGCACCCTGCGCCAGATCGTGGCCACCACCGACGTCCACTCCGCCCTCGACAACGCCGTGCCCTTCCTGAGCCGTCTCCATGCCCTCCGCCCGACCTCGCTCATCGTCGACTGCGGCGACTTCTTCGAAGGTTCCGGCTACTACCGCCTCGCCCAAGGGGCCATCGAGCGCGAGATCCTGCTCCAGCTCTACGACGTCCTGGCTCCCGGCAACCACGGCTGGCCCTACCACTTCGAACCCGAGCTCCACCGGCTCACGGTCTGCGCCAACGCCGTCCAGGCCGATACAGGCGACGCGCTCTTCCGCCGCCTGTACACCACCCGCATCTCGGGGCGACGAGTCGGAATCACCGCGGTGATCGGGCAGCAGGCGTTCAACGCCATCCCTGTCAAGCATCGGGCCGATCACCGCGTGACCGACCCCGTCCAAGCCCTGCGCGAGGTGATGCTCGCCCACCACCACGAGGTCGACGACTGGATCCTGCTCAGCCACTCCGGCTTCGACGAGGACCACAAGCTGGCGGCCGTCTGCCCCTTCCTCGACGTGATCTTCGCCGGGCACTGCCACAGCGCCCGGTACGGCCCGGTCCGGGTCGGCGACGCTCTCATCGTCAAGGGGCGCGAACTCGCCGACGGGTATGCGATCGCCACTCCCGTCGGACCAGGCTGGGGTGCCGGCACCACTCGCTTCCCGGACCGGGCTCCGGCTCTCGTCCCTGCCGAACTGGAGCCGTTGGAAACGAAGATCGGCGAACTCGGGCAGCAGCTGACCGCCGTCCTCGGCCCCGTGACCAAGGCGTATCGGCACCGGACTCCCGATCGCCACGACCTGCTCGTCGACCTCGCAGCACGCCTGCGCACAGGACTCGGCGTCGACGCGGTCATCCTCAACGAGACCGTGCTCCGTCCCGTCCCACTCGGCGACATCCTCACCCTGGGCGATCTGCTCGCCATCGAGCCCTTCGACAACCAGCTCGTCCACGCCCATGTCCCAGAAGACTTCCGTCAGGACCTCCATGGCCTACTGACCTATCTCGCCGAACAGGCCGGCCCCCTCGTCACCTCGCCAGATTTCCTGCCGGACGGCATCACCACTGTGCTGACCACCGACTACCTCGCCGACACCTACCTCGCAGGCCGGACCCACGCCGCGGGGCTGCTCCTCGGCCAGGCCGTCAAGCACGTCCTCACAACGCCCGCCCAAGGAGGCACGCGATGATCCTCACCGGTCCCGAGATCACCGCAGCCGCCCAGGACGGCCGCCTGCGGATCACACCCTTCGCCCCTGACCAGGTCAACCCCAACAGCTACAACGTCCGCCTCGGCCCGACCTTGGTCACCTATACCGCCGGCGTCCTGGACACCCACCAGCCGAACCCCACCACCGAGCTCACCATCGGCCCGGACGGATACGTGCTCCAACCCGGCGAGCTCTACCTCGGCCACACCGTCGAAGAGGTCGGCTCCGACTCCTTCGTACCGCTGCTGTTCGGTCGCTCGTCCGTCGGACGGCTCGGTCTGTTCGTCGAGATCACCGCCCCTATCGGCGACATCGGCTTCCACGGCCAGTGGACCTTAATGCTCACGCCGATCCGCCCTCTGCGCGTCTACGCGGGCATGCTGATCGGGCAGATCATGTTCTTCGCCTCCGTCGGCCCCGTCGCCCTGTACCGCGGCAAGTACCAGGCCGCAGCCGGACCACAGCCCTCCGGCTACTGGCGGGACGTCACAAAACTTCGGGCGGTGGCCTCGTGATCCTCACCGGCCCCGCCATCGCCTCGGCCCGAGCCGCAGGAGAGATCACCATCGAGCCGTACGACCCGGACTGCCTCTCCCCCAACGCCTACGACTGGCGGCTCGGAGACACCCTGCGCGTCTGCGACACCGACCTGGACGCCGCCGCCCCCACCCCGTACACCGAGACCGCCGTCCCCGGCTCCGGACTCGTCCTGCGTCCCGGCGTGCTCTACCTCGGCCACACCCACGAGAGGACCGGCTCGGAGACGTACGCCCAATTCCTCAACGGCAACCGCACCATGGGCGCGCTCGGCATCTGGGTCCACGTCTCCGCCCCACTCGGCCACCAAGGCCACGCGATCCACTGGACCCTGGAGATCCGCGCCGCCAGACCCGTCCGTGTCTATCCCCGGATGACGTTCGGCAAGCTCGTCTTCCTCCGGTGCCTCGGCGCACCGGCCAGCTACCAACTGCACGGTCTCAAATACACCGCGACCGCGGGCATCGACATCTCGCGCCTCTACGAAGAACTCGCCGGAGGTACCACGTGAGCCCTCTGATCGCGACCGCCCTCGACATGCCGTTCGGCAGCGCGGGCGGAAGTGTCGAGCTCTTACTCGACCTCTACACCGGCGAGAACCCGCTGATCCCAGCTCGTGCCTTCATGCTCGCCCCACAGACTCCTCCGCTTCGACTGCCTGCGGGGCTGGAACTGATGGCTGTGGCCGGCAAATGCCTCTCCGGACCGCCCTTCACGACGTACGTCAACGCGTTGCGCCGGGCCCTGGCACAACGCATCGACCCGTCCAGCGTCGATGTCCTCCACCTGCAGCACCTCGCCTTCGGCGGAACCCCGGCCCTGATCCGCGCACTGCCCGCCCACCCCCGCATCGCGCTCGTCCACGGCACCGACCTGCTGTTCGCCGAAGCCCACCGCGACCAACTCCGAGTCCTGCAGGAAACCGCACGCCTCGCCAACGCCATCGTCGTCCCGACCGGCGCCATGGCCGACCGACTGCTCCAGCTCGCCCCCACCACCGACCGCCGGAAGATCACGAAGATCCCCTGGGGCATCCCCGACCACCTGCTCACCACCCCACCACGGCGCCCCGCCCGCCGATCAACCGGACACCTCCGGCTGCTTTACGCAGGACGCCTCACCTCCGAGAAGGGCATTGAGACACTCCTGCGCGCCATGCCCGTAGCCCGGGCCCTCGAACTGAGCATCGCGGCACCCCGCCACCAGTTCCACGGGCTGACCCCGCTCCTCCGTCTCCTTAAGGTCCACGTCCGCTACCTCGGCTGGCTCAGCCGTCCACAACTGTGGAGAACCTTCGCCGATCACGACGCCCTCCTCATGCCCTCGACCACCCTCGAAGCCATGGGCCTGGTCGCACTCGAAGCCCAAGCGTGCGGACTGCCGGTCGTCTACCAACCCGTCCCGGGCCTGAGCGACACCCTCGCCACAACCGGCCTGGCCACCGACTTCACCAACCCGGCCGCACTCGCCCAGGACCTCAACCGGCTCCACAGCACCCCCGGCTTGCTGCCCGCACTCCAGGCCGCAGGCCGCACCAACGCCGCCCGCTACCCCCTCACCGCCACGGCAGCTGCCCTGAACAACCTCGGCAAACAGCTCGCCTGACGACCCACGCCGCAACGGGAACTGCACCCGGCTCATCACTACGCTGAGCATCGGGACACCCTACGGCACGGCCCACGATCGATCGGGAGACCATGGCGCTCGACCTCGACACCGACCGCATCCAGCAACTCCTCCACGACGGCGTCCGCGACAAGGTCTACCCCGGCGCCGTCTGGGCCATCGGCAACAGCCAGGGCATCCAGGCCAGCGGCTCCGCTGGCGTCCTGGATCCCGAGCGCCCCGGCGAGCCAATGCGACGCGACACCGTCTTCGACGTCGCCAGCCTGACCAAGATCCTCGCTGTGTGGTCGACCATCGGCTGCCTCGTCGAGGACGGCAAGCTACAACTCGACACGCAGCTCGGGGACTTCTGGTCCGAAGTACACGGCCATCCGCTGGCCGAGGTGACTGCACGGCACCTACTGACGCACACCGCCGGCGCCCCCCTCCGAGCCAACCTCCGGAACCTCTACGGCACCGATCGCCAGGATGTCCGCGACGGCGTCCTCCGCGAAGCCCTGCACCGGCCGCCCGGCGAGGCCGTGGAGTACACCGATCGCGCCGCGCTCATCCTCGGCTACCTCGCCGAACACCTCTCCGGTCAGAGTCTCGGCGCGCTGGCAGACAGCCGCGTGTGGCAACCCCTGGGCATGACACAGACCCGCTTCGGGCCACTACCCGACGGTGCAGCGGCCAGGTGCGCGCCAACCGAGCTCGACGACGGCACGGGAACCCATCTCAAGGGATCCGCACACGACTTCTCCGCCCGCTTGCTCGGCGGGGTATGCGGCATCGCGGGCGCGTTCTCCGTACTCGAAGACCTCGCCACGTTCCTGCGCTACCTGCTCGCTCCAGCCCAGGTGAGCGAGTCACCCGGATTCGGCGCGGGGTGGATCAAGGAATCCCTGCAGATCCACACAGGCGAACTGAGCCCGCCCCGTGGCCTCTTCTGGCACCCGGCCCCAGGCACCGCACCCAAAACCGACGACATCTGGGTCCACTACGGCTTCACCGGCATGGGTGTGTGGATCTCCCCCGGAAAGAACCGATGGGCGACTCTGCTCACCAACAAGCTTTACTACACCCGTGACCGCGAGCCGCTCACCCTCGTCCGCAACACATTCCGCTCATTGGCATTCACCTGACCAAAGGCGCGCGGCCACTTGATACTTGGCCAAAGGCTACCTCTGCAAGAACTTCGTGGCGTCAGGCGATTCTCACAACCGGGTAGCCCACCTTCTTTACAAAGACATCAAGATATCTCCCCTTGCTGGCCGCATTCATCAGTCCGCTGAACACGGCCTCAGGTACGCCCGCGTACTGGTAGGTCGATCCATTTCTGAACTGCACTTCGAGCGTCCCCGAGTTCGACTCATAGCCGACGGACGCCAGGTTGGTGGAGGCGACGGGTATGCGCTGCACAGAATCTCTCCCAAGTTCGGTACGAGGCGAGGCGAGACCGGGGGCCTCAACGTGAGGAGGGTCTCCGCCTGCCGACGTGGATCAGAAGTGCGTTGCGATGCCGTAAAGGCGGCGGAGTTGTGCCATGTCCTGACGATCGCGTTCCGAGGGCTCGTAGCCCTGGTGGAAGTAGACCTGCTGTTCGGCGGACAAGCACGCGACTGACGTCCCATGGATGGTGCCCGTCACGAAGCACGAGGACGGGTAGGCGAATGGACGCTCGGGTTCGGGTGACGCCTGCACTGCTGAGCCGTCGTCGGCGAAGACCAGCGGGTGAAGGTCAATCTCTCGTCCGTCCGGTGTCGTCACGACGAATCGGATGGGCCTCCAGTTCAGGGTCTCCACGAAACCGACCTCATGGAGGGCCGCCACCACAACGTCTTCCTGGTCCTGCCGGTGCATCAAGTCCAGGTCCCGATGGTTTCGCGTCTGCTCGCCGACCAGAGCGTCGATCCCCCATCCTCCACCGATCCAGACGTCCGCATTCGCCTGTCGTAGCAGGGCCAGGACGAACAACACGTCTTCAGCTGTCATCACCTGACACAGGCTAGAAGCGTCCGCCCAGTGCCGCGAACGTTTTCCTGTCAGCCTTCCGCTGGCTGGTGGTGGCAGGGGCGAGCTCGGCGTGCGCAGCAAGAACACATCTTCGAAGGTGACCGCACCCACAGTCACCAGACCGATCGCCCGCCCAACCAAGAATCAAATCCGCCAACTAACGATCAAAGTCACAGCAGGGGCACCGACCCGCGGGGAATGCTTCCACGCCGCCTTCTTGGCGCCTGCTTCGCCGAATGCCGTGCGCCGGAAGCCGGTACTGGCCGACCGGCGCACTGACCTGCGGCTCGTCACCGCCAGATGGACTTCAGCTGCCACGCCCGCATCTGGTCGAGGGTGGCGGTGCCGCCTTCGGCGAAGACCTCGACGCCGGTGCTGGAGGGGTCGGGGAAGATCTGGTCGGTGATCACGGCCTCGCCGTTGCCGCCGAAGACCTCGACGGAGGACCAGTCGACGAGGATACGCAGCTTGACCATGCCGTTCTTGGCCTTGAGGGGTGCGGTCTGGACGCCGGGGAAGGTGCTGTTGAAGTCCCCGGTGCCGGAGCGGGTGCGGTCGACGTACAGCTCCTGGGTCGTGGTGTCGTAGCCGATGACGGTCTCCTCGCCGCCCGCGCCGGTGCGCACCTTCAGGCCGAAGCGTTCGGCGTCCTTGAGGGAGAAGGTCGCCTCGATGTCGAGCGCCTTGCCCTTGGCCGCGCGGCTGATCAGCGGCTTGGACGTGCTCTTGACGGTGACGCCTGACGCCGTCGCCGGGCGCTGCTGCCGGAGGGACTCCAGGCTGCCCACCGGCTTGCTGGTCAGCCGGACTTGGCCGTTGATCGTGCGCAGTGCCATTTCCCGGGGAACGCTCTGCGCGCTGCGCCAGGGGGAGGTGGGGATGGATTGGCCGTAGTCCCAGTTGTTCATCCAGCCGATCATGTAGCGCTTGCCGCCCGGGGCGTTCTCCCAGGACACCGCCGCGTAGTAGTCCTTGCCGTAGTCGGTCCAATCGGCGCGCTGTACGACGGACTTGGCGGGCTTATCGGCGGTGGTGAACTGGTCGGCCATGACGTGGCCCCAGCCGGCGGAGTTCATATCGACGACCTGGATCTGCGCCTTCTTGCCGGCGTACGGGCGCATGTCGAAGGACGCCCAGTCCAGGCTCTCGCTGTCGGCGCCGGTGGCGCTGCGGACGACCTCGCCGTCGACGAGCAGGTTGACGGACGTCTCCTGGGAGACCGGCTGCGCCTGGGTGTCGGACAGCATGATGTGGTCGACGTTGAGGTGGCCCCAGCCGCCGGTGTTGTTGTCGACGATCTTGATCTGCGCCTTCTTGCCGGTGAGGTCGCCGACGTCCCAGGAGGCCCAGTTGAGTGCCTCGGCGTCCTTTCCGGTGGCGCTGCGGACGACCTGGCCGTCCACGAGGAGCTCGACGGCGGTGGGGTTGTCGGAGTCGGCCGGGTGGTTGCCGCCGCCGATGAGGAAGTTGATGTGCTTCTTGTCGATGGTGAACTCGGGAGAGGTGAGTGTGCCGGTGGTGGAGTCGCCGTTCAGGAAGGTGTTGACCAGCCCGTCTCCCAGGAAGCCGGAGACCTGTCCCTGGTCGGGGAGGGTGCCGGTGGCCGGTGCCGAGCCGAAGGCGTCCCCGGTTGCCGTCCAGTCGCCGTAGGTGCCGCCTTCGAAGTCGGCGAGGACCGTGCCTTCGGGCGGAGTCCTGTCCATGACGGTTCCGGCCTCGTGCGGATGCCGCCCGCCACCGACCTTGAAGTTCAGGTAGGGGCTGTCCACGGTGAATTCGGGTGAGGTGAGGGTGCCGGTGGCGCCGTCACCGCCGTGGAAGCTGTTGGCGAGGCCCTTGCCGTCGAAGCCGGTGACCGCCCCCTGCCAGTCCACCGCACCGGTTGCCGGTCCCTGACCGAACGCGGTGCCGGTGGTCGTCCAGGAACCGAAATTGGTGCCCTCGAAGTCCTGCACCACCGTGCCGGTGGGCGGTGTGTAGGTGCCCTTGTCGTCGGCGGTGAACTTCTTGCCGTCGAAGTCGCCGATGAAGTACTGCGAACCCGAACCGCCCGCGATACCACCGGGATTGATGTTGACGACCAGGACCCACTTGATGTTGTTCTTGTCCCCGTCGACCGCGAGGGGGAACAGGTCGGGGCACTCCCACACGCCGCCCGTCGCGCCGGCCGGCCCGAACTCGCTCTGCAGCTTCCAGTCCTTGAGGTTCTTGGACGAGTAGAACTGCACCTTGTGCTCGGCGGACAGCGACACCGTCATCAGCCAGCTCTTGGTCGGCGCGTACCACTGGACCTTGGGGTCGCGGAAGTTGTTGGAGCCGATGTCGATGACGGGATTGCCCTGGTACTTGGTCCAGGTGCGGCCCCGGTCGGTGCTGTAGGCGAGCGACTGGGCCTGCTTGCCGCCGTCCTTGTAGGCGCTGGTGTAGATCGCCACCATGGGCGGGTTCTTCTTCGTACCGAACCCGGTGGTGTTTTTCCAGTCGACGACCGCACTGCCGGAGAACACCATCTCCTCGTCGTCGTGCGACAGGGCGAGCGGCAACTCCTCCCAGTGCACGAGGTCCCGGCTCACCGCATGCCCCCAGGACATGTCGCCCCAGGAGTTGCCGTTCGGGTTGTACTGGTAGAAGAGGTGGTACTCGCCCTTGTAGTACACGAGCCCGTTGGGGTCGTTCATCCAGTTCTTCTCCGGCGTGAAGTGGAACTGGGGCCGGTAGGTCTCGGTGTACGTCGGGGTGTCGGCAGCGACGGCTGAAGGAGCCGGCGGCGCTGCGGACAGGGCGCATACGGTCGCCACCGCCGCCATCATCCGTATGCGGGCATGCCGGGATACGCGTGCAGAGCTCATGGTGTCTCCTAGTCCCGCGGCTCGTCGGCGCAGCACTGACTGCGGCCCCGGCGCGGACGGACCGAAAAGTGACATCCCAGCGGCGTCGACGTCCACGCAGCCGACTGGGGTGTCAGCGACGACGAATGTCATCGATGACAGCGAGTGCCCGATTATGAAGGGCAATCCGGCCAGTGCGTCAACGGTTCAGGCGCGATTGCTCCGGGACGGGTCTGCGGTCCGTCGGGCGTCGGCGGCGGACGGCAGCCGCGCCAATGAGCTCGGCCATGGCGGGTTGGACTCGGCAACCGCGCAGGTCAGAGCGGTGGCCTGGGTGGCAACCGGCAGGCTTCCGCGGCAGCGTGCGAGACCGAGATCGGCTGCGTTAACGAGTTGTTTCCGGGGTGTTGACCGGTGGGGCCTCTCGATGCTTCACTTCCGGAACCGGTCCCGAAACCGGTTCCGGGACTGCTTCCGGTACCGGTTATACGGGTCTCTGTACGATCGTCCCTTCGGTGCGGGAGGGAAGTCTTCCGCCTCTGCAGAAAGGGAGGGGAGGTGACATGGGAGTCACTATCGCCGACGTGGCCACGCGGGCCGGCGTCAGCAAGACGACGGTCTCGCGGGTGCTGAACGCCAAGGGCGAGATCAGCGAGGACACCGTCTCGAAGGTCCGCAAGGCGATCTCGGAGCTCGGCTATGTGCCGAGCGCCGGGGCCGTGGGGCTCGCACGCGGCACGACACAGATGATCGGCATGCTGGTCCCTGACCTGGCATGGGTCTGGGCCGGCATCGTGCAGGCGGTCGTCGAGACGCTGGAGGCCGAGGGCTTCGGGCTGCGGATGCTGACCGTTAACGGCGGTGAGGAGTCACTGCGCAGGCTGGGCCTGCAGGTCGCCGCCAAGTCGTTCGACGGGCTGCTGGTGATAGAGCCCGAGGGAGCCCTGGCGGCCATCACGGAACTGCACGAGGCCGGACTGCCGGTGGTGCTGATAGACGACCGCTTCCAGCGGCCAGGATTCCCCTATGTGGCCACCACCAACCGGGAGGGCGGTGAGCAGGCGGCGCGCCACCTGCTGGACCTCGGTCGCCGTCGCCCTCTGGTGGTGACCGGTCCTGATGAGTACGGCTGTACTCAGGAACGGTTGGGCGGCTTCGTCGACGTCTATGCGCAGGCCGGGATCGAGCTCGAACCGCGCAGCATCATCGGCGGTGACTTCTTGTTCGACACAGCCCGGAGCGCGGTCGCGGGGGCTCTCACGGACGGCGTGGAGTTCGACGCGGTCTTCGGGCACAACGACCCCTCGGCGGCCGGCGTGCTCGCGGCCTTGCACGAGGCCGGCCTCAAGATTCCGCGGGATGTCGCCGTGGTGGGGTTCGACGACGTCGAGGTGGCGTCGTACACCTATCCGGCCTTGACCACCATCCGCCAGCCGATGCGGGAGATGGGTGAGGCAGCGGCGCGTCTGCTGCTCGACCACGTGCGCAGATCGCCCGAGGCCGCCCCCTCGCGCATCATTCCCACCAGCCTCGTGATCCGTGGCTCGACGTTAGAGCCGAGCTCGAACTGACGCGACGTCATCACGATGCGTACGTGATGGCGCCTCGCAGCCGGGCGGTGCGTCGCCGGTGACGCACCGCCCCCCGTCTCCTTGAAACCTCGGCGACCCACTTCGGCCTCGCCTTCCTCGCAACCATGGCGGCTGCACACGCGTTCACGCGGCACCGCCCACATGCACCCTTCCGCTCGCGCGTTCCCGATCCGGGACACCGAACGGCGCGCCTGGCCCACCCCGCCCGGCCCCTACCCACTCCGCGTCGGATGCTCCAGCCGCGCCCTGCGGCTGACCGCCGATGCCGCTGTCACCGCAGACGGTCCCCACCCGTGCGCCGGCCCATCCGGGCGTCCGCCCCGTCTCACCCTTAGCCCCCCGCGCCCTGTATCGCCTAACGGCAAGGAGCCGCATCATGCGTATCACCACCCGTCACGCTGTCAGAACCGTCCAGATCCTGTGTGTCACCGTCACGGCCGCCCTGGTGGCCACCGGCTGCGGCCGGAGCGAGGATTCCGGCACCGGCAAGGACGCACCCGCCGAGATTGCCGCGGGCAAGGCCAAGGGGACAGTGGTCATGTGGTCCATGGGCGACCCCGACGAGGACCTGAAGGCGCTGGCCAAGAAGTTCGAGCAGGAGAACCCGGACGCGACCGTCAAGATCACAGCGATCCCGTGGAGCGCCGCCCACGACAAACTGACCACTGCCGTCGCCGGTGGCAACACCCCGGACATGTCGGTGGTGGGAACCACCTGGATGGCCGAGATGGCCGCCATGAACGCCTTCCAGGCCACCCCGGCGTCGATCAAGTCGTCGGACTTCTACCCCGGCCAGTGGGACACCACCAAGTACAAGGACACCTCCTACGGCGTCCCGTTCATCGCCGACACCCAAGCAATCTACTACCGGACCGATATCACCACGAAGGCTGGCATCAAGGGCGCCCTGGCCGGCGACCGGGCCGGATACCTGAAGGACCTGGAGGCCATCCAGGCCACCGCCGGCAAGGAGAACCCCAAGCTGCTCCATGCCAGCGGGCTGGTGATGGGCTTCAACTCCTGGATCTTCTGGGTGCCGATGGTGTGGCAGCAGGGCGGTGACATCTACGACGCCAAGACCGGGAAGTTCACCTTCGACTCTCCCGAGGTCGCCAAGGCGCTGGAGTACTACGCGAGCGTCCCGAGGAAGGGCCTGGCGCCGACCGACAGGTCGGACAACGTGCAGGGCTTCCGGGACGGGCTGATCGCCGTCTACCAGGAGGGTGCGTGGGCCGGCGGCAGCTTCCACAAGGACGCCCCGGAGCTGGACGGCAAGTGGAAGACCATGCCGGTGCCGTACTCCGAGCAGCCCTCCGGGTTCGCCGGCGGCAGCGACCTGGCGGTGTTCAAAGAGGCCAAGAACCCCGACGCGGCATGGAAGTTCGCCCAGTTCCTGACCGAGCCTGCCAATCTCGCGGCCTATTCCAAGGCCACCGGCAGCCTGCCCCCCGCGCCCCAGGCGTGGACGGAGGGCAAGCTGACCGAGGACGAGAACATGAAGGCGTTCGCCGAGCAGCTCAAGGTCAGCAAGGCGCCGCCCGCCATCACGACCTGGCAGCAGATCGCCGACGCCATCGACTCCGAACTGGAGAAGCTGATCCTCGGCAAGGCCACCGTCGCCGAGGTGCAGAAGACGCTGCAGTCCAAGGCCACCAGTATCGGCACCGGCCGATGAGCGCCGCCGCGATGAGCACCCCTCGTAGGGAGGGATGACATCCATGTCCACGAATACGCTCCCCGGGCGGGGCGACGCCGGCAAGCAGAACACCGGGCAGCCGGAGCGGAGTGCCGATCGCCGGCGCCTCCCGTTCCGGAGCCCGGCGCGCGGCAGACAGGCCCGGGCCGCCTGGATCCTCGCCGGGCCCTTCCTCGTGCTGTTCGCGGCCTTCATGCTGGTGCCGGTGGTGTGGTCGCTGCTGATGAGTTTGACCGACACTCAGAGCGCCGATCTGCGCACCCCTTTCAACGTGTCGTTCGTCGGCTTCGACAACTACGTGCGGCTCTTCCAGGACGATCAGTTCTTCACGGCCCTGCGCAACACCGCCGTGTTCGTCCTGGTGGCCCTGCCCCTCACCCTGGCCGCCGGGCTCGCCGCGGCGGTCGCCCTCGACCGGGGCATCCGCCGCTTCCGGGCCGTCTTCCGGATCGGCTTCTACCTCCCGGTGATCACCAGCATCGTGGCCGTCGCCGTGGTGTGGAAGACGCTCCTCGAACCCCGCGCGGGACTGGTGAACCTCGTCCTGGGCTGGTTCGGGATCGACGGCCCGGCCTGGCTGGCGGACACCCGCTTCGCACTGCCCGTCATGATCCTGATGGCCGTATGGCGCAACCTGGGCACCGTCATGATCATCATGCTGGCCGGGCTGCAGTCCGTGCCCCTGTCCCTGATGGAGGCGGCAGAACTCGACGGCGCCGGGCCCTGGCAGCGGTTCTGGCGCGTCACCTTCCCGCTCCTGCGTCCGGCCCTGCTGCTGACCGCCGTCACGACCGGCATCGGCTATCTGCAGTTCTTCGACGAGCCGTTCGTGATGACGGGCGGCGGACCGCTGGACTCCACCCTGTCGGCCACGTTGTACGCCTACAAACAGTTCGGCAACGGCAATTACGAGATGGCGTCGGCCGCCAGCTACGTCATCTTCGTCCTCATCGTGGCGCTGACCGTGCTGCAGTTCCGCGTGCTGAGAGACAAGGACTGACGACCCATGAGCACCCTCTCCACCCTCCCCACGGCACAACCGGGCACGGACCGCATCCTCAAGCGTCGCCGCATCCGCCGGACCTGGGGCCAGCCCTGGCTGTATCTGCCGCTCGCGGGCGCCCTGCTGCTGATGATCGCGCCGTTCCTGTGGATGCTGTCCGGCTCCTTCAAACCCGAGGCCGACATCCGCAGCGTCCCGCCCGTCCTGCTCCCCACGGCGCCCACGATCGCCAACTACGGTGAGCTGTTCAGCACGCTCGACTTCACGAGCATGTTCGCCAACTCCGTGATCGTGGCCCTCGCCGTCACCGCCGGGAACCTCATCTTCTGCTCGATGCTCGGATACGCCCTGGCCAAGCTGGAGTTCCGCGGACAGCGCGCCGTCTTCCTGCTGGTCCTGGGGACGCTCATGATCCCCGGCCTGGTCACCTTCGTTCCCCTGTACGTGCTGGTGTCCAACATGCAGCTGACCGGCTCCATGCTCGGGCTGATCCTGCCGTTCCTGGCCGGCCCCTTCGGGGTGTTCCTGATGCGGCAGTTCATCTCCACCCTGCCCGACGAACTCATCGACGCCGCCCGCGTCGACGGCTGCAGGGAACTGGCCATCTTCGGGAGGATCATCCTGCCGCTGACCAAGCCGGCCCTCGCCACCCTCGGGATCATCACCTTCCTCGGCTCCTGGAACAACTTCCTGTGGCCGCTGGTCGTGGCCCAGAACGAAAGCCAGTACACCCTCCCCGTCGGCCTCGCCCTGGCCAGCAGCGGGCAGTCCTTCACCCGCTTCGGCATCCTGCTCGCCGGCGCCGTCGTCGTCCTGCTGCCGGTGATGATCGTCTTCCTGCTCTTCCAGCGACAGTTCATCGCCGGTATCGCCACCACCGGCCTGAAGTGACACCTCTGCTCCCACCGCGCCGCCCCCTGCCTCACCGGTTCCGCCCGGGGCGGCGGGCAGGCAGCGCGCGAGCCCCGCCGCGCAGGGCGGCAGCGTGCGCGCGACGAGGCACTCGCGTCGCCCATCAACTCTCTGATCTGTGACGACTCATCTCTTGGAGAACACCGTGGGACAGCCGGTCCACTCTGCCTTGTACCTGGATCCGGAAGCGGTCGTGGAAGCGAGAATCGACGACTTGCTGTCCCGGATGACCCTGCCGGAGAAGGTCGGGCAGTTGCTGATGCTCGACGCCCAACACGGGGACCTGGTGGACATCGTGTCGACCAAGCTGGCCGGGTCCGTTCTGCATGTGACTCCCGAACGGATGCCCGAGGCCATGGAAATGGCCCAGCGGACACGGCTGGGCATTCCGCTGCTGACAGCCGACGACGCCATCCACGGTCACTCGTTCTGGCCCGGCGCGACCATCTTCCCGACACAGCTGGCCATGGCCTGCACCTGGGACCCCGCTCTGCTCCACCGGGTGGCCCGTGCGTCCGCGACCGAAATCGCGACGACCGGCATCCACGGGACGTTCTCCCCGGTGCTGTGCATCACCCGTGACCTGCGCTGGGGTCGGATCAACGAGACGTTCGGCGAGGACCCCTTCCTGATCGGCGAACTCGGCGCGGCAATGGTGCGCGGCTACCAGGGTGAGGGCCTCAGCGACCCGACAGCCGTGCTGGCATACGCCAAGCACTTCGCGGGCTACTCCGAAACCCTGGGCGGGCGCGACGCGAGCGAAGCCGATCTCAGCCCACGCAAGCTGCGCTCATGGTTCCTGCCCCCGTTCGAGCAAGCCGTTCGGGCCGGCTGCCGCGGCGTCATGCTCGGCTACCAGTCGATCGACGGCGTGCCCATCACTGCGAATCAGTGGCTGATCAACGATGTGCTCAAGGGCGAGTGGGGCTTCACCGGGACGCTGGTGACCGACTGGGACAACGTCGGCCGGATGGTCTACGACCAGCGGACCTGCGCCGACTACGCCGAGGCGGCGGCGGTCGCCGTCAACTCCGGGAACGACCTCATCATGGCCACGCCGCAGTTCTTCGAGGGCGCGCAGGAGGCGGTCGCCCGCGGCCTGGTCGACGAGAAACAGACCGATGACGCGGTACGGCGGGTCCTGCGGCTGAAGTTCGAGCTCGGGCTCTTCGAGGACCCCCGCGCCCCCGACCCCGAGCGGCAGGCGCAGGTGATCGGCTGCCGCGCACACGTCGACCTCAACCTGGAGACCGCCCGGCGCTCCCTGGTGCTGCTGCGCAACGCGGGGATCCTGCCCCTCGAAGGCGGGCTGACCTCGGACGGAACCGGCCGCGCCGGGAGCCAGGGCACACCGCGGACGATCGCGGTCATCGGCCCCAACGCCGACAGCCCGCAAGCCATGCTCGGCGACTGGGCAGGCGCCACCGGCCAGGTCCCGTGGATGCCCGACGGACATCCACGCGAGACGGTGGAGACGGTGCTCGACGGCCTACGCGCCTTCGCACCCGCCGACTGGACCGTCACGCACGCCCGCGGAGCCGACATAGCAAGCCCCACCCATGCCCCCGAGTGGTCCACCGGGCCCGACGGCCAGCCACTGCCGCCCGTTTTCGCCCCCGCCCCGGTCGACCAGGCACAACTTCGGGAGGCCACCTCTGCGGCAGAGGCCGCCGACTACGCCGTCGTGGTCGTGGGAGACACCATCGCCCTCACCGGCGAGGTGCGCTCCACGGCCACGCTCGACCTCCAAGGAGGCCAGATCGCCTTGCTGGACGCGGTCGCCGCCACCGGCACACCCATGATCGTCGTACTCGCCCAGTCCAAGCCGAGCACGCTCCCAGAGTCGGCACTGAACGCGGCAGCCCTCATCGAGGCGTTCAACCCGGGCATGCGCGGTGGCCGCGCCATCGCCGAACTCCTCCTCGGACTCATCGAACCCAGCGGCCGGCTCCCGCTGTCCTTCGCACGCCACGTCGGACAGCAACCGGTCTTCTACAACCAGGTGCGAGGCCAGCACGGCAACCGCTACGCGGACCTCACCCAAGACCCCCTGTTCGCGTTCGGCGAGGGCCTCACCTACACCACCGTGACCTACTCCGACCTCGTCGTGCACGACCCGGACGTCCCTGCCGACGGCACCGTCGACGCCACGGTGCGCCTCACCAACAGCGGCAGCCGTCCGGCCCTGGAAACGGTCCAGGCATACGTCAGCGACCTGACCACCAGCGTCACCTGGGCCGAGCAGGAGCTGAAGGGTTTCACCCAGGTCGAGATCCCTCCCGGCGAAAGCCTGGACGCCACCATCAACATCCCGGCCACTCACTGCTCACTCGTCACCGCGGACAACCGCCGAGTGGTCGAACCGGGTGAGTTCATGCTCCGCGTCGGCCCCAGCTCACGGCGGGAGCAGCAGCTGAGCGCGGGATTCCGCATCGGGACCTGAACCCCGTATCCGGACCTGTAGCCCGTATACGGGCTCGAAGACCCCCGCCCCGCCGGCCTGCCGCCCCGCCAAATCGAGGGCCGGCGGGGCGGGTTCCATCTGAAACACCGAAAGGCACGCGTGTGTCCACCACACCCCGCGATCCGCACCGCCCCGTGGCGCACCTGCGGCCGCCCCGCAACTGGATCAACGACCCCAACGGGCTGGTCTTCCACGACGGCCACTACCACGTGTGCTACCAGTACAACCCGTACGGCGCGACCCACGCGAACATGCACTGGGGCCACTTCCGCAGCCCCGACCTGCTGACCTGGGAGCCGCTGCCGATCGCCCTGTCCCCGACCCCCGGTGGCGTGGACGCCGACGGCTGCTTCTCCGGCAACGCCGTCTCCGACGGCGACCGGCTGGTCGCCTTCTACTCCGCGCACCGCGAGGACCGCTCGTTCCAGCACCAGCCCGTCACCTGCGCCGTCTCCCACGACGACGGCACAAGCTTCGGCCCGCGGGGCGAACTGCTCATCCCCGAGCTGCCCGAGGGCTGCACCATGTACCGCGACCCGTACGTCTGGCAGGACGGCGACGGCTGGCGGATGCTGGTCGGCGCCGCCCTCGCGGACGGCCGCGCCGCAGCCCTCCTGTACGACTCGCCCGACCTGGAGAACTGGACCTACCGGGGGCCCTTCGCAGCCCGCCGTCCGGAGCCCGTCGGCGGCACCGAGGAGCTCACCGGCGATGGCTGGGAATGCCCCCAATACCTCCCGGCAGCCGACGGACCCGGCGCCCTCATCTTCAGCACCTGGACCGAACCCACCGGCCCGATGCGCGTCGCAGCCCTGATCGGCGAAGAGCATGACGGCCACTTCGAGGCCGGCCCAGCGGTACCCGCCGACCACGGCCCCGACTGCTACGCGCCCGCCCTGCTGCGGGCACCGGGCGACCGGTGGCTGCTGTGGGGCTGGTCATGGGAAGCCCGCGACGAAGCCTGGGCCGTCGCGGACGGATGGGCCGGCGTCCTCACCCTGCCCCGCGAGATCCATGTCGACGACGACGGCACGCTGCGCCAGCAGCCCGCCACCGAACTGCTCGCCCTGCGCGGCGAGCACGCTGTCCACGCGGAGGGCGTGACCGACGGCCCGCAGCCGGTGGACCTCGGCAGCGTGGGCCGCGCTTTCGACCTGACGGCCCGTCTGGAGCCGACCGGAAACGCCGGTCTGCGGCTGCTCACCACCCCTGACGGCTCCGAGTACCTCGACATCCGCGTCGATACCGATGCGGGCGAACTGGTCGTCGACCGCGACCACGCCTCACTGGACGGCCGGGCCCGCGGCGGCTCGTACCGGATGCCCTGCCCCTCTGGTCAGCCGGTCGAGCTGCGCGTGGTCGTCGACCACTCCATCGCCGAAGTCTTCCTGATCACCACCGGCCAGGTCCTCACCCTGCGCTGCTACCCCACAGGGCAAGGCCCGTGGCGACTTGAGGCCCGCAGCGCACCGGGTACGCGCCTCGGCTTCGCGGTCGACGCGTGGGAGCTGCACCCGCTCGTGATCAAGGAGCCGAGCGCCGGCACCGCAGAGCCTGCGCCGATGTCGCCGTAGAACCGACTCCAACCGGTCGATCCCCCACCTCGGCAATGTGTCCCACCCCCTCTCCTAAGTACTGACCAAGCAGGTCCGAAGGAGGATCTTCCATGAGCTCATACGGTCTCGGACGACGCCAGTTCCTGGCCACCGCTGTTGGTGTCGCCGCCGCCTGGACCTCGGTTTCCGGGAACGCCATCGCCGCCCCGCAACTGAAGCAGGCCGCACGTGGCAATTCCGTCCGTGTGTGGCTGACGGACGTATCGGCCGACAAGTGGGTCGCCGGCCAGGACGATGTGCTGTTCAAGGCGAAGAGCACGGCCAACCCGCTCACGATCAAGATCGACGACAGCGTCAAGTACCAAAAGGTCCAAGGCTTCGGCGCGGCCATGACCGACTCCTCCGCCTGGCTCATCGACAAGCTGTCCACTGCCGAGCGGACCAAGCTGATGAAGAAGCTGTTCGATCCCTCGAAGGGAATCGGCCTCAGCCTGCTCCGCTCTCCGATGGGTGCCACGGATTTCAACGCGTCCGGGAACTACTCCTACAACGACATGCCCGCCGGCCAATCGGACCCGACGCTGTCCGACTTCTCCATCCAGCACGACGTGCCGTACATCATTCCGGCCTTGCGGCAGGCCCTCTCACTCAACCCGTCCATCAAGATCATGGCCAACCCGTGGAGCCCGCCAGGCTGGATGAAGACCTCCGACTCCATGATCGGAGGCACCCTCAAGAGCGAGTACACCTCCGCGCTCGCCGACTACTTCGTCAAGTTCATCCAAGCCTGTGGCGAAGCCGGCGTGCCCATCTCCTATATTTCCCCGCAGAACGAACCCATGGGCACGCCCACCTGGCCCGGAATGTTCCTGTCCGCGTACCAGGAAGCCGAGTTGATCCAGGAGATCGGCAAGGCGTTCGAAGCCAACGGAATCTCCACGAAGATCCTGGCCTGGGACCACAACTGGGACGTGCCCTCGTATCCGGAGACGATCTTCAGCGACCCCGCAGCCTCCAAGTACACCGCGGGAACCGGATGGCACATCTACAGCGGCAACCCGAAGTACCAGTCGGTGGTCCACAACGACTACCCGAGCAAGGAAACCTTCATCACAGAAGCCACCGGAGGCGTTTGGCAGGACAGCGACCAGACGGCGTTCAGCGAAGCACTGGGTACGTGGATCATCAACGGCACACGCAACTGGGCGAACGGGGTGATGCTGTGGAACATCGCACTCGACCCCGATCGGGGCCCGCTCAACAGTGACACCGCCGGTATACCCATGCTGCGGGGCTTGCTCACGATCGACCCGGCCGACGGACGGGTGACCTACAACGTGGATTACCACGCCCTCGCTCACGCCAGCAAGTTCGTGAAGCCCGGAGCACGCCGGATCTACTCGAACACCTTCGGGGAAGGCAGCATAGAAAACGTCGCGTTCCAGAACCCGGACGGATCGAAGGTCCTGATCGCGCACAACACGGGAAGCGCGGCGAAAACCTTCAGCGTCGCGGACGGGACACACTCGTTCGACTACACCCTGAACGCCGGCGACGCCGTCACCTTCACGTACTCCGGGCCCGCGCAGAGCGGCCGCGCCCCCGCAGCGACCAAGGTCTCGGACCCGACACACGACTTCACCTTCACGTCGGCATCCGGCCCGGTCACCGTCACGTACGACCCGGCACTGCTGCCCTACCAGAACTCCATCCGCACCGGAAACAAGCTGGTCACGTACTCCCTTCCGATCGGAGCTTCCGTCCAGACGTCAGGAAGGGCGCTGAGCCGCAGCAAGTGGACTGCCACGGCTTCGGCGCAGGCGGATTGGGGTGTGGCCGCGAACGCGATCGACGGCGACATCGACACGCGGTGGAATCTCGGGCACGGGCCCACGAGCGGCGACTGGTTCCAGATCGATCTGGGGAGCCCTACGAGCTTCAATAAAATCGTCATCGACACCGGCGTGAACAACTCGTTCGACTACGTCACCAAGTATCAGATCTACGTTTCGAACGACGGCGCCGATTGGGGCAGCGCGATTGCGAGCGGCAGCGGAGGCATTGGCAAGATCGCCGTCACCTTGCCGACCCGAACGGCACAGCACATTCGCATCGTCAGTACTGCGACCTCCGGCTTCTGGTGGTCCATCGGCGACATCGAGGTGTACGGGTCTGCGCGTGGAACCGGCTCGATCACAGCTCCGGCAGCGGTATCGAGCGGCCTCCAGCTGAAGAACTGGACCAGCAAGGAAGGGGAGCAGGTCACCGCAGTATTCAACGGGACCACCGACAGCAAGAGCTACAAGATATCCACCGACGGGTCGTACACCTATACGCTGCCGGGCGGCACCTCGGCGATGTTCACCACCAAGAAGCTGTCAAGCTTCCCATCGCCGACCTTCAGCGATCTGAAGCCGGGCCAAGGCATGCCGCGCTCCAAGTTCACGATTCGCGGCTCTGGTTTCGGCGATGCACAGGGGCTGGGCACGGTGTATTTCGGATCGAGCTATGCCGAAATAGACACCTGGTCGGACACGAGCATCAGCGCCTACGTTCCGAAGGGGCTTCCAGCGGGGAAGGTCACGGTTTCCGTGAAGGGAACCAGCGGAGTGGATGCAGGTGGATCTTCGTTCGACGTCATCGATCTAGGTCCTGCGCTGCCCCGGACGAGCTGGACCGCAAAGGCTTCGGACGCAAGTCAGTGGGATGCGCCCGGAAACATGCTCGATGGCAATTCCGACACTCGGTACAGCTCCGGAACAGGGCAGTACGACGGCCTCTGGATCCAAGTGGACATGGGGCAGACGCAGACCTTCGACAAGATCGTGCTCGATGTCGGCGGCAGTGTCAGCGACTATGCGCGGAGCGCAGACGTATACGTGTCCACGGATGGAACCGACTGGACCAAGGTTTCTTCCGCAGCGGACGGCCAACGAGTCCACTTGGTCTCCTTCCCGACGCAGACAGCTCGCTACATCAAAATCGTCAACACCGGCAATGTTGCGCGTAGCTGGTGGTCAGTCGCAGAATTCAACGTCTACAACTGAGCCCGGCTTTCATGTAGGGCGACCGTTGGCCTTGCCCCCGGCGTAGAGGAAGTGCCTCTTGTCGGCGGGAACAGGGAGTGTTGATGTCCTTGTTCCCGTGGACGAGGCACTTCCGGGTGCCCCCGGCCCCCGCCGAGGGCACATCCAGGGCACATGAGCGTGGGAAACGGCGCTGAACCGTGAGAACTATGGAGCGGTGTTTTC
Source organism: Streptomyces sp. SID12501 (assembly GCF_010550245.1). Taxonomy (GTDB): domain Bacteria; phylum Actinomycetota; class Actinomycetes; order Streptomycetales; family Streptomycetaceae; genus Streptomyces. The sequence goes on from NZ_JAAGLU010000007.1 coordinate 203,323, forward strand.
CCAAGTCAGCGCACATTTCCCTGCGAAACCCCAGGTCAGCCCGACGCCGCTCCCATTCGCTGCACGAGTGGCAGGACTTCAGTCACCGGCTGCATGAGGCGGGGCATCAGCCTTATTGCCTGGTGTGGCCCTGATCCGGGGTTTCACTGGTGACGGGCGAGGTCTTCGGACCTCGCCTTTTTCATGTCCCGGGAGGGGTCGTCAGGCGGCCAGGGCACTTGAGGGCACATGGGTTCCGGCGGGGCACCGATGTGCCCTGGGCCACGGGCGGGTCGCCGTCGTCTTCCGCCTCCTCCGAGTCCTGCAGGAAACCGCGCGACTCGCCGATGCCGTCGTCGTCCCCACCGGCGCCATGGCCGATCACCTCCTCCAGCTCGTCCCCACCACCGATCGCAGGAAGCTCACGACGATTCCCTGGGGCATCGCCGGCGTTTGGTGCGCCCCACAGCGTCCGTGGGGAATTTCTCCGCCGTACCCCTCCTGTTGGCCAGGTCTGGCTACCTTCGCCTCGCCCGGTCCGGTACAGGAGAGGTACATCCATGAGCACGCCGATCCACCGCACCTCGACACGGCAGTCCGCAGCCGTCCCGACGTCGGCCCGGCACCGTGAGGGAGGGAGCCGGACCTGGAGTACGTCCGCACGCTCGCCGGAGCGCGCCCTCCTGGAGATGCAGTCCCGCGCCGGCAACCGGGCCACGACCGCGGCGGTGCAGCGCGTCAGGGACACCGAGAGAGGGAATGCGGCGGCGAACGGCGACGCGTCCCCCGGAGCGAAGAAGAAGAACTATCGCGACCGGATCGCCGCGCTCCTCGACAGGTTCAAGAAGAATCTCGAACCCATCGACACCTTCGTCAAGGGCTTCCAGACCCCCACCAACGCGGCCTTCACCCAGCAGGCCGCCGTCGCAGCCAACGAGGGCCTCAAGCACTCCGCCGCCGCCTCGGGAACCTCCGCAGCGTCGGGCAACCTCCTCACGGAGGCCGCCGGCACCGTGGTCAGTGGCATGGACGCGTACAAGAACATGAACAACGCCAAGAAGCACGAGACCGGGGCCGACCACCACACGGCGAAGAAGAAGGCCAAGACCAAGGGGGCCGACACGGTCGTCGGCGCCGCCAGTTCTGGAAGCTACAGCGCCGCCATCGCCAAGGAGGTGACCAAGATCCAGAAGGCGGCGGACGCCGCGGTGGCATCCGAGGCGAGCGGTATCGCCGGCGCTTCCATCGGCGCGATCAAGGGCATGCGGTCCGCCTTCCGCATCGGGGGAGCAGCCAACAAGTACAAGCAGGTCAAAAAGCTGGGAGATCCCCACCTCGTCCAGGCGGGGTCGCTGGCACGGCTGAACGAGTCGCAGGAGCAGGCCGGCTGGGCCGCGGCGGAGGCTTACGTCGCGCTGGACACCTACTGGAAGGATGAGGGCCCGGGACGGCTGGAGCTCGTTTCCGAGGCCATCGACGCCGCCTGGGAGGCGATGGGTGAGGCCCGTGACGCCGCCGAGAACCTCCAGCACGCCGAGAACGACGTGGAAAAGCTGAGCAAGGTGCAGCAGTACGCGAAGAAGAAGCAGCTCACCAAGATCGGCAAGGAGACGGCCGGCGGCGGGGGCGAGTCCGTCAAGGCCGCAGCCGGCGTCGTGACGGCGGTCGCCGCGGGAACAGTCGGGCTGGCGAGCAACCCGGTCGGATGGGGCCTCGCCGGGGCCGGGGCCGGTCTCGTCCTCGGCGTCACCATGTACAAGGCGCTCCGCGCCGCCACGAAGCGCTACGAAGAGGTCCACCACCCCGAGCGCTGGGCGCCGCAGGGCGAGACCCCGGCGGAGGCCGCCTCCCGCACGGAGTCGCTGAAGCACGCGATGAAGTTCTGGAAGAAGGTGTCGAAGGGCGAACGCCAGGCCATGGCGCGCGAGATCTACGCCCTGGCGGCGGGCCCCGACATCTCCGGGAACACCACGGCCGAGATGCGGGAGTCCGCCAGGTCCCTGCTCATCGCCCTCAAATCCGGCCCCGCCAAGCACAAGCTGGAGCCGGACGCGTGGGCCGAGACCCTCAACGACCCGGCGAAGACCTCCGGTTGGATCGCGGAGATAGCGGAGCAGCTGGCCTCGGGGTGACCTGGAGCGGGCCGGCTACCGGGGTGTCGACAGGGCGGATACGAACGGCACCCAGGCCGCACGGCTCAGCGCCGGCCGGGGGCCCTCGGCGTTCTTGGAGTCGCGGACGTGAAGGGCGGCGGGGGCCGTGGCCGATGCGTACCTCGCCGCGATCAGTGACGAGGCGCTGATGTCGGCTTTGGGATCCTTGTCTGCATCAATGCCCCCATCAAGGTTCGAGGGGCGAGTGCCTGCGGGCCGGTCAGGCTCGGCGCCCAGGCCACCGCGGCAATCACCGGACCGGACGGCGACGGCATGACGATGCGCCGGTACCGGGCCCTCGGTACGGGCCCGGCCGACGTCAGCCACCGGATCGGGCGAGATCGGTCAGGTCAGGTCAGGTCACCGGATCGAGGAAGGTCAGCACCGAGGCGTCTTCCTCGATCAGCGGGACGAGCGCCGCGTTGAGAGGGCCGCCGTACGGTGCCTTCAGGTGCGCCTGGAAGGCGTCCTCGTCCCGGTACACCTCGAAGATCCAGAAGGCGCGCGGGGCGGCTGACTTGGTGTACACGTCGAAGGCAAGGTTGCCTTCTTCCTCGCGCACCTTCAGGGCGTAGTCGCCGATCAGGCGGGCGACCTCGTCCTCAGCTCCCTCGCGGGCGGTGAACTCGGCGAGCAGGGTCTTCTTCACGGTTTCGCGTCCTTGTCGGTTGCGGGGATCGGTTGTGGACGTCACTTGTGGGCGGAGTCGAGGTGCCAGACCACGGCCTTGTCCAGCTTCACCGAGCCGTTCTCGGCGAACACCTGCACTTCCTGGCTTGCGAGGTCGGGGAAGATCTGGTCGGTGATCACGGCTTCGCCGCTGCCGCCGAAGACCTCGACGGAGGACCAGTCGACGAGGATCCGCAGTTCGACCTTGCCGTTCCTGGCCTTCAGCGGTGCGGTCTGGACTCCGGGGAACGTGCTGTTGAAGTCGACGGCGCCGGAGTGGGTGCGGTCGACGTACAGCTCCTCGGTCGTGGTGTCGTAGCCGATGACGGTCTCCTCGCCGTCGGCGCCGGTGCGCACCTTCAGGCCGAAGCGGTCGGCGTCCTGGAGGGAGAACGTCGCCTCGATGTCCAGGGCCCTGCCCTGGGCCGTGGGGTCGGTCAGGGGCTGAGAGGTGTTCGTGACGGTGACACCGGCCGCGGTCGCCGGGGGCTCCTGCCGCAGGGACGTCACGCTGTTCACGGGCCGGCTGGTCAGCCGGATCCGGCCGTCGACCGTACCCAGGGCCATCTCTCTGGGAATGCTCTGCGCGCCCCGCCAGGGGGACGTGGGGATGACGCCGCTGTAGTCCCAGTTGTTCATCCAGCCGACCATGTACCGCTTGCCGTCCGGCGCGTCCTCCCAGGACACGGCCGCGTAGTAGTCCTTGCCGTAGTCGGCCCAGTCCGCGCGCTGGACGACGGACTTCGCGGCCGTGTCGGCGGTGCTGAACCGGTCGGCGAGGAGGTGGCCCCAGCCGGCGGTGTTCATGTCGACGAGTCGGATCTGGGCCTGCTTGCCCGCGTAGGGGCGCATGTCGAAGGAGGCCCAGTCCAGGGTCTCGCTGTTGGCGCCGGTGGCGCTGCGGACGACCTTGCCGTCGACGACCAGGTTGACGGACGTCTCCTGGGAGACGGGCTGGGCCTGGGTGTCGGACAGCATGATGTGGTCGACGTTGAGGTGGCCCCAGCCGCCGGTGTTGTCGTCGACGACCTTGATCTGCGCCTTCTTGCCGGCGAGGTTCTTGACGTCCCACGAGGCCCAGTCGAGTGCCTCGCCGTCCTGTCCGGTGGTGCTGCGGACCACCTGACCGTCGACGAGAAGTTCGACGGCGGTGGGGTTGTCGGAGCCTGCGGGGTGGTTGCCGCCGCCCACAAGGAAGTTGACGTAGTCCTTGTCGATGGTGAACTCGGGCGAGGTGAGGGTGCCGGTGGTGGAGTCGCCGTTCAGGTAACTGTTGACCAGGCCGCTGCCCAGGAAGCCGGAGACCTCCTGCTGGTTGGGGAGGGTGCCGGTGGCCGGCGCGGCGCCGAAGGCGTCCCCGGTCGTCGTCCAGTCGCCGTAGGTGCCGCCCTCGAAGTCGGCGAGGACCGTGCCCTCGGGCGGCGGGCCCTGCTCCATGACGGTGCCGTCCACGTGCGGGTGCCGACCGCCCCCGACCTTGAAGTTCAGGTAGTTGCTGTCGACGGTGAAGGAGGGCGAGGTCAGGGTGCCGGTGCTGCCGTCACCCGCGTGGAAGCTGTTGGCGAGGCCCGTGCCGTCGAAGCCGTCGACCGTGCCCTGACCGTCCACCGCCCCGGCTGCCGGAGCCGTGCCGAACGCGGTGCCCGTGGTCGTCCACGAACCGAAGTCGGTGCCCTCGAAGTCCTGCACCACCGTGCCGGTGGGTGGGGTGTACGTGCCTTTGTCGTCGGCCGTGAACTTCTCGCCGCCGAAGTCGCCGACGAAGTACTGGGCGGCCGAACCGCCCGCGATACCACCGGGGTTGATGTTGACGACCAGGACCCACTTGACCTTCTCCTGGTCCCCGTCGACCGCGAGGGGGAACAGGTCCGGGCACTCCCACACACCGCCCGTCGCACCCGCCGGCCCGAACTCGCTCTGCAGCTTCCAGTCCTTGAGGTTCTTGGAGGAGTAGAACCGCACCTTGTGCTCGGCGGACATCGACACCGTCATCAGCCAGCTCTTCGTCGGCGCGTACCACTGGACCTTCGGGTCGCGGAATTCCCTGGAGCCGATGTCGAGAACCGGGTTGCCCTGGTACTTCGTCCAGGTACGACCACGGTCGGTGCTGTAGGCGAGCGACTGCGCCTGGATGCCCGTGGCCTTGCTGTAGCTGGTGTAGATCGCCACCATCGCCGGGTTCTGCTCCGTGCCGAAGCCGGTCGTGTTGTCCCGGTCGACGACCGCGCTGCCGGAGAACACCATCTCGTTGTCGTCGTGCGAGAGGGCGAGCGGAAGTTCCGTCCAGTGCACGAGGTCCTCGCTGACCGTGTGCCCCCAGGACATGTCGCCCCACGAGTTGCCGTTCGGGTTGTACTGGTAGAAAAGGTGGTACTCGCCCTCGTAGTACACGAGTCCGTTGGGGTCGTTCATCCAGTTCTTCTCCGGCGTGAAGTGGAACTGGGGCCGGTAGGTCTCGGAGTACGGCGGGGTGTCGGCGGCCACGGCCTGGGGGGCGAGCGGGGCGGCGGACAGGGCGCAGACCGTCGCCACCGCCGCGATCATCCGTATGCGGGCATGCCGGAATACATGTCCAGGGCTCATGGGATCTCCTGTGCTGCGGCCGTCCGCGCGTCGAAGCCTGTTGCCGGGCGCGGATCCGGCCGAAAAGGCCACCCCTTGCCGACGCCGACGCCGACGCAGTCGTCCACGGCATGGGCAAGGAGTGTCATCGTTGACTGTGTCATCGATGACATCGAGTGGCCCGATGATGGGGGCAATCCGGCCGACGCGTCAACGGTGCGGCCGTGATGTCCTGTTGAGCGGCCCGCCGGCCCGTCAGGCGCGGTCGGCAGGGGCGAACTGTGCCAGCTGCCTCTGCCACGGCGGGTTGGGACCGGCGACCGAGCAGGTCAGGGCGGCGACGCGGGTACCGAAGCGGCAGGCCTCCTCGACGTCGTCCAGGCGGAGTTCCGTCAGCCGGCCACCCAGGAGCCCACGAGCGCCGAGGTGGTGCAGCAGTCCGGCGGTGAAGGAGTCGCCTGCCCCGACCGTGTCGGCGACGCTCGTCGGGACGGCGGGCACCTGGACCCGTTCGCCGTCGAGCGAGGCCAGGGCGCCGTCGGCGCCGCGCGTGATCACGACGAGCCGCGCCCCGGCCGCGTGCCAGATGTCGCACGCCTTCTCGGGCGGGGTGTCCGGCAGCAGGAGTTCCAGGTCGTCCTCGCTGAGCCGCAGTACGTCGGCGAGGGTGCACCAGTGCGCGAGCCGAGCCCGGTACACGTCGGGGTGCACCAGCAGCGGCCGGACGTTCGGGTCGATGCTGATGGTCGCGTGCGGGGCAGCAGCGGCCAGGAAGTCCTCGACCACCGTCGCACCGGGCTCCCGGACCAGGGCCAGGGATCCGGTGTGCACGCAGCCGGATTCCGACAGGTCCACCCGCGCCAGTTCCTCGGCCGTCCACTGCCAGTCGGCCGTGTTCTGGGCGTGGAAGGAGAACGCGGCCTGTCCCTGGGCGTCCAGTTCCGCCACGGCCAGTGTGCTGGGCTCCGCGGCCCGGACGGCGTCCGTCAGGTCCACCCCCGACGCCTCCAGACGGGCTCGGAACAGGCGGCCGAACACGTCGCCGGACAGCCGCGCGAGGAAGCGGGCCGGGGTACCGAGACGGGCCAGGGACACCGCCGTATTCGCAGGTCCGCCGCCCGGCAGCACACGTAGGGCGAGTTCGTTCGAGGTGCTCGCGGGTTCGGCGAACGCGTCCGCGACGCACTCCCCCAGGACGGTGATCTGACGCGGGCTCATGGGCTGCTCTTCTCTGACGGACATACGGGCACACCAGTCACACCAGTCACGTCGGTCACGTCGGGAGCGGCTGCCGGGCAACCACGGTGGACGGCGGCCACGGGTGTTTGCCGATTTGTGACGAGCGCAAGGCATTGACGTTTCCGGCAAGCGGAGTCCATCATCCTCGCCAGGCAGTGTCAACGATGACATAAGTCAACGATGACACCCCGGGCGGCGTGCTCTGATCCCAACCCCGTGCCGCTCGCTATCCCACAGGAGTCGATCATGTCTCGCACCACTCGCCTGTCCTCCTCCCTCCTCAGAGCCGCCGCGGTCACGGGCGTCGCGGCCCTCACCCTGACGGCCTGCGGATCCGGCTCCGGATCGGGCTCGTCGAGTTCCGGCTCGGGCGAGGTCAAGGTCGGTCTGATCACCAAGACCGACACCAACCCGTTCTTCGTGAAGATGAAGGAGGGCGCGGAAAAGGCCGCCAAGGAGAACGGCGCCCAACTGTCCACCGCGGCAGGCAAGTTCGACGGGGACAACGCCGGACAGGTCACCGCCATCGAGAACATGGTCGCCGCCGGGGTCAAGGGCATCCTGATCACCCCGAGCGATTCCAAGGCCATCGTGCCCGCGATCGAGAAGGCCCGCGCCAAGGGCGTTCTGGTCATCGCCCTGGACACCCCGACCGACCCGGAGAGCGCGGTCGACGCCCTCTTCGCCACCGACAACGTCAAGGCCGGTGAGCTGATCGGCGAGTACGCCAAGGCCGCGATGGCGGGCAAGACGGCGAAGATTGCCGCGCTCGACCTGGCGCCGGGCGTCTCCGTCGGCGTTCAGCGGCACGAGGGTTTCCTGAAGGGCTTCGGCGCCACCGACAAGGACGTCGTGTGCGCCCAGGACACCGGCGGCGACCAGGCCAAGGGCCAGACGGCGATGGAGAACTGCCTCCAGAAGGAACCCGACATCAACGTCGTCTACACCATCAACGAGCCGGCCGCGCTGGGCGCGTACACCGCGTTGAAGGCCAAGGGCCGGGAGAAGGACGTACTGATCGTCTCCGTCGACGGCGGCTGCACCGGCACCCAGGCCGTCAAGGACGGCAAGATCGCCGCGACTTCACAGCAGTACCCGCTGAAGATGGCCGCCGAGGGCGTCAAGGCCGTCGTGACGTACGCCAAGGACAGCAAGAAGGCGTCCGGTTACACCGACACCGGCGTCACGCTGATCAGCGACAAGGCGCAGGACGGGGTCACGTCGAAGGACACCGCCTACGGCCTGGAGAACTGCTGGGGCTGAGTGGTTGCTCCGCTGGGTGGGCGCGGTGGTTTGCTGCGGGCCCGGTGGGGGCTGGTCGCGCAGTTCCCCGCGCCCCTTGAAGGCGCCCCTGCGGGGCGGCCTTCACCAGAACCACCCCGTTCACCCCGTTCCCTCGCCCGCCGACAAGGACATCTGTCTTCCGACAAGGACCCCGCATGACAGCCACGATCCCGCCGTACGCCGAGCTCAAAGCACCGACCACGGCCCGCAGACTGCTCACGGCGCCGACCACCGGACCTCTGGCCGCCCTCCTCCTGGCCTGCGCCTTCTTCTCCCTCTCGACCGAGCAGTTCCTGACCGGCGGCAACTTCTCGCTGATCGTGCAGCAGGTCATGGTCGTGGGCACCCTCGCCATCGGGCAGACCCTGATCATCCTGACCGCGGGCATCGACCTGTCGTGCGGCGCCGTGATGGCGTTCGGCAGCATCGTGATCGCCAAGATGGCCGCCGAGGGCTCCCTGCCCCCGCTCGTCGCCATCGCCCTGGGCATCGGCGTCTGCGGCGGGTTCGGGCTGGTCAACGGGCTGCTGGTGCAGAAGATCCCGCTGCCGCCGTTCATCGTCACCCTCGGCATGCTCAACGTGGCGTTCGCGCTGACCCACATCTACTCCGAGGAACAGACGGTCACCAACCTGCCCGGCTCGCTGACCGCCCTCGGCGAGACCTTTCCGCTGGGCCACACCGACATCACCTACGGCTCCCTGGTCACCATCGCCCTGTTCCTCCTCCTCGCCTACTCGCTGAGCAACACCGGCTGGGGCCGGCACGTCTACGCCCTGGGCAACAGCGCCGAGGCCGCCCGGCTGAACGGCATCCGCACCTCGCGCCTGACCATCGGCATCTACACCGTGGCGGGTCTCCTCTACGGCATCGCCGCCCTGTTGCTCATCTCGCGCACCGGAGTCGGCGATCCGCAGGCCGGGCAGACCGACAACCTCGACAGCATCACCGCCGTGGTCCTCGGCGGCACCAGCCTCTTCGGGGGACGCGGCTCGGTCCTGGGCACCTTCATCGGCGTCCTCATCGTCGGCGTGTTCCGCAACGGCCTGCAGCTGATGGGCGTCGCGTCCATCTACCAGACCCTGATCACCGGAGTCCTGGTGATCCTCGCGGTGACCGTCGACCAGCTCTCCCGGAAGAAGGCCCGATGACCGCCACCTCCTCCCCCACTCCCGTGCTGCAGGCCCGCGGTCTGGTCAAGCGGTACGGCCAGGTCACCGCCATCGACGGCGCCGACTTCGACCTGCTCCCCGGCGAGGTCCTCGCCGTCATCGGTGACAACGGCGCAGGCAAGACCAGCCTCATCAAGGCCCTCACCGGCGCGGTGGCCCCGGACGCGGGCGAGATACGCCTCAACGGCGAGCCCATCACCTTCTCGGGCCCGCAGAGCGCTCGCGCCCACGGCATCGAGACGGTCTATCAGGACCTCGCCGTGGCCGCCTCCATGGACATCGCCTCGAACATGTTCCTCGGACGCGAACTCCGCCGCCCCGGCGTCCTCGGCAGTGTCTTCCGCATGCTCGACAAGAAGCGCATGCGTCAGGAGGCCGCCGAGCACATGGCCGACCTGAAGATCGGCCTGCGCTCGCTGACGCAGTCGGTGGAGACGCTCTCCGGCGGACAGCGGCAAGCCGTCGCGGTCGCCCGTTCCGTCGCCTGGGCCCGCAGCGTCGTGGTCATGGACGAACCCACCGCCGCCCTGGGCGTCAAGGAGTCGGGGCAGGTCCTCGACCTCATCCGCCGGGTCCGGGACAAGGGCATGCCGGTCGTCCTGATCAGCCACAACATGCCGCACGTCTTCGAGATCGCCGACAGGATCCACGTCCACCGCCTCGGCCGGCGCGCTGCCGTGATCAAGCCCTCCGACTACTCCATGGCCGAGGTCGTCGCCATCATGACCGGCGCTCTCACCGTCGATGCGGCCGGAGATACTGTCGTAGCGGATTCCGAGGCGGCCAAGGCCGCCGGAGTCCAGGCCACCTGACAGCACGATCCAGCTCTCGCAGTTTCCGGCCGAGGCCGCGGCCGGAACCGAGAGCCCACAGGACGGTTTCTCCATGGCAGCGAACCGCCGCCCCACCCTGGCCGACGTCGCCCACGAAGTGGGTGTCAGCGCCAAGACCGTCTCCCGAGTCCTCAACGAGGACGGACCCGCCTCCGCGCAGACCAGGGAACAGGTACTCGCCGCGGTGGCCAAGCTCGGCTTCCAGCCGAACCTCATGGCCCGCAACATCCGCGTCGGCGGACCCGACACCACGGTCGGACTGGTCATCCCGGACCTCGGGAACCCCTTCTTCGGGGCCGTGGCCCAAAGCATCGAGGACACGGTCCGCGACCGGGGCCTGACCCTGCTCATGGGCTCCTCCGCGGACGATCCCGTCCGCGAGCGCGCGCTGACCGACAAGTTCCTCGCCCGGCGGGTCAGCATCCTGATCGTCGTGCCGTCCGTCGGCGCCGACCACTCCCACCTCAAGTCCCACCGTACGGCGGGACTGCCCGTGATCTTCCTCGACCGGCCCGGAGTCGGTCTCGCCACGGACAGCATCGTGAGCTCCAACCGCGCGGGCGCCCACGACGGCGTCGCCCACCTGCTCGCCCACGGGCACCGGCGCATCGGCTTCGTCGGTGACCTGCCGGTGAAGCTGTACACGCGTCGCGAGCGCCTGGCGGGCTACCGCTCGGCGCTGCAGGAGGCCGACATCCTCTACGACCGCTCGCTGATCACCAACGCCCACGACCAGCAAGGAGCCGAGGCCGCGACCGCCCGACTCCTCGGCCTGTCCGATCCGCCCACGGCGCTGTTCGCCGGCAACAACATCATGGCGCTGGGCATCGTCGCCGAACTGGCCCGCAGCAAACGCAAGGAGGTCGCCGTGGTCGCCTTCGACGACGTGCCGCTGGCCGAGGCACTCGAACCCGCCCTGACCGCCGTCGCCCAGGACGCGGAAGAACTCGGCAAGGCAGCCGCGACCACCGCCCTCACCCGACTCGACGGCGACCGCACCCGGACCCGCGTCATCACCGTGCCCACTCGCCTGATCGTCCGCGGCTCGGGCGAGCAACCCGCGCCCAAGCCGTAGGCAGCTCGGCGCACATCTCGGCAAGAAGTCCCAGGTCGGCCCCCTCCACCCTCCACCACCTCTTCCAATCGCTGCACGAGTGGCAGGACTTCAGCCATCGGCTGCATGAAGCGGGGCATCAGCCGTACTGCCTTGTCCGGCCCTGAGCCGGGGCTTCGTGGGTGTCGTGGGCGGGGTTTGCGGACTCCGCCCTCTTCCGTGTTCCCGGCGGGTCCGTCAGGTTTCGTGTTCCCGGCGGGTCCGTCAGGCGGGCAGTCGGGGCGTCCTTGCCTTCCGGCTCGGCTTTCGTGAAGGCGTCGTCGATCAGCTGGACTTGGGGAGTTCTCGCCGGCTGTCGTCAGGGTTCGCTTCAGCGGGTCGAACAGGAGCACACTGGGGAGTGAGAGGCAGGCGGTCCGATGGCGCAGGGGACATCCGTTCGATCGGGTCCGGCGCCGGGCCGTTGGGGAGCTTCTGGGGACAGCCCGCGGCAGGAAGCACCGGCGGGCCGGTGTCCTGGTCGTCGACGGCCGCCGCCGATGCGGGCAGGCATCGGCGGCGGCCGAGAGGCGCGAGGACGGCGTGGACTCCCCCTCACATCGCCGCCTCGCACTGACCGTCCTCACCACCCCTCCCGGGGTGCGCGGGAGTTCATCCCGGGCTCGAACAGGGGTGGGGAGGGCGAAGGGCTGGAGCCGCGTAGTCGGCGATGCGGCTCCAGCCGCTCACAGTGGTCGCATTCGCACTGCGACCCGGGGGCTGGGGGCCTACGTATGCGGGCCGGCGACCCGTCGCCGACCGTGGTCGGCAGCGGGGCGAGGACCCTGTCCGCAGCATAGACCGGGCTTGGACGGGACCAACACCGTGCGATTCCGGACGCCCATGGCCGAATGAGACCGTAGGAGCTGTGTGAGACGGGTGCGGCCAGGGTGAACGGCTCGCCGTGCATGGGCGGTTCGCACGCGTTGACGGATGCCGAGGACCTCCCGGTCGTGCCCGGGCGCACGCCGGGTTCGCCCCGACCCGGCCAACTTCGGTCTGTCCAGTGAGCGGCGCAGGGACTAAGCTGCTGTATAGACGTCCCAGACCCCGGCGGCATGCTGTTTCCTGAACACAGATGTCTGTGGGGTGCGGACTCTTCGTCTGTCACCCGGCGCATCCCAGGAGGGAACCGGGTGGATCCTCTGTCCTGCTGCTCAGGCTGTCGGACCGGCCGTTGCTCTGCCTCCGCCGAAAACACACCCCCGCCGGGAGCGCGCCCAGGAAGCCGGTACTCCGGCACCAGCGCACCCGCTGCCGGAGGGGCTCCGAACCGAGGCGTTATGCCCCAGCCCCAGCTCACCGTCCACCGCCATGACCGAAGGACACGAGCGCTGATCACCCCGGTCGGCGAGATCGACCTCGAATCCGCGCCGTTGCTGCAGGCGTCCCTGGAACAGTGCCTGCGAAACGGAATCCGCGCCATCGACATCGACCTCGCTCATGTCACCTTCTGCGACTGCAGCGGACTCAACGCGTTCCTCCTCGCCGCCCAGCAGACCACCGCCGTCGGCGGGACCCTGCGACTGCATCATCCGCAGCCGACGCTGGCCCGCATGCTCGACATCACCGGCACCTCGGAGACGCTCATGGCGGTCCCGCCGCGCGGCTCCGTCCGGCTGGTACCCGTCCTCTCGGGCGACGCGCGATGACGGCGGGCGCCCGACGGGCGCGGTCGAGGAAGCCGGAGGTCTCGCGACTCCGGCGTTGCTCGACACCCGGCCGCGGAGCCGGACCACGACCAGGACGCCTGTGAGGCAACCGGAAGCCTGGGCGCCGACCACCGAAAGTGCCGCCGTCCTTCCCGCGCCTGTTCAGGCCGGGACCAGCCTCCATCGAGAGTGCCCACCGTGGATCAACAACTCCTGGCCAAGACCTTCGTCGAGCTGGCCGACAACCTGGTCGCCGACTTCGACCTCATCGACTTCCTGCGCCTGCTGACCGACCGCTGCGTCGGCATGCTCGACGCGAGCGCCGCCGGGGTACTGCTCGCCGACCAGGACGGCAAGCTCCACGTCATGGCGGCCTCCGACGAACAGGTGCGACTGCTGGAGCTCTTCCAGCTCCAGAACGACGAGGGCCCCTGCCTCGAGTGCTACCGCACCGGCACGCCCGTGATCGTCCACGACCTGACCCGGGAGGCCCACCGCTGGCCGCGCTTCGTCACGGCGGCCCACCGCAGTGGATTCGGGGCCGTCCAGGCCCTGCCCCTGCGTCTGCGGGACAACACCGTCGGCGCCCTGAACCTCTTCCGCGCCGCCCCCGGCCCCTTCGACCCGCCCGCCACACTCATCGCGCAGGCCATGGCCGACGTCGCCACCATCAGCCTCCTGCAACACCGCACCGCCCACCGCAGCACGATGCTCAACGAACAGCTGCAGACGGCGCTGACCAGCCGGGTGCTGATCGAACAGGCCAAGGGAAAACTCGCCGAACGCCAGGGCATCGACATGGAGCAGGCGTTCAGCGCGCTGCGCGGTTACGCCCGCTCCCACAACATGCGCCTGGCCGACGTGGCCCGCGCCTTCATCGACGACTCCGAATCCCTTGCCGGTCTGAGTGTCTGACCCACGCTGCGGCGGGCACCCGCTACTCCAGGACGTACCCGCGGACCGCTCTGTGGCGGACCGGCCCGCGTGCGGTACGGCGGAGACCGAGAGGCTCTCCATCCTGAAGTGCCACGGACACGGGACGGAGACCGGTGATCAGCGACAGCATGGCCGAGGTCCTGCGGTCGCTGCGCCAGGGCGAGGTGGCCGACCCGGCCCGGGCGTGTGCGCGGGCGCTGGGCGTCGAGGGCGTCGTACTGTCTTTGCTGGCCGGCCCGGACCCGACGACCGAGCCGGTCTGGTGCCATCCCGAGCTGGGCGCACGGTTCGAGGAGCTTCAGTTCACGCTGGGTGAGGGGCCTGGTCCGGACGCGGTCCGCACGGGTTCGCCCGTCGTGGAACCCGACCTGGACCGGGTTCGCCCGGAGCGCTGGCCCGCACTGCTGCCGGCCGCGCACGACCTGGGCGTACACGGTGTGTGCTGTTTCCCGCTGGGCATCGGAGCCGTCCGGGTCGGGGTACTAACCCTGCTGTGCGACGGCGACCGGCGGCTGAGCGGGCAGCAGTACACGGACGCCGGCGCCCTCACGGCCGCGCTGACCGGCGCTTTCCTGAACGGGGGCCCGAGTGGCGGGAACGGGAACGCGCGCGGGTTCGACATGTCCCTGGACCCACCGGCGGGGCTGCGCCGCGCGGTCGTGCACCAGGCGACGGGAATGATCAGCGTCCAACTGGGCGTGGCCATGGCGGAGGCGCTCCTGCGCCTGCGTGCCCACGCGTACGGCAGTGAGCGCCCCCTCGGCGAGATCGCTGCGGACGTGGTCGCCCGCAGGCTCCGATTCGAAGACGATGTGAGCGGGCCGCAATCGCCCGACAGTGGAAAGGGTGGAAAGGGATGATCGGCATGGCCCGTGAACGACGTCTGGCCGAGATCTTCGTGGAGATCGCGGACTCCCTCGTCGAGGACTTCGACGTGATCGACCTGCTGCACCGGCTGTGCGCGCGCTGCGTCGAGCTGCTCGACGTGTCGGCGGCCGGGATCCTCCTCGCGGACGCGCACGGTGAACTGCAGGTCATCGCCGCCTCCGACGAGCACACCCGGCTGCTGGAACTCTTCACGCTCCAGCACGACCAGGGGCCCTGCGTCGAGTGCTTCCGCACCGGTGTCGCCCGCACGAACATCGACCTGACGCAGCCTCAGGCCACCGCCGGCTGGCCGCGCTTCGCCCCGCAGGCCCGCGAGACGGGATACGTGGCCACCCACGCCATCCCGCTGCGCCTGCGCAACCGGGTCGTCGGCGCCCTCAACCTCTTCCAGACCACGGCGCATCACCTCGGCGACGACGACATCGCACTCGCCCAGGCACTCGCCGACGTGGCCACCATCACGATCCTCCAGCAGCGCACGCTGGAGCGGTCGCACGTGGAGAACAGCCAGTTGGAGTACGCGCTGAACAGCCGGGTCCTGGTCGAGCAGGTGAAGGGCGTCCTGGCGGAACGCTGGGACACCTCCGTCGACAACGCCTTCGAGACGTTCCGGTCGTACGCCCGCGCCCGTCACCTGCGCCTGACCGACCTCGCCGTGCAGATCATCTCGGGCGACTTCGACACCTCGGACATCCCCGCTCCGGTGCCGGACCGGGCCGGGGACCAGCACGACTGACCGGCCTCGCACCCCCGCTGCGGGGAGTAGCGTGAGGCCATCGGGAGCACCTCGCGCACCGGCCCCGTTACCGGTGTCGTTCCTGGTGAGCAACGACACCGCACACCTGACCGCAGCGTCTTCAGATGCCTCAGACGCCTTCCAGATGCCTTCAGACGGAACGGAAGCGATCCCCGATGATGTACGACCAGACACGCGCCCAGCAGCCCGCGAGCCAAGTCCGGGGCTCCGCCGAGCGGCGCAGGCCGGGCCCTGAGCCGCTGCTCCCGCAGGACGAACAGGACAGGATCGTCCATCGCCTGCAACACGCCCTCAACACCTTCGCCGACACCCCGCTCAAGGCGCTGGAAGAGGCCGAGAGCGCCTACGACGAAGCCACCGCCCAGCTCGTGAACGCCCTCGCGGAACGCCGGAGTCTCCTTCGCGCCGGCTGGCAGGACCAGAGCCGCGAAACGCAGCCCACCGAAACACAGGCCGACGAACTCCGGCTCGCCCTGCGGCAGTACCGCGAGATCACCCAGCGCATGCTGCGTCTCTAGGGCCTGGCGACCTCTGGAGCCTGTCGACGGAAAGCTCCGCCGGGTTCTGCGGATGGCCCAGGGCCTGTCCGGTCAGCGGGGACGGGTCCGGACAGGCCCTGGTGTATCGGGGCGCCACTCGGCGCGGGGGACATCGGGCCGGAGTGATCCCGGCGCCGCCGTGCTCGCCGATGGCTCGGTGGCCCCGTCATCGACCGCGTCTACGGCCGCTCGGGCGCCCGCCTGTCGAGACGATCCGTAAGACGGCGTCCCCTGGCCCCCGCCCTGCCCCCGTCCTGTGCCCACCCTGACAACGGCCCGCCTCAGACGGAACGAACCGCCCGGTACTCCGAGGCCAGCAGGCCGAACAGGACGTCGTCGGTCCACTCCCCCTTGATCCAGGCGCTCTGCACGAGGTGACCCTCGCGGCGGAAGCCCACCCGCTCCAGCAGCTTCGCCGAGCGGAGGTTGCGTCCGTCGCAGGCGGCCGAGATCCTGTGCAGGCCCTCCTCCACCAGCAGGAACCGCACCAGCAGCGCGACGGCCTCGGTGGCGTACCCGTGCCCCTGGAACTCCGGGGCGAACGTGAATCCCAGCTCGGCCTGGCGTCCGTCCTCGCTGCGGCACACCCCGACGTCGCCGATCAGCCCTGGAGCGTCCCGGCGCTCGACGGCGTACTGGAACCATCCCGGAGCGCGGGGATCCCCGGCCGAGAAGGTGGCCGCCAGCCGCTCGGCGTCCGCCAAGGGCACCGGCGCCTCCCAGGACTGGTACCGGCTCACCTCGGGGTCCGACCGGTACGCCGCCAGGGTCGGCGCGTCCGACGAGGTGAACCTTCGGATCCGCAGCCTCGCCGTCTCCATGTCCACGTTTCCCTTCCCTTCAGCGGTAGTTGAGTCAGTGATAGTCGAGTCAGCGGTAGTTGAGCTCCGCCAGCTCGGTCGCGAGCTTCCTCGGCATGGCCGTGTGGCCCAGCAGGGGAAGCGCGATGTTACGCGCGCGGCGCACCACGGGGTTGCGGGTGGTGGCCATACGAGTCATCCGGTGGGTGAAGGCGACGACCCGCTGGGCGACGGGGCGGCGCTGAGCCTCGTAGCCGTCGAGTTGCCCGGTGGCGAAGGCCCGGCCGAGGGCGTAGCCGTCCTGGATGCCGGTGTTCATGCCCTGGCCGCCGGCGGGGCTGTGGACGTGCGCGGCGTCGCCCGCCAGGAACAGGCGGCCGGCCCGGTAGTGGTCGGCGACCCGGTGGTGCACCCGGAACCGTGAGGACCAGGCGATACCGGTGACCTTGGCCTGGCCGGGGGCACGCTCGTCGAGAAGCCGTTGGACGAAGGCCAGGTCGGGGGTGGGCGGGGCGTCGTCCACGGTGGCGACGACCCGGTAGTGGCCGCCGGGGAGCGGCGCGACGACGGCGAGACCGTGGGTGCCGAAGGTGAGCGACACCTCGGCGGGGCCGGGCGCCCAGTCCATCACGGCGTCGGCGAGCACGAAGGACTCCTCGTAGGAGCTGCCGGTGAACCTGATGCCGGCCGCTTCGCGGACGGTGCTGTGCATGCCGTCGGCGCCGACGGCGTATGCGGCGCGCAGGGTTTCGCCGGTGCTCATGGTGAGCGTCACGGCGTCGGCGTCCTGGACGACGGCGGCGACCTCGTACGGGCGGTGCACGGCGCCGCCGAGCGCCCGCAGCCGGTCCAGAAGCACGCTCTCCGTCTCGTACTGGGGAACCATCAGGGCGTACGGGTGGGCCGTGGGCAGCCGGTCGAACGGCACGGTCAGCAGGCGCCGGGAGCCGTCGCGGACGCCGAAGCGGGTGATCCGGATGCCGCGGGCGATCAGCTCCTCGGAGGCTCCCAGCTCGTCGAGGACCTCCAGGGTGCGGGCGTGTAGGCCCTGTTCTCGTATAGCTGTCGCCAGGTGGCGTGTAGCGCTCAGTAACCTTCCGGCCACAGTTGTGCTCTTCTGACCTTCTCTCCGGTTCTGCCTCGCCACGCTGTGGTGATCCAACTGGTTGGGCGAGGGAGCACGGGTGCGGCAGGACTGGGAGCCGGAAGACCTGATCGAGGTCTGGACGCTGCTCGAAGACGACATGAAGAAGGTGCGGAACAAGTCCGGGGCGACCCGGTTGGGTTTTGCGCTGTTGCTCAAGTTCTTCGAGGTGGAGGCCCGGTTCCCGGAGTCCGCCAAGGAGATGCCCCCGGCAGCGGTGGAGTACGTGGCCCAGCAGGTGAAGGTGCCCGCTGGGGCGTGGGCGGACTACGACTGGCAGGGCGACCGGATCAAGCGGCACCGCAAGGAGATCCGCGAGGCGTACGGATTCCGGGCGAACACCGAGGAGGACCAGGAGCGGCTGGCCGAGTGGCTGGCCGCCGAGCTGTGTCCGGTGGAGCTGTCGCGGGAGCGGCTGGCGGCGGCGGTGGTGGTGGCCCGGTGCCGTAACGATCACATCGAGCCGCCGGCCCCGGGGCGGGTCGGGCGGCTGGTGGGCAAGGCGGTCACGGACTTCGAGGCCCGGTTCTGCCGCAGCCGGGTGGAGCGGATCTCGCATGCGACGCGCTCGCGCCTGGAGGATCTGGTCGCCGGCAGCGAGGACGAGACGGGTGAGGGAGCGGACGGTGAGGGTGCGGTGTCGGGCGGTGGGCGGTCGCACTTCGCCGAGCTGAAGGCCGATCCGGGGGCGCCGGGGCTGGAGAGTCTCCTGGCGGAGGTGAACAAGCTCCAGCGGGTGCGGCGGTTGGAGCTGCCTGCGGACTTGTTCGCGGACGTGTCGGAGAAGGTGGTGGACGCGTGGCGGGCGCGGGCGTCGAAGGAGTACCCGGCGAATCTGGAGCGGATGAAGCCTGCGAGGCGGCTGACGCTGCTGGCGGCGCTGTGCCATGTGCGGCAGACGGAGATCACCGACTCTCTGGTGGACCTGTTCATCCAGCTCGTGTTGAAGATCAACACCCGGGCGGAGCGGAAGGTCGACAAGGAGCTCAACGCCGAGCTGAAGAAGGTCCGGGGCAAGGAAGGGATGCTGCTGCGGGTCGCGGAGGCGGCCCTGTCGGAGCCGTCCGGCACGGTGCGGCGGGTGATCTACCCGGTGGTCGGTGGGGAGAAGACACTGAAGGCGCTGGCGGCGGAGGCCGCAGCGAACGAGGCCCGCTACAAGGCGAGGGTCCGCGCGGTGCTGCGCTCCTCGTACTCGGCGCACTGGCGCCGGATGCTCTCGCCGCTGCTGGGGGCGCTGGAGCT
This sequence comes from Streptomyces sp. SID12501, assembly GCF_010550245.1. GTDB lineage: Bacteria > Actinomycetota > Actinomycetes > Streptomycetales > Streptomycetaceae > Streptomyces. Next base: position 222,268 of record NZ_JAAGLU010000007.1, read on the forward strand.
GAAGTGCAACAACACCGCCTACCGGCCGGTGATGGACGCGATCGATCTGCTCCAGCGCTACCTTGAGCAGCCGCTGAGGGAGGGCGCGTTCTTCGATCCGGCGGAGAGTGTGCCGCTGGCCGGGGTGGTGCCGGAGCACTGGCGTGCGGCGGTGGTGGACGACAAGGGCCGTGTCGAGCGCATCCCGTACGAGCTGTGCGTGCTGGTGGCGCTGCGGGACGCGGTGCGGCGCCGGGAGATCTGGGTGGTGGGGGCGAACCGGTGGCGTGACCCGGAGGATGAGCTGCCGGCGGACTTCGAGGACAACCGCGACGTGCACTACGCCGCGCTGGGCCAGCCGCAGGACGCCGGGGAGTTCATCGCCGCTCTGCAAGGCAAGCTCCGCACCTCCCTGGACCGCTTCGAGCAGGCGCTGGCGGAGGGCACGACAGGCGGGGTGGCGATCGTCAAGAAGCACGGCGAACCGTGGATCAGGGTCTCCCCGCGCGGCAAGCAGGAGGAGCCCGAGAACCTGGTGGCCATCAAGGGCGAGATCGAGCGGCGCTGGGGCACCATCGATCTGTTGGACATCCTGAAGTACGCCGAGTTCGACACGGACTTCATCGCCGAGTTCACCTCGGTCGCCACTAGAGAGATGCTGTCGAAGGATGTACTGCGGCGCCGGCTGCTGCTGGTCCTGTTCGGCCTGGGTACGAACATGGGGATCAAGAGGGTCGCGGTGACCGGCAAGCACGGCGAGAGCGAGGCGACGCTGCGCAGGGTGCGGCACCTGTTCGTCAACCGCGCCAACATGCGGGCGGCCCTGCGGAAGTTGGTGAACGCCACCTTCGCCGTCCGGGACGAGATGTGGTGGGGCACCGGCACCGCGTGCGCCTCCGACAGCCGCAAGTTCGGCGCCTGGTCCTCGAACCTGATGACCGAGTGGCACCAGCGCTACCGGGGCCCCGGCGTGATGATTTATTGGCACGTCGAACGAAAATCCGTCTGCATCTACAGCCAGCTCAGGTCCTGTTCGGCCTCCGAGGTCGCCTCGATGATCGAGGGCGTGCTGCGGCACTGCACCGACATGGTGGTCGACCGGCAGTACACCGACACGCATGGCGCGTCCATCGTGGGCTTCGCTTTCGCGCACATGCTCGACTTCAAGCTGATGCCGAGGCTGAAGAACATCGGCTCCGCGAGGCTGTACCGGCCGGCGGCCGGTCAGGACGACCAGTGGCCGAACCTGGGCCCGGTCCTCTCCACCAAGACGATCGACTGGGACCTGATCGCCCAGCAGTACGACCAGATCGTGAAGTACACCACCGCCCTGCGCCTGGGCACCGCCGAGGCCGAGCAGGTCCTGCGCCGGTTCACCCGCGGCGGCCCCAAGCACCCGACGTACCGGGCGATCGAGGAACTCGGGCGGGCGGTACGGACCTCGTTCGTCTGCGACTACCTCGCCGATGTCGAGATGCGCCAGGAGATCCACGAGGGGTTGCAGGTGGTGGAGAACTGGAACTCCGCGAACAAGGACCTCTTCTACGGCAAAGACGGCGACCTGGCCGGTGCGGACAAGGAGTCACAGGAAGTCAGCATGCTCGCGCTGCACCTGCTCCAGTCCGCGCTGGTACACGTCAACACGCTGCTGGTGCAGGAGGTCCTGGCCGATCCGAAGTGGGCGGACAAGCTCACCGACGCGGACCGGCGGGCCCTGTCGCCGCTGTTCTGGACCCATGTGAATCCGTACGGCCGTTTCGAGCTGGATATGAGCTCCCACCTGGACATCGCGCGGCCCACCATTCCGTCTCCGCGTACCTCGCCCGTGATCGAGGAGGCTGCCGGAGCGGTGGCCCAGCCAGGCGAGTAAATCCTGACGGTTCCGATGTCGACCTTCCCTCGGCACGCAACGGCCCCGGCAGGGCCTGTGAGGCACCGGTCATCCGGCCGTCGACAGGACGGGACCACGGGGATGAAGCAGGACGGCGACCTTGTTCGGGCGCTATCGTGCCTTCATGCCACACCCTCGTGACTGACCAACAGCTGTCCAGCAGCCGTTCTTCCAGAGCTGCTGGGCAACGCGAAGTGATCTGTCCTTCGTTGTCCGTCCCGCGCTTCCCGCCGGGACGTCTTTGCTGCTTGGAGTCATCAGGTGTTTCGTGCTCGTTCCCGCATGTCCGGAAGCCTTCTGGGATTATTGCGTTCCAACGCAGACTTCAGGCGCCTGTTCTGTGCCTCAGCCCTCAGCCTCACCGGTGACTGGTTCACCTTCGTCGCACTGAGCGGGTTCGTCTACCACCACACCGGCTCGGCCGGGCTCACAGCTCTCCTGTTCGCCGTCAACTCGCTGCCGGGTGTCTTGCTGATCCCTATCGTTGGTCCGCTGACTGACCGCTTTGATCGCCGCCGGCTGCGGATCGCATGCGACACCGCAGCTATCGTGCCAGTCGTGGGTCTGCTGTTGGCCTTCCATTTGGGCTCGGTGCCGCTTGCGCTGGGCGGCCTGGCCACCTTGTCGGTGTTCGCCGCCGTGGCGAGCCCGATTCCAGAGACGGTCCTGCCCAACATGGTCAGCAGCAAGGATCTCCCACTGGCACAGGCCGCACTCGGCAGCGTCTATTCTTCAGGCCTTCTCGTCGGCGCGGGGCTGGGTGGCGTGGTCACAGCAGCTTGGGGGAGTTCGGCGACCCTGATTATCGATGGTGCGTCGTTCGCTGTGTCTGCCGTCCTCATCGCAAGGATTCGCCGACCCTTTTCCACCGCCGCTGCCGTTCACCGCATGCGGGTGTGGGCCGATTCGCTCGAACTCTGGCGATTCGTACGCGTCACCCCAGTTGTGGCCGCGTTCCTCTGGCTGACCGTAGGGCTACGCCTTTCCTACGGCATGGTCGGTCTCCTGCCCGTCTACGCTCTTGACCGCTTCGATGTCGGCGATGCCGGAGTCGGTGCGCTGTACATGGCCCAGGGAGTCGGCGCCGTTCTCGGCCCCTTCCTGGGGCGGCGGCTCACCGAAGGTTCCGCACGCCGGCGCCTGTTCGTCGCGGGCGGCGCCCTGGCCATCTTCGGCTTCGGGTATTTGGCGTTGGCGCAAGTCAGCCACTTGGGACTGGGTATGGCTGCGGCCCTGATAGGCCATCTTGGAGTAGGGGCGTGCGCCATCCTGGCCGTCAACGGTCTGCAACTCGCGAGCCCTGACTACATCCGGGGACGCGTGATGGTGCTTGTGTTCGGCCTGTCTTCCGGGCTGCAAGGAGTGTCAGCGCTGGCAGTGGCGCCGCTCGCCGCCACCCTCGGCATGACGGGCGCCACACATGTGCTCGGTGTTCTCGCCGTCGCGTACGCCATGTTCTGGGCTATCTGCGTAGCACGCATGCTCATGAAACGAAAGATGATCGAACCGGACTCGCTTCAAAGCAGCGCGCCCGAGCCTGCGCCGTGACAGCGCTACTGGATATGTCAAGAGCACGCCGCCTGTAGCCCTTCGGCACAAGAGATCTCCGAGACGGAAATCGGAGCCCTTGATTCCGCCAGAAGCAACTCGGCTTAAACCAGGCTAAATGCGACCCGCATGCGTCGAAGTATTTCGCCCTGTAACAGCGGGGCTGAAGAGCCGCATGTGCGAAAAGATCCATGGAGAGTGCATGCAACGTCCGGACAAACTGTGTTGCGCTCTCCGTCTTGGCTGGTCCCTAGAAAGGATGTAACCCAAATGGACGAGCTCCTCAAGAAGATCGCTTCGACGATCACCGACGAGGACATCACGCAGGCTCAGGAATCCTCTGTGGCCATGCGCGAAACCAGCGGTGACGCCAAGAAGTACCGGCTGCAGATGTTCGCGGCCGACGCCAGCTGAACCTGAGCGGGCTGCCGCCGGGGCAACTCCAGCGAGTTCGCCCCGGCGGCAGTCCGCACCTTTACCCGGATCGGGACGCTATCCGACAACGGCTGGGAGACGAAATGCTGCACCTTTTCGGCGTTGAAGAAAATCTGAAAACCGTCACGGCGCTGGCCTATCCTTTCCTTGGCAGGAATCAAGCAGTCACGCCGGCAAGCCTTAAACAGGCATACCGTGAATTCCTTAACACCGTGCAGCCCAGCGTCCCATCGGAAACCGCCGATGAACCCTGCTACGTCCAACGCACGAGTCGCGTTATGGAGTACCTGGATGTGTTCAGCGCCGACTCCTCACTGACCGATACGCGCTACCGATTTGGCGAGGTGGTCACCGATTCACCACTGATAGCAGAGGATGCCCAGAACTCTCTGGACTGGGTAAAGAGCAGTGCTTCGTCTCTCGCGCAGCGCCACGAGGCGTTCGCTGCTGTTTATCCGATCGCGGTGAACGCGGTCTTCCAGGCCCCCAGCGGAATGGCTGGCGGGGGTACCACCAGTGGAGCCATCGGAGTGCTGTGGGTCGATCCTCGCATGTCCTGGGAGGATCGCGACCTGGAGGAGTTCCTGATACACGAACTCGGTCACACCCTGCTTTTCCTGGATGAGTGTCGATTCGGGTTGTTCACGTCTTACCCGGAGTTGCTCAAACAGGACAACTGGGTAACCTCTGCCATCCGAAAGACGGTTCGCCCGCTCGACAAGGCGTACCACAGTGCTGTCGTAGCCACAGAGGTCCTCCTGGCGCGCGAGGAGTTCCTCGGTCACCCGAGTTCCGCCGTACTGCACCCACTCTCACCGCAACTGGCCCAGGGAGCCCTCCGGTCCATTCAGGACATCGACCGCCCGCCGACGAAGGATCTCCTCACGTCCCACGCACTTGAGATCCTGCACCACTGCCGGGACGAAGTGGAACGGTTGGCTCGGAAGAACGGTTGGAAAACGGCTGACTTCGCCCAGGTATGAGGAGCAGGCCAGCATGTATTTCCTCTACGGCACAACGCCCAATATGCAAACGATCATGGTTCTGGTCCGCTCTCATTTGCCGCAGGGCCAGCCACTCAGCGAAACCCTGGTGGCACGGGCCTACCGCGACTACCTGACCCGTCTGCAACCGCAGGTACCCGCCTCGCCGACGGACGGCACGCAACTGATCAGGGATGACGTCCAGGCTTCTCGGCTGGCCGAACTCTTCGGGCTACCGAAGGAAACCCCGCCTTCCCAGAGGCAGCAGGAGACGTGCTCGGACTCGATAGACGCGCATAAGGCCTCGTTTTTTGAAGCTGGGCTGGAGCGGATCGCACAATACGATCCCGAGCTTTCCATGGTCTTTCAGATGGCCGTCACGTCGATATTCTCCTCTTCGGCCAGTGCCACGCCAGGGAGCATGACTGTTCGCGCCGCGCTCGGGGCCGTCTGGATCTATCCGCTCGCCACCTGGTCAACAGAGGATCTCGTCGAAGCGTACATACACGAACTGACACACACCCTCGTGATGCTCGACGAACAACGATTCCGTCACTATCCCAACTATGACCAACTGGACCACGAGGACAACCTCGTATGGTCGGCAATCAGAAGCGATAGGCGCTCTCTCTTCGCGTCCGCGCACAGTATCCTCGTCGCCAATGAGCTGCTTCAGGTCCGCGAACGCCATCACGGACACCGGAGAGACTTCCAGCTCCATCCCCCGTCGCGCGAAATACGCGAGAATACGTTGCGTGCCCTGGACTCTGCGCTAGGTCTCTCCAATATTGGCGATCTTGCGAGCCCTCGGCTTCTCGACATTCTTGAAATGGCTGGACGGCAGCTGAGCGCCATCCAACCGAAGACACTGGTCTCGTGACGGGAGAATCTGGTAAATGTACTTCCTCAGGGGTCCCGAAGAGGGACTGCAGGACATCATCGCACTTTCCGCCCCATACCTTGAGTCGCGCGAAAACCTGTCTCTTCCCTCACTCAAGGCCGCGTATCAGGTGTACCTTTCGAAGCAGCAGCCGGAGGTGCCGGCGAAGTTCGTGCAGCACGCCGAGTTCACTCGGGACCGCATCTGGCGCTCCGAATTGAGCGGTTGGTTCCGCAGCCCAGAATCTCGGAATAAGACGGGTAATTCCCTCATCGCCAGCGGCGAAACGGATCAGGCGATAGATGAAGTCTTGCAAGGATTCCGCGTGCTGTGCCAGGCAGAGCCCGAGCTTGCCCCGCTGTTCGATTTGGCGGTGAACCATGTCTTCGTGATGACGGAGCCCCAGGAACCGGGCAGTGGGTCATCGTTCGACGGCGTGGGTCTTGTCTACGTGAATCCTCAGGTTACGTGGACCACGCAGGACGCAGTCGAGTGCCTCACGCATGAATTTGCGCACACGCTCCTATACTTGGACGCCATGCGTCACACCCACCACCCCGACTATCGACTTCTCGATATGCCAGAAAATGAAGCCGAAACGGCAATCACAGGCCGGCGGCGGTCAATATTTTTCGCCTTCCAAAGCTTCCTCATAGCTGCGGAGATTCTTACCGTCCGAAAACGGCACCCTAATATCTGCCCGGGAGTAGGGATCCACGGCTCCACGGTGGACATCCTCAAGACCGCGAAAAATACTTACGACCGCTGCATGCGACACCCCAACCTCGATACCCTCGCATCTCCTCGACTAAAAGGACTACTCGCGGACGCCCATACGCGCATGCACGAAATCGAGCAGGCTCTGTAGCAAGACACACCGCGTGTCCGCCGGAAACCGCCAACAGCCCGGTGACCTGCTCAGCGAGGCGCGTTTCGACGTGCGGCGGGGTCGCGTTCGGCGACGTGTCGGGCGACCGAGTCGACGCCGGGGCGGGCGTATCGCTCCAGGGAGCGGACGGATGCGTGGCGGGAGCGGGCCAGCAGCATCGGGGTGGAGGTGCCGTCCTCCGCGTCGTGTGTCAGGGCACTGTGACGTAGCCGGTGAAGCGTCCAGCCGTCCAGGTCCTCGATGTCGTCGGGTGAGGCGAGGGGGTTGGCCAGCAGTCGGGTGTTCTCCTCGAAGATCTCCTCAGCCCGGCGGTAGGAGAGCCTGGCTCGGCCGGTCTCCGGGCACACGTCGAGCGTCGGTGTTCCGGCCGGCGCCTTGCGGTCGGTGAGGAACAGCGGGCCGCGGGTGCGGCGGGCGATGAGTCGGGGCAGCAGCTGGGCGGTGCCGGACTGCCAGTGGATCCACTCGGTCGCCCCGCCTTTGGCGGTGATCCTGCCGCGCTTGTCCTGCGGGTAGAGGTCTTCCACGTTGAGGCACAGCACCTCGTCGGTCCGTGCGGCGGACTCGTAGAGCATCTTCCACTGCGTTTTCTCCCGCAGCGCGACGTCGAGGCGCCACAGGGCAGCGATCTGGTTCTCCGCGAGAGCCTTGGTGCGGTCCGGCGGTGCCGGCCGCCGCTCGATGCCGATCGTGGGATCGCCTTCGATCCAGCCCTGGCGCTGCCACCAGCCGATCGATTTGCGCGCGATGGACAGCTCCCGGTTGACGGTGTCGGCGTCCATCTCGTCCGCCCGCGCCGCTGCCAGCTCGGCCAGGACCTCCGGCAGCGCCGGGTCGTCGATCGCGGCGACGGGGAAGACGGGCGGCTTCGCGCCTCGGCGGGCTGGCCCGGTCGGTGCCGGTTCGCCGGTGAGCATCCATCCCCACGTCGTCAGCGAGATCCGGTAGATACGCGCGGAGGACTTCGCGATGCCCGCGCCGGTGAGGTACCGCTCGACCGCCGCGGTGTACGACGCGGGAGGGGCGGACAGAGGTACGACCCGAGCGTGCGGCAACCGAAGTGCGCCCTCGCTCCCGAGTTCGGTCACCGGTTCGATCGTCACACTGTCCCACCCTTCCGGTACTGCCGCAGTAAATGCGTACACCTCGCCCCGGCGGCCGGAACCGCCCGCCGCAGGTCGCGGTGATCACGGTAGGGGCTCCGCCGCAGTAAATCCGGCATTTACTGCGGCAAGCTGGGAGGTGGCTCGGCGGGTGTCAAATCATGTGACACCAAACTGCAGTCTCTGCGCGGTTCGTACTCGACCCCCGTCTCTGCGCCGGAGGAACAGCTGGAGCGGACCGCAGGCGAGTTAGGGTGGCGCAGGCGGCGCCTGCGCCACCCTCCCCCGTGGACGGCGCAGGGGCCGACTGCACGCCCGGCCGACGCCGCCTCACCCGCACACGGACAACTCCACGTTCGAGCTGTGGGCGAACGCGGCTCGATCGTCTCGCCGCCCGCGCGGTCTGTTTGGATGCGGGACCGGGAAAGCCCGGTCTGTTCCATGGCCGGACAACGAGTGGCCGGCCGAACAGGTCACCGAGGTCCGGGAAAACCTGGGTGATCCTTGAATTCCTCGGCCGCCCGGATCATAAAGTCCAGCTTCTCTCGGGCCGGTTCTTCGCGGTCGGCCAAGAGCATCGCCTCGGCGTACCCATAGGCGTAACCGATCATGATGTTGGCCGGGGGTGTCGACTCGGCTTGGCGGTCACTCAGGAACCCGAACCATTGGTCGAGTTCGTCCTTCAGGGGGCTGCTGTGTAGATCGCTCGTCGGGGGTGTCCGCAGCGGTGTGCGGCCAACCTCGATGGCTTCTGCCGCCTCCAGCTCGTCGTAGCTGACGGTTCCTTCGCCGCGGCACTCGTCGCACTTGTCCCAGACGAGTTCGCCTTCGGTTCCGATGACTTGCAGGGATCCGTCCCCATCGCACTCGCTGCACGTGAACTCGTACTCCCCTGCTACCAATGCCATCTGGGTGCCTCTCCCCGTGAATCGTGCTGCGACAACGGCGATGCTACGCAACTGCCGCTTCTCCGGGAGCGAGGACGGGAGGCCCCAGGCGAACTCGTCCACCCCGACGTGACCCGTGAGCTGCGGCGGGAGGCCTGCTAGGAGCAGAGCGCCCGCCCGACCACGGCGCCGGTACTGGCAGCGCTGGTCGAGGCCGGTTTTCCACACCGCCGGGGGAAACGAGGGCTATGGCGGTTACTCAGCGCTACACGCCACCTGGCGGCAGCTATACGAGAACAGGGCCGTGTACGACGGCGGCGCGCGAGGTGTTGGCGCCCTCCGCCAGCTTGTCCAGGACGACGAAGTCGACGCCGGCGGCGGCGAGCGTGACGGCGAGAGCGAGTCCGGCAGGCCCGGCGCCCACGACGGCGACCTCGGTGCGGGCGGGCAGCGCGGTGTCGTTCATGTCATTCAGGTTGTCGGTGCTGTTCATGGCGGCCTCCTTGCCTTGCTCTTGCCTTGCTCTTGTCTTGTCTTGCCAACGAATGTTTGCCAACAAGCGTTGGCCAACGTCTGTTGACATGATGTTCCCGCCCACGCTGGAAAGTCAACACTCGTTGGCCTACAGTCGTTGGCATGAACCAGCACACCGAGCCCACCAGCACGGACACCGGGACGGGCACCGGGACGGGCACCGGGACGGGCACCGGGACGGGCGGCAGCACGGACAAGCGCTCCGACCGCACCAAGGCCGCGATCCTGCGCGCCGCACGCGAACGGTTCGCGGCCCAGGGCTACGAGCGCACCACCATCCGGGGTGTGGCCGCCGACGCCGACATCGACCCGTCGATGGTCATGCGCTACTTCGGCAACAAGGCCCAGCTCTTCGACGCGGCGCTCGCCATCGACCTGCGCCTGCCGGACCTCACCGGCGTCCCGGCGGACGAGCTGGCACGGGTGCTGGTACGGCACTTCCTCGACCGCTGGGAAGGCGACCCGGCCGACGAGGCGCTGCTTGTCCTGCTCCGCTCGGCGGTCACCAACGAGCACGCCGCGGCGCGGATGCACGAGATCTTCGCGACCCAGGTCGCCCCGACACTGGCCGCCGCCCTGGGCCCGGAGACCGCCAGGCGCAGGGCCGGCCTGGTCTCCGCCCAGCTCCTCGGCCTGGGGCTGACCCGCTACCTGCTGCGCCTCCCGGCGGTGACCGCCCTCACCCGGGACGAGATCGAGAACGGCCTCGCGCCGGCCATCGAGGCGGTTCTTCATTGAGGGGCGGTGCCGAAAGCTGTCGTGTTTGAGGAGTGGTGCCGAGACCCGTCGTGAGTTGCCCGGTCAGCGCGTCGTGCCGGCGCCCCCGCTCACGCCTTCCTCGTACCGCTCACCTCTTCCTCGTACCGCCCCCGCATTTCGGAGAGCACGCCGAACGCCGCCGCCGTCAGCGGTACGGCGAGGAGCATGCCGAGGATGCCGGCGAGGGAGGCGCCGGCGGTGAGGGCGACGAGGATGACCGCAGGGTGCATCTGGAGGGTGCGGCTCTGGATCATCGGCTGGAACACGTTCCCCTCCAGGAGCTGGACGAGGGTGACCACGCCGAGGACCCACAGCGCGGTGGTGAGCCCGCCGTCCGCGAACGAGACGAGGACCGCGACCGCGCCCGACAGGAAGGCGCCCAGGTACGGGATGTACGCGCCGATGAACACCAGCGCCCCGAGGCCGATGGCGCCCGGCACCTGGAGGATCAGCAGGCCGACGGTGATGCAGACGGCGTCGATGAACGCGACGATCGTCGTACCCAGCATGAAGCCCTCGATCGCCTGGAAGGCGCGCCTGGCCATGACCTCCAGGGTCGCGCCGGAGCCGCGGGGCGCCAGCGTGTGCAGTGATGCGACGGCCCGGTCGGAGTCGCGGAGGAAGAAGAAGAGGAGCAGGATCGCGAGCGTTCCGGTGGCGATCATCTCGGTGAGCAGGCTGACGCCGCTCAGCACACCGGAGACCGCGGTACCGCCGAACTTGGACAGCAGGTCCTGGGCGTTCGTGGCGAGTTCGTCCAGGGCGGTGCCGACCACGTCGAACCGCTCGCTGAGGTCCTTCGCCGCGTCCCGCAGCGAGTCGATGATCTGGTCACCGGTGTCGAGCAGGGCGTTCACCACGATGTACGCGGCCCCGCCCATGACCAGGATCACGGCGGCGCAGGTCAGCCCGGCGGCGAGCGACTTGTTGAACCTCATCCTGACCAGCCGCCGGTAGAACGGGCCGAGCAGGGCCGACAGAAGCAGCGCGAGCAGTATCGGCGTGACGGCGGTCTGGAACGTGATGCAGAACCACACACCCACGGTGATCACGCCGCTCACCAGAAGCAGCAGCACGCTTCCGGCTGCGATACGCCGGGCGGGCCCCGACAACAGGGGGGCACTGCGGCTGTAGCTGTCGGCACGAAGCGACGGCGTGTTCTTGGGCACACCGGTGGTGCGTACGTTCGTACGCGTCCGGTGTATCCGCGTGCCGCGTTGCCCCGGCTGGCTGTTGCGGCTCGCGCCGACTCGTCGAGGGGCTTCCGTACGGCTGCTGTTCATCCTGTTTCGTCTCCGCTCACCCGCATGACCGCTGGCCACGGCGCTTCGAAGATCGTGTTGTGCCGCGGCGAAAGGGTAGACCGGCGTGGGCCCCGCAGGGTTGAGCGGACGCGTGGAGGCCGCCGGAGACGGGTGGAGTTCGGATGCGATCCGGGTGGAATCCTGGTGGAATCCGGGTGGAGGCACGGCGTCCGACAAGCGGCGCGGAAGCTGTGGAGACCGTAAGAACGGGTGTGGCTCCACCGAGGCGGGGCAGGCGCGGACGTTATGAGCCCCTCCACCGACCGGAGCACGGTAGACGTCACTGACGCGGCAACGCAGCGGAGCCCGCAGGGCGTGCAGATCCCGCGCGGGCCGGTGGCGGAACCGCGGCGCAGATCCGGTGGTGGCCGGGGTTTTCCGTCAGCCCTGCGTGGTGGCGGGCGGGTGGCGGGACTGGACGGGCTGCGGACGGTCGCGGTCGTACTGGTGATCGTGTACCACGTGAAGCCGGATCTGGTACCCGGCGGCTCGGTCGGCGTGGACGTCTTCTTCACGCTCAGCGGTTTCGTCATCACCCGGCTGCTGATCGCCGAGTACGCCCGCACCGGCGGCATCCGCCTGCGGTCGTTCTACAAGCGGCGGTGGCTGCGGCTCGGGCCGGCCATGCTGACGATGTGCGCGGTCACCGCGCTCCTCTCCCTGGCGCTTCCGCTGCCGCTGTTCGACGGGGCGTGGAAGGCGGCGGCGCTGGCGGCGGTGTCGGTGGTCAATCTCGTACGGGCGAGTGAGTCCGGCCCGTACTCCGACCTCACCGCACCCCTCAGCCACACCTGGTCCCTGGGAGTGGAGGAGCAGTTCTACCTGGCCTGGCCGATCCTGCTCCTCCTGCTTCTACGGCACACCACGGCACGGAGGGCACTGGCCTGGGTGGCGGCCCTGTGCGTCCTGCCGCTGCTGTGGCGCCTCGCCCTCTGGGACCCCACGGCGGCCCACCGCATCTACAACGGCCCCGACACCCGCGCCGACCAACTCCTGATCGGCGCCCTGCTGGCCGTGGTCCTCGCCCGCCTACGAGCCGACGACCCCCGACTGGCGCTGCTCGGCCGCTGGGCGGGACGCCTGTGCTGGCCCGCGCTCGCCCTGTTGGCCCTGGTCGCCTGGCAGATCCCGATCGCCGGGGCGAGCGCGTGGAACCCCGCCTGGTACACGGCCGGCTTCATGGTCGCCGCCATCCTGACGGCCACGGTGGTGGCAACCCTGGACCTGCTCCCAGAGTCGTGGCCGTCCCGCCTCCTCTCGATCGGGGCCCTGGCCTGGGCAGGCCGCAACCTCAGCTACGGGATGTACCTCTGGCACTACCCCGTCATCCGCCTCCTCTCCGACCTGGGCGTACCGGACGACCAGTTGCTGCCGATGGGCATGGTGGGGACGGTCGGGGCGGCCCTGGCGTCGTACGCGCTGGTGGAACGGCCTTTGCTGCGACGGGGGTAAGGGCCCCTCCGGGGGTACGAGGGGTATGTCACCGGCGCGGATCAGCGGACGGAACGCGATGTCAGTGGGCCGCCCTAGACTCCGGCGCACCATGACCGACCACAGCACACCCCTCGCGCCCGCCTTCGACTCCATGACCGTGCTGGTGGCAGCCGTCATCGTGCACGACCGGGCGGCGGGCCGTGTCGTCCTACTCCAGCGCGGCCCGCGTGCCAAGTTCGGGCAGGGCATGTGGGATCTGCCCATCGGCAAGAGCGAACCCGGCGAGCCGATCACCGGCACGGCGGTGCGCGAGCTGTACGAGGAGACCGGGCTGACGGTGAAGCCGGAGGCCCTGAAGGTCGCGCACGTCGTCCACGGATCCCAGGGCGTCGAAGCTCCGAACGGCTACCTCACCGTCGTCTTCGTCACCCACGAATGGACCGGCGAGCCCGAGAACCGCGAACCCGACAAGCACGCCGAGGTCCGCTGGGTCGAAGTCGACGCGCTCCCAAGGGAGTTCGTACGCACGAGTGCGGGGGCGCTGCGTCACCATCTCGGCGGCGGGCCCTTGATGTCGCTGGCCGGGTGGTCGCCGTGACTGAGCCGACCGGGTTCCGGGCGGGCACGGTGATCCGGTCGCACCGGGTCCCTGTGCGCCGGGATGCGGGCGGCCACGGCCCTCCCCCTAAAGGACTTTCCCCTAAAGGACTTTGGGAAAAGAACCAACTACCTCCCCCCTCCCGCCCGTTCACACCTGTTCGCCCCCGTTCACTCTCAGGAGTGACGCGGTTGCGGCGAGTGGGTGCGGAGAGTTACGTTCCCGGAAACAACCTCACAAAACGACGGCCCCCGCCAGGACGGCAATCCTGAACGAGGGCCTGACCGCTCAGGAAGAGACCGACTTCCCAATGGCTGAAACGCAGTCTAACGCGCCCTCGTGCGCCAACTCCGGTGCGACGAACGCGCCGGACTCACCGAACACACCGAGCACACCCACCTACGGTGTGATTCACGTACGCACCCGCCTCACCGCCAACTTCACGGTGATCTCCAACGCCCTCGCCCAGCGGCGCGGCAGCGCGGTCACTATCGGCGTCGCGGCCTACATCCTCTCCGTCCCCGACGGCGCCCGCATCAGCATCGCCGCCCTCTGTGCCCACTTCGACGAGGGCGAGATCCTGATCTCGCGTGCCCTACGGGAGTTGGAGGCGGCGGGCCATCTGGAACGGCGCCGGGTGAGGGGGCCGAACGGCAAGGTACGTACACAGACCTTCTTCTACGACGTACCGCGCGGCGCCGGTGACCGGGTGGCCCCTGCTCCACAGCCGCCCACCCGACCGGCGAAGCCCAAGCCCAAGCCCGATTCCGAGCCCGAGCCCGATTCCGCCGAGGACAACCCGCCGACGGCAACTCCCGCGAACCTCCCGCCCGTTGCTCCGCCGCCGCCCCCTCCCCCGCTCGGCCTCGACGATGCCGACCCCCAGGCCGTCGTCATCCTCGCCTCGCTCCGTATCGTCGACCGCAGGCTGATCCTGTCCCGCAGCGAGGTCGCCGAGTTGGCCCCGGCGGTCAGCGAGTGGCTCGCGCAGGGACTCCGCCCCGAGGAGATCACCGAGGCGCTCACCACCGGCCTCCCCGCACCCTTCCGTGCCCGCCCGGCACGCGTACTGGCGTACCGGCTGCGCGAAGCCCCGCTCCCGGCACCCCCGAGCGCCCTACCGGCCGCCGCACCCCTGCTCCCCGCCCTCCGCTGGCAGACCTGCGACGGCTGCGAACGGGCGTTCCGGGCGGCGGAGCCCTCCGCGTGCCGCGACTGCAGGATCGCCGAGGCGGCTTGATGGCTCGGGAAGAGGACCTCTGGGAGGCCGGTGAGAGCGTCGGGGACATCGGCTACGAGTACGACATGACGCCCGAGCAGGTGGATTCGCTCTGCCACGCGGTGAAGCCGCTCGGCGGCCTCGCCCCGCTCAGGCAGGACGGGGACCGGCTGCGTGAACTGGTCGACTGCACTGCCACCCGCCCGCCCCCTCCACGGCGACCTGCGCATCGCGCTGGAGAAGACCGAACACCTCACTCGTGGGAGTGCCCAGGAACTCACCGAACTGGACATGGCGGCACCCCGGGGCGACGTCAACGCCCTGCTGCTGCGCACGAGCGAACTCGTACGGGCCAAGGTCACCGGCCGCAAGAAGGACAGGAAGGATCGGCGGGGGACCGATCTCATCGGCGCCGACCTACGAGACGCCAACCTCACCGGCAGCATCTTCCTCACCCAGCCCCAACTCGACGCGGCCAAGGGCGACATCAGCACGAAACTGCCGTCGGCCCTCAGCCGCCCCACACACTGGTAGTTCCACCGATCTCTTGATCAATGCCAGTGAGATACGGACGTCACTCAGTGGGCGCCCGCTTCCATGGCCTCGGGCGTCCACTCCCGGCAGGCCACGCGCGCTCCTCCGTATGTCTTGAGACCGGCGCATACTGCAAGCATGGCCACTGACCCGCTGGACGGTCCGTCCACTACGAGTGATGCCGCACCGTCCCCGGACAAGCCCGGGCAAGAGGCCGACGAACAACAGCGGGTGGCCGACGAGCGAGGGCGCACCGCTGACGTCCGTGAGGCCACCGCCGATGAGCGGGAGGCCACTGCCGACAGGCGGGAAACCAGCGCCGATGAGCGGGAAGCCGCTGTGGACACGTGGCAGGACCAGCTCGCCACTCAGGAGAGTCGCCTGGACATACGGCGTCGTGCGGCGGGGGCTCCGGCTCCCAGCGTGCGCAGGCGCTCGTACGAGCGGATCGACCGGACCCAGGAACGGCTGACAGCCGGCCAGGAGCGCCTGGACCGCAGCGCGGCGGCACTGCGCCGGACGGATGCGACGGACCTGCGGGAACAGGAAGCCATCGACCGGGAGACAGACGTTTCCACCACGCGGATGGCTGCGCGGGGCCCGGTGCCGCTCGACGTCCTGCAGGCCACGGCCGATCGGCTGCGCGAGCAGGCCGCAGCGGCGGCCGAGGCACTGGCCGAAGCCGAGGACGCCCTCGTCGACGAACACGAACAGCATCACCGAGCCCAGCAGGCCACCGAACACCGACACCAGGCCGCGCAGGCCCGCACCGCGGCCGACACCCTGCGCGCCATCAACGTCACTATCACCATCACCGAACCGCCGGAGGGCGAGGACGGCACTCCCTCAGAACCTCAGGTTCCGTAGACCGTAGAGCGGTGTCCGACGTGTACGACCCACACGACCAGTTCGCCGTTGTCGATGGTGTAGATGACGCGGTAGTCGCCGATCCGGAGGCGACGGCGATCGGGCTGGGACACGAGCGCCGTGGTACTGAATCCGAGTGGGTCGCTCTCCAGTTCCGTCAGCTTGGCCAGGATGCGCAGCGCCATGTCGCGGGGGACTTTCCGAAGCTCGGCCTGCGCCTCGGGCCGGAAGACGGTGCGGTACTCATTCACGCTGTGCTCATTCACGCTGTGCTCATTCACTGCGTGCCAGCGTCTCCTTCATGATGTCCTCGATGGGGACGCCGGCCGAGCGGTTCGCCATCCGCTCGTCGATGATGCGGTTGATCTCGCGCTCTTCCCACTGCTGGTACTTGCGCAGGACATCGATCGAGACGACGGCGGCGACTTCTTTTCCTCGTCGCGTGATCACGGTGGGCTGGTCATCGCGCTCGGCCCGCTCGACGACTTCGGCAAGGTGCGCGCGGACGTCACGGATGGACTCTATGGGCATCTGCGTCATACGTTCAAAGGTACCGGGTGTGCCATGTGTACACAACGGCGGGCGTCGCCGCGTACGTCGCTCAGCTCGCCGGCCGCCGAATCCGACGCCCGTAATGCCGCTCCAGCCCCAGGTTCCCCTCGAACCCCCCGGGCACGTTCGCCGACACGTACACCGGCGGACGCTCGCCCGCCTCGATCAGTGCCGCCGCCGTCTCCGCGACCGCCATCTGTACGAGCATCACGCCGGTCAGCGTCGACAGTGCGCACACCGCACCCCCGCCCGGGAGTTCGAGGAGCGCGTCGCCCGTGGGGGCCGCGTTGTCGAGGACCACGTCCGCGATGTCGGCCAGCTTCTTGCCGCCGGCGTGGCCCGCCGGGACCGTGCGGGTGTGGGTGAGGGACGTGATCGCGAGGATCTTGTGGCCGCGTTCCTTCGCCCGGAGGGCCATCTCGACGATGACGTTGTTGACGCCCGAGTTGGAGATGATCACGAACAGGTCGGACGGGTGCGGCGCGGCGAGTTCGTACAGGCGCCCGGCGATGCCCGGCTTGCGTTCCAGGAGGGGGTCGTCGAGGACGCTGGGGTCGCCGCCGCCGTAGAGGACGAGGTCGGCCATGCTCAGGCGGTTGGTGGGGACGAGGCCGCCGGCCCTGCCCGCCAGTTCCAGGACGAGGGCCTGGGAGTGGCCCGTACCGAAGGCCTGGATGACGCCGTCCGCGCGGATGCAGTCCGCGATCAGCCCGGCGGCGCGGGTCACCGACTCCTGGACCGCCTCCGACCCGGTGATGCGGTCGAGAACGGCCCGGCTCTCGCGCGCGAACCCCTGAGCGCTGACGGACTCGACGGACACTCGACACTCCCCACCGGTGGATTGAACCACCCGCTATATCGCTATCGGTGAATCAATAAATCACAGTGTACGGGCTGCGAGCAACGCCTCCCGGTCTCGCCCCACCGCGCTTGGCCTCTCCCGGCGTCTCCTGGTCCTGGAATTCAAACTGCCCCACAGACGGTGGCTGATACATTCGTCTCTGCCATCTGCAGTACCGCCAGTACAGCGCCGAGGAGATCGGTTACCCCATGGAACGGACCGGCTCCGGCAACGGGATGCCCCCGACCGACGTCACCACCCTCATCCGTACGGAGCTGCCGCGCCTCGCCGGCTCCCTGCGGAAGGTGGGTGAGCTGATCCTCGAGGATCCCGCCGCCGTCACCCACTGCTCGGCCGCCGAGCTGGGCCGGCGTACCGGCACCTCCCAGGCCACGGTCACCCGGTTCTGCCGTGCCATCGGCCTCGACTCCTACCAGCATCTCCTCATCGAGCTGGCCCAGGAGCGCGGTCGCGGCGAGGTCTCCGACTGGGGCACCGCCGAGATCGGGCCCGACATCTCACCCGACGACAGCCTGGAGCGGGTCGTCCAGGTCGTCGGCAGCGCCGATCTCCGTGCCATCCAGCAGACCATCGACCGTATCGACCTCGACTCCATCGAGCGCGCCGGCCAGGCCGCCGCCCGCGCCCGCCGCATCGACGTGTACGGCGTCGGCGGCAGTGGAGCCGTCGCCCAGGAGACCGAGACGCGGCTCTTCCGCATCGGGTGCGCGGTGCGCGGCTGGACCGAGGTGCACGCCGCCCTCACCTCCGCCGCCCTCCTCACCCCTGCCGACGTCGCCATCGGCATCTCGCACTCCGGCTCCACCCGCGAGACCATCGAGCCCTTCGAACTGGCCAAGCAGCGCGGCGCCACCACCGTGGCCATCACCGCCGATCCGAAGTCGCCGCTGGCCCGCGCCGCCGACGTACGGCTCATCTCGTCCTCCTCGGAGACCAGTTTCCGCACCGAGAGCATCGGCGCCCGCCACTCCGTGCTCGTCCTCATCGACCTGCTGTACGTCCGGGTCGCCCAGCTCTCCTACCAGCGCGCCAGCGCCTCCCTCGCCCTCACCGACCACATCGCCAGGGAGCACGCGGTGAAGTCCCGCCGCGCACGCTGAGCAGTCACAGAACCGCCTGTAAGCCGCCTCGGGTCATTTCCTCCCGGGGCGGCTTTTGCATGGATGAACCACCAAGAAAACTTGAAGATGGTTGTTTGAACCATCCGAACGGTGCCACGATGACCCCCGTTGGGCCCAGCCGTTCCCCCGTTCCCCGGTTCCCCCGTTCCCCCGTTTCTCCCGTAGGCCTCGTAGGAGACCCATGCGCGTCACCTCAGTCGAGTCGACCGAGCTGTTCGTCGGCAGTGCCGAGCACCCGCGTCAGGTGGTGGCCGCCGGGATCGGTCACACCGCCGGCCGTACGGTCCGTCTCACCGCCGAAGGCCCCGGCGTCCGCGCCGACGGGGAGACGCTCGCGACCGTCGGTGACGACGGCACCCTCCGCGTCGAGATACCGGTGGTCTGCGACCTGCCCCCCGGCGAGCGAACCCACGTCACCGTCACCGCCGAGGACACGACCGACCCCGACCAGCGGGCCTCGCTCACCGGCTGCCTCCTCGTCGCCGAGCCCGGCTGGACCATGTTCATGGTCAACCACTTCCACTACGACCCGGTCTGGTGGAACACCCAGGCCGCCTACACCGAGACCTGGGACGACGTCGACGACCCGGCCATCTCCGGGCTGCCCGCCCGCACCTACGACTGGCGCGGCCAGTCGGGCATCAGCCTCGTCCGCGCGCACATCGACCTCGCGCGCCGCGACCCCGCGTACACCTTCGTGCTCGCCGAGGTGGACTACCTGAAGCCGTACTGGGACGCCTTCCCCGAAGAGCGCGCGTTCCTACGGCAGTTGCTGCGCACCGGGCGCGTCGAGATCATGGGCGGCACGTACAACGAGCCCAACACCAACCTCACCGGCGCCGAGGCGACCGTACGCAACGCCCTCTACGGCGACGGCTTCCAGCGCGGGATCCTCGGCGCCGACCCGCACACCGCCTGGCAGTTGGACGCCTTCGGGCACGACCCCCAGTTCCCGGGGCTGATGGCCGACGCGGGGCTCTCCTCCAGCTCCTGGGCCCGTGGACCCTTCCACCAGTGGGGGCCCACCATGTCGGTCTTCGGGGACGAACCCCGCGACCCCCAACGGATGCAGTTCCAGGCCGAGTTCGACTGGATCGCCCCCTCAGGACGCGGCCTCCTCACCGCCTACATGGTCAACCACTACGCCGCCGGCTGGGCCATCGACAACGCGCCCGGCTTGCCCGAAGCCGAGGCGGCGGCCCTCAAGCTGTTCACCGGGCTGAAGAAGGTCGCGCTCACCCGCAACGTCCTTCTCCCCGTCGGTGGCGACTACGCGCCGCCCTGCCGCTGGGTCATGGCCATCCACCGCGACTGGAACGAGCGGTACGTCTGGCCGCGCTTCGTCTCCGCGATCCCCCGCGACTTCTTCGCCGCCGTACGCGCCGAACTCGCCGCCGAGGGGCGCAGGGCCTCGCCGCAGACACGGGACATGAACCCGGTCTACACCGGCAAGGACGTCTCGTACATCGACACCAAGCAGGCCCAGCGGTACGGCGAGACACTCCTCGCCGACGCCGAGGCCTGGGCGACACTCGCCTCCCTCGTCACCGGGCGCGCCTATCCCGACGCCGCGCTCGACAAGGCCTGGCGGCAGCTGATCTACGGCGCCCACCACGACGCGGTCACCGGCTCCGAGTCCGACCAGGTCTACATCGACCTGATGACCGGCTGGCGCGAGCTGTACGACCTCGCCGAGTCCGTGCACACCGACGCCACCCAGACCCTCGCCGACCGGGTGACCCCGCTGCCCGGCGGCGGCCCCGACCTCGTCGTCCTCAACTCCGCGACCTGGCAGCGCCGGGACACCCTCACCACCGACCTCCCCGACGGCCTCGTCCCCCTCGACGACACGACGGGGCTGCCGCTGCCCGCCGTACGGGAGGAGGGTGGCGAGCTTCGGGTGGTGGTGCCCGACGTACCCGGCCTCGGGCTCAAGGCGCTGCCGCTCGGGGAGGGTTCGGTTCCCGGCTGGACTCCGGGCGACGGACTGACCATCCGCAACGAGTTCTACGAGGTGACGGTCGACCCCGGTCGCGGCGGTGGCGTCCGCAGCCTGCGTCAACTCACCGAGGGTGGACGGGAGTTGCTGCGCGCCGGTGACATCGGCAACGAGCTGGTCGTGCAGGAGGAGTATCCGGCGCACCCGAAGTTCGGTGAGGGGCCCTGGCATCTCACCCCGACCGGGACGACGGCCGCCCGCAGCCGCGACATCACCGACGCGGACGTACGTGTCGAGCACTCGGCCGCCGGGGCACGCATCACCGTCACCGCCACCCTCGGTCAACTCTTCACCTACACCCAGCGGTTGACCCTGTGGAAGGGCGTCGACCGGCTGGACGTGTCGACCACCGTCGACGGGTACGACGGTTCCGACCGGCTCATCCGGGTCCGCTGGCCCTCGAACGTCCAGGGCGGGCTGCCCGTGCACGAAGTGGCCGACGCGGTCATCGGGCGCGGGTTCGGGTTCGTGGAGGTGGACAGCGCACAGTTCCCGTGGACGCTCGACAACCCGGCGAACAACTGGTTCGGGCTGGGGAGCACCGCCCGGGTGGCCGTGCACGACGACTCCGGCGCGCTCCTCGGCCAACGGGCCATCGGTGTGGCCGAGTTGGTCTACCCGTCCTGGAGCGAGGCCGGTGAACTCGGTGCCGAACTCGCCGCCGCCCTCGTCCGGGTGGGGGTGACGGCCACCTCGACGATCGCCGACGGCCAGCGCTACGGCGACCTCGAGATCGACTCCAACCTCCCCGACATCCGGATCGCCGTGGGCGCCCCCGACCGCAACTCCGTCGTCGCCGAGGCCCTCGGCATGGACCCGGCCGCCGGACGCGAACTCCGGCGCCAGATAACCGAGTCGGGCGTCGCCGTCGTATGGGTCGCGCCGCGTGCCGGCCTGCGTGAGGAGTGGGTGCCCGGGGCCGACCTGCGCGATCTGGAGCGGCTGCCGCTGCTCGTGGTGGCGGGCAGCGGTCCGGAGGGTGACGCCAAGGCGGTGGACGCGCTGATCGCCGACCTCGGCGACGCCGTCGTCCACGCCACGGCGGCCGGGGGCGGCGAGGCGCTGCCGCCGGGCGACACCTGGGACGGCACCGGCTTCGCCGTCCTCAACCGGGGCACACCCGGCTGCGTGATCACACCCTCCGGCGACCTCTACATGTCACTGATGCGCTCCTGCACCGGCTGGCCGTCGGGCTTCTGGGTCGACCCGCCCCGCCGCACCGCCCCCGACGGCTCCGCCTTCCAGCTCCAACGCTGGTCGCACACCTTCGAGTACGCCGTCGTCGGCGGCACCGGCGACTGGCGCGAGCTGCGGCTGCCGCAGGCGGGGCACGCGTACAACCATCCGTTGCGGGCACGGCTGCGGCAGCATTCGCCGGTCGCGTTGTCGTCGGAGGTGTCCTCAGAGGTGTCTTCGGAGGTGTCTTCGGAGGTGCCTTCGGAGGTGCCTTCGGAGGGTGGCGAACTTCCGCGCACCACAACCCTGTTGAGCCTCGAACCCGCCGGTGAGGTGCTTCTCGACGCGCTCAAGCCCGCCGGGTCGCCGCTCGCCCGGGGAAGCGTGGCGCCCGCCGATCCGGGGCGCGGTGTCGTCGTGCGGATGCACGAGGTGAACGGCCGGTCGACGTCGGCGCTGGTGCGCGGGCCGGTGGCGTGGACGGACGGCGCCCGTGCCGACGTCCTGGAGACACCCGGGGAACCGCTGACCCCGGATGCGAAGGGTGTCATCGGGGCCGACCTGACGGGTTTCGAGATCGCCACCGTACTCATGACTCCCGCCAGTACACCGACTGTTGAGGGCGTGGGCATCGAGACGATCGAAGCGATCGACGCGTACGAGCCCGCCCAGCCCGTCCCCACCCGCTACTGGCTGCACAACTCGGGCCCGGCCCCGCGCGGCAACCTGCCCGTCGCCGTCTATCTCTCCCCCAGCGCCCTCACCGCCTCCGGGCCGGTAACGGCGACGATCCGCATCAGCTCCGAGCTGACGGACTCCCCCGTCTCCGGCACGCTGGCCCTCGGCGTCCCGCCCGGCTGGTCCGCCGAACCGGCCGAGCTGCCGTACGCGCTAGGCCCCGCCGGCTTCACCCTCACCGAGGTGACGGTGACCCCACCGGAGGACGCCTCACCCGGCCGCCACTGGCTCACCGCCCGCCTGCCGTACGGCGGTCAGATGTACGAGGATGTCGTGGCCCTGGATGTCCCGGGCGCCGTGGCGGAGGGCGCGCCGGATGGGCGTACCGGCCCAACTCTGTTGACAACACTCGGAGTTGACCGGGTCGTCGTGCGTCGTGGGGAGCGCATACGAGTTCCCGTGAGCCTGCGCAACACCACCCTCGGGGAGATCAACGGCACGTTGTGGGCCGTGTCCTCGTGGGGGACGTGGGCGGGGGTCGGGCCCGGGGTGCGGGGGTTCGCCGTACCGGCCGGGGAGTCGGTGGAGTGCGGGATCGAGGTGGACGGCGGGGCGCTGGCGCCGGGGTCGTACTGGCTGATGGCGAAGGTCGGCTGGCACGGGTGCGTGGCGTACACAGAGGCCGTGGTCCTGGAGGTGACACCGTGAACGAGCAACATGGGCACGGGTATCCACATCCACATCCACATCCACATCCGCCCGAGGGCGCCTGTGCCCTCGTACGCGGTGAGCCCATCGCCCGGGAGCAGGTCGACGCGGTCCTGGCGGCCGTACCGGCGCGCGATGGCGACAGGGCGCGGCCCGAGGCGCTTGCGCGGGCGGAGCGGCAGCGGCGGCGCTGGGCAACCCAGGTGGTCGTGGCGGACGTTCTCGCGCGGCGGGCGTGTGCGGAGCGGGGGCTGAAGCCTCCGGAACCACCCCGGGCAGGTGTACTGACCGCCGTTCCGGAGGCGGATGTCGCCGGACTCGGGAGCATCGTCGCGGTCGTGCTGGCCTACTCCGCCGCCGCGCGGGCGCTGTTGGGGCACCTCGAAGGGCACCAGAGCATCCCCGAGGCGGCCCTGTGGGAGTACTACGAGCGCAACCGGGACCGGTTCCTCACCCAGGCCGCGATGCGGCGCGGAGTCGACCCCTTCGGCGGGCCCTTCGGTGAGCCGAGGGATGCCGACTTCCTGCCGTACGAGCAGGTGAAGGCGGGAATCGAGGGCGAGTTGAGGCAGGCGGCGGGTCGGCGTGCCTTCTTCTCGTGGCTCGACCTGGCGCGGGTGGACGTGGTGTACGCGCCCGGGCACGAGCACCCCGGGGACCCGTCCCAACCCGACCACGAGCACCGCCACTGAAGCGGCCGTCGGACGGGCCTCGTTCCCGGCCGGAACCTAAAAGCAACACGGCACCCCATTGACCTCCGATGAATTCTGGTCCACATTTTCATCATTCGGAGTCGAAGTTGGTGAATCAAACCAGCATCCTGGAGGGCAGCAGCAATGCGCGCAAGAAGACTGACCGGATCCCTGTCCTGTCTCGTCGTACTGACGTTGACGGCCGCCGGATGCGGCCTCTCCGGAGGCTCCGACGACAGCGGCGGCGCCACCGCGGGCGGCTGCTCGGTCGACAAGGGCAACGTCGGCTCCGGGAAGCTCACCGGTGATGTCAAGGGCACGATCACCTTCCAGACCACCAACCTGAAGAAGGACTTCGGCGACTTCTTCAACGGCGTGATCGCCGACTTCCAGAAGGCCCACCCCGGCACCAAGGTCAAGTGGATCGACGACCCCGGCGACAACACCTTCACCAACCGGACCGTCGCCGACGCCCAGGCCTGCACGATGGCCGACGTCATCAACGTCAACGCGCCGACGGCGACCGCCCTCACCAAGGCCGGCTACCTGCTCGACATCGGCACCAAGGACCCGGCCGCCTCCAAGCCCTTCGTCCCGTCGTTCTGGAAAACCGCCACCTTCGCGGACGCCTCCGGCAAGTCGATCCACACCACGCTGCCCTGGTACACCGGCGGCGTCCTCCTGACGTACAACAAGGACCTGCTGGAGAAGGCCGGCATCGACCCGGCGAAGGCACCGACGAGCATCTTCGGGCTCTTCGCCGACTACGAGAAGATCGCCAAGGCCTCCGACGGCAAGTACTTCGCGACGATGGCCAACCCCATCTGGCGCATCCCGGCCGACTTCGACCAGATGGGCATCAAGGTCCTCTCCACCGACGGCAAGTCCGCCGTCTTCGGCGACGACCCGCGCACCACCCAGTGGGTGGAGTGGATGGCGAAGCTCTACAAGGAGGGCGCGATGCCGAAGGACTCGCTGTCCTCCAGCAACGACCCGTCCACGCTCTACAGCCAGGGCAAGGTGGCCTACGGTTCGACGAACCCGAGCTTCGTGCGGTTCGTCAAGCAGAACAGCCCGTCGGTCTATGCCGAGACGGCCGTCGGCCAGCAGCCCTACGACGCCCTCGGCGTCGCCTCCGCCGGCGCCCCGCAGTTCATCTCGGTCGCCGCGACCAGCAAGCACGCCCCGGTGGCGCTCGCGTTCGCTGAGTTCCTCACCAACGCCGAGAACCAGACGGCCTGGTGCAAGGACCCGGCCGTGGTGATCTTCCCGACCACCACCGAGTCGCTGAACGACCCGTTCTTCCAGACCGTCACCGGTACCGACCCGTTCTCCCAGGCCCGCAAGCTCGTCGCCGACCAGCTCAAGACGGCCTCCACCAACCAGACCAACCTCTCCCCGGCCGTGCAGAACGCCATCGTGTCCCAGGTGCAGCTGGCCATGCAGGGCAAGAAGAGCGCGGCGGACGCCGTGAAGGACGCCCAGGAGAAGTCGAACGAGCTGCTGAAGCAGGGCAGCTGACGGTGACGGCACAGATCACGAACCCGGTGTCCGGCGTGGAGCCCCTGACCTCCACGCCGGGCCCGGGCCCGGCCCCGTCCCACCTCCGCCGAATCGCCAGGGCCGCGCTGCCCGGTCCCGCTCCCGGGGCCAACGGAGCGGCCATGTACCGCCGTTGGTGGCTGCCGTGGCTGTGGACCGCCCCCGCGATCGTGTGCGCGGTGGTCTTCGGGGTGTTCCCCTTCCTCAACACGGTCCTCCTGTCGTTCACCAACGCCAAGCCGCTGGGCGGCGCCGCGGGTTTCGTCGGACTCGACAACTACACGCGGATGCTCCAGGACGACGACTTCTGGCTCGCGACCCGCAACAGCATCCTGTACGCGGTGATCGTCGTGCCGCTGATGGTGCTGCTGCCGCTGATGCTCGGCGTCCTGGTGGAGAAGAACCTGCCCGGCATCGGCTTCTTCCGCTCCGCCTTCTACACGCCGGTGCTCGCCTCCAGCGTGGTCGTGGGCCTGAGCTGGCAGTGGCTGCTCGCGGACGACGGCCTGGTCAACACCTGGCTGGAGAAAGCCCACTTGATCAGGTCGGCGATCCCCTTCCTCTCCGACTCGTGGCTGATCCTGCTCTCCGCGATGGGCCTGACCCTGTGGAAGGGCCTTGGCTGGTACATGGTCTTCTACCTGGCCGCCCTCGGGAACGTGCCCAAGGAACTGCACGAGGCCGCGCAGATGGACGGCGCCGGCGCGGTCCGCCGCTTCTGGAACATCACGATCCCCGGCGTCCGGACGGCCATGATGCTCGTCGGCACCCTCACCGGCATCGGCTCCCTGCGGGTCTTCACCGAGATCTACATGCTCGGCAGCTCCACCGGCGGCCCCGGCGGCGCCGACCGCACCCTGCCGTTCTACATCCGGGACGTCGGCCTGGACCCGATCACCGGCAACGCCGGCTACGGCTCGGCCGTCAGCGTCGCCCTGTTCGCACTCACCCTGGGCCTGACCCTGCTGGCGCAGCGCCTGACCAAGGAGGACGAGTCATGACGACGACCGTCGTCGAGACCAAGGGCCGTCGCCTGATGCCGCGTTGGCGTGACTACGGCCGCCCGCGCGAGCTGGCCGTCCGTTATCTGTTCCTCCTCCTGGTGCTCGGCCTCACCGTGGGCCCGCTGCTGTGGCAGCTGCTGGCCTCCCTGAAGGGCACGAGCGAGGACGTCTTCGGCGCGAACGCCACCCTGCTGCCGCACGACCCGACCCTGCGCGCGTACCGGACGGTCTTCGACCAGGTGCCGGTGTGGTCGTACATCAAGAACAGCCTGATCGTGGTCGCCCTGTCGGTCACCAGCCAGCTGGTCTTCTCCACGACGGCCGGCTACATGCTCTCCAAGCCCTCCTGGAAGGGCCGCAGGGCGGTCTGGGTGGTGCTGATCGCCTCGATGATGTTCCCCTTCGAGTCGATCATGGTCTCGCTGTTCATCAGCATCCGCGACCTGGGCCTGGTCGACAGCCTGGCCGGCGTGTGGCTGCCGGGCTTCGTCGGCGCCATCAACGTGATGCTGATGCGCGGCGCGTTCCTCGCGGTCCCGCGCGAGATCGAGGACTCGGCGATGCTGGACGGCGCGAACGAGTGGCAACGCTTCAAGTACCTGTATCTGCCGTCCGCGTGGGGCGCGATCATGGTGGTCGTCATCAACACCTTCATCAGCGCCTGGGACGACTTCCTGTGGCCGCTGATCGTGCTGCGCTCCGAGAGCAACATGACGCTCACACTGGGGCTTTCACGCCTGCAGAGCTCGTCGTTCGGCTACGACCAGCGGATGGTCATGGCCGGTTCGGTGATCTCCGTGGTCCCGGTGCTGGTGCTGTTCGTGATCACGCAGCGGTGGTTCTACCGGGGGGTGGCTTCGGGGGCCGTGAAGCTGTGAAGTTGTGAGGCTTTGAGGACGAGGGGCGGGTGGGGAGACATCGTGTGCCTCGATGTCCGCCGGCCTTGTGACACCCCTGTGGCCGGAACTATGGCCTCCATCACAGGCGCCGGGTTCACACCCTGATCAGATGGCCGGATGCGTAGACGCGCCCCCCTCCGCCGCCCGGCTCTCGCCAGGACCGCCCCCTTCCTGTCGGCCCTCGCCGCGACCGCTCTGCTGCTCACGGCCTGCGGGACGGAACACGCGGGCACCGGGAACACCGGCGCCGGCACGGCCGAATCGCCGTCCCCTGTGCAGGTCGACGATCCGGGCAAGGACGGCGTACGGATCACCTCCCTGACCCTCCCGTCGACCTCGCCCCCGACCTCACCCTCGCCCCCGACCTCTCCCTCGCCCACCCGCAGCTACTCCGTCTCCGCCGACAGCCTCGACCCCGGCGCGGACTCGGGGATCATGGCCACCTACGAGGTCACCAACAAGGGCACCGAGACCCTGACCTACTGGGTCGTCTTCACCTTCATGAGCGGTGACGGCGCGGCCGTGGCCGCCCAGTCCGCGACCGTGCGCGACGTCGGCCCCGGGAAGACCGTGCGGGGCAGGGTCCAGGTCGGGGAACTGCCGCCCGCCGCGCCAAGGGTGACGCAGGCCAAGGTGCTCGAAGTGACCAAGGTGCCCGCGAGTGAGGCGCCGGCCGACCCGGGCACGTGTCCCGCCTCCGGGATCCGGGTCAGCGCGGACAAGGGCGACGCGGCCATGGGACTGCGCGTCGTGGGCCTGCATCTCGACAACTGCGGCACGCGCGACTACACCGTCGAGGGCTACCCGCTGCTGGAACTCCTGGACAGCGATCTCAAGCCCGTCGACGGCATCAAGATCCTCGACGGCAGCAACGAGATCAGCACCGGCGCCGGGCCCGACAACCAGCCCCGTCCCGTCACACTCAGCCCCGGCGAGTCGGCGATCGCCAGCCTGGTCTGGCGCAACACCACCGAGTCCGGCACGCCGGTGAACGCGCCCTATGTACGAGTCCGGGCGAAGGCCGGCGCCGACCCGGTGACGGTGACGCCGCACCTCGACCTCGGAACCACCGGAAAACTCGGGGTCAGACCGTGGGAAAAGGCGGAGCGCTAGGTGGTCTGTCTCGGAAGATCGTGAACCGGTGAGGTGGATCTCGGCTCTGGATCATGAAGCGGGCACCGGTCCACGGAGGGGATTCCCCCGCCGGGACCAGGGCGTAAGGCGTGCGTGAGGCAGCGCAACCCGCCCGGCGTCTCATGGGGTTCAGCCGGCTCGACTGCGGCCCACCGCGAGCCCGAAGACCCACGGTCCGGCTGATGCTCCTCTGGATCGTCAAGCGGCCTTGTGTGCCTGATCAACCTCCGAGCGCCGCTGGATACTTGTCAACATCGTGTCGCCGGTCGCCGGTCGTGGGCGACAATGCCCGCACGGAAGCCGGGGGAGGCAGCATGGATCGAAATGCCGCGAAGGTGTGGTGGCTGGGGCTCGCTCGCTGGGTGGCTATCGCCTTGCTGGCGTCGGTCGTCCTCTCCATGCTGGCCTCGGTCACTCTCCTGGGCCTGCCTCACGCCTGGGACACGGCAACGTCCTGGACCGACATCAAAAGGCGCACGTCATGGCTCGTCCATGTCCTTGTCCCGGTCGGCGTCGCCACACATCTGCTGATCCGCTTCCGTCACCGCATACGACTGACCATGCACGAAGGCGACCGACCCGGATCCTCAGAGAAGGGCGGTCGGCACCGTTGACCGCGCGGACGGCCGACTGGGGGGCGCCGTGACCGGCCCCCTCGCCTAGAGTCCCCGCGTGACCCACGGCCTCTCCCCCTCCCACCTCACCGCCATCCGCGACTCGTACGACACCGTCGCCGCCGACTACGCCCGACTGGTCAAGGAACCGGCGGAGTTGGACCCGTTGTCGCGCGCGATGCTGGCCGCTTTCGCCGAAGCCCTGCGAGTGGCCGCCGCCGGCCCGGTCGCGGACCTGGGATGCGGACCCGGCAAGGTGACCGCGCACCTGGCAGCCCTGGGCGTGCCCGCGTTCGGCGTCGACCTGTCCCCGAAGATGATCGAACTGGCCCACCGGGCCCACCCCCACCTGAGCTTCGCCGTGGGCTCGATGACCGCTCTCCCACTTCCGGGCAACGGACTCGGTGGCATCCTCGCCTACTACTCCACCCACCACACACCACCCGAGCAACTACCCGTCATGTACGCCGAGTTCCACCGCGCTCTCGCACCCGGCGGCCTCCTGATGCTGGCCGGCTACGTGGGAGACGACGAGTATCTGCGTCTGCGTCCGACCCAGGGGCACGGCGGCCATCCGGTGTCCTACGAGTCCCATCTGCTGCCGGTGGAGCGGATCGCCGAGTTGCTGGACCGGGCCGGACTCGTGATCACGGCGCGACTTGTCCAGGAGCCCGACGAGGGCGCCCGGAGGAGAGTCGCCACCTTCCTGGCCCGGAAACCTTGAAATCGAGCTGGATCGCGAGCCGGCCGAACTCCGGTGGGGCCGTGTATCGGTAGTACGTCGCCCCCGGCACGAGCGGCCCGCCGTCACGCCCTGGACGGGCACGCCGTAGACGGGCACGTCTCAGCGGAACAGGTCTGGGTCAGGGCCTTCCTGTGGGCAGAGCGCTGCCCGTATGCGGTAAACTGGATCTTGAGCTGGTCGCCGCAACTCGGGGTGGCTGGTTGTGCGTTGGTGGTCCAAGGAAAGACGCCCCGCTTCCTGCGGGGAAATGCAGGTGCAAGGCCTGCCCGGCGCTCGATCACGGGGCCCGTCCGTACACCGGACGGGCCCCGTTCGTTGTCCGGCGTCAGAACCCGGACGGCTGCGGCCGCGATCCCACTGCTACGGCGTGCGGCGCGCCCATGGGTTTGGCACCGTGAAGGTCAGCCCGGCCCGCCACGGGCCGCTTCCCGGACTGGGGTTCGCACAGTTCTCGCTCCGAGCTCTGCTGTCACTTCTGGAAGAGCGCAGTGCCGGACAGCGCGAGCCACACCACCAGCGCCACCACCCCCACCACGAGTGCCGGCCAGCGTGCCGCCTTCGTCGCCTTCGCCGTGAACTCCAGCACCTGGTAGATCCCGGTGGGGACGAGCAGAGCGACCGTGACGGGCAGCAGCACCGCGAGACTCACCCCCACAACCGCGCCGGCGATCCGGAAGCGCCCCCAGAACAGCGCCAGCACGAGCGGGATCACGATCGCGCCCGCCAACCCTCCGACGACCTCGACGAACCACGGCCGGTCTCCCATCCAGGGCAGCTTCGGGATGTTCGCGTCGCACAGGTCGAACAGGTCGATGAACGCGTAGATGCCGAGCGCCAAGACCAGCGAGAGCGTCACGCCCACAGCCAGGCGGTAGTACCACTTGCGCCGATTCGACCAGCCCGTTCCCTTGCCGTTGAGCATCGTCACCATCGCCACGGCCGACCAGATCAGCCACCGCCGGATCAGTTTGGTGCCGGCGTGCCCCATCGCGTCGCGCAATACGCGGTCGGCCTGCTCACGTGTTACGACGTGGTTGTCGGTCGAGGTGTACGTCGGGTCCCCTGGCGGGTGGACCAGTCCGTCGTGCAGCAACGCCGCCGGGAGGTGCTCCCCGGTCTTCGGCACGAGCCAGGTGAAGAGCGTGGGCACCGAAGTCAGGTCGCTGCAGAAAGTGCGGGTCCTCCGGGGCACCAGGAGCTCGCCGAGGTGCTCGTCGTTGTAGGCGATGCGGCGCAGCATCTTGAATTCTTCGCAGCCGTTCTCGGTGGTCCGAACCAGCTCGATCCGGGGAGGACAGGCAGGGTCGGGCGGTACTCCCGGCTGTCCCTCATCAGCGTCGACGCCACCGTCGTAGAACCGAGCGGCATCCGGGGCAATCGGCTGCTCGGCATCCTGGATCATCGCGCGGCCCTGTAGGCCCAGGTCCACCTGTTGCACCGGTCGGGCACCGGTAGGCCGTCGGTCACCAAGAAGCCGTCGGACGCTGACATGCGTACCTCCCTCTCGACCACGGGTTCACACTCCTTCTCTTCCAGCGGTCACCCGGCACCCTCGGCGCCGCTGTCCGGCCTCCTGGCGAGTTGTCCAGGGCGACGGCTGTCGCTGTTCGGAGATCACGACCGTGGTGCAGCTCTTGCGCGGCCCCGGCTGCGCGCGGGTGGCATCGAGTCGGCCACCCGTCGCGAGCGAGGTGAAAGCCAAAGCTGGTCGCGGTCCACTGACCGATACCGTGCCGCGGCGGCGGTGGGCGGGCGACACGCGGCACCCGTGCCTGTTGACACCCATATGCACCTTCCCGCCTGCGCGGTTGCCTTGCAAGGGAATCAGCTCGGCCGTACGGCGAAGCTGATGCCGATGCCGCGCACGACCGAGCGGATCGCCGAGTCGCTGAAGCGGGCCGGACTCGTGATCACCGCGCGGTTGGTGCGGGAACCCGGCGAAGGGGCCGGGCGAACCGTCGCCACCTTCCTGGCACGCTCCGGCCGGAATTCGTTTCGTTCCTCGCGGCGGGCGCCCTAGTGTGAGGCGGTGGCGATTCCGGTTCGGGCTCAGTTTCAGGTTCAGACTCAAGTGCAGATGGTCATTCTCAACGGTGGTTCCAGCTCCGGGAAGTCCGAGATCGTACGGTGTCTGCAGGCCGAACTGCCGGAGCCGTGGCTGGCGTTCGGGTGCGACTCGTTCGTCGACGCCCTGCCCGCGAGGATGCGGGAGTCGGACGCGGGGATCGCGATCACGACGAACGGCGAAGTGAGCATCGGGGCGGACTTCCTGGCGCTGGAGGCGGCCTGGCGGGAAGGTGTCGTGGCGATGGTCCGGGCGGGCGCCCGAGTCGTCATCGACGACGTCTTCCTCGGCGGAGCGGCGTCCCAGCAGCGGTGGCGCAAGGCTCTCGGCGAAGGGGGTGCACTGGGCGAACCCGCTGTGCTGTGGGTCGGCGTCCGGTGCGAGACCGCCGTAGCCGCGCGCCGCGAGGTCGCCCGGGGAGACCGGGCCCTGGGGATGGCCGCCGCGCAGGCGGCCGTCGTCCACGAGGGCGTCGTCTACGACCTGGAGGTCGACACGTCGCGCACCGAGTCCCTGGCGTGCGCGCGAACCATCGCGGCCCGCCTCCACGACGACGAGGCCCGGATCGGCTGATCGGGCACCCCCACCATCTCCCTCAGTCCGTCGCCTTCACGACGGTGTCCAGCACCGACCGAGGTCGAGGACATGACGATCAGCCCTTGATGTCGAGGACGACCGGTACAGCCCCCAACGCCCCCCGCGCCGACTCCGCCACCCGGATCTCCACGCTCCCGGGCAGTACTGCCGTCCTCAAGTCGGCCCCGACCTGAGCGAGTTGGTCGGGGCCGAGGGAGAACGTGACCGTACGGCACTCACCAGGAGCCAGGTCGACGCCCTGGAAGGCGCGGAGTTCCAGGGTCCGGGGCCACACCGTCGTACGCAGTGGGCGGATGTAGAGCTGGGCGACCGAACGCCCCGCCCGTTCACCGGTGTTGGTGACCGCGACCTCGACTTCGATCTCGACCTGGGCCCCGCAACTGGCGCCATCCGGCCTGATGTTCGGAACGCCGTACTCGAACGTCGTGTACGTCAGGCCGTGGCCGAAGGAGTACAGCGGCTCGGCGTCCTCGTCCACGTACGACCCGTACTCCGTGTCCTTGTGGTTGTAGTAGACGGGGAGTTGGGCCGCCGAGCGCGGCACCGAGACGGGGAGGCGGCCGGTCGGGGCGGTGTGGCCGAGGAGGATCTCGGCGATCGCCTCGCCGCCCCAGGGGCCCGGATACCAGGCCGTGAGCAGCGCGGCGGCGTGTTCCGCCGCCTCCGGGACCGCGTGCGGGCGGCCCTGGATCAGGACGACCACCGTGGGTGTGCCCGTCGCCGTCACCGCGTCCAGCAGAGTGTGCTGGGCCCGGCCCAGCCGCAGGCCGGCCAGGTCGACGCCCTCGCCGCAGGTCATCTCCGACACCGCTGTGCGCGCCGCGCCGTTGGCGTCGAACTCCGTGTCCGGGGTACGGGCACTGCTGCCGCCCAGGACCAGTACGGCCAGGTCGGAGACCGCCGCTGCCGCCACCGCCTCGGGGATACCGGAGAGGTCGTCGCCGGTCAGGGCACAACCTTGGGCGTAGCGGAGCTCCATCTTCTGGTGGGTGAGGTCGCGGAGGGCGGCCAGGACGCTGGTTCCTGTGCCGGGGCGTTGTGGGGCGGTGTAGTCGCCGAGTTGGTGGGCCGTGGTGGCGGAGTGCGGGCCGAGGACGGCTATGCGGGAGACCCTCGCCGGGTCGACGGGCAGGACGCCCGCCTTGTTGTGGAGGAGGGTGACGGCCGAGCGCGCCAGAGCTGTGCTCAGGGAACGGCCGGCCTCGGCGGACGGCAACTCCGGTGTTGTGTAAGGGTGTTCGAAGAGGCCCAGGCGGAATTTCAGGGTCAGGACCCGGGATACGGCCGCGTCGAGCACCGACTCCTTCACCAGGCCTCGTTCCACCGCCTCCGCCAGGTGCGTGAAGCCCTCGTCCCAAAGGCTCAGGTCGATACCGGAGTTGAGGGCGAGAGCGCCTGCGGAGACCTTGTCGCCGGTGATGCGTGCGAGGCGGTCCACCGCCAGGCCGTCCGCCATGACCAGGCCCTCGAAGCTCCAGCGGTCGCGCAACAGGCCATTCAGCAGAGGGCCGTTGGCCGAGCACGGGATGCCGTCCACCTCGTTGTACGCGGCCATGACCGCCGCGGCACCGGCCCGTACGCCGGCCCTGGCTGCCGGGAGGTGGATCTCGTGGAGTTCACGGAGGCCCAGCTCCGACTCGGCCGAGTTCCGGCCGCCGACCGTCGCGCCCTGACCGGCGAAGTGCTTCAGGACCACCGGGGCCTTGTCCGAAGAGAATTTCCCCTGCTCCCGCGCGTTCCCCTGCGCGCCTCTCACCAGCGCCTCCGTCAGACGCGCGGCAAGGTACGGGTCCTCCCCGAAGCACTCCTCCGTACGGCCCCAGCGGGGGTCGCGGGCGATGTCCAGCGCCGAGACCAGGGCCAAGTGGCCGCCCCGGGCGCGGAGTTCGGCGGCGGCGTGGGATGCCGCCCGCTCGTACAGGTCAGGGTCCCAGGTGGCGCCCACCGCCAGGTTGACGGGGAGAACCGTGCCGTCGAGGGCCATCAGGCCGTGCGGTACCTCCTCGACGAAGAGCGCGGGGATGCCGAGGCGGCTGCGTTCGAGTACGTGGCGCTGGACCAGGTGCGCCAGTGCCGGGCCCGCCTGCGCGTCGGCGCCCGTCGAGTGGTCGACGCCGGACCAGGCGTCGGCGCGCAGGAGTCCGTACAGGGCGCCGAGGCCCTCGAAGCGGTCGGTTTCCTCGTACAGGGCCCGGGTCAGCTCGAACTCGCCGTCGGGACGGCGGCGGTAGGCGTCCCAGCCGTACATCCGCTGGTTGACCTGGCCGACCTTCTCGCGCAGGGTCATCCGGGCCAGGAGGTCGGCGACGCGGGCGGCGACGGGGGCGGCGGGGTCGCGGTAGAGCGGGGTCATGGTCACTGCCTCTTCTCCAGGTGCGGGGTAGGACCCTGTGCGAGTCGGGCCAGCGCCACCGCGCCCCGGCTGCCGTCGGGGACCCAGTGCGCCACCAGACCGAGGGCACTCAGATGCCGGTCCAGGGGGACGGTCAGCGGGCCTTCGGGGCCGAGCAGGCCGCCCGTCGCGACCACCGACTCGCCCGGCGTCGGCTCCAACGCCCGTACGCAGTCGGCGAGATGACAGGCCGCCTCGTCGAGGATCGCCCGCGCGAGGGCGTCCCCCGCGCGGGCCGCCCCGGCGACCAGCGGGGCGAACCGGGCCAGCCGGACCGGCGGTTCGGCCATGACGGCGGGGAGGACGTACCGGCGATAGGCCTCGCGGGCGGAACGGGTCCAGGGCTGCTGAGCGGCGCCCTCACCGTCGTAAGTCGATACCCCACCTTCGCCTTCGTACGCCGATACCTGACCCTCGTACGCCGATACCTCACCCTCGAACGGGAGGACCGCGACCGGCACCCCCAACTCCCGTCCCACCACCGCCGCCAGAGCCGTGTCGCCGCCCCGCCGGTCCGCCATGCGCAGCGCGACCCGGACCGCTTCCCTGCCGATCCAGAAGCCGCCGCCGTCGTCGCCGAGGAGCCAGCCGTCGCCGCCGACCGTCTTCTCGCAGTGGCGGGCGGTGATGCGCATCGCGACGGCGCCCGTACCGGCGACGAGGGCCAGCCCGTCGGCAGGGGGGACCGGGGTGTCCGGGGCGGCGGCGAAGGCGGCCTCGATGTCGCTGCAGATCCGGATCTCGCGCGCGGGGATACGGATGCCGAGTCGGCGCAGGGCTTCCGTCAGCGCGGTGAGGGCGTTGACGCGGCCGGGTTCGTCGGCGGTGCCGGCGGCACCCGCGAAGCCGCCCGCGACCGCGACGACCCGAGGGCGGTCCGGCTCCGGCACCGCCCGGGCGAGGGCCTCGACGAGGTGCTCGGTGAGCTGCGGTACGGGGACGGTGAGGGCGTTGCCCGGCCCGGCCACGCCCTCACCGAACGTGCGCCCGTCGGAGGCGGACGCCAGCACGGCGCGCGTACGGGTGCCACCGGCGTCGACCCCGACGACGAGGGCGCCGGCCGCCGGAACACCGTGTTCGCCCGGGCCGGATTCCTGACGCGAGTCCCGACCCGAATCCGGACTCGAATCCTGGTTCAATTCATTGCTCATCGCGCACTATGGTGGTTCATACATTCGTAGACGACAAGACCCGACTCGCGGCCCGGCGCAGTCACGCACGTCCGTGGAGGACCCGTGAGCACACCCCCCGCCCCCTCTTCTCCGTCTCCCGCTCCTCGTTTCGGTGTCAACTACACGCCGCGCCGGGGCTGGTTCCACTCCTGGTACGACTTCGATCCGGCCCTCGCCCGCGAGGATCTCGACCAGATCGCCGGGCTGGGCCTGGACCACGTACGGATCTTCCCGCTCTGGCCGCTGCTCCAGCCGAACCGCACGCTGATCCGCGCGTCGGCCGTCGACCAGGTGGCGCAGCTCGTGGACGTGGCGGCGGAGGCGGGCCTCGACGTCATGGTGGACGGTGTGCAGGGCCACCTCTCCAGCTTCGACTTCTACCCGGAGTGGACCCGCAGCTGGCACCACCGCAACGTCTTCACGGACCCGGAGACGATCGAGGCGCAGGCCAACCTGCTGCGCACCCTCGGCAGCGCCCTGGCCGGCCGGCCGAACCTCCTGGGCCTCCAGCTCGGCAACGAGCTCAACAACCTGGTCGAACACAACCCGGTGACCGTGGCCGACATCGACCACTACCTGGACACCCTCCTGGCCGCCGCGCGGGACGGACTGGGCCCGGCGGACACGGCAGGCACGGCGGGGCTGGTGACGCACTCCGCGTACGACGCCGCCTGGTACAGCGACGACCACCCCTTCACCCCGGAGGCCTCGGCCCGCAAGGGCGACCTGACGACCGTCCACCCCTGGGTGTTCTCGGCCGACTGCGCCCGCCGCTACGGCCCCCGCTCCCCGCAGGTCCAGCATCTCGCGGAGTACGGCGTGGAGTTGGCCACGGCGTACGCCGTGGACCCCGCCCGGCCCGTCTGGGTCCAGGAGACCGGCGCCCCCGAGCCGCACATCCCGGCGGCCGACGCCCCAGGCTTCGCCCGCGCGACCGTACGCAACGCCGTCGAGTGCGCCAACCTGTACGGGGTCACCTGGTGGTGCTCCCACGACGTCGACCGTTCCCTGGCCGACTTCCCCGAACTGGAGTACACCCTCGGCCTGTTCGACTCCACGGGCCACCCGAAACCCATCGCCGAGGCCCTCGCGGAGACGGTCGCCGAGCTGCGCGCCGATCCCCGCCCGGCCGAGCCCCGTACGACCGCTCTGGTGCTCGACTGCACACCGGGGACCCGTTCGATTTCGGGACCGGGAGGCGCGTACTTCGAGGCGTGGATGCGGCTGCGGGCGGAGGGCACGCGCCCGGCGGTGGTACTGGCGGACCGCGCCGAGGACGAGACCTACCTGACGGCGCGGGGCATCAAGGAGACCGTCCGGGACCTCTGAGAGGAACGCGCTGAGGCTGTTGCTGTTCTTTTCGGTACCGGCGCCGGTACCGAAAAGAACAGCAACAGCCTCAGACGGCGGCGCGTCCCACCAACACCTCGGCCAGCGCCCGCAGGTTGACCCGCCCGCGCCCGTACGAACACAACGCGCCCTCGCTGTCCGGCAACCCGGTGTCCACCAGCAACGCGTCCCCCCGCCCGGCCGCCAGCGCCGCCCGCAGCTCCCCCTGCCACGGAGACAACCCGGCATCCGACGTGGCGACCACCAGCGGCACCCCGACAGCCCACCGCAGAATCCCCTCGGCCAGAGCCGCCGGATCCACCGGAGCCTCGTTCAGCACCATGCCCGCAGCCGTGGGATCCAGCGCCCGCACCTCGCTCAGCAGATCCTCGCCACCCCAGTTCAGCGCGGGATGCGGCGGCGGAAACAGGTCGACGACATACGCACCGGGCGCCGCCGTGAACCCACCGGCCCGCGCACCCCGCAGAGTGCCCCGCACCGCCCGCCGAGCCGCATCGAGCCCCGCATCCGCGTCCCACGGCGCGACCGCGCCCTCCTCCGCCGCGCCCGCATACCGCTCCGCCAGCTTCCGCACCCGCCCGGCGGCCTCACGTACCCGCTCCTCCGCGAGCATGCCGTCCCGCAGCGCGTCGATCACCGCGTCCCGGCAGGCCAGGGTGGTCGCCAGGTCCGGTACGGCCACGATCACCTGGTCGGCGCCCGCGGCCAGGGCGAGCCGGGCGCCGGCCGCCTCGCCGTACCGGTCGGCTATCGCCTTCATCTCCAGGGCGTCACTGACCAGGACCCCGTCGAAACCGAGGTCCTGGCGGAGCAGATCGCCCAGGATGCGGCGGCTGAGGGTCGCGGGCCGCTCAGGATCCAGCGCCGGATACACCACGTGCGCGCTCATCAGCATCGGCACGCCCGCCGCCACAGCGGCCCGGAACGGTTCGACATCGGCGCGGATCTCGTCGTACGACCGCGGGTCGACCGCCATCTCGTGGTGGCTGTCGGTCACCGTGCCGCCGTGGCCGGGGAAGTGCTTGGCGCAGGAGGCGACGCCGCGTGCCTCGGTGGCCGTGATCCAGGCGCGGAGGTGACGGGCGGCGAGTTCCGGATCGGCGCCGAAGGAGCGGGTACGGACGATCGGGTTGTCGGGGTGGTGCTGGAGGTCGGCCACGGGGGCGTACGAGACGGTGATGCCCAGCGAGGCGAGGTGACCGGCGAGGGCGTCGGCGCAGCGGGCGGTGAGGTCCGGGTCGTCGACGACGCCGAGGGCGTACGAGCCGGGCACCTCGGGCGCGCCCGCGGCGACGAGGTGGCCGATGCCGCCGCCCTCGTTGTCGATGGCGACGAGGAGATCGGGGCGCAGGGCGCGCAGCTCGTCGGTGAGGCGGCGGACCTGATCCGCGTCGCGCACGTTGCGGGTGAAGAGGATCACTCCGCCGAGGCCGCGCTCGATGAGCCGCTTGAGGGTGTCCGGGACGCCGGTGGTGCCGTCGAAACCGGCGACGAGGCACCGGTGGACGGCTTCGTCGAGGTCGACGGGCAGGTCGAGGGGCAGGTGGGGCTGGGGCTGCTGCTGCATCGACTTCATCGGAGGGCCTCTGGGTTCGCGGGCAGATACTTGGCAGACACTTGGATGATAGAAGTCACCAAAACTTCAGCACAAGGTGAATCAAACAACCAGAATCTCACAGCACACATGCCCCATACGCCCCGCATGCGCCATTCCACGGCCACCCCGGGTTCATCCGCGCCACCGACGATGCGCCCATGAACCGCACCGCCCTCGCCCTCGCCGCACCCCTGTGCGCCCTGCTGGCCACCGCACTCCCCGCCCACGCGGCGGACCGTTCCACCGCTGGATCCGTCTCCGCCGACAGCTACGGCACCAAGGCCTCGTACGCCCCCCAGCAGAGCCTGCGGAGCTACCAGCAGCCCCCGAAGGGCTTCGCCCCGGTGTTCACGGAGAACGTCTCCCGGCACGGCTCCCGGGCCGCGACCGACAGCTCGGACGGCGACCTGATCCTCAAGCTGTGGGACCAGGCCGAGAGCGAGGGGCAACTCACCGCGCGCGGTGAGGAGTTCGGGCCGAAGGTGCGGGCCCTGCTCGCCGCCATGGCCAAGGTCGGCTACGGCAACCTCAGCGGGCGCGGTAAGAGCGAGATCGCCGGTACCGCCGTACGGATGGAGAAGCGGCTGCCGGGCCTCTTCGCCGACATCGCGAAGAACGGCGAGAAGATCGACGTCGTCAGCTCCGGACAGGGCCGCGCCGTCGACAGCGGCCGGCTCTTCGCGGACACCCTCGCGGCCACCGACCCGGCACTGGGGCCGCTCATCGGCGCGGGCCGCACCGACAAGGACCTGCTCTACTTCCACAAGGCCGCCGGTGGCGCCGCCTACCGCGACTACATCGCGAACGACCAGCGTCTCGCCACCACCCTCACCTCGATCACCGACCAGCCGACGACCCACCGCGCGGCGTCGGACGTACTGCGGAAGATCTTCAAGCGCGGCTTCGTGCAGCGCATCGTCGACGGCGAGTTCGCGAGCACCGCCGGCAGCGCGGTGGACGCGGCCGAGGCGGTCTACAACCTGTACGGGATCGCGCCGGCCATGAGCGACGAGAGCCCCGGCGGCAAGGGCTGGCACATGGACCGGTACATCTCGCAGCGCGATGCCGCCTGGTTCGGATACCTGAGCGACGCCGAGGACTTCTACGAGAAGGGTCCCGGCTTCGCCGACAGCGACATCACGTACAAGATGGCGAACGTCCTGCTCGACGACTTCTTCAAGAAGGCCGAGACCGCTCAGAACAGCACCGCGGGCACCAACACCCTCGGCGCCGAACTGCGCTTCACGCACGCCGAGGAGATCATCCCGCTGGCCGCGCTGATGGGCCTGCCGGGCAGTACGAACGGGGTGAGCGCCGAGCGGCCGTACACGTACGGCGACAACGCGTGGCGGGGCGCGGCGGTGGCGCCGATGGCATCGAACATCCAGTGGGACGTGTTCCACAAGGGCGACACCACCCTCGTACGGATGCTCTACAACGAGAAGGAGACCGCCTTCAAGGCCGGCTGCCGACCGGTGTCCAAGGGCAGCAAGTTCTACGACCTCGATGAGCTGGAGCGCTGCTTCGGCCGTACTTCCTGACGTACGACCTAACCGACACCCGGCGCGCGACACCCGACACCCGACGCGCGGCGAGAATATAGGGGTACCCCGTATCCGTATACGTACGCCGGGCTAACATGGCCGAGTGACAGCCCGCGCACAGCGACAGCAGCGCACGTACCCACCGTCCTGGTGGTCGCGTGCGTTCGTCGTGCTCGGGCTGCTGGCCGGCGTCCTCGCGATGCACGGCCTCGGGCCGGGCGGCATGTCCGCCGGGATGACGGACGCCGCCCACCACGGCCACCAGGCTCAGCCGATGAGCATGCGGGGCGGGCCGTCCGACGAGTTCGTCTGCCACGGCATGGACTCGCACGGCGGCCACGCCCAGCACGCCGACGCGACCTGCGCGTCCGGCGCCGTCCCGGCGGGGCACACGTTCGCCGCGCTCACGCCCGACCCGGCCGGCCCCTCGGTCCTGGCAGCCCGAGCCGACCGCTCGCTGCCCCGGTCCCCCGAGGGCGCCCGCGCGCCACCGTCCCTCGCCGAACTCCAACTCCTGCGGATCTAGAGGCGACCTCCACCTCGCCTCAATTCCCCTCCCCACAGCAGGAGTTCCAGCATGCGCAAAACCCGTAGGACCCTCGTCGTCATGGCCGCCACTGCCGCGCTCGCCGTCACGCTCGCCGCGTGCGGCAGCGACGACGGCAACAGCGGCACCAGCACCGACAACACCAGCAGTGGCGCCAGGGCCGAGGACCACAACGCCCAGGACGTCACCTTCGCGCAGGGCATGATCCCCCACCACAAGGGCGCCCTGGAGATGGCGGAAGAGGCGGCCGGTGAGGCCTCGTCGGCCGAGGTCAAGTCCCTCGCCGCGCGCATCGAGAAGGCGCAGGCGCCGGAGATCGCGACCATGACGGGGTGGCTGAAGACCTGGGGCAAGGACGTCCCGACGTCGACCGAGTCGATGCCCGGTATGGACTCCATGGACTCCATGGAAGGGACGGAATCGATGCCCGGCATGGATCACGCCGCCACCGGCAAGGAGTTCGACAAGAACTTCCTGACCATGATGATCGAGCACCACAGGGGCGCCGTGCGGATGGCCACCACCGAGAAGGCCAAGGGCGAGTACGGCCCGGCCACCTCCATGGCCGACGACGTCATCCGCACCCAGAACGCCGAGATCACCGAGATGAACAAGCTCCTCGGCAGGAACTGACACCACCGCCAGGGGTGAGCCGACCAGCCGCTACCGGGCCGGTCGGCTCACCCCTGCCCACCCACCGTGAACCCGATGACCGCCCCGCCCCCGTCCCGCCGGTTCGCGAAGGACGCCCCGCCGTGCGCGATGGCCACCTCGCGGACGATCGACAACCCGAGGCCCGAACCCGGCAGGCTACGGGCGTCGGCGGCACGGTAGAAGCGGTCGAACAGGCGCATCAGGTCACCCTCGGCGACCCCGGGCCCCCGGTCGAGCACCTCGACCCGGATCGCGCCCTGCCGCCCGCCCCCGCCCTGTCGGGCCCGCTCCGGCCCGGTGACCGCGATCTCGATCGGTGTCGTGCCGCCCCGGTCGAACTTCGAGGCGTTCTCGACCAGGTTGGAGATCGCGCGCTGGAGCGCGGCCGGGCGGGCGTCGGCGGCCGTCTCGCCGCTCACCCGGACGACGACGTCCCGCCCGGTACGCCGCCGGGCCACCACCGCGACCTCGTCCGCGATGTCGGCGATATCGATCCGCTGCTTGGGCTCGGTGTCCGACTGCCCGGCCGCCAGGTCCACCAACTCGTTGACCAGATCGGTGAGTTCACGCGCCTCGATGGCAAGGTCGTCGACCAGGTCCTCCCTCGTCGCGGGCGGCAGTTCGTCGATACGGCGCAGCAGCGAGATGTTCGTACGCAGGGAGGTGAGCGGGGTACGCAGCTCGTGCCCCGCGTCCTGGACCAGGCGGCGCTGGTCCTCCTCCGACTGGGCGAGCCGGCCGAGCATACGGTCGAAGGACCGGCCCAGGCGTCCCACCTCGTCGGACCCGGTCACCGGCACCTGGATGCCGAGCCGGCGGGTACGGGCGACGTCCTCGGCGGCCGAGGCGAGGATGCGCAGCCGGTGCGTGATCCGCCGGGCCAGCCACCACCCGAACAGGCCGGCCGCGACGACGACCGCGGCCATCATCAGGATCGTCCGCTGCTGCAGCTCCCGGAGCAGGTCCTCCGTGTCGCTGAACTCCTGCGCGACCTGCACCGCCCCCCGCCCCGCGTCTCGCTCGCCGCCCAGGGAGACGGTCGCGATGCGGTAGACGTCCTGGCCGACGGCGACGTCCTTGTGCTGCACGGCCAGCCCGGCGACCGGGGAGACGGCGATCCGGCGGTCGGCGGCGGTGACGGGCAGCGCCGGACTCCCGCTGTCGACCACCTCACCCGCCGGCCCGAGCACCTGCACATCGGTACGGCTGGGCCGGACGATGTCGTGACCCGGCTCGGACGACGAGAAGTCCTGCGGCGTCATCGTGTTGTTCCGCACCTCGTCCTGGAGGTCCTGCACGACCTCGGCGAAGGCGGACTGCTGGTCCACCCGGACCAGCCGCGCGGCGGCGTCGTACGACAGGAACCCGACCAGCACGGTCACCCCGGCGGCGACCGCGGCGAACGACACGGCGAAGGTGGTCCGCAGCGAGGCCAGCCCGCCCCTCCGCAGGGCCACTCAGTCCTCCCGGAGGACGTAACCCACGCCTCGCACCGTGTGGATCAGCTGCGACGCGCCCGGCTCGTCGAGCTTGCGGCGCAGGTAACCGACGTACACGGCAAGGTTCTTGGACCCCGGGCCGAAGTCGTAGCCCCAGATACGGTCGTAGATCGTGGAGTGGTCGAGGACGATCCCGGCGTTGCGCACGAGCAGTTCCAGCAGTTCGAACTCGGTCCGGGTCAGCTCCAGCTCCCGCGTCCCGCGCCACACCCGCCGCGCCTGGAGATCCATCCGCAGCCCGGCGGCGGTGAGCTGCCGCTCGGGAACAGCGGGTTCCTTCAGTGCGGGGGACGTGGACAGGCCCACGGGGGCGGCGCCCCTGGCAGGACGCTGCTCGCCGGGGCCGGTGCGCCGCAGCAGGGCCCGGAGCCGGGCGAAGACCTCCTCGACGTCGAACGGCTTGACGACGTAGTCGTCGGCGCCCGCGTCCAGGCCAGCGATCCGGTCGGCGGTCTCCACCAGCGCGGTGAGCATCAGGATCGGCGTACGGTCCCCCTCGGCGCGCAGCACCCGGCACACCTGGAGCCCGTCGATGCCGGGCATCATCACGTCCAGCACGAGAATGTCCGGCGGCGTGCGATGCGCCTGGGCGAGCGCCTCGACGCCGTCGGCGACCGCGGTGACCCGGTAGCCCTCCAGGGTCAGGGCCCGCTCCAGGGCATGGCGGATGGCACGGTCGTCCTCGGCGAGCAGCACGGTTTGGGGCACCCGCCCAGTGTGCCAAGGGAGGCTCTTACTCGCCTCTCACCGTCACGCCCGCAGGGCACCCAGTTGCTGCTCGAACGGAACCACCTCGAACCCGCCCGACGCGGGCTTCGGTACCGGCCGCCGCTGAGCGGACAGCCCCGACATCAGAGCCGTCAACTCCCCCGCCGCCCGCTCCACCCGCTCCGCGAGCCCCTCCGCACCCCAGTCCTCCGAGGCCGCGTACACGGCCGTCGGCACGACCACGGCCCGCAGATACGCGAACAGCGGCCGCATCGCGTGCTCCA
The DNA here is from genome assembly GCF_010550245.1 of Streptomyces sp. SID12501. Taxonomy (GTDB): domain Bacteria; phylum Actinomycetota; class Actinomycetes; order Streptomycetales; family Streptomycetaceae; genus Streptomyces. The sequence goes on from NZ_JAAGLU010000007.1 coordinate 266,247, forward strand.
GCACCAGCGAATGCCGGGCCGAGCCACCGGTCGCGGCGACCAGCACCGGCTTCCCCGCCAGCGCGTCCTTCTCCAGCACGTCGAAGAACGACTTGAACAGGCCGCTGTACGAGGCCGAGAACACCGGGGTGACGACGATCAGCCCGTCCGCCCGCGTCACCGCGTCCAGCGCGTCCGCCAGCTTCCGCCCCGGAAACCCGTTGGTGAAGTTGTGCGCGATCTCCACGGCCAGCTCGCGCAGCTCCACGACCTGAATGTCGACCTGAATTCCGGCGTCCGACTTCCGGTCAACGGCGGCGGCCAGCCGGTCGGCCAGCAGCCGGGTGGACGACGGAACACTCAGCCCCGCCGAGACAACGACGAGCTTCATACCCCGGCCTCTTCCTTCTGGTCCTTCTGGTTCTGCTGGTTCTGCTGGTCCTTCTGGCCCTGCTGCTCCTGCTGCGCGGCGGCCAGCAGAGAAGCGTGCGTGGGCGCGTCCGGCACATCGGCAGCCCGCCCCTTGGCGAACTCCGCCCGCAGCACCGGCACGACCTCCTCGCCGAGCATGTCGAGCTGCTCCAGCACCGTCTTCAGCGGCAGCCCCGCGTGGTCGACCAGGAACAGCTGGCGCTGGTAGTCACCGGCGTACTCCCGGAAGGCAAGCGTCTTCTCGATGACCTCCTGCGGCGACCCGACGGTCAGCGGGGTCTGGTCGGTGAAGTCCTCCAGGGAGGGCCCGTGCCCGTACACCGGCGCCTCGTCGAAGTACGGCCGGAACTCCCGTACCGCGTCCTGCGAGTTCTTCCGCATGAACACATGGCCGCCCAGGCCCACGATGGCCTGCTCGGCCGTGCCGTGCCCGTAGTGGGCGTACCGGGACCGGTACAGGTCGATCATCCGCTTGGTGTGGTCGGCCGGCCAGAAGATGTTGTTGTGGAAGAAGCCGTCGCCGTAGTAGGCCGCCTGCTCGGCGATCTCGGGCGAGCGGATGGAGCCGTGCCAGACGAACGGCGGTACGTCGTCCAGGGGCCGGGGTGTCGACGTGAACCCCTGCAACGGCGTCCGGAACTTCCCCTCCCAGTTCACGACGTCCTCGCGCCACAGGCGGCGCAGCAGGGCGTAGTTCTCGACGGCGAGGTTGATGCCCTCGCGGATGTCCTGCCCGAACCACGGGTACACCGGGCCGGTGTTGCCGCGCCCCATCATCAGGTCCACGCGCCCGTCGGCCAGGTGCTGGAGCATCGCGAAGTCCTCCGCGATCTTCACCGGGTCGTTGGTGGTGATGAGGGTGGTGGAGGTGGAGAGGATCAGCTTCTCGGTCCGCGCGGCGATGTAGCCGAGCATCGTGGTCGGGGACGAGGGCACGAACGGCGGATTGTGGTGCTCACCCGTGGCGAACACATCAAGCCCGACCTCCTCGGCCTTGAGCGCGATGGCGACCATGGCCTTGATGCGCTCGCGTTCGGTCGGCGTCCGTCCCGTGGTCGGGTCCGGTGTGACGTCGCCGACGCTGAAGATCCCGAACTGCATGGTCGCTCATCCTCCAGGTTGTTAACTCTTCAACTATAGCGTCCGAGTGCGACAACCGCGCCCCCTCCAGAGGTATTCCACAGGCATTCCATGCCGTGCTACAAAACGGTGGAGGATAATTTCCATCCTGCGAGAATGAGGGTCTCAAATGGCTAGAACGGGCGCGCTGAGAACTGTGGTGGTCGGGGCGTCGAGCGGCCTGGGCCGTTGCGCGGGAATCGACCTCGGCAGCCGGGGCAACCCCGTCGCCCTGCTCGCCCGCAGACACGACCGTCTGGTCGACGCGGCGAAGGAGGCGGGCCCCGACGCCCTCGCCATCGCCTGCGACGTCACCGACGAGGCCTCCTGCCGGGCCGCGATCGAGGAGGCCGCCGACGGACTCGGCGGCATCGACGCCCTCATCTACACCACCGGCATCGGCCCCCTCGCCCCCGTCGAGAAGACCGACGCCGACACCTGGCGCCGGATCATGGACACCAACGTGATCGGCGCCGCCCTCGTCACCAACGCCGCGCTCCCCCACCTCACGGCGTCCGCCGGCACCGCCGTCTACCTCTCCACGGTCGGCGCGTCGATCACCCCCGCCTGGCCCGGGTTCGCGGGCTACCACGTCAGCAAGGCGGCCCTGGAGAAGCTCGTCGAGGCATACCGCGTCGAACACCCGGAGGTCGGCTTCACCCGGTTCGTGGTCAGGGACTGCGGGGGCGGCGACGGAGACTCCCGTACCGAGTTCAACAACGGCTGGGACATGACGTACGCCGCCGAGGTCGTACCCGTCTGGCGGCAACGCGGCTACCTCACCGGCGACCTGCTCGACGTCTCCGAGTTCCTCCGCACCCTGGACGCCGTACTGCGCTGCGGCGGCACCATCCCGGAGGTGACGGTGACACCGCGCGCGAGCCGGAGATAGGAGATAGGAGATAGGAGATAACGGTCGGCCGTCAGAAGTAGTACGCGTCCCCGGTGTCGAGCACGAGCACACGCTGCCGGTCGTTGCCCCGGTTGCGGTCGACGACACCGCCGCTCCAGACCGTACCGATCTCCAGCGTCACCTCGGCGGGCATGCCCTGGAGCCGCATCCGCAGCCCGATCTGCTCACCCACACCGTCGGCGGCCAGCGCCCCCGTACGGCACACGACCACCCGCTCCCCGAGCCGCGCACACCCGTCCGGCAACTGCTGCCGGGCGGCGAGCGGGGCCGACCAGGTCAGCCGCACGGTCGCGTCGGCGACGGCGGACGGCCCGTGGTTGCGCGGAGTCACCCGCAGGTCGATCCGCCCACGGTCCAGCGAGACGGCCCCGTGATACGCGAGATCGGCCTCGGCCTCCCCGCTGTCGGCCCCGGCAAGCCCCCCGCCCCCGACCAGACCGATCGCCACCCCAACCGCACCCGCCACCAGCCCACGCACCCAGACCCGCATGCTCACGCCACCCACTCCTCGCCCGGAAGACTGTTAACGCCGTTAACACCGTCGAAGCGATGTATCCCACTTGACGCGCCCCGCAGGCGCCCTCCAACAGGTGACGGTGAACCAACATGCAAAGCTGCCCGAATGTCGGTCCTGCGCTCCGTAGCCCTGTTCCTGGTCGCCGCCCTGTTCGAGATCGGCGGCGCCTGGCTGATCTGGCAGGGCGTACGGGAGCACCGCGGCTGGGTGTGGATCGGCGCGGGCGTGCTGGCCCTGGGCGCGTACGGGTTCGTCGCCACCCTCCAGCCCGACGCGGAGTTCGGCCGCATCCTGGCCGCGTACGGCGGAGTCTTCGTCGCCGGTTCACTGGCCTGGGGCATGGCGGCGGACGGCTACCGCCCGGACCGCTGGGACGTGACGGGCGCGCTGATCTGCCTCGCGGGCATGGCCGTGATCATGTACGCCCCCCGAGGCAACTGACGGAGCCCGGCGAAGCACGGCCAAGCCCGCCGAAGGCGACGGCACCGGCCCACCCTCCGGACACCCCGCCACCGGCTCCCGCCGCCTGCCTATCCTGGGCAGCAGCTCAGCCAGCCCGGTACGCCGAACACCCCGAGGAGCAGTCCCATGGCCACCGCCGCCCCGTCCGCCGCCTCCCGCATCGCCGTGATCACCGGCGCGAGCAGCGGAATCGGCGCCGCGACGGCACGCCGGCTCGCCGCCGCCGGCTACCGGGTCGTACTGACGGCCCGCCGCAAGGACCGTATCGAGGCGCTGGCCGAGGAGATCAACGCGACGGGCGGCCAGGCCACGGCGTACCCCCTGGACGTCACCGACCGCGCGGCGGTCGACGAGTTCGCGACCGCCTTCAAGACGATCGGCGTCCTCGTCAACAACGCGGGCGGCGCACTCGGCGCCGACCCGGTGGCCACCGGCGATCCGGCCGACTGGCGCCAGATGTTCGAGACGAACGTCATCGGCACCCTCAACCTCACCCAGGCCCTCCTCCCCGCCCTGACAGCGAGCGGCGACGGCACGATCGTGGTCGTCTCCTCCACCGCCGGGCACGGCACGTACGAGGGCGGCGGTGGCTACGTCGCCGCCAAGCACGGCGCCCACGTCCTCGCCGAGACACTGCGCCTGGAGATCGTCGGCACCCCGGTACGGGTGATCGAGATCGCGCCGGGCATGGTGAAGACGGACGAGTTCGCCCTGACCCGCTTCTCCGGCGACACGGAGAAGGCGGCCAAGGTCTACCAGGGCGTGGCCGAACCCCTCACCGCCGACGACGTGGCCGAAACGATCACCTGGACGGTGACCCGCCCCAGCCACGTCAACGTCGACCTCCTGGTCCTCCGCCCCCGCGCCCAGGCATCGAACACGAAGGTCCACCGGGACGTGTGACCAGCCTCCGCCTCCGTGGGAGACGGTCCACGGGTCTCGTTGGACGTTACTGAGTAGCGGCTCGCCGGCTCACCACGCGGGGCGGATCGGCCCCGGTGGCGTGAACCGGGCCAGATCGACGACGAGTTCGCTGAAGCGTGCCTCGCCCAGCGCCTCTCGCCATGGCGCGACGGCAGCCCGGGCCGCCTGATCGGCGACGCGGCAGTGGCTCCGGCAGGCTCCGAGCTGACGGTTGCCGACACCCCCGACCAGCCCGCCCACATGTGGGTCACCACACGTGTCGGGCTCACTGCCGAACTGGCCGATGGCAGCACCATCACACCGCCATGGACTCATTGGGCCCACAGAGGGATCAGCGCCGGTTTCCCTTACGGGAGGACCGTGAACGAGGTCCCCGGCCTGAAGCCGGGAACCTCGTGGGTCAGCCCTTCACACAGACGACCTGCTTCAGCTTCGCCACGACCTCCACCAGGTCCCGCTGCTGATCGATGACCTGCTCGATCGGCTTGTACGCGGCAGGAATCTCGTCCACGACGCCGGAGTCCTTACGGCACTCCACGCCCCGAGTCTGATCCTCCAGGTCCTTGGTCGAGAAGCGCCGCTTGGCCGCGTTGCGGCTCATGCGCCGACCGGCTCCGTGCGAGGCGGAGTTGAACGATTTCTCGTTCCCCAGGCCCTTCACGATGTACGAACCCGTGCCCATGGAACCCGGGATGATCCCGTACTCGCCGGCCCGGGCGCTGATCGCACCCTTGCGGGTGACGAGCAGGTCCATGCCCTCGTAGCGCTCGCGACTCACGTAGTTGTGATGGCAGCTCACCTCGGGCTCGAAGGTCACCCCGGCCTTCTTGAACTCCTTGCGGAGCACGTCCTTGAAGAGGGCCATCATGATCGACCTGTTGTACTTCGCGTACTCCTGAGCCCAGTAGAGGTCGTTCTGGTAGGCCGCCATCTGCGGGGTGTCCGCGATGAAGACGGCGAGGTCGCGGTCGATCAGCCCCTGGTTGTGGGAGAGCTTCTGAGCCACGCCGATGTGATGGTCGGCCAGCTCCTTGCCGATGTTCCGGGAACCGGAGTGGAGCATGAGCCAGACCGAATCCTGATCATCTATGCAAACTTCTGCAAAGTGATTCCCGGATCCGAGCGTTCCCATCTGCTTTCCAGCCCGATCATGACGGAATTTGACCGCTTCCGCGATTCCATCAAACCGCCCCCAGAAGTCGTCCCACCCCCCGGTGGCGAACCCGTGCAGCCGCCCCGGATCGACGGGACTGTCGTGCATCCCCCGCCCCACCGGAATCGCCTCCTCGACCTTCGACCGCAGCCGGGACAGGTCGCCCGGCAGGTCGTTCGCCGTGAGGGACGTTTTGACGGCGGACATCCCGCAGCCGATGTCGACCCCCACCGCCGCCGGGCACACCGCACCCTGCATCGCGATGACCGATCCGACCGTCGCCCCCTTGCCGAAGTGGACGTCCGGCATGACCGCGAGACCCTTGATCCACGGCAGCGTCGAGACGTTCCGCAGCTGCTGCATCGCGACGTCCTCGACCGACGCCGGGTCGGCCCACATACGGATGGGTACCTTCGCACCCGGCACTTCCACGTACGACATATCGTCCTCATTCCCCCGAAAAACCAACAGAAGTCTCGAATCGCAAAACCGGCGCCAAGGTCAACGAAAGGGATGCCGGACCGGCGTTCACGGTCGTGCGTGCGATAGACATTGTCTGTCGGTGACGCCCCCGTGCGGCAAGTGAATAACCTGCGGGGACACTGGAGCGAGCACCGCCCGCAAAGATCGTCGAGAAAGATCGAGAAAGATCGTCGAGAGGAACCTGACCGTGCAGCGGAAGGCCTACGTACCCGGCGTCGCCGCCCTCCTCGCGGCGCTGCTGGCCGGCTGCACAGGCGGCTCGGGCAGCGATGACACCGCCGAGGACGCCAAGCCCGGCGACAGCGGCACCACGACCGTCGCGGCGCAGCCCGGCCGGTACCTCACCCTCCCCGAGCCCTGCGGCGCGGTCGGTCACGGCACCCTCGACTCGCTGCTGCCCGGCATCAGGCAGATCACGGACGAGGACCAGCGCGCAGAGGCGTACGACGGCGAGTCGACCCTCACGTACAACACGGACCGCAAGGTGGGCTGCCGCTGGAAGGTGGAGTCCACGGACGCCACCGATCATCTCCTCGTCGACTTCGAGCGGGTGGTGTCGTACGACAACTCCGTGAGCGACGACAGCCAGGCGACGGACCTCTTCGCGACCAAGGTGGTGGCCGCCGACCTCCCGGAGCCGGTCGTCTCCACCACCGCCACTCCCACCCCCACCGGGTCCGCGTCGGCATCCGGCGCCCCCTCCGCCTCCCCCTCCTCGGCCACTCCCACCGACGCCGCCTCGGCCTCCGCCACGGACAGCGCCGCCGACGCCGAGTCGGCCGCCGCCCTCCAGCCCCGCCTCCTCGACGGCCTCGGCGACGAGGCGTTCCTCGACGACGAGCTGACGCCCGCCGGTTCAACGGACCAGCGGCGCACGGTAACTGTGGCGTTCCGCACGTCCAACGTGATCGTGACCATCGAGTACGTCGAGCAGCCGACGGCGCTCGGCACCGTGCCCGACAGCAAGGAAATGCAGGACAGGGTGCAGAAACTGGCCTCACAGCTCGCCGGCGCGTTCGACTAGGACACGGCTCGTGTCCCCTCGTACCGGCCGTCCGCAAAGGGCGTGAAGCAAGACAGCGCGCCCCTCCCACCGCGTACCGTGGCCCCTCGGACCCGATCCGACCGCAGGAACCGAGAGCCGCAGGAACCAGGCGCGATGAGTGAAGGAACCATGCACCGACCCGCACAGCGAGACCAGCGCAGCCGGAACAGCAGCCGGAACACCGGAGTGGCGACGAGGCGGCAGCACCGGGCCCTCGCCACCCTGGCCGCCGGCGTCGCCGTCCCAGTCCTTCTCCTGGCCGTCGGCTGCTCCTCCGACTCGGGGTCCGACTCCGGGTCGGGATCCGGTTCCGCCGACAACGCGTCGAAGACGGCAGCGGCCGGCGCGGGCGAGACGGTGAGCGCGTCGCCGACCGTGCAGGCGGCGGCGTACCAGAAGCTTCCGGAGCCGTGCGCGGTGCTGTCGACGAAGACGCTGAAGGACCTGGTCCCGAAGGGCGTGAAATCGGGCAAGGAGGGGTCGTCCAACGACACCTCGACGCGCAGCAGTTGCTCCTGGACCAGTCTCGTCAACAACGGCGTGAAGGGCTCCCAGTTCCGCTGGCTGAACGTGTCGCTGCTGCGCTTCGAGTCGACCGCGTCACGCGGTTCGGGCGACGAGCTGGCGCAGGCGTACTACAAGAGCCAGGTGCAGGACGCCGAGTCGACGGCGGGTGCGAAGAACACCAGGTCGGAGGCGGTGGCCGGGGCGGGCGACGTCGCGACGTCGGTGCACTACGACCTGAAGAAGAAGGAAGGGTCCTTCCGGCAGCAGACGGTGGTGGTCCGGGTCGAGAACGTCGTCGTGACCCTCGACTACAACGGTGCCGGGCTCGCGGGCGAGAAGACGCCGAGCGCGGACAGTCTGACGAAGGCCGCGGTGAAGGCCGTCAAGGAAGCCGTCGCGAAGGTGTCGTCGGAGAACGGCGAAGGTGGTGCGGGCACTCCGGCCCCCACCAACTCCCCTACGGCGTCGGCGAGTTCGTCGGCGAAGCCGAGCGCGTCCCCGTCGAAGTCGTCGTCCGAGGCGCCTGCCTCGTCCGCGTCCTCCTCAGCGTCGAAGAAGAGCTGACCTTGTCTCGGCAACACGCACGCCGCACACATGTGCCACCCTGTTGCGCGCAACAGCACGCACTGGGAGGGGAGTACGGGTGGCCGCGCCACTGCAACTGACACGGATGCACCGGGTTCTCATCGGCGTGGTCGTCGCCGGTGCGGTGGTCATCGCCGGGATCGGCTTCGCGGGTTCTTACGCCGCCGTCCGTGAACTGGCCCTGCAGAAGGGCTTCGGGAACTTCAGCTACGTCTTCCCGATCGGCATCGACGCGGGCATCTGCGTCCTGCTCGCCCTGGACCTCCTCCTCACCTGGATCCGGATCCCGTTCCCGCTGCTGCGCCAGACGGCGTGGCTGCTGACGATGGCGACGATCGCGTTCAACGGCGCGGCGGCCTGGCCGGACCCGCTGGGTGTGGGCATGCACGCCGTCATCCCGATCCTGTTCGTGGTCTCGGTGGAGGCGGCCCGGCACGCCATCGGCCGGATGGCGGACATCACCGCCGACAAGCACATGGAAGGCGTCCGCCTCACCCGCTGGCTCCTCTCCCCCCTGCCGACGTTCCTCCTCTGGCGCCGGATGAAGCTGTGGGAGCTGCGCTCCTACGAGCAGGTCATCAAGCTGGAGCAGGAACGTCTCGTCTACCAGGCACGTCTGCACGCCCGCTTCGGCCGGGCCTGGCGGCGCAAGGCCCCGGTGGAGTCCCTGATGCCGCTGCGCCTGGCTCGCTACGGCGTCCCCCTCGCGGAGACGGCCCCCTCGGGCCTCGCGGCGGCCGGCATCGAACCGGCACTGCTGCCGCCGGCCCCGCAGCCCGCCCTGGAGGCGGCCGACGCGGGCGCGAGCAGCCGTACCTCGGAGCCCACGGCGACCCCTCAGCCCCGGACCGCCGAGCAGCGCCCCGCTCCCGAGGGCGGCGAACCCGCCGGGCAGCCGGACAACGCCGAGCCCCAGAATCCGTGGCTCCAGGCGCGGGACCCCCGGGCCATCGCGTACCAGGGCGGCTACGACCCGTCCTACGACCCCGGACCCGCGGACGCCCAGTGGTACGAGGAGCAGCAGCAGGCCGAGCAGTACGACGCCCGGCAGCAGAGCGACGCCCGGCAGCAGTTCGAGAACAGGCAACAGTTCGAGAGCCGACAGCAGTACGAGGCTCAGCAGCAGTTCGAGGAGCAACAGCGGTTCGAACAGCAGCGGTTCGAGCAGCGGATGTTCCCGCAGCAGCAGTACGAAGAGTACGCGGAGCCGTCGGCCCCCGCCCCGGAGCCCTTGCCGGAGCCCTCTTCGGAGGACACCGGTACCTTCCCGATCCCGGCCGGCCCGGGCCGTACCCGTGAGATGGGTGCGGGCGGCGGTACGGAGCCGACGGAGGAGGACTACTACCTGGTCTTCAAGAAGTCGATAGACGGCAGCTACCCGACCTCGGGCCAGTTCCGGGGTGACGTGGAAGCGACGTACGGCTCGAAGCTCCCGCAGCGCGAAGCCGACCGGATGGTCAACCGCTTCACCAACCGCCACACGGCGGAACTCCAGGACGACCACATCGCGTAGTCCCCGATATTCGATTTTTCCTGGCTGTACGAAGGACGGGGCGCCCGGAGTTCACCGGGCGCCCCGTCCTTCGTATCAGGGGATATCAGGGGATGTCAGGGGAACGCGCCCCCTACTCCCCCAGCAGGGCCCGCACCCGCTCCTGACCCACGGCGAGGAGCAGCGTGGGCAGACGCGGACCGGTGTCCCGCCCGACGAGCAGGTGGTACAGCAGCGCGAAGAACGTGCGCTGGGCGACCTTGATCTCGGCCGGGAGTTCCTTCGGCGTGGCGTCGGCGGAGAAGCCGGCCTGGACCTTGGGAACCCCGTAGACGAGGTGGCTGAGGCCGTCGAGGGACCAGTTGTCGGCGAGGCCGTCGACGAGGAGCCGCAGCGACTGCCGCCCCTGCTCGTCGAGGGACTTGATCAGCTCGGTGTCGGGTTCCTGGCGCACGATGGTCCGCTGATCGGCGGGCACCTGCGTGTTGATCCAGGCCTCGGCCTTGTCGAGCCGGGGCCGCGCCTCGTCGAGGGAGACCAGCGGGTCGGCGGGGTCCAGCTCACCCAGGATCCGCAGCGTCTGGTCCTCGGCACCGGCGGTGATGTCGGCGACGGAGGCCAGCGTCCGGTACGGCAACGCCCGCGCGGTACGCGGCAGTTCGCCCTCTGCGGTACGCACCGCACGGGAGTGCGCGGCGACGTCCGCCGGCAGCGCGGAGCCGTCGGCGACCTTGGCGTCGAGCTTGTCCCACTCGTCGTAGAGCCGCTGGATCTCCTGGTCGAAGGCGATCTTGAAGGACTGGTTGGGCCGCCGGCGGGCGTACAGCCAGCGCAGGATCTGCGGCTCCATGATCTTCAGCGCGTCGCCGGGCGTGGGCACACCGCCCTTGCTGCTGGACATCTTGGCCATGCCGCTGATGCCCACGAAGGCGTACATGGGCCCGATCGGCTGCTTGCCGCCGAAGATGCTGCCGACGATCTGCCCGCCGACCTGGAACGAGGACCCCGGAGACGAGTGATCGACGCCGGAGGGCTCGAAGACGACCCCCTCGTAGGCCCAGCGCATCGGCCAGTCGACCTTCCAGACCAGCTTGCCGCGGTTGAACTCGCTCAGCAGGACGGTCTCGGAGAACCCACAGGCGGTGCAGGTGTACGTCAGCTCGGTGGTGTCGTCGTCGTAGGCGGTGACGGTGGTGAGGTCCTTGCCGCACCCACCGCAGAAGGGCTTGTACGGGAAGTACCCGGCGGAACCGGAGCTCCCGTCGTCCTCCCCGGCGGCCCCGGACCCCTCGGCGGCCTCGACCTCGGCGTCGTCGAGCGGCTTCTGGGACTGCTGAGCCTTCTTGCCGGGGTTACCAGGGTTACCAGGGCTGCCGGGATTACCAGGAGTACCGGGAGCCTTCTTGGTCCGGTACTGGTCGAGGATCGCGTCGATCTCACCCCGATGCTTCATGGCATGCAGGATCTGCTCGCGATAGACACCTGCGGTGTACTGCACGGTCTGGCTGATCCCGTCGAACTCGACACCGAGCTCGGCGAGCGCGTCGACCATCGCGGCCCTGAAGTGCTCGGCCCAGTTGGGGTGGGGGGACCCCTTGGGCGCGGGTACGGCGGTCAGCGGCCTGCCGATGTGCTCGGCCCAGGAGGCGTCCACACCGTCGACGCCGTTCGGCACCTTGCGGTAGCGGTCGTAGTCGTCCCAGGAGATCAGATGCCGGACCTCGTACCCCCGGCGCCGGATCTCGTCGGCGACCAGGTGCGGAGTCATCACTTCCCGGAGATTCCCCAGGTGGATGGGCCCGGACGGGGACAGCCCGGAGGCGACGACGACAGGTTTGCCGGGGGCTCGGCGCTCCGACTCCTCGATGACCTCATCCGCGAAACGGGAGACCCAGTCGGTGGTCTCGGTGCTCTGAGCCACGGGGCACGTCCTTCTTTCCAGTTTGTTCTCGTACGCCGCTCTGGACGCCGTGGAGATACGTCGGACCCATTGTCACCCGTGTCGGTCCCAGTCGGAAAACGTTTGGGCCCGCCGTACAACCCCGAGGGCCTGGGGGCAGTCCTCTTGTCGTGATCACAGAAAATATCCGGGCCAGGCTGCGCGTGGGAGCGGCCGGACTCGCGGTGACGCTGGCGTCGACCTGCGTCCTCCTCGTGGCGCCTGCCGCCGAGGCTGCCGTGACCTGCGGCAACACCACATTCAAGCGGACGTTCTACACGAACACCTCGTTCTCCGGCACGCCGAAGAGGACGGACTGCGACACCACGATCGACCAGTCCTGGACGGGCGCTCCGCTCTCCGGGATGGCCACGAACAACTTCGGGGTGCGCTGGTCGCTCACCCGAGACTTCGGTTCGGGCGGCTGTTTCGAGTACCGCCTGTCCGGCACGGACGGCCTGCGGCTGTACGTGGACGGCGTGCGGAAGGTGAACAAGTGGACGAACACCGGTGACAGCTCCGGCAACAGTGTCCCGGGCACGTTCTGCATCGGCTCGGGCAGCCACACCGTGCGCGTCGACCATGCGAACTGGACGGGCCTGTCCCGGGTGAAGTTCGCCTGGACCGCCTCGTCCGACAGCAAGCCGCCGCTGGCCCCGACCGGCATCACCACCACCTACGACGCGGCGACCGGCAAGGCGAAGGCCGGCTGGCGGAAGAACCGGGAACTGGACATCTCCCACTACCGGGTCCTGGTGGAGACTCCGACGGGCGGTGTCTCCAGATGGACGACGACCGGCACCACCGCCTCGTACACGCCCGCGAAGGACGGCCAGAAGTACCGATTCTGCATCCAGGCCGTCGACAAGTGGACGAACTACGGCGCCACCGCCTGCGGCCCCTACGTCACCACTCCGGACAAGACGGCACCGCCGGTCCCGGACGTGCGCGCCTCCGACATCTCGGTGTCGGTGTCCAGCCACGAGGGGCCCGACGGCAGCTCGCCGATCCCGCAGGTCAACGTCTGGCTGGGCCAGGTGCGCCCGGTCGACGGCCCCCTGTTCACCCTGTGGCGCGCCACAGCCGCGGCGGGCCCGTTCACCAAGGTCGCCGTCATGGACCTGCGACAGACGCCGGGTGAGCAGTACCTGTACGACGAGACGGCCGCCGAGAAGCAGACGTACTACTACACGGCGTCGGCCACCGACACCGCCGGGAACACCTCGGCACGCACCGCTCCGGTCGCGGTGACCACCCCGGATGTGACGCCGCCGGGCGCGGTGGCCGGCCTCGCGGCCGCGGCGGACACTCAGAAGGTCGCGCTGAGCTGGACCGCGCCGACGGACGACGCCGTGCGCTGGCAGGTCTACGGCGCGGACGGCAGCGCGCAGCCGGCTCTCCTCGGCACCGCCACGAGCGCCTCGTACGACGACATGACGGCGAAGCCGGGCGTCACCCGCACCTACACGGTGTACGCGGTCGACGCGGCCGGTAACCGCTCCGGCGCCGTGAAGATCACTTCCCGGCGGCAGGTGGCGCCCGCCCTGCCCGTGTACCTGCGTCCGGACGCGAACGGCCGACCCGAGCTGCGTATCCGGGTCGCCGCCGACAACGACCACAGCGGGGGCTTCCGGGTCTACTCCGGCAGCAGCGCCTCCACGGTCCGTACGACCTTGCGCGCCTGCGCGCCCGAGGAGGTCTACCGCGATGCCGCGTGGGTCGAGTACCGCTGCCTGCTCACCGACTTCGGCGGCTCGTCGGACGGCTATGTCACCGCGTTCGCGGTGGCCGCGAACGGCGTGACCTCCAGCACCTACAAGGCCGTGCGCTATGAGGACACCGTCGCGCCGCCGCTGCCGACCGGGTTCGCCGCCACCTCCGAGCCGTGGGGCACGGCCCTGCGGTGGGACACCTCCACCGCCGCCGACATGCGTGCCTACTGGTTGCGCGTGGGCACCCCGAAGACGGACCACGGGGTGCGCACCTGCGAGTCCGGCAACTCGCACACGCTGGCGGCGGACGCCACGTCCTTCCAGGACACCGAGGGCCTGCCGGACGGCGAGGAGCGCTGCTTCGAGTTGCGGGCGGTGGACGGCTCGAACAACTACACCGACGGCGTCACCGTCTACACGACCGAGCAGGACACCCGGCCGTCCGAGGCGACCGCGCCGGGCTCCCCGGTGACCCGCCTGGACGCCGTGGAGAACGCCGGTGCCGCCGTATTGAACTGGGACACGGTCGACAGCGCCACCGGCTACCGCGTCTACCGCTGGGACCGCTCCACGGGCTCGTACGAGCGGATCGCGGAGGGAGCACTGGAGAACCCGTACACGGACTCCTACCGTCACTACCGCGACGAGGACGCCCCGGCGGGCACCGCCGCCTACTACCGCGTGACGGCCGTGTACGCGGACGGCACCGAGTCCGCTCCCGCGCTCGCGGCCGTGGCCCTGGCGCCCACGGGCTGACGCACCGACGTGCCGGCCTCGAGGGGCGGGCGGGAATCCGTGCGACCGCCCGCCCGCCCCCGTGGCAGACTGGTGTCGTTTTCTGTACCCCTACGAGTGGAACGGCACCCATTCCATGGCCTCGGTCACGTCCCTCACCGCCAACGTCAACGCACACCTCGCGTCCGCCCTCTCGGCCACCCTGCCGGAGGCGACCGACGCGGACCCGTTGCTGCGACGTAGCGACCGGGCCGACTACCAGGCCAACGGCATCCTGGCGCTCGCCAAGAAGGCCAAGGCCAACCCCCGGGAGCTGGCGACGCAGGTGGTCGAGAAGATCACCGCCCCCGGCCTGTTCAAGGACGTCGAGGTCTCCGGCCCCGGCTTCCTGAACATCACCCTCACCGACAGGGCGATCGTCGAGAACCTGGCGGCCAGGTCCACCGACCCGGACGCCCGCCTCGGCGTACCGCTCTCCGCGCACCCGGGCACGACGGTCATCGACTACGCCCAGCCGAACGTGGCGAAGGAGATGCACGTAGGCCACCTCCGCTCCGCGGTGATCGGCGACGCGGTGGTCCAACTCCTGGAGTTCACGGGCGAGAACGTGATCCGCAGGCACCACATCGGTGACTGGGGAACCCAGTTCGGCATGCTCATCCAGTACCTGGACGAGCACCCGCACGAGCTGGACCACAAGGCGAGCCCGGCGGACACCGAAGCCAGCGGTGAGGAGGCGATGTCGAACCTCGACCGCCTCTACAAGACGGCGCGCAAACTCTTCGACTCCGACGAGGAGTTCAAGACGCGGGCACGTCTGAGGGTGGTCGACCTCCAGGCCGGCGACCCCGCCACGCTCGCCGCATGGCAGAAGTTCGTGGACGAGTCGAAGATCTACTTCTTCTCGGTCTTCGAGAAGCTGGACATGGAGATCCGGGACGCGGACATCGTCGGCGAGTCGGGTTACAACGACATGCTGGACGAGACGTGCCGCATCCTGGAGGAGCAAGGGGTCGCGGTCCGTTCGGAAGGCGCCCTGTGCGTCTTCTTCGACGACATCAAGGGCCCGGAGGGCAACCCGGTCCCGCTGATCGTCCGCAAGTCCGACGGGGGTTACGGCTACGCGGCGACGGACCTCTCGGCGATCAGGGACCGCGTCTTCAACCTGAAGGCGAACAACCTCATCTACGTGGTCGACGCCCGCCAGTCCCTGCACTTCAAGATGGTCTTCGAGACCGCTCGCAGGGCGGGCTGGCTCAACGACGAGGACGTCAAGGCGTACCAGCTGGCGTTCGGCACGGTCCTCGGCAAGGACGGCAAGCCGTTCAAGACGCGTGAGGGTGAGACCGTACGGCTGGTGGACCTGCTGGACGAGGCGGTCGACCGCGCGACGGCCGTCGTACGGGAGAAGGACACCCTGGGCCAGCTCTCGGACGACGAGGTCGCCGAGCGGGGCGCCCAGGTGGGCATCGGCGCGGTGAAGTACGCGGACCTGTCGACGTCGGCGAACCGGGACTACAAGTTCGACCTGGACCAGATGGTGTCGCTGAACGGCGACACGAGCGTGTACCTCCAGTACGCGTACGCCCGTATCCAGTCGATCCTGCGCAAGGCCGGCGAGGTACGCCCGCAGCCGCACCCGGAGCTCGAACTGGCCGAGGCGGAGCGGGCGTTGGCCCTGCACGTGGACGGGTTCGCGGAGACGGTCGCGGACTCGGCGACGGAGTACGCCCCGCACAAGATGACGGCGTACCTCTACCAACTGGCGTCGCTGTACACGACGTTCTACGACAAGTGCCCGGTGATCAAGCCGGCACCGCCGAAGGACATCGCCGAGAACCGCCTGTTCCTGTGCGAGATCACGGCGAAGACCCTCCACCAGGGCATGGCCCTCCTGGGCATCAGGACGCCCGAGCGCCTCTGACGCGACGGCGGCGGCGGCGGCCGTCCGCCCACACGGAAGCCGGGCACCCGAAGTCGAACGGGTGCCCGGCTTCCGCCGTTCATCGCGACAGCGACGGCGACGGCGACGGCGACGGCGACGGCAACCGCGTCTCCTCGACCGGCAGTTCCCACTCGCACCACACCACCTTGCCGAGGTCCCGCTCCCCGACCCCCCACTTGTCACTGAGCGCGGCAACGAGCAGCAGCCCGCGCCCGCCCTCGTCGGCGGACTCGTCGGCATGCTCCGCACGCTCGGCGATGAACGGCTCCCCCGGCCCGCTGTCGTGCACGGCGACCCGCAGCACCTTCCCGTCGTACCGCAGGAACAACAGGAACTGCCGCCCGGGCGGTACGCCGTGCACCAGCGCGTTGGTCGCCAGCTCACTCACGCACAGCAACACGTCGTCGCCGCGCTCGGTGTCCGCGAGCCCCCAGTCGGCGAGGAACTCGTACGCCAACTTCCTGGCAGCGGGCACGGAACGGCGTTCCCGCCGGAAGAACCTCTCGCGCAGCGGGCGGGGTCGGATCGTCTCATTCACGGGACGAGAGTCGCGGAGAGTGACTAGCGTGGATCACCCCGTGAACCCGTACAGATTTTTTGTACGGGTTCCTCCAGGGTCGGGGCCGGGCAGAGGTGGGGAGTTGGAGGGGCATGAGTCACGGAAACCGCTCGCGGAACTCGCGGAATTCGCTGAGTTCGCGGAAGAAGAACTACTCGGCGATGAGGATGCTGGGCAAGCAGTTGCAGGCGGCCCGCAAAACGGCGGGTTACACGCAACGTTCGCTGGCCGAGGAACTCCTGATCGACGAGGAGACGATCGCCTCGATCGAACAGGGCCGCCGCGCCCTGATGTACGACCTGGCCGAGCAGATCGACCAACTCCTCGGCCTCAAGGGCATGTTGGTGGCCGGGGTCGAGGAACTCCCGGAGATCGACCAGTTCCCCCTGTTCGCGGAGGAGTACATGGAGCACGAGCGCGAGGCCATCTCCCTGTCCTGGTACGACAACGCGGTCCTGCCGGGCCTGCTCCAGACCGAGCCGTACGCGTACGCGGTCATGAGCGAGCGCGTACCGGCGTACGACGAGGAGGAACTCCAGGCCAAGACAGCGGGCCGCATCGAGCGCCAGGAGATCCTCCAGCGCAGGTGTCCGCCGACGATGAGCTTCATCGTCTGGGAGCCTGTCCTGAACCTCGGCGTGGGCGGCCCGGGGACGCGCCGCGACCAGCTCCGCCACCTGCGCGCATGCGCCGAACTCCCGGGCCTGACACTCCAGTTCCTGCCGACGGACTCACTCTCGCACGCGGGACTCGCCGGCCCCTTCATCCTCCTGGAGACACCCGACCACCAGCACGTCGCGTACACCGAGAGCCAGCGCGGCAGCCAGTGGGTTTCCGACCCGGACGAGGTGTCCATCCTGGGCCGTAAATATGCAATGCTGCGGTCACAGGCCCTGTCTCCACGGGAGTCCAGGGGCCTGCTCGACCGCCTGCTAGGAGATGTATGAGCACCGCACTTGAGTGGTTCAAGTCGAGCTACAGCAGCGACGAGGGCGGCGCGTGCCTCGAAGTCGCGTACACCTGGCGGAAGTCCAGCTACAGCGGCAGCGAGGGCGGCCAGTGCGTGGAGGTAGCCACCTGCCCCCACACCATCCACGTCCGCGACTCCAAGAGCCCGAACCCCGAAACCGGCCCCACCTTCACCACCACCCGGCAGGCCTGGACGGCGTTCACGGCGTACGCGGCCCGCTGATCACCGCGCCCGGACCCTGGCCCTTCTCGCTCGCCACTCTCCGCACATACGCGACGGGCCCCCCGGATTCCGAGTCGAGGCGTCTGCCCAGCAGGCGCCGCGCCTCGTCGGCGCCAGGTACGTCCGCGCGTACGACCTGAACCGGAGTGACCAGGTCGCTGGTGAACCCCGCCAGTCGCGCCGAGAAGCGGTAACGGCCGGCGCCGTCCGGCTCGGCGCCCCGGAACCCGGTGAGCACCGCGACGACGTACGGCCCGACGGTCACAGCCAGCACGCCCGCACGCAGCACCCGTTCCGGATCGCAGCGCCACCAGCCGCGCAGCGCCTCGTACATGTCCTCAGGCGCGAGCCCCGCCGCGTACCCGATCCACGCCCGCTCCGGATCCTCCGGCACCGGCTCGGCGGGCCCCACCCGGAGCACGGGCAGTTCCGGACCATCCAGCGCTTCGAGGTCGACCGTGTCACGCCGGGCGAGCGCACGTACGTCGGCCGCCGGAACCACGGTTCGGTTGCCACGCCTGCGGACGTCGGGCAACAGCCCGGCGACGACCAGTTTCTTGAAGGTGTTCGCCGATACGCCGAGTTCCTCCGCGGCGACACTCGTCGTAATATCCATCAAGGCATCTCCGTCGCCGTCAGCCAAGAATCGTCAAGTGCCATAATTGTCATGAGGTATTTGACGTTCGCCATGCGAACCACCGTACTTATCAATCAAGGCGGTTGCGAGTAGTGACAGCTCCCCGATACCGTCGGCCGCATGCCGGACACGCCACGTCACCCCGTACGGTTCACCGACGCAGCCGTAGCCGACCTGGCGGCTCTGCACCGCCGGGATCCGCAGATCGCGCGTGCCGCCCTGCAGAAGGTGTTGCTGCTGGAGCGCGACCCGTACGCGGGCAGGCCACTGGTCGGTGACCTCGTCGGCTGGCGAAGGCTCGTCGTCGGCGACCGGCACTGGCGCATCGTATGGCGGGTGGTCGAGGAAGTGGACGGCACGACCAGCGTGGAGATCTCCGAGGTGTGGGCCGTCGGCCCTCGCGAGAACTCGGCCGTCTACGACGAACTCCGGACCAGGCTCTCGCACTTGCCCGACACCCCGGCCGCCCGAAACCTGCGAGACCTGCTCGACAGGTTCGGCCTCGACACGGGCGCCGCCGTCGCAGCGCCGCCTCCGGACCCCGTACCGGACTGGCTCGTCAGCCGACTGACCGACAAGGCGGGCCTTCCCCCGGAGCGGGTCCTGGCGATGAGCCTGGAGGAGGCGATCACCGCCTGGGAGGACTGGATGGGCCGACCGCGCGACTGGCCGCGCAGGGAATGCCCGCCAGAGGGTGTCTGACACCCGGTCGGCCGGACACTCAGCCAGCCGGTCAGCGCTTCGGGATATCCGCGCCGAGACCCTCCCGGTCCACCCCGAAGCGGCGCAGCACATCATCGAGCGAGCTACGGTCACCACTGTCCGTGGCGGCCCGGGTCAGCACGAGGAGCGCGTCCAGGAGGTCTTCCTCGAACTCCTCCAGCCTGCGCAGTCGCTCCAC
Organism: Streptomyces sp. SID12501; assembly: GCF_010550245.1. GTDB lineage: Bacteria > Actinomycetota > Actinomycetes > Streptomycetales > Streptomycetaceae > Streptomyces. The sequence goes on from NZ_JAAGLU010000007.1 coordinate 285,478, forward strand.
ACCGATCACGGCGGCCACCGGCTTGTGATGCCGCTCGACCATGATGTCCTCACCCGCCTCGGCCGCCTTGACCAGCCCGGCGACTCCTTTGCCCGTGGCTTCGGTGACGGAGAGCACGGTCGGGTTCTCGCAGAGGATCGACATGGAAAAACTATACAATTTACCAGCAGAACCTGTACAGATTTCCGTGAGTACCTGGAGAACACGTTCCCCGTCGCGGGCCCTGCCGCGTACCCGGTCCACGCCCTCTCAGCCTCTCCCCCTCCCCTCCCCCTCCCCTCCCCCTCTTACGCTGCGCACCCCGCGCCCCATGCCACGACCCCCGGGACACCCCCGGACAGATTCCCGATGATCTAGGCCGGTTGGCCGACAACCGATCAGCGGGGCGGTCGTTGTCATCTCGGGTGTGCGCCCGGCGTGCGCTGTGGAGCGCGGCAGATGAGTGCGCGCCAGCCGAGAGGGTGGGTTGTTCGTGAGTGTGAGGGACAGGGATGTCGATGTGCCCGTTGGGGTGCCGTGGAGCGTGTCCGCGTTCCGCATCGCGCCGGGGGATCCGGAGGCGGCCGGGTTGGTCGGTCGGATCCGGGAGCTGCGGGCGAGGATTCTGTTCGACCGCGGCCGGAGGCCTGATTTCCGGACGGCGGACGGCGGATACGCCGATGAGCAGGAGCTGGACTTCGGCGCCTGGCACTTCATCGGGCGGCGGGAGACGGACAGCCACCCGCTGGGATACGTGAGGCTCTCGACGCCGGAGACCGGCGAGTTGTTCCAGACCCGGTCGTATCTGGGGGCGGAACGCTACGAGGAGGTACTGCGGGAGCACGGTCTCGGCGTTGCGGAAACGTTCGAGCACAGTCGTCTGGTGGTCGAGCACCAGGCGCGCAAGCTGGGCCTGGGGGTGCATCTGAACGCCTTCGCCATCGCTGCCGCACGGTGTCTCGGCGCCAAGGCCATGATCGGGACGTCGGGTACGGCCGACGGGCAGGACCGCTTCCACGAGCGGTTCGGGTTCCGCCCGGTACCGGGAACGCGCCGGTACGTCGAGCGGTACACCGAGGACGTGATGATCATGCTGTACCGGGCTGCGGCCCCGGGCGGCGAGTACAGCGGCCTGGTCGAGCAGTTGGAGGACGTCTTCCCGTCCGCGACCGTCTCCGCGCGGCAGGCCGGGCTCGACGCGGCCCTTGTGGAGAGTCAGGGACAGCCCCGGGAGACGAAGCCCCGCCGCTCCGCCGCCCCGGTCACGGAAGCCGCCGTACACCGCATCGCCGACGCGACGGACGACTGCTGGCAGCCGGTGCTGCACGACCTGGGGCGTGACGAGGACCGGCGGGCCTTCGAGGCACTGCTCGACTCCGGCGAGGTCCGCCAGGTCATGGACACCATCGAGGATCAGCTGAGGGAACTGGTCACCAGCCGTGAGCCCGTCCTGCGCACCTCGCCGGAAGCCGTCGAGCGGGCCGTGGCGGAACAGCTGGACGGGATCGCGCCGCGCGAGTACGGGACCTGGGCCTGGTACCCGTGGTCGGGGCGCCTGGTCCACCTGCTGCCCCGCGAGGAGTTCCGGCTGGTGCGCACCGACCGCAACCGGGGCCGGATCGAACGCCCCGAACAGCGCCGGCTTCTGCGACAGCGCGTGGGGATCATCGGCCTGTCGGTCGGCAGCAGCGCGGCCCTGACCTTCGCCATGGAGGGCATCGGAGGCGCGTTCAAACTCGCCGACTTCGACACCCTCAGCGTCTCCAACCTGAACCGGCTGCGCGCGGGCGTGCACCACCTGGGTCTGAACAAGTGCGTGATCGCGGCCCGCCAGATGCTGGAGATCGACCCCTGGCTGGACATCGAGATCTACCCCGGCGGTCTCACCGACGACACGATGGACGAGTTCTTCACCGGCGGCGCGGGCCCCATCGACCTCCTCGTCGAGGAGTGCGACACCCCCTACGTGAAGGTCGCCGCCCGTGAGCGCGCCCGCGCCCTGGGAATCCCGGTCGTGATGGACGCGAACGACCGGGGGCTGCTGGACGTCGAACGCTTCGACCTCGAACCCGACCGGCCCCTGCTGCACGGGCTGCTCGGCGACACCACCTCCGGCGACCTGACCGACCTCACCTTCGAGGAGACGGTCGACGTCATCCTCACCATGGTCGACCGGGAGCGCATCAGCCCGGAACTGGCCGCCGCCGTCCCGCAGATCGGCACCACCCTCAGCAGCTGGCCCCAGCTCGCCTCGGGCGTCGCGCTCGGCGGTGCGCTGACCGCGGAAGCCGCTCGCCGCATCCTGCTGGGCCGCCCCCGCCCCTCAGGCCGGTTCTACACCGACCTGGAACTCCTCACCTCTGCCGACCGGAGCACCCTGGCATGACCCTGGCCTGCGAGCAGACCACAGACACCCACACCGGCGCCGGCCTGCCGGTCCCCTTCGCGGTCACCGGCACCGGCCTGCACCTGCCCCCTGCGATCGTGACCAACAAGGACCTCACCCGGAACCTGAGGACGAGCGACGAATGGATCACGGCCCGCACCGGGATCCGTGAACGCCGGCGGCTGGCACCCGAACTGGCCACCTCCGACATGTGCGTGGCCGCCGCCCGACCCGCCCTCGAAGCCGCCCGGTTCGCGCCTGGGGACCTGGACGCGGTCATCGTGGCCAGCTACACCGCCGACCAGCCCCTGCCCTCCACCTCGGCCATCGTCAAAAGCGCTCTCGGCGCCACCAGGGCCCTGGCCCTCGACGTCGCCCAGGCCGCCTGCGCCTCCGGCGTGCACGCCGTGCTGCTGGCGGCCCACCTCCTGCAGAACCCCTCCATCAGCACCGTGCTCGTCATCGGCGCCGACTGCGCCTCCCGCGTCATCCGCCCCACGGACCGCACCGGAGGAGTCTTCTTCGGCGACGCCGCTGCCGCGGTGGTGCTCACCCGCGCCGAGACCGCGGGAGCAGGACTGCTCTCGTACGACATCGGCTCGAAGCTGTCCTACGCCGTCCAGATCCCCGGGGGCGGCTCCCGCCTCCCCACCACTGCCGACACGGTCGCCGCCGGAGCCCACTACGTCTCCATGGACGGACCCGCCGTGTGGGAGACCGCGACCACCCGCCTCCCCGAGAGCGTCACCAGCGCCACCCGCCAGGCAGGCCTGACCCCCACCGAGATCGACCACTACTTCTTCCACCAGGCCAACATCAACATCCTCCAGGAGACCCTGCGCCGCCTGGACATCCCGGCCGACCGGGCTCCCATCACCCTCGACCGGCTCGGCAACACAGGCGCCGCCGGCCTGTTCACCGCCCTGCACCACACCACCACGGCCGGCCGGCTCCGCCCCGGAGACACCTACGTCATGTGCGCCATCGGCGCCGGCTTCCACTGGGGCACCCTCTGCCTGCGCCAGGCCTGATCACCGTGGGCCCGGAGAACACGAAGGCCGCCCGGAGAAGAAACCGGGCGGCCAGGGCACGGGGACGATGCCCTCGGTGCGAACGTCAGATGTGCGTCGGGGCGAACTTCGGGTTGTGGCCGTACTTGTTCTCGCCCTGGTCGCCCTCGAGGCAGGCGAAGACAAGCAGCGTGATCGCGCCGACGAGCGGGACGAACACGATCAGGAGCCACCAGCCCGAACGGCCCGTGTCGTGCAGCCGGCGCACGTTGAGCGCCAGGCCGGGCAGGAAGACGGCCAGGGCGTACACGGTGCTGAGGATCTGGACGCCGATGAACTTGTCGATGATCGTCAGCACGATGCTGATGACGATCGAGATCAGCGCGAACATCCAGTATTCCTTGCGGCGCGCACGCCCGCTGAACACCACGTACTTCTTGAGCACGTCGAGGTAATAGTTCATGGGATCCCCCAGGGAGCGATGTGGGCCCGCCGAGCGGATCAGGCCAAGGGGAGAAGTTACGTAGATTGGCGGGAACTCGTCAATAGGGTTCGGCGTTACAGGTCATGGGCATCAATCTGCCCAGCCCACGGAACCAGGGGCGATTCAGAGATGTCGATTTACGGACAGATCAACGCAAGATCATCGAGAATGGCGCCCCGAACACCGGGAATTCACGCCGCCGAACCCTTCTGGCTGCCGAACGATGGCCGATCCATTGCCAGTTCTACGCCAGTCCGACGCACGTTCGAGGCCGCACCGACACCGTAACGATCTCGAACCGTTGCCCGCCCGCTCTCCCCCGCCATGCCTCCCAGGGCCTGCTTTCAGTGGCAGGGCCTACCCATATCAATGTCAGTGGCAGGCCCTACAGTCACCGGCATGGCGACACTTCCCAACCCGCTGCCCCACCTCGCGGCCGACCCGACCGGCAGCACACTCGGCCTCGCCCTCCCCGCCGGGAGGCTGATCTACGCGACGGACGAGGGCCCGTGGCACGAGCCCCTCCTCTGGCACGCCGACGCGCCCTCCGCCCCCGGCGACTGGACCACGCAACACGACGCGTCCCGGCCCGCCGGGCTCCTCCCGGTGGTCATAGAGGTGGGCGGCGGCCAAGGCGGGCCCGAGGAGTGGGAGTTGATGCCCGCCGACACGTCCTACCCCGGGGACCACGACCCCGAGGAGGTCCTCGCCGGATTCTGGGAGGAGTACGCGGCACAGGACGAGACCTGGCCAGGCCTGGCCCCCGCCACCATGGGCACGGATGCCAGGCGGGCCGACGACCTGGCGGCCCGACTGGCCGACTCGCTCCTCTCCCCCGGCTCCTCCTTCAAGGAACCGCGACTCGCCCTCGTCCCCGCCCGCCGTTCCGCCGACATCCCCGCCGCGATCGGCTGGTCGGGCCCCGTGAACTACGAGAGCGACACGGCCCGCCTCTGCGCGGTACTCCGCTCCTGGGAGGACCGCTTCGGCATACGGGTCCTGGCGCTCACCTTCAACCAACTGGTGCTGTCCGTGGCGGCCCCGCCGACCACGCTCGCCGAGGCCGAAGCGACAGCCGCCGAGCACTTCGCGTTCTGCCCGGACAACATCACGCAGGGCGTCCACACCACCCTGCGCGCGTACGCCGAACACGAACTGCTGACCAAGCAGACCTGGTCCTTCTGGTGGGACTGACAACACCTCCGCGCCCCGACAGCGGCGCGGGGCTGTGACATTCGCGGCTCCGCCGCATAGGCGCGACCAACCACGACAGACCCGCAGACGGCACACCGGACTCGGACTCCCAGCGGAGCTCTACCGCAGTCCCGCCCCCAACCGCCGCAGCCCCTCCCCGATCTCGCCCGGAGTCTGGGTGACGAAGCACAGCCGCATCGCCGCCCGGCCGGGACCGCCGGCCCGGTCCGCCCCTGCCAACTCCCCCGCGTAGAAGGCCGCCCCCGGGACGTACGCGACACCCCGCTCCACCACTCCACGCAGCAGCGCACCGGTGTCGTACGCCTCCGGAAGCCGGGCCCAGAGAAACATCCCACCCTCGGGCCGGGTCCAGGTCGAGCCCTCGGGGAGCGCCTCCCCGATGCCGTCGAGCATGGCGTCGCGCCGCTCCCCGTAGACGCGGGCCACGCGCCGCACGTGGGCGTCGAGGTCACGGTCGGCCAGATACCGGGCGGCGGCGAGCTGGTTGACGGTCGGAGTGTGCAGGTCGGCGGCCTGCTTGGCGACGGTGCATGCCCGCAGCAGCTCCGCCGGTGCCCGCATCCAGCCCAGTCGCAGCCCGGGCGCCATGACCTTGGAGAAGGAGCCGAGCAGGACCGTACGGTCCTCCGCCCCCGGACAGGACGCGATCCACGGCACGCGCCCACCCTCGAAGCGCAGCTCGCCGTACGGATCGTCCTCGACGATCCACAGCCCGAGCCGCGCGGCGACCTCCGCCACGGCCGCCCGGCGCTCACCCGGCATGGTCTGGCCGGTCGGGTTGCGGAAGTTGGGCACGGTGTAGAGCAGCTTGGGCCGGTGGCGGACGACCAGTTCCTCCAGCGCCCCCGGACCGATCCCGTCGTCGTCCCCGGGGACGGCGATCACGCGCGCGCCGGCCAGCCCGAACACCTGGAGTGCCGCGAGATAGCAGGGGGTTTCGACCAGGACGACGTCCCCGGGGTCGAGCAGCGCGGTGGCGAGCAGCGACAGCGCCTGCTGGGAACCGGTGGTGACGAGCAGGTCGTCGGAGTCGGTGGGCAGACCGCGTCGGGTGTGCCGCAGGGCGAGCGCGTCGCGCAGGGTCGGCTCGCCCTCGGTCGTGGCGTACTGCAGGGCTCGTGCGGGGGTGTCCGCGAACACGTCCCGGAACGCGGCGGCCACGCCCTCCGCGTCGAACAACTCGGGTGCGGGCAGCCCGCCCGCGAAGTTGATCACCTCGGGCCGCGCGGTGACGGCCAGGATGTCCCGTACGGCCGACCCGCCGACCGCCCGTGCCCGCGCGGCGAGCGCGGGCACGGAAGCGGAAGTCGCTGTCACTTGGGCTGTCATGTGCGGCTCCTTCGGGCGGGCGGGCGATACGGCTCTGCCCACACCCTAGGGAAATGCATGCCGCCTACAACCGCTTTTCACCATCCGGACGCCCGAGCCGGCTTCGGCCAGTACCACTTCGGCCCGTACCGCCTCAGCCCTTTCGGCCACTCGCCGCGTACACGTTGATGTCCGCGTCCGTGACGTCGTTGATGTCGCGGTAGCGGACCTTCTCGATGTCGTCCAGGGAGTCGAAGTACTCGGCGTCGACCTGCTCCGGGACCGGCGCGCCACCGTCGGGACGCCAGTGGTGGGCGGGCACGACGCCCGGCTCGTCGAGGGTGAGCCCGTTCTCCTCGAAGAAGCGTTCCACCTCGGCCCTGGACCGCAGCACGAAGGTGAACCCGCGCTCGGTGTACGTCCGTTGGACCGCGCGGATGTTCTCGGGGTTCAGGTCCTCGGTGAGGTGACTGAGGACGAGCCGGCTGCCGGAGGGCAGCGCGGCGACCAGCTCACGCACGATGTCGTACGCCTCCGGCTCCGCCACGAAGTGCAGGACCGCCGCGAGGACGAGCGCGATCGGCTGGTCGAAGTCGAGGGTCTTGCGGGCGTGTTCGAGGATCTGGGCCGGGTCGGCCAGGTCGGCGTCGATGTAGTCCGTACGGCCCTCCGGCCCGCTGGTGAGCAGGGCGCGCGCGTGGGCGAGGACGATCGGGTCGTTGTCGACGTACACGACCCGGGTGTCGGGGGCGATGCGCTGGGCGATCTGGTGGACGTTGTCCTGCGTGGGCAGGCCGGTGCCGATGTCGAGGAACTGCCGGATGCCCTCGTCCGTCGCCATGGCGGTCACCGCGCGGCGCATGAAGTCGCGGTTGTGCCGGACGTCCAGGTATCCGCGCGGATTGGCGGCGAGCCCTGCGGCGGCCGCGTTGCGGTCGGCCGGGTAGTTGTCCTTGCCGCCGAGGAAGACGTCGTACACCCGGGCCGGGTGGGCCTTGGTGGAGTCGATCCTCCTTCTCAGCTCGGCGGGGTCCTGACTGAGAGCATCGCCGCTCATGTGGCATCTCCATGGGGAGCCTGGTGTCCAAACCTCTTCAACGGACAACAACCTAGCTGCCGACCGCAGTTGATATTCGAAAATCGAAAATCGACCGTCGGACCGTCCCGGAACCGGCTCCCGCCGTCCCGGACCATCCCGCAACGGAACGCCGTCACCGCAGGTCAGCGCAGTGGTCCACTGGCAGGCGTCCCAGATTCGCAGCGAAACATGGTGCCGGGACGGATCACGGCACAAGCTGTTGCCAGCCGAACGGCACCGTCACCCTCCCCTTCCCTTCCCCTCCGAAAGGGCACGCCCATGTCCGTACGCACCTCCCGTACGCGCCTGTTCGCCGCCACGGCGGTCGCGCTCGTCGCGCTCACCACACTCACGGCGTGCGAGGACGGCCAGGGCGTACGGGACGAGGGCCCGTCATCGGCATCCGCGAATTCGGAACCCGGACACGCATCCGGCACCGGAGCTGCCCTCGGAGTGGCTCACGGAAGGACTCACGGAAGGGCTCACAACATACGGGCAGCCTCGGTGGCCCAGTAGGTGAGGATGTTCTGCGCCCCGGCGCGCTTGATCCCGGTCAGGGTCTCCAGGATGGCCCGCTCCCGGTCGATCCAGCCCTTCTCCGCCGCGGCCTCGACCATCGAGTACTCGCCGGAGATCTGATAGGCGACGACAGGCACCTCCACGGCGTCGGCAACGCGGGCGAGGATGTCGAGATAGGGCCCGGCCGGCTTCACCATGACCATGTCGGCGCCCTCCTCCAGGTCGAGCGCCAGCTCCCTCAGCGACTCCCGGACGTTGGCGGGGTCCTGCTGATACGTCTTGCGGTCCCCCTTCAGCGAGGAACCGACGGCTTCCCGGAAGGGCCCGTAGAAGGCGGACGCGTACTTGGCGGTGTAGGCGAGGATGGCGACGTCGTCGCGCCCGATCTGATCAAGGGCATCGCGAACGACCCCGATCTGCCCGTCCATCATCCCGCTGGGCCCCACGACATGCGCACCGGCATCAGCCTGTACCTGAGCCATCTCGGCGTACCGCTCCAGGGTGGCGTCGTTGTCGACACGCCCTTGCGTGTCCAGCACCCCGCAGTGCCCGTGATCGGTGGTCTCGTCGAGACAGAGATCGGACATGACGAGCAGGTCGTCCCCGACCTCGGCCCGCACATCGCGGATGGCGACCTGGAGAATCCCGTCCGGATCGGTACCGGGAGTCCCGAGGGCGTCCTTCTTCTCTTCCTCAGGCACCCCGAAGAGCATGATCCCGGAGACCCCTGCCGCCACGGCGTCCACGGCAGCCTTCTTCAGACTGTCCCGGGTGTGCTGGAAGACCCCGGGCATGGCGGAGATCGGAACGGGCTCACTCACCCCTTCCCGCACAAAGGCGGGAAGGATGAAGTCGGCGGGATGCAGCCGGGTCTCGGCGACCATGCGCCGCATGACAGGCGAGGTACGCAGCCGCCGAGGACGCGCACCGGGAAAGGATCCGTACTTCGACATCCCCCCACGCTACGCCCGCCCCACCCTCACCTTTGCCGACGCGACGTCGGCAGACACCCCTTGCAGGACCGGCCGTATTCCTCCGAGGACCGACCCGCATTCCTCCGAGCACCGGCCCGCGTTTCCAGCCCGTCCGGCGATTGAGGACAAGGCCCGTTCAGGGCCGGAGAGGGGGCTGGGGGCACAGCCCCCAGGGACAGGATGGGACGGGTAGGGGCGGCGGGGGCGGGGGCGAGAACAACCCACCGCAACCCCCACCCCACACCACCCCACCCCACACCACCTACGTGGTCCGCCTCCGCCGAGCACCCGGCCGCCGCTCACTGGGCCGGGTGACCGGATCCCCCGACTCCACGGCGGAAGCCCTCCGCCGCAGCCCGAAGTCCGCCAACGCCTCGGCCAACTTGTGCACGGACGGCTCCGGAGCCATCACGTCGACCCGCAGCCCATGCTCCTCCGCGGTCTTCGCCGTGGCAGGCCCGATACACGCGATCACCGTCACGTTGTGAGGCTTGCCCGCGATCCCCACCAGGTTCCGCACGGTGGACGACGACGTGAAGAGAACGGCGTCGAAGCCACCCCCCTTGATCGCCTCCCGGGTCTCCTGCGGCGGCGGCGACGCCCGCACGGTCCGGTAGGCCGTGACGTCGTCGACCTCCCAGCCCAGCTCGATGAGCCCGGCCACCAGCGTCTCCGTGGCGATGTCGGCCCGAGGCAGGAAAACGCGGTCGATCGGATCGAAAACCGGGTCGTAAGGAGGCCAGTCGTCCAGCAAGCCGGCAGCGGACTGCTCCCCACTGGGCACCAGATCAGGCCTCACGCCGAAGGCGATGAGCGCCTTGGCGGTCTGCTCGCCCACCGCCGCGACCTTGATCCCGGCGAAGGCACGGGCATCGAGCCCGTACTCCTCGAACTTCTCACGAACCGCCTTCACCGCGTTCACCGAGGTGAAGGCGATCCACTCATAGCGGCCCGTGACGAGCCCCTTGACCGCCCGCTCCATCTGCTGCGGAGTCCGCGGCGGCTCGACGGCGATCGTCGGCACCTCGTGCGGGACGGCCCCGTAGGACCGCAGCTGGTCGGAGAGCGACGCCGACTGCTCCTTCGTGCGCGGCACCAGCACCCGCCACCCGAACAGCGGCTTGTTCTCGAACCACGACAGCTGCTCGCGCTGAGCGGCGGCGAACCGCTCGCCGACGACGGCTATCACGGGCCGGCCACCGTCGGGGGACGGCAGGACCTTGCCCTGCTTGAACATCTGGGCAATGGTCCCCAGCGTGGCCGACCAGGTCCGCTGACGCGTCGTGGTCCCGGCGATCGTCACGGTCAGCGGAGTGTCGGGCTTGCGCCCGGCCGCGACCAGCTCGCCCGCGGCGGCGGCAACCGAGTCGAGCGTCGTCGAGACGACGACCGTCCCGTCCGAAGCCCCGACCTCGGTCCAGCAGCGGTCCGACGCCGTACGGGCGTCCACGAACCGGACGTCCGCGCCCTGCGCGTCCCGCAGCGGCACACCTGCGTACGCGGGCACGCCCACGGCCGCCGCGATACCCGGGACCACCTCGAACGGGACGCCGGCGCGAACGCACGCCAGCATCTCCCCGGCGGCGTACGCGTCGAGCCCGGGATCCCCGGACACCGCACGTACGACCCGCCTGCCGCCCCGTGCGGCCTCCATGACAAGATGTGCGGCATCCCGCACAGCGGGTACACCAGCGGTCGTTGACGCGCCGTCAACAACCGTTAGTTGAGGCGTGCCTGTGCCTGGATACGTGCTGCCAATAGGCGTGTCCAATTCGGTGTTCAGCTCGGCAACGCCTTGTCTGGCGTGCGGGCGTACGACGTCGAGCACCTCGTGCTCGGCGACCAGTACGTCCGCGACCGCCAGCGCCTCGACGGCGCGCAGAGTCAGTAGTCCCGGATCCCCGGGTCCGGCACCGAGAAAGGTGACGTGCCCATGGTCCGGACCGGCGGGAAGGTTGGTGGGGCTCACTGTGCTCGCTCCCCCATCAGACCGGCCGCGCCCTTGGCAAGCATCTCGGCTGCGAGTACACGGCCGAGCGCCATTGCTTGGTCGTACGTCTCGGGCACGGGACCGGTGGTGGACAGCTGCACCAGCGTCGAGCCGTCGGTCGTGCCGACGACGCCGCGCAGGCGCATCTCCTTGACAATCTGCCCGTCGGCCAGCAGGTCGGCCAGCGCGCCCACAGGGGCGCTGCAACCGGCCTCCAGGGCGGCGAGCAGTGACCGTTCGGCGGTCACGGCGGCCCGAGTGTACGGGTCGTCGAGCTCGCCGAGTGCCGCGATCAGGTCAGAGTCGCGGGAGGTGTTCCCCGCTCTGCACTCGATCGCCAGGGCCCCTTGGCCAGGGGCAGGCAGAACCATGTCGACCGACAGGAAGTCGGTCACTTCGTCGGCGCGCCCGATGCGGTTGAGGCCGGCCGCGGCCAGCACCACCGCATCCAGCTCGCCACCGCGCACGAACCCGATCCGGGTGTCGACGTTCCCCCGGACCGGTACGACCTCGATGTCCAGGTCATGGGCACGCGCGTACGAGTTCAGCTGGGCGGTGCGCCGCGTCGAGCCCGTCCCGACCCGCGCGCCGCGCGGCAGGTCGGTGAACTTGAGCTCGTCGCGCGCCACCAGTACGTCACGCGGATCCTCGCGCTCGGGTACGGCGGCCAGCACCAGGTCGTCGGGCTGCGCGGTCGGCAGGTCTTTGAGCGAGTGCACCGCGAAGTCGACCTCCCCGCGCAGCAACGCGTCCCGCAGGGCGGTCACGAAGACGCCCGTGCCACCGATCTGGGCGAGGTCCTCACGGGACACGTCGCCGTACGTCGTGATCTCCACGAGCTCGACGGGCCGCCCGGTCAGCCGGTGCACGGCGTCGGCGACCTGTCTGGACTGGGCCAGGGCGAGTTGACTTCGCCTGGTCCCAAGTCTCAGCGCCCCTTGTACTGGCTCACTCATGCTCGCCCTCGGCTTCCGGCGTTCGTCTCAGCGATCTGGTCTGCGTCCTCGTCGGCCCGGTCCGCCCGGTCCGCCCGGGACACGGAGGCGACCGTCTCCTGGTCGAGGTCGAACAGGGTGCGCAGCGCGTCCGCGTACCCGGCGCCGCCGGGCTCGGCCGCGAGCTGCTTGACCCGTACGGTCGGCGCGTGCAGCAGTTTGTCGACCACGCGCCGCACGGTCTGCGTGATCTCGGCGCGGTGCTTCTCGTCGAGCCCGGGCAGCCGCCCGTCGAGGCGGGCGATCTCACCGGCGACGACATCGGCGGCCATGGCGCGCAGCGCGACGACGGTGGGCGTGATGTGCGCGGCCCGCAGGGCGGCCCCGAAGGCCGCGACCTCGTCGGCGACGATCCGCCGGACCTGGTCCACGTCGGCCGCCATCGGAACGTCCGCCGAGGCCTCGGCCAGCGACTCGATGTCCACCAGCCGCACGCCGGCCAGCCGGTGCGCGGCGGCGTCGACGTCCCGGGGCATCGCCAGGTCGAGCAGCGAGAGCACGGCCGGGGGCCGCGGCACACCGGCCGGCATCTCGGGCCGCCGCTGCTCTGGAATCCGCCCGAGGGTGGCCGCGGTCAGGGCGAGCGCGGCGATCAGCTCACGGTCGTCGTCGGGTGTACGACGAGCCGCATCCCGTCGATCGACCGTCCCGTTGTCCACCCAGGCGGCGTGCTGCTCCAGCGTCGCCGCGTCCATCCCGGCGACGGCGGCCTCACCCATCACCGAGAACCCGGCCGACTCCTGCACGGCCTGCCCGGCGGACAGATCCAGCGGACAGCCGTCGTCGGTACCGATGCTGGTGGGCGGCAGAACCCCTCGTACGTCTCGTACGTCACCCTGCGCGGTCCTACGAGGGGACAGTCCGGCCTCGTCCACCGGCGCCCGGCCCTCGACGGCCGCCGCGATGATCTCGGCGGTGAGGACCAGCCCGGTCGCGCCGGTACAGGAAACGGCTATATCGGCACGTGTCAGCTCGAAGGGCACCGACTCGATCGGCACCGCGCGGGCGGACACGGACGCCGGAACGCCCTCGTGGCCGTCGGGACCCTCGTACTGACTGTTCTCGCTGTTCTCGTTGATGATCTGCGCGAGCCGCTCGGCACGGTCCGGTGTGCGGTTGGCGACGACGATCTCGGCGACCCCAAGCCGCGCGAGCGTGGCGGCGGCGAGTGAGGACATGGATCCGGCACCGATGACCAGGGCTTTCTTGCCCGCGGCCCAGGATTCCACCGACCCCCCGGCAACCCCGGCTCCCCTCCCCCCGGCGAGCTGCTGGAGCCCGAAGGTGACCAGGGACTGTCCGGCCCGGTCGATGCCGGTCTCGGAGTGGGCGCGCTTGCCGACCCGCAGGGCCTGCTGGAACAGGTCGTTCAGCAGGCGGCCGGCGGAGTGCAGTTCCTGAGAGAGCGCGAGCGAGTCCTTGATCTGCCCGAGGACCTGTCCCTCGCCGACGACCATGGAGTCGAGTCCACAGGCGACGGAGAACAGGTGGTGGACGGCCCGGTCCTCGTAGTGCACGTACAGGTACGGGGTGAGTTCGTCCAGCCCCACCCCGCTGTGCTGGGCGAGCAGCGTGGACACCTCGGCGACACCCGCGTGGAACTTGTCCACGTCCGCGTACAGCTCGATGCGGTTGCAGGTGGCGAGCAGCGCGGCCTCGGTCGCCGGTTCGGCGGCGACGGTGTCCTGAAGCAACTTGATCTGCGCGTCCTGGGACAGCGCGGCGCGCTCGAGGAGGCTGACGGGAGCGCTGCGGTGGCTCAGCCCGACGACGAGGAGACTCATGCCGGCATCACGGCGGGAACGTCCCCGTCAGGCCCTTTGCCACGACCACCACTGCCGCCCCGCACCTTGGCCGCGACCACCGGGGCGGTGCCGTCCGCCACGGCTTCGGCGGCGGCAGCGGCGGCGTCGGCCACCTCGCCCGCCTTGCGCTGCTCGTGGAAGGCGAGGATCTGCAGCTCGATGCTGAGATCGACCTTGCGTACGTCGACGCCGTCCGGGACGGTCAGCACGGTGGGCGCGAAGTTGAGAATGGAGGTCACACCGGCGGCGACGAGCCGTTCGCACACGGGCTGAGCGGCACCGGCGGGGGTGGCGATAACGCCAATGGACACGCCGTTGTCCGCGATGATCCTTTCCAGATCATCCGAGTGCTGCACCGGAATACCGGCGACGGGCTTTCCCGCCATCGCGGGATCGGCGTCGATGAGGGCGGCCACCCGGAATCCACGGGAGGCGAAGCCGCCGTAGTTCGCGAGGGCGGCGCCGAGATTACCGATGCCGACGATCACTACCGGCCAGTCCTGGGTCAGGCCCAGCTCACGCGAGATCTGATAGACGAGATACTCGACGTCGTACCCCACACCACGCGTCCCATAGGAGCCCAGGTACGAGAAGTCCTTGCGCAGCTTCGCGGAGTTGACGCCCGCGGCGGCGGCCAGTTCCTCGGAGGAGACCGTGGGTACCGAGCGCTCCGCCAGTCCGGTCAGCGCACGGAGGTACAGCGGAAGCCTGGCGACGGTGGCCTCGGGAATCCCTCGGCTGCGGGTCGCCGTTCGGTGAGTTCGGCCAGTTGCCACGGTGCTCCTGCGGGTAGCGCGGGGCTGCAGGCGGTCACACGTTCCTGGACCGCCCCGTCGAATGCAGGCTATGTCTTTGTGAACGCGTGCACAAAGATGGTGTCCGATTTGCCCACCCAACGTGACCGGGGTCACGCACCCCTGTCTCACGCGTATGGAACCGGCGCACAAGCACCGCTGTCCCTCGCCGTCACAGGCACCGTTCGGGGGCAAAACCTCACACACTCCTCATGAATCCCGCCCCCGAGATCTGAACCGCACTCGATCCTAAGCGACTTTCCGGACCACTTGGACTGCCCGGTCAGCACTTGGTCAGAACTCGACCACTCGGTAATCCATCGGGAATCTATGTGAGGGCTTTGCGAAGACGTTCTTCGCTCACGCGCCAGAACGTGTGCTGGGCGCCGTCGATGAGCACGACGGGGATCTGTTCCCAGTACTCACGGTTGAGTTCTTCGTCCTGACTGATGTCCTTCTGTTCCCACGGCACCCCAAGATCGGCACACACCTTCTCGACAACTCCCTGTGCGTCATCACACAAATGACAACCGGGCTTCCGGATGAGAGTGACGAGCCGGGACTGCGGCGTACGACGCTCGACGCGCCGAAAGAGGGGACCCATACGGCCATTGTCCCGCGCCGGACAAGGAGCTGCCCGACGCCCCGGCACAGCACCCGAACCAGTTCTTTAACTGTGCGGTCGCGGAGAGTTCACAACCTCCGAACCTCTCGGCTCCGGAAGCACCGAACAAACTGGCTATGCTCACGCCATGGCCGCTCTCGGATGGCTCACTCCCCGTAGGCGCTCCGCCACGGCGCGGAGCGTGTTGGCAGGCGAGGCCTCGGCGGAGGCAGCGCGCAAGTCCTCCCAGGAGCTGGAGGAACTGACGCCTGCGCCGGAACTGCCGGGCGACGCGGAGGAAGCGGGGGAACCCGCGTTCCCCGTCCTCGGCGACGTCAGGGCCGCCGCCTTCTTCGACCTCGACAACACCGTGATGCAGGGCGCCGCGATCTTCCACTTCGGCCGGGGCCTGTACAAGCGGAAGTTCTTCGAGTCCCGCGACCTCTACCGATTCGCCTGGCAGCAGGCGTGGTTCAGGCTGGCCGGCATCGAGGACCCCGAGCACATGCAGGACGCCCGGGACTCCGCCCTCTCCATCGTCAAGGGCCACCGCGTCGCCGAACTGATGTCGATCGGCGAGGAGATCTACGACGAGTACATGGCCGAACGCATCTGGCCGGGCACACGCGCACTGGCCCAGGCGCACCTGGACGCGGGCCAGAAGGTGTGGCTGGTGACGGCGGCCCCGGTCGAGATCGCCACGGTCATCGCCCGCCGCCTCGGCCTCACCGGCGCCCTGGGCACGGTCGCGGAGTCGGTGGACGGCGTGTACACGGGCAAACTGGTGGGCGAACCCCTGCACGGCCCGGCCAAGGCGGAGGCGGTACGCGCCCTGGCGACGGCGGAGGACCTGGACCTGACCCGTTGCGCGGCGTACAGCGACTCGCACAACGACATCCCCATGCTCTCCCTGGTCGGCCACCCCTACGCGATCAATCCGGACGCCAAGCTCCGCAAGCACGCCCGCCGACTGGACTGGCGCCTGCGGGACTACCGCACCGCCCGCAAGGCGGCGAAGGTCGGCATCCCGGCGGCAGCCGGCGTAGGAGCGGTGGCCGGCGGCACGGCGGCAGCCATCGCCCTGCACCGCCGCCGCCGCTGACCCACAGGGTCGGCCGCTGACCCACGGGGTCCCTTCAGAGCCGGGAAACAATCATTCGCCCCGGATTACTGCCGTAACCCCTCCACCAGTCCCGTTGGCCGTACACAGCCACAACACGCCCTGAGCGAAGCTCAACTCGGTCTTGATCGATCAACAACCTGTCACACTGCGGCACTTGAACGGGCGCCAATAGGTAACAGAAGCGACGTAATCGATGATTTGAGCAACCGGGTGTAGCAGTGCCTGTACGAAGCGTTATTCTCCTCAGACGCAAACCGGTACCCCTCCGTCGCTACGACGGGTGAACGGTCCCGCACTGCACGTGATGGAAGCTCTGCCTCTGGGAGTCCCGTGTACCCACACGTCGGGGTTGACGCCTCGGGCCTGGCTACGCTGCGCGCAACGGTCCTAGACCTGTTGCGCGGCTTCGTCCCCACCGCGTACGCCGTACCCGTATTCGCCACCGCCGCACCAATCGGCCCGTGCTACGCACTGGCCGACGGCACCGCCGCGGTCGGCCGCCGAGGGCGTGCGGCCGGTGCCGCCACCCCTCGCCGCCCCGCCGCGGACAGCGACAGCGCCCGCATGATGGACCTTGTCGAGCGTGCCCAGGCCGGTGAGGCCGATGCCTTCGGCCGCCTTTACGACCAGTACAGCGACACTGTGTACCGGTACATCTACTACCGGGTGGGCGGAAAGGCCACCGCGGAGGACCTGACGAGCGAGACGTTCCTGCGCGCCCTGCGCCGCATCGGAACCTTCACCTGGCAGGGCCGCGACTTCGGCGCCTGGCTGGTCACCATCGCCCGCAACCTCGTCGCCGACCACTTCAAGTCCAGCCGTTTCCGGCTCGAAGTGACCACGGGCGAGATGCTGGACGCCAACGAGGTCGAGCGTTCACCGGAGGACTCCGTCCTGGAGTCCCTCTCGAACGCCGCTCTCCTCGACGCCGTGAAACGGCTCAACCCCCAGCAGCAGGAGTGTGTGACACTGCGCTTCCTGCAGGGGCTGTCCGTCGCCGAGACCGCGCGCGTGATGGGCAAGAACGAGGGCGCCATCAAGACCCTCCAGTACCGCGCCGTCCGTACACTCGCCCGGCTCCTCCCGGAAGACGCGCGCTGAGCACCGTAAGAGGTACTCCGCGCACGTCACACCGCACCCCGCACCGCACCGCCGACTCGCCCCGCTTTCGCCCGCCCGGGTACCGCACACTCAGCGACCGCCAACTCACCTTCCGTGAAAGTGGGTTGAGTTCGCGGTCCGATCATCCGCCGTCCGTAACCCAAGTGCCGCGCCACTCGTTGTGCGGGATACAGGCTCCCTGTGGTCACTCCCTGGCCGTCTCCGATCACCCGATCGAGTGGATGTGGTCAGGGATGTGCAACCCTCAGGACCCCCTGGGGAGCCGACCGTCATGACGAGAGGAGGTGCCGCCAGTGATCGCGAACGTTTCGGCGCACCGGCGGGCGAACGCCTTCGCCCAGGCCCTGGAGGAGCTGTCCGACCGGGACTCGGCGGCCGAACAGCCCGAAGGACCGGCACCGGACGCTGCACCGGAACCGGCCCCGGCTGCCGCGGAACGGGCGGACCACCAGGCGGAACACCGGGCGGAACAGACCGAACCGAACCGACTGGTGGCCCTCGCGACCGGTCTCGGCGAGCTACCCAAGCCGGTGCTCGACCCCGCTGTCAAGGTCGTCCACCGGGCCCAGTTGGTGGCCGCGATGGAGGCCATGCTGCGGGACGGCACGGTGCCGGGAGGCGAGGCGGCGAACCCTTTGGTGCCCGAGCAGCGCTCCCGGGCCAAGGGCGCTCACCGGGCGAGCGGGCTGGGGAAGTTGCGACCCCGTACACGGCTGACGAAGGGTCTCGCCGCCGGCGGACTCAGCGTGGGTGTGGCCGCCGGAGCCTTCGGCGGCGTCGCCGCTGCCAGTTCCGACGCCCTGCCCGGTGACTCGCTCTACGGCCTCAAGCGCGGCATCGAGGACGTCAAGCTCAACTACCTGGCCGACGGCGACAGCGAACGGGGTCAGGTCTACCTCGACCAGGCCTCGACCCGGCTCAACGAGGCCCGCCGGCTGATGGAGCGCGACCGCGCCGGTCAGCTCGACCACGAGTCGCTCGGCGAGATCCGCCGCGCCCTCTCGGGTATGCGGCACGACGTCTCGGAGGGCCACCGCCTGCTGCACGCGGCGTATCAGCGCGACCCGGACTCCCTGGGCCCCATCCAGGCCCTGGACGCCTTCTCCCGCTCCCACCGCGAAGCCTGGGGCGCCCTGCGGGACCGCCTCCCCGTGCAGCTCGGGGACGTGAGCCAGGAGGTGTCGTCGGTCTTCGACGCCATAGACCAAGAGGTCGCCCCGCTCCAGTCCCTGCTCCCGAAGCCCCCCTCCCGAAGCGGCGGAAACGGTGGAGGTGGCGGGGGTCAGCGGCAAGGCTCCGGGCCGGAGTCGAGCACGGGTTCGTCCGGTTCCGACCGGTCGGCCGCGCCCAGCAACACCGGCGGCGACTCCACCGACGGGCGCGGCTCCAGCAGCGGCAACCCCAAGCCGTCCGCCTCCGGCGCCAGCAGCGACGGCCTGCTCGGCGGCAACACCGGGGGCCTCCTCGACCCGCCCCAGAACAGCGGCACGGCGTCCCCTTCGACAACCACCCCGTCCACCACCGAACCGGACGTCACGCTCCCACCGCTCCTCCCGGGCCTGCTGCCCGGCCTGGGCATCGACAGCGAGGACGCGAGCTAGAAGCAGTCGGGCCGTACGACGGTTGGGGGCGCCCTTCGCCAAGAAGGGCGCCCCCAACCGTCGTACGAGCATCAGCGCATCAGCCGGGACGAAGAACCGGCGTCAGAAGAAGACCGACCGCCGCTGCACCAGCAGCTTGTAGAGGGTGTGCTGGATCTGTTCCCTGACCTGGTCCGTCAGGTTGAACATCAGCATCGGGTCCTCGGCCGCCTCCGGCGGATAGCTGTCCGTGCGGATCGGCTCGCCGAACTGGATCGTCCACTTCGTGGGCAGCGGGATCGCGCCCAGCGGACCCAGCAACGGAAACGTCGGAGTGATCGGGAAGTACGGGAAGCCGAGCACCCGGGCCAGCGTCTTCGCGTTGCCGATCATCGGATAGATCTCCTCGGCCCCGACGATCGAGCACGGGATGATCGGCGCGCCCTGCCGCAGTGCCGTCGACACGAAGCCGCCACGCCCGAAGCGCTGCAGCTTGTACCGCTCGCTGAACGGCTTGCCGATGCCCTTGAAGCCCTCCGGCATCACACCGACCAGTTCGCCGCGCTCCAGGAGCCGTTCCGCGTCCTCGGCGCAGGCCAGGGTGTGACCGGCCTTGCGGGCCAGTTCGTTGATCACCGGGAGCATGAAGACCAGGTCCGCCGCGAGGAGCCGCAGATGGCGGCCCGCCGGATGGTTGTCGTGCACGGCGACCTGCATCATCACGCCGTCCAGCGGCAGCGTCCCGGAGTGGTTGGCGACGATCAGGGCGCCACCCTCGGCCGGGATGTTCTCGATGCCCTTGACCTCGACCCGGAAGTACTTCTCGTACAGCGGGCGCACCAACGACATCAGGACCTGGTCGGTGAGTTCCTCGTCGTAGCCGAAGTCGTCGACCTCGTAGTCCCCGGTGAGCCGGCGCCGCAGGAAGGACAGACCGCCCGCGATACGCCGCTCCAGGCCGCCGACGGCGCCGCCGCCCGGGGCGGGCGACGGGGACTGGTGCCCGGGGTGGTCCTGGGACTGCTGGGGCGGCTGTTGCTCTCGTGTCACCTGAACATCATCCTGCGGACGGGCCCGTCCCGGCAGGGGCTGGACCTCGCGAACCACCGCCGATTCGCCCTTGCGCCGGCTGCTCCCCGCGCTCCGGCGGCGCGACGGCCGCGGGGCGGCACCCGTGCGGGACCTGTCGTCGTCGAACGGAATGACCTTGGCATCCGCCATCGTTGATGCGCTCCTCGGTTGGCGCTCTGCGTCGGTGGGCTGTCGCCGTCAGGTCGCTTCGGCAGTTGTCGTGACTGTTGTGGTGGTCGTGGAGCTCGTGGCACGGGCACCACCGCTGCCCGCGAAGGGTGCGAAGGGCAGCGCGGCGATCCGGTCGACCACCCGCCTGAGGGCCGCCGGCGGCAGCAGACCGGGACCGCGGACGCGCGCGAACTCCTCGAACGTCTCGGCGGTCGTGAACTTCGGCTGGTACCCCAGAGTCTCGCGCATCTGGTTCGTCGCCACGACCCGGCCGTGTGTGAGCAGCCGGATCTGCTCGGGCGAGAAGTCCGTCACGCCCAGCGTACGCACGAGCGAGCCGGCCCAGGTGACCGCGGGCAGCAGCAGCGGCATGGTGGGACGGCCGAGCCGCCGGGAGCACTGCGAGAGCAGCAGGACTCCGTCGCCGGCGATGTTGAACGTGCCGCTGTTGAGCGTTCCGCGCTCCGGTTCGCGCGAGGCGATGCGCAGGACCTCGATCACGTCGTCCTCGTGCACGAACTGGAGGCGTGGGTCGTAGCCGAACACGGTCGGCAGGACCGGCATCGCGAAGTACTGGGCGAGCGGCGAGTCCGCGGTCGGCCCCAGGATGTTGGCGAAGCGCAGGACGGCCACGGCGACGTCGGGCCTGCGCCGCGCGAACCCGCGTACGTATCCCTCGACCTCCACGGCGTCCTTGGCGAAGCCTCCGCTGGGCAGCGCCTTGGGCGACGTGGTCTCGGTGAACACCGCCGGATCCCGGGGCGCGGAGCCGTACACGTTCGTGCTGGACTTCACGACCAGCCGCTTCACCGAGGGCGACTTCTGACAGGCACCCAGCAACTGCATGGTGCCGATGACGTTGGTCTCCTTGAGCGCGACCCGGCTGCCACTGCCCAGCGCGATGCCGGTCACGTCCAGGTGCACGACCGTGTCGGCGTTCGTCTCGGCGAGCACCCGCGCGATGGTGGGCTGCCGGATGTCGGCCTGGATGAAGTCGGCGCCGCCCAGATGGTGCTCGGGGGCAACCGCGTCCACGGCGATGACCCGGTCGACCTGGGGGTCACGCTGGATCCGCCGTACGAACCGGCCCCCCAGCTGACGGGCCACTCCGGTCACGAGCACGACCTTGCCCAAGATCAGCGCCTTCCTTCCAGCCGTGTTTCCCGTGTGCAGCCCAACCTAGCGGGTTGTTGTTGCGCTGTGATGACTGCCCGATGCACGAAGTCACGAGGACGCCGAACGTACGATCAGACCAAGCCAAAGTGCCACGCAGTCGTACGCACAAGCTAATACGACTGTGGCCCCCCACCGGAAACCGGTGGGGGGCCACAGCCTTCATGCTCGTACTCACGCTCACGCTTTCACTGCGTCGCGGAGAAGCAGCGGTTCCCGATCTCGCGATCGGACCGACTACTACTTCTTGTTGCGACGCTGGACGCGCGTGCGCTTCAGCAGCTTGCGGTGCTTCTTCTTGGCCATCCGCTTGCGCCGCTTCTTGATAACAGAGCCCACGACTACCCTCGCTCACTTCTCATCACTCGGCGTTGGGCGCCATGGGCCCATACGACCTACAAGGGGCCAGCCTACCCGTCCGAGCGCTGAGGTCGTAATCGAGGGGAATCAACGAGATCAAGGGGGACCCGGTAAAGCCCTGAGGGTCCCCATCCGCCCCCCCTCGACCGCCGTCAGGCTGTCTCCACCCCCACATAGCTCTCGCGGAGGTACTCGTGAACCGCCTGCTCGGGGACGCGGAAGGACCGCCCCACCCGAATCGCGGGCAGATGACCGCTGTGCACCAACCGGTACACGGTCATCTTGGACACTCGCATCACCGAGGCGACTTCCGCCACGGTCAGGAACTGAACCTCGTTCAGAGGCCTCTCGCCAGCTGCAGCCATGACACACCCGAACCTTCCGCACTCGACTGGCCACCGGCTTCCCCTTCCGGTGACTCTTCGTCGCTGCGTGCTCACTCCCCAATGTAGGGGCGGGTGATGCGAGTGGGGAAGAGGTGCACCCATCGGCGGCCTACTGTGACAGACACGCTCGATTGAGTACGTAGCGGGTAATCGGCCGGTAGTAATCAGACCGCACAGCGTCATCAAGTGGAACTACGACGGACACGCGCCCCTCTGCCTCTCCGACGAAGAGTGCGGGATCGTCCGTATCGGCCAACCCGATGGCCTCGAACCCCAGTTGACCTGCACCGCAGACCCATCCGTGGTCCCCGATCACCAGCTCCGGGAGCGTCCCACCGGCCTCGGCGGCGGCCGTCAGAGCGGTCCGAACCGGGAGCGGAGAGTGCGTGTGTGCGCCCGGCTCACGCCCGGCGGCCCCAGCACCCGGTTCCCGTACGAGCGCGACTCCTCGTACGTAGTCGAGGTTGTACGTGCGTAGACCGAACCGGGTCGTTATGTCGACAGAGCTACCCTGCGCTGGGGTGAGAACAGCACATCCCGCCGCCGACAAAGCGTCCGCCAATGTGGCGTAGAAACCGAGCAGTCGATGCGGGTGACCGGTGCCCAGGAGTACGGGAGCCCGGCGCCGTACGGCTGCGGAGAGTCGCTCGGCGAAGGCGTCGAGGGCCACGAGCGTCCGTTCCGGGTCGATCACATCACATCCGGAGGTGCACTGCGGATCGGCCGAAACCCCACATTTGTCGGCCATCAACTGGAGCAGATCCCGTTGCCGCCAAGCCCGTTCGGGATCGAGTCCGATCATCACCCGGGGATCACGGGCGGCGAAAAGCCGATAACTCCGCAGACTCTCCTCCCGCGAGGTGGCCACCGGCCCGGCGAGACGGGCGGCCAGGAGATGGGCACGCAACGCCCCGGCACTCAGCACGAAAGCGATGGTGACGGACGGCGGCACCGGACACTGCGGGAATGCCGAAAACACCGCACAGTTGGCGTAACACCGCGAACCTCCGCCTCCAGGCAGGCTGTTGCACCGGTGACGGAACAGCGACGGAAACGACCACTACGGTCGTACGGGCTCCCGGGTGTCCTCTCACGTGTACAGCGGCAGCCCGGCCGACCAACGGCACCGGTGCCGGCACCGCGTACGTCATCTACAACCACACCACTCGCGAGCACTGCGCCGTCCTCGTCCGCGCCAAGCCGGGCACCCGCATGTTCATGGAGGTCACCCTCGACACCTCACCCACCTCCGGCGCACCCGCGAGGGACTACGGCTCCTTCAAGGAGTACGCGGGACCGGTCCACCTGGACGCCCGCGGCGGGCGTCCAGTGCCTGGAGTGGAGCGGCACGATCGACATCTCCTACAACAGCACGACGGGTCTCTGCCCCTGACCGGCTGACAGCCGGACGGAATAGGCCGCGCCCTACGCCAGCAGCCCACGCAGCGGGAACACGGCCCGCCGAGCCGCCACGACCGCCTGGTCGAGGCGGTCGGCGGGGTCGTAGCCCGACTCCCAGTCGGCGTAGGCCACCGGCCACCGCCCGTCCGTCATCCGCGCCGGCGCCAACTGCCGCGTACGGGCGAACACTTCCTGCCGCCACCCCTCCGGGATCACGGCCGTTGGCTCGACGGCCCGCCCCGCTGCGATCGCCACCAGGTGCGTCCAGGACCGCGGTACGACCTCCACCACCGCGTATCCGCCCCCGCCCAGGGCGATCCACTTCCCGTCGGCGTACTCGTGCGCGAGGTCGTGACAGGCGACCTGCACCGCCCGCTGCGCGTCCAACGACACGGCGAGATGCGCGAGGGGATCCTCGAAGTGGGTGTCGGCCCCGTGCTGGGTGACCAGCACCTGCGGCCGGAAGTCGGCGATCAGCTCGGGCACGACCGCGTGAAAGGCCCGCAGCCACCCGGCGTCCCCGGTCCCTGCTGGCAGCGCCACGTTGACGGCGCTCCCCTCCGCCGGGCCCTCCGCCCCCGTCTCCTCGGGCCACCCGGTCTGCGGGAACAGCGTGCGCGGATGCTCGTGCAGCGAGATCGTCAGAACCCGCGGGTCCTCCCAGAACGCGGCCTGGACCCCGTCCCCGTGATGCACGTCCACATCCACGTAGGCGACCCGCTCGGCCCCCAGCTCCAGGAGCCGGGCGATGGCCAGCGAGGCGTCGTTGTAGATGCAGAACCCGGACGCGCCCCCGGGCATCGCGTGATGCAGGCCGCCCGCGAAGTTCACGGCGTGCAGCGCTTCCCCGCGCCACACGGCCTCGGCGGCCCCCACCGACTGCCCCGCGATCAGCGCGGACACCTCGTGCATCCCGGCGAAGGCGGGATCGTCGGCCGTCCCCAGTCCGTACGCCGGGTCGGCCGCCCCCGGATCGGCGGAGGCCGCCTTGACCGCCTCGATGTAGTCCTCACGGTGCACAAGCCGCAGGGTCGACTCCCCGGCGGGCTTCGCCGAGACCACGTCCACTTCCCGGTCGAGCCCGAAGGCGTCGACGAGTCGCCGGGTCAGGACGAGCCGGACCGGATCCATCGGGTGGTCCGGACCGAAGTCATACCCCGTTACTGCCTCGTCCCACATCAGCTGTGCGCGGCCGCTCATGCTTGTCACCGTATCGGGAAGGTCCAGGATCGAACGACCCCGCGTACCTCAACGTCACCAGGACAAGCACCATCGGAACGAGCATCGCCCCCCGGTAGCTCCACAGATCACCCAGAGCCCCCACCAGGGGCGAACCGACCAGGAAGCCCACATAGTTGAAGATGTTGAGCCGCGCGACGGCGGCATCCGAAGCCCCGGGGAACAGCCGTCCGGCGGCGGCGAAGGTCTGCGGCACGATCACACACAACCCGAGCCCCAGCAACGTGAATCCGAGCATCCCGACCCACGCCCCGGGCGCCACGGCCACCACACCGAACCCGAGCGCCGCCACCAGCGCCCCCGCCCGTACGACGGCCACGGCCCCGAACCTCCGTACCCCGACGTCCCCGATGGTCCGCCCGATGAGCGTGGTGACCATGTAGACGTTGTACGGAACGGTCGCGAGCTGCTCCGAACTCCCGAGCACGTCCTGCAGATACTTCGCACTCCAGTTGGAGACTGTCGAGTCCCCGATGTAGGCGAAGGTCATCACCAGGCACAGCGGCAGCAGCATCCTGAAAACGAGAGCACCGGAGGCGGCCCCCTCAGGAACCGCGTCAGTCGGCTCCGAGCCGGACTTCGCCTCCGCCCCTCCCCCGTCCCTCGCGTCGACGTACCACCGGCTTCCGAGCAGCGCGGCCGGCAACATCACGGCCACCACGGGCAGGTAGGACACGAAGAGGGCGAGATGCCAGTGCGCGCCGACCCAGGCCAGCGAGGCCCCGATGATCCCGCCCAGGCTGAACGCCGCATGGAACCCGAGCATGATGCTGCGCCCGTACGCCCGCTGCAGACTCACCCCGAGCATGTTCATCGAGGCGTCGAGCCCACCGACGGCCAGCCCGAACGCCCCCAGGGCCACAGCGACCTCGGCCACATGGTCCCCGGCACCGACACCGAGCAGCGCCAGCAGTACGACGGGCTGCGACCACCTCAGTACGAGGCTGGGGGGCACCCGCTTCACCAACTGCTCCGCGCAGACGCTGCCGACCCCGGCCAGCACCGGCACGGCGGCGAGGAAGAGGGGAAGCAACCCGTCGGAAATGCCGTACCGGTCCTGGATGGCCGGGATTCGTGTCACGAGCAGCGCGAAGGCAGCACCCTGGGCAAAAAAGCTGAACGCCAGCGAGGCCCTGCCGCGCCGCAGCACATCTGTCATGGCGGCGAGCGTAGGGCCCCGGCTTACTCGTGGGTAGATGATTCGGAAGATGAATTCTGCTCACCTTTGATATCACCCATGAACAACGCCCCACTAAGCACTCTGAGCGACGACACCGGCACAACCGGTACCGATACCGGCGCCAATTCCAGCCACGATGACATCGCTGCCGCGATCGCGATACCGGGCGACCTCGTCTCGGAGCATCCCCTTCATGGGATCAACGGCAAGCGCACCGCCGACGAGAACGGCCACCACCATCGCCCCGACCATCACGAGGGTGCCGAGCCAGACCATGGTGTCGACGGGGAGGACACAGACTCCCACGATCCGCGCGACGCACTCCCCCAGCAGGGCCACGCCCCACACCACCGAGAAGATCCGCTCGGCCCGCCGAAACCGCGTGGACCCGGAGCCCAACCGCTCCCAGGCGGCGGCACGCTCGGCATCGCCCCTGACGAGGAACGGCTTCATCCCCTCGGTCATCATCGGCCGCCCCAGCCGCACCGACACCAGTAC
Source organism: Streptomyces sp. SID12501 (assembly GCF_010550245.1). GTDB lineage: Bacteria > Actinomycetota > Actinomycetes > Streptomycetales > Streptomycetaceae > Streptomyces. The sequence continues at coordinate 311,923 of NZ_JAAGLU010000007.1, forward strand.
CCCGATCCCGACGACACTGCTGACCCCGCTGTCCTTCAGGAGCATCAGCCGCGCATCCCCGGCGACGAAACTGAGCAGCACCCCCACGACATTGACAGCGAGGATGAGCACGGCCATCGCATTGACCGTCCGCCCCCGCACCACACTCCACCCGGTCCGCACCGCGGGAACGGCACTGCTCCACCCGAGCGCGGCGACGGCACTCATCCCGAGCCCGTTCTTGAACACGTAGTACGACCCGACGGGAACCGCCACGTCGAGGACCAGGGGCATAAGGCTCCGGCCAAGGGAGGCCGAGTTCGTCGTCACTGTTGTCATGCCTCAAGCCTCGCGGTCACACCCACCCCGCCAACAGAAACGATCGTCCAGACCCGGGGATGACAATTGTCAGCCGCAGCCCGTGCCCGACCTCACACAACCAGCTCAGCCAACTCGTCCATGCTGCCGAAGAGTTGAGTGGCACCGACCAGCCGCTCGGCCGGAGTCATGGCGGTGAACCCGAGCACGTCCATCCCGGCGGCAACAGCGGCCCGCACCCCCAACGGACTGTCCTCCACCACCACACACCTCTCAGCCGCCACCCCCATACGCTCCGCCGCGTACAGAAACAGATCGGGCGCCGGCTTCCCCCGCCCCACATCCTGCGCACTGAAAACCCGCCCACCGTCGAACCACCCCGCAAGCCCGGTAGTCCGATGCCCCACCCGAATCCGCTCATGACTCCCGGAGGAAGCCACGCAGTACGGCACTCCGTCGGCCCGCAACTTCTCCAGTACGCCGACCACGCCGGCCACCGGCTCCAGCTCCCGCTCGAAGGCAGCGAACACCCGACCGTGAAAGACGTCATCGAAGTCGTCCGGCAACCGCCGCCCGCTGCGCTCCTCCACCAGATCGTGTACGCGGTGCATGGCGGACCCCATGTAGTCGCGAAGGGAGTCCTCGTACGAGGTCGGATGTCCGAGCTCGGTGAGATAGGCCGCCAGGAGCGTGTTGGAGATCGACTCACTGTCGACGAGAACACCGTCGTTGTCGAAAATGACGAGGTCATAGCGCATAACTTGACCCTAAATGACAATTGGCCGGAAACGCAGAAAAGCCCTGTACCGGTGAACCCGGTACAGGGCTTTTCGCAATATTTGTTCGGCGGTGTCCTACTCTCCCACAGGGTCCCCCCTGCAGTACCATCGGCGCTGTGAGGCTTAGCTTCCGGGTTCGGAATGTAACCGGGCGTTTCCCTCACGCTATGACCACCGAAACACGGTGAAACACATATCAACCGCACCACCCCCGTGACCAAACAAGGGGTGGGGTTGTTCGTGGTTTCAGAACCAACACAGTGGACGCGAGCAACTGAGGACAAGCCCTCGGCCTATTAGTACCAGTCACCTCCACCCGTTACCGGGCTTCCAGATCTGGCCTATCAACCCAGTCGTCTACTGGGAGCCTTACCCCATCTA
>NZ_JAAGLU010000800.1 GCF_010550245.1 Streptomyces sp. SID12501
CCCGCCAGGTCGACGCGGAGAACTGGAGGCCGCCGTAGTACCCGTTGCCGTTGTTGATGCTCCAGTTGCCCGAGCTCTCGCACTGGGCGACCTTGTCCCAGGTCGCCACACTGGCCGCCGAGGCCGAGGTGGTGCCCAGCGAGAGTGCGGCGGACGCGCCGATGGCGACGGTGGCGGTGAGCGAGGCGAGCGCGGTGGTTCGACGGCGAGCAGGCATGGCGGATCCCCCGGGATGATGACGTGGATGTGCTGCGGACGCGCAGTGGCGCGGTGCCCGGGGGTACGCGTTTTCGGCCGCACCACCCGGTGTTTCCCCGGCCCCTGCGGGCCGTTGACACGATCATGTCCGCTGGTGGGAGGCCGATCCAGGGGTTCCGGCCGGCCGAAAGCGGCCCCGGCCGGAAGCGTCCGCCGGGGCT
>NZ_JAAGLU010000801.1 GCF_010550245.1 Streptomyces sp. SID12501
AGAGTTCCGCGGAGCGTCGCCGTTCGGATGGCGAATGGCGATCCGTCGTGAGGTGGGGGATTCCTCGTGGGTCGTATTCGGACGCAATCGACCGCCATAGCCGATCGGGCGGAGGCGGGCAGTGGCCTGCTGGCCCGGCTGTGCCTGGACGACCCGGAGTTCGAGGCCCGCATGGGCGAGGCGCTGGCCGGTGCGGAGCAGCGGCTCCAGGACTGCGCCCGTGCCGCGGAGGACCCCCGGATCGCCGACCTCACCGGACACCTCGCCTCCGCCGGGGGCAAGCGGATGCGTCCGGTGCTGGTCCTGCTGGGCGCCGAATTCGGGGATCCGTGGCGGCACGGAGTGATCCAGGCCGCCGTCATCGCCGAACTGGTGCACATCTCGTCCCTGTACCACGACGACGTCATGGACGAGCCCGC
>NZ_JAAGLU010000802.1 GCF_010550245.1 Streptomyces sp. SID12501
CGGCCGGCCGCGGTGGGCGAGAGCACGACGAGCACGATCGACGCGACGAGCGCGAGCGGCGCGACGCCCGCGTGGATCCAGCCGCGCAGCCGCGGCTTGACCGCGTCGACGACCTGCTCGACCGCGTCGACGACGGCGTCGGCCGCGCGGGACACGGGGTGGTCGCTGCGGCGGGGCTCGTCGGGGGTGTCGCGTCCGGGGGACGCGGGGTGCGCGTCGTGGGCCGGGGGAGTGCTCATGCGTCGGGTGCCGCCTTCGTCGCTCGAGACCTACTTGACCGTAGGTTACGCGTCCGTAGGTAGCGGTGTCGACGTGACCCGTGCCCTCGCGAGGTCCTCCGGCGAGTACCGTGGGCGCCGTCGAACGACCGCCACGAGGAGGCTACGCGTGCGCCTGCCGCACCCGCTCTACGGCCTGTA
>NZ_JAAGLU010000803.1 GCF_010550245.1 Streptomyces sp. SID12501
GTACTCACCGCTCGGCCGCGGCTTCCTCACCGGGGCCTTCACCGACGCGGGCAAGGACCTGTCCGAGGGCGACTTCCGCAAGTATCAGCCGCGCTTCACCGGCGACAACGCCCGTACGAACGCGGCCCTGTTGGAGCCGGTCCACAAGATCGCCGCCGCTCGCGGGGTGACGGCCGCGCAGGTCGCGCTCGCCTGGGTGCAGCAGCGGGCGCAGGTGCACGGCCTGACCGTGGTCCCGATCCCCGGCACCCGTAAGCGCAGCCGCCTGCTGGAGAACGTGGCGGCGACCCGGCTGACGCTGACGGCGGAGGAGCTGGACCTGCTGGAGCCGATCGCGGGCCAGGTGGCGGGGGACCGGTACCCGAACATGAGCAGTACGTCGGCGGCGCGGGAGTAGGCGTCACGCTGGGGCCCCTCAC
>NZ_JAAGLU010000804.1 GCF_010550245.1 Streptomyces sp. SID12501
CCCGTGCTCGGGTTCGGCACGTGGCAGGCGGAGGGCTCCGACGCGGAGCTCGCCGTCTCGGCCGCGCTGCAGCTCGGGTTCCGGCACGTCGACACCGCGACGGGCTACGGCAACGAGGCGCAGGTCGGGCGCGCGCTCGCGACCGTGGGCATCGACCGCGACGACGTCTTCGTCACCACCAAGCTGCCGCCGGACCACGCGGGCCGCGAGCGGCAGACGATCACCGAGTCGCTGGCCGCGCTCGGCACCGACCACGTCGACCTGTGGCTCATCCACTGGCCGCCGCACAAGCAGGCCAGCCCCGAGGTCTGGCAGGAGCTGCGCCGCGCGCGCGACGAGGGCCTGACCCGCTCGATCGGCGTCTCGAACTACTCGATCGCGCAGATCGACGAGCTCATCCCGGCGACGAGCGCGGCGCC
>NZ_JAAGLU010000805.1 GCF_010550245.1 Streptomyces sp. SID12501
CGGGCACGCGCGGCGTTCGCTGCTGCTGATCCACGAGCAGGCGGTCGACGCCGTCATCGACGTCAAGCGCAAGGAGGCGACGGGCCAGTTCGACCTGTTCGCCGAGCTGGGCGGCGACGAGGAGACCGGCAGCGGCATCGCCGTGACGATCCCCGACCTGCCCGACTGGGACAAGAAGCAGCGGCTCGCGTTCGAGCGCGAGATGCTCGGCCTGTACGTGTCCGACCACCCGCTGTCGGGTCTCGAGCACGTGCTGTCCGCGCAGGCCGACGTCTCGATCGCGACGCTCAACGCCGACGAGGCGCGCCCCGACGGGTCGACCGTCGTGGTGGCGGGGCTCGTGACGAGCCTGCAGCGCAAGATGTCCAAGCAGGGCAACCCGTGGGCCGCCGTGACGCTCGAGGACATGGAGGGCTCGG
>NZ_JAAGLU010000806.1 GCF_010550245.1 Streptomyces sp. SID12501
CTTCGACTTGCCGATCGCGAGAGCGAGGTTCGCTTCGTGACGCGTGCCGTCGCGGAGCTCGACGCGATCGCGATGACAACCGAGCTCGGCCAGGTCCTGGTTACGACGCCCGAGCAGACGGTGCTCGACCTCGCGCGTGCGGATCCTCGGGCTGAGGACCTGGACGCCCAGGAGGTTATCGACGCCCTGTGGCCGGAGTGCGACCCCGCCGCGCTCGAGGAGATCGCCGGCCGCCAGCGGATGCGAGCCACCTACCGACGAGTCGTGGCGAACCGATGACGGTCTCCCAGTACGACGAGTGGGCGGCTGTTGCCGAGCGCTTCGGCGTCGACATGGAACAGGTGCGCCGGGACCACCTGATCTCGCACCTGCTCGGCGCGATCGCCGCGGGAGTGCCCTCTGACGACGTCGTCTTCTTC
>NZ_JAAGLU010000807.1 GCF_010550245.1 Streptomyces sp. SID12501
GACGTTCGAAACCGACGAGATGGTGCTGGGGTCGCTGCGCCTGGGGGCCGCGGGGTTCCTGCTGAAGGACACGCCGCCGGCCGAGATCGTGCGGCACGTGCACGACGCGGGCGCGGGCCGCACGACCCTGTCCCCGTCGGTCACCGACCGGCTCATCGCGTCGGTCACCGACCAGCCGCGCGACGAACGACGCGCGGCCGCGCGCCAGAAGCTCGACGCGCTCACCGAGCGCGAGCGCGACGTGGCCCGCGCGATCGGGCGCGGGCTGTCGAACACCGAGATCGCGTCCGAGCTGTTCATCACAGTCGCGACGGTGAAGACGCACATCAGCCGGATCCTCGAGAAGCTGCCGGCGGACAACCGCACGCACATCGCGATCTGCGTGCACGAGGCGGGCGACGTCTGACGCACCACGACCG
>NZ_JAAGLU010000808.1 GCF_010550245.1 Streptomyces sp. SID12501
CTCCGAGCTGGTGGCCAACACGGTCGAGCACACCGGCTGCCGCCACCTCCGGGTCACCATCACCCGTCTCGGCCCGGACCGGGTGCGCATCGGGGTCGTGGACAAGTCCCCCACGAAGCCCGCACCGCGCACCGCGCAGGCGGACGAGGAGCACGGACGGGGCCTGATGGTGGTCGCCGCCCTGCCCGAGAAGACCGGCCCCGACACCTTCACCTGGGGCAAGCGGGTCTGGGCCGAGTGCGTCCTTGAGGCGAACCCGGCCGCCCCTCAGACTCCTGCCCCTCGATGACTCCCGCCCCGAGAAAGGGACGGGCAGGCGGGCCCGGCCGGGCGAGAAGCCCCCGGCCCCTCGGCACCACCGGTGCGGGCAGTCGGCCCGCACCGCCGGAATCGGCAAGGAAGAAGAAGGCCATGGAGCA
>NZ_JAAGLU010000809.1 GCF_010550245.1 Streptomyces sp. SID12501
TGGGTGGAACGTTGATTATTCGGCGCCAGACGATCTGATGGTTCTCAAGTACTGCTTCGGCGTGGAAAGAGAATTCGGAAGAGGTCTGGTGCCTGGCACGTTGTTGGGTATCTGAGGGCACGGCCGTAAGGTCTTGTCTTCGCGATGCCGGCCCCAGTGAACTCGTCAGCTTGTCTGGTGGGGTGATGGGTGGCTGGTCGTTGCTTGAGAACTACACAGTGGACGCGAGCATCTGTAGGCCAAGTTTTTAAGGGCACACGGTGGATGCCTTGGCACCAGGAACCGATGAAGGACGTGAGAGGCCGCGATAGGCCCCGGGGAGCTGCCAACTGAGCTTTGATCCGGGGGTGTCCGAATGGGGAAACCCGGCAGTCGTCACGGGCTGTCACCCACTGCTGAACACATAGGCAGTGTGGAGG
>NZ_JAAGLU010000080.1 GCF_010550245.1 Streptomyces sp. SID12501
ACCGCGTACGCCGTACCGCCCGCGGCGTACGCGATCCGGCCCCGCGACCCGCGCAGTACGCCTGACCGGTGACCGCGGCCGGGGCACGGACGCCGGCACGGTCCGGGCTGCCGGGGCGGCCGCTACGCGGACCGGCTGCGGCGCCTCGCCGGTGACGGCCTTCGGCCGGACCGGTGGGGCGCCGTTGTCGGGGTCGGCTGCGTTCCTGTCAGGTGCGGGATCGGGCCCGGCGGAGGATCAGGGTTGCTGTTACCGCTGCGGCGCTTGTCGTGTAGGCGGCTATGACCCAGGGGGCCGGGGGGCGGCCTGCTGTGAGGCCGTGGATCATGGCGGCGGCCCAGGCGGCGTAGGAGGCTCCGTGGAGGATGCGGAACGGGCGGACCCAGTGGCGTGACGCGAAGATGCCGCGCCAGATGCCCGTGGCGAGGGCGAGCAGGAAGAGATGGCAGGCGAGGGTGCCCAGGCCGACCAGGGCGTCGCCGCTGCCCCAGCCGAGCACGGCGGTCGCGGCATCCACCCGGCCGCCCGCCACCTTCACACCGATGTGGGTCAGCAGCGCGCCGACGCCCACCGCGCCGGCCACGCGGTGCAGGCGCTGCGCGTGCGAGCGGACCGGGGGCGGCAGCAGTCCGCGCAGGGCGGTGGCCAGGCCGAGCATGACGGCCGCGGACAGGGCGACCAGGGCGATGACGCCGGCCATTCGGTCCAGGAAGTCGCGCAGGGCGCCCGCGGCGAGCACGCCGGTCAACAGGGCGGTGCCGGCCGCGGCGAGTCCGCCGCCGATCAGGGCGGCGCCGGGGAGCGGGGTGTGCGGGGGGCTCTTGCGGGCCGGCGGGGGTTCGGGGAGCGGGGTCAGGACCGGGCTGCCGGTGCCGGTGGTGCGGGTCATCGTCTCTCCCTCACGGGGTATTCCGACCGGGATGGTTCCCGGCCTCCGCCGGGGAGGGCCGGGGGCCGGGAACCGCGGTGCCCCGGGAGCCGGGGGACGCTCCCCGGGCCGGTCCCGTACCGACGGGTCGATACGGGGGTCAGGCGGGCGGATGGACGTGGATCGGGCCCAGCGGGCCGGCGGACGGGCGGGACAGGGAGGCCGACCAGGGACCCGGCAGGTGCAGGTCCTCGACGTGCCAGGTCGTGGCGCGGTCGCGGTGCACGTGACGCACGGTCAGCGGGCCGTCCGTGGACGGGTTCACGTCCAGGGTGTTCAGCGGCATGCCCATCAGGCCCAGGCCGACCGCCTTGACGACCGCCTCCTTCCGGGTCCAGGCCCGGTGGAAGGTTCTGGTGCGCTCCGGGCCCTCGGCGAAGGACAGGACCTGTTCGCGTTCGTTCGGCGTCAGGACCAGTTCCGCCAGTGCCTCGGACTCCACCGTGCGGTACGCCTCCACATCGACGCCCACCCAGTCGCCCGCCCGGACCGCCAGCACACCGCAGCCCGTGGTGCGGGACAGGCTGACCGCGAGCGCGACCGGCGGCCGGACGACCGCGGGCGGACCGTGTTCGGCGTCGCCGCAGCCCGGGCAGATGCGCCGGCCGAAGCGGACGGACTGCGGGGCCACACCCAGCAGTTCCGCCACCGCCCGGCGCGCGCCGGCCCGGGTGGTCGTGAACGCCGCCGCGTCCCGCGCCGCGTGGAAGCGGCGGGCACGAGCCCGTTCCCCCTCGTCCAGCAGCGCGAAGTCGACCGGGTCCACGGCCTCGTCCAGCGGCCACCACCACACGTGTGCCGCACCGTTCCCCTCGAGCCGGGCCACCGCCGTGCGTGCTGTCTCCGGCACGTACACGTCACTGATGTCCGCCGCGTGATCGATGTGCGCGGCGGCCTGGGTCGGTAGCGATGCCATTCCTCCTCCTCTCTTCTCGTCACGGCCGGTCTCAGGCCAGTCCGTTGAGGCGCAGGAGGAGTTCCTTCACCTCGGTGGCGTGGTAGCGGTCCCGTTCCTGGACCGGGTCGGAGCACAGCAGCAGCGGCCCGTCCCGGTCGTCCGAGGGCAGCCGTCCATGGCTGCCCCTGACCAGGCCGGGATCGAGCGGCACCACGGTCAGCGGTGCGCGCATCCCGGCCTTCTTCCGCAGCACGGTCAGTGCCGCCTTCGCCTTCACCGCCGGGATCGACGGGTCGAAGAAGAGCTCGGCGGGGTCGTAGCCCGGCTTGCGGTGGATGTCGACGCCGCGCGCGAAGTCGGGTGCGCGGGCGTCGTCGAGCCAGTAGTAGTAGGTGAACCAGGCGTCCGGTTCCGAGACCGCCACCAGCTCCCCGGAGTTGGGGTGGTCGATGCCGTGGTCGGCCTGCTGGGTGCGGTCCCAGATCTCGTCGACACCGTCCAGTGCCTTCAGCACGTCCCGCACCCGCGGAACGTCGGCGGGGTCGGCGACGTAGACGTGCGCGGCCTGGTGGTCGGCGACGGCGAACGCCCGCGATGTGTGCGGGTCGAGGTACTCCATGCCGCGCTGGGTGTGGACCGAGAGCAGTCCCTCGCGGCGCAGGGCGCGGTTGATGTCGACGGGCCGGCTCACCGCGGTGATGCCGTACTCGCTCAGCGCGACCACCGTCGTGCCGCGCTCCCGCAGGTCGGCGAGGAGCGGGGCGAGGGCCGCGTCGGTCTCCCGGGCGGCGCGGACGGCCTGCGGGCTGTCGGGGCCGTACCTCTGGAGGTCGTAGTCGAGGTGCGGGACGTAGATGAAGGTGAGGTCGGGGCGCCGGCGGTCGATGACATACCGGGCGGCGCCCGCGATCCAGCGGGTGGAGGCGATCGACGCGGTCGGGCCCCAGTACTGGAAGAGCGGGAAGTCGCCCTGTGCGACCGTGAGTTCGTCGCGCAGGGAGGCCGGGACGGTGTAGCAGTCCGGGGACTTGCGGCCGTCGTGATGGTAGACGGGGCGGGGGGTGAGGACGGTGTCGACGTCGGCGCCCATCGCCCACCACCAGCACAGGTAGGCGGTGGAGTGCTCCGGGTCGCGGCGGCGGGCCGCCTGCCAGACCTTCTCGCCGTGCACCAGCCCGTTGTGCTGGCGCCACATCATGACCTCGCCCTGGTCGCGGTGGTACCAGCCGTTGGCCACCGCCCCGTGCTCGCGCGGCAGCGATCCCGTGGTCAAGGTGGCCTGCACGGTCGCGGTGACGGCCGGGAAGACGGTGTCCAGGCGGGCGGTGAAGCCCTGTTCGCCGACCGAGCGCACGTGCGGCATCTCATCGAGCAGCCGCCGGGTCAGGCCGACCGTGCACAGTACGGCGACCTGCCGGCCCGTCCGGTCGCCGGTCACGACGTCACCTGCGTGAGACCCAGGGCCAGCAGCTCGCTGCGCATCCACGTCATCTCGGCGGCCAGTCCGGTCACGAGGGCGTCGTCGTGGTGGCCGGGCAGCACGGACCAGGTGTAGGTCTCCACCTCGACGTGGTCGGTGACCGCCCGCTCCCCCGCGAACAGCGTCCGCAGGGTCGCGCGCAGCACCTCGCGGGTGCTGGCCAGCGGTGGCGGGGGCTCCTCGTGCAGGGGCACGTGGTAGTGGATGCGCCAGGGCGCCCGGCCCGGCAGCGCGCCGGCGAGCGCGGCCCCCAGGTCGTCGCAGGCCAGCAGCGCCCCGTCCGGGCCCGCCTCCCTGGTCTGGTGCAGGAACCGCCGCTCCGCGAAGGGCGCCAGCATCTCGCGTACGGAGCTCTCCGCAGGGTCGGGGACCTCCAGCGCGGTGGACGCCTGGAGCTTGACCACCGGGATGCCCGCCTCGCTCAGTCGGGCCAGCGCGGCGGCCGGTTCCTCGTGGGCGACGGCGAGGTGGCAGGCGTCGAGGCAGACGCCGATCCACTGCGGGTCGGTGCCGGCCAGCGCTTCGACGGCCTGCTCGGTGGTCTCCGCCACACAGCCGGGCTCCGGTTCGATGCCGACCCGTACGGTCTTGCCGGTGTCGGCGGCAATCTGCTTCAACCCCTCTGCGAGCGCGTCCAGTTGCCGAGCCGCTGTGGTGCGCTGGGCCGAGGTCCATACGGTGCGCCAGGCCAGCGGCAGAGTGGAGATCGAGCCGCGCGAGATGCCGTCGGGCAGCAGTCCGGCGAGCACCCGGGCCAGGTTCAGGGTGTACTCCAGGCGGGCCGGTTCCGACCAGTCCGGGTAGTACACGGCCCGTTTGACGACGGGAGCGTGGAAGCCACGGTAGGGAAAGCCGTTGAGGGTGACCGTCTCCAGGCCGCGGGTGCTCAGCTCGCGGCGCAGCCGGGCCACGCCGGCCGGGTCGGCGGCGAGCGCGCCGGCCGTCTCGGCGGGTAGCCACAGGCCGATGCCGATCAGCCGGGCGCCGGCGGCGACGCGCACCGGTTCGGCGTACGCGGCGAGCTGGCCGACGATGCCGTCGAGGGTCTCGGCGGGATGCACGTTGGTGCAGTACGCCAGGTGGACGGTGGTGCCGTCAGGGTGTCGAAAGCGCATGAGGGGTCCTCAGCTCCCACCGCGGGCGACGGAGTTGCCCGCGAACAGGCCGGCGGCCTGGGTGTCGTTGTATCCGTCGAGGTCCAGTCGGCCCGACTGCCCGTAGAAGGTGACGGGGTTGCGCCACAGGACCCGGTCCACGTCGTCCTCGTCGAAGCCGGCGGCGAGCATCGCGTCGGCGGTGGCGCGCGTCAGCAGCGGGTCGCTGTGGCCCCAGTCGGCCGCCGAGTTGACGAGCACGCGCTCGGTGCCGAACCGTTTCAGGACGGCGACCATGCGCTCGGCGGTCATCTTGGTGTCGGGGTAGATGGAGAAGCCCATCCAGCAGCCGCTGTCGGCGACCTCGCCGACGGTGATCTCGTTGAGGTGGTCCAGGACGACCAGGGCCGGGTCGATGCCGGAGGCGCGGACCACGTCCAGGGAACGCCGGGTGCCGCCCTCCTTGTCGCGGTGCGGGGTGTGCACCAGGGCGGGCAGGCCGTGCTCCGCGGCGAGTTCCAGCTGCCGGGCGAAGGCGAGTTCCTCGGCGTCGGTGACGGTGTCGTAGCCGATCTCGCCGACCGCGACGACGCCGTCCTTGGCGAGGTAGCGCGGCAGCAGGTCGAGGACCGGCAGGCAGCGCGGGTCGTTGGCCTCCTTGGGGTTCAGGCCGATCGTGCAGTAGTGGCGGATGCCGAACTGGGCGGCCCGGTAGGGCTCCCAGCCCAGCAGCGAGTCGAAGTAGTCGGTGAAGCTCGCCGGGTGGGTGCGGGGCTGGCCGAGCCAGAACGCGGGCTCCACCAGAGCCCGGACGCCCGCGGCGTGCATCGCCTTGTAGTCGTCCGTCGTACGGGACGTCATGTGGATGTGGGGATCGAAGATGCGCATGGCCGTGGCTTCCGCTCGGGGTGGGTGAGGTCAGGCGTCGTGCGGGGCTTGGTCCGCGATGACGTACGCGGCTTCCTGCGTCGCGACGAGCCACAGGTCGGCCGGTACGGTCCGGCCGGCGGCCCGCCGTTCGGCGGCGAACCCCTGCGCCATGCGGGCGAGTTCGACGTCACGGCGCTCGTGCAGCCCGGCGACCCGGTGCAGCGGGATACCGGTGAACAGGCACTTCAGTACTGCCTGGCGCCAGCGGTACTGGTCCAGGTGGACGCGCGCGTACGGGCCGAGCGCGGCCGAGATCAGCCGGGTGTCGTTGGTGCGCAGCGCGTCGTCGGTGATCGTCAGCCCGGCGGCGCCGATGCGCAGGAACGGCAAGGCGCGCAGGACGCCCCGGCGTTCGGCGGCGTCGCCGCCGCCGTACCGGGCGGCCGCCTCCGCGGCCAGATCGCCGCCCTGCGCCGGCAGCCGCAGCATCAGGACGGTACGGATGCCGTCCTCCACGCTCCAGTCGGCCCAGCCGGGCAGCGGGCCGCGTCCGTAGTACCGGCCGGCCGCGGGGAAGCGGGTGTCCAGGGCGGTGGCGCCCTGTTCGGCAACGGCGGCGGTGTCCCGGACGAAACGGTTCCGCTGGTCCGGGGAGAGGACGGACAGCAGGGACTCCCTCAGCGTGCGCACGGTCAGGGCATCATGGACGGCCTCGGGCGCCTGCGTCAGTGTGGGTGCGGTCATGTCGGTGTGACCTCCTTCGAGAGACGTGCGGGCGCACGGGGCATGCGGGGCGCGGGTACGGCGGGACGGGCCGCCGCGGCGCGCAGGAACTCGATGCTGTGGCGGGCCGTCGCCGTCGCGGCATGGCTGTGCCGGGGCAGCTCCACGGAGACCAGGCCGCAGTAGCCGGCCGCGCGCAGCGCGTCGAGGACCGGCGGGAAGTCGATCTCGCCCGCCCCGAACGGCAGGTGCTCGTGCACACCCCGCCGCATGTCCTCGATCTGTACGTGGGCCAGCCGGTCGGCGGCCAGCTCGACGCACCGCCGCACCGGGTACGGCTCCAGGCACCGGCAGTGCCCGATGTCCAGGGTCAGCCCCAGCCGGTCCGGTGTGCCCAGCGCCCGCAACAGCCTGCGGTACCCGGCCAGGTCGGCGACGAGCATGCCCGGCTCGGGCTCGAACGCGAGCCGGACCCCGGCCCGCTCGGCGTCGGCAAGGGCCGTCGTACAGCCCTCCTCCAGCCGCCGCCACGCCTCGTCCCGGGTGGTGCCGGGGTCGGGCGTGCCACTCCAGAAGTGCACGGCCTCGGCGCCCAGTTCGGCCCCGATGACAATCGCGCGCCGCAGCAGCTCCTGCCGGGCGGCCCGCCCCTCGGGCTCGGCGCTCAGCAGCGTCGGCCGGTGCTTGCGCATCGGGTCGAGCAGATAGCGCGCCCCGGTCTCCACGACCACGGCCAGTCCGGCCCGCCGGATCGCCCGCCCGGCGTCCCGGACGCGGGCCGCCAGGCCAGGAGCGTACGGGTCGAGGTGCTGGTGGTCGAGGGTGAGCGAGACCCCGTCGTACCCGAGGTCGGCGAGGACCGCGAGGGCGTCGGTGAGCCGGTGATCGGCGAAGCCGTTGGTGCCGTAGGCGAAGCGGAGGCGCTCCGCTTGCGCCGGGTGCGGGTCGGCGGGAGCCGGACGGGGGTCGGCTCCCGCCGGGCGGGAATCGGCCCCTGCCAGGCGGGGATCGGCGACAGCCGGGCCTTGGACGGCCGCAGCCGGGCGGGGATAGGCGGGAGCCGGACGAGCGTCGTCGGTTGCCGGGCGGGTATCGGCGGGAGCCGGACGAAAGTCGGCGACAGCCGGGCCTTTGACGGCCGCAGCCGGGCCAGGATCGGCAACAGCCGGACGAGCAAAGTCAGTTGCCGGACTGGCGTCGGTCACTGCCGGGACGGCGTCGGTCGCGACCGGATCAGCATCAGACGTGCCCGGGCGGGCGTCAGCCACAGTCGGGACGGTTTCTGCCGCGCCCGGGGCAGCGTCGGGTGCGACCGGATCAGCATCAGACGTGCCCGGGCGGGCGTCAGCCACAGCCGGGACGGTGTCGGCCACTGCCGGGGCGGTTTCTGCCGCGCCCGAGGCAGCGTCGGGTGCGACCGGATCGGCGTCGGGCGTGCCCGGGCGGGCGTCGGTCGCTGCCACGTCGGCATCAGTGACAGCCGGGTCGGGGTCGGCCGCGGTCACGCGGGGTTCCGCCTGTGGCGGGTGGGTGCCGGGCTCGGGGCCCTGGTGGGCTGTCACGTCGGGGACACCTTCCTGGCGAGGCGGGCTGCCTGAGGGAGGACCGCGGCGAGCAGGGCGGCGAGCTTCGGAGAGCCGGTGCGGGAGACGAGGGCGGCCTGGAGGGGCAGGAGGGCGTGGATGCCGGCGCCTACGGCGGCCCGGGTCCGCGCGGCGTCCGGGTCGCGCAGGGCGGCGCACTGGGCGCGGGCGCAGGTGACCGCGTAGACGGTGGCGGTCAGGACGGTCACGGCGATGGAGCGGCCGGGCGGCCGTGGCGCGTCGGTTCCGATGCCGGGGCCCGACCGCGCGGCGGAGCCGAGGAGGAGGTGACGCGCCCCGGCCAACGTGGTGTCCGGCGGGCCGCTCGATGCCTGCCGCGCCGCGGCGGACGCGGTGTTGGGGCGCTGACGCTCGGGGGCTCGTAATATGCCGGCCGTCGCCGCCAGGGTCACCGCCGCCGTCGCCGCCAGGGACAACAGGGGCTCGCGGCCCGCCGTGCCGTTCACCTCGTGGCGGCTGAGGCGTGTCAGTGCCCAGGTGTGGGCGCCGACCGTGGCCGCGGCGCGCAGCGCGGGACCGGCCGGCGTGGGGCCGGTCCCGTGCAGCACGTCGAGGGCACGGGCCGCCGCCATCGCGACGGGTCCCAGTGGGGTGTGCTTCAGGCCGAGGTCGTACGCCCACACGGTGGCCGCGAGCGGCAGGGTCCGGCGCAGCAGGACGCGGCGGCCACCGGCGAGCGCGCCCAGGCCGAGGCCCGCGGCGGTGAGCCCGCCGGCGATGCCCAGGGCGGCCCCGGCACTGATCCGCCCGGACGGCACCGGGCGTTCGGGGCGTTCGCGGGCGTCCTCCTCGCGGTCGGCCCAGTCGTTGAGAGCCATGCCGGCCCAGTACAGGCTGACGGAGGAGGCGGCGAGGAGCAGGGTCCGGCCGCCCGCCGGGCGGCCGGCGCTGAGCGCACCGGCCAGTACGTCACCCGGGACGGTGAGCGCGGCGGGCGCCCGTACCAGCTCGGCGACCGCCGTGGCGTGACGCCGGACCGCGACGGAACGGGGCCGGTACCCGGTGTCGTACCGGGGGCGGGGTGGACCGGAGGGGGTCTCCCACGCCGTCCGGAACGCCGTCGACGCCGCCCGGGCCGCCGCGCGGCACGCCGTGAGCGTGTCGCGGACGCCGCGGGTCAGGTCACGCGGGGTAAGACGGCGGGAACCCGGCTGCCGGGGTGCCGAGGCGCCGGAAGCCTCGGCGGCTGGCGGCGCAGCGGTCGCGGTGATCATCGCGCCACCTCGGACCGGCGCGCGGGCTCGGCGGAAATGGCCGCCCACTCGGTCAGTGCTCCGTACTGCAGGGTCAGGTTGTGCTCCGAGGAGGCCGCCGGGTCCTTGAAGAAGAAGCCGAGCGCGGGCAGCGCCCCGCTCTCCCCGCGGCGGCGGGCCAGCGCGGCGAGCCGGACCAGGTCGAGGACGAGCGGCGCCGCCAGCGCCGAGTCGCAGCCCTGCCAGGTGAACTGGAGGGTCATGCGCACGCCGAGGAACCCCTCGAAGGTGATGTGGTCCCAGGCGGTCTTCCACTCCCCCAGTTCCGGCACGTTGTCGATGTGCACGACGCCTTCGACGGCGTGTCCGACGGTCTCCTCCAGGGCGCGCTGCTTGGACTCGGTCTTGCTGCGCGCGGCGGCGGGGTCGGCCAGGGTGGCTCCGTCGCCGCCGCCGAGCAGGTTGGTACCGGACCAGGAGCGCAGCCGGAGCGCGCGCTGCGTGAACATCGGCGCCAGGGCGCTCTTGACCAGCGTCTCGCCGGTCTTGCCGTCGCGGCCCGCGTGCGGGACCCCGCGCAGCCGGGCGAGTTCCTCCAGGGCGGGCAGCGCGGCACCGGCGGAGGGGGTGAAGTTGACGTAGGCGCAGCCGGCGTGGAAGGCGGCGTAGGCGTACAGGGAGCTGGGCGGCAGCAGGCCGGTGCTGGCGGCGAGGGCCTTGTCGAGGTCGGCGAGGGTGAGGAAGGCGGGGTCGGGCTCGGGCAGCGGCTCGGTGGAGGAGACGTTGACGACGACGACCTGATCCAGGCCGTTGCGGGTGCGGAAGTCGGTGATGTCGGCGGCGAACCGCCGGGCGGCGGTGTACTGGGGTTCCCCGGCGCGCGGGGAGCCGTCGCGGATCTCCCGCTCGGCGGCCTCCAGGGCGGGGCGCACCGCCGCGGCCAGGGCGCCGGGCAGCACGCCCGCGTCGGCCAGCTCGCCGGCCCTCGCCGTCAGCGGCACGTCGACGACGTCGTGGCCGCCGAAGACGAGGTCGGCGAGGGCGGGGATGGAGTCCGCGGCCGCGGTGAAGTCCGGGGACTCGGTGACGCAGCCGGTGGCGGAGGCGAGGCCGGCCGCGATGGCGGCCGCCCCGACGACGGCGGTGGTCGCGACCGAACCGCGGGCGCCGACCAGCCAGACTCCGACGCGCGGGGAGTCGCCGAGGGAACGGGGGTCTCCGTGGGATCGGGCAGTGTCCTGCATGGTGAGCCTGCCTCCTGGGCTGAGGTGGTGCCGGGCCGGATGGTGCCGGTGGCTGCCGGGGACGCCCCGGCCCGCGCACACGGGCGGTGCGGGTGATGCGAGCGGTACGGGCGGTTACTTACCGAGGTCGGCCGGGAAGGGCGACGCGTCGAAGGCCGTGTCGAGTTCCTGGCGGTCGCGGCACAGCCACTTGGCGGTGATGTGCCGGACGGTGTGCCGCGGCAGGTGCGGGTTGTCCGGGCGGTCCGTGATCGGCTGGGCCAGCGACTGGAGCTCCCAGGCGGTGCCGGCGAGGCGGTTGATGTGGGTCCAGTAGCGACGTTCGATGCCCAGGAGCGCGAAGCCGGCCAGGAATGGGTGCCAGCGGTGGTAGGCGTGGGTGGGCGACGGCGGCGTGTAGTTCATCATGTGGACCTTCTGGCCGACCGGGCGGCGCGGGTCGAACAGGGTGCCCTGGCCGTACTCCTGGAAGGCGAGTACCAGCCCCTGCGGGTCGTTGCCGTAGAACCGGTCGTAGACCTTGATCTGCTCGCGGGAGAGGACCTCGAAGGCGGCCTTGTTGGGCTGGATCAACTCGAGGAAGCTGCGCGGGTAGCGGCCGCTCGTGCGGGTCGCGACCCACGCGTCGTACGTCTTGGTGAAGCCGCCGAAGGGGGTGATGATGGCGCCGACCGCGTCCTTCATCTCCTGGGACGGGGTGTAGTACGACATCTCGTCGTACTCGTACCAGAACTCGTTCGCCCAGCGGTCGCCGACCATGCCGGGGACCTCCGGCAGGGAGGGGTGGCGGCGGCCGTGGGCCTCGGCGGGCGTGGCACCGAGGAGAGACGCCGCGGCGGTTGCTCCGGCGACGCCGAGGGCGGCCCGCAGGGCACTTCTCCGGTCCAGGGTGTTGAGCGTCATGCGCGTTCTCCTGACAAAGGGGGCGGATGCACGGGGTGTGTCGGACGGGTTTGCGGGCCGGTGGCCCAGCTGTTCGGTGCTACGACTCTCGCGTACGGCCCTATCGGCGACCTATACCGGAAGCTGGCAGGTCAGGGCCGGTGTCCGGGCGGTTTCAGGGACGCTTTCGAGAGGTGTTCCCGGGGCCGTCGGCGGGGGTGTCACCCGGCTCGGGGAACGGCGCCTCGCGCAGGCCGGGCGAGGCCAGCGCCACCAGTGCCGTGAGCGCCATGACGGCGCTGAGGGCGAGGGCGGTGCGCAGCGCGTCCGTGGACTCCAGGAGGAAGCCGGCGGCGACCGGCCCGGCCGCCATGGCGCCCGAACCCACCAGGTTGGCCAGGGAGTTGGCACGACCGCGCAGTTGGTCCGGCGCGGCCCGGACGAGGAGGACCCCGCCGGCGACGTTGAAGACGCCGCCGACGTAGCCGCTCGCCGCGAACAGGGCGCCGAGCAGGACGGGGGTGTTCAGGGCGGCGGCGACCGGGACCATGAAGGCGGTCCAGGCGAGCAGTCCGCCCAGGACCAGGGTGCGCAGCGGGAACCGGGTGCTCCACCAACCTCCGGTGATCGCGCCGACGAGCCCGCCGACGCCGCTGAGCGAGAGCACCAGGCCGACCTCGAAGGGGGTGCCGTGCCGTTCCTGGATGCCCACCATCACGGCCAGGTTGAGGCCCTGGAAGAGGACGTTGGTGACGGCTACGGCGGTCATCACGGCCCGCAGGAAGGGCTGGCGCCACATCCACACCAGGCCCTCGCGGATCTCGGTGCCGAGCCGGGCCGGCGGTCCGGTGCGTTTCTGCTGGAGCTCTCCCCTCACTCCGAACAGGCAGATGACGGAGGCCAGTTGGCTGACGGCGGCGGCCGCGTAGGGCAGCGAGGCGCCGAGCGCGACGAGTCCGCTGCCGAGCGGCTGTCCGGCGATGGCGGCGCCGCGGGTGCGGGCCTCGTTGCCGGTGAGCGCGGCGGGCAGCTGTTCGCGGGGGACGACGGACGGCACAGCGGCCCGTTCGGCGAGCTGGTGCAGCACGCCGAGGGCACCCTCGGTGAACGCGGCGACCAGCAGCGCCCACAGCCAGATGCGTCCGCTGAGCAGCAGCCCGGTCACCACGACGGCGATCAGTACCTGGCCGAGCCCGGCGCCGATCATGATGCGCCGCCGGTCGTAGCGGTCGACGAGCACCCCGCCCGGCAGCTGCATCAGCAGCATGGGCAGCAGCAGCGCGGTGCCGACCAGTCCGGCGTCCCCCGGCGATCCGGTGGCCCACAGCACGGTCAGCGGATACGCCACGGCGGTCGCCCGCCCGGCCAGCAGTGACAGCCCGGCGCCGCCCCACAGCAGGGTGAAGTCCCGGTTGCGGCGCAGGGGCAGGTGCTGGGGCGCGGACTCGGCGGTCGCCGGCTCCGGTGCGGGCCCTGGTGTCGGCTCGGGCGCCCCGGTGTCCGTACCCACTCTGCTCCCGCTCCCTTCGCGCGTCTCCTCCGCCATCAGCCACGGCACTTCCGAGGGGTCCGTGGCCGGACGCGTGGTGCCGCTCATCGGGCGGCAGCGATCTCGGGCACCCGGGCCGTCAGCGGGGCGCGCACGTGCTCCAGGACCGCCATGGCGCTGTGCATCTTGTTGGTGGCCTGCGCGAAGGCGATGCTCGCCGGGCCGTCCAGGACGTCCGCCGTGACCTCCTCGCCGCGGTGGGCCGGCAGGTCGTGCATGAAGACGGCGCGGGGCGAGCCGTCCCACAGCCACGGGCCGACCTGGAACGGCGCGAAGATCTCCCGCCAGTCCGCGTCCGGCTTGCTGGTGCCGGTGGTCTGCCAGCGGCTGGTGTAGATGACGTCGTACGCCCCCGCGAGGGCGGCCATGTCGTGCCGCTCGGTGATCCGGGCGCCGCTGCGGACGGCGTGGGCCGCGGCCCGCGCGGCGACGGACGCGGTGAGCCCGTAGCCGGGCGGGGTGCGCAGGTCGAGGTGGACGCCGGGGTAGCGGCTGAGGGCCAGGGCGAGGGCCGCCGCGGTGTTGTTGCCCTCTCCGGCGTAGAGGACGCGCAGGCCGTCGATGCGGCCGAAGTGCCGGAGCAGGGTGGTCAGGTCGGTCAGCGCCTGGGTGGGGTGCTCCTGGGCGCTCATGGCGTTGACGACGGCCATCCGATGCTGGCTCGCCCAGCCGCGCAGTTCCTCTTCCGGTCCCGCGGTGCGGGCCACCAGCACGTCGAGCATGCCGGACAGCACCCGGCCGGTGTCCTCGGTGGTCTCGCCGGTGTTGAGCTGGAGGTCGCCGGGCCCGTAGGAGACGAGGGAGGCGCCCAGGCGCAGCGCGCCGGAGGAGAAGGCGGTCCGGGTGCGGGTGGAGGTCTTGGCGAAGTAGACCCCGGTGACCAGGCCGTCCAGCGGGCGGACGGGGTCGGCGAGGCCGGCGGAGAACGCGGCGCCGCGTTCGACGACGCGGTGCAGTTCGTGGTCGGTGAGGTCGTCGACGGAGATGAGGTGGCGCGCGTGGCGCACGTCCCGGGGGACGTCCATGGGATCAGCCTTCCCTAGCTGGTTGCGGAGTGGTCCAGGGCGGCGGCGAGCCGCGCGACGGTGTGGTGGCGCAGGGCGGTGGTCAGGTCGAGAGCGAGACCCGCGCGGCGGGCGGCGACCAGCAGCGGCGGCACGAGCAGCGAGTCGCCGCCCAGTTCGCGGAAGTCGTCGTCGACGCCGACCCGTTCGAGGCCGAGCACCTCGGCCCAGACAGCGGCGAGCCGCCGTTCGGTGGCGGTGCGCGGGGCCGCGTACGGTGCCGCGCCCGCGCCGGTCGCCTCGCGGGCCACGACGGCGGCCCGGTCGCGTTTGCCGTGGGGGGTGAGCGGCAGGGCGGCGACGACCTCGACGACGGCCGGGACGAGCGCGGCGGGCAGGAGGGTGCGCAGCCGGTCCCGGAGCGCGGCCACCTCCGCGGTGCGGCCCTCG
>NZ_JAAGLU010000810.1 GCF_010550245.1 Streptomyces sp. SID12501
CGCGAGGAGCTGTCCGGCGCGCGGTCCCCGGCCGAGCTCGCGTCGCTCGTGCGGCGCTCCGCCGAGCAGGGCACGCTCGACGCCGCGACCGCCACGCTGCTCACCAACTCGATCGACTTCTCGACGCTCACGGCGGTCGACGTCATGACGGACCGCACACGGCTCGTCGTCGTGCGGCGCGACGACTCCGCCGCCGACGTCATGGCGCTGTCGCGCCAGACCGGGCACTCGCGGTTCCCCGTGATCGGGGACTCGGTCGACGACGTCGCCGGGTTCGTGCACCTGCGCAAGGCGATGGCCGTGCCGCACGACCGGCGCGCCGAGGTGCCGGCCGCGGCCCTCATGGTCGACGCGCCGCGCGTGCCCGAGACCGTGGGGCTCGGGCCGCTGCTGGTCGACCTGCGCGGGCAGGGCCTGCA
>NZ_JAAGLU010000811.1 GCF_010550245.1 Streptomyces sp. SID12501
AAAGATAGCGACGACGGCAACGTCGCCCCCAGGTCAGGGCCCGCAATAAGCACACTCCCCGCACATCCAAGGAGCGGACACATGCCCATCGCAACCCCCGAGGTCTACAACGAGATGCTCGACCGGGCGAAGGCAGGCAAGTTTGCCTACCCGGCGATCAACGTGACCTCGACCCAGACCCTGCACGCTGCACTGCGCGGCTTCGCGGAGGCCGAGAGCGACGGCATCATCCAGATCTCCACCGGTGGTGCGGAGTTCCTGGGTGGCCAGTACAACAAGGACATGGTCACCGGCGCCGCCGCCCTGGCCGAGTTCGCGCACATCGTGGCCGCCAAGTACGACATCACCGTCGCGCTGCACACGGACCACTGCCCCAAGGACAAGCTGGACACCTACGTCCGCCCGCTGATCGAGATCT
>NZ_JAAGLU010000812.1 GCF_010550245.1 Streptomyces sp. SID12501
GAGGACGGCGTTGACCGTGCCGCGAACCAGGTTGCGCGGGCGGAAGGGCCCGGTCTGGGGGAATGTGTGGGCCACGGAGAAGGGGGTGCCCGCCGCATGCCCCTGGGCGGTCCAGTCGACCGGTGTGACCAGCCCCTCCTCCTCGATCGCCGCGCCTAGGCCGGGCATCTCGCGGCGCTCCAGCTCGGCCAGCAGCTCGTCCCGGTAGCGGGGCCCCAGCTCCCGCCACTCCCGTACGCCCGGCCCGACCTCGGTGTTCGGGCAGGGCGCCAGCACGTAGTGGAGGTGCTTGCCGGGCGGGGCGAGCGTGGGGTCGGTCGCGGTGGGCCGGGTGATGAGGAGCGAAGGGTCCGACATCAGCTCCCCGGTGCGGGTGAGTTCGCGGAAGGTGCTCTTCCAGGCCGCGCCGAACGAGATG
>NZ_JAAGLU010000813.1 GCF_010550245.1 Streptomyces sp. SID12501
CGGGCCCGCCGGCGAGGAAGTCCAGCGGGTCCGGGCCGACATGGGTGTAGCTGCCGTCCGCGTCCTGGCCGCAGAACACCGCCCGGTCGGGGCCGCACATCCGCAGGCGCCACCAGAACGAACCGCTGCCGTTCTCGCCCGAGACCCCGTCCTCGTCCAGCCAGTACTCCTCGTGATCGCCCCGTGCGGCGGCCAGCACGGCGAACGTCACGGCCCTCGCCCACAGTCGCCCGGCGGGATCGAGGTCCTCCGGCACGCTCGGTCTGCGCATGATGATCTCCTTTCGAACGATCACCCTCGCACAGGTGCCGGCCGCCGTGCGAAACTCCGTTCGTCAGCACCGCGGCCCGGGGATCACGTCCGGGTGGTTGTTGCCCCCACCGGGGGATTTCGGTGAACCGGGGCACCGGCGGGCCGC
>NZ_JAAGLU010000814.1 GCF_010550245.1 Streptomyces sp. SID12501
CATGGGTCAGTCCTTTCTCAGCGGGCCGACGACGAGTACGGCAGGAGGGCCATCTCACGGGCGTTCTTCACCGCACGGGCGATCTGGCGCTGCTCCTGGACGGAGACGCCGGTCACGCGACGCGCGCGGATCTTGCCGCGGTCGGAGATGAACTTGCGGAGCAGAGCCGTGTCCTTGTAGTCGACCGTCTCGATCTTGGCGGCCTTGAGGGGGTTCTGCTTCTTCTTGGGCTTGCGGACGACGGGCTTGGCCATCGTGGTGCTCCTTGTCTGTGGAGCCCCGAGCGTTGCCGTGCTCGGGGATGAGAATCAGGTGTGCGAGGCGCCGATCAGAACGGGGGCTCGTCGGAGTAGCCGCCGCCGGACCCGCCCGCGGGCGTCGCCCACGGGTCTTCGGTCTGGCCGCCGCCACCGGAGGA
>NZ_JAAGLU010000815.1 GCF_010550245.1 Streptomyces sp. SID12501
CCCGACGCTGCTCCAGGGCCTCATCGACACGGAGAAGTTCCCCACCTGCACCTCGTTGCAGCAGATCTTCAGCGGTGGCGAGGCCCTGTCCCGCGTCCTGGCGACCCAGGCCACGCAGGAGATGCCGGGCCGCGCCCTGATCAACCTGTACGGGCCGACCGAGTGCACCATCAACTCCTCCTCGTACACCGTCGACCCGGCCGCCCTGGACGAGGGACCGCAGTCCATATCCCTCGGCAGCCCCGTCAACGGCACCGAGTACCACATCCTCGACAAGAACCTGTCGCCCATCGGCGTCGGCGAGATCGGCGAGCTGTACATATCCGGCGTCCAGCTGGCGCGCGGCTACCTGCACCGCCCCGACCTGACCGCCGAGCGCTTCCTGGAGGACGAGCTCACCGAAGGCGCCGCGCCCGTC
>NZ_JAAGLU010000816.1 GCF_010550245.1 Streptomyces sp. SID12501
TTGAGAACGGGGATGATCTGCAGGTCGTTCTCGAGCGCGAGGTAGAGGTTCGCGAGCGTCTGCGCCTCGATGCCCTGCGCGGCGTCGACGAGCAGCACGGCGCCCTCGCACGCGGCGAGCGAGCGCGAGACCTCGTACGTGAAGTCGACGTGGCCGGGCGTGTCGATCATGTTGAGCGCGTACGGCGTGCCGTCGAGCTCCCACGGCATGCGCACGGCCTGCGACTTGATCGTGATGCCGCGCTCGCGCTCGATGTCCATGCGGTCGAGGTACTGCGCGCGCATGGCGCGCGCCTCGACGACGCCCGTGAGCTGCAGCATGCGGTCGGCGAGCGTCGACTTGCCGTGGTCGATGTGCGCGATGATGCAGAAGTTGCGCAGCAGCTCGGGCGCGGTCGCCGACGGGCGGATCCGCGCGG
>NZ_JAAGLU010000817.1 GCF_010550245.1 Streptomyces sp. SID12501
CCGCGTATCCCCTCGCCCGGCCGTCGTACCGTTCTGCGCGGCTCACTGCTCGTCCCTGCGGCGGCCCTTCCCGCGGCTGCCGCTTCGGCTCCTGCCCTGGCCCTGGCGGGGCGGCCGGAGGCGGCGTGGGGGGTGCAGGTGGGGAGCGTCACCGCCTCCTCGGCGCTGGTGTGGGTACGGTCGGACCGGCCCGCCCGGATGCTGGTGGAGACCTCGGCGACCGAGTCCTTCCGCCGGGCCCGGAGCTGGTACGGGCCGCTGATCGGCCCGGGAAGCGACTTCACCGGCACCACTCCCCTGTACGGCCTTCCGGCGGGTGAGCAGGTGCACTACCGCGTCACGCTGGCCGACCCGGGCGATCCGCGCCGTACCGGAAAACCGGTGTACGGAACGTTCCGTACCGCTCCGGCCCGGCGTC
>NZ_JAAGLU010000818.1 GCF_010550245.1 Streptomyces sp. SID12501
GAGCAGGGCTCCGGGGCGACCGGCGAGCGCTACGGCTACCGGCTCGTGGCCGGTGTGCCGGCCGGGTTCAGCGCGACCCTCGAGGGGTCGGAGCTGCGCGTCGCGGCCGACGCCACGACGCCCAAGGGCACGACCGGCCGGCTCGACCTGCAGCTGACGTACGGCCGCAGCGGCGTCATGGACGTCGGCGTCGACCTCAAGGTCATCGCGAGCTCGCGCAAGACCGCGACCGTGCGCGACTTCGTCGTCGACGACGCCGTGCAGGGCCGCGAGTCGACGGTCCAGGTGCTCGAGGGGTCCACCAACCCGTTCGCCGAGCGTGGGCCGCTGACGGTCGTCGGTGCGGTCGTCGAGACCGCCGGCGCCGGGACGGCCGCCGCGTCGTCGAGCAGCGTGACGGTGCGGCCGAACGGCGAC
>NZ_JAAGLU010000819.1 GCF_010550245.1 Streptomyces sp. SID12501
AGCGGCTGACCTCGATCACCCAGGTCTCCAGCGCCCCCGACCAGTCGGTGACCGACCGCTACACGATGTGGGCGGCCGCCGGGTCGATGTGGCGCCAACGGCCCGCCGCGGGCGTGGGCCTCAAGGGCTTCCCCGCCCACCGCGACGGACACTCCTCGCTCGGCCTGTCCTCGGGCAGCGACACCGCCGGCGCCGGACAGGCCTACCTGCGCCAACCGCTGCTGTCCCCGCACAACATGTACCTGCTGATCCTCAGCGAACAGGGACTGATCGGGCTCACCGCCCTGGTGGGCGGCTGGGCGGTGCTGCTCGTCGCGGGCCTGCGCCGGTACGCGAGCGGGCGCGGGATCCGCGACTGCGGGCTCGTCGCGCTCGGGCTCCTCGTCTGGCAGCTGACCGACTTCCTCTACGCCGACA
>NZ_JAAGLU010000081.1 GCF_010550245.1 Streptomyces sp. SID12501
GCAACAACTCCCCACGCCCACCACCGACCACCACCGCCCGATGCCCCAACACCGCCCGCGACGACGCCAAGGAGTAACCGATGTCACTCAAGGGAACGTCCGGATGCTGGGTGAGATGGGTGAGGAGCTTCGCCGCCTGAGCGGGCAGGGCTGTCGCGTCGCGTGCCGAGAGAACCCAGGGAACCGGTCCTTGGTCATCGCCTCCGGTCGGGGAGTCGTCGTCGCCCTGCTCCAGAATGATGTGGGCGTTGGTCCCGCTGATACCGAACGACGACACACCCGCACGCCGCGGACGCCCCGTCACCGGCCACACCCGCTCCTCGGTCAACAACTCCACCGCACCCGCAGCCCAGTCGACCTGCCGTGTGGGCTCGTCCACGTGCAGCGTCCGCGGCAGGACGCCGTGCCGAAGTGCCATGACCGTCTTGATCACACCGCCTACGCCCGCTGCGGCGACCGTGTGGCCGATGTTGGACTTGATGGAGCCGACCCACAACGGCCTTTCCTGCGGGCGTCCTTGACCGTACGTCGCCAGCAGGGCCTGCGCCTCGATCGGATCCCCGAGCCTGGTGCCCGTGCCATGGGCCTCCACCGCGTCCACATCAGCGGCCGACAACCCCGCTCCCGCCAACGCCTCCCGGATCACACGCTGTTGGGAGGGCCCGTTGGGGGCCGTCATTCCGTTGGAGGCACCGTCCTGGTTCACGGCGGAGGCGCGGACGACGGCCAGCACGGGATGTCCGTTGCGACGGGCGTCCGAGAGCCGCTCCACCATCAGCACACCGATGCCCTCGCCCCAGCCGGTGCCGTCGGCCGCGTCCGCGAACGCCTTGCACCGCCCGTCGGAGGCCAGCCCGCCCTGCCGGGCGAACTCGGGGAAGATACCCGGAGTCGACATAACCGTCACACCGCCCGCGAGCGCGAGGTCGCACTCGCCGGACCGCAGCGCCTGCACGGCGAGGTGGAGGGTGACCAGAGAGGAGGAGCAGGCGGTGTCGACGGTCAGTGCCGGGCCCTCCAGGCCCAGGGTGTACGCCACCCGACCGGACATGACACTGCTGGTCATGCCGGTGAGCGACGGGCTCTCCTCGGAGTCGTGGCCCATGGCGAGCAACCCGACGAAATCCTCCGAACCGCCACCGAAGAAGACACCGGTGCGGCTGCCGCGCAACGACAACGGATCCACACCCGCCCGCTCCACCGCCTCCCACGACACCTCGAGCAACAACCGCTGCTGCGGATCCATCGCCAACGCCTCACGCGGCGAAATACCGAAGAACTCCGCGTCGAACCCGGCGGCGTCACGGAGGAACCCGCCTTCCAGGGTGGCCGAGGAGGCGATGCCTCCGGCCTCCTCGTACAGTTCCTCGATCGGCCAGCCCCGGTCCTCGGGGAATCCAGAGATCGCGTCCACCCCGTCGGCCACCATGCGCCACAGGTCTTCGGGGGACTCGACCCCTCCGGGGAACCGGCACGCCATGCCGGTGACGGCGATCGGCTCGCGGGCCCGTTCCTCCGTCTCCCGGAGCCGCTCACGCAGTTCGCGGGCGTCGGCGATGGCGCGCCTGAGGTAGTCGCGGAGTTTGTTCTCCATGGCCGTACCGGGCGTGGCGGATGTGCTCGACATGCGTGCGTCACTTCCTCGGGGGGTCGTACCGGCTCTCCGGCCGGCTCGGTAAGGCCGGGACAGGAGAACCGGTCAGGAAGGCCGGGGTGGAAAGAAGGGTTCAGGAGGGACGGAATCCGTCGTCGACCATGGCGAAGAGGTCGTCGTCTGTGGCCCGTGCGAGATCGTTGACGGTGTTCTCGTCCTGCGGCGTGCGCCAGGCGTCCAGGAGCGACCGCAGCCGGTCGTCGAGGTGTCGGCGGTCGGGGTCGTCCGCAGGGACCTCGGCGAGCGAGCGGGCCAGTCCGTCGACGATGGCCAGTGCGTCCTGGGCCGGCGATGCCTCGGGCGGGGCGAGTTCCGCGCGCAGCAGCGCTGCCACGGCCTGGGGTGTGGGGTGGTCGAAGACGAGGGTGGCGGGCAGCCGCAGACCGGTGACGGCGCCGAGGCCATTGCGCAGTTCCACGGCGGTGAGGGAGTCGAAGCCGAGTTCACGGAAGGTGCGTTGGGCGCCGAGGGAGTCCGGCGAGCCGTGCCCGAGAACGGTCGCGGTGTGGCTGTGCACGAGGTCCAGGAGCAGGCGGTCGCGCTCCGTGTCGGTGAGTGGGGCCAGCCGTTCTGCGAGCCCGGGGGTGCCGGCGGTGCCCGGGGCGGCCGGGGCGGCGCGGCGCAGGACGGGCGCCTGCACCAGGCCCCGGAAGACGGGCGCCAGGGTGCCTGCCTCGGCCTGTTTGCGCAGCACACCGGTGTCCAGGGCGACGGGTGCCACGGCGTGGGTGTCCGCGCCGATGGCTGTGTCGAAGAGGGCGAGTCCGCGTTCCGGGCTCAGGGCGAGCAGTCCGGAGCGGGCCATCCGGCGCTGGTCGGTGTCACTGAGTCCGGCTGTCATGCCGCCGGACTGTTCCCAGGCTCCCCAGAGCAGCGAGGTGCCCGCGAGACCACCGGCCCTGCGGTGGGCGGCGAGGGCATCCAAGTAGGTGTTGGCGGCGGCGTAGTTGGCCTGGCCGGGGTTTCCGGTGAAGCCGGAGGCGGAGGAGAAGAGGACGAACAGGGCGGGGTCGTGGCCAAGTTCGCGGGTGAGCGCGTCCAGGTGGGCGGCGCTGTCGGTCTTGGGCCGCAGAACGCGGTGCAGTTGCTCGTCGGTGAGGCCTGCGGCCAGCCCGTCATCGAGGACTCCCGCGGCGTGCACGATCACGGTCGGCGGCCGGTCGAGCCCGTCGAGTACGGCGCGCAGGGCGTCTCGGTCCGCGGTGTCGCAGGCCACGGTGTCGACGCCGAGCGCGCCCAACGCCCGCAGGTCGGCGGCGAGTTCGGTGGCTCCCGGGGCCGCGGGACCGCGTCGGCCGAGGAGCAGCAGGTGCCGGGCCCCGTACCGGGTCACGAGGTGCCGGGCGACGAGTCCGCCGAGGTTGCCGCCGGCGCCGGTGACAACGAAGGTGGCTTCGAGGTCGGGGCGCCTGGGGACGGTGAGAACCGCCTTGCCGATCAGTCTGGCCTGGCTGAGCGTACGGAAGGCGTCGCGGGCCTGTCGTACGTCCCAGACGGTGGGCGGCGGCGGGGTCAGGGCCCCCCGGTCGAAGAGGTCGAGGAGCGCGGTGAGCATCTCGCGCATCCGGTCGGGCGAGGCTTCCTGGAGGTCGTACGCCTGGTAGGCGACGCCGGGACGGTCGGCGGCGACGGCGGCCGGGTCGCGGATGTCGGTCTTGCCCATCTCCAGGAAGTGCCCGCCACGGGGCAGCAGTCGCAGGCCGGCGTCGACGAACTCCCCTGCCAGGCAGTCCAGTACGACGTCCATGCCCTGTCCGCCGGTGGTCCCGAGGAAGTGGTCCGCGAAGTCGAGGGTGCGGGAGTCGGCGGTGTGGCTGTCGTCGAGTCCGGCTTCGCGCAGCACGTGCCGTTTGGCGGTGCTGGCGGTGGCGTACACGTCGGCGCCGAGGTGCTGGGCGAGTTGGACTGCGGCGGTGCCGACCCCGCCCGCGCCGGCGTGCACGAGCACCTTCTGTCCGGGGCGCACTCCGGCGAGGTCCACCAGGCCGTAGTAGGCGGTGAGATAGGCGATGGGTACGGCGGCGGCCTGCTCGAAGGTCCAGCCGTCGGGCATCGGCGCCAGCCAGCGGTGGTCGGTGACGGCGACCGGACCGAAAGCGGCGGGCGCGAGACCGAGTACCCGGTCCCCGGCCCGCAGACCGGGCACGTCCGGCCCCACGGCACTCACCACACCGGCGAGTTCGCCGCCGAGCCCGCGCAGCCCGGGCACCAGGCCGAGGGCGACGACGACGTCGCGGAAGTTCACTCCGGCGGCGCGTACGTCGACCCGTACCTGGCCGGCACCGAGCGGTTCGGTGAGGCTGTCGGGTGCCGGTACGAGCGCCAGGTCGTCGATGGTTCCGCTCTCCCCGACCCGGTCCAGCACCCATGGGGCGGGCCCCGGCGGCGGAAGCAGTGAGGGGTGGCCCGCCAGAGGTGTCAGGCGGGGCGCGTGGGCGGTGCCGGAGCGCAGTGCCAGCCGGGGTTCGGGGCATGCCACGGCCGCCGGTAGAGCGGCGCCGGACCGGTCGTCGCCGTCCCAGTCCAGCACGGTGATGCGGTCGGGATTCTCGTGCACGGCGGAGCCGAGGAGCCCCCACACGGCTGCGGCGACCGGGTCCGGCAGCGCGTCCTCGTCGGTGACCTGGACGGCTCCGCGCAGCAGGACGACCAGCCGGGCGGCGGCGAAGGTGTCGTCGGCGAGCCAGCGGCGTACCGTGTCGAGCGCCCGTTCGGTGGCGGCGTGTACCTCGGTCACGGCGGCGGGATCACCGGGTTCGGCTCCCCGCGGCAGAGCGGCCTCAAAGTGCACGACGACGAAGCCGGTGTCCGTGGCGTCGACTTCGGCCGGATGGGAGCGGCGCACGGCCCCTGGGAGGACGGGCAGCGACTCGGGGTCTCCCGCCAGCACCCAGCGTTCCGGAGCGTCGGCAGGCTCGGCCGACAGCGGAATCGCCTCCCAGCCAGGCAGGTGGAGCCCGTCGGCCGGGCCGGTGCCAACGCCGGTAGCGGGTGGGAGCACGGCGGGGGCGGCACGGACGGTCAGTGAGCGGATGGTGGCCACCGGAGTGCCGGTGGGGTCGGCGAGGGTGAGGGCGAGACTGTCGGGTCCGGTGGGTGAGAGCCGGACGCGGAGTGCGGTGGCGCCGGTGGCGCGGAGGGTCACCCCGTCCCAGACGAAGGGCAGTCGGCCCTCGCCGGGCGCGGCCGAGAAGGGGCCGCCTGCGAAGACGGCAGCGTGGAGGGCCGCGTCGGCGAGCGCGGGGTGCAGGGCGAAGGCGGCGCCGTCGGCCGTGATGGCTTCGGGCAGGGCGACCTCGGCGTACACGTCGTCGCCATGCCGCCATGCCCGGCGGACGCCTTGGAAGGCGGGGCCGTAGGAGAAGCCCGCGGTCGCGAACTCGTCGTACAGGGAGCCTGTTTCGAGCGGTGTGGCGTCCGCCGGCGGCCACGGGCCCGGCTCCGAGCGGTCCTCGGCCGGTTCGCCACCGAGGACCCCGTCGGCGTGCGCGGTCCACTCGTCGTCGGCGTCGGCGGTATCCGGCTGGGAGGCGACGGCGACGGCCCTCCGGCCGTCCGCATCGGGCTCACCGACGACCACCTGGATCCGTACGCCGCCCGTGGCGGGCAGGATCAGCGGGGCCCGCAGGACGAGTTCGCCGATGGTCAGTGTGGTGCGGTCCGCGGTGCCGAGCCGGGCGGCGGCGTGCAGGGCGAGTTCCACGAAGGCCGTGCCCGGGACGAGTACGGTCCCGCCCACCGCGTGGTCGGCCAGCCAGGGATGGGTGTCCACGCCGAGGCGTCCGGTCAGCAGCAGCGTCCCGGTGCCGGCCAGTGTGACCGCCGCCGCCAGCAGCGGGTGCCCGGCGGCGGGCAGTCCGGCAGCCCCCGTGGCCGCCGCGCCCGGTTTGGGGCGCAGCCAGTAGCGCCGCCGCTGGAAGGCGTACGTCGGCAGCGGCACCGGCCGTGTGCCCCGGTCCGCGTAGAAGGCTTCCCAGTCCACCCGGACGCCATGGGTGTGCAGGCGTCCGAGGGCGGTGACCAGCGCCCTGGGTTCGGGCTGGTCACGGCGCTGGGCGGCCACGCGGAGCGGATCGGCGGGGGTCGCGGCGCCGTCCGGGCCACCGGTCGAACCGCTGTCCGCCATCGCGGTGAGGGCCGCGTCAGGTCCCAGTTCGAGCAGGACGGTGACACCCGCCTCGCGCAGGGTGACGGTCACGTCGTGGAAGCGGACGGTGTCCCGGACCTGGCGGGCCCAGTAGTCGGGTGAGGCCCACTGGTCGTCGGACTGGACGGCACCGGTCACGCTGGAGACGACCGGAATGACCGGCGGGTGGAACTCCAGTTTCCGTACGACGTCCCGGAACTCGTCCAGCATGGGGTCCATCAGCGGCGAGTGGAAGGCGTGCGAGACCCGCAGGTGCCGGGTGCGGCGGCCGAGACCGGCGAAGTGTGCCGCGACCGCCGCGACCGCCACGGCGGTGCCCGAGGCGACGACGGACCCCTCTCCGTTGACGGCGGCCAGGGCGATGGCGTCCTCCTGCCCCGCGAGCAGCGGGGTCACCTCCTCCTCGGTGGCCTCCAGGGCGACCATCGCACCGCCTGCCGGCAGGGCCTGCATCAGCCGGCCGCGGGCGGCCACCAGCGCACAGGCGTCCGGCAGTGTCAGCATGCCGGAGACATGAGCGGCGGCGAGTTCGCCGATCGAGTGGCCCGCGAGGTGGCGGGGCCGCACTCCCCAGCTCTCGACCAGCCGGAACAGCGCGACCTCCATCGCGAAGGTCGCCGCCTGGGTGTACTGGGTCTCGTCCAGCAGCGCGGCGGTGGCGGTGCCGGGTGCGGCGGACAGCAGATCGCGCAGGGGGTGTTCGAGGTGGCCGTCGAGTTCCGCGCACACGGCGTCCAGGGCCCGCGCGTAGGCGGGAAACGCAGCGTACAACTCCTCCCCCATGCCCGGGCGTTGAGCCCCCTGGCCGGTGAACAGGAAGGCGCAGACCGGGTCCCCTGCCTGGCCGGTCGACAGCCCCGGCGCGGGCTCGGCCGAAGCCAGGGCCTTGAGGGCACGCGCCAGTTCG
This sequence comes from Streptomyces sp. SID12501, assembly GCF_010550245.1. Classification (GTDB taxonomy): domain Bacteria; phylum Actinomycetota; class Actinomycetes; order Streptomycetales; family Streptomycetaceae; genus Streptomyces. Next base: position 6,709 of record NZ_JAAGLU010000081.1, read on the forward strand.
TCGGGGTCGGCCGCGACGACGACGGCCCGCTGTTCGAGGGCGGCACGGGTGGTGGCGGTGGCGCGGCCGAGGTCCGGCAGGCGGGGGGCGTCGGGCCCGGTGACGTGGTCGTACAGCCGGGCCGCCTGCGCGCGCAGCGCATCGTCGTCGCGGGCGGAGAGGACAATCGGCACGGCGGGCAGGGGAACGAACTCCACGCCCGGTGTGTCCTCGGTGCGCTGGCCCTCGGCCGGACCGGACTCTGCGCCCTGCTCGAACTCCCCTTTCGCCGAGGCCTGTTCAAGGATCACGTGAGCGTTGGTGCCACTCACGCCGAACGACGAGACAGCGGCCCGGCGGGGCCTGCCGAGGTCGGGCCAGTCGCGGGGCTCGGCGAGCAGTCGGACCGCCCCCGCACCCCAGTCCACCTCGGGTGTCGCTTCGTCGACGTGGAGGGTTCGGGGCAGCCGCCCGTGACGTATCGCCATCACCATCTTGATGACACCGGCGGCGCCCGCGGCGGCCTGGGTGTGGGCCAGGTTGGACTTGACCGAGCCCAGCCACAGCGGCACGCCGTCGGTCCGCTCCCTGCCGTAGGTGGCCAGCAGTGCCTGCGCCTCGACGGGATCACCGAGCCTGGTTCCGGTGCCGTGCGCCTCGACCGCGTCCACATCGGCCGCGGTCAGCCGGGCGTTGGCCAGCGCCCGCCGGATGACCCGTTGCTGGGAGGGGCCGTTGGGCGCGGTCAGGCCGTTGCTCGCGCCGTCCTGGTTCACGGCGGTGCCCCGGATCACGGCGAGCACCTGATGTCCGTGGCGCCGGGCGTCCGAGAGCCGCTCCACGACCAGCAGGGCCGCGCCCTCGCCCCAGCCGGTGCCGTCGGCGGCGCCCGCGAAGGACTTGCACCGGCCGTCGGCCGCCAGCCCGCCCTGCCGGGAGTTCTCGACGAACGTGGACGGCGTGGCCATGACCGTGACCCCGCCGGCCAGTGCCAGATCGCACTCGCCCGCCCGCAGCGCCTGTGCCGCGAGGTGGAGCGTCACAAGCGAGGACGAACAGGCGGTGTCCACGGTGACGGCCGGGCCCTCGAAGCCGAAGGCGTAGGCGACACGGCCGGACACCACGCTGCCCGCGACACCGGTGCTGAGGAAGCCTTGGACCTCGTCGGGCATGGTCGACAGCTCGCCAGCGTAATCGTGGTACATGAGCCCCGCGTAGACGCCGGTGGGGCTGCCGGCCAGCGTGCCGGGATCGATCCCGGCGTGCTCCAGCGCCTCCCACGCCACTTCCAGCAGCAGTCGCTGCTGGGGGTCCATGGCGAGTGCCTCGCGGGGGGAGATTCCGAAGAAGCCGGCGTCGAAGTCGGCGGCGTCGTGCAGGAACGCGCCTTCACGGGCGTGACTGGTGCCCAACTGGTCCGGATCGGGGGCGAACAGGGCGTCGAAGTCCCAGCCCCGGTCGTCGGGCATGGCGCCCACGGCGTCCCGGTCCTCATCCACCAGCCGCCACAGGTCGTCGGGCCCGGTGACTCCGCCGGGGAAACGGCAGCCGATGCCGACGATGGCGACGGGTTCACTGCCCGCGTCCTCCAGCTGTTTGAGCCGTCTGTGAGCCTTGCGTAGATCGCTCGTCATACGACGGATGTAGTCGACGAGCCGTGCTTCGTCCGTCACTGAAACCCCCGGGGTCGGCGCCGTGCGGATACCGCCAGGGAACGGCGACAACCGCCTGGGGTAGGCGTGCCAAGCAGCCCTGGTATTTACGACTTCAAGTAGACGAGGTTCCCGCCGCGTCGCGACACCCCTGACCTGGACCCGTGCTCATAGGGGTTGGTTCAGGGGCCCACCCGGGCCCGGACGGCACCCGCCTACTGTTAGCTTCCGGGAACAGTCGGCCCTCGACAGACCCGGAGACTGATGTGACCGCGCACCGTGGAGACGCGGATCTGTGGATCCGCCGCTACCACCCAGCCCAGCACAGCGAGGTACGCCTGTTGTGCCTCCCGCACGCCGGAGGTTCGGCCAGTTTCTACTTTCCGGTCTCGCAGGCCCTCGCACCGAGCATTGAGGTCCTCGCGGTGCAGTATCCGGGGCGTCAGGACCGGCGGCTCGAACCATCTGTCGAGAGCATCCCCGAACTGGCCGACCACTTGCTGCCGTTGCTCCTCGACGAGTGGACCGACCGGCCGCTGGCCCTGTTCGGTCACAGCATGGGCGCTTCACTGGCCTTCGAGCTGGCAGGTCTGCTGGAGCAGCGGGCCGGGGTGGTGCCGGTGATGCTGTTCGCGTCGGGCAGGCGGGCGCCGTCCCGGTTCCGGGTGGAGGAGGACGTGCACGGGCGCGGTGACGAGGCCCTAATCGACGAGATCAAGCGGCTGGCCGGCACCGACAACCGGATCCTGGGCGACGACGAGGTGCTGCGCATGGTGCTGCCCGCGATCCGCAGCGACTACCGGGCTGCCGAGCTGTACCGTCCGCAGCGGGTGCACCAGGTGAGCTGCCCGGTGACGGCCCTGGTGGGCGACAACGACCCGAAGGCCCCGCTGGACGACGTGCGGGCCTGGCAGGAGCACACCATCGGCGGTTTCTCCATGGAGGTGTACCCCGGCGGACACTTCTACCTCACCGAGCAGGCGCCCCGACTGATCCGGCGGATCGCGGACACCCTGAGCGGTGCGGCGGCGGACCACTGACATGGGGAGGGCGCCAAGGCTGCTGGCCGTCAGCGACCTGCACATCTCCTACGAGGAGAACCGGCGGCTCCTGGACCGGCTCCGTCCCACCTCCGACGAGGACTGGCTCATCGTCGCCGGCGACGTCGCCGAAACGGCCACGGACCTCTCGTACGCGCTCGGCACACTCGCCCGCCGGTTCGCGAAGGTGATCTGGGTTCCCGGCAACCACGAACTGTGGACGACCGACGACGATCCGGTCCAGCTGCGCGGCGAGGCCCGCTACCGGCACCTCGTCGACATGTGCCGCTCTCTGGATGTGATCACACCGGAGGATCCCTTTCCGGTGTGGCACGGCTCCAGCGGGCCGGTGGTAGTGGCACCCCTGTTCCTGCTCTACGACTACACCTTCCGGCCCCAGGGCACCGCCACCAAAGCACAGGCACTTGAACGGGCGTACGACGCCGGTGTGGTGTGCACCGACGAGTTCCGGCTCTTCCCCGACCCCTACCCGGAGCGCGAGGCGTGGTGCCGGGCCCGGGTCGCGGAGACCGAACGCCGACTGTCCGCGCTCGACCCCGAGGCCACCACAGTGCTCGTCAACCACTGGCCCTTGCTGCGGGAGCCCACCCGGGTGCTGTGGTACCCGGAGTTCGCCCTGTGGTGCGGTACGGAACTCACGTCCGACTGGCATCTCCGCTACCGCGCGACGGCTGTCGTCTACGGCCATCTGCACATTCCCCGGACGACGGTGCACGACGGTGTGCGCTTCGAGGAGGTGTCCATCGGCTACCCCCGCGAATGGCGGCGGCGCGGCCTGCCGCGAGGCATCCTGCGCGACGTGCTGCCAGCCGCGAAGCCTGCGCCGGCCGTGCCGTGAGAGGGCGTTTGATGTAGCCGAATTAATAATTATGCCCTAGTGTGGTGCGCTTGAAATCTCGGTCTTAAGTTTCTTCCTGGTTTTTGTTGGCTGACGGAGTGACTTCGGTGAGGTAGTCGGCGAGTGAGTTGAGGATCTCGTCGGCGGTCTTGGTCCAGGTGAAGGGACGCGGATTCTCGTTCCAGGTGTCGATCCACGCGGTGATGTCGTCCTCCAGGGCCTTCACGGAGGTGTGGACGCCCCG
>NZ_JAAGLU010000820.1 GCF_010550245.1 Streptomyces sp. SID12501
GGGGTCGAGGCCGTTGACGGGCTCGTCGAGGATGAGGGTGTGCGGGTCGCCGATCAGCGCGGCGGCGATGCCGAGGCGCTGACCCATGCCGAGCGAGAAGCCCTTGACGCGCTTCTTCGCGACGGCCGCCAGGCCCGCGAGCTCGATGACCTCGTCGACGCGCTTGTTGCCGATGCCGTGCGTCGCGGCGAGCGCGCGCAGGTGCTGGCGTGCCGAGCGGCCCGGGTGCACCGCCTTGGCCTCGAGCAGCGCGCCCACCTCGGTCAGCGGTGCGGCCGAGCGCGCGAACGGCTTGCCCTGCACCGTGACGGTGCCGGCCGTCGGCTTGTCCAGGCCGACGATCATGCGCATCGTCGTCGACTTGCCCGCGCCGTTGGGCCCGAGGAAGCCGGTCACGCGGCCGGGCCTCAACTGGAA
>NZ_JAAGLU010000821.1 GCF_010550245.1 Streptomyces sp. SID12501
CCCCGCCCCACCCCGCACCTCCCGCGAAGGACCCCCGCATGATCGAGATCCTGTCCCCGTCCGAGCTGGCACGCGCGCGCGTGACCGGGCGCCTCGTCGGCGACATCCTCGCCGAGCTGCGGCGTCGCACCCGGGCCGGGACCAACCTCCTCGAGATCGACGCGTGGACCGCCCAGCTGATCCGCGAGTCCGGTGCGCAGTCCTGCTACGTCGACTACGCGCCGTCGTTCGGCCGCGGACCGTTCGGCCACTACGTGTGCACGTCGGTCGACGACGCCGTGCTGCACGGCCTCCCGCACGACCGCGTGCTCGCCGACGGCGACCTGCTCACGCTCGACCTCGCGGTCCTCAAGGACGGCGTCGCGGCCGACGCCGCGATCAGCTTCGTCGTCGGCGAGCAGCCGTCGCCGCAGGCCG
>NZ_JAAGLU010000822.1 GCF_010550245.1 Streptomyces sp. SID12501
CCGAGGTTTCCGTCCTCGAACTTCAGCAGCTCGTTCGCCATGGCGGAGGGCAGGCCCTCCACCTTCGCGATGCCGTCCCCGGCAACGCTGACCGTACCGACCTCCTCGCGCGAGGCCGCGTCCGGCTTGTACGACTGGACAAAGTTCTCCAGTGCATCCCGGATCTCCTCCGGCCGGATCGTGAGCTCCGCCATCTGGGTTCCCTGCTCTCCTTGTTGGGCCTGAAGCTTCTTAGGGGTCTGGGGGCGACCCCCAGGAATCTTCTGCAAGTTCTGCACGGCCCAACCGGGCCGCTAGGAATGCGTTGTTCTATTGGTGGCTGGTCAGCCGGCCATGCGGCGGGACGCCTCTGCGAGACGCTCCGCGATGGTGCCGTCGATGACCTCGTCCGCGACCCGCACCGTGATCCCGCCGAGG
>NZ_JAAGLU010000823.1 GCF_010550245.1 Streptomyces sp. SID12501
CCGCCCCGCGGTCGCGTCGATCCTTGCGACCACGGCCCCCGCGCACGTCCTCGACGGCGAGCGCGCGGCGCTGCAGGACACCAACGACCACGTCATGGCGAACCTCCAGAAGGACGGGTCGTACTCGGTGGTGCCGCGCATGCCCGGCGGCGAGGTCACGCCCGAGAAGCTGCTCGCGTTCGCGCAGATCGCGCACGACTTCGGGCTGTTCACGCGCGTCACGGGCGCGCAGCGGCTCGGCATGTTCGGTGCGCGGCAGGACCAGCTCCCGGAGATCTGGCGCCGCCTGGTCGACGCGGGCTTCGAGTCCGGGCAGGCGTACGGCAAGTCGCTGCGCGCCGTGAAGACGTGCGTCGGGTCGACGTGGTGCCGGTTCGGCGTGCAGGACTCCTCGACCATGGCCGTGCGCCTCGAGCT
>NZ_JAAGLU010000824.1 GCF_010550245.1 Streptomyces sp. SID12501
CACGACGAGCACCTTGGGCATCCGAAGCGGGGGCGCCACGGGCAGAGCGACCGGCTGTTCGACGACAGCGAGCTGACGTTCCAGCAGATCGCAGCGCGCCTCAGCGGCATCCCGCTGCTCGTGCGCCGCTTGGAGCTCGTCCCCCAGCCGCGTCACCTCCTGCTGCAGAACGTCGCGTTCCCCCCGAAGTTCCGATACGTCGGGGTGAGCCGCTACCAGCTGGCCGGCGCGCTCGCGCTCGGAGCTGAGGGCCGCCTCCATCTGGTTGAGGCGCACCTCCAAGGAGGCGATGCGGTGCTTGCGCTCCAGCAGCGCGTCCCCGAGGACGTCGCCGCGGATGCTGGAGCGGCGTGAGACGTGGTCGGCGTCGGCCAACTGCTGTTCGATGATCTCCACCGCGTGCTTCGGGGAGGAGC
>NZ_JAAGLU010000825.1 GCF_010550245.1 Streptomyces sp. SID12501
ATGGGCGTCGGCCAGGGCTCGGCGCGCCCGCCGCGCCTGGTGAAGGTCGCCTACGCGCCGTCGCGCGCGACGGGGCACGTCGCGCTCGTCGGCAAGGGCATCACGTTCGACTCGGGCGGCATCTCGATCAAGCCGGCGGCCGGCATGGAGGCCATGAAGTCCGACATGGCGGGCGCGGCAGCCGTGCTGCACACGGTCGTCGCGGCCGCGCAGCTCGGGCTCCCCGTGGCCGTCACCGGCTGGCTGTGCCTGGCCGAGAACATGCCGTCGGGCACCGCGCAGCGCCCGTCGGACGTCATCACGATCCGCGGCGGCAAGACGGTCGAGGTGCTCAACACCGACGCCGAGGGCCGGCTCGTCATGGCCGACGGCCTGGTCGCGGCCGTCGAGGAGAAGCCCGACCTGGTCGTCGACAT
>NZ_JAAGLU010000826.1 GCF_010550245.1 Streptomyces sp. SID12501
GCCCCGCGGCGTTGGCCTCGGCGTTCGCCTTGTCGGTCTCGGCCTTGATGCCGGCCTGCTTGAGCGCGAGGTCGCGCTGCCGCTCGGCGATCGACTCCATGGCCTGGATCTTCGCGAACTCGGAGACCTGCTGCGCCTCGGCCTCCTTCACCTCGGCGACCTGGCGGGCGCGTGCGGCCTCGGCACGGCCGAGGTTCGCGAGGTAGTCGGAGCCGGGCGTCGAGATGTCGGAGATGTTGAGCAGGTCGACCTGCAGACCCTGCTCGGCCAGGTCGGTCTTGGTCGAGTTGACCACCGCGTCCTGCAGCGACTTCCGGTCGCTGATGATCTGCTCGATCGTCATGTCGCCGATGATCGAGCGCAGCGAGCCCTCGAGGGACTCCTTGATGACGTCGGTGAGCGTGGCCTGCTGGGAC
>NZ_JAAGLU010000827.1 GCF_010550245.1 Streptomyces sp. SID12501
TTCGTCGAGCTGACGCCCGTGACGCCCACGCACCACGAGGGGCTCGACGACCGCCGCATCCTGGGCGTCGACGACGACCGGCTCGTCGCGGCGCACGAGCGCGTGCGAGCATGACGACGATGACGCAGCGCAGCGACCCGCTCGACGAGGTCGGCTCCGGCCCGCTCTCGCGGGGTGCCGCCGTCGTGCTCTGGGTCCTGACGATCAGCGTGCTCGTCGCGCTCACGGGCGGTCTGCCGCTCGCGCTCGTGCCGTTCCTCGCCGCCGACGCCGCCAACGTGTGGATCGTCGCGCTGCTCGCCCTGCCGCTCGGGCCCGCGCTCGCGGCCGCGATGTTCGCGTGGCGGCGGTTCCTCGCCGAGCGCGACCTGCACCCCGGGCGGCACTTCTGGCGCGGGTACCGCGTCAACGCGGTC
>NZ_JAAGLU010000828.1 GCF_010550245.1 Streptomyces sp. SID12501
CGGGCACGGTGACGGCGGACGTGACGCTGGCCGGCACGGACACGGTCGCCATCGGTCCGGCCGAACTCGACCTCGCCGAGGGCGTCAACACGGTCGTCTACGCCTGGGGTAGCGCAAGCGACAAGAACCTTGCCCTCAAGACGCAGACCTTCAAGGACCTGCACTCCGCTCCGCACGGTGTTCCGGCCGGCGAGACGGGCCAGAACGCCACGAACTCCGCCGGGATCGCCGGCTGGTCCGTGGCGTTCGGTGGACTCGCCGTGGCAGGTGCTGCGATCGGCGGCCGCCGCCTCTTCGTCTCGCACCGCTGACGGTCCGGCACCTGGGGGAGCGGGCGCGTTCCCGGCGCGATCCGGTCCCCCAGATCGTCGTCGTGGGCTCCTCACAGAAAGAAGACATCTGGCGATGAAGCATCG
>NZ_JAAGLU010000829.1 GCF_010550245.1 Streptomyces sp. SID12501
TACGAGGCGGGCGATGACGCTCCGCCGGGACAACTGCGCCGGCACCGGACCGAGCTGCAGGAACTCGACCGCCCAACTCGCGGCCAGGGCCACGGCGGCCGCCCGCAGGGGCGTCCCCCGCGGGGCGATCAGGACGACCAGCGTCAGCAGGAGCCCGGTGTACAGGGCGTCCCCGCCGTACTTCGCGACGTCCCCGCCGGCCACGGCCCTGAGGCCCAGACCCGCACCGACGGTCACCGCCGCGGCCAGGGCCGCCGCCGCACGGGTGCGCGCCGGATCGGCGACGGCGGGGAGGTCCGGGCTCGTGGAGGGGGAGATCACCGGGCCATCCTGCCCGACGCCTGCCTCCGCCCCGCTCCGGGCCCGGGCCGCCCCGTCTCAGTGGCGGCCCCGCCAGCGGGCGATGAGCTCGGCG
>NZ_JAAGLU010000082.1 GCF_010550245.1 Streptomyces sp. SID12501
TACTCCGGCCGCACCTCGGCGACCATGCGGACGGCTCGTTTGCGCAGCTCAAGCGGGTACCGGGAAGGACGTGCCATGACTCGATCCTCTCAAATGATCGAGTCCCTACCGAACCCGGAACGGTTCAGAGAGCCTGGGGTCGTGCAGGTGCCGGTCGATGTAGTCGTCGGCCACGATGAGTTGAGACCGGTAGGCGTCGGGCCCCGGCCTTCCTCCCGTACGCTCCTCGGCGAGTTGCCTGAGCAGGTCGAGCACGGCCCCCTCGACGGCGTCGGCGGGACCGTACGCCCCGCCCCGCGGCGCGGTCAGCCCCGTGAGCCGGGAACTCAGCGCGGCCACGAGTGCGCCCTCCCGTGCCGTGCCCCGCCCAAGCAGCATCGGCCCGGGCAACCCGTCTCCCACACCCGCCTGCATGAACAGGTCACGCGGCACATCCACCAGGATCTGGCGTATCGAGGAGGAGAACCCGAACAGATACGGCCTTCGGGTGTCGTAGAGGAACAACTCGCCCGCGGTGGCCGCCAGGCAGCCGTTCTCGTGCAGGAACACCGCCTCTCCCTTGAGCAGGAGAGTCGCGAACACCGAGTCCTTGGGCGCCGACCTGACCGTCTGCGGGCTGCGCTCGATGGCGTGGGCGTTGCCGGAGATGTCGGCGAGGCGCAGAGCGCCCAGCTCGATGTTGGTCTGACTGGCCAGGAGGCCCTGCTCGGAGTAGGAGGTGCAGGACAGGCCCACCAGCGCCCTGCGGTTGTAGTCCTCCCAGTAGTGGATGCGCTCGGCGGGTGCGATGTGCTCGGTGGTGGCCCTGGAGATCACGGAGGGGGCGGACACGTGACCTCCCACGGTCGTGCATGTCAGGGGGCTCAGCCTAGGTGATGGGTCATACGGCCAGATAGCCTCCGTCCACGGGGAGGACCGCACCGGTGACGTACGAGGCCGCCGCCGAGCACAGGAACGCGACGGCCGAGGCGACCTCGTGCGGCTGCCCGAGCCGCCCGGCCGGGATGCGGGCCAGTACCCGGGCCGTGGCCTCGGGATCGTCGAGCAGCCCCCGGGCCAGTGGGGTGAGCACGAAGCCCGGCGCGACGGCATTGACCCTGATGTCGTCGGCGGCGTACTCGGCGGCCAGCGACTTCGTCAGCTGGGACACGCCGCCCTTGCTCGCGCTGTACGCGGGGCGGTCCCTGCTGCCGAAGAAGGCGAACATCGACGAGACGTTCACGATGGTGCCGCCGCTCACGGCCAGGGCCGGGCGGGCGGCCTGACAGGCGGCCATGGTGGCGGTGAGGTTGATCTCGATGACCCGCTGCCAGCGGGCGAGTTCGTACTCCTCGCGGTCGTGGCTGACGCCCGCACAGTTCACCAGGACGTCCAGCGGCCTGTCCGTGGCCAGCAGGCCGGTCAGCCCGGCGCGGTCGAGCACGTCGTGCTCCACGACCCGGACGCGCGGGTGGTCGGGCAGGTCGGCGGGATCGGCGGGCGGCAGGCCGAGCGCGATCACCTCGGCGCCCAGCTCGGCGAGGAGGACGGCCGTGGCCGCGCCGATCCCCGAGGTGCCACCGGTCACGAACGCCCGCCGCCCCACGAACTCGCCGCTCACCGGCGCCGACCTCCTGGTCGTACCAGCACTTTGACCTGCTCCTCACCGCGCAGCAGCGCCTCGAATCCGTCCCGTACGACGTGCTCCAGAGCGATGGTCGAGGTGACGATCCCCGCCAGGTCCACGCCTTCTTCCGCCACCATGCGGATCAGCTCTGGATAGGCGTCGCGGTATCCCACGCTGGTCATGATCGTCTGCTCGTTGTTCACCAGGGCGAAGGCGTCCAGGCGGACCGTGCCCGTCAGGCCGAGGAAACATCACCCGACCGCCCCGCCGGGTGGCGGCCAGGCAGGCACGCAAGGTGTCCTCCGAGCCGACCGCCTCGAACACGAGATCCGCTCCCTCGCCGCCGACCACGTCGGCGAGGTCCGCGCCGGTCTCGGCGGCTCCCAGGCGCAGCGCCAGCTCGCGACGGGCCGAGGACCGGTCGGCGGCGACGATGCGCCCGGCGCCGTACCGGGCCGCGAGCTGGGTCACGAGCAGCCCGATGGGGCCCAGCCCGAGGACGGCGACGCTCTCTCCGGGGCGGATTCCGGCCCGCCGTACCGCGTGCAGGGCGACAGCAGCCGGTTCGAACACCGCCGCCTGCTCCAGGGAGACCTGCTCGGGCAGCCTGTGCAGCATGTACGCGGGTACGGTGGTGTGCTCGGCCAGCCCGCCGTGCCCCATGAGCCCGGCGAACCCGAAATGCCGGCAGATGTTGTACTCCCCCGCGAGGCATCGAGGGCAGTTGCCGCAGCGGTAGTGCGGCTCCACCGCCACCCGCTCCCCCGGGCTGACACCAGTCACACCGCCGCCCACCTGGGTGACGGTTCCGCAGAACTCGTGCCCCAGGACGATCGGGGCGGCCACGCCGGACTCCGGGTGCGGGTCGCCCACGGGGATGGCATGCGGCCCGTCCGCATACTCGTGCAGGTCACTGCCGCAGATCCCGCAGTAGGCGACCTCGATCGTCACCTCGCCGGGCCCGGGCGGCGTCATCGGCACGTTTTCGACGCGGACGTCCTTGGCTCCGTACCAGACCGCTGCCCTCATACGGTCCCCTCACGACCGGTGTCCGGCGGGACGACGGTCGCTGTCGTCCCGCTCTCCGTCATGTCGCTCACCGGAACAGGGAGTTGACGTAGTCGGCGCCGAGCCCGACCTTCTCGTAGTGCTCGCGGCACATCTTGATGTAGTCGTGCACGTCGAAGAAGCCGTCGGGCTCGCCGTTCTCGTCCAGCCACACGAGAGGGCCCTTCACGATGAAGAACGCCTTCATCGGCTCGCCGCTCTCATAGGCGACCAGCGTGTGGCCCTCGCCCGGGGCCTCGTAGACGAAGTCGCCCGCGGTCGCCGTCCAGGGCCGCTCCAGATAGCCCCACTTGCCGGAGATCGTGTACGCGAACACCTCGTGCGGGTGGTAGTGCCGGTTGACCAGCCCCGCCTCCTTGGCCCGCAGGATGTCGGCCCAGCTGTTGTCCTTGACGTTGATCCACAGAGGGCGGGAGCCGACGGTCTCGGTGAACGGCACGTAGTAGCGGTCGTCGTCCGTGGCGACCTTGGACAGATAGACCTCGGGGAGGGCGTCGGGGCGGAAGGAGTTCTCGATCGGCCTGAGGTCCTTCCAGAACTCTCCGGCGGGCGTGTCGGGCATGCGGGGCCTCTTTCGTCGCGGGTCTCCCGGAGTGAACCCCGACCGGACCACGGGCGTCTTTCACCTGGCAGACCTGACCGCTTGCAAATTCCGGACATACATCGGTGACGGGCACGACCAGGCTCGCGTCCGCCGTAACGGCAACGGCGGACTGGCAGGCCGACATGGCAGAGGGCGACATGTACGCAGGTGATCTGCTGTCCGCAGTCATCACCAGGAGCCCCGCAGTTTGGGGCGACTCTGCCGAACTCAGGCACGAGCTCCGCCTGATTGTCTCGAGGCTGGTAGACCTGCCGTCCTTCCTCCAGCAGGACGTCGAGCGGTTCCTGGCTGCAGGCTGCTGACGCCCGAGCTCCCCCAACGCCAGCACATGGACCGGCCTACGGGACTTGCCGCAGGAGCGGGCGGGGACCCGGCCGTGTTGCCGGTCGGCCTCGGGTGAGGCGACGGACCATGATGCCGATCATCGCCCAGCGGATCATGGTTTCCGAGCGGGCCGGACTGGTCTCGCAGTCCCGAGCCAGACGTCGCTGGGCGTGACCCATGAGGCACAAGGTCCGCTCGACCGCCCACCGCTTGCGCTGGACCTGAAAACCTCGCCGGCCGGGTTCCTCGCGGACGATCTCCAGCTCACGGCCGAGAATCGAGGCGGCCCAGTCGACCAGATGGCCGACGAAGCCCTGACCCGCCCAGACCTTCCTACAACGGCCGCGCCTACGTCTACGGCGCGGGGACCTCGAATGACGACTGATACGACTTCGGTAACGGAACCAAGACCGCAACCGAGACCTGGCAGAGAGAGCGGAGCCAGCCGATTGACGGGGTGGTCGGCAAGGACACCTTCAAGTTCGCGTCGTACCGGGTGGCCGACTCTGATTACGACGGTGGCGTTGACCACTACAACGGCAACAGGTACACCATCAACATGACCCGTGACGGTGAGGGCCGGTACAACTTCTACTACGGCGACGGCATCAAACGGCTCGCCGGCTATGACTACCGCACCTGCAGCTGACCCCGCCTTCTGAGCGTTGAGCGCACCATGCCTGTCCTCCCCTGCAGAGGACAGGCACACCCAGCGTTGGCCGGTGAGCTCTTCCCGTCGTGGTCCGGCCCTCCGACGGAGACAGGGCGCCACGAAATGGAACGAGTCATGGACGGGCCGGACCAGCCGTCACACTGAGTCGATCATGGGCATGCCGGGCGACGGTGTACTCGTCGAATCCCGCCCACCGCCACAGCCGGCGCAGCGGGTGCGGGCGGTCTTCGACATCGAGGTCGGGATGGTCGACGGCATGCCGAACGGCCGCGGCGAGGAGCCTATGCCGTAGTTTGCCGAGAATCCGGCCCCAGTCGGCACTTTTGTAGTTCAGGTCCCAGGCGACGCTGGGTCTGAAGTCGGCGTGGTGCAGCTCGCGGCCCCAGCGCAGGACGAACTCCGCGCGCGGTTCCCAGTTCACCGGTGCGGGCGGGCTTCGCACGAACAGCCAGAATTCGTTCAGCCGGCCGTCCGCGAGCAGTTCACGCAACGGCCGATGTCCAGAAGGAGGCGTGGTGAGGGAATCCAAGGGGGCGGCGGACTGCGGCTGACCACGATGCGGCCACCGGGGTGGTGGGCCGCAGAGCAGGCGCATGATCATCTCGGTGTACTCGGCGTCCCATGCGGCAGGGCCGCCCGGCGTCGACGGGCCCCGGGCCGCAAGGAGGAGTCGGACGCGTTCGGCGAGCGCCTCGTTGACGCAGTACGTGAACCACACGAAGCGTCCGAGCCGACGTGCCGATCTCCCCAGAAAGATGTGCTCTGTCCACGCTCGGGCACCGTCCTCACCGTGCAGGACGAGGACGTTGTTGTCGCGCGGCGCGTTGTCCCGTGACCGGCGGCGGGGGATGTCCAGGACCAGCAGCGAGTCCAACGCGAACCGCGTCGTGCGGCCCCAGGGCAGGAGCCAGGCCCTCCGCGTCAGTTCGACAGCGTAGCCGTCGAACTCGAATATGGTCCAGCATGTGCTCACGCGTAGCGGCGTAGCCGGCGGCGCACCAGGATCGCGGGGTAGAGGCACCCCGGCAGTATGACCAACCGGCGGATGCGCCGGGAAGCTCTAAGACCCTGACGCAATGCCCCCGCTCTACCAGCCGACCCCGCCTTGCCACCACGAACCCGCCGGGAAACCCCCAGGCTCGCGGCGGTCTCCTCGATAAAGCACCGCACCCGGTCAGCACAGCTTTGGGGCGGTCACGTGACGTCTGCTACAACGGCTTGGCGAGGTGCTCGATCGCGGGCTCCACTCGGTGTGCGGCACGCTCCGGTTGCCACACTCGCGCGGAGCGCGTCAGTGAGTCTTTTCCATGCTCGGCTTGAGCTGGCCGGATGGAGGGTGCGGACGGCTTGGACGAGGCTGGTGATCCGGGTCGTGGAGCAGCGGAGTCTACGGAGGATCCGCCAGGACTTGAGGGTGGCGATGGCCTGTTCGATCAGTGCCCGGGCCTTCGCGTGGGACCGGTTGACGGCTTGCTGACCGACGGAGAGGCGGTCCCACCGGCCGCGGTAAGGGAGGCGGACCGTGCCGCCTGCGCCCTGGTGGCCCTTGTCCGCCCAGCAGGTGATGCCGGCCTCGGCGAGAGCGTCGATGATGCCGTGCTCGCGGGCCGCCCAGGACGTCATGGACGGCGCCGGTCAGCGCCGGTGAAGCCCACCGCAGACGCCCCTTGGAGTCGGCTATGACCTGCACGTTCATGGCTCAGTGTACGGCTGGCAGCTGCTTTGCCCCGCCCCGGCCGGTGAACTACGTATTCGACTACGTAGTTCTACTGGAGACTCCGGAAGGCAGCGTTGGGAGACTCGCCCCATGAGCTTCCTGACGGAGCCGTGGTGTCACGCCGGGGAGCTTGCTGCCTCCCTACTGGGCAACCGTCGCCAGCGGTCCAACGGGTAGCGAACGCTGTCCAGTCAATAGAGCCCAGCTGAGTATTGGAGAGTCCTCCGTTGGTTTCCAAGATTCGTGTCCTTCTGGGCATGCTCGTGCTCCTGGCGCTGGCCATCGGCGCCATCGTCCTGCTCGCGGCCATGAAAGCCGATGCTGCCTGGTTCACGATCGTCCCTCTCGGCATCCTCTTTATCGGCGCGTCCGTCGTCCAGTCGCTCGGATGGTTCGGCAAAAAGGCCGGTGACTGACCTGGCGGTCGCAGGTCGGGGTGGGTCTCCGAGTGGATGACCACGCGGGTGAGGTCACCGGCACGTAGGGCACACAGTTCTCCTGCAGCGCTCTTCTCACGGGGCAACAGCAGGTCCGTCCGCCCGGCTCATCCGGGTGTCGCCAACCAGCCAGTCTGCAACCTTCCTGCTCAACTGATCGCGGGCATGGCTGACCGACGCCGCCCATGTCGGACGGGCAGTTCATGGGAGGGAGAGGCAGGCGCGAGGTGTGCCGGGACGACGAACGGGATTATCAGCGCGTCTCCGCCCGGTGTTCGCGCGTTCTGACGTTTCTGTCGGACAGAGAGCCGGTTCCAACCTCGTCTGCCGGATGGGCAGTTGGCCTGGCGGACGGATGAAGCCTCTGGTAGATGGATTTTCAAACAAGAGAACCGTCTCCACCAGAGGCTTCGTATGATTGTCTACCCGTCCTGCGCCGACGTGTCCTGCCCTGCCCTGCCCTGCCCTCCGCTTCCTCGCTGTCCGCCTGAGGGAACACCGTCGTGTTCTCGGTACCTGATGGCGGCGCCTGAGCAGGGGCCAGCAGGCCTTGCTCACCCTCGTCCACCTCCGCAACGGCCAGCCGTATGCTCAGCTCGCGGCCGGTTTCGGGGTCGGCACCACCACCGTCTGCCGCTACGTCACCGAGGCCGTCGAGCTCCTGGCCTCCCTCGCCCCCACGCTCGCCGAAGCAGTACGGGCCGCATCGATGAAGGCGTAACTGATCCTGGACGGGACGCTCCTGTCGATCGACCGGATCGCCGCCGACCGTCCCTTCTGCTCGGGAAAACACAAGAAACACGGCATTGACGTGCAGGTCATAGCCGACCGCAAGGGGCGTCTGCGGTGGGCTTCACCGGCGCTGACCGGCGCCGTCCATGACGTCCTGGGCGGCCCGCGAGCACGGCATCATCGACGCTCTCGCCGAGGCCGGCATCACCTGCTGGGCGGACAAGGGCCACCAGGGCGCAGGCGGCACGGTCCGCCTCCCTTACCGCGGCCGGTGGGACCGCCTCTCCGTCGGTCAGCAAGCCGTCAACCGGTCCCACGCGAAGGCCCGGGCACTGATCGAACAGGCCATCGCCACCCTCAAGTCCTGGCGGATCCTCCGTAGACTCCGCTGCTCCACGACCCGGATCACCAGCCTCGTCCAAGCCGTCCGCACCCTCCATCCGGCCAGCTCAAACCGAGCATGGAAAAGACTCCCTACGTTGTACTGCGGGACGTGGTGAACCCCTCGTATGGTTCACCCACCCAGGGGCGCCGCCGGGTCAACGTCCTCTG
The DNA here is from genome assembly GCF_010550245.1 of Streptomyces sp. SID12501. GTDB lineage: Bacteria > Actinomycetota > Actinomycetes > Streptomycetales > Streptomycetaceae > Streptomyces. The sequence continues at coordinate 7,714 of NZ_JAAGLU010000082.1, forward strand.
GGCCCTCCTGCGCGATCGACGGACTTACGAAGACGTGCCGCCCACCGCTCTCGCAGCTTGACAGACAGCATGAGGAATCAGTGTCCGCGAACCACCTGCCATAGGGACCCCACCCCTCAGAGCGACCAAAGCCCGTCGTTCAACTGCCGTCCTGGAAGACGTCGTTGAGGTGCGAGAGGGCATACAGCGGGAGCGTTATCCCCAGCTCCTGCATGGCCGTCGAAGGCGCGCCGCCTTCGGAGCGCTCGGTCCTGTAGCCCTGACGCGGGGTTCGAGGGTGCGGGGGTCGACGCCTTCGGCAGGGGCGCTCTTCGCGTAAGTAAAGCCGTCGGGCTGGCTGTCGCGGCCGTGAGGCCGGTTCGGCGCCACGGGTGGCACACGGTGCTCCAGCTTCGCCTCGATCACGTGCTCCAGGGTCTCGGTGTACCGGTCCACGGCGAACTCCACGTCGTCGATGCCGTCGCGGGTCATGGAGTGCCGGGTGGTCAGTCGAGACGCGGGTGGTCGGACGAGAGCTGAGTGCGACCGGTGGCACCCGGTACGGCCGCAGGGCCCGGACCGCGCGTCGCGGTCCGGGCCCTGCCCCGTGCGGTGCCGCCCTGCGGCGGCGGTACGTCAGCTCTTTGCAGTATCGTCGCCCGCCTGCCCGGCACCCTCAGCTGAGCCTGTCTTCTCGCGCATCTTCCGTACCAGCTCCGCCTTCTGGTCGGCTGCACCCTGGCGGTCGAGGTTGCGGTAGGGACCGTTGTTCTGCCGTTCGGCGCGGGACAGCTTCTTGCGCTGGCCACCGCCCATGCCCACAGGGTTGTTGATGTTCTTGCTCACGGTCACGGGTTCTCCCGGTAATGATGTGAAGTGATCTACGGATTCATCGGTGGGGGACGGGCGGCGACATCGAAGGACGTCAGCAGGGGCCCATCACGCTCTCACTCGTAAATCGGTGTCTGGAAGAACATGACAAAGACGTTACCCGGTTCCGTCGGCTCCGCACACCAGCCTAGTGCCGCATCAACCAACTTTCGCCCCTGCCGTGGCGTGCCCTGCCGTGACGTGCCGTCCGGAGTACGAACCCAGGCAGCGAGTGTCCGCCATGCTGTCTTCGTTGCTGAGCGTGTACGGGTGCGCGAGATCGATGACGACGAAGGGCAGCGGCTGCTGCAGATCGTACGCCGGGCACCGGGGCGGTGCTGGCCTGGCGGCGGACCCACATAGTGCTGCTTACCGGACGGTCCGCGCGTCCGGCCTGGACACCGCGATATCGGCGGTAATGGCGCCGTGGCGCAAGCCGCGAACGGTGCACGATCCGGGCAGGATCCTTCTGGATGTGGCCCTGGCCGTCCCACTCGGCGGAGACTGCCTGGCCGACATCGGCATGCTGCGGGCCGAGCCCGACGTGTTCGGCCCGTCGCCTCCGATCCGACGGTCTCGCGTCTCGTCGACGCTCTGGCCGCAGCCGGCCCGAAGGCCCTCACCGCGCTCCGGTCGACGCGGGCAGAAGTGCGTTCGCGGATCTGGGAGTTGGCCGATGGAGACGGTCCGGCCGCCGACGGCACCGTGATCGTGGACATCGACGGCGTGCTGGTCCTGACGCACTCCGAGAAGCAGGACGCCACCGCGACCTGGAAGAAGACCTTCGGCCACCATCCGCTCGTCGCGTTCGTCGACCACGGCCCGGCCGGTTCCGGAGAGCCGGTGGCCACGCTACTGAGGCCCGGCAACGCCGGCTCCAACACCGCGAGCGACCACATCACCATCGCTGGGCTCGCCCTGGCCCAACTGCCCAGACACCTGCGGCGGGACCGGCAGACCTTGATCCGCACCGACTCCGCAGGCGGCACCCCCACCTTCCTCGACTGGCTCTCCCCGCCCGGCCGGTGGCTGTCGTACTCCGTCGGCATGACCAGCACCGACACCGTCCACCAGGCCGTCCTGAAGATCCCGAAGAAGGCGTGGACACCGGCCTACGACGCCGGCGGCACCGAACGCCCCGGCGCCTGGAGCACGGAGATCACCGGCATCCCCGACCTGAGCACCTGGCCGAAGGGACTGTGGCTGGTCGTCCGCAAGGAACGGCCTCACCTCGGCGCCCAGTTGCGCTTCGCCGACCTCGACGGACAGCGGCTGACATGCTTCGCGACCAACACCGAAGGCGGCCAGCTCGCCGACCTCGAACTACGCCACCGCAGACGGGACCGCCGCGAGGACCGCATCCGAGGCGCCCGCACCACCGGCCTGCGCAACCTCCCCCTGCACGACACCGCACAGAACCGGATCTGGCTGGAGATCGTCTCCCCCGCACTCGACCTCCTCGCCTGGATGCCGATGCTCGCCCCGACCGGCCGAACCCGCCGCTGGGAACCTAAGAAGCCGTATCTCAACCGATCATGGAACGTGCGGGTCGAACAGGGTTCCTGGTCGGGTGATCTTCCCGTTGTACGCGCGTAAAGACAGGGCCTCTCGGTAGCTCGGGGATGCGAATCTGACCGAGC
>NZ_JAAGLU010000830.1 GCF_010550245.1 Streptomyces sp. SID12501
GGGTTCTCGGGGAGTTCGACGGTCTCCTTGTCCGGGGAGCCGGCCAGCACCTCGCGGGCGGCGGGCACGGGACAGACGTAGTTGACGGCGGCCGCCAGCTCCGCCGCCACCTCGGGGTCGTAGTAGTGGTCGACGAGGGCCTCGGCGTTGGCCTTGTGCCGGGCGAGGTTGGGGATGAGCAGGCTTTCCGCCCAGAGCTCCGCGCCCTCCTCGGGGACGACGAACTCGATGTCGGGGTTGTCGGCCCGGAGCTGGATGGCGTCGCCGGAGTAGGCCTGGCAGGCCAGGACGTCCCCCTTGGACAGGTCGGAGGTGTAGTCGTTGCCGGTGAAGCGTCGGATGTGCTTCTTGCGCACCAGTTCCTCGACCTGGTCGCACATCCGGTGGAAGTCCGATTCGGTCCACCGCGTGATGT
>NZ_JAAGLU010000831.1 GCF_010550245.1 Streptomyces sp. SID12501
CCCGCGCACCGTCCCCGAGCGGCGGCCCCCCGGCCACCGGCCCCGGGCGCCCCGCTGGACCCTCGGTTTCGACGCGCCGCTCTCCCTGGTGACCAGCGACTACCTGGCGCTCCAGTGCGCCGGCCCCGACGACCCGGCCGTCGGCCCGTTCCTGGAGCGGGTCCGCGCCTGCCACACCGGGCGGGACGGCGCGGATGCCCCCGAGGCGTGGGAACTGCTCGCCTTCACCGACGAGGCGGGCCGCCACAACCTGGTCCACCTCGGCTACTGGCGGGACGCCACCGCGCACGCCCGCTGGCTCGCCACGGCCCCGCTGCCGCGCTGGTTCGCGGAACTCGACGCCGCAGCCGTGCCGTTCGGCGCCTGGCACGAGGTGGTGCAGGTGCCGCTGGACCGGGTGGAGACGATCTACTCC
>NZ_JAAGLU010000832.1 GCF_010550245.1 Streptomyces sp. SID12501
CCCGCATGCGACCGGTCGACCTCGCGCGCGAGCACGGCATCTCGACCCAGGCCGTCCGCAACTACGAGCGCGACGGGTTCCTCCCGCCCGCCGCGCGCACACCCGGCGGCTACCGGATCTACACCGCGCGCCACGCGGCCGCGCTCCGCGCCTACCTCGCGCTCGTCCCCGCGTACGGACACCAGGACGCGGGCCGGATCATGAACGCGCTCCACCGCGGCGGCCCCGCCGGCCCCGACGAGGCGCTGAGCCTCATCGACCGCGGCCACGGCGGGCTGCTCCGGGACCGGGACACGCTCGACGCGGTGAAACGGGCGGTGGACCACCTGGCCGCGGACCCCGACGGCGTGCCGGGCGACCCGGCGACGGGCCCCGGCCCCCGTACCATCGGCGAACTCGCGCACCGGCTCGGCGT
>NZ_JAAGLU010000833.1 GCF_010550245.1 Streptomyces sp. SID12501
CGATTATGGGCATGAACATCGCCATGGGTGTGGGCACCGGGGTCAACGACGACTTCAAGAAGGGCGTGATGGACCGCTTCCGGTCCATGCCCATCGCCCGTTCCTCGGTCCTCATCGCCAAGATCGTGGTCGAGCTCGGCCGGATGATGGTGGCCATCGCGATCCTGCTCGGTATGGGCTTCCTGCTCGGCCTGTCGATCAAGTCCTCGGTGCTCGACCTGTTCCTCGCCATCGGGCTGTCGGCGGTCTTCGGCGCCTCGCTGATGTGGATCTTCATCCTGCTGGGTCTCAGCATGAAGACCCCCCAGGCCGTCCAGGGCGTGGCGATGCTGGTCCTGATGCCGCTTCAGTTCGGCAGCTCGATCTTCGCCCCGCCGACGACGATGGCCGTCTCGCTGCAGAGCTTCCCCGACGT
>NZ_JAAGLU010000834.1 GCF_010550245.1 Streptomyces sp. SID12501
GGGTGTCGAAACGCAGGCCTGCCCGGGTGCCGGGAGTGGGGGCTGTCCAGTCGATGAGCCGTGATCCGACCTTCAGGTGCCAGCCGACGTCCTCGAGGGGGCGGGACGCTTCGGCGAGGTCCTGCTCCTTGACGGTCTGGGCGCTCTGCCCCCAGCTGTCTTCGGTGCTGAGGCTTTCGAGCAGGACGCGCATGATCTTGACGGGTGTGGTGGGGGTGGCGGTGGCGTGCCAGAGGCGCTCGCCGACGGGGGACTCGTAGGCGGCGATCGTCCAGGCGTCGTCGCCGTGCAGTGCTTCGTGGAGGAACTCGACGCGCAGGGTCAGGGATTCGTGGCTGGCGATGTTGGTCTCGTCGTGAGGCCGCCACTTTTCCCATTCCTCGTGCTTGGTGAAGAAGTCGACCAGGAGGGCTTC
>NZ_JAAGLU010000835.1 GCF_010550245.1 Streptomyces sp. SID12501
TCCTCGGCACCTCCTACGTGGCCTCCCTGCGCCGCGCCGCAGCCGAAGGCCCCGGCACCGGACCGCTGCCCGGCCTGCCCCACCTGGAACAGGTCGTCGTCCTCGCCGAGGACGCCCCCGAGTCCTTCCGCTCCTGGAAGGACTTCCTGACCGCCGGCGACGCCGTCCCCGCAGCCCGGGTGCGCGAGCGGGCCACCTCGCTGCGCCCCGACACCCCCTCCGACATCATCTTCACCTCCGGCACCACCGGCAGCCCCAAGGGCGCCGTCATCACCCACGCCCAGACCCTGCGCTGCTACGACGTGTGGAGCGAACTCGCCGGACTCCGCGAGGGCGACCGCTACCTCATCGTGAACCCGTTCTTCCACACCTTCGGCTACAAGGCCGGGATCGTCGCCTGCCTGATGCGCGGCG
>NZ_JAAGLU010000836.1 GCF_010550245.1 Streptomyces sp. SID12501
GACCCGGACCACCAGCCAGGCCCCGGCCGCGTCCATCAGCAGCGCCCTGGCACCGAGCCACGCCCCGGCCAGACCGGTGTCCGGCAGCGGCCCCGGCGGGAGCGGCCCCGGCGACGGGTCCGGGGTCGGCTTCGGGCCGGGCTTGCGGTGGGTGTTGGTGATCGTGCAGGTCACGTCCTGCCGGGGAGCGATGTCGACGGCACTGCCGGCCACGGGCGCGGGCTCCTCCCCTTCGGCCCCGCAGCTCCACTCGGAGGCGTCGCCTCGAGCCGGGGCGTCTGGAACCGGTACGGCGTGGTGACGGTCCCGCCCGTCCGGAACGTGTCGTTCACGAACCACCCGTCGTGCGCCGCGACCTGCCGCACCCAGAACTGCCGCCCCTGGTTGGCACCCCCCGCCGCCGACCCGGTCACG
>NZ_JAAGLU010000837.1 GCF_010550245.1 Streptomyces sp. SID12501
GAGTGAGGGCGGGGTTGCTGCCGGGCGTGCGTTCCCGCTCGGCGGCCCGAGGCAGTCCGAAGAAGAAGGAGCTCGTCTCCGTGGCGTTTCACCGTCGACCCAAGCACCCGACCCGCGCGCGCGTGAGCGTGCTCACCGCCACCGCCGCGGCGGCCGTCGCGCTCTCCTCGCACTCGGCCGTGGCCGCCCCGGACAAGCCGAACAAGGACGAGGTCAAGACCAAGGTCGACACCCTCTACGAGGAGGCCGAGCAGGCCACCGAGAAGTTCAACGGGGCCAAGGAGCGCCAGGAGAAGCTGGAGAAGGAGATCGCCCAGCTCCAGGACCGGGTCGCCCGCGGCCAGGACGAACTCAACACCCTGCGCAACACGCTCGGTTCGATGGCCACCGCCCAGTACCGCGGCGGCGGATTCG
>NZ_JAAGLU010000838.1 GCF_010550245.1 Streptomyces sp. SID12501
CGGCACCGCGGTCGCCGACGGCCCCGTGCCCGAGCGCTGGGCGGCCGACGTGGCCGACGTCCCCGTCCTGTCCGACAAGGTCCCGGGCCCCGAGGCGCTGCTCGGGTCGGAGCCCGACCTCGTGTACGCCGGGTGGGAGTCGAACCTCACGGCCGACGGCGCGGGCGACCGCGCGTCGCTCGCGGCGCTCGGCATCGCCACGTACGTGTCCCCCGCGGCCTGCAAGGAGCCCGGCTACCAGCCGGACCCGTTGACGTTCGACGACGTGTTCGGCGAGGTCCGCGAGGTCGGCGCGGTGCTGGGCGTGCCCGACGCCGCCGAGGCCGTGGTCGCCGAGCAGCAGGGCGTGCTCGACGCGATCGAGCCGGTCGACGGCACGACCGCCGTGTGGTGGTCGTCGGGCGGCGACACGCC
>NZ_JAAGLU010000839.1 GCF_010550245.1 Streptomyces sp. SID12501
TGCGGCCCGGGCGCGCGCGGGGCGTCCGCGGACCCGGTCCCGGTCACGCCGACTCGCGCAGCAGGTACCCGACGCCGCGGCGCGTGTGGATCAGCGGCGGCAGGCGGTGGCCGTCCGCGTCGGTGAGCTGGTCGATCTTGCGGCGCAGGTAGGAGATGTACGACTCGACGATGTTCGCGTCGCCGCCCCAGTCGTACTGCCACACGTGGTCGAGGATCTGCGTCTTGGACAGCACCCGGTTCGGGTTGAGCATGAGGTAGCGCAGCAGCTTGAACTCGGTGGGGGACAGCTCGACCTCCTGGCCCGCGCGGCGCACCTCGTGGGTGTCGTCGTCGAGCTCGAGGTCGGCGTACCGCAGGAGGTTCGACGCGGCGCCGTCGTCGGGCTGCGTGCGGCGCAGGACCGCGCGGATCC
>NZ_JAAGLU010000083.1 GCF_010550245.1 Streptomyces sp. SID12501
CCGACGCCATCGCGCACCCCTCGCTCACGGAGCGGAAACAAGACGCCGCATGCCTCCCTCACTACGAGCGAAACCATGCCTGACCAGCAGAGATCAAGCGATCATGTTCGGTTGAGATACGGCTTCTGAACTACATTCGCTTGGTTGGGGTCTGACCGACACGTACTGTCAAGTGACGACTTCCACGGCAGCGGGTCGGGGGAACGGCATCACCTCCCATCCCAAGGGCCAGTCCGGATCTCGTTGCTCTGCGGCCTCGACTTCAAGGCGCCGGGGAACACACCATGTCCACCATCGAGCACCTTCCTCGGGGCGGTCAGGCCATGGAATCGTCGCGCGGCGATGGCGAACGTCGATGCAATCGAGTTCCGGTTGCCTGATCGCGCGAACGCGTGAGGGCAGCAGCGGCCAGACTGCCGCGAGCGCGTTCCGGCACGAGAGATCGTGGTCGAGTTCCGGCGGGCACCACGAGTAGCCCTCCTCCACCTCGTCCACCAAAGCGCTCCACTGTGCGAGGAGGGAGTTGAGGGAGCGGGCTTGTGCTCCACCTCCGGTGCTGGTGACACGGGCGAGAGCTGCCCTGACGGCGTCGTACTCTTGAGCGCTCAGAGCGATTTCGTCCGTGTGACTGTCTGCCGGATCCATGCGGCGACTCCTGCTGAACTTGATGGGACGGCGCGGGTGAACTCACCTGTTGTCAGAGCTGATTGTCGCGCTCAGAGCGCGCAAAGCGTCGTCGTATTGGTGGCGGTCGAAATGGAACGGGCCGAACGCCGTGTAGTCGCGTGTTGTGCGGTGGGGCTGCTCGAAAGCGTCCCAGGTCACGAGGTCGGCCGTCGCGGTGATGCGAACCATGAGCGGCCAGCATCCCCACTCGCCGCATTCACAACCCAGAACCGGTGTCTTCGGCCCCATCGCGTTGGTGGACCGTCCGAGGAAGTGGTCCAGCATCGGGCCGAACCGGAAGAATTCCGGGATCAGACCGCCATAGGCGTCGCCTGCGGGCTTCATCCCGGCCGCGATCTCGAACCCGTCGATCAGCTCCGGCAGTGGTGCTCCGTCGATGCGCGGGACGATCATGAGCGCGCCCGCATCGCCACGGTGCTGGCACGCGAACCGGATCTCATTGCTCGTCATCCAGAGATTGTCTCAGCGAAGCCGATCCCTCCTCCCCGATGGGTTGAGCTGGGGGTCTGCCTGGCATGCCGAGGTTGATCGCCGTGTCGCCGGGAGTTCGTCGGTCCATTTGAGCAAGCTTGTCTTGGGCGCCAGCCAGGCTGACCCGGAGTCCTTCGACCTCCCCGAGCCAGCCCTCGCGCTCGGCCTCGGCGATGCGGGCGACGAAGTTGTCGCGGATCTCCCCCAACCGGCCGCGCTGGGCCGGTTCCGGCCGGAGGGGAGAGCAACGAACGCAGGCGTTCTCATGAATGCAGGCGGTGCCGTAGGCGCGGGCGCAGGTGCCGACGGAGAGTTTGCGGCGTTCGAAGTGGCCGAGGAAGTCTTCCCATTCGGCGTCGGTGGGGGTGCGGTACTCCTCGGCGGGGCGCAGGGGCGGGTGATGAAGGCGCGGTGGGCTTCGATGGTCTCGGTGGGGTAGACGGCTAACGGTGGAGTCGGGTATCGGAACTGCCTGAATACCCCCACTTCAAGCCCTCGTGGCGGGGTAGCGGCAGCGTCAGTCGTCAGCTGCGACGAGGAGAGTGAGTGACGCTGCCGGGCGGTCGATGAGGACGAGTTCGTGGTAGTCGATGTGGATCGGGCCGTAGTCGTGGAACGCGCCCTCGGGAAGCTGTCCCAGCAGATATCTGCTTGTTGCCTTGCGGATCGGGGTGTAGATCTCCTGGCGCAGGTGTGATGCGAGCGATTCCGGGACGTCTCCATACTGGTTGGCCCAGGAGTGGACGACATCGACCGCCATCTCGGCATCGACGGTCTCGTAGGCGTCAGGGGCGATGCGGTCGAGCCACCACTGGCCATGCCGTGGCCAGTCTTGAACGCCGGCTCCGTCGTACGTGTCCCGAAACTGAGGATGCGCGATCAAGGCAGCTAGCACGTCTCGGTCGTCAAGCGCCTCGGACGACAGCTGGAAACGCTTGGCAGCGACCCAGCGGTAACCGTGAGAGCCCCTGCCGAAGTCGAAGTCCCGGAAGTTGATGAAAGGGCTGTCCAGGTGGACGAGGGCGGGCAGTGGTTCCATGGTGGTCATCGTAGATCTTGAGGCTACTCAACCCGTCGGTGATCGGCGGTCTGACCAGTGACTATTCCTGCCGGTGCCCATGTCCGAGACCGGCATTTCCGCTCGGATGCACGGCTGGTGAAGTCGTGCGTCGGCTGACCTCGGCTGCGTAGGTGGCCCAGTCCCCGGCGGCGGCCCGCTGCCATTTGGCGGCGACGGCGACGGTGATGTCGATGCCGAGCGTGCGGGCAAGGACAGGGGCGGGCAGTTCGGTGGCGAGCTGGAACACAGCGCGGTCGAGCGGGTCTGTGCGCGGCGGATGCCGAGTTCGCTGAGTCGTTCGCCCATGGCCCAGGTACTGATCGGGCGGCCGGGCTGGCCTCCGGGGAAGAGCCAGGGTGAGTCCGTGCGGCCGAGGACGGCATGGCTGCGGCGAACCGTGACTTGGTCGAAGTAGATCGAGTCGTCCTCCTTGCGGAGCCACTGGTCGGGTGACTGCGGCTACCCGACCACGGCCTGGGCGCCGTCGGCCATCCGCCCCGACCATGGCAGGTCAGCGCGCTACGACACCTCGCCCGCCTCGCCTGTCGGGTGCTGTGGGTTGAGTTCCTGGCGCACGTCCAGGTGGCAGCGCAGCCTGACGCCGGGCTGCCCCGGATCCCGGGTCGTACGGTCCGCCGTTGCCGTCGCCCACCGCGCGGCGAGCAGCTCCTGGACGGCGAAGGCGGTCTGGTCGTCGCACGCCACGATCTCCACCATGGCAGTCCCTGGCCGTTCCACATGCACTTCGTTGATCGGCCCCATGTACGCCACTACGCTCCGGCGCCCGAAAAGGTTCTGCGATCCGGCCGTCTTCACCCGACCGAGTAGGGTCCGGCATGGCGGCCATCGGTCAGGGTCATGATCAGCACTTTGCAGCCAGTCCGAGGGGTATGCCTTGCACAACGACTACCCGACCTTCCCGGGGTTCAAGAACGTCAGTCTGGAGGACAGTTACGTACTGGACATCGCGGTCCACCCTGGGGTTCTGACCCTCAGACTCGATCTGCTGCTCCTGCCGGGCCACCCCGAATACCTGCCCCCGCTACCAGGGGAGCGTGCCTGCTTCCGACAGGCCAGAGTTGTCTTCTCATCCGTACGTGACCTGCACTGGGCGGGTCAGAGTGTCATCAAGCCTGCGATCGACGCGAGCGGCAGTGCCGACTTCGGTTCTGTCGACTCTCTGAGCAGTCTCCACGGCGGTTACAAGATCCTGGGCGACTGGGGCGAGATCATCCTGCGGTCAGACGCGCCTTCCTTGTCCATCGATCCGGCCCCCACCCCTTGATCCAGCAGGTAGCCAGCAAGAAGATCGAGGAGCCGCTGCGCCGGTTCTACGCCGCTACGCCTCCCGCGGATCTGCCCGCCGACGTGTGCTGAGGTGAGCCGCGTGGGTCGGATGGGCTCCAGGGAAAGTACTGGGCTGGGTCGCAGTGATCGGATCACGCCCGTGGGGTGTGCCGGCTGCAGTCGTTTCCAGACCGGTGCGTCTGAGCGGTGAGACCGACCTCGCCCCTGGACCGGGACTCCGCCGTCCGCCCTGCTGCGCCGCCATGCGCACGGTGAAGGCCCGCCGGGCCGTGTGGCCGGTGCGGCGCGAGCTGCCACTTCGCCGGAGCGACGGATTGTTCCCGGACGGTTCGGTGGCTGAAGGCGGTCACAGCGGTCTGTCGGGGGTGCGGGCGAGGAACTCCGGGAAGGAGCTTCGTACCAAGGCCTCGGTGTCGGCGTCGGCCCGAGGACCTCCGTACCAGGGTCGGCCCCGGGGTGAGGGGATGACAACCGGGGATTCCCGTCGCCGAACCCGTCTGTTTCCCTGCCGCCGTACAACGTCCTCGGGTCGGTGTGCGTCTGACGAAGCGGTACGAGTCGGAAAGCCGGGCACGAAGACCACATGGGGGTGGGACGCTTGAGACGCACGATTTTGCGTACGGCGCCGAGAGGAAAGCGGTCGAGGGCGGGGGCGGTGCCGGTCGCGGCGGCCCTGGCGCTGGTGGCCGGGCTGCTGCAGTTCGCGTCCGGACCGGCCGTCGCGGCGGACGACGGGGACATGCCGTCCGTCACGCTGACCGGCGAGCACCGGGTGGTGCCGAGGCAGGTGAACCTGGTCGCCGTGGACGACTCCGGGTACCTGTCCGTGAACGAGCTGAACAATGGAGCGTCACCAGCGACATGGACCGGCCGTGACGGCTCGACCAGGGAATTCCGGCGTTATGGCACGACGAACGCCTACAACGGCGGCCTCGGACTGGAACGAGCCGCGGGGACGACGAACCTGTACCAAATCCGGCGCTACGCCACCAACCAGGTGACCCGGTTCTACGTACCCGCCGGCGACAGGGCCACCAGGATCTTCGCCGAGAACCGTCTGGTCGTCGCCCGCAAGGTCGACGAGAAGTGGACGCTCCGGCTGCTGGAGATGCCGGCGGGCGGCGGAAAGCTGATCGACCGGCCGGTGACCGGCGTGGCGGACGACTTCAGCGGGACGATGCTCGAAGAGGCCTCGGACACGCGAGGGGCCGCCTTCTGGTACAAGCAGGCCGGCGGCGCCAACCCCTGGCGCACTGCGCTGCTCGACTTCGCCACCGCCGCGGTGACGTACGTACCGAGCGACGACTTCGGCCTCCTGGAACGCCCCCATCTGGCCGGCGACACCGTGCTCTTCTACGCCATCGACAAGGCATGGCAAAACTCGCGCCTGTATGTCATCGACCGGAGCCGTCCGCAGGCCCCCGGGCACGTGATCGACCTACCGCGATCCGTTCTCCTCAAGGCCCGCGCGATCGGCGACTGGTTGATGTACCCCGACGAGGACAGCAAGAACGCAATCCGCGCGGTACCGGTGACCGGCGGCCCGGCGCGCACGCTGCTGCCCGCCTCGTCCGGCAGCTTCGTCGACGGCGACGACGGCAGTTTCTCCATCGCGGGCGGTACGGACGCCGAGCACTGGGCGATCCAGCACGTCACCCTGGGCGCGGACGGGGTCCCGGCCTTCGAGCCGGTGGCACCGCTGCCCGCGGTCTCGGTGTACGAGGCCGGCGGCATCGCCGTCGACCAGGGGCGGGTGCTGCTCGGCACCGAGCACGCGAACGCGCCCGGACTGTACGACGGCACCGATCTCACCGGCACCGACATTTCGCAGGCGGCTGACGGCACACTGACCGCCGCCCCGCGAGAGAACATGGGCGACCTCGGGTACGAGGTGCACAACCCCGACTACAGCTACTGGGCCACCTGCTACGGCCTGTGCCTGCGGTTCACCGGCACGGGGGAGGGCACTCTTCCCCCGCCGGGGGACGGGGTGTCGGGGGACGTCCTGGCGGCGTCCGGCTCCTACATGGTGATCACCCGGGGTCAGGGCAAACTGCAGGTGCGCGACGGGAGCAAGGTACTGGCCACCGGCTCCTGGCCGGCCGCCGCCCTGTGGGGGAACACCCTGTGGGTGGCGACCGCCCCGCAGGGCGCGACCGTGTACGAGAGGTACTCGCTGCCGTCCATGCGGAAGCTGGAGAGCGTGGCGATCGCCTCCTGCCTCCCGACCGATCTACAGGTGGTGAACCGGTACCTCTACTGGTCCTGCGGGCCGGACGACGAGGCGGGCGTCTACGACCTGGACCGACAATCGCAGCAGGAGGTACCGCAGGGCTACGCCCGGCTGGGCGACGGTTACCTGGTCTCCCAGGACGACGACGCCGGCAAGCTGCTGATCACCTACCTGAAGGGCGCCGTCCCCGCAGACCGGGCCGGCACGGAGGAGCTCGGCCCGCTGCCGTCGCCGCCGTACGCTCCGGCCGACCGGCGCGGCCGGTTCTGGAACGTGGACCGGTTCGGCGGTCCCGTCGCCTACCAGACGGCGTCCGGTGACGTGACGGTGAAGTGGCCGCAGGTGACCAACTCCCCGCTCACGGCGACCCACTCCACCGTTCCCACCTCCGTCGACCTGCGCAAGGGCGGCTTCGGGGGCACCTGGTACATGAACAGGCCGACCGCGAGCTGGAAGCTGACCGTCACCACTCCCAGCGGCGCCGTCGTACGGACCGTCACCGGCGGCCCGGCACACGGGGAGCTCACCGCGGGCTGGGACGGGCGCACCGAGAACGGGGCCTTGGTCCGCACCGGCTCCTACCGGGTGAGCCTGACCGCCCGGGCCGCGAACGGCGCGACGACGGACACGCCGATCTACGACGGGCCGCTGACGGTACGGTCGCTGGAGCGGCACGACTTCGGCCGGGACGGTATCGGCGACCTGATCACCTTCGACAGCGCGGGCAGGCTGGCGATCCAGCCCGGCACCGGGCGCGGCACCATCGACAGCGCGCACAGGACCCTGGCCGGTGGCTGGCCCACCTCGTCGACTCTCGTGCCGTTCGGTGACCTGAGCGGCGACGTGTGCAACGACCTCCTCGTCCGGGACTCCGCCGGGCGGCTGACCCGGTACGACGGCACCTGCGGCAAAGCGTTCACGCCCAGGACCACGCACCGCCTGCTCGGCACCGGTTTCGGCGGGTACAACGCGCTGACCTCGCCCGGCGACCTCACCGGTGACGGGCTCGCCGACCTGGTCGCCCGTGACAAGGCGGGTGTGCTGTGGCGGTACTCCGCAGACGGCAAGGGCGGCCTGACCGACCGGGTACGGCTGGCCGCGGGCCAGGGCGGCTACACCCGGCTGGTCGGTGCGGGCGACCTGAACGCCGACGGCATCGGCGACATGGTCGGACTGGACGGCAGGGGCGCGCTCTGGCGGTGGCTCGGCGACGGCAAGGGCGGCTTCGGCGCCCGGGTCCGGATCGCCCAGGGCATCAGCGTCAACGCCCTGGCCGTCCCCGGCGACCTGACCGGCGACGGCCGTCCCGACCTCGTCGGCCGGGACAGCGCGGGCGCCCTGTGGCGCTGGAACGGAACGTCGGCCGCCACCTTCGGCACGAAGACCCGCATCGCCACCGGCTGGAACGGCTACACCGGCCTGTACTGACTCTCGGGCTGAACCACGCGGTGGGCCCCACCTCGCTGGTGGGGTCCACCGCGACAGCACAGCTCGACGATCTCGGATGGAGCCGGTGGTTGACGCTCAAGGGGGTGTTAGTTGGTGTGTCGGGTAGTGGTTGACCTGGTGTGTTGACGGTTGGTTGAGAAGGGGAGGGGAGTGCTTCGGGCTGGGGGTGGGGGTGTGGGCTGGGGTTGTGTTTGGCGGCTGACGACCACCGGCCCGGCCCGGGCGGCCCGTCGGCGCAAGGACGTTGTGCAGCGACCTTGCCCCGACACCCTGTCCAGCCCGGCCCGGCTGTTCTGACGTCTACGGACGCTCGGGACGCTCCAGCGACCAGTTCATCCCTGGCTGGCCGTACTCGTTCGTCGCCGCGCTGGAGACGGGCCGTACCTTGTGGTGCCAGCTGCTGGACGCGGTCCGCCTCGGCCCCGACGACGATGTCGCCGAAGTCACCGCCCGGCAGGTCCGCCGCGTCGTGAACGACTTGATCGGCCAGGGCCAGTGGGAGGACGGCGACCCGGACATCCTGGTCGTCTTCGACGCCGGCTACGACGCCCCGCGCATGGCCTACCTCCTCCACGGACTGCCCGTCGAGGTGCTGGGACGGACGCGTGCGGACCGTGTCATGCGACGGCCGACACCCTCACTCAAGGAGTACGCCCTGTGCTATCCCCAGGGCGGGCGACCGCCGAAGCACGGCAAGGAGTTCCGCTTCGCCAGGCCCGATACCTGGGGTGAGCCCGGCGCGGAGACGGTGCAGGTCACCGACCGCTACGGCACCGCCCAGGCCATGGCCTGGGCCCGCATCCACCCCCGGCTCACCACTCGCAGCGCGTGGATCGACCACGACGGCGAACTCCCCATCATCGAGGGCACCCTCATCCGCCTCCAGGTGGACCATCTGCCCGGCGGAGGTGACCCACTGCCCGTCTGGCCGTGGTCTTCCAAGACCGGCATGACCAGCGAGGACGTCGACCTGCGGTGGCAAGGGTTCTTGAGGCGCTTCGATCTTGAACATACTTTCCGTTTTGTGAAGCAGACGCTCGGCTGGACCCGTCCCAGGCTCCGTAGTCCCGAGGCCGCGGACCGGTGGACGTGGCTCGTGATCGCGGCACATACCCAGCTCCGGCACACCCGCGAGGCCGCGGCCGATCTCCGCCGCCCCTGGGAGAAGCGGGCCGAGCCCGCCCGGCTCACCCCGGCCCGCGTCCGCCGGGGGTTCAGGAACCTCCGCCCTCACCTGCACAGTCCGGCCCGTGCACCCAAACCCTCAACTCCCGTCCGAGGAAGCCTACTTGGCTCGAAGAACCGGCGACCCGCCACCCGTTACGACGTGGGCAAATCGACCAGGCGCCCAGAGAGCATCGCTGAACGTAATCATCTCAAAGCTCACAAACCATAAAAAACAAGCTGAGACGCCGGGGGCAGCACCCGGCCCGACTCCCAGGTCCTTTCACTCGATGCCCTGGAGGGCCTGATCAGTGACGCAGACGGATGGAAATGTCAAATGGAGCCCCGCAGGGACTGGCGCGTACGTAACCTGCCAGAGCATTGCTCGGAGTCGAGGGGGGAACTCGGTCATGGATCCGGTCACACTGGCAGCCGCTGCGGGATCCGCGCTCGTCGGGGCTATGGCCACCGATGCCTGGGCCAAAGTGCGGGACACTATGGTCGCCGTGTGGTGCCGAAGTCATCCTCAACAAGTGTCGGTGGTCGAGGAGGACATGAACCAGCTCCGGAGGCAAGCTCTGGCGGCCCGGGAGCAGGACGACGTCCCGGGACGGGAGGCACTCGTTGCGGAATGGCAGCGCCGACTGGCGGAGCTGCTCGAGGACAACCCTGAACTCACCGACCACCTGGATCTCGTACTGCGCGAGGTGCTGTCTCCGTCCCTGCGCCGAGCGGAGCCTGGGGACGTCTACCAGCAGGTCAATGTGTCCCGTGAGAGCCCGACCTTCGCCGTGCAACGGGGAGACCTGCACTACTACGAGGGGAATTCCGCCAGAGAAGGGTCCCGAGAGGGGAATTCCTCGCGGGAGAGCCGCGACCCTGGCAGCGCTGGATGAGTGTCATGCCTGGCGCGGAAGACGGGGAAGAGGGGGACGTCTCCAGGAGCGGCGAGCGCGGGGGGCCGGATGTGTATCGGCAGATCAACACGGCGTACCCGGGCGGGAGCCTGTATGTGGTGCAGCGCGGTGACATGCACATCCGAAACGGTCACCCGGTGTATCGCGTTGAGCCCTTCCCCGCCTCGCCGCCACCGTTGACCGCCGACGAGGCAGCGGCCCGGCCCAGCCGGTTGCTGGCCGCCGAGTGTGAGGTGATCGGGTTCACCGGGCGCCGTGACGAACTGGCCGAGCTGGCTGCCTGGCGAAACGACGAGGACAGGGGCCTCTCCGTGAAACTGGTGCACGGGCCCGGCGGACAGGGCAAGACCCGACTGGCTGCCCGGTTCGCGGCCGACTCGGCCGAGCAGGGTTGGACCGTGTGGGCCGCGCACCATCTGAGTGACCCGACCTCGCTGACGACGGTTGCTCCGGGGGATAGCAGTCCGCGGCTGGTCGTCATCGTGGAGTACGCCGACCGATGGCCCACCGACGACCTGCAGTTGCTGCTGGGCAACGCGATGCTGCGCCACCCCGAGCGAACCCGCGTCCTGCTGGTGGCCCGCCCCGCCGGAAGCTGGTGGCCCGCACTGCGCCACCGGCTCCGTGACAAGCTGCGCCTTGACGTAGCGCAACCACTGGAGCTGGGGCCCATCACCGCTGACACCACGATGCGCGGTCAGCTGGTGGCCGCCGCACGCGAACAGTTCGCTGCGGCACTGGGCTTAGAAGCCGTATCTCAACCGATCATGGAACGTGCGGGTCGAACAGGGTTCCTGGTCGGGTGATCTTCCCGTTGTACGCGCGTAAAGACAGGGCCTCTCGGTAGCTCGGGGATGCGAATCTGACCGAGC
>NZ_JAAGLU010000840.1 GCF_010550245.1 Streptomyces sp. SID12501
ACGGCGGCCAGTTCGCGCCACAGGGTGGTGGAGAGCAGGGCCAGATCGAGTTCGGGGCCGGCCTCCTTGTCGGAGACCAGCAGGTTGCCCTCCCCGGCGCCGGTCGTGCCGCCCGCGACGGAACCGCGGTCGACGACCGCCACGGAGAGCCCGGAGCGGGCGGCGTAGTAGGCCCACCCGGCTCCGACGACCCCGGCGCCGCTGATGACGCCGTCCGGGGACTGGGTCTGGGACACGGCAGTAATATGTCACATTCTTTAGAGGGTGCCTAGGATCCACGGGCCGACCCCTCCCCCCTTCGGATGAGGGGCCGGCCCGGGGCGGATCAGCTGCGGAGCGGGCCCTCACAGCTGTAGGGGGAGGTCCCCGCCGTCCTGTTGGTCCAGATCTCCACCGGGCCGAAGGAGCGGTTCA
>NZ_JAAGLU010000841.1 GCF_010550245.1 Streptomyces sp. SID12501
CGACCCCACCGGCGACGCCCGGGGCTCCCCGCCCTCCCCGCAGACCCGCTCCACGGCCCCCGCGACCGCCACCGCGCCCACGGGCATCCGGCGCCGGTCGAGGATCGGCGCCGCCACCGAGGCGATGCCCTCCCAGGTCTCCTCCACGTCCGCGGCCCAACCGCGCGCCCGGGTCAGGTCCAGGATCCCCTCGAAACCGACCGCGTCCGTGACCGTACGGGGCGTGAACGACTCCCGCTCCACCTCCACCACCTGGGTGTGCGCGACCGGATCGTAGGCCGACAGGACCTTGCCCAGAGCCGTGGAATGCAGCGGCTGCATCGCCCCCACCTCCAGCACCTGACGGCTGTCGTCCGGCCGGAACACGTGGTGCATGATCAGCACCTCGCCCTCGTGCAGCACCCCCACGTACAC
>NZ_JAAGLU010000842.1 GCF_010550245.1 Streptomyces sp. SID12501
TGTCCGCGCACTGGGACTCGGACCGGTCGTGGAAGCTCGCGCGCTACGAGGCCGACGGCGGCTACCGCGGCCTGCGGCGCGCGCTCGGCATGCCCGCCGCCGACGTCGTGACGACGGTCAAGGACTCGGGCCTGCGCGGTCGTGGCGGCGCCGGCTTCCCGACGGGCATGAAGTGGGGCTTCCTGCCCGCGCCCGACGGCGGCCCCCGCTACCTCGTCGTCAACGCCGACGAGTCCGAGCCGGGCACCTGCAAGGACATCCCGCTCATGATGGCGAGCCCGCAGGAGCTCATCGAGGGCGTGGTCATCACGTCCTACGCGATCGGCTGCCACCACGCGTTCATCTACCTGCGCGGCGAGGTCGTGCACGTCTACCGCCGCCTCCTGGAGGCCGTGCGCGAGGCGCGCGAGGCC
>NZ_JAAGLU010000843.1 GCF_010550245.1 Streptomyces sp. SID12501
GCCCGCCGCCGGACTGGTCCGGCTGGAGAAGCGCGGGCGGGCGGTGACCGGCTGGGCGGAGATCGAAGTCCGCCCGCTCCCCTCGGGGGGTACGGAGGTGCACTGGCGCGAGGACCTGCGCGTACGGGGCCTGCCGCGCCTGTTCGACCCGCTGACGGCCGCCGCGGGCCGCGTGCTGTTCACCCGCGCGCTGACCCGTCTCCTGTCCCCCGACGGCCGTCGGGGCCGCTAGCGGATCGGCATCCCGGAGAGCGTCCGAGCGATCACCAGCCGCTGGATCTCGCTGGTGCCCTCGAAGATCGTGTAGATCGCGCTGTCCCGGTGCATCCGCTCCACCGGGTACTCGCGGGTGAAGCCGTTGCCGCCGAGGATCTGGACGGCCTGCGCGGTGACCTTCTTGCACATCTCGCTCG
>NZ_JAAGLU010000844.1 GCF_010550245.1 Streptomyces sp. SID12501
AGCTGGCGGGCGGCAGGATCGTCTTCGCCCACGAGGGCGGCTACTCGGCCTGGTACCAGCCGACGCTGGTGCTCGCGACCGCCGCCGCCATCGCGGGGCTCCCGGCCCCGCACGACCCCTTCCTGCACGCGCTGGAGCACCTGCCCGGCCAGCGCCTGCAACCCCACCAGGGCCGGGTCCTCACCCACCTGCGCGACCACCACCCGCTCCTCGCCGGCCAGGGAACGCCCGTCGGTGCGGCACCCGGAGGGGCCGATGGATGACTGGTGGCTGAGAGCGGGCGCCGGGGCGGGCTCGACCGGCGAGCGGGCGCGGCGCCGCGTGGTCGCCCTCCCGCACGCCGGAGGCTGGCCCTCCGCCTTCCGCAGCTGGTGGCAGGTGCTGCCGCCCGACGCCGAACTGCTCGTCGTCCA
>NZ_JAAGLU010000845.1 GCF_010550245.1 Streptomyces sp. SID12501
GGCTCTACACCTCGGGCGGCGGAAACGTTCCCTCGCTGGTCTTCCGCACCCTGACCACCCGCAACCGCGAGGACGGACCGGAGGGCGCGAAGGTCGTCCCCGACCTCGCCACCGACCTCGGCAAGCCCAACGCCGACGCCACCGAGTGGACGTACACCCTCAAGGACGGGCTGAAGTACGAGGACGGCTCCCCGATCACCACCGCCGACGTCAAGTACGGCATCGAACGGTCCTTCGCCGCCGAACTCTCGGGTGGCGCGCCCTACTTGAGGGACTGGCTGGTCGGCGGGGAGAGCTACGAGGGCCCCTACAAGGACGGCGGGAAGGGCCTCGACTCCATCGTCGTGCCGGACGCGAGGACGATCGTCTTCAAACTCCGCAAGCCCGAGGGCAAGTTCCCCTTCCTGGCCACC
>NZ_JAAGLU010000846.1 GCF_010550245.1 Streptomyces sp. SID12501
GTCCTCGGTGGTCACCTGCAGCTCGGCGTTGCAGATGACGCGGCCCATCTTGTCCAGCGGCAGGTCCGACTCCTGCAGCACCGGGTTGGCCTTGACGCCCGCCGTCCACACGACCGTCTCGGCGTCGAACTCGGTGCCGTTCGACAGCACGATGTGCCCGTCGACGCAGGACGACAGGAACGTCGACAGGAAGATCTCGATGTCGCGCTTGCGGAGCTGCTCGAGCGTGTAGCCGCCCAGCTCCTCGCTCACCTCGGGGAGGATGCGCGGGCTGCCCTCGACGAGCACGAAGCGCAGCTCGTCCTGCTCGATCTGCTTGTACTTGCGCACCGCGTAGCGGGCCATGTCCTCGACCTCGCCGATCGTCTCGGCGCCGGCGAAGACGCAGCCGACGAAGACGAAGGTGAGCGCCT
>NZ_JAAGLU010000847.1 GCF_010550245.1 Streptomyces sp. SID12501
GCTTCTACGACAACAGAGGTCTCGACGAGGTGTTCGTCGGCCTCGCCAACAGCGACATCGACGTCCAGCGCACGATCCGGCTGCACGTCTTCAGCAACCACGTCGATGACGTGGGTGCCCGCGCGGCGGCGCTCGGCGTGGCCGGCAGCGTCCACTCGTTGCCCTACTTGAGCTACGCCGACTTCCTGCCCGCGCTGCGGCAGTTCGACGTCCTCCTCGCGGACGACGTCAACCGGGGCGCCGGCCTCCTCGTCAACCCCTTCCTCCCGTCGAAGGTCTCCGACTACCTCGCGTCGGGCGTGCCGGTCTGGGGGCTCGTGGACGACGGTTCTCCCTTGTCCCGCATGGACCTGGCGTACCGCACCCGCGTGGGTGACTCGAACGCGGCGATGCGCACGCTTGCGCGGCTCGCG
>NZ_JAAGLU010000848.1 GCF_010550245.1 Streptomyces sp. SID12501
ACCGCACGCGGTACGTCCTGACGCCGAACCAGCACATCGGCGCGTACAAGGTCGGGTTCTCGGCCGAGTGGCTGACCCGCGAATACCTGGCGCGGCGCGGCGGCGGGCGGATCCTGCCCGAGCAGCTCACGCCGGCCCGGTGCGCGCTGTTCGGCTACCGGCCCAAGGAGATCAAGCTCGACGGCCAGCAGATCCGGCCCACGCTGCTGCAGCCCGAGTACCAGTCGCAGGTCGGTCTCGACGCGTACGACGCGGGTGCGCGGATCCTCACGGACTTCTTCAAGTCCGAGCTCGAGCAGTTCCTCACCGAGGACCTCGACCCGCTGGGCCGCAAGATCATCGAGGTGGTCCTGCGCGACGGCACGGTGGCCGACTACGAGGAGCTCACGCCGCTGTACGTGTGACGATCCCGC
>NZ_JAAGLU010000849.1 GCF_010550245.1 Streptomyces sp. SID12501
ATCGGCAAGCCGCGCACGAGACGGTTCGAGGACGGCGGAGGTGTGAGCTTCCACCACCACGAGGTCGTCGGCGCCAAGATGGCCGCCAAGCGGCTCAAGGCCCTGCGCTTCGACAAGCAGACCGTGCAGGACGTCGCGCGGCTCACCGAGCTGCACCTGCGGTTCCACGGCTACGGCGACGGCGAGTGGACCGACTCCGCGGTGCGCAGCTACGTCCGTGACGCGGGCCCGCTGCTCGGTCGGCTGCACAAACTGACCCGCTCGGACTGCACCACGCGCAACAAGCGCAAGGCCAATGCCCTGTCGCGCACCTACGACGGACTGGAGGAGCGCATCGCGCAGCTCCAGGAGCAGGAGCAGCTGGACGCGATCCGGCCCGACCTGGACGGCAACGAGGTCCAGCAGGTACTGGA
>NZ_JAAGLU010000084.1 GCF_010550245.1 Streptomyces sp. SID12501
CGAGCCCGAGAAGACGGCCGCCTATCTGGGCTCGGTGGCGGGGGCCTGATGGGCTTCCGACCAGCAATCCAGCCGTCGTTGTCTGTCGTTGCCTGTCGTCATTGGTCGCCCTCGGACGGCCCACAGACGGCCCGGCCCAGGGCCCCGAAGAGCCGCTAGCGTTAGCGGCAGGGGTCGCTAACGTTAGCGACCCTGCTAGCGACCAAAACCGCAGGTGACCAGCACGTTAGCGGATAGCGAGCCGTCTGGGCAGACCCCGGAATCGGGCTGTTAGACGCCGCTCGGCAGGGGCGCCGGCGGATCGCTATCGGGCCGGGCCGTGTCCGGCCGTCGGTCCGTCGTGGGGGAGAGCGAGAAGGAGCGGCCTACGGCCGCGCGCCTTTGGGCTCGCCATGCTCGCGCGCCAGTCGTCACCCGGTGCCGGGCCCCGCAGGCGTCTCTCTCCTTGGAAGGCGTCTGAGGGAGGCTTTTACCTTCGGGGGGACAGACGGCCCGCCCCGCAGGTAAAAGCCGTCCTGGGTGCCTTCCAAGGGGGAGACGGCAGGCGTGGGCAGGCGCCGCCGGGCCCCTTCCGCTCTCTGCCGTTCCAAGGCTCTTCAGTGAGGGGCAGACGGCCGTGCGCCCCCGCGTTTCCTCCCCCCGCTGAAGAGTGCTCTTCCTTCTCTTACTAGAGAGTTGAGGGAAGACAGCCTCCGCAGCGTCCGCCGGGCATCGCTCACCCTGTCTGACCTGCACTGTTCGTGTGGACGCTAAACAATTTGTTTAGCGTCCGCTAGCGTCCGCAGCGTCCGGCCACGCTCTGCTACTAAGAGCATCTTTTCGCAGGTCAAAGCGGCTCTTAGGGGGAGGGAGGTTGCGGACGCTGCGGACGCTAGCCCCCGGAATGACGAAGAGACCACGCCGCGCGGCAGGGTGGTCTCTTCGTCTGTGGCCCACTGGCAAGAGGAGCACCACGCCGGCGGGTGCTCCTCTTGCTTAGGCCTGTTCACGGGCAGGCCACACAGCGCGGCGGTGCTCAGCTCGACACGGCGGCCGTCGCGCGCGAGCGCAGCGAGCTGCCAAGGGATCGCGCGGCCGTAGGGCGCACCTTCTAACCTGCGTGGACAGGGTCGGTCGACGGTGACTCCGGAAGGAGAGAACGTGGCACATCAGCGGTTCTGATGATCTGATCAATGCCGATGAATCGGCTAGCTACCAGAATTCCCGCCTCGTGAACAGCGGAGCCAGCGTGGCTTGCTGAGGCGTCTTCGAGAAGCCACGGGGTGAGGTCTCGTTCGAATGCGTCGACCGCAGTTTTGAGTACACAACTTTCTGTGGCGATGCCGCAGATGTACAGGTCAGTCCAGCCGTGCCGTTGGACGAGTTTCGAACCTTCTTCTGAGAATAGGCTGTAAATTGTTTTGTCAAGGATAGCTGTCGCTTGCTCAGCCAAAGGAAGCAGGTCGGGGACAATATCCGTTTGCGGAGAATCCTGTAGTGCGGTCCAGTGGATCATTCGCTCAAACGGGCTCCCTGGATAGTTCAGGTAGCGCGTAAAAACTACATCCCCACCATTCCCCTGCCATCGAGAAACCAAATCTGCGATCACGGGAATCACGGGCCGGGACGGTTCGCGAATGAAGCCGTTTTGGGCATCGACGACTACGAGAACGGCCTTATTTTCTCCCACGTTTTACTTCCCCTCGCATTCACGTAGCGTTTCAACTGCCTGTGACAGGTGCCGCGCGAGCCCGCTAGTTTCTACGATGGCCTCACGCATGGCGCGATGCTGGAATGTTTCTGTTGCGCGTTCGGTTGTGATTCTGGACCTGATTCCCCTGAGGAACCTCCATCCGAACTCCGCTGGAACATCGGGATCGAACCCTTTTTCTACCTGCACCCTGATGTGGTCGCAGTATGCCCAAATGGCCTGAACGGCCAACTGGCAGGCCACAAGGTCCCGTTCGGGAAGTCCTCGCTCTGGCGCAACTGGGTGATACACGACGCCTGACCAGGATGCGAAACCATGGGAAATACCCTTGACCCCGAAGTTCACCATCTCTGAATGATTGAACCCCTCGCGCAGCAATGCTTGTTCGACCAGGGTGGCATGCCCTAGTGAATCTCTCGCATCGCTGCGGACGTCATCGCGTTCGAGTAGGACGCGTGGCATACACATAATGCGCAGTGCTGTTTCCATCTGAATGCCGGACCATATGGAGCGATCTAGCCAGTAGAGGCTGAGTACGTAGGAAGCGTTGACGTCCGCACTGCCGGTGATCCTGCGCAATTCTTCTTGCGCCCAAATCATGTTTTCCTCATAGGAGGAGCGGCGCCATACGGCCAATTCGGCGACTTGCGTGATGGGTCGATCCTCAACGAGGTGATACATGACAACACCGAATGGCCAACTGTATAGATCGCAGCGCGCGCCAGAGAGGCTAACTTCAGTGCGATGGCATTCAAGCCACTGTGTATCGGCGCTGCGCATACCTTGCGAATCAACTATTTTGGCGACAGCGGCGGGCCCTACGAATATCGGGATGAATTTATGGCTTTGTAGGCCACAGGTTGAATCGCCCTCAACCGGAGATCCTGCGACAAGGTCGCCGAAAAGTTCATGGGCGGATTTCTCGTATGCCTCGCAGAGTAGGCGGGTGTAGAAATCATCAGGCCGGGCGACCCGCCCTGTTTCGATTCGATACAAGGCCTTTTCAAGGGCCGCTAATCCTGGTGAGCCCCACCCTTTGCTCAGGCAGAGGGAATCCAAAGCCTTTGCGAGTCTTGGCCTACCCCACCCCCGTTCGCCCCTGAGGGCTATCAATACTTGATTTGGAACAAAACGCTGTTCCCTGTCGGCTGTCCCCCTGTCCATGCCTCGTGTCCCCCTGTCCATGGACGTGCCTGCTGTCTAGCGCTGTCTGTCTCTGTCGTCTGCCGGTGCTTCCCCGTCAAAGGCACGCTCGATGCATGACACAGCGACGGACCGTCAGAAGTCAGGAACTCGCCCGCTCAAGAGCGTCAAGCCGGGCCCGGATCTCCGCCATCTCTGCCCGCAGCCTGTCGACTGCATCGCACTCATGCGTGCCGAGTTCGGGTGGTGTGGAGCTTTCTGCCTCGGGGATCGCCTTGACGAAGGTGCCCCTGCCGGCCACGGCTTCGAGATACCCGGCGCGCTGGAGCTCTTGTACTGCTCCTTGCACTGTCAGCTCGGCTACTTGGAACTCGGTCGTCAGCTCCCGCAGTGACGGGAACTTCGCGCCCACCTCGTACTGCCCCGTCGTCAGTCGCCGCCTGAGTTCATCCAGGATCTGCGCCTTGAGTGGTCTTGCCCCAGTTCGATTGATCGGCATAGACCCAGGCTACGACATGCACCGCAGTGTGCACTAGAGGACCGAAGGAAGGGGGGTTGACGAGCGCGGAACCTTAGGGCACCGTAGTGCACAGCAAGGTACCCAACGGGTCGCCGGTGTTCCCGCACCAAACGACCCGTTGGGGCCACACAACGCAGAGCGGCGCTCGCGGCCAAGCAAAGCCGCCGCTCCTGACCCAAAAGGGGTACCTCCATCATGCCTGGAACCATCGCAGAAGACAGGACCGACCAGCTCGGGGCTCGGGGCAAGGGTCCCGGTGGGCGCCGTCTGAAGTGGGGCGAGATGATCCCGCTGACGCCGGAGCAGTCGGAGCGGCTGGGGGAGTTGTTCGCGCAGTTCAATCACCTGATGGTGCCGTACGCCCGGCGCAAGCTGATGACGTGGCGGGGCTTGTCCATTGCGCGGGCCGGGGCGCTCGCTGAGGACATCGCGCAAGAGGCGTGGGTGCGGGTTGCCCGTACCCGGGACGTCCTTGAGCCGGGTCTGACGCGGGATCAGCTTCACGCCATGCTGTTCCGGACTGTGCAGCACCGCATCACCGAGTACTTCGCCGTGCCCATGGCGGCTGAGGAGCCGATGGCGGGGGAGGACGCGGCGGACTGCCAGACGCTGTGCCTGTTCATGACGGAACAGTGTGCGATGGCGGAACTCCCCACGCACCTGCGCCGAATGGTGGAGAAGCTGCCGGACCGGGAGCGCGAGGCGCTGATGTTGGCGCTGGACGGCACGTCGGCCGAGCCGATCGGCGAACACCTCGGGTGCAACAAGACCACCGCCTTGCAACTGCTCAAGACGGCCGTCGTCTTGCTCAAGGTGGTCAACCCTGTGCTGACCGGTGGTCCTGTGGATCCGATGTCACTGCCGCTGTGGCAGCGCGAGGCGCTTAGCGGGACGGATCCGGTATGGCGCTCGGTCCTGCTGCGCCTGGACGACGACGTGCGCTCGGTCCTGCTGCTCTTGGAGCAGGGTGTGACGCGCGCCGAGGCTGTCGAGCGGCTCGGCGTGCCGGTGAACCTGGTCAAGGCGGTGTCGCGCTGCCTGCCGCACCTGCGCAGCCTGACCGCCGATGACCTGGCGGTGGCGGCATGAGCGAGGACCTCAACTTCCAGGACCGCATGTTTTTGGAGAGTCAGGCCGTCTATCAGAGCATCGTCGACGGTCAGGCTCCCAACGACGTGGAAGCCGCACTGATGGAGGCTCAGCTTCGGGCCTCCCAGGAAGGCGACCAGGCGTGAGCAACCGTCCGCCGCACCTGAACTCGCATCGGCGGCGAGCCCGTAAGCAACGGCTCGCCGCCCGCGACGGGCAGCAGTGCTACTACTGCCGCCGTCCCTTCCGGGACCTCCGGGAGGCCACGGCCGACCACATCGCCCCGGTGAGCCTGTGGCGTTCATGGTCGGTGTCCTCGCTCGTGCTGGCCTGCCGTCCGTGCAACGAGGCGAAGGCCGACCGGTTCCCGCTCTCGCTCGCCTTGGTCCTGCTGGTGTGGGCCGACCCGACCGCGCCGGTCGTCCGTCCGGTCGACGTGCCGCTGTTGGCCCGACTCGCGGCCGCCAACCGGTCGCCTCTGACCTGTGTGACGAGCCGCGTCACACCCCGCGTCACGCCCCGATCGGCGGCCGTCGGGTCGGCCGACTCGGACCGGCAGCGGTCTACCCGCAGCCTGCATGAATCGACTTCCCCCTGCACCCGACGGCGACCGACCACACGGCCCGACTGTCTGCGCGCGCCCCGCCCCGTGCGGGTGTGCGTGCGGCCGACCGGAGAGGCGACGCCCGCATGACCACCACTCGATCCGAACGACCCGTCAACGGCCACCCCCACCCCGGCATGAATCGACCCGACCCGACCAAACCGGCCGCCCGCCGACCGGCCCACAGCACGGACGACAGCGGTAAGCCGCCGCCCGCCGCCGCGCGGATCGTGGCCATGGCACGCGAGGAATACACGTTCGTGATGTCCTCCGACGGCCGCCCCTACGCGGTCGCCCTGGACGGCCCGAACCTCGCACTCCCGCTACGCGGCCGGGCTGGACTCAGGCAGCGTCTCGCCCGCCGGTTCGCGGACGCCTACCCCGGAGAGGTGGCCTCACAGTCCGCGCTCGCCGACGCCATGACGGTGCTCGAAGGCATCGCGGAAGACACCGACCCGGTAGCCGTCCACCTGCGGGTGGGGCGCGCGCCCGCCGGCGCAATCGTGGTCGACCTCGGCACCGCCGACGGCCGCGCGGTCGTCATCACTGGCACGGGATGGAACGTAGCGGACCGCGCTCCGGTGCTCTTCCGCCGCTCCGGGGCCATGGCGCCGATGCCCACACCCGTGCTGGACGGTGACGGGCTGGCCAAACTGCACGCCCTGCTGAACATGGACGAACCCACGTTCCACCAGCTCGTTGCGTGGCTGGTCTCGGCCTGGATTCCCGACATCCCGCACCCGGCGCTCGTGTGCAAGGGAGAGCAGGGCACGGGCAAGTCCAAGGCAGCGCAGATGTTCATCAACCTCATCGACCCGTCCCCGGCCGCCAAGCGCAGCTCACCCCGTGACGAGAAGGCGTGGTCACGGCAGGCGTTCAGCTCATGGGCGCTGTGCCTGGACAACGTGAGCACGATCCCGCCGTGGCTGTCGGACACGCTGTGCAAGGCGGTGACCGGTGACGGAGTCGTCGACCGCGCCCTGTACACCGATGACGACGTGGTGGTTCTCACCTTCCGGCGGGTGCTGGCCCTGACCACGATCGACGCGGGAGCTCTCGCGGGCGACCTCGCCGAACGCGTGCTCTTGCTCGACTTGCAGCTCATCGACTCCGAACGGCGCCGCTCGGAAGAGGAGTTGGACGCCACCTTCGCGGCCGTCCGCCCGGCCGTGCTCGGGGCCCTGTTCGACGTGCTGGCGTGCGTGCTCGCGGTGCTGCCGTCGGTGCGGCTGGAGTCCATGCCGCGTATGGCGGACTTCGCCCGGGTGCTCGCCGCAGTCGACCAGACGCAGGGCTGGAACACCCTTGGCGACTACTTGGCCACGTCCGCGAACGTCGCCACCGACGCGTTGGAGGGCGACCCGTTCGCGCTGGCCATCGGCCACCTGGTCGACCAGGCGGGCACCTGGCAGGGCACCGCCGCGCAGCTCCTCGAAGCCTTGCCCGTACCCGGCGGCATCCGGCCGCCGAACTGGCCCAAGGACGCCACCCGCGCGGGCGGCCGGGTCAAGCGGCTCGCCCCGCTGCTGCGGTCGACCGGGATCACGGTGGACGACACGCAGCGTAGCCGAGACAGGCACCGGCACAAGCTCCTCACGCTGGCCCGTGCGGCACCGGAGGAAGAGCCAGCGTCCGCACCCGACCAAGGGTCTCTCTGGCCCGAGGGAGAACCGCCCGGGGAGCGAGATACCCCACCTGATCAGCCCTGACGTCACCGGAGAACCCTCCGGGCCGGGCCGCAGACCAGCGGCCCGGACACGTCGAAGCTGCGGACGCTACAGCCGTCCAGCGTCCGCAGCGTCCGCACTAGCGTCCGCACCCCTCACCCCCTCTGAACTGCCGCGATGTGGCCGTGCGGACGCTGGGGCGCTGCGGACGCTGGAATACACCAACTCTCTAGGACGGCGACCGGCATCACTCCCACGCACCGCACCCACGGACACGAGGAGTCACCAACGCCATGGCCAGCCCCGAGCACACCGACCCCCGCGCCATCCTCCGATCCGGCCTGCCCGACTGCTACCTCACCCCCGAAGACCTTGCGGTGAAGTTCAAGCTGCCGAGCGTCGAAACGCTCTACCAGTGGCGCCGCAAGGGCATCGGTCCGGCCGGTTTCCGCGTCGGCAAGTACATCCGCTACGACCCCGCCGTCGTGGCCCGCTGGGTCACCGAACAGACCGACGCGGAAGCCGCCTGAGCCTCGCTTGCGCAAGCGACCCCCGCCGCTTGCGCAAGCAACCCCGCTAGCGACCAAAACCCGCACTGATCAGCAGTGAAGCGGCAAGCAACCCGTCCGCCGACGCTCCCGAAACCGGGCCCGATCCGGCGGGGAGGCACCACCCGCCGGACGGGGGAGGCGGGGAGAACTCCCCAACCGCCTCCCCACCCCGCATCCCCCGTGCTGATCAGCGCAAACAGCACTTTGGGGAGGCGGGGAGGCACCGCCCGGACACCCCGAAAACCGCCCCTGGAAGCCACCCCGGGGCCCCTGTCTCAGCCTCCCCGCCGGGCCCCGGCGGACACCGCATACGGCAGGGAGGACACCCTCGCCGACGCAGGGAGGCAGGGAGAACTCCCTGACCGCCTCCCTTGCCCGCCTCCCTCTGCCTGACCAGCACGGACACCCCCTCAGGGAGGCAGGGAGGCAACCCCTCAGCACCCCGGGAAACCACCTCTGGAAGCCAGTCAGAGCCCCTGTCTCAGCCTCCCTGAGACATCGCCCGGAGGTTGCTACCGGTAGCGACCCGACCCGCTACCGGTAGCAACCCCGCTAGCACCCCAAACCCCTAGTGATCAGGCCCGTAGCGAGTAGCGGGCCCGGCACCGCACACCCCGAAACCGGCCGGACGGCGCCCACCGGACCCCGCCCCGCCCTGCTACCGAGAAGGGAGTCAGCCCCCATGGCTGGCCACATCCAAGACCGCTGGTACAAGACCGAAACCGACACCAACGGCAAGACCGTACGCGTCAAGAGCGACCGCTACGGGACGGGCATGCGCTACCGGGCCCGGTACGTCGGCCCGGACGGCACGGAGAAGTCCAAGAGCTTCCCCGACCGTCAGAAGCGGCTCGCCGAACAGTGGCTTGCCAACATCGAGGCGGACATGTCGCGCGGGCAGTACGTCGACCCGCGCGCGGCCAAGACGACTTTTCAGCAGTTCACCGAGAAGTGGCTGACGACGCTCGGGGCAGACCCGAACACCCTGGAATCCATGAACTCCCAACTCCGACGTCACGCCTTCCCGCACATCGGTTCGCGCCCCCTCGGGTCGTTCCAGCCTGGGCACATCCGTGAGTGGGTCTCGGTGCTCGAACAGAACGGCGTGCCAGGCTCGTACGGCAGGGCCATCTACGCGAACGTACGCGCCGCCCTGAGCGCCGCCGTCGACGACGGCCACCTGAGCCGCAACCCGTGCTCGGCACGCTCGGTCAAGCCGCCGGCGCTTGACCCCAAGCGGGTGGTTCCGTGGTCCCCTGAGCGGGTGTTCGCCGTGCAGAAGGGCATGCCGACGCGATACCGGGCCATGGTCGACCTGGGGGCCGGTTGCGGGATGCGTCAGGGGGAGATCCTCGGAGTGGCCGTAGACGCACTCGACTTCGACTCCGACACGCTTCACGTGGTGCAGCAACTCAAGCTGTGCCGCAGCAGGCCCGTGTTCGCCCTTCCCAAGGGCGGCAAGGTACGGGACGTGCCGCTTCCCGGACCCGTGGCCGATGCGCTCCGGGCCCACATGAAGCAGTTCCCGCCGGTTGAGATCACGCTGCCCTGGAAGACGCCCGACGGTCCGAAGGTGACCAAGCGGCTCATCTTCCTCGCTCCGGGCGGCAACCATGTGTGGCGTACGACGCTGAACGAGGAAGCGTGGAAGCCCGCTCTCGTGTCAGCGGGAGTCATCCCCGAACCGGAGACCAAGGCTGACGGCTACGCCGCCGCGCGTGAGCACGGCATGCATGCGCTGAGGCACTTCTACGCGTCGGCGCTCCTGGACGGCGGGGAGAACATCAAGGCCGTCAGTGAGTACCTTGGACACAGCAATGCGGCGCTGACGCTGCGGATCTATGCGCACCTCATGCCGAGCAGTCAGGAACGCACGCGCGGGGCGATAGCCAACGTCTACGACAAGGCCCGACGCCCGACCTGACGGCCCACAGACGGCCCACGGCCCCTTACGGGCACGCCAGTTGGAGGGAAACCGCTGGTAGAACGCCTGTTGGGCCGTGGGCCTGCTTCTCCGAGCCCGAGAAGACGGCCGCCTA
>NZ_JAAGLU010000850.1 GCF_010550245.1 Streptomyces sp. SID12501
CAGGACGCCGTCGACGTGCCCGGCACCCACGTACTGCGCGACGTTCTCGCGCTCGTCTGGCGTGCCGGCCACGAGCAGGATGAGCGTCATGCCGCGCTCGCTGAGCGCCTCGGCGGCGCCGCGCAGCAGGATCGAGAACGTCGGGTCGGCGAAGAGCAGGTGGTGCGGCTCGGTCAGCAGGAACGCGAGGGAGTTGCTGCGGCCGGTGACGAGCGACCGGGCGTGCTGGTTGGCGCGGTAGCCGGTCTCGGCGATCGCGCGCTCGACGGCCTCGCGGGCCTCGGGGGACACCCAGTGGCCGCCGTTGATGACGCGGGACACCGTGCCGCGCGAGACGCCGGCGGCCGCGGCCACGTCACGGATGGTGGGGCGGCGCCGGGCGGAGGTCGTGGTGTCCACGGATGTCGACTCTA
>NZ_JAAGLU010000851.1 GCF_010550245.1 Streptomyces sp. SID12501
GTCACGGTACTCGGTCCAGGCGAAGCTCTTGCGACCTCCGCTCTTGTGATCGGTATGCCGTCTGGGCCGGTAGATCAGGCGGGAGCGTTCGCCGGGTTTGTAGCAGCAAAGCGCCGCGATGGAGAAGCGACGCTGGGATCGGCCCCGGACCCGGATGACCGGGGTGGTTCCGCGTCTGGCCCAGGTGCGGGAGGTCGGCGGCGTCATCGAGAATCCTGCCTCGTCCTCGAAGACGATCCAGGCCCCGAGCGCCGCCGCGGTGGTTCCAGGTGAGGCCATACCTCCTGCACCCAGCCGGCCACGGCCGCCTCGTCCCTCTCGACGGCCCGACGGGCCGGAACCTGGTGACTCCAGCCGTGTCTCCGCAGCATCTGCGAGATACCCGACAGCGTCATCGACTTGTGGAACCGTCG
>NZ_JAAGLU010000852.1 GCF_010550245.1 Streptomyces sp. SID12501
ATCGAGAACCAGGCCGTCGGGGAGCTGTTCGGCGGCGGCGACCAGGTCGGGGAATTGGTCCAGTGAACCGCGGCGGGTCTGCACCAGGACCCTGCCGCTCGGCCCGGCCGGGGTGAAGACGAGAGCGCGGTGCCCGTCGAACTTCTGTTATGCCCTGTTGGACAGTCCGTGAGCATTTTCAGCGTGGCCACCGATCGGGTGACGTGATGCTGGTGGTGGAACGGGCAGAGCCCCACGGGTGTTGAGCGAGTTGTCTAGGCTCAGCTCGTCACCGGTGGGGCTCTGTTGGTTCCTTATCGTGCCGTACTCGATGTCCCACACGCACTCGTGGAGTGGGTGACGATGCTGATCGTCACCCGCGAGGGTGACAGACGGTGCAAACTCCCGCCCGCAAGCAGGGCGCTGGCCGCAC
>NZ_JAAGLU010000853.1 GCF_010550245.1 Streptomyces sp. SID12501
TGAGGCGCGGGGCGATCGCGCTCACGAGGTACCAGACCGCGAACGCCAGGGTCAGGTTGTACGTCGTGATCCACAGCGTGCGCCAGGCACGGCGGCGGTCCCAGGTCTCGGCGTTCTCCGGGTCCCAGTTGGACAGGTCCGGCGCCAGGGTGGCGTTCGACATCGAAGGCCCTTCGTGCCACGGGGGCCCAGCGCCCCCTTCGCGGTCACCCTCGCAAAGGGGACCGGGGCGTTGCCACCGCCTCGACCGTGAAAAACCGGGTAGGGCGGGTGTCCTCCGGCACGGTCCCGGCGGCTGCTCCCGCCGGGACCGCGGGTCCCGGAGGTCGGCTCAGCCCTGTGCGCGGCGCGTGATCCGCACGTGCCACGCCTCGGGGCCCTCGGCGAGGTACTCGACGTCGATATAAAGGTT
>NZ_JAAGLU010000854.1 GCF_010550245.1 Streptomyces sp. SID12501
CGCCAGGAGCGCGACCGCCTCGTCCTCCAGCTCCGCGCCGAGGACCCCGCGCGGTGGAGCTACTCCGCGATCGCGGACGCGCTGGGCTGCAGCCCGGAGCTCGTCGCCCTCGTCGTGCGTCGCTCCCGCTGACGGCGGTCCGGCCGGGCCCGTGCCGTCCTCCCGGGCCATCCCGGGACCTCGGACCCCTCAAGCCCGGCGCCGGCGTGTCCGATCCACCGGGGTGGACCGCGTCGCGCCCGCTCGGGCGACGACCGCTTCACCCGGGGAGCGAGCTCTCCGGCCACCAGACACCAGCATGCACAGGGGAGCCCTCATGTCCGACACCTACGCACCGCCTCCGCCGCCGCCGAGCCCGCAGCCAATCGCCCCCAAGGCGGGGAACGGCCTCGCGACCGCCGGCTTCGTGGTC
>NZ_JAAGLU010000855.1 GCF_010550245.1 Streptomyces sp. SID12501
CTGCGCGGCAAGGAGCGCGACCGCCGCCCGGGCGAGATCCTCGCCGAGGTCGAGGCGCTCGTCGCGACCGGGGCCATCGAGGTCACGCTCCTGGGTCAGAACGTCAACTCGTACGGCGTCGGGTTCGGCGACCGGCACGCGTTCGGCAAGCTGCTGCGCGCCGTCGGCGCCGTCCCGGGCCTGGAGCGCGTGCGCTTCACGTCGCCGCACCCGGCCGCGTTCACGGACGACGTGATCGAGGCGATGGCGCAGACGCCGACCGTGATGCCGCAGCTGCACATGCCGCTGCAGTCGGGCTCCGACCGCGTGCTGCGCGCGATGCGTCGGTCCTACCGCTCCGACCGCTTCCTCGGGATCCTCGAGCGCGTGCGGGCCGCGATCCCGCACGCCGCCATCACGACGGACGTGATCG
>NZ_JAAGLU010000856.1 GCF_010550245.1 Streptomyces sp. SID12501
TGGGGCTACATGGACTTCCTGGGCTGGCGCGACCCGCAGGCCCCCGACCGCGCGTACATCGTGGCCGCCTGGGACGGCCGCCCGGTCGGCGTCCAGCTGCGCTCGTCGGACGCCGGTTCCTGGCAGACCCGCCGCAGCATGTGCTCGATGTGTGTGACCGTCCATACCGGAGGCGTCTCCCTGCTGGTGGCCCCGAGGTCCGGGAAGGCCGGCCAGCAGGGCAACTCGGTCGGCGCCTACATGTGCAGCGACCTCGCCTGCTCGCTCTACGTGCGCGGAAAGAAGGACGCGGGCGTCGGTGCACGGCTCCATGAGTCGCTCACCCTGGAGGAGAAGATCCAGCGGACGGTGGCGAATCTCGCCGCGTTCATCGCCAAGGTGACCGAGTGACGTTGCCGCACTCCAGCGTTCT
>NZ_JAAGLU010000857.1 GCF_010550245.1 Streptomyces sp. SID12501
CGGCGCGTACCCGAGCGCGACGTTGATCGCGAGCATGTGGGCGTTCTCCTGCGCGTTCCACGTGTGCAGGCGGCGCTCGCCGGGTCGCCAGGCGGTGTACGCGTCGAGGTTGACGGCCTTGACGAGCATGCCGAGCCGCCGACCGCGGTGCTCGCGCAGCACGAGCGTGTCCTCCTGGAACCCGAACGGCACGTCCGGCACGGGCACCTCGAGCACCGTGAACGCCGCGAGCGTCCCGGTCGGCACGTGCTCGGCGGCCGTGAGCAGCACACGCTGGTGGCGCTGCGCGCGCGTCAGCAGGTGGTGGCGCACCCGCTCGGCGTCCCAGCGCTCCTCCTCGGTGTCGTAGCCCGCGTTCGGCGCGTCCGTGCTCATGCGGGTCCACAGCACCGCCAGCGCCGGGAGCCACGCG
>NZ_JAAGLU010000858.1 GCF_010550245.1 Streptomyces sp. SID12501
CTGACCGCGCGGCGCCGCCGCACGGGACCACCCGTACCGCCGCTGGAGGACGCATGGACCGCAGGTTGCAGATCGTCGTCGACGCGCACGACCCCCGCGGGCTCGGGGCGTTCTGGGCCGACGTGCTGGGCTACGTCGAGGAGCCGCCACCGCCGGGGTTCAGCACGTGGGAGGAGACCCTCCAGGGCTGGGGGCTGCCCGAGGACCGCTGGAACGACGCGTACGCGATCGTCGACCCCGACGGCGGCGGGCCGCGCCTGTTCCTGCAGAAGGTGCCCGAGGGCAAGGTCGCCAAGAACCGCCTGCACCTCGACGTCGGTCAGCCCGGACGCGCGCGCGGCGAGGAGCCCGACAAGGCCGCCGTCCGTGCGCGCGCGGACGAGCTCGTCGCGCGCGGCGCGACGCACGTGCG
>NZ_JAAGLU010000859.1 GCF_010550245.1 Streptomyces sp. SID12501
ACGGTGTCCATGTGGGCGCCTGGCAACTCGAACGGCCCGATGGTCGTGGTGGCCACGCCGAAGGTCGTGCTCGTCGGGGTGCCTACAGCGGTGCCGTTGACCGTCACCTGCACCTGCCCCGTCGCGCCCGACGTGTCATTCGTGTGCGCGACCACGACGTAGGCCATCGGCGCTTGCTTCTCGACCGCCGTGAGATACAGGTCCGTGAAGCTGACGCTGCTGGTGCCGGGCCAGTCCAGGTAGAAAGCCCTGCCGAACCGGATTGGGATGTACGGGCGGGCCAAACCAGCGCCCGCTACGGCGTCGTCGGCAAAGATGACGTTTCCGGCTCGGTCATAGATCGACAAGGACTGCCGGTCGACGCCCGTGACCGTGGGATGGGCCTGGACTGCCGCGGCGAGGCCGCCGTCCT
>NZ_JAAGLU010000085.1 GCF_010550245.1 Streptomyces sp. SID12501
CCTCCTG
This sequence comes from Streptomyces sp. SID12501, assembly GCF_010550245.1. Classification (GTDB taxonomy): domain Bacteria; phylum Actinomycetota; class Actinomycetes; order Streptomycetales; family Streptomycetaceae; genus Streptomyces. Next base: position 8 of record NZ_JAAGLU010000085.1, read on the forward strand.
GAGCGGTGCGTGGTGGCGGGCGTAGTGCCGCCCGTTCACGGTGACGGAACCGCTCGTCGGGGCGTCCAACCCGACGATCATGCGCATCGTCGTGGACTTGCCCGCGCCGTTGGGCCCCAGAAAGCCCGTCACGGTGCCCGGCTTCACGACGAAGTCCAGCCCGTCGACGGCCGTCTTGTCGCCGTACTTCTTGGTCAACTGTTGTGCGTCGATCATCCGCGCGCTCCCTGCCGGGCTCCGGCGTGCGTCGCATCCGACGCCTCACCGGCCACGCTAAGAGCCGAACCACCCCGATCCCGTGGTACCAGGAGGCTGAACCGCGCCGTGCGCGTAGTACCGCGGTACCACGCGACTACCTGCGATGACTTCCGTGTTCGTCGCCCCCGCGGCGGTCGCAGCAGACGTCCGGCCGCCACACGGGACGCCCAGTGCCCTGCGCCTCGGCGTCCGCCGCGCACTGGGCCCGCTCCGCGCTCTCGACCAGGCTCTCGCTGTCCGAGGCGGCGTTGGCCAGGCTGGCACAGCACAGGGTCAGCAGAAGGGCGCCCGCCACGAAGGGCAGGGCGCGGCGCGTGGGAGGCGGTGCCAGCAGGGCTCGTACGCGCTGAGGCACCGCGCCACCGGTCGCGGCCAGGGCGGCGGGGCGCGACGCGCCGACGGAGGCGAGCGCCGCCCGCCCGACCGCGCGGGCGACGACCGTACGGCTGCCCACGTGGGCAGCGGCCTCCTCGTCGGCCCAACGCTCCAGTACGAACCCGCCTGCCTCGGCCAGCGGTCGCAGCAGCGGGTTGACGGCCGCGGTGAGTCGCCACACTGCCTGGAAGAGATGGTGGCGGCCACGGAGATGGGCCCGCTCGTGAGCCAGGAGAGCCTCCCGCTCCGCGTCACCGAGACAGCGCAGCATCCCCCGGGAGACCACGATCCGTCCGGGGGAGCCGGGGAGCGCGAACGCCTGCGGGATCTCGTCGTCGAGCACCACGAGTTCGCTGTCGCCGGGCACCCGGTGGCATTCACGACGGGCCCACAGGACGTGTCGGCCCTGCCGTACGGCCGCCACACCCAGCGATACGAGCCCCGCCGCCAAGGTCAGGGCGCTGACCGCCGCGACGGCCAAGGAGACCGGGTCCTGGGTGCGCAGCGCGGCCACCGACCAGTGCCCCTCCTCGGCGACCTCGGGGATCTGCGCGAACCCGGTGAAGGCCAGCAGGGCCAGTGAGCCGAGCCAGCCGGCCGCCGTCACGAGCGCCGCGCACGCCAGGGACCAGGCCGCGGGCCGCGGTGCCGGCCGCCGGGCCGCCCTGGGGGCGAGCACCGCGAGGACCACGGTGACGATGAGGGGGATGTAGACGCTGATCGTCACCGGCTCACTGCCCGCCGTCGCCGCGCCCGGCGTCCTGCTCGCCCAGCAGACGGTGCAGCAACTGCTCGTCCTCCAGGGAGAGTTCGTCGACGAAGCGGCTGAGCACCGCCTCCCGGTCCGAGCCGCGCTTCAGCAGGCCGTGCATCCGTACGGCGGTGTCGGACGCCTCGTCCCGCACGGGCGCGAATGCGTATCCGCGGCCTGCCGGGTGCCGTACGAGCATGCCCTTGTCGTGCAGGCGCGACAGGATCGTCAGCACCGTCGTGTAGGCGAGATCTCCGGGCAGCCGCTCCTGGACCTGCCGCGCGGTCAGCGGCTCGTGCGCGGCCCACAGGGCGGCAAGGACGCCGCTCTCCAGTTCCCCGCGCGCTCTTCTGCCGGTCACCCCGCCGCTTTCACCGCTCGTCCGGTCGCCCATCGTTCACCAGCCTTCCCGCTCGGCACCACAGCCTACCGGCGGCACTACTACGGCTTGTAGAACACCCGTGGGATCTCCACCACAGGAACTACTACATCTTGTACGAGTTTACCTACTACATGTTGTAGAGTCTGGCCGCCCACTCCACCTGCGGAGGAACGAGCCCATGCCCTACCTCGGAAGTTCGGCACATCTGCCTGCCCTGGCGGCCGCCGCCCCGCGCCCCGATCCGGTGCCGGCCACAGGACGGGGCGAACGCGTCGCGATCGTCTCGGCGAGCATCGGCGCCGGCCACGACGGCGCCGCCGCCGAACTGGCCCGCCGGCTCACGGCCCACGGCCTCGTCGTGGACCGGTTCGACCTGCTGGACCTGCTGCCGGCCCGCCTGGGACGGCTCGTCCGGGACGGCTACCACCGCATGCTCGTCCAGGCTCCCTGGGCCTACCAGCGGGTCTACCGCAGCACGGAACGCGCAGGCGGTGGCGGGCCGTTGGCCAGAGCCCTGCTGCGAACCGCCGAGGAGCGCATGCTGAGCGCCCTGCACCCCGACACCGGTGCGGTCGTCTCCACGTACCCGGGAGCCAGCCGTGTCCTGGGCAGCCTGCGGCTACGCGGGCGGCTGGCCGCGCCCGTCCTCACGTATCTCACCGACTTCTCCGTGCACCCGCTGTGGGTGGCCGACGGTGTCGACGTCCACCTCGCCGCACACGCCGTGCCCGCCGCGCAGGCGCGGGCCACCGGGGCGCGGGACGTCAGGGTGTGCGGTCCGGTGGTGGATCCGCGGTTCCGTCCCGGCAGCGCGCGGGAGCGCGAGACGGCTCGGGCACGCTTCGGGCTGCCGCGAAACGCCCCGCTGGCGCTGCTCGTGGCCGGCTCCTGGGGTGTCGGACCGGTCCGGCAGGTCGCCCTGGAGCTGCGCGACTGCGGCGTCGCCGTCCCCGTGGTCGTCTGCGGCCGCAACGAGGCACTGGCCGAGCGGCTTCGCGCGGACGGCGTCGAACACGCCTACGGCTGGGTCGACGACATGCCCGCCCTGATGCACGCCGCCGACGTGCTGGTCCAGAACGCCGGCGGGCTCAGCTCCCTGGAGGCGTTCGCCACCGGTCTGCCCGTGGCGAGCTACCGGTGCATACCTGGCCACGGCCCGACCAACGCCGCCGCTCTGGAGGAGGCCGGTGCGGCGGTCTGGATCCGTGACCCGGCCGGCCTCAAGGCCGTGCTGTGCGACCTGCTCGACGGCTCGCTCGGACTGAGCCAACGCGCGGCCGGCCTCGCCCTCTTCGCCGCCGATCGCGGCGGCGGACCCGCTGCGGAGATAGCCCGCGTTCACCACGCGGGGCCGTCTCCGCTGCCTGCCCGGCCCGCCGCCCGACGACGGCGCCGCGCGGCACGCCGGCTCATCGCCACCGCCGCCGTCGCATGCGGGGTGTGGGCCTGCGCCGTCGGCACGGGGATCGCCACCGCATACGACGGCCCGGGCATGATCCACGCCATCGGGCACAGTCTCGACCTGGACGACCCGCTCCCGGACCACGCCTCCCACACCGAGGGCCACCACTCGTGACCGCCTCTCGGTTGCTCCGTACAGCCGCTCTCGCCGCCCTGCCCGCCCTCGCAGCCGCCCATGCGGCACCCGCCGTCGCCACCTTCGGGCCACTGCGCAACCGAGCGATGCCCCGTCTCTCGGGCCGGGGCCGCCCGGACCACATCGCCCTGACCTTCGACGACGGACCCGACCCGCTGTCCACCCCGCACTTCCTGCGCCTCCTCGCCAAGCGCCGGATCCGGGCGACCTTCTTCCTGCTGGGCCGCGAGGCGCAACGCTCACCCGGCCTCGTCCGCGAGATCGCCGCGGCGGGCCACGAGATCGGCATCCACGGCTGGCTGCACCGCCCGCTGCTGCTGCGCGGCCCACGCGCCACGTACGACGACTTCGCCCGCGCGCGCGACACCGTCGCCGACATCACAGGACTCCGCCCCACCCTGTTCCGGCCGCCGTACGGCGTCATGTCGACCGCCGCCCATCTGGCCGCCCGCCGCCTCGGTCTCACCCCCGTGCTGTGGACCTGCTGGGGCGAGGACTGGACCGCACGCGCCACACCGGCGTCCGTCCACCACACCGTCACGGCCGACCTCGACGGCGGCGGCACCATCCTGCTCCACGACTCCGACCGCACGTCCGCCCCGGGCGCCTGGCGCTCGGCCCTGGGCGCGCTCCCGCACATCCTCGACACCTGTGAGCAACGGGGCTACGAGGTGGGCCGGTTGCGCGACCACGGATGGCCCGAGCCGGCCTGACGTATCGAGGCCGAAGCTGCGATTCCCTGCCGATCACCCCTGTCGCCAGGTCGCGCTGCCGAGCGGGACGCTCAGGGCACGGATCCTGTCAGTGCCCGGGCCGGGTCACAGAACGGAGCGGCGGGCCAGCAGCGCGAGCACCAGCAGACCGGGGAACAGCGGCATCCAGCCCGTCAGCAGCCGGTAGCCGAAGACCGCTGACAGAGCCGCGGACGCGGGTGCCCCGGCCGCGGTGAGCGTCAGCACGAGCGCGGCGTCGAGCGAGCCCAGGCCGCCCGGAGTGGGCAGCAGTACGGCGGCGCCGCTGGCGAGGAGGTACGCCAGCAGGACGTGACCGGCGGGCACGGTCACGTCCAGTGCCCGCACCACGGCGACCAGCACGGCGGCGTGCAGCAGGGCGAAGCCGAGAGACCCGCCCCACAGAGCGCAGGCCCTGGACCGCCTGCGGTGCACCGCCCGCACGTCCGCCAGGACGCTCCTGGCCACGCGCCCCGCACGATGACGCACCGGCCGGCTCGACACCACGGCCAGGGCGGCGACCACGACGCAGCCGACGACCGGCACCACCACGGAGGCGCGCGGGAGGGCCGGCGCGAGCCGCAGGGTCCGGGGCGAGGCCAGGAGCAGCACGACGGCCAGCACGAAGCGGACCAGCCCGCCGGCAGCGGCCTTGACCGCCAGGGCGGTCGCCGACCGGGCGGTGGACAGCCCGCAGCGGGTGAGGAACCGCAGGTTGACCGCGCTCGCGCCGACCCCGGCGGGCAGCACGTGGTTGGCCGCGCACGCCGCGAACTGAGCCGCCACCAGCCGCCCGGCGGGCAGCCGTTCGGCCACCGCTCCCTGCTGGGCGACGGCCGCGCACACCCAGGTCGCCAGAGCGGCCGCGCAGGCCACCAGCAGCCAGGCGCGATCGGCGACGGCGAGCCGGTCGGCACCGGCGTCCACCGTGTGCCGGTGCGCGGCCAGCACCCAGACAGCCGCCACCAGCACGGCCGCGGTGACAGCGAGCTGCCAGGGCCGGCCGAGGCCGCGGGCCGACGGAATACCAATGACGCTCACCGTCGTCCCCCCGCCACCGAAGCGGGTGCGACATACACGCGCAGGCCGGCCACCCGGTGCGGGGTCCAGGAACGGGCATAGCCGGGCGGGCCGCCACCCGGTGCCACGAGGGTGGCGGTCGGCAGGTGCCGGGCGGTGCGCCGGATGTTGGCCGGCGTGGTGTTGGCGTCGTGGCCGCCGGTCGCCGCGGACGAGCAACCCGCGTAGTAGGCGATGGGGACGTCGTTCTCTCCGGTGACCAGACAGGGCGGGCGCACACCCATCCGGTGCAGCCCGGCGGCGACGGCGGCCCACTCGCGGTGGGCCGCGGTGGTGCGCCGCACGGTGTGCTCCAGCACCGCGAACTGCACGGCCAGATGCCCGGCCAGAGCGAGGGTCAGCAGCGTCACGGTCAGCGGCCGGCGGATCCGTCCGGGCGCCCGGACCAGGTGCACCAGAAGGCCGGCGACCGGGACGGAGAGCAGCGCGTAGGCGGGCAGCAGGAAGCGGGGTGCCGCGTAGCCGATCAGGAAGAGGTACGGGAAGGCCGCCGAGGCGGCGCACGCCAGTGGTACGAGCGAGGCGACGGGCCGCCGGGCGCGGACGGCGGCCACGGCCGCGAGGGCGGCGAGCAGTGGCAGAACGCACCACCACAGGGTCTCCAGGACAGGGGGCGCGGCGCTGGTGCACGGGCGGCACAGCGTACGTCCGCCCAGCGCGCGCAGTTGGTCTCCGACAGCGATGTTCCAGCCGAGGCCGCCCTGGATGCGGGACGCGTCGGACAGGCGCTGCGCCAGTCCGCCGTAGGAGACGTACGCCTCGATGACCCACTCGGCCGCCCCGGCCGCGAGGCCGCCGACCAGTGCCATCAGCAGCGCGGGGCGCCGCCAACGCCGTACACACACCAGCAGGACGAGCGGGGGAAGGCTCGCCCAGACCGCGTCCGTGGGGCGCATCCAGGCCATCAGGGCCGCGCTCAGGCCCACTCCCCACAGAGCCGTGCGGTCGAAGCGGTTCGCCTGGGCGCGCAGGAAGCAGCCCGTGCCGGCCAGGGCGCCGACGGCGACCCAGTAGTTGGGCATGGCCTGCGGGCCGTAGAACAGCGTCACCCACAAGGTGGCGAACAGGGCGCCCGCGGTCGCGAGCACCCGGGCGGGGAAGAGGCCCCGCCAGGCACGGAGCGCGAGGAAGAGGGCGAGGCCGGACAGGACGGCCAGGTAGATCCGCAGCAGCGCGGTGGACGACGACCAGGCGGCGACGGGCGCCACCAGCAGTGGGACGCCACGGGCACGCGGGGCGCTGAAGAACGAGGCCGGTGCGTGGGAGGCGACCTGGCTGACGTAGACCGACTCGTCCCAGCCGAGGCCCATCCCCGGTCGTACGAGGAGGAGTTGGGCCAGAGCGAAGGCGCCGGCCACGACCGCGAGCGCCACGTCGCCCCGGGACCGCCGGGCGGAACGGACGGCCATCGGCGGGCCGAAGCGCCGCGGACCGGCCGACGAGATCTGCGCGCTGTCCGTGGCCTGCGGCCCGTCGCTCATCACTTTCTCCCATCCCCTGCAGCTTGTAGGGTCCCAGTCCACCCTACAAGCTGTAGGGTTCCGGTGAATTCCTCGAGCCGAGAAGCCCCTACACGCCGTAAGGTTTCAGTCATGGCTGACACGGGCCCGCGGGGCAGAGCCGAACGGCGTAACGCCGGTGAGCTGGAGAGCGAGGTGCTCGCCGCACTGTGGGCGGCGGACCGGGCGCTGACTCCGGCGGAGGTCCAGGCCGAACTCGGCGGCGACCTCGCCTACAACACCGTGCACACCATCCTCAAGCGCCTGTACGACAAGGAGCTCGTCCTGCGCGACGCGGACGGGCGGCGCGGCGCCTACCGGCCGGCCAAGGACGCCGCCGAGCTGACCGCACAGGCCATGCACGAGGCGCTCGACCGGGGCCCGGATCCCATCGCGGCGCTCCAGCAGTTCGTCACCGGGTTGAGTGCCGAGGAGGAGCGGGCGCTGCGCGAGCTGCTGGGGGGAGAGGAACGGTGAGAGTCGACGTCTACACCCCGTTCCTGCTGTCGCTCCTGCTGGCCGGGATCGGTCCGCTGATCGGCGGCCGGGTCGCACCCGCCCTCGCCGCCCGTGTGCTGGCCGGCGCCGCGGTCGTGAGCGCGGTGGCGACCACATGGTCCCTGCTCCTGCTGGCCGTCACCCTCCTCGACGCCGCTCCCCCGGTCGTCGCCGACGCCCGCGAGGACGGCCTCCGGCTTCCCGAGCCGGTACCCGAGGTCGTCGCGTTCGCCGCGTGGGCGCTGCTCCTCGTCGTGGCCCACCGGTTGTGCAGAGCCGCCCGCGCCGAGTACCTCACCCGCCGTGCTCTGCGGCTGCTGTGCGAGGGGCAGCCGTCGGACACCGAACTGATCGTGGCCGACTCTTCCGCCCCCATGGCGTTCGCCATCCCCAAAAGCGCGGGTTCACCCGGGCGGATCCTGGTCACCAGCACCATGCTCGGTGCCCTCTCGACCGAGGAGCGCCGGGTCCTGCTCGCCCACGAACGGGCGCACCTGACCCACCGCCACGCACGGTTGTGCACCGCCGTGACCCTCGCCGGCGCGGCCAACCCGCTCCTCGGCCCGGTCCGGGAAACGGTCGCCTTCCTCGTGGAACGCTGGGCCGACGAGCGGGCTGCCGCGGTGGTCGGGGACCGCGCTTCCGCTGCCCGCGCTCTCGCCCGGGCAGCACTCACGGTCGGATGTCGGGAGCCGTCGGACGGACTCGGCTTCACCGACCGCGCGGTCACCCGCCGTATCGCCGCCCTCCAGACGGACCCACTGCCGCGGCTGTGGCCGCTGGTGGCGACCGTTCTGTCGCTCGGCGCCCTCACCGCCTTTGGCGCCGCCGACGCCACCGGCGACCTGCTCCGGCTGCTGGAACCGGTTCTCACCTGAGGCTGATCATGCGGCGGGCAGGTTGAGCCCCGGGTGGTGGTCCGCCGGGCCCGAACCGGTCAGGGGCTTTCCTCGCCCTGGGCGATCTCGACCTGGTGGTGGAAGTCGACGACGCCGGCTGTTCCGGCGGCGAGGGACAAGGCCGTGCAGGCCACGAGGAGCAGCGCGGCAGGGCGCCTGGTGCGTGAACGCGCCGGGGAGGGTGCGAGGAGGGCGGCGACACGTTGTGGAACCGGGCCGGTGGTCGCCGCGGGTGCGAAGTCCGGTCGGGTGGTCGGGGAGGTGTGGCCGGCGAGGGCGGCGCGGGCGATGGCCGTGGCGATCAGGCGTCGGTCGCCGACGGCGGTGGCGGCGGTCTCGTCGGCGGCCCGCTCGGCGGCGAGCCGGATGGTGTCACGGACGGCGCGCAGGGCGGGGTGGCAGTGGGCGGCGAGTTCGGCGGCGGCCAGGAAGTAGTGGTGGCCGGCCCGGTTGTGGGCGCGTTCGTGGGCGAAGAGGGCCTCGCGCTCGGCGGGGCCGAGGCTGCGCAGCATCGCGGTGGTGACGACGATGCGGTGGGGCCGTCCGGGCAGGGCGTACGCGTCCGGGTGGGGCGAGTCGACGACGCACAGGTCACCGGCGGCGGGGCGGCGGTCGGCCTGCGTGCGGGCGGTGCGGAAGGCACGGGCCTGCCGGAACGCGGAGCGCGCGAGGGTCAGTGCGCTGAGGGTGAGCACTCCGGTGGCCGCGACGGCCGCGGGGAGGACGAGATAGTCCGAGGGGGTACGCAGGGGGTGGACGAGTTCGCCGAGGGCGGCGAGGGCGGGCAGTTTGAGGAGTCCGGTCAGGACCAGGGCGCCGAGTGCGGCGACACAGGCTCCGGCCAGTACCAGGGCCGATGCGGTGAGGATCCACAGGGCGGTGGCGGGGGCCAGGCGGTCGAGGGTCCGGCGGGCCAGCATCGGCGCGAGGAAGGGCAGGATCAGCGGTACGAGCAGGAGGGCGGTCATAGCTCGTCACCCTCCAGGAGTCGGCGCAGGAGCTGCTCGTCGCCGGGGTTGAGCTGGGCGACGAAGCGGGCCAGGACCGTCTCGCGGTCGGTGTCCCGGTCGAGTTCGGTGTGCATGCGCCGGGCGGTCAGGCCGGGAGCGTCCTGGA
>NZ_JAAGLU010000860.1 GCF_010550245.1 Streptomyces sp. SID12501
GGCCACGCCGCAGCTCCTTGCCGAGGAACACGTTCTCCGCGATGGTGCGCAGCCCCACCAGGTTGATCTCCTGGTAGATGGGGCTGACGCCGCCGCGCTGGGCGTCGTGCGGCGAGCGGAACGCGACGGGCTCGCCGTCGAGCTCGATCGTGCCGGCGTCGGGTGCGACGACGCCGGTGAGGGCCTTGATGAGCGTCGACTTGCCCGCCCCGTTCTGGCCCATGAGGGCGTGCACCTCACCGCGCTGCACGGTGAGGTCGCCCTGGCTCAGGGCGATCGTGCCCGCGAAGGCCTTCTTCACCCCTGCCATGCGCAGCAGTGGCGCGTTCTCCATGGTGGTGACCGATCTGTGAGTGCCGACGCCCGGCCCGCACCGCGCGTGGCGGGCGGGCCGGGGCGCCGGCCGGTGGG
>NZ_JAAGLU010000861.1 GCF_010550245.1 Streptomyces sp. SID12501
TGGAGATCACCCCGGCCGGTACCGTCGCCGCCGCCGAATCCCTCCACCGCGTCGACGCCGCAGGCCTCGACGCCGACGCCCTGCGCGCCCTCACGGAGCGGGAGTTCGCCGCCGCCCAGGGACGCCTGGCCCCCGAACGCGGCCGGATGGTGCAGGCCGTCTGGTTCGACTCCGGCCCCGACCTCCCCGGCCGGCTGCTGCTCGTCATCCACCACCTGTCGGTGGACGGAGTGTCCTGGCGCATCCTGCTGCCGGAGATGGCGGCCGCGCTGGAGGCCGCCGCCGCAGGTGCCACCTTCACCCCCGAACCCGTCGGCACCTCCTTCCGCCGCTGGTCGCAGCACCTCGCCGCAGCGGCCTCCGAACCCGCCCGCATCCGCGAACTCCCCTTGTGGCGAGGCATCCTGTCCG
>NZ_JAAGLU010000862.1 GCF_010550245.1 Streptomyces sp. SID12501
GGAGTTCGCCGCGCTGTGGTCCGCGCACGCCGTGCACGGCAAGACCCGTGACGGCAAGGAGCTGCTCCACCCCGACGTCGGGCGGCTCTCGCTCACCTTCCAGACCTTCGACGTGCGCGGCGCGTCGGGTCAGCAACTGGTGGTCTACCAGGCCGAACCGGGCAGCCCCGACGCCCGGGCCCTCGCCCTGCTCGGGAGCCTGCACGCCACGCGTCACCAGGAGTCCGCCACGCAGGGCCGAGCCGGCGCGTGAAGCGGGGACGGGAGTGCCCGCGCAGTGGGTGGCGGTCAGGCCGCCGCGGGGGTGGTGAGTACGTACTCCCGCGAGGCGTGGACCTCGTCGCGCAGGGCGGGCAGGTCGACGTCGAGGACCTGGCCGTTCCACTTGCGGACCGCGCCGTTGATGAGGAC
>NZ_JAAGLU010000863.1 GCF_010550245.1 Streptomyces sp. SID12501
ACGTACACCGCGACCGACCCGATGGGCCTGACGGCGACCGGCACGGTCACCGTCACCACGCCCAACGTCGCGCCGACCGTCACGACGTCGGGCGCGTCGGTCGCGACCGACGGCCTGCTCGCGGGCGTCGACGTGCTGCAGCACGCGTCCGACGTCAACGTCGGGCCCACCGACCAGGTGCTGCGCGTCACGGGCGCCACGGCCGACCACGGCGCGCAGGTCACCGTGAACCCCGACGGCACGCTCGACGTGCGGCCGGCCACGGGCTACCGCGGGACCGTCACGGTCACGTTCACGGTGTCCGACGGCGCGGGCGGCAGCGTCGACGGCACGCTCGTCGTCACGGTCGCCAACGCCGCACCGCGCGTGCTGCCCGACACCGCCGCGACGGACACGGACACGGCCGTGCTC
>NZ_JAAGLU010000864.1 GCF_010550245.1 Streptomyces sp. SID12501
CCGGCATGTTCGGCGCCAAGCAGATCGCCCGCATGAAGCCGGGTGCGATCTTCCTCAACCTGTCGCGCGGGTTCGTCGTCGACTACGCCGCGCTGCGCGACGCCGTGCTCGCCGGTCACGTGGCGGGAGCGGCGGTCGACGTCTTCCCCGAGGAACCCAAGCGCAAGGGCGACCCGTTCGTCTCCGAGCTGCAGGGCCTGCCCAACGTCATCCTCACGCCTCACACGGGCGGCTCGACCGAGGAGGCCCAGGAGGCCATCGGCCAGTTCGTGGCGCACAAGGTGCGCGACTACCTCGCGACGGGCTCGACGAACCTGTCGGTGAACCTGCCGAACCTCGCGCTCGACCAGCGCCCCGACGCGCACCGCGTCGCGTACCTGCACCGCGACGTGCCGGGCGTGCTGGCGACCA
>NZ_JAAGLU010000865.1 GCF_010550245.1 Streptomyces sp. SID12501
GCGCCCGAACCGCGCGTCTGGCGCCAGCCTCCGAGCGGAACAGCGCGGTGCCCTCACGCCGATACTGGTGACGGCGGTGGCGGCGGTGACGGCTGGGTGGGCGCGGGCGGTGGCGGTGACCTCCGGGACGGCGGCGAAGCACCCCGGCACACCCGATCGCGGGGGCCGCCCCGTTCAACGTGCCGCAATGAGGCCGAGGCAGACGACGATCAGAGAGACGGCCATCACCGCCGCCGTGATCGGCACGGCCAGGGTGGGGTGGCGGTGGGCGGCGTAGCCGATCCCTCCCGCCAAGAGCAGCGTCACGAGGACCAGGAGCAGCAGGACGGCCCGGGCGAGCCAGGACGTGGGCGGTTCCCTCCGTCGGGCATCTCCTCATCACGGGTGGCGAGGTCAGCCGGCCTTCCCTGC
>NZ_JAAGLU010000866.1 GCF_010550245.1 Streptomyces sp. SID12501
GGGCCGTGCGGCACGTGACGCGGGTCAGGCCGCGACGGCCTCGTCCACGTCGAGCACGAGCAGCAGGCGCCCGTCGAGCTTGTGCGCGCCGCGCACGACCGAGCGCATCGCGGGGTCGAGCGTGTCCGGCGGCGCCTCGAACGAGTCGGGGCCGACCTCGACGACGTCGCCGATCTCGTCGACCAGCAGGCTGATCGGCTCGCCGGCGACCTGCACGACGACCATCATCGGCTCGTCGCCCGCGAGCGGCGGCAGACCCATGCGCGTGCGCATGTCGATGGTGAGGACGACCTGCCCGCGCAGGTTCACCAGGCCGGCGACCTCGGCGGGCGCGAGCGGGACGCGCGTGCGCGTGTGCGAGCGCAGCGCCTCCTGCACCCGCAGCACGTCGACGCCGTACAGCGTGCCGGA
>NZ_JAAGLU010000867.1 GCF_010550245.1 Streptomyces sp. SID12501
CCCAGCAGGTGGTGGGGCAGGGGGGCGATCGCGACGGCCGCGCGGTAGTCGGCAAGGGCTTTGGTGGTGTCGCCCAGGGCCAGGTGGGCGCGGGCCCGGGTCTCCAGGAGCGCCGAATCGCCCGGGGCGGCCTTGAGCCCGGTCCGGGTGCGGGACAGGGCTGCCCGGGGGTCGGCGTCCTGGAGGTCCAGGGATGCCAGGACGTTGTGGGCGAAGGCCGTGTCGGCCGGGGTGGCCGCCGCCGTCAGGGATCGCCGCATCAGGGCGCGGGCCCGGTCGGTGTCCCCCTTGAGCTCGAAGGCGTAGGAGGCGCGGGCGAGGGAGGCGGCGTCCGGGCGCAGGTCCACCATCTTCTGCACGGCGGCGTCGGCTTCGTCGTAACGGCCCAACTGGGTGTAGGCGTGGGCGCGG
>NZ_JAAGLU010000868.1 GCF_010550245.1 Streptomyces sp. SID12501
CAGATCGACATTCCGGGCCAGCCGGCCAACGACGACCAGCCGGTCGGCGGTGAGCGCCGTCGGCGCCGCGCCACCGCGCAGGCGGGCAGCCCCGAGAGCACTGTTGTGACGGACACCAAGACGGACATCAAGACCGAGACGAAGACCGAGCCCCAGGCAGAGGCGAAGACCGAGGCCAAGCAGGACGGCAAGGCCGAAACCGCGGTTTCCGCGTCGGCCCAGGAAGGCGCGGACGGCCGCCGGGGCGACCGCCAGGAGCGCGGTCAGCGCGGCGACCGCCAGCGCGGCAACCGCCAGGACCGTGGTGACCGTCAGGACCGCGGCGACCGCCGTGACCGTGGCAAGGGCGACGACCAGGGCGGCCAGCGCCAGCAGCGCCAGGGCGGCCAGGGCAACCAGGGCGCTCAGGGC
>NZ_JAAGLU010000869.1 GCF_010550245.1 Streptomyces sp. SID12501
GAACCCGTTGACAACTCGACAGCGTTACGGCGGTCATAGCGAAGGGGAAACGCCCGGTCCCATTCCGAACCCGGAAGCTAAGCCCTTCAGCGCCGATGGTACTGCACTCGCCAGGGTGTGGGAGAGTAGGACGCCGCCGGACAACCATTCAACGAAAGGCCCACCCCTCACAGGGGTGGGCCTTTCGTCGTTCACCGCGTGACAGACAGATCGTGAAGTCCTGCCGTGCGGCCAGGGGGCTCGGCGCCGGGAACCCTGTCCGATCGGGGCAGCAGCGCTCGCCCTCGACGGGTCCCGGCAGCGGTCGTCCTCGACAGGCGCCGCGTCACGGCCGCGCCGCACGCGTGATGAACCTCTCACCAAGCCCACCTCGCGAGCTCGACGTGCGTCCACCGTCGGCCGCCTGGATGG
>NZ_JAAGLU010000086.1 GCF_010550245.1 Streptomyces sp. SID12501
CCGTCGCGGTGCCGCGCCCGAGCCGGTGGCGGCCCCCACGACGACGTTCGTCGAGCCGTCGGCCGAGGCCACCGTAGCGCCGGTGCAGGACCCGGCCCCCGAGGCCACGGACAGGTCGCGCCGCCGCCGCACCCGCAGGACGGCGGAGCCCACGCCGGTCACTCCGGTCGAGGTCGTCCCGGTCGAGGCGCCGGCCGTCCCCGCGGCCGAGGCCCCGGAGGAGCAGCCGCGCCGTCGCCGTACCCGCAAGGCGGCGGAGCCGGTCATCGACACCGTCGAGGCCCCGGTCGTGACGGAGACCAAGCCGCGCCGCGCCACCCGCAGCGCCACGGCAACGGCTGCGCCGGTGACTGCCGAAGCCGTCGTGGACACGGCGGAAGGCGTCGAGGCCAAGCCGACACGCCGGACCGCCACTCGCAAGGCGACCGCAGCCGCACCGGCCGCGGAAGCCGCCGTCGACACCGCCGAGGCGACCGAGACCAAGCCGCCCCGCCGCCGCACGGCACGCAAGGCCGCCGAGCCCGTCGTGGCCGTGGTCGAGGTCGCCCCGGAGACTCCGGAGCCCGAGGCCACGAAGCCCCGCCGGACGCGCAAGGCCGCGGTGGCCGCCGTGGAAACGGCCGAGGCGACCGAGATCAAGCCGCGTCGGGCGACCCGCAAGGCCACGGCAGCGACCGCACCGGCCGCCGAGGCAGCCCTCGACACCGCCGAGGCGGTCGAGGCGAAGCCGCGTCGCCGTACGGCCCGCAAGGCCGCCGAACCGGCGGTCGTGACGGAGACGGCGGACATCCCGGCCCAGCCGACCTCGGCCGAGACCCCGGAGCCGAAGCGCCGTGCGACGCGCAAGGCGACGGCACCGGCCGCGGAAGCCGCCGTGGACACCGCGGAAGGCGTCGAGGCCAAGCCCCGCCGCCGGGTGACCCGTAAGGCCGCAGAGGCCCCGGTGGTCGCCGAGGCGGAGGCCACGGAGCCGAAGCCGCGTCGTACGGCCCGCAAGGCGACGGCGACGGCCGCGGAGGTCGTTGTCGACACCGTCGAGGCCAAGCCGGCGCGCCGGACCGCCACTCGCAAGGCGACCGCAGCCGCACCGGCCGCGGAAGCCGCCGTCGACACCGCCGAGGCGACCGAGACCAAGCCGCCCCGCCGCCGCACGGCACGCAAGGCCGCCGAGGTCGTCGCCGACATCCCCGCCCAGGCGGCGGACGAGGCGGAGGCCAAGCCGCGCCGCCGGACGGCCCGCAAGGCCGCCGAACCGGCGGTCGTCGTGGAGCCGGCACCGGAGGCCGCCGAGGCGAAGCCCAGGCGCCGCGCCACCCGCAAGGCCACGGTCAGCGCACCGGCCACGGATTCCGTGGAGGCCTGACCACCCCGAGGGCCCCGGCCCTCAGCACCACCGGCCACACCCGGACGGCCCGGCCCACCCCACCAGGTGGCCGGGCCGTCGGCGTTCTCCCGGGGCCTGTCCGGGGGAGCATGCCGGAGACCCCGGGCCATGGGCACCCCATCGCCCGTCACCCGCCGCGACAGGGGTTGACATCGGCGTCTCCCCAGCTTGCGGCTGCACCCATCACGCCCCGCACCAGTTGGCCCGGCCGTCGGCGTTCACCGGGAACCTGCGCGGGCGGATCATGCCGCAGACGCCGGGTATGGCGGCACATCCTCACCGGCGAGGGACGCCCTCGCATCCCTCTCCCGCCCGAGCCGACACCCTCCCCCTCGGGTGCGCCGGATAACCTCGGCACATGAGCAGGCCTTCGACCTTCGCCCCGCCCCCCGGAGCCCGTGCGTACGCCCTGCGTACCGCACGTGGTGAGTTCGCCGTCATCGATGCCTCCGTGGCGGCCGGCGTCGAGCCCAAGGGGACCGTTCTGCTGCTGCCCGGGTTCACCGGCAGCAAGGAGGACTTCATCTCGACGCACGAGCCGCTGGCCGCGCGCGGGTACCGTACCGTCGCCGTCGACGGGCGCGGGCAGTTCGAGTCACCCGGCCCACGGGACGACGAATCGGCTTATGCGCAGGCCGAGTTGGCGCAGGACGTGCTCGCCCTGGCGGCAGCCGTCGGTACCCCCGTACACCTCGCCGGGCACTCGCTCGGCGGGCAGGTCGCCCGAGCCGCCGTCCTCCTGGACCACTCCCCGTTCCTGTCGCTGACCCTCATCTCCTCGGGCCCCGCCCAGATCTCCGAGGCGCAGCAGCAGCGCGCGAAGCTGCTGCGGGACGCGCTCGCCGTGATGAGCCTGGCCGACGTCTGGGAGGCCATCCAGGCCATGGACGACCCCCAGGCCGGCGGCGGCGACCTCGACCCGGTGGACACCCTGGACGCCGGACTCGACGACCGCGAGGATCTGCGCCGCCGCTGGATGAGCACCAGCCCGGCCCAACTCGTGGCCACCGGGCGCCAGTTGTGCTCCGAGCCGGACCGGGTGGCGGAACTCGCCGCCGTACCGCTGCCCTTCCACGTGCTGTCCGGCGCGGAGGACGGCACCTGGGCCGTCCCGCTCCTCGACGACATGGCCGTACGGCTGCACGCGCACCGGACCGTCATCGCGGGGGCCGAGCACTCCCCCAACACGGACCGCCCGCTGGAGACCGCTCGCGCCCTGGCCGACTTCTGGGACACCCTCGCGCACTGACTCGATACTCGCCGTACCGATTTGCTCAGTACTGCGTCTGCAGGTGCTCCCAGAAGCCGTCCCGCAGCGACCGCCGCAGCTCGGCCTGCCCGCGCAGCGAGTACTGGAGCAGCCCCTCCGCCTCCACCAGCAGGTCCTGGTCGACGGAACCGGGCAGATACGGATGCCCGGGCAGCAGCTCGACCAGCGCCTCGCGCCCTCGCGCGGCCAGCCACTTCGCCGCGATCTGGGCGCCCACGAACCGCACGTCCTCGCGCGTGGGGCGTGTCCCCGACGACGACTCGTAGGACGCGGCGGTGCGCCGGGCGACGTACGGCTTGAAGAAGTCGAGGTCGAACGTGCGCTGGCTGTCGACCTCCCAGAGCAGGGGCTCGGCCTGGTTGCGGCCTTCGGGCGCCTCGATGCCCCAGAGGTGGACGCGTGCCCCGTACCCCTGCGCGGCCTCGACCGCCGACACCAGATCCTCGTCGCCGCCGATGAGCGCGGCGTCGTTGATCGCGCGGTGCCGGGCCAGCGACTCCAGGTCGGAACGGATCAGGGAGTCGACGCCCTTCTGCTGGTTGTTGGCGTTGAGGTTGCCCAGGCGGACTTTCACATCGGGGAGTTCCGCGATGGACTGCTGCTCGATGGTGTGGATGCGGCGCCGGGCACCGTCGTACCAGTAGACCCGCAGCAGCCGGCTGTCCGCGAAGATCGTGCGAGCCTTGTCGATGAGCGCTTCGATGAGACCTTCCGCGTCCAGCTCGTAGGAGCGGCGGTCCTCGGTTCCGGCGACGAGCCGTCCCGCCGCCGCGTACAGATACCCCGCGTCGACGAAGATCGCATGCGTCGAGGGCGTCTTCGCCACCTCGGTGAGCATGCGGTGGAGCAGTTCGTTCGTGCGGTCGATGCGGGCGCTCAGCTCCGCGTGGTCGTCGTCGTTGTTCATATACCTCCATTGTCTCGGCGGTCACGCTTCGAACACAACCGGCCCCGGTCAGTCTCCTGCGAGTCCTTCCGGACGCCCGCGTTTACCGGACGGTAGTTAGACGTGCGAAAAATTTCCTTAGCGTAGGGAATGTTTGTAACATGCGGGTAGTTGACTCAGTACGTAACCAAGTAGTTCTCCTCAGGAGGATGACCAGACGAAGGGAGAAGCCCATGCGCTTCGAAATCATGCGTCTTGACGACGTCGACGGAACCCCCGTGGACAGTACGGTCGTGGACGCCGCCTCCGTCAACCGGATCGTGCAGCAAGCAGCCTCGATAGG
Source organism: Streptomyces sp. SID12501 (assembly GCF_010550245.1). Classification (GTDB taxonomy): domain Bacteria; phylum Actinomycetota; class Actinomycetes; order Streptomycetales; family Streptomycetaceae; genus Streptomyces. Next base: position 3,884 of record NZ_JAAGLU010000086.1, read on the forward strand.
GCAGCGTCTCTGGATCCGCCCGGCCGACAGCTCGGCCTCATAACGCGCGGACGACGCTCGCCCACGACGAGCAGACTTCAGAACCCCCGTACGGCACCGATGCCGTACGGGGGTTCTGCCATGAGTCCCGGTACGAGCCCTGATGTGAGCTCTGACGTGAGCCCTGCGCGCGGGCCACAGGCGTCAGCTCTGCTGGATCACCTGGGTGACGCCGTTGATGATCTGCTGCACGGCGATCGCGGAAAGCATCATCCCCGCGAGCCGGGTCACCAGGACCACGCCGCCGTCCTTGATGACGCGGATGATCAGCAGCGAGTACCGCATGACCACCCACAGCACGACGTGGACGGCCAGGATCGCCGCCCACACCGACACCTGCATGGCCACGCCGTCCGCCTTCTGCACGGCCAGGATGACCGAGACGATCGCACCGGGCCCGGCGAGCAGGGGCATGCCGAGCGGTACGAGGGCGACGTTCACGTCCTTGGTCTGCTTGGGCTCGTCCGTCTTGCCGGTGAGCAGGTCGAGGGCGATCAGCAGGAGCAGCAGCCCGCCGGCGATCATCAGGGCGGGCACGGAGACGTGCAGATAGTCCAGGATCTGGTGCCCGAGCAGCCCGAACACGGTGATCACACCTCCGGCCACACAGACCGCCTGGAACGCCATCCGCTTCTGGACGCGGGCGGGCCGACCGGCGGTGAGGGCGAGGAAGATCGGGGTGATCCCGGGGGGATCCATGATCACGAAGAGGGTGAGAAAGAGCGAACCGAAGACGGCGACGTCGAACATGGGTGAGCGAGCCTTGCGTAGGTACGGGGAAGAGGGAGGGTGAGCGGGAAGCGGCCTGGGCCGAGGGCTCAGACTCCGCCGGTCCCGGGCACCGGGAACGCCCCGGTGGCCCGGCGCGTGATCTCGCCGTACACCTCGGGGTCCGTCGTGTACTCCCCGAGCACGCAGGTCTTGCGGCTGCCGTGGTAGTCGGAGGAGCCGGTGCCCAGCAGTCCCAGCTCCGCCGCGAGGCCGCGCAGGCGTGCCCGGGTCGCCGGTTCGTGGTCCATGTGGTCGACCTCGATGCCGTCGAGCCCGGCGGCGGCCAGCTCCGCGATCGCGGACTCCGGAACCGTCCGCCCCCGCTTGCTCGCGGCCGGGTGCGCGAACACGGCCACTCCGCCGGCCCCCTTGATCAGCCGCAGCGCCTCGAAGGGGTCGGTCTCGTGCTTCGGTACGTAGGCCCGGGCGCCGTCGGCCAGCCAGTCCCCGGTGAAGGCTTCGTTCACCGTCGGTACGACGCCCAGCTCGACCAGCGCGGTGGCGACATGCGGCCGGCCCACGGACCCGTCACCGGCGATCCGTGCGACCTGCTCCCAGGTGATGGGCACGCCCAGCTCCCGGAGCTTGGCCACCATCCCCTGGGCCCGCGGCACCCGGTCGTCCCGTACCAGCTCGCGCTCGGCGAACAGCGCGGGCTCCTCGGGGTCGAACAGGTAGGCCAGCATGTGCATGCTGACCCCGTCGAGCCGGCAGGACAGCTCGGCCCCGGTGACCAGCGTGAGCCCGGCGGGCAACGCGGCGATCGCCTCGGCGTACCCACGGGTCGTGTCGTGGTCGGTCAGCGCGACGACGTCGAGCCCGGCCGCTGCGGCGTTGCGCACCAGCTCGGCGGGCGTGTCCGTACCGTCGGAGGCGGTGGAGTGGCAGTGCAGATCGATGCGCACGGTGCGGACTCCAGGCGACGACGGGGACGAACGAGACGCGCCAAGCATAACGGCCCCAGGGGGCCGCTCGTCACACCCGAAACCCTCAAGTGACCCTTACGGAAGCCCACCCAGGGGCGCGGGGAACTGCGCGACCAGCCCCCACGGACCCGCACCCCGGGACGCATCCGGCACCACAGAAAGCCTTAAGGCTGAAGCAACCGGGGCGACAACGCCCCGCACGGCACCAACTCCAGCTCGGCCCCCGCATCCCGCAGATCCGTGAGCACCAGCTCGTCATACATCAGCAACCCGGACTGTTCGGGCCACACCACCGCCCACAACCACAACCCGAGCGCCTCACCCGCGAACACCGCACGGTCATCGGGCCCACCCGCGACATGCCACAACGGAGTGGGCCGCCCCGCAGCCAGCACCTTCGCCTCGGGAGGCTTCTCGACGTTCATGTACGGCCCCGGGTCCGGCCCGTCGAGGCCCGCATACCGCGCGCCGAGGCCGACACCGAGCTCCTCGGCGACCAGGATCAGCTCACCCATGCCCCCGAGCGGACCGGGACCCGTGCAGGCCACCGCCGTCGCACGGCCGCCGCTGCGGTCGTCGCCCGCGCAGCCCACGCCCGTGAACAGCCAGCCGACCGGTAGCGGCCACGGCATCCACACCGGCACCTGCGTGCGGTGCACCACGACACCGAGGGCCTCGACGCTGGGCGGGATCACAGGCTGCAGCGGATGCACCGTCCCGTGCACATCGCACTGCCAGGAGTCGGCAAAGAGGCCGGGAGCCCTGACCCGGCCACCACACTTCGGGCAACTGGGTTCGCCCCTCATAGAGCCCCACGGTCCTCCCCGTCCTTCCTCACGTCAAGGACGATCACCCGTCCGGAGTGACACGTTTCCGCCCCTTCCACCAGGTGAAACTAGATGTAGCTTGCATTAATTAGCTGAGCTAACTTACTATGTTCATATACCAACGACCTCTCCGCGGGTTGGGCCCGCGAGTCGTGAAGGAGCAGGCATGCACAGCAGCGCAACGACCACACGAGCGGGCAGCACGGGAGGCCCCACCGAAGCGGACCCCTTCGACGCGGGAGCCGGCGGGCTCCTCCGGCAGCCGAAGGCCGTCTGGGCGACCGCCGGCGCGTCCGTCGTCGCCTTCATGGGCATCGGCCTCGTCGACCCGATCCTCCCGTCCATCGCCAAGGGCCTGGACGCCACGGCCGGCCAGGTCTCCCTGCTCTTCACGTCGTACTTCCTGATCACCGCCGTGGCGATGCTGGTCACCGGCTTCGTCTCCAGCCGCATCGGCGGCAAGAAGACCCTGCTGCTCGGCCTCGCGTTCGTCGTGGTCTTCGCGGGCCTGGCCGGCACCTCGGGCTCGGTCGCCGAACTGGTCGGCTTCCGGGCGGGCTGGGGCCTCGGCAACGCGCTCTTCGTCTCGACGGCCCTCGCGGTCATCGTCACAGTTGAGCCCTGAACCAACACAGAAATAGATCGCTTTATTACATCACTCCGGAAACATCCGGTATGCTCGGCGAGTCACCGAGGGCAACAGCCAAGTCCTCAACGACCCGAGCGAGTCACGCACTCGCTCCGGCGGCCGGGAGGGCCGTCGCCAGGCGGGCACGCCCCGCCAAACTCTCCGGAGCGATCCAGGAGAGAGTCTCCCCGACCTCGTCCGGGAGAGAACTCCAAAACTACACGTTCTTCGCAACGTGCAAGTTTTCTCCCCTGGTGGGAATGACGCCGCATGGTTCGTGTGCCCTCATTCTCACCAGGGGCGTTCTTCGCTCGCTCTCCTCGGTGCTCGTGGCACCGCGCCTCCAGCGGCGGTTCGGCTCGCTGACGGTGCTCGGCGGCTCGCTGGTGCTGCTCGCCGTCGACGTCCTGGTCCTCGGCTACGGCAGCCACACCACCGCCGTCGTCTGTACGATCCTGTCCGGCGCGTTCATCGGTGTGAACAACACGGTCTACACCGAGCTGGCACTGGGCGTCTCGGACGCGCCGCGCCCGGTGGCGAGCGCCGGCTACAACTTCGTGCGCTGGTTCGCGGCGGCAGCGGCCCCGTACTTCGCGCCGAAGATCGAGGAGTGGAGCGACATCCACATGCCGTTCGTGGTCGCGGCGGTCACGGCCGTGCTCGGCGCGGTGGTGGTCGTCGTACGGCGGAAGTCCCTCACCCACGACGCCGAGGAACTGGAGACGCGGCACGCGACCGAGGACGGCGTCGCCGTCTTCGCGAGCTAGAGACCGGGGACTGTCCAACTGGCGCCTCCCAGACGCCCGTTGGTGACATCGGTCACTCCGATGTCGGGTACGGGGGTCAGTCCAGTGGGACGGATCTGCGGGACGGGTCCCGTAGGTCCGTCCCGTTGGTGAGCCAGCGTTCCTGGAGGGCCTGGGCGCCGTGGACGCGCTTCCAGGCGGCCTCGTTCGCGGTCATCGGGAGCAGGGGCAGGAAGCGCACCGGGTCCAGGGGCTCATCGAGCTCCAAGTCCTCGACCAGGCCGCCCGGCTCCGCGACCAGGACCGAGGTGAAGGGCGCACCGGGCCACAGCGGCTCCCCGACGTCGAGCGAGGCGCCGGGGGCCACGATCACACCCTCGACCTGCGGGGACGCGGCGAGAACCGCGAGCGGGCGCAGCACCTTGTCGGTGTCGGCGAGGCCGGCCCGTACGGAGATGACCAGTTCGGCGCGCGGGCCCTTCACCGGGTCGGCGAGCACCGCGGCGGGGTCCGCCATCGGCAGCGCGGACATGCCGAGGGTGGCGTAGCGGACGATCTCCCCGTCCTGGTCCCGGCCGGGGAAACGCAGCACCTCGACTCGGTCCGTACCGAGGAAGGTGACCGCGGCGCGCGCGTCCGGTTCGCCCAGCGTCGTACGCAGCCGGGCCTCGACCAGAGGAAGAACATCAGACATGCGCCGAGCATAGAACTCGTCAGTTGCGGGCAAACGCGCACCTTGACAGTTCGGTCGGCTGTTACCCTAGACGAGTCATTCCGATGTGATCAGTGGTCGTAGGCGATCAGGGATCGCAGGACCGGCTGGCCTGTCCTGTGGTTGTGCCAGATCGCGGCGGCCATCGCGAGGACGCGCTGGGCGACGCGGACG
>NZ_JAAGLU010000870.1 GCF_010550245.1 Streptomyces sp. SID12501
GGTAGCGGTCACGGTCTTCGAGGATGCCCGCGACCGGGCTCTGGAGGACCTGACGGGCTTGGTAGGCCGGGTGAAGGCGTGCTCCGCGCTCGGCGTGAGCCGGGCCACCTACTACCGTCATCACCGCCGCGGTCCCGCTCCTGTGCGGCCGCGGCGTGAGCGGCGACGGCATCCGCGGGCCCTCGGCCAGGCCGAGGAGGCCAAGGTCCTTGAGGTGCTGCGGTCGGACGAGTTCGTCGACATGGCGCCCGCCGAAATCTACGCGGTGCTGCTGGACCGTGGCGTCTACTTGTGCTCGGAGTCGACGATGTACCGGATCCTGCGCCGGCACGGCGAGGTCCGCGAACGGCGCCGGCAGGCCACTCACCCGCCGCGCAAAAAACCAGAGCTGATAGCCGAGGGCCCCAACCG
>NZ_JAAGLU010000871.1 GCF_010550245.1 Streptomyces sp. SID12501
GTCGTCCCCGGCTCGGGCGCGGGGTCGGTTCCGATCGTGCCCGGGACGGTCGGCGGTTCCGTGGCTCCGGTGGTCGGGGTCGAGGACACCGCGGGCTTGGCCGGTGCCTGCGCCTCCCCCGAGGTCAGGGCCAGCCCGATCGCCGTGCCGAGCGCGGCCACCGTCAGCACCCCCGCGGCCGCCAGCAGCGCGGTCCTGCGCCGGGATCCCGGTTCGGCCCCCGGGGCGGGCACGGGGACGGGGACGGTGGCGGGAGCGGGCTCGGTGAGCGGCGGGAAGGCGTCCCGGAAGCCGTCGGACAGGATCGCCGGGGCCGGTCCGGTGGCGGAGGCCGCCCCCCGGATGACGGGGATGACCTGCGTGCTCGCCTCCCCCCGGGCCGGCGCGACGGGCCCCGCGGCAGCCTTCGC
>NZ_JAAGLU010000872.1 GCF_010550245.1 Streptomyces sp. SID12501
GACCCGCTCGTGCTGCGCTCGCTGCTGGTGCTGCGCGCGCTCACGCACGGGGAGACGGGCGGGATCGTCGCGGCGCCGACCGCGTCGCTGCCCGAGGAGCTGGGCGGCGTGCGCAACTGGGACTACCGGTTCGTGTGGCTGCGCGACGCGGCCCTGACCATCGAGGTCGCGGTCGCGCACGGCCTCACCGAGGGGGCGTGCCTGTGGCGCGACTGGCTGCTGCGCGCGGTCGCGGGCGACGCCGACGACGTCAAGATCATGTACGGCGTGGGCGGTGAGCGGGAGCTCGACGAGAAGGAGCTCGACCACCTCGACGGGTACGAGGGGTCGCGGCCCGTGCGGATCGGCAACGGCGCGGCCGACCAGTACCAGGCCGACGTCGTGGGCGAGGTGATGATCGCGCTGGGCAT
>NZ_JAAGLU010000873.1 GCF_010550245.1 Streptomyces sp. SID12501
GCACCGGCAAGACGGCCGTCGCGCGCGCGGTCGCCGCGGCGCTCGGCGGCACGTCGCGCCGCATCCAGTTCACGCCCGACCTGCTGCCGGCCGACGTGACGGGCACGAGCGTGCTCGACCCCGCCACCGGCGAGGTGCGGTTCCGCCCCGGGCCGGTGTTCTCGCACGTGCTGCTCGCCGACGAGATCAACCGCGCCGCCGCCAAGACGCAGTCGGCCATGCTCGAGGTCATGGCCGAGCGCACCGTCACGGCCGACGGCACGACGCACACCGTGCCCGACCCGTTCCTCGTGGTCGCGACGCAGAACCCCGTCGACCTCGACGGCACGTACCGGCTGCCCGAGGCGCAGCTCGACCGTTTCCTGCTGCGCGTGAGCCTGGGCTACCCGGACCTCGAGCACGAGCTCGCG
>NZ_JAAGLU010000874.1 GCF_010550245.1 Streptomyces sp. SID12501
TGGGTGAGGACGGCTCTGTGCACCAGGTGCAGCCTCTGCGCCCCCGTTGGCTCGGACGGCACGCGCTCGATGCGCGGAGCCTCGACGTGGACGGTGCCGCCTCACGCGTCAAGGGCGCTGCCGTCCTGCTGGCACGCCCCCCCCGCACGGGAGCGGTCGTTGCTGTGAGGTGCAACGACGTGCCACCTGCGGAGGGCGCGATCCAGCAGGTTCCGCGGCCGGACCTCGTCACCCACCTGGTGTCCGGGCCAGAGTGGAAGTGGGTGGGTGAGCCTGCTGACGGGTTCGCTCGAAAGCTCCTGGACCTTGCACTGCAGTGGAAGGCAGCAAAGCCGAAGCCGGTTCGGCCCGTTGTGCCCCGTGACGTCGTGCCGCGCGCCGGGGTGGTCGTAGAGCGGCGCGAGAACCCG
>NZ_JAAGLU010000875.1 GCF_010550245.1 Streptomyces sp. SID12501
ACGCGTGATCACCTCGTACGTCCGGCGCAGGCCCGTCTCGTCGCGGTCGGCGCAGTGGACCGTGGCCCCGGCCTCGGCGAGGAGTACGGCGCTCGCCCGGCCGATACCGCTGGCGGCTCCGGTGACGAACGCGGAGCGGCCCGTGAGGTCGTACGCGGAGAGGGGCATGACGGGACCGTACGGTCAAATCTGACGGGTCGTCAATTGGTGTGTCGGTCTTTGTGGCGTCGAGCCCTTCGGTACCTAGGGCATCGGGCCCGACTGGCAGGCCGGGCACCAGTACGTCGGCCGGTCGGCCTCGTCGACCTTGCGGATCGGGGTGCCGCAGCGCAGACAGGGGCGGTGAACCCGGCCGTAGACGTACAGGGGTTCCTGCACCCGGAGGGGCGGGGAGGGCCTCTACGGAGGAG
>NZ_JAAGLU010000876.1 GCF_010550245.1 Streptomyces sp. SID12501
GTCGTCCTTGCCGACGCACACGACGAGGGCGTTGGAGTAGACGAGTTCTTCGGCCTTGCGGCCCGCCTCGGCGGCGGCGGCCCGGACGCGGGCGAACTGTCGGCGGCTGTCGTCGATCGAGGCGAACGGCATGTTGAACTCGTCCGCGTAGCGGGCGGCGAGGCGCGGGGTGCGCTTCGCGCCGTGTCCGCCGATGAGGACGGGCACCTTGGCCTGGGCGGGCTTGGGCAGGGCCGGCGAGTTCTCCAGCCGGTAGTGAGTGCCCCGGTGGTCGAACGTGGCGCCGGGGGCGGTGGCCCACAGGCCGGTGATGACGGCCAGTTGCTCCTCCAGTCGGAACATCCGCTCGGCCGGGAAGGGGATGCCGTACGCTTTGTGCTCCTCCTCGAACCAGCCGGCGTCCAGCCCCG
>NZ_JAAGLU010000877.1 GCF_010550245.1 Streptomyces sp. SID12501
ATGTGGGAGCGGAACAGTGGAGTACTGCGATGGTGACGGCAACGACCAGTGACATCGGGCGGGCGGCCGAGGTGCTGCGGGCCGGCGGTCTGGTGGCCCTTCCGACCGAGACCGTCTACGGTCTGGGCGCGAACGCCGAGGACCCTGCCGCCGTGGCGCGCATTTTCCAGGCGCAGGGGCGTCCGCCCTCCCACCCGCTGATCGTCCACATCGCCGCCGCGGAGCACTTGGCGGACTGGGTCGAGACCGTGCCGGAGACTGCGCGTCTGCTGGCCGAGCACTTCTGGCCGGGACCGCTGACCCTGGTCCTGCGGCGCGGCCACCGGGTGCCGCTGGAAGCGACGGGTGGGCTGGATACGGTGGCCGTGCGCGTGCCCGACCACCCTGTCGCGCTCGCGCTGGTGCCGGCC
>NZ_JAAGLU010000878.1 GCF_010550245.1 Streptomyces sp. SID12501
CCGAGGCGAGTTGGTCGACGATGACGGACAGCACGCTGGGGCCGGTCTCCCGGACGGTCGCGGCGGGCTGCTCCTCGCCGTCGGCGGGGGCGGGGCTCGTGTCGCGCAGGGTGTTGAAGGTGGGGTACGCCAGGGCGAGGGGGCCCCGCTCGTCGCCGCCCCGTTCGGCGGTCGGGCCGCGGTGGCGGCCGGAGACGTAGCCGGCCTTGAAACGGGTGTAGGTGGAGGTGTCCACCTTGAGGTAGCCGAAGCCCGGCAGCGGCGGCAGCATGAAGGCGTCGGTGGTGTCCAGGACGGTGCGCGATTCGTCGGCGGAGAAGGTGCGCAGGCCGAGCCGGTAGGAGAGGTAGGTGTCCAGGCCCCTGAGCTTGCCGCCCTCGATGCGCTGGCTGGACAGCAGCAGGTGCACG
>NZ_JAAGLU010000879.1 GCF_010550245.1 Streptomyces sp. SID12501
GGCACACGCCAAGGAGGCAGTCACCGCGCTGTGCCTCGACAGGTGGGATCCGACCGAGGCCGAGTGGCAGCAGCTATGGCCCGGAACCGATCCGCTTCCCGTCCAGGCCGCGGTGATGGACCTGATGCCGGCCACGGGGCAGGCACTGGTCGTCGTCGAGTCCCCTCCGGCCTCGGGCAAGACCCGGATCGCCCTGTGGTGCGCCCACCATCTGGCACGCCGCAACGGCTATCAGGGACTCTACGTCGCCATGTCCACACAGGCGGACAGCAGCAAGATGGCCCAGGAGGTGCAACGGTTTATGCGTGCGGCGGTGGTGGACGAGGCCGCCACCCTCGCCGTGGTCCACGCCGACGCCATTGTGCAGCAGTTCGTGTACGACCTGATCGACTCGGAGCATCCGGATCGC
>NZ_JAAGLU010000087.1 GCF_010550245.1 Streptomyces sp. SID12501
CAGGCGAGGGCTCGGTGGTCGCCGTACTGCTGGGCCGCACCCCCGACCTGGTCGCCGCGTTCCTCGGCGCCTGGCGGGCGGGCGCCGCCTATGTGCCGCTGGACCCGGCCGCCCCGGACGAGCGCACCGCGCACGTCCTGGCGGACGCGGCGGCGGCGGTCCTGGTCACCGACGGCACGCACGCCGCCCGGTTCACGGGCCGCTTCGAAGGCCGGGTACTGGATGTGGGCACGGTCGCGGAGACCACGGACAACACTGCCGGTACGCGGCGCACGCAGCCCGTCCCGGCGGTCGCCGACGACCCCTCCCGCCTCGCCTACCTCATGTACACCTCGGGCTCCACCGGGCGGCCCAAGGGCGTCGCCGTCGAGCACGGCTCGCTGCTCACCATGCTGCGCGCCTCCCAGGCCCACCTGGACTTCGGCCAGGGCCCGGACGACGCCTGGCTGGCGCTGGCACAGGTCACCTTCGACATCTCCTGCACCGAACTGTTCATGCCGCTGGTGGCCGGGGGCCGGCTGGTGCTCGCCCGGGAACAGGAACAGCGGGACCACGCGGCCCAGCTGCGGCTGATCGACGAACACGAGGTCAGCCACCTCCAGGTGGCCCCGACGCACTGGCAGCTGCTGCTGGACGCGGGGCTCGGCCGCCGTCCGATCGTCGGCCAGACCGGCGGCGAACCCTGCCCGCCCGCGCTGGCCCGCGAACTCTCGCGCCGTCTGATGCGGTTCATCAACGAGTACGGGCTGACCGAGACCACCATCGCCGCCACCCGCTGGGACGCCGACGACGCCGCCACCGGTGTGCCCGTCGGCCGCCCCTACCCGCACGTGACGGCGTACGTCCTCGACGACCGTCTCCAGCCCGTCCCGTACGGCGTCACCGGCGAACTGTGCGTCGGCGGCGACGGACTCGCCCGCGGCTACCACGGCCGCCCCGGCCTGACCGCCGCCGCCTTCGTGCCCGACCCTTACGGCCTTGCCGGGTCGCGGCTGTACCGCACCGGCGACCGGGCCCGGATGCGGCCCGACGGCACCCTGGAGTTCGCGGGCCGCGCCGACGGCCAGGTCAAGATCCGCGGCCGCAGGGTGGAGACCGGCGAGGTCCAGGGCGTCCTCGTCGAGCACCCGGCCGTCGCCCAGGCGTTCGTCACCGTGCACGGCTCCGGGCCCGAGGCCGCCCTGGTCGGCTACTGGACGCCCGCCCCGCACGCCGAGCCGACCACCGACGGCGAACTGCTCGACCACTGCGCCCGTCGGCTGCCCGACTACATGCTGCCCGCCCTGCTGGTGGGCCTGGAACGGCTGCCGCTGACCCGGCACAACAAGGTCGACACCGCCGCGCTGCCCGTGCCCGACCTGGCCGCCGCGCTCGCCGACGAGCCGTACAGCGCGCCCGAGGGACCGGTCGAGGAGGCCCTCGCCGAGATCTGGTCCGAGGTGCTGTTCGGCGATCCCGCCGCCCGGCCGGTCGGGGCCCGCCAGGGCTTCTTCCGGATCGGCGGCAACTCGGTCCGCGCGGCCCGGGTGATCGCCCGCGTCCAGGAGGAGTTCGACGTCGAACTGCCGCTGAGCGCCGTCTTCGAGCGGCCCACCGTGCGCGGCCTCGCCGCCGCCGTGGAAGAGGCCGTACGCGCCGAGATCGAATCGCTCACCGAGGCCGAACTGGCCCTCGCCCAACGGGAGTACCAGCCGTGACCGCACCCACCGCACCCACCGCGCCGAACCGGGAAGAGCTGGCGGCCGAACTGCTGCGCCGCCGGCTGGCCGCCCGCGCCGGAGGCCGCCGCGCGGTCCCGGCCGGAATACCCCGGGCCGACCGCTCGGCACCCCTCGTCCTCTCCGCCGGACAGCGCAGCCTGTGGTTCCTGCACCAACTCGCCCCGGACAGCCCCGAGTACCTGCTGCCGATGGTGTACCGGCTGCGCGGCACCCTCGACACCGGCGCCCTGCGTCGCGCCTTCGACACGCTGGCCGCCCGCCACGAGATCCTGCGCACCCGATACGTCCTCGACGGCACCGAACCCCGCCAGGTGATCGACCCGGCCGGCCCGGCGGACTTCGCCGTCGTCCAGGGCGGCGACACCGACGCGGACGCCGACGGCCGCGCCGTCGCCTTCGCGGAGGAACAGGCCGCCCGGCCCATCGACCTCGCGGCCGAACCGCCGCTGCGCGTACGGCTGCTGCGGCTCGCCGCGGACGACCACGTGCTGGTGGCGGTGGTGCACCACATCGCCTGCGACGCGATGACCAGACCGCTGCTGCTGTCCGACCTCTCGGCCCTGTACGCGGCCGCCGCCGAGGGCCGCGACCCGGCGGGTGCGCTGCCCGAGCCGCCCGTCCAGTACGCCGACTACGCGGCGTGGCTCACCGAGCGGGACAGCTCACCGGCCGCGGCCGCCGACCTGGCCTGGTGGCGGGAGCGACTGGCCGGGCTGGCTCCGCTCGGGCTGCCCACCGACCGGCCCCGGCCCGCCGTCCGCGACGGCGGCGGCGCCATGACGCGCTTCGAGGTGCCCGCACCGGTCGCGGAGAGACTGCGCGGACTCGCCCGGGACGAGGGCGTCACTCCTTTCATGGTCCTGCTCGGCGCATGGCAGCTGCTGCTCGGCCGCTACGCCGGAACCACCGACGTGTGCGTCGGCACCGCCTCCTCCGGCCGTACCCGGCCCGAGCTGCGCCGGATGGCCGGCTACGCCTACAACACCCTGGCGCTGCGCGCCGCCTGGCGGCCCGGGACGCCGTTCCGCCGCTTCCTCGCCGACAGCCGTACGGCCGTGCTGGCCGCCTTCGACCACCAGGGCACCCCCTTCGACCGGATCGCCGACGAGGTGGAGTCGGAGCGGGACCTGTCCACCACCCCGGTTTTCCAGGTCATGTTCGACCTCGTTTCCGGCGAGGGCGGCCCCGAGGGCCCGGAGCTGCCCGGCGTGACCGTCTCGTCCGTACCGGCCGAGAGCGGCGTCTCCCGCTTCGATCTCACCCTGCACCTGGCCGAACGGCCGGACGGCACCCTGCACGGCAGCCTGGAGTACGCCACCGCGCTCTTCGACGCCGCCACCGCCGAGCGGATCACCCGCCACTACCGGACCCTGCTCGCGGCGATCGCCCGGGCCCCCGGCACCCCGGTCGCCGACCTCGACGTCCTGGACGCCGCCGAGCGCGCCCTGCTCCTCGACGGCCCGGCCACCCCCGTGGGCACCGACCGCCCGCTCGAACTCGCCGCCCTGCGCCCGGTCTTCGAGACGATCACCGCGCAGACGGCGGCCACCCCGGACGCGCCCGCACTGCGGCACGACGGCACCACCGTCACCTACGCCGAACTCGACGCCCGCGCCGACCGGTTCGCCCGCCGCCTCACCGAGCTGGGTGCCGGTCCTGAGGCCATCGTCGCCGTCCTCCTCGACCGCGGCCCCGACCTGGTCGCCGCGCTGCTGGGCATCTGGCGGGCGGGCGCCGCCTACCTCCCGGTCGACCCGGCCCACCCGGACGACCGCGTGGCCCACATGCTGGCGGCGACCGAGACCGCCCTGGCCGTCACCGAAACCCGGTACGCCGGCCGCTTCACCGGCGTCCGCACGGTCGTCGTCGACGACCCCGCCGAACGGTCCGCGCTGAAGACGGCCGACGCCGAGCTGCCCGCCGCCCACGACCTGGACCGGCTCGCCTACGTCATCTACACCTCCGGCTCCACCGGGCGCCCCAAGGGCGTCCTGATCAGCCACCGCGGCCTCGCCAACTACCTGGGCTGGACGGTCCAGGCCTACGCGAGCGCGGGCACCGGGGGAGCGCCGCTGTTCTCCTCCGTCGCCTTCGACCTGGGCATTCCCGACCTGTTCGCGCCACTGATGACCGGGCAGCCGGTGCACCTGCTGCCGCAGGACTTCGACATCGCCGACCTCGGTGACCTGCTCGCGGCAGGCGGACCGTACGCCTTCATCAAGCTCACCCCCGGCCATCTCGACCTGCTGGAGCAGCAGTTGAGCCCGGAACAGGTGCGCGGCCTGGCCGGACTCGTCATCGCCGCCGGTGACTCCTTCACCGCCCGGCTCGCCGAACGGTGGGCGACCGCGGCGGGTGAGGGCGGCACCCGGCTGGCCGCCGAGTACGGGCCCACCGAGATCACCGTCGGCAACTCCGCCTACTTCCTCGACGGACCGGTCACCACCGAGCTGGTCCCCATCGGCCGGGCCGTCCCGCACACCACGATGTACGTCCTGGACGACCGGCTGCGCCCGCTGCCCACCGGCGTCCCCGGCGAGGTGTGGATCGGCGGCACCGGACTGGCACGCGGGTACGCCGGCCGGCCCGACCTGACCGCCGAGCGGTTCGTGCCCGACCCCTACGGTCCGCCCGGCAGCCGCCTCTACCGCTCCGGCGACCTGGCCCGGGTGCTGCCCGACGGCAACCTCGACTTCCTCGCCCGCGTCGACCACCAGGTCAAACTGCGCGGCTACCGCATCGAGTTGGGAGAGGTGGAGTCCGCGCTCACCGCGCACCCGGCCGTCGCCGAGGCCGTCGCGATCGTCCGCGAGGACACCCCGGGCGACAAGCAGCTCGTCGCCTACCTCGTACCGGCCCCCGGCACCGGCGCCGACGCCCTCGGCCCGGCCGCCCTGCGCGGACACCTCGGCGCGTCGCTGCCGCCGTACATGCTGCCGTCCGCCTACCTCACCCTGGACGCGCTGCCACTGACCGGCAACGGCAAGCTCGACCGGCGCGCGCTGCCCGCGCCAGGCCGCGCCGCCACCGCCGTCGGCGCGCACGTCGAGGCCCGCACCGACGCCGAGCGGGCCATGGCCGCCGTATGGGCGCGAGTGCTCGGCCTGGACACCGTCGGGGTGCGCGACAACTTCTTCGACCTGGGCGGCGACTCGCTGCGCGCGGTCGGACTGGTCGGGGCGCTGCGCGCGGTCGGCTGGGAGACCAGCGTCCGGGACGTCTTCGAGCACCGGACCGTCGAACGCCTGGCAACGGCCGTCGCCCGCACCGGCGTCCCGGCCGTCGGCACACCCCGGACCGTCGCACGGTTCGCGCTGATCGACGCCGCCGACCGGGCGGCCGTGCCCGCCGACGTCACCGACGCCTACCCGGTCTCGCGCATCCAGGCCGGGATGCTCGTCGAGATGCACGGCGGCAGCGGCGAGAACCGCTACCACAACATCACCTCCTTCCGGATCCGCGACGAACTCCCCTTCGACCCGGCCGCGTTCCAGCGGGCCGCCGACCTGATCGTCGAACGGCACGAGGTGATGCGCACCTCCTTCGCCCTGGCCGGGTACTCCCAGCCGCTCCAGCTGGTGCACGCCGCCGCCCGCATGCCCGTCGTCCACGAGGACCTGCGCCACCTCCCCGAGGACGCCCGGCAGCAGGCGCTGTGGGACTTCGCCGACCGGGACCGGGCCGAGCTGTTCGACCTGACCCGGGCACCTCTGATGCGGATGGCCGTGCACCTCCTGGACGACGAGAGCTGGTGGCTGTCGATCACCGAGTGCCACCCCGTCATCGAGGGCTGGAGCTACCACTCCCAGCTGATGGAGATGCTCCGCGCCTACCGCGCCCTGCGCACCGGCGGCGAGCCCGCCCCCGCGCCGCCCGCGCCCGCCGTCCGCTACGCCGACTTCATCGCCGGTGAGCTGCGCGCCCTCGACGACCCGGCCGACCAGGAGTTCTGGCGCGGGATCGTCGAGGGACACGACAAGTTCACCGTGCCGCCCGGCTGGGCGGGCGACCCCGCGGGACCCGACGAGCGCTACCGCATCGACCTGCCCCTGACCGACCTGGAACCCGGCCTGCGCGCCCTGGCGACCGCCGCCGAGGTGCCGTACAAGAGCGTGCTGCACGCCGCGCACAGCAAGGTTCTGTCGCTGCTGACCCGCTCCGCCTCCTTCCGCGGCGGCATGGTCGCCGACGCCCGGCCCGAGGAGGCCGGCGCCGAGACCGTCTCCGGCATGTACCTCAACTCGGTGCCCTTCCCCTACGAGCGGACCGCCCGCACCTGGGGCGAACTGGCCCGGCAGGTCTTCGCGCAGGAGGTCGCGCTGTGGCCGCACCGCCGCTACCCGATGCCCGCGATGCGGGTGCCCGGCGGCGAGGCCCACCTGATCGACGTGCTCTTCCACTACCTGGACTTCCACCAGGTCGACACCGAGCTGATCGACATCATGGCCAGCCGCGACGACAGCCCCAACGAGTTCCCCGTCGTCGTCGGCACCCCGGTCCGCGGTCACCTCTCCCTCGCCTCCCGCACCCGCACCTTCTCCCGGTCCGCCGCCGACCGGCTGGCCGGGCTGTACCGAGCGGTGCTCACCGAGATGGCCCGCGCGGGCGCCGACGGCGACAGCACCGGCGCCTTCCCCGACCGTTACGAACGCGCCCGCCTCAAGGCGCCCGCCCTGCCCCACCCCGAGACCCCCGCCGACGTCCTCGGCGCCTTCGAGGCGCAGGCCGCCCGCACCCCGGCGGCCACCGCCCTGCACGGCGAGGACTTCCGCCTCTCCTACGGCGAGCTCGACGCCCGCGCCAACCGGATCGCCCGCCGGCTGCTCGCCCTCGGCGCCGGCGCCGAGACCCGGGTGGCGGTGCTGCTCGACCGCGGCCCGGACCTCGTCGCCGCCCTGCTCGGCGTGTGGAAGGCGGGCGCCGTGCAGGTGCCCCTCGACCCGTGCGCGCCGGACCTCCGGCTCGCCGGGACCGCGCCGCGGATCGCCGTCACCCAGCGCTCGTACCTCTCCCGGCTGCCCGTCGCCGACGTGCTGCTCGCCGAGGACGCCGCCCACGACGGCGACGACTCGCCGCTCGGCCTGCGGCACGACCCGGACCGGCTCGCCTACGTCCTGCACACCTCCGGCTCCACCGGCACCCCCAAGGCCGTCGAGGTCTCCCACCGGGCCGTCGCGCACTACCTCGACTGGGCCGTACGGCAGTACACCGAGGCCGGCCGCGGCGGAGCGCCCTGGTTCACCCCGGCCGGCTTCGACCTCGGGATGCCCGCGCTGTACGCGCCGCTGATGACCGGGCAACCGGTACGGGTGCTGCCGCAGAGGTACGGCACGGCCGAGTTCGGGCCGCTGCTGCTGCGCGGCGCGCCGTACGCGTTCGTCGGCCTGACGCCGGGCCATCTGACGCTGCTGGAACACCAGCTGACCGACCGGGAACTGGCCGGGCTGGCCGGGCTCGCGGTCTGCGCCGGGGACGCCTACCCCACCGCGCAGGCCGACCGGGTCGCCGCTCGGATCCGCGCCGGCGGCGGGGGCATGGCCCTCGGCGCCGAGTACGGGCCCACCGAGGCCACCGTCGCCGCCACCTACGGCCCCGTGCGCGCCCGGTCCGGGCGGGCCCTGGTCCCGCTCGGCGCCCCGCTGCCCGGCGTCCTGGTCCGCGTCCTCGACGCGGACCTGCGGCCCGTGCCCGACGGCGTCACCGGCGAGGTGTTCCTCGGCGGCGACGGACTCGCCCGCGGCTACGGCGGCCGTCCCGACCTGACCGCCCTCGCCTTCCGGCCCGACCCGTACGGACGGCCCGGCAGCCGTCTCTACCGCACCGGCGACCTGGCCCGGCGACTGCCGGGCGGGCTGCTGGAGTTCGCGGGCCGCATCGACAGCCAGGTGAAGATCCGCGGCCACCGGGTGGAGCCCGGCGAGGCCGAGGCCGCCCTCACCGCCGACCCGGCCGTACGGGAAGCGCTGGTCACGGCCGTCCCGGCCGCCGACGGCGGGAAGCGGCTCGCCGCCTGGGTGGTGCCCGCCGAGCGCCTCACCGCGGAG
>NZ_JAAGLU010000880.1 GCF_010550245.1 Streptomyces sp. SID12501
CGCTCTGCTCGTCGACAACACCACCACCAAGCAGGGCACCACCGTCCTGCTGCCGAACACCCTCGCCGTCGCCGGTGACGACGGTTCCACCACCAAGCTCGGCAAGTCCGTCGACGACGACGGCAGGACCGGCACCCGGGAGTCGATCGAAACCCTCCTGGGCACCAGGATCAGCGGTACCTGGCGGCTGGACACCCCCTACCTGGAGATCCTCGTCGAGCAGGTCGGCAACATCGAGGTGGACACCGACATCGATGTGCCCGACGCCAAGAAGGGCGCCGCGCCTCTCGTGAACAAGGGGGAGGCGCAGACGCTCAGCGGCCCGATGGCCGTGGCGTACGCCACCTACCTGGCACCCGGGGAGGCCGAGGCCAAGCAGCTGACGCGGTTCGGGGAAGTCATGCGCGCG
>NZ_JAAGLU010000881.1 GCF_010550245.1 Streptomyces sp. SID12501
GTTGACGCCGTACGCCTTGTCGATGCCCTTGCGGGTGATGTCGACGGACGTCGAGCCGCCCGAGCGGACCTCGAGGTCGGGGAGCTGCTCGGCGACGGCCGCCCGCAGCTTCTCCTTCTTGGCGCCGTCGGGGTCCCACGCGGCCTTGGCGTCGACGGGGGCCTCCTGGCCGAGCGCCGAGAACGTCACCTGGCTGCCGCGCAGCTCGATGCGGTCGCCCCAGGTGTGCTCCTCCCACAGGCCGAGCTCGCGCGCGGACTCCTCGACGGCGCGCGCGGCGCGCTGCGACTCGTCGTCGGTCAGCGGCTCGCTGTAGACCTCGGACCACTCGCCGCCGTCGTGCACGAGGTAGCGCGTGCCGCACGTCGGCAGCACGTGCAGCCGCGCGAGGGCCGCGGTGTCGTCGATC
>NZ_JAAGLU010000882.1 GCF_010550245.1 Streptomyces sp. SID12501
GCAACCTTCCGGACACCTTGGGGAGTCGATCGTCATGACGAGAGGAGGTGCCGCCAGTGATCGCGAACGTGACTCCGCACCGGCGGGCGAACGCCTTCGCCCAGGCCCTGGAGGATCGGAAGCCATCCGATCTTTCAGAACCGGACCCGGTGGCCGAGCAGTCCGAGGCACCTGCCGAACCTGCCGACCACGACCGGCTGTTGGCCCTGGCGAACGCGCTCGGCGAAAGAATGCCGCGCCCGGCGCTGGATCCCGAGGTCAAAGTGGTGCAACGAGCACAGCTCGTCGCCGCCATGGAGGCCATGGTGAAGGAGGAGAGGGCCGGGGGCGGTGCCGCCGCGGACCCTCTGGTGCCCGAACAGCGGACCGGCCGCGGCGCCCACCGGGCGACGTCGCTCCGGAGATTGCG
>NZ_JAAGLU010000883.1 GCF_010550245.1 Streptomyces sp. SID12501
TCGGACGAGCCCTTGCCCTTGATGGGCAGCAGCGCGTGCGCGATGCGCGGCCCGAGGTCACGGGCCGGGTTGATGGCGTAGCCGGTGGGCCCGCCGAGGCTCGCGCCGATGCCGACGACGAGCATCGCGACGGCGAGCGGGCCGAGGCCCGAGGGCGTCGGGCCGAACGCGAGCACGATGAACACCAGGACGAACGTCGCCAGCACCTCGGTGACGAAGTTCCAGCCGTACGAGCGCAGCTCGGGGCCGGTCGAGAACACGCCCAGCTTGACCGCCGGGTCGGCGTCCTGGTCGAAGTGCTTCTTGTACGCGAGGAACGCCAGTCCGGCGCCGATCGCGGCGCCGAGCATCTGCGCGGTCACGTAGAGGAACCCGTTGGCGGCGGTCACCGGGATGCCCTTGGCGAACT
>NZ_JAAGLU010000884.1 GCF_010550245.1 Streptomyces sp. SID12501
AGGGTGAAGGCGAGGGCGGCGGCCATCTGCTCGGCGACGTCGAGGACCACGTCGACGGGGAGCGGGCGCGCCTCGTTGTCCTCCATCAGCTGGCTGAGGTTGCGGCCCTCCAGCAGTTCCATGACCAGGTAGAGGGGTCCGCCGGCCGCGCTGTCGTCGCCGAAGTCGTGGACCACGGTGACGCCGCGGTGCTGGAGGGAGGCGGCGACCCGGGCTTCGCGGCGGAAGCGCTCGCGCAGGACCTGGGTGAAGTGGGCGTCCTGGTCGTGCCCGACCGGCTTGAGGCACTTGACGGCGACCTGCCGGCCCAGCGATTCGTCACGGGCGCGCCACACCTCGCCCATGCCACCGCGCCCGATCAGATCGAGCGACCGGTACCGGCCCTGGATCAGTCTGGACTCCGCCATGT
>NZ_JAAGLU010000885.1 GCF_010550245.1 Streptomyces sp. SID12501
GCGGCGAGCCCGGCGAGGGCGAGCAGCGTCAGCGGGACGCCGTCCACGAGGCGCAGCTCCAGCAGGATCCGCTCCACCCGCCGGTCCTCCGCCGAGAGGAGTTCGCGCCCCGCGCCCGGGGAGCGGCCCTGGGCGAGGGCGGCCGCGTAGGCGCCGGGGTGCTTGACGTTCCACCAGCGGACCCCGCCGACGTGCGAGTGGGCGCCCGGTCCGGCGCCCCACCAGTCGGCGCCGCGCCAGTACAGCTCGTTGTGCAGGCAGCGGCCCGCCTCCGAGGTGGCCCAGTTCGACACCTCGTACCAGTGGTAGCCCGCGTCGGCCATCACCGAGTCCGCGATCAGGTACCGATCGGCGTGCACGTCGTCGTCGGTCATGGGGACCTCGCCGCGGCGGATGCGGCGGGCCAGCT
>NZ_JAAGLU010000886.1 GCF_010550245.1 Streptomyces sp. SID12501
AGCCGAGGCCAGCCAGGCGAGGGCCGGCGGCGCGCGGGGAGAGCCGGGTCTCGCCGGGGGTGAGCTGGGCGACGGCGTCGAGGAGCGGACGGTAGAAGAGCTTCTCGTGCAGCCGGCGGACGGCGGAGGCGTGCCGGCGCCAGGCCTTGTTGAGCTCGGCGACCGGTTCGGTGCGCAGGCCCATGGAACGGCCGAGGCGGCGCAGGTCGTTCTCGTCCTCGGGGACGAGGTGGGTGCGGCGCAGCCGGTAGAGCTGGATGCGGTGCTCCATGGAGCGCAGGAACCGGTACGCGTCGCCGAGCTGGGCGGCGTCCGTCCGACCGACGTAGCCGCCGGCGGCCAGGGCGTGGAGGGCGTCCAGGGTGGTGCCGGAGTGCAGGGTGGCGTCGCCGCGGCCGTGGACGAGCTG
>NZ_JAAGLU010000887.1 GCF_010550245.1 Streptomyces sp. SID12501
TCGGCGTCGGGCTGGCCATCCAGTACGACTCGGCGGCCCGGCGCGGCGAGCCGTGGCCGGGCCGGTACGGGCGGCGGGCCGCCTTCCTCTTCGTCGAGGGCACCGTCCACTTCCTGCTCGTCTTCGCCTGGGACGTGCTGATGGGCTACGCGGTGACCGCCTTCCTGGTGGCCCGGCTGCTGACCCGCTCCGAGAAGGTCCGGCGTCGGGCCATGTGGACGGCCGGGGCGCTGCACCTGGTGATGGTGGCGTTGCTGACCCTGGCCCTGGTGGGCGGCTCGGACGACTCCGGGTCAAGCTCCGGCTCCGGGTCCGGTGGGGTCGACCCCGAGGTCGTCGCCCTCTACGCGGAAGGGAATTGGTTCGACCAGATCGCCTTCCGGTTGCAGAACTTCGCCGCCCTGCGCAT
>NZ_JAAGLU010000888.1 GCF_010550245.1 Streptomyces sp. SID12501
CCTCCCCCGCCACGTCCACCTCGACCAGCGCGAGCAGCTCCTCGCCCTCCCGGACGGTGATCTGCCCCGCGGACACCTCCGAGAGCCGCCCGCTCACCCCGGCGAACGTGCTGCGCGGCCAGGCCGCGCCCACGACGTCGAAGACAGCTGACGGATCGAACCGAAAGTCACCGTCCGCGACGACGACGACGGAGTTGGGCATCTCTCCAACCTCTCACGGGACGAGTCGGACCTAGCCGCGGAGTCCCAGAGCGATCATCCGATCCTCAAAGAACCTCGCCGCTGCTGGACTGTTGGTGACGTACTCAATCACGCCGGTATCCCCAAGTCGGCTCGCTGCCTCTGCAAGGCGAAGGAGCCGCTTGTCCATGACGCGTGTCGCGACCTCTTCAAGCTTGCTTCCCACAGC
>NZ_JAAGLU010000889.1 GCF_010550245.1 Streptomyces sp. SID12501
TACGGTTTCGACGCCGCCTTCAACTACAAGACCGGCCCCGTCGCCGAGCAGCTGGCGAAGGCCGCGCCGGACGGGATCGACGTCTACGTGGACAACGTCGGCGGGGAACACCTGGAGGGTGCGATCGCCTCGCTGCGCGAGTTCGGGCGCATCGCCTGGGTCGGTGCGATCTCCATGTACCACGGCGACCGGGCGCCGGCCGCACCCCACAACCTCTTCGAGGTCGTGCACAAGTCCCTGCGGATGGAAGGGGTATTGGTACGTCACCACACCAATCTCCAGCAGGAGCTGGAGGATCTGCTCGTCCCCCCTCTCCGCACCGGTCGCGTGAGCGCTGACACCACCGTTTTCGAGGGGTTCGACCGTACCGTGGAGGCCTTTCTCGGGATGCTCCACGGACAGAACACG
>NZ_JAAGLU010000088.1 GCF_010550245.1 Streptomyces sp. SID12501
AAGCGACCGGACTTGGCCCTCAGTCAGCTCGTCCGTCCGCACCACGCCCAGCGGCAGTTTCAACCCCACGAACGGAGCAACGAGCCAGCCACCGTCACGTCACGTGAACCACCGGCTGTAGTACTAGTGAACGCGCTGCACGGAATCCGCCCGGTGACGGAATGGACGGGCGGAACGGAACCATTTATGCGGGCGGGGCGCGCGGTACGGGCCGCTGAATGGCGGCAATGGCTGGAGGGCCTGGCGGAGCCGGTGCAGTAAGCAGGAAAAAAGATAGGGCAGGACGATTCCAATTCGCCCTGCCCTGCTTTTCTGTTTCCGAATTCAGCCGCTCTTCTGAACCGGCTGATAACCGCCGGGAACCATCCGCGTCGCGATGGCGATCCGGTTGTACGCGTTGATGACAGTGGCCGCCCAGATCAGCGCGGCGACCTGTGCCTCGTCGAAGACGTCGGCGGCCTCGGCGTAGACGTCGTCGGGGACGTGCCCGTCGTGCACCAGGGTCACGGCCTCGGTCAACGCCAGTGCGGCACGCTCCCGTTCGGTGAAGAAGGGGGTCTCCCGCCAGGCGTTCAGGGCGTAGATCCGCTGCTCGGTCTCACCCTGGGCGCGGGCGTCCTTGGTGTGCATGTCGAGGCAGAAGGCGCAGCCGTTGAGCTGGGAGGCGCGAATCCGGATCAGTTCAAGGAGTTCGGGTTCGACCTTGGCATCCTGCGCTGCGGAAACGGCGGCACCGTGCAGGGCACCCATCGAGGCGGAGACCTCGGGGGTGATTTTCTTGAGGGCGACTCGGGATATGGGTTCAGTGGTGGTCATGGGATTACTGTATACGCTGAAAAGTACTCCGGGATCAGCAAGCTGAAGGAACTGACGGAAAATGATGGAAACAGAATAGGAGCCGGCATGACAGAGCACAGCGGTACGGCACAGCCGGGTATCGCGCCCGGCACGCGTCGCACCACGGCAGGGCTTCGGCGTAGTCGCAGGGCGTCCGGTTCATGACGGTCCGCCAGGTTGGCTGGCCAGGGAGAGGGGAACAGGCACGGTTTCCAAGATCATGGAGTTCTCGACGCCCCGTGACCTGCCTGGAAGACCGTGCCTGCCGAAGCATCATCGCTGATCCCGCCTGCCCTTGACCAACTCCGCGAGCATCCAGAGGCCGAGCCGGAAGAGGTGCCCAGACTGCTGGGCCGCCTCGCCCAGGTGCCCGATCCACGTGATCCCCGTGGAGTGCGCCACCCTCTGGTCGGTGTCCTTGCCCTGGCCGCGTGCGCGGTGCCGGCGGGGGCAACGTCGCCGCTGACGGTCGGCGAATGGATTACCGATGCTCCACCCCACGTACTGGAACAGGTCGGCGTGCGACTCGACCCCCCTGTTCCCCCAATGGTCCCTGCCTGCGGAAACGACAGTCCGACGACTACGCCGAAGCCCTGGACAACGACGTCGTCGGCTGTGTCTACATATACGGCTCACGCCACGAGCCTGGTCTCATTGACGTCCGTTCCTGCGTGCGCGCGGACCACGCCGCCCTTGACGCCGAGCTCTATCGCGTCGTCAGTGATTGGCTGGACCGAGAGTGGCCCTTCGAACGGGTGGTATATACGCCTCAATAAGCCATGTAGTCCTGGCTGTCCGTAGCGTTTTCGGCGAACCTCAGAGCCTCAGACCGTCAGGCCGGAGATCAATGAAACGATTGAGTAGCAGGGGCTGATCTTGTCCGCGGAGCTCGACCTGGGCTCTGACAATCGTTGTGCCGTACGCAAGTTCTTTTAGCTTGAACCGAGAGAAACTGTCTGTGACAGTCTGAACGCGCCGACCTGAGGGCCACTTTCCGTCAAGCTCATACTTGACGGAGATAACCCGTCGCCAAACTTCACTGGGGGCAATTACGATGATTTCAATCTGATAGTATGTGCGGCCATCATTGAACTCGCGAGTTTTATCTGACCTTATGAAACTTGTATGTAGGAGCGCGATACTTTCCAGCGAGACTGACTCCCCGGCTCCAGGGCTCGGAATATGATCCGCTTGCTCAGGGAGCGAGGATAGCGAAAGAGGTCCCACTCGGACGGATGCTCCCCCTTTTACGCGGGTTACCACTTCGAATGCGAGCACCTGGATGTGGGGCCAAAATGTGATGGCGGCGACCATTAGGGCGAGCGGCCATGCCAGGCCGGTGAGAAGGTCTACAAAGATCCTTGCCCGAGCGACACTCGTGACGAATACGACAGTCGCCGCCAGGCAGCAGACTATCAACACTCCGATTATCGCGATCAGTGCTTTCCAATTGCTCCGTTTCATTCAGCAGCCCCTTCAGTAACAGTCACAACTACGGCGTGCAGCGGACACATCAAGCCATGACTGCGTCAGCCGTCTGCGTTGGTGTAGCCAATCCCGACCGAGCATCCCTCAATCAGTTCTCCATGGCGTTGATTTTTCGCACGAACCGCGTATGACGATCTGGAACAGTCATACCGCGGGGATCAAAGACCGTCAGCGGCTACGACAGCAAGTGTGCAAACTCGACAGAGAGTATCCGATAAGCCCCTTTCAGGATAGGTGAGTTGGTAGATCTTGTGCTAAGGGAAGGCCGGTCTGGGTGGGCGGCGCGCCCCGTATGCGCCGGACCTGACCGATACGGAGAGGGGCGCACTCGCGCCACTGAAGCCGGGTGGGCGGCCTCCGAAACACCATCGCTGCGCCCACGTACTGAGCCTTTCCCAGTAAGCGCCCGTCGCTTGCTGTGATCGCGATGCTGGCGCTGTGGCCCGTGGGGTCCCCAAGTCCGGGCAGGCGTAAGGCCCCTGGTAGGAACGATCTTGCGACAGATTGTTCTGACCGAGGGGCCTCACGTGTCGATCAGTGTCACATACACCGCCGTGCACGATGTGAAGCGGTCCACCGTCGAGCATCTGGCCGGGCTGCTGCGCGATCACCGCGTCGTGGCCAGGACTCGCAAGGGTTGTAGTGCGCTGGGCTGCTTCCGTCAGGCGGTGCTCGTCCTGCGCTGGTTCATCGACGGCACCCGTCTTTCCCAGCTGGCCTGCGACAACGGTCTGTCAGCTTCCACCTCCTACCGTTACCTCCACGAGGGGCTGTCCGTCCTGGCGGCCGGGGCGCCAGATCTGGCCACCGGATTGGAGCGTGCGAAGGCGGCCAGGCTGACACATCTGAACCTCGACGGCGCGGTCATCCGCACCGACCGCGTCGCCGCCCCCGGCCCCAACGGCGCAGACCTCTGGTGGTCCGGAAAACAAGCACCATGGTGGGAACGTGCAGGTCATCGCCACCCCGGACGGCTGGCCGATCCGAGTCTCACCGGTCCGCTTGGGCAGGGAGCACGACACCACTTGCGCCCGCCACCACGGGCTGGTCGACGCCCTGAACCGCATCGCCGCCGAGCTTGGCATACCGACCCTGGTCGACCTCGGCTACGAGAACGCCGGTAACGGCTTCCGCCGCCCGCACAAGAAGCCCGCCGGCTGCGAACTGACCGAGGCCCAGCAGGCGTACAACAAGGTCATCCGCGGCATCCATGGCGTCTGCGAACGCGCCAACTCCCTGCTCAAAACCACCTTCGAGGCCCTGCGCCGGGTCAACCTCGACCCCAGCCGCATCACGAAGATCGCCGCCGCAGCCCTCGCCCTGCTCCAACTCGAAATACGACCGCACCATCTGAACGATCACACAACGTCATGATCCATTACTGGGAAAGGCTCACTGGGTGACGGCCAGCTGCGCTTGGCGACTCCTGTCGACCCGCCCAGAAGGGTGCGATGTTGCTCGGAGGTGTTCACGATGCCATCGGGTCGAATGATTCCTTCTCTGATGACCCGAAGGGTTGTGGATGAGTTGCCGCAGGAGCAGGCTCACAGTCAACAAAGACGCGACGTTCAGCAGGGTTCATGTAAGGAGAGTCCCTCTACTGCCGTGTCGCACCAACTGGAGCCACTCCTCACAATAGGAAAGAGGAAAGTTCGATGCCAGCGTTTGCGCAATTCGTCGCCTTGAGTGATTCTCTGATGGTGCTTCCCGAACCGATTTCGGGAGATCATCATCACCATTTCGAGAAGATCGAGCTGGCTGGGCTGGATTCGGGGCGCACGGTGATCCTGACCTTCAAGCTGAAGGTCAGCGGGAAGGCCCATCTCGCGATGAGCTTCAACAAGAAACCAAACTGCATCGACTACAATTTCGACCCCCCGGAGCCCGAGTCCACGAGGCCGCGTTCGTGGCACGAGATCATTCCAGGAAGCGATCTCAAAGCTTCAAACAACGAACTTGTGGTCACAACAAGTGGTCAGGGGCGTGTAGAGTTCTCGGATATCGTGTTGCTCTACCACGCCA
This sequence comes from Streptomyces sp. SID12501, assembly GCF_010550245.1. Taxonomy (GTDB): domain Bacteria; phylum Actinomycetota; class Actinomycetes; order Streptomycetales; family Streptomycetaceae; genus Streptomyces. The sequence continues at coordinate 4,348 of NZ_JAAGLU010000088.1, forward strand.
ACTCGGCGTAGGGGTAGGGCTTCGGCGTAGTCGCGTGACGCCCGCTTCGTCGTGGCATGGGGGCTGGAAGCAGCGCAGGGCACGGGCTTCCAAGATCATGGAGTTCTCTACGCCCCGTGATCCGAGTGGAAGACCGTGCCTGCCGACGCATCTTCGCTGATTCCGCCTGCTCTTGACCAACTCCGGGAGCATCCCGAGGCCGCATCGCAGGAGTTCCCTGGCCTGCTGGAGCGGCTGGCCGAGGTGCCGGACCCCCTTGACCCGCGCGGTGTGCGTCATCGCCTGGCCGTCGTGCTCGCACTCACCGCGTGTGCCGTGCTGGCCGGAGCGACCTCGCTGCTGGCGGTTGGCGAGTGGATCGCAGACGCCCCGCCGCGCGTGCTGGAACAGGTCGGCGGCCGCACCGACCCGCTTCTGCCCAGGCGGGTCCTGCCCTCCGAGACAACGGTCCGTCGACTGCTGGGCCGCATCGACGCCGACGCGCTGGACCAGGCAGTCGGACACTGGCTCGCGGACCGATACCCGAAGCCGGACGGGCTGCGCGGCCTCGCGGTGGACGGCAAGGCCCTGCGGGGCGCGGCCAGGGCGAAGGGCCGGAAAATTCACCTGCTCGCCGCACTCGACCACGCCACCGGCCTGGTCCTGGCCCAGTTGGACGTCCAGGAGAAGACCAACGAGATCACCTGCTTCCAGCCCTTGCTCGATACCGTCGCCGAACTGGCCGAAACCGTGGTGACCAGCGACGCGATGCACACCCAGCACGAGCACGCCGCATACCTCCTCGGTCGCCGGGCCCACTACATCGTGATCGTCAAGGGCAACCAGAAGAAGCTGCGCAACCAGCTCAAATCCCTTCCCTGAAAGGACATCCCGCTTCAGGGCCGCACCCGCGGCGTTGGCCACGGCCGCTCGGAGATCCGCCGGATCAAGGTCGCCACCGTGAACAGCCTTCTCTTCCCCGGAGCCCGCCAGGCCGTCCAGATCAAGCGCCGCCGAACCGACCGCAAGACCGGCAGGACCACCATCAAGACGGTCTACGCCGTCACCAGTCTGACCGCCGAGCAGGCCACCCCGGTCCTGCTCGCCCAACTCGTCCGGGACCACTGGAAGATCGAGGCCCTGCACCACGTCCGCGACACCACCTTTGCCGAGGACGCCTCCCAGCTGCGAACCGGCAACGCGCCCCGCGCGATGGCCACCTGGCGCAACCTTGCCATCGGAGCCCTCCGAACAGCCGGAGCGAACAACATCGCGGCCGGCCTCCGCCGCAACGCCCGTGACCCCTATCGCCCCCTCGCACTCCTCGGCCTCGGGTGATCACAAACCGGGCGTCACGCGACTACGCCGAAACCCTGGGGCCTGCCGATCAATAACTCTTCGGTTTTCTTGGGCTGTTGGGTCGTAGGATGCGGTGGTGTCGGAGGGGACGAAGGCAGAACTGGTGGATGCGTTCGGGCTGTTGCTGCCGCACCTCGATGAGCGCCAGCAGCGCCTGACACTGGGCGCCGTGGCCCGCGTTCTGGGCCACGGCGGGATCCGCATGGTGGCCGGAGCGGCCGGGGTGGCGGAGTCCACGGTGTCGCGCGGGAAGCGGGAGCTGGAGCACGCGGAGGATGCCGCCGGCCGGGTCCGGGCACCGGGCGCGGGTCGGAAGCCCTTGCGGGAGGCCGATCCGGGGCTGGTGCCCGCGTTGCTGGCGCTGGTCGAGCCGGACCAGCGCGGCGACCCGGAATCTCCGCTGCTGTGGACGGTGAAGTCCACCCGGAATCTGGCGGCCGAGCTGACGCGTCAGGGGCACCGGGTCGCTTCGGACACGGTGGCCACGCTGTTGAAGGCGGAGGGCTTCTCTCTGCAGGGCACCTCCAGGACCACCGAGGGGGCCCGGCATCCGGACCGGGACGCCCAGTTCCACTACATCAACGACCAGGCCACGGCGTACCTCACCGACGGGCAGCCGGTCATCAGCGTGGATGCCAAGAAGAAGGAGACACTGGGCAACTACGGGGTGATCGGACGCGAGTGGCATCGCACCGGACAGCCGGTGCAGGTCCGCGCACACGACTTCCCCGAGAAGGGCGCCCAGAAAGCGGTGCCGTACGGGATCTACGACATCGGCGCGGACGCAGGCTGGGTGTCGGTGGGCTGCGACGGGGACACCTCTGCCTTCGCGGTGTCCACTTTGCGCCGCTGGTGGAACGGTGAGGGGCACCGCCGCTACCCGCACGCCTCCCGCCTGCTGGTCACCGCCGACGCCGGAGGCTCCAACGGCTACCGTGTGCGCGCCTGGAAGAAGGAACTCGCGGACTTCGCCTACGAGACGGGCCTTGAAGTGACTGTCTGTCATTTTCCACCGGGAACACAATGCCGTTGCTTGAACTCGTCAAGCAGTTCGCAGTGACGCCGGAGGAACGCGGTCGTTGGGCCCGGCATGCATCCTTGGGTGGGGTTGTCCGATCATGTGCGACTGGGGGTGGTGACCCGGTGGG
>NZ_JAAGLU010000890.1 GCF_010550245.1 Streptomyces sp. SID12501
ACAGACCCCAGCGGCCTGCGTAGCGAGGAGTGCGGAACCCTTTACAACTGCGGTTCCAAAGGCACGATCACGTTCAACAACACTAAGGAGATTGAATACCGACACGATAGCGGCGCCAAACTCGCCCGAACCCACCACGTCGACAGCAACCGTGGACGAAGCATCGCCCCAACTAAGAGGTGGGTATCCAACAAGGGAAACAACAGCGGCTCAAGCGTTCTGCTCAGTAACCGCAACAACCGCCCAGCGAAGCCGCCGGCACCCGCGCCGAAGAAGCCTGACTATTCAACGTCCATTTTCGCCGACCAGATCTTCTACGGAGCAATCAGCAGCGTCGTCCACGCCTCATCCCTCTTCGGATGGCCATTCGACGCAGACTGCCGGGGTGATGGAGGACCCGGCACGCCC
>NZ_JAAGLU010000891.1 GCF_010550245.1 Streptomyces sp. SID12501
GAGCAGGACGACCTCGTCGTGGTCGAGCCGCACGGCGCGCACCGCCGCGTCGATCTCCTGCGCGTACACGCCGAGGTCGGTGGTCTCGTTGGGCGGCCGCCCGGGCCGGATCGACCGGCCGTGGTCGCGCAGGTCGAGCGCGTAGGTGTCCCAGCCCGCCGCGGCGAGCGCGTCGCCCACGTGCGTCTGGAAGAAGTAGTCGACGAACCCGTGCAGGTAGAGCACGGCGCGTCGCGACGGCGCACCGTCGGGCACGCGGCGCACGAGCGTCGCGACGGGGTCGACGCCGGTGCGGCGCGCGACGTCGTCGGGGCGCAGGTGCAGCGTGCGCGCGCGCCAGCGGTCGCCGAGCACGTCGGACGTCTCGCGGTCCCACAGGTCGCGCCTCGGGCGCGCGTCGTCGTCGGC
>NZ_JAAGLU010000892.1 GCF_010550245.1 Streptomyces sp. SID12501
CCCGACCACAGGAGAGCCGAGTGCCCGACGGACCGCTGATCGTCCAGAGCGACAAGACCCTGCTGCTCGAGGTCGACCACGACCAGGCCGCCGCGTGCCGGCGCGCCATCGCCCCGTTCGCGGAGCTCGAGCGCGCGCCCGAGCACGTGCACACCTACCGCCTGACGGCCCTCGGGCTGTGGAACGCGCGCGCCGCGGGGCACGACGCCGAGCAGGTCGTCGACACGCTGCTCGAGTACAGCCGGTACCCCGTGCCGCACGCGCTGCTCGTCGACGTCGCCGAGACGATGTCGCGCTACGGGCGCCTGCAGCTGGTCCAGCACCCCGTGCACGGGCTCGTGCTGCACGCGCTCGACCCGGCCGTGCTCGCCGAGGTCACGCGCTCCAAGCGCACCGCGGGCCTGCTG
>NZ_JAAGLU010000893.1 GCF_010550245.1 Streptomyces sp. SID12501
AGGCGTACTACACGAGCGACGCCGTGGGCCAGATCATCGAAACCACCGTGCGGAACGTGGCGGACTACCTCGCCGGCCGCCGCTCCGAGAACACCCTCGTGCCCGGCCCCGCCTGACCGGGCCCGGGCAGGGCCCACACCGCGCTCACACCGGCGCCCGCACCCCGATCAGCAGGTCGCGGACCAGCTCCACGCCGCGCAGGGTCAGCACCGACTCGGGATGGAACTGGACGCCCGCCACGCCCGCGGCCGGTGACCGCAGCGCGTGGACCTCGCCCGTCACCGGGTCCCGGGACACCTCCACCCCCTCGGCGGCCAGCCGCGCGGCCAGGTCGTCGGCGCAGTGCGCGGTGTACGTGTTGTAGAAGCCGACCACCTCCTCGGCCCCGAACAGGTCGATGCGGGTCT
>NZ_JAAGLU010000894.1 GCF_010550245.1 Streptomyces sp. SID12501
GCCGACGGGTTCGTGCTCGCCGGGTTCACCGCCACCGGCTTCGCCTTCACCGAGAACATCCTCTACCTGGGCAACGCCTTCTACGAGGACGTGGCCAACGGCACCGGCGTACTGGACTCCGTGACGGCGGCGACGTTCTTCGTACGGGTCGTGCTGTCGCCGTTCGCGCACCCGCTGTTCACCGTGCTGAAGGGCCTCGGCTTCGGGGCGGCCTCGCTCAGCGCCCGCCGTTCGCGCCGGATCGGCCTGCCGCTGCTCGGGTTGACGCTGGCCATGGCGACGCACGCCCTGTGGAACGGCTCCTCACACTTCGGTGAGTACGGTTTCTACGCGGTCTACGGCTGCGTGATGGTCCCGGCGTTCGGGCTGCTGCTGTGGTTGGCCGTGCGGATGCGGCGCCAACGGCT
>NZ_JAAGLU010000895.1 GCF_010550245.1 Streptomyces sp. SID12501
CCCGTCTGGAGGCCATCGCCTACCGCCTGCTCGGCTCGGTGAGCGATGCCGAGGACGCCGTACAGGACACGTTCCTGCGGTGGCAGGCCGCCGACGTCGACCGCATCGAGGTCCCCGAGGCCTGGCTGACGAAGGTCCTCACCAACCTCTGCCTCAACCAGCTCACCTCGGCCCGCGCCCGGCGCGAGTCGTACGTCGGCCAGTGGCTGCCCGAGCCGCTTCTCGCCGGGGACCCGATGCTCGGCCCCGCCGACACCGCGGAGCAGCGCGAGTCGGTCTCGTACGCGGTGCTCGCCCTCATGGAGCGCCTCTCGCCCAACGAGCGGGTGGCGTACGTGCTGCGGGAGGCGTTCGACTACCCGCACCGGAAGATCGCGGAGATCCTCGACATCACCGAGGCCTCCTGC
>NZ_JAAGLU010000896.1 GCF_010550245.1 Streptomyces sp. SID12501
CGCAGCTCCTCGACCTCACCCGTGTTGAGCTCCTCGACGCGCAGCACGACGCCGTCGTCGTGCGCCTCGACCGCACGCACCTGGCGGCTGCCGCGCACGAACACCCGCTGCTCGCCGTCCAGGCGCTGCTCGTGGACGAGCCGGTACAGCTCGCGCAGCACGTCGCCGTCGGCCGACGAGTAGTTCGTCAGGCGCATGAACGCGTCGATCTCACGCTTGCGGGCGCGCGGCGCGCGGTAGTAGTACTCCGTGAACTCCGGGAAGTACCCCTCCTCGCTGAAGGGGCTCGTGTCCTTCTGGCGCAGGGTCAGCGACCGGACGAGCGTGGTGACCTGCGCGTGCGGGTAGCGGCGCGCGACGTCGAGCGTCAGCTCGACCGCGCTCTGGCTGCCGCCCACGACGGTCAC
>NZ_JAAGLU010000897.1 GCF_010550245.1 Streptomyces sp. SID12501
CGATCCATCCGCAGCAGGAGGCGCCGCTCGCCCAGCGCGACGTCCAGTGCGGTGACGCGGCCCTTGCGCCCGGCCATCCGTTCCACCACGGAACGCCGGCGCTCGACCCGTACCGTGCCGGGCGGCAGCGCGTCCGCCAGGTGCGCCGCCAGCACGGCGACGTAGAGGTTCAGGTCCGCGCTGTCCCGGCGCAGCGCCGCGGCCGACGCGTCCACGTCCGGCGGCTCAGCCATCGAGGCTCAGCACCATGTTCGGTCGGTCGATGGTGTGGTCGTCGCGCAGCGGGCGGACCGCCGTCCCGATCGCGAAGAACTCGGTGGTGTGCGGTCCCCAGGAGTGCGAGTGCTGCCGCAGTTGGACCGCCACGATGCCCTCGGCGTCCAGGGACTCCGCCTCCGCCCGCATGC
>NZ_JAAGLU010000898.1 GCF_010550245.1 Streptomyces sp. SID12501
CCCGGCTCACGACCTCGGCCCTCAGGACGCGAGGAACTCCAGCAGCGCGGCCGTGACCTCCTGCGCGTGCGTCCACAGCAGACCGTGCGGCGCGCCCTCGACCTCGACGTACGTGGCCTGCGGCAGCAGCGCGTGGAACGGGCGGCCGGTGGCGTCGATCGGCAGGATCCTGTCGCCCGTGCCGTGCAGGATCAGCGTCGGGACGTCGATCGCGGCGATGTCGGCGCGCAGGTCGGTGTGCCACGTCGGCACGACCTCCCACGCGGCCCACGGCGCGGCGCCCGCGGCGACCTGCCACGAGCCGCGCACCGCGGCCTCGCTGATGCGCGAGCCGAGGTTCTCGTAGAGGTTGTAGAAGTTCTGGAAGAACTCGTCGTACCAGGCGAATCGGTCGCGCTGCGCGTTCG
>NZ_JAAGLU010000899.1 GCF_010550245.1 Streptomyces sp. SID12501
CGGGCAGGCCCGGCACCCCCGCCTGCCGTTCCCGCAGTCCCGACAGCGCCTCCCCGGCCGGGGCGAGCAGGTTCTGGTGGCGCTCGGTCACGCAGATCTGAGGTGTCCCCTCGTCGCAGACCAGCCGCCGGCCGCGCGGGTCCGCGCGCCAGGCGTCGTCACCGGTCTGGACCAGTACGGTCGCCGCGAGGGCCGCCGCCACCAGCGGTGCCGACGTGAGCAGTTTCCGCCGAGCGGTGAAGGCAACCAGTGCCGCCAGGGCCGGGCCGCCGACCCACACCGCGATCACCGGGGCCAGCCAGAGCGCCGGCATCTCCCCGCTCATCCCCGGCTCCTGCACCGGGGCGAGCCGGCCCATGGGGGTGTCGACGTAGGCGGAGAACCCGAGCAGCACGTAGCACCCGAGC
>NZ_JAAGLU010000089.1 GCF_010550245.1 Streptomyces sp. SID12501
AACACAGTGGACGCGAGCAACTGAGGACAAGCCCTCGGCCTATTAGTACCAGTCACCTCCACCCGTTACCGGGCTTCCAGATCTGGCCTATCAACCCAGTCGTCTACTGGGAGCCTTACCCCATCTAGTGGGTGGGAACACTCATCTCGAAGCAGGCTTCCCGCTTAGATGCTTTCAGCGGTTATCCCTCCCGAACGTAGCCAACCAGCCATGCCCTTGGCAGGACAACTGGCACACCAGAGGTTCGTCCGTCCCGGTCCTCTCGTACTAGGGACAGCCCTTCTCAATGTTCCTGCGCGCGCAGCGGATAGGGACCGAACTGTCTCACGACGTTCTAAACCCAGCTCGCGTACCGCTTTAATGGGCGAACAGCCCAACCCTTGGGACCGACTCCAGCCCCAGGATGCGACGAGCCGACATCGAGGTGCCAAACCATCCCGTCGATATGGACTCTTGGGGAAGATCAGCCTGTTATCCCCGGGGTACCTTTTATCCGTTGAGCGACAGCGCTTCCACAAGCCACTGCCGGATCACTAGTCCCGACTTTCGTCCCTGCTCGACCCGTCGGTCTCACAGTCAAGCTCCCTTGTGCACTTACACTCAACACCTGATTGCCAACCAGGCTGAGGGAACCTTTGGGCGCCTCCGTTACTCTTTAGGAGGCAACCGCCCCAGTTAAACTACCCATCAGACACTGTCCCTGATCCGGATCACGGACCCAGGTTAGACATCCAGCACGACCAGACTGGTATTTCAACGACGACTCCACAGACACTGGCGTGCCCGCTTCAAAGTCTCCCAGCTATCCTACACAAGCCGAACCGAACACCAATATCAAACTATAGTAAAGGTCCCGGGGTCTTTCCGTCCTGCTGCGCGAAACGAGCATCTTTACTCGTAGTGCAATTTCACCGGGCCTATGGTTGAGACAGTCGAGAAGTCGTTACGCCATTCGTGCAGGTCGGAACTTACCCGACAAGGAATTTCGCTACCTTAGGATGGTTATAGTTACCACCGCCGTTTACTGGCGCTTAAGTTCTCAGCTTCGCCACACCGAAATGTGACTAACCGGTCCCCTTAACGTTCCAGCACCGGGCAGGCGTCAGTCCGTATACATCGCCTTACGGCTTCGCACGGACCTGTGTTTTTAGTAAACAGTCGCTTCTCGCTGGTCTCTGCGGCCACCCCCAGCTCGAACAGTAAATGTTCTCACCAGTGATGGCCCCCCTTCTCCCGAAGTTACGGGGGCATTTTGCCGAGTTCCTTAACCATAGTTCACCCGAACGCCTCGGTATTCTCTACCTGACCACCTGAGTCGGTTTAGGGTACGGGCCGCCATGAAACTCGCTAGAGGCTTTTCTCGACAGCATAGGATCATCCACTTCACCACAATCGGCTCGGCATCAGGTCTCAGCCTTGATGTGTGACGGATTTACCTATCACACGGCCTACACCCTTACCCCGGGACTACCACCGCCCGGGATGGACTACCTTCCTGCGTCACCCCATCACTCACCTACTGCAGATCTGGTCCGTCGGCTCCACCACTCCCCCTTGCCCGAAGGCTCCGGGGCGGCTTCACGGACTTAGCATCGCCTGGTTCAATGTTTGACGCTTCACAGCGGGTACCGGAATATCAACCGGTTATCCATCGACTACGCCTGTCGGCCTCGCCTTAGGTCCCGACTTACCCTGGGCAGATCAGCTTGACCCAGGAACCCTTAGTCAATCGGCGCACACGTTTCCCACGTGTGTATCGCTACTCATGCCTGCATTCTCACTCGTGAACCGTCCACCACTAGCTTCCGCTGCGGCTTCACCCGGCACACGACGCTCCCCTACCCATCCCAGCCCCCGTTGGGGGTATGTGCTGGAATGACACGACTTCGGCGGTACGCTTGAGCCCCGCTACATTGTCGGCGCGGAATCACTAGACCAGTGAGCTATTACGCACTCTTTCAAGGGTGGCTGCTTCTAAGCCAACCTCCTGGTTGTCTGTGCGACTCCACATCCTTTCCCACTTAGCGTACGCTTAGGGGCCTTAGTCGATGCTCTGGGCTGTTTCCCTCTCGACCATGGAGCTTATCCCCCACAGTCTCACTGCCGTGCTCTCACTTACCGGCATTCGGAGTTTGGCTAAGGTCAGTAACCCGGTAGGGCCCATCGCCTATCCAGTGCTCTACCTCCGGCAAGAAACACACGACGCTGCACCTAAATGCATTTCGGGGAGAACCAGCTATCACGGAGTTTGATTGGCCTTTCACCCCTAACCACAGGTCATCCCCCAGGTTTTCAACCCTGGTGGGTTCGGTCCTCCACGAAGTCTTACCTCCGCTTCAACCTGCCCATGGCTAGATCACTCCGCTTCGGGTCTTGAGCGCGCTACTGAATCGCCCTGTTCGGACTCGCTTTCGCTACGGCTTCCCCACACGGGTTAACCTCGCAACACACCGCAAACTCGCAGGCTCATTCTTCAAAAGGCACGCAGTCACGACCCACAGAGTAAACTCTGTGAGCGACGCTCCCACGGCTTGTAGGCACACGGTTTCAGGTACTATTTCACTCCGCTCCCGCGGTACTTTTCACCATTCCCTCACGGTACTATCCGCTATCGGTCACCAGGGAATATTTAGGCTTAACGGGTGGTCCCGCCAGATTCACACGGGATTTCTCGGGCCCCGTGCTACTTGGGTGTCTCTCAAACGAGCCGTTGATGTTTCGACTACGGGGGTCTTACCCTCTACGCCGGACCTTTCGCATGTCCTTCGCCTACATCAACGGTTTCTGACTCGTCTCATGGCCGGCAGACCATGAAAGAGAGATCCCACAACCCCGTATACGCAACCCCTGCCGGGTCTCACACGCATACGGTTTGGCCTCATCCGGTTTCGCTCGCCACTACTCCCGGAATCACGGTTGTTTTCTCTTCCTGCGGGTACTGAGATGTTTCACTTCCCCGCGTTCCCTCCACACACCCTATGTGTTCAGATGTGGGTGACAGCCCATGACGACTGCCGGGTTTCCCCATTCGGAAACCCCCGGATCAAAGCCTGGTTGACGACTCCCCGGGGACTATCGTGGCCTCCCACGTCCTTCATCGGTTCCTGGTGCCAAGGCATCCACCGTGCGCCCTTAAAAACTTGGCCACAGATGCTCGCGTCCACTGTGCAGTTCTCAAACAACGACCAACCACCCGCCACCCCACCCACAACGGGCGAGTACACCGGGGCCGGCACTGAAGGCGACCAGACAAACCGGCCGTACCCTCAGACACCCAACAGCGTGCCCGACCGCATCCCGCCCGGAGATCATGCTTTCCACACCCTCTTACGAGAGCAGTACTTGCAGCCTCCGGCCCGTGAACCGGCCGAATAATCAACGTTCCACCCATGAGCAACCAGCACCGGACATTCGCCGATGAACTGGCCTCTGACCGCACACCCGAAGATGTCCGGTAAGAAATGCTCCTTAGAAAGGAGGTGATCCAGCCGCACCTTCCGGTACGGCTACCTTGTTACGACTTCGTCCCAATCGCCAGTCCCACCTTCGACAGCTCCCTCCCCGTGAGGGGTTGGGCCACCGGCTTCGGGTGTTACCGACTTTCGTGACGTGACGGGCGGTGTGTACAAGGCCCGGGAACGTATTCACCGCAGCAATGCTGATCTGCGATTACTAGCAACTCCGACTTCATGGGGTCGAGTTGCAGACCCCAATCCGAACTGAGACCGGCTTTTTGAGATTCGCTCCGCCTCACGGCATCGCAGCTCATTGTACCGGCCATTGTAGCACGTGTGCAGCCCAAGACATAAGGGGCATGATGACTTGACGTCGTCCCCACCTTCCTCCGAGTTGACCCCGGCAGTCTCCTGTGAGTCCCCATCACCCCGAAGGGCATGCTGGCAACACAGAACAAGGGTTGCGCTCGTTGCGGGACTTAACCCAACATCTCACGACACGAGCTGACGACAGCCATGCACCACCTGTACACCGACCACAAGGGGGGCACCATCTCTGATGCTTTCCGGCGTATGTCAAGCCTTGGTAAGGTTCTTCGCGTTGCGTCGAATTAAGCCACATGCTCCGCTGCTTGTGCGGGCCCCCGTCAATTCCTTTGAGTTTTAGCCTTGCGGCCGTACTCCCCAGGCGGGGAACTTAATGCGTTAGCTGCGGCACCGACGACGTGGAATGTCGCCAACACCTAGTTCCCACCGTTTACGGCGTGGACTACCAGGGTATCTAATCCTGTTCGCTCCCCACGCTTTCGCTCCTCAGCGTCAGTAATGGCCCAGAGATCCGCCTTCGCCACCGGTGTTCCTCCTGATATCTGCGCATTTCACCGCTACACCAGGAATTCCGATCTCCCCTACCACACTCTAGTCTGCCCGTATCGAATGCAGACCCGGGGTTAAGCCCCGGGCTTTCACATCCGACGCGACAGACCGCCTACGAGCTCTTTACGCCCAATAATTCCGGACAACGCTTGCGCCCTACGTATTACCGCGGCTGCTGGCACGTAGTTAGCCGGCGCTTCTTCTGCAGGTACCGTCACTTTCGCTTCTTCCCTGCTGAAAGAGGTTTACAACCCGAAGGCCGTCATCCCTCACGCGGCGTCGCTGCATCAGGCTTTCGCCCATTGTGCAATATTCCCCACTGCTGCCTCCCGTAGGAGTCTGGGCCGTGTCTCAGTCCCAGTGTGGCCGGTCGCCCTCTCAGGCCGGCTACCCGTCGTCGCCTTGGTGAGCCACTACCTCACCAACAAGCTGATAGGCCGCGGGCTCATCCTTCACCGCCGGAGCTTTTAACCCCCACAGATGCCTGCAGGAGTATTATCCGGTATTAGACCCCGTTTCCAGGGCTTGTCCCAGAGTGAAGGGCAGATTGCCCACGTGTTACTCACCCGTTCGCCACTAATCCCCCACCGAAGCAGGTTCATCGTTCGACTTGCATGTGTTAAGCACGCCGCCAGCGTTCGTCCTGAGCCAGGATCAAACTCTCCGTGAATGTCAACCCGTAATCGGGTCACACCACGAGAGCGGAACAGTCAAGCGGAATAAGCCCGACCGTTCACAGCGTCCTCGCTGTGTTTACTACTTCAAAGGAACC
>NZ_JAAGLU010000008.1 GCF_010550245.1 Streptomyces sp. SID12501
GGTTGTTGCGGGAGGTGAGAGTGGAGGGGTGGTCCTCGCCCAGCACCCGCACGGAGGCGGTGAGGGTCTGTTCGTACAGCGGGATGGCCCGCCCGAGGTCCCCCGCCCCCTGGTACGCACCCGCGAGATTGCTGCGGGAGGTGAGAGTGGAGGGGTGGTCCTCGCCCAGCACCCGCACGGAGGCGGTGAGGGTCTGTTCGTACAGCGGGATGGCCCGCCCGAGGTCCCCCGCCGACATATAGGCGCCGGCGAGGTTGTTGCGGGAGGTGAGCGTGTCGGGGTGGTCCTCGCCCAGCACCCGCACTCGGTCACTGAGGGTCTGTTCGTACAGCGGGATGGCCCGCCCGAGGTCCCCCACCCCCTGGTACGCACCCGCGAGATTGTTGCGGGAGGTGAATGTTTCGGGGTGGTCCTCGCCCAGCACCCGCACGGAGGCGGTGAGGGTCTGTTCAAACAAAGGAAAGGCCTTTTCCAGCTCACCGAGCGTGCTATAAGCACCCGCAAGATTGCTTCGCGCGGCGAGGGTATCCGGGTGATCGGAGCCGAGAAATTGCTCGCAGCCGGCCAGTGTGCTCTGATAAAGCTGGATGGCCTGTGTTAGATCACCTTTCATTTCGTAGGCGTACGCCAAATTATTCAAGGACGTCAAGGTGTCAGGGTGGTCGCTGCCGAGGATCCGTTGCCGGTCGGTCAGCGTTTCCTCCAACAACGGAAGCGCACCGTTAACGTCGCCTAGCGAAAGACGGGCATAGGCGAGGCTGTTGCATGACGCGAGAGTGTCTGGATGGTCGCTACCAAGAATCCGCTCCCGTGTCGCCAGATTCTGCTCTAGAAGCTGTACTGCGTTCCCAGCCCGGTTCACAAAATGAAGGGAGGTTGCGAGATTATGACGGGAAGCCAAGGTATCGAGGTGTTGATCACCCAGTACCTGTTCCCGCTTAGATAGAGCTTGCTCGAACAACGGAATAGATTGCTCTATATTTCCGGCCACCTGGTGTGCGTATGCCAGGTTGTTTAGAGAAGTCAGAGTATCGGGATGCAGGTCGCCCAGTACGCGTTCGCGGTCGGTCAGCGTTTGTTCATACAATGGAATGGCAGCATCCAGGTCGCCAGATGCCAGGTATGCGCCTGCTAGATCATTCCGAGTACTCAGGACAACAGGGTCTTCATGCCCGAGTGACTGTTCGCACTCAGCGAGAGTTTGCTCGTACAGAGAGAGAGCTTTTTCGAGATTACCCGCTGCTTGGTAAGCGCCAGCCAGATTCCCGAGAGCTGCCAGCGTATCGCGGTGAAGGCGCCCATAATGACGAGAATACGCGGCGTGGGAACGCATGTGATATGGAATGGCGTCGGTTGGATCACCTTGCTCGTTTAGGAAAAGGCCCGCCTGATTGAATAGGTGAGCCGACACGGCAGTATCGGATTCTGACGTCGCACGGTCAGCAAGGGTCGTAATGTGCGGAATAAGACGTTGCCAAAGAGGCCAACCCTTGGGTTCGTACACTTGCGGGAGGGCTGCATCCAGCAACTCCGTTGACTGCCGCAGCCCAGTCGTGATGTCGACCGGCAGGCGATAGGGATCCTGAGGGTCAACGGTCCGGACAAACGTCTGCAACAATCGATGCATGGAGATTGAAGTTGCATCGGCATCAAGCAATCCGTGGGCCGCGAGCTTCATCAAGGTCTGCTGCAACGTTTGCTGATCAACTGATAAAGTCAAGTTATCAAGCAAGCTGCGCGGAATTCCTTCATGGGCATACCAGGAAAGAATGCGTAGTAGAGGCAGCGCGAATGGCGCATCTGTGAGCTGCTCGAAACTGGCATGAAATGTTCGATTAAGCGGGCTCCGGGCAGGTGAAGAATCGTCTAAATCGAGAATATCCGACTCAAAATTGGAGAGTCGGTGAAGGTACTCTGCTGCATCAATATGGGTCGCTGAGATGTACTTGGCGGCTGCCCGGATAGCGAGCGGAAGCCCTCCTAGGCGCGAGACTAGATCCGCCCTTTGATAGAGATCTGGTTCTCCAGTTGGTTCGCCAGATTGTACGGTCCGCGTAAATAGTTCGAGGGCTTCATGGCGAGGAAGGGGGCCCACTTGAATCATTGTGGCATTGATGCGGTGCCAGCGTGAACTAAGGCGGCTCGTCACAATGATGTGACCACAATTCAGGCGATTAATTAGCGATGCAATATCTGCTGAATCTGTCACATCATCTAGAATGAGGAGCCAGTCATCATGAGTGCTCAACCACTGGGTTGCGCGTTCAGCTGATTCATCCATAGGCCAGGCTTGGGACAATTCCGGTTGCAGAGTAAAAATCAAACGTGCGAGGCCGGCCTCAAGTCCAGCAGAATTATTCGCAGTGATCCACCAGATTGGATTGTAGGTCCTCACGCGCCGTGACGCATAGTGTGCGGCAAGTGTGCTCTTCCCTACCCCTCCTAGTCCACTCAAGACCGCTACACTGCCCGGCGCGGCGAGGCTATCTTCCATATGCGAGATTTCAGAAGTGCGACCTACAAGGAGATCCCCTCTGGGAGGTAGATTTACAAGGTCGCTGGGAGCATCTACGTTCGAAACAGGGCGCAAAGACTGGCTAGATAGAGCAGTCTCATGAATGTACTGGTCACGTCCAGCTTGGTAAATTCGACCGTGTCCAGATGCAGCGGCCGAGATATTCAGTTCACCTCGTTCATTCACTGGAGTTTCCTCCTTGTTGTGATCGAAGAAATTGCAACAATACGCGCTCACTCCGAATCTCGATCCCCTTGTATGTGCCTACGACCGGAGGGAGTCCACGGTCCGGCGGCTGTAGCGATGCGGGGGCGGCTGCCAGAGTATTCAGGGGGTAGGAATCGGCCATGTCGATCGGCACTTCATTTTCGTTTATCGCCGCGGTAAATGCGCGGTTGCGTGCTAATACAATATCGGCACCATGGCCCCGGGTACCGAATTGAGGTTCCGGCACACCCTGGCGATTAGCCAAGCGGTCGGATACTGCATCGTAAATCATGGTCATATCGAGGAACTCGCCGCTCCCGGAAACTCCATTGCACAGGACATGGATAAGCTCACCTGTGAAAGCCGTAAATTTTTCCCCGATGGGAGCTAAAGCTTTTCGAGTGGCGGCGGAGGCCGTTAATACGCAAACGCCCTCGATATCTGCCTTTTGAGCGACCACTCTTTGTAGATCCGGTACAGTGCAAGGAGATTCTGGGCTCATTTCGCCAAGCGCCTTGCCGCTATAACAGCAGTCCAGGATAACTACAGTGCGACGAGCCCGTATTCCTGCTTGTCGCAGTCTGGCGCGAAGCTTAGAGTAACTGAGGCAATCGTCATCCCATTTAACGCCACTCAGGGCCAGGTGGAGATCTTGCTCTTCCCCAACGAGTAGTCCATGTCCGGCGTAATACAACAGGAGCGTGTCGGTAGCCTCGGCGGCTGCCCGTTCGACTTCTGTCAGCACCTCATGAGGGTAGGTGGGTTCTGGAATGTAGAGGCAGTGCTCATCAGGAAGACCCCAAACGGTACCGTCAGTCAAGACTCGCCGGAGTTCTGCGAGATTCTTTTCAACGGCAGGCAGCTCTCCGAGCCCGAGGGCGTCCGCGGAGGAGTGAACGCCGATCAAAACAGCGCGGGAACCAGCGGGATCCGGGGTGGTCATGATGCGTTGGAGTTATCACCGCCGCGGGGCTGTTCCGTCCGCTTCAAGGTGTCAATAATCTCCTGGACTTTGGCTGGGTCGCTGGTGTTGATGGTCACTACGGCACCATTGCACTCGATTCTCACGCCAGAGCCCGTTCCTGGCGAACGTGCAGTACGTCTGGCGTCCCACCATGCCGCTGTTGAAATGACCAGGCCACCGATCGCAGTAGCGTTGTCGACTACTGCCTGGACGATTTCGGCGGCACCCATTCCATCGTCGTCCGATGCTGCTGGTGCGGCTGACAGCTTGGCGTGCGCGGCCACGGGATCGCTCTTCAGCCAACGCAGTAGGTCAGGGCCGTCCCCGTCCTTGCCCGCCTGGATCAGTACGAGCACATCCATCCCTTTTCCTCCCCTACCCCCGTAAGACCTCAGTTCGAGTCTTCCGGTTGGATGGACCAAGCCGATTGGCGGCGTCGGAACGCAGCGTAGCTGGTGCTACCCAGATGGATGCCGCTCATCACCGAACTAGCACCCTCGTATGTCTAGTTGCCAGTGCTCAACCGGCGCACACCAGCTTGATGACGTGTCTGATACATACCTCCTCAAGCCTCCTGAACAGCGAAGTTATTACTGCATCAACAGGGACTTGACCGAGGGTTTCGAAGGGGCAGTCAGTTGACTGACCTGGCCTCCCACGGCTGAGGTGGCTTTCCGATCTCTCGTTTCCACCACTGTCCATCTGCGTCCCGAAACCCAAAGACGATCACCAGGCTGGCGTCAGGGGCTGGGCGGACTGGCTCACTGAGTGGATCAATCAGTTGCACTCTCGCCGTCAGCTCCTCCTGTGGTTGAAGGATGCATGCGATCTTTACGTTCGGTCTGATGTTGGGGTTTAAGCGCCAACTCACTGCGCCTTGTGAAGGAGCCTGCCGAACGTCCAGGATCTCGACGTCACCGATCGGGCTTGTACCTCCGTTGGCGATGCAAACGTCAAGGGTCGTACTGCTGGACCACGGCACTGAGGCGGTCACCAAGGAGGCTCGGCCCTGGGCCGCCTTAGCCACTCGATCCGTGTCTTCTTGATCAGCCCTTACGGCCCGTCGGTGCGGTATCCACATCGACGCGACAGCAACGCCCACACCGCCAGCTGCACTCACGGTGCTCACCACGTTCCAAAAATCTGCCATGAACCCACCCCATATGCGGCTATGTCGGGAGGATCGCAGAAGTCTCGGTTACTCCTCAACAGTCGCGATGCCTATCGGGCACCAGGCCCCGGAGCTGGCCGCCCATCAAGCATGCCGAGCGGTAAGACTATTACCGCATGAACCTTGCTTGACCGACGATTCCCTGAGCGCCGCCACCGGGGCGAGTTCCGCCCGGGTCTGCGCCCACAGCACGAGGCCGTACGCCGTCACGGACAGCGCGCCGCCGAGCAGCCCGACTGCGGCGAACGGCCGTACCGTCGCAAGGAATTGGCCCCGCCACCGGTACAGCGCGTAGGCGGGGACGGCGATGCCCTCCAGGGCCATCAGCCAGGCGATGTAGGAGAGCGCGGAGCCCGAGGCCCGTACGCCCAGACCGTCGACGACGGTGTACGCGGCGATGGACAGCCCTGTCGCCAACGCGGCCCCGATCGCCGCCCAGTTGGGCCGCCGCCCGCGCATCCCCCACAGCGCGACCCCGGTAAGTCCCGCACAGGACACGACGATTCCGGCCGCCGCCCAGCCGTTGGGCACCTCGTGGGCGAACACGGCGGCGAGCACGGTGACGACGAGGGGCGCGGTACCGCGCGCGATCGGATACGCCTGCCCGAAGTCGCCGAGCCTGAACGACCGCATGAGCAGCACGTAGTACGCGATGTGGATGAGGGCAGACGCGACGAGATACGGCCACGCCCCGGCAGCGGGAAGCGGCAGGAACGGCACGGCGACCAGCCCGATCAGCATTCCGCCGCCCGCGATGAGCGTGAACCCGACCAGCTTGTCGATGATGCGGTGCGCGAGCGCGTTCCAGCAGGCGTGGGTGACGGCGGCGAGCAGTACGGCGGCGGTGACTGTCGGGGTCACGGAGCCGCCGACTCGCGTACGTCCACGAGAGTCGCGCCGGCGTGGGCGATCAGGGCCTTCGGCTCCATGGGAAACACCGTGTACGGGGTACCGGCGGCGGCCCAGACGACGTCGTGCTCCAGCAGCGAACGGTCCGCGAGGACACGGGTTCTGGTCCGGTGCCCGAAGGGCGGCACACCCCCGATGGCGTACCCGGTGGTCTCGCGTACGACGTCCACCTTGGCGCGGGTGACCTTCGCGGCCATGAGTTCGCGCCGGACGAGCTCGACGTCGACGCGAGAGGCGCCGTCCATGAGGACGAGCACCGGCACCCCGTCGGCGGAGAAGATCAGCGACTTGCAGATCTGGCTCAGCTCACACCCGATCGCGGCGGCGGCCTCGGCGGCGGTACGGGTCTCGTCCGGAAACCGGCGAATACGGGAGTGGAGTTCGCTGAGGCCCAGCTCATCGAGGGCCTCGGCGAATCGGGAGGACGTGGTCATGCCCGGCACGTTAGCTGCCGGACAGATGCACCACGAACGAATTCCAGGTGGTGGGATCGAGGGTGAGGTGCGGGGTGTGGGTGGGGCTGGGGGTCTTGGAGTCCCGGACGTGGATGGTGTGCGGGGTGGTGGCTACTTCCACACAGTCGCCGGGTTCGCTGCTGTCGCTGTAGCTGCTCTTGAACCAGCGGAGTTCCGAGGTGCTCATAACGCTCCAAGCGCTCGCTCGATGAAGGCCAGCGACTCCCCAGGCGGGAGAGCCTGCGCCCGGATCATCCCATAACGGAGTTCAAGGACCCCAAGATCCCTGGGACTTGAGATCGGACGGGCATTGAACGCACCTTCGCAACGCCCGACCGCCGAGCCATCGGCGAACTTCAGCACCTGGATCAGGCCCTGCATGCTGGCGTGATCCTCACGGTCGGTCGGCATGACCTGGATCATGACGTTCCGCAACTCGCCTACCTCCAGCAGGTGTTCGAGCTGTCGACGTAGCACCATTTTCCCTCCGATGGGTCGCTCAAGCGTCACCTGCTCCTGGATGAAGCTGAACGAAGGTGTGGGCTCCCGGTCGAAGACCGACTTACGGGCGACGCGCGCGGCAACTTCCCGTTCCACCTCGCCGGAAGAGAGCGGCGGCTGCCGTGTCTCGAACAATGCCTTCGCGTACTCCGGTGTCTGCAGCAGGCCGTGGATGTTGTGGTTGCCGTACAACAACAACTCGACCGCCCGCCCCTCCAACTCCTTAAGTGCCCGCACCTTCTTCGGGTACTGCGCGTCCTCCACGTACTTCCGCATGGCGGTAATCGCGCCCCGCGCGTTCACCAACTCATCCGCGCTGTAAAGGAATTCGACCCGGGGAATCCGTGCCCCGCGTTCGACCTTCCGGATCAGGTCCTCGCCGTACCGCATGGCCGCCCCGAAGTCGGCCACCGACATTCCGGCGGCCTCCCTGTGGAACTTGATCACGCCGCCCACGACCTCGATCATCGGCGCCATCTCGTCGCCGGGCTCGATCGCCCAGCCCACCTCGTCCACGTCCTCGCTCATACCCACCTCCAACGGCGACCCGTACCCGAACGGCACTGTCGACAGCCGGGACAGGCGGGACAAACACCGGAAAGGGGCACCCCGCAGCGCGGGATGCCCCTTCTCAGCTTGCTCGCGGCCGACTCAGACCTGTACGAGCTCCCGGTCCTCGTCCTGCGGACGGTTGTCGTCGTCCAGGGTCCGCAGGCTCTCGCCCTCCACGTCGACGTTGGGGAGTACGCGGTCCAGCCACTTCGGGAGCCACCAGGCCCGCTTGCCCAGCAGGGCCAGCACGGCCGGGACGATCGCCATGCGGACCACGAACGCGTCGAAGAAGACCGCGATCGCCAGGCCGAAGCCGAAGAGCTTGATCATCGACTCGCTGGAGCTGATGAAGCCGCCGAAGACGGCCATCATGATGATCGCGGCGGCGACCACGACCCGGGCGCTGTGCTTGAACCCGGTCACCACGGCGTTGGACGGCGACTCGCCGTGGACGTACGCCTCCCGCATGCGGGTCACGAGGAACACCTCGTAGTCCATCGCGAGACCGAAGACCACGCCGACCATGAAGATCGGCACCATGGACATGATCGGGCCGGTCTCGTCGACGCCGAGCAGGCCGCTCAGCCAGCCCCACTGGAAGACCGCGACCACGGCACCGAGCGCGGCGAGGACGCTGAGCAGGAAGCCCAGGGCCGCCTTGAGGGGGACCAGGATGGAGCGGAAGACCAGGATCAGGAGGAGGAAGGCGAGGCCGACCACCAGGCCCAGATACGGGATCAGGGCGTCGTTGAGCTTCTGCGAGAAGTCGATGTTCATCGCGGTGGTGCCCGTGACCAGCACCGTCGCGCCCGTCTCGGCCTTGACGTCGGCGCTCTGGTCGCGGATCGCGTGCACCAGGCCCTCGGTCTGCGTCGAGGACGGCTTGGAGTCCGGGATCACGGCGATCGTCGCGGTGTCGCCGGCCTTGTTGAACTGAGCCGGGGCGACCGTGACGACGTCCTTGAGGCCCTTGATCCGGTCGGCCAGCTTGTCGACGCCGGCCTGGGGGTCGGCGGTGCCCCGGGCGTCGTAGACGACCATCAGGGGACCGTTGAAGCCGGGGCCGAAGCCCTCGGACAGCAGGTCGTACGCCCTGCGCTGGGTCGTGGACGTGGGCTGCGAGCCGTCGTCGGGCAGGCCCAGTTCCAGCTGGGTGACCGGGAGCGCGATCGCGCCCAGACCGAGCACACTGAACATCAGTACGGCGACCGGCCGGCGGATGACGAAGCGCGCCCACCGGGTGCCCATGTTGGGCCCGGCGACCGGCTTGACCTGCTCGTTCGTCTCGCTCTCGGTCTCGCTCTCGCTCGTGCCCTTCTTCGCCTTCTTGCTCTTCTTGTCCTTCTTCTGGCCCGCCGGCTGGACCTTCCGGCCCGCGTATCCGAGCAGTGCCGGGATCAGGGTCAGCGCGATGAGTACGGCGACCACGACCGTGCCGGACGCCGCGAGGCCCATCTTGGTCAGCATCGGGACGTTGACGACCGCGAGGCCCGCCAGGGCGATCACGACGGTGAGGCCCGCGAAGACCACCGCCGAGCCGGCGGTGCCGGTGGCGCGGCCGACCGCTTCCTCGCGGTCACGGCCGTCGGCCAGCTCACCGCGGTAACGGGAGACGATGAACAGCGCGTAGTCGATGCCGACCGCGAGACCGATCATCAGCGCGAGCGTGGACGTGCTGTCGCCGAGGTCGAGCGCGTTGGCCAGGGAGGTGATGGTGGCGCCGGCGATACCGACGCCGATGATCGCCGTCAGCAGCGGCAGTCCGGCCGCGACCAGCGAACCCAGGGTGATGACGAGGACGATCGCGGCGATGGCGATGCCGACGGCCTCACCGATCGCGCCCGGCTCGGACTCCGCCTGCAGCGCGTCGCCCCCGACGTCGACGGTCAGCCCGGTGGCCCGGGCCTGGTCGCCGGCCTTCTCCAGGGCGTCCTTGGTCGAGTCCGCGAGCTCCATGCCGGGCAGCGTGTACTTCACCGACGTGTAGGCGACCGTCCCGTCCTTGCTGACGGCGCCCGTCGTGAACGGGTCGGAGACGGCGACGACTTCGGAACCGTCGCCCAGTTGCTTGACCGTCTTCGTCACGGTCGCCTTGTTGGCGGCGTCCGTCATCTTCTGGCCCTCGGGCGCCTTGAAGACCATGCGCCCGGTCGCTCCGTCGGCGCTGGCGCCGGGGAAACGCTGTTCCAGCAGGTCGAAGGCCTTCTGGGCCTCCGTACCCGGAATGGAGAAGGAGGTGGTGCCGGCGGCGGGCGCGCTGGCCGCGCCGACTCCCGCGAGCGTCAGCAGCGCCACCCATATCAGGGCGACGAAATGCCGTCGCCTGAAGGCGAGCCGGCCGAGTTTGTAGAGGAACGTGGCCACGAGGGGCGTACTCCCGGTCAGGTCGTTGAACAGCAACAGGGCAGGGTTGATCGGCCTGTTGGGGCGCAGGAGTGATCAGCCCGACGACGTGAGCGGTCGCGTCAGGTACGAGTCAGGTACGAGTCAGGTACGAGTCAGGTGCAAGGTGGGGTAACAAGTGGGGTTGTTCAAGGGCTGGTTCGGGCTGATTCGGAGACAGGCTGCCCTACGGAACCGACACGCCGAGGGCGGGGAGCACCACGGCGTCGATGTAGTCACGCAAGTAGGCCTGGGTCGGGGGCCGTTCGTCGATGAGCGAGCGCGCGATGAAGCCGCCGATCATCATGTGCAGCACATAACCCATCGCCGGGTTGTCCGCGCTGACCTCACCCCGGTCGACAGCCCGCTCCAGCACCTTGCGGAACTCGGCCATCTCAGGCTCGATGAGCAGTTCCCGAAGTGCTTTGAGGAGATCGGGGTTTCCGTGGACCGCCATGCCCAGAGCCCGCATCAGCGCGGAGGTCTGTTCCATGGCGCAGTCGTTCTCGCGGAGCAGCAGGTCGTGGAAGTCGCCGCGCAGGGACCCGGTGTCGACGTCCGCGATGGCGGTGCCACCCGGCTTGAAGTGCCGCATGGCCCTGACGACCAGTTCGGCCTTGCCACCCCACTGGCGGTAGAGCGTGGCCTTGCTGGACTTCGTACGGGCGGCGACGGCGTCCATGGTGAGGGCCTCGTAGCCGACTTCCCGGAGCAGGTCGAGCGTGGCGCCGTACAGCTCGGCCTCACGCTCGGGCGTGATCCGACTACGACGCGCCGTTGCGACCTCGGTCATGTCACTCACCCTTTCCTGTTCCGGTTTCGGACGACACCGTTTCGTACAGCTCCGCCCTACGTCAATGAACATACCCCGAGAATCATAGAAACGAAACCGTTTCGTACGTGCCCTCGCTCACGGGCCTCACCCACTCGTATCCACGTTCCCGATATTTCACAAGTTGCCCGGGCCCGTTTCCCGGAAAAGCATGGGGAGGTGAGCTATCTGCGCCTGCCCCACCTCAGCGGTGACCTGCTGTGCTTCGTCGCCGAGGACGATCTCTGGCTCGCCCGCCTCGACGGAGACGGAGACAGAGACGGAGACAGAGATGGAAACGGAGATGGAGCCGGAAGGTCGGGGTCTTCAGGGGCCGACGGCCGTGCCTGGCGGCTCACCGTCGACCGTACGAAGGTCGGGCACCCGCGGTTCTCGCCCGACGGCCGGCACATCGCGTACACGAGCTGGCGCAGCCTCGTGCCCGAGATCAACCGGGTGCCGGTGGACGGCGGCCCCGCGCAGCGGCTCACCTACTGGGGCAGTGCCGACACCCAGGTCTGCGGCTGGTCCCCGGACGGCGACATCCTCGCCGTCGCCTCCCACGGCCAGCCCTTCTCCTACTTCACCTGGGCCTACAGCGTCCCGACTGGCGGCGGCCCCGGCGGGCGGCTCCCCTGGGGTCCCGTCTCCGACATCCAGGTCGCGGACATCGGAGGGGAACGGAAGACCCTCCTCCTCACGGGCACCCCGCCCCACGAACCGGCCGCCTGGAAGCGTTACCGGGGCGGTGCGACCGGCCGCCTCTGGCTGCACGGCGAGCGTCTGCTGCCCGACCTCGACGGCCACCTCCACTCCCCCATGTTCGTCGGCGACCGCATCGCCTTCCTCTCCGACCACGAGGGCGTCGGCAACCTGTACTCGTGCGCGTACGACGGTTCCGGCCTGCGCCGCCACACCGACCACGACGCCTTCTACGCCCGGCACGCCTCCAGTGACGGCACCCGGGTCGTGTACCAGTGCGCCGGCGACCTGTGGATCGTCGACGACCTCGCCGCCGACTCCGTCCCCCGCCGCCTCGACGTACGGCTCGGCGGGCCGCGCGCGGGCCGTCGTACGTACCAGGTACCCGCCGCGCAGCACGTCGACGGCATCTCGGTCGACGAGACGGGCCGCGCGAGCGCCGTCGTCGTACGCGGCAGCCTGTACTGGCTGACCCATCGGGACGGCCCGGCGAGGACGATCACGGACACACCCGGCGTACGGGTCCGGCTGCCCGAGATGCTCGGCTCGGGCGGGCAGGTCGCCTACGTCACGGACGCCGAGGGCGAGGACGCGATCGAGATCGCCTACCTGCCGAGGGCCAGCGGGGAGCGGGAGCCGAGACGGCTGGCGTCCGGGCGGCTGGGCCGGGTACTGGAACTGGTGCCCGACCCGGCGGGCGAACGCCTCGCCATCGCCGCCCACGACGGCCGACTTCTGCTGATCGACGCCTCGGAGGAGCCGAACGAGGAGCCGGACGAAAAGTCGCACGGGGAGGTGACCGGGGAGGTGACCGAGCTGATCTGCTCCCTCAACGGGCCGGTCACGGACCTCGCCTTCTCCCCGGACGGCGCCTGGCTGACCTGGTCGCACCCGGGCATCGGACGCTCCCTGCGCCAGATCAAGATGGCGCGCATAAAGGACCGTCTGATCGTCGACGTCACCAACGGCCGCTTCGAGGACGAGAACCCGGTCTTCACCAGGGACGGCCGCTATCTGGCCTTCCTGTCGTGGCGGGGCTTCGACCCGGTGTACGACGTCCACACCGGCGACCTCTCCTTCCCGCTCGGCTGCCGCCCGTACCTCGTCCCCCTCTCCTCCGCCACGCCCTCCCCCTTCGCCCTCTCCCCCGACGGGCGACCGGCCGCCGGTGGCCTGGACCCCGGCGAGGACGAGGGCGCCGACGGTACGGACGGCACAGTGATCGTCGAGGCCGAGGGTCTGGAGAGCCGGGTGACGCCCTTCCCGGTCGCCGCCTCCAAGTACTCGGCGCTGTACCCGGTCGCGGGCGGCGGACTGGTGTGGCTGCGCTGGCCGATCTCGGGCGCGCTGGGCGAGACGTTCGCGAACCCGGCCGACACGAGCGGCCGGCCCACGCTCGAACACTTCAACCTCAGCAAGGGCAAGAAGGCCGAACTCGTCGACCACCTCGACTGGTTCGCGGTGAGCGGCGACGCCTCACGGCTGGTCGTCGTCGACGAGGACGAGCTGCGCGCGGTGCCCTCCACCGACCCGGGCGACGGCGACACGACCGTCTGGATCGACCTGCGCCGGGTCCTGCACGAGGTCGACCCCCCGGCGGAATGGCGCCAGTCGTACGAGGAGGCCGGCCGCCTGATCCGGGCCTACTTCTGGGAACCCCGGATGTGCGGCATCGACTGGGACGCAGTGCTGGAGCAGTACCGCCCGCTCGTCGAACGGGTCGCGTCCCCCGACGAGTTCGCGGACCTGCTCCGGGAGGTCCTGGGCGAGCTGGGCACGTCCCACGCGTACGTGACAGCCGCCCGCCGCAACGAGGGCCCGCCCCACTACCAGCGCCGACAGGGCCTGCTGGGCGCCAACTTCGTGCGCAGGGAAGGCGGTTGGATGCTGGACCGGATCCTCCCCGGCGACTCGTCCGACTCCAAGGCCCGCTCCCCGCTGGCCGGTTCGGGAATCCGGGAGGGCGCGCTGCTCACGCATGTGGACGGGCGCCCGGTGGACCCGGTGACGGGCCCGTTCCCGTTGCTCGCGGGAGCGGGCGGTACGACGGTGGAGCTGACGTTCACCGCGTCAGACTCCGCTTCGACCGACGCTGGTTCGACCGGCGCTGCTTCGACCGACGCCGCTCAGGCCGAGGGCGCGGGCAGGGCGCGGAGGGTCGCGGTGGTCCCCCTCATCGACGAACGTCCGTTGCGGTATCAGGACTGGGTGGCCAAACGCCGAGAAGTGGTGCGGGAGTTGAGCGGCGGGCGGTGCGGTTACCTGCACATCCCCGACATGGGCGGCTCGGGCTGGGCCCAGTTCAACCGCGACCTGCGCATGGAGGTGTCGAGGCCCGCCCTCATCGTCGACGTGCGCGGCAACGCGGGCGGCCACATCAGCGAACTGGTGGTGGAGAAGCTGACGCGCACGATCCTGGGCTGGGACCTGACGCGCAACGCCCAGGCGGTCTCGTACGCCTCGAACGCCCCCCGGGGGCCGGTGGTCGCCCTCGCCGACGAGGCGACGTCCTCCGACGGCGACATGATCACGGCCGCCTTCAAACTCCTGGAACTCGGCCCGGTGGTGGGTCAACGGACCTGGGGCGGAGTGGTCGGCATGACCGGCCGCCACCGCCTGGGCGACGGCACGGTGATCACGGTCCCGATGAACGCGGCATGGTTCAACGCGTATGGCTGGACAGTCGAGAACCAGGGCGTCGCCCCCGACCTGGAGGTCCTGCGCACCCCCCTCGACTGGGCAGAGGGCCGCCACGTCGAAACGGACGACGCCATCAAACTGGCCCTGGCCCTACTGGAAACCCACCCGGCGGCAACTCCACCGGACTACACCGAGGTCCCGAACAGGGCCAGGCCAACACTTCCCCCGCGTTCGTGAACCAGCACTCCGGCCCGCAT
The DNA here is from genome assembly GCF_010550245.1 of Streptomyces sp. SID12501. Lineage (GTDB taxonomy): Bacteria > Actinomycetota > Actinomycetes > Streptomycetales > Streptomycetaceae > Streptomyces. The sequence goes on from NZ_JAAGLU010000008.1 coordinate 14,067, forward strand.
TCTTGACGAGCGCTGGGGTCACCCGCCCAGGGGCGCGGGGAACTGCGCGACAAGCCCCCACGGCCCCGCACCCGACAGCGCACCCCAACACCCCAGACAAAAACGCAGGGTGCCCTCGAAAAACAGAGGGCACCCCACGTCGAAGCTCGCTCAAACAGGACTACGCGTCGTAGTCCCGATTGATCCGCTCCGCTTCCTCCCGCATCGCCCGCTCCGTCTCCTCATCACGAGGACGCCCGCGCTCCGGAGTCTCCTGACCCTGCTTACCGGGCCGGTCCTCCTGGCCCTGCTGACGCTGGCCCTGCTGACCCTTCCGGGCCTGCTCCATCTTCTCCTTGGCCTGGCGGGCCTTGTCCTGCATCTCGTCCTTCATGCCCATGTGGGTTCACTCCCGTAAGTGGGTGAGGGGATGGGGGCTCGACCAGATTTGCACGCCAGGACAACGCACGCATTTCGATCAGTCACGTTCAGTCACTGACCGCGTCCGGCCCCCGCCCTGCCCCCGCGCCGCGGGCTTCCTCGTCGGCCGCGCCACCCGCGCCCACCAGCCCGGTGCCCATCCCCTGCAACCGCCCCGAGTACCGCCCGACCTCGCGCTGCCCCACCGCACCGATCAGCCCCGGCAGATATCCCCGTATGCCCTGCATCCCGCGCAGCCACCCCTGCCCGTACACATGGCTGGACCGCCGCTCGATCCCCGCCACGAGCCGGTCGACGGCGGGCCCCAGCGGATACGTCTTGCCGGCCGGCCACGGCAGCCGCTGCCGCAACTCCCGCATGACGTCGTCCTGGTCGGCCCCGCGCACCATGTCGGTGTCGGTCCACGACAGATACGCGACCCCCACCCGGACGCCCTTGTAACCGACTTCGGCCCGCAGACAGTGCGCGTACGCCTCGACGCCGGCCTTGGACGCGCAGTACGCGGTCATCATCGGCGCCGGAGTGAGGGCGGCCAGGGACGCGATCTGGAGGAGATACCCCCGGCTCTCCATCAGCACCGGCAGGAACGCCCGAGCCGTAACCGCCGACCCGATCAGGTTGACCTCGATGACCCGCCGCCACGACTCCGGATCGGAGTCGACGAAGGGCCCGCCGCTGGCGACCCCGGCGTTGGCGACGACGATGTCGACCTTCCCGAACCGCTCCTTGACCTCCTCCGCCACCCGGGACATCGCCTCGTGATCGGTGACGTCGGCGTACCAGTACGCACTGTCGGTGTGCAGCCGTTCCGAGACCTGCTTGAGCTCGTCGGCCTCCAGCCCGACCAGCGCGACCCTCGCCCCGCGGGCGGAGAGCTTGCGCGCGAGCAGCTCACCGACCCCCCGAGCGGCCCCCGTGACGACAGCGACCTGCCCGTCCAGACTGACCTTGCTCATGCGCTCTCCTCGATGGGTACGCTGCTGTCGACCTGAGTGCCGTGCGGCCCCAACTGCCCGTACGCCGCGACGAGTTCACGGATCGCCCCGGTCACCGCCCCCGGCCCCTCGACCGGCGTCATGTGCCCGAGCCCGGGCAGCTCGGTCACACCGTGACACTGGGGCAGTGCTGCGGCCAGTGCGCGTGCGTGAACGGGCGGGGTCATCCGATCCGCCGTACCGACGACGACAGCGGCCGGAACAGTCAACTCCCCTATCTGCGAGTCGAGTTGCACCCCGTCCAGGACTCGCGCCCACGCGTACCGCACCTTGCGCGGGCACGCGTGCACGATCCGGGCGCACGCCTCGACCATCGCGGGCGTCGAACCGGCGCCCATCGTCGCGTACTTGAGGATGCGCCGGGAGACCGGCGTGACCGGCCCCATCGGGGCGCGGGAGCTGAGGCCCCGCCGGGTGAGCCAGGTGCGCAGCCGCCCGGCACGCATCGGAACGACCAGCGATTCGGCGACGAGCCGCGAACTGCCGGTACTGCACAGCAGTACGGCCGCCGCATGCTCCCGGAACCCCGGCCGCGCGGACGCTGCCAGCACCGTCATCCCGCCCATGGAGTGTCCCACGACCACGGCCTTCTCGCCGGGCGCGAGGGTGGCCGCGAGGACGGCCTCCAGGTCGTCGGCGAGTACGTCGGTACTGCAGACGGGGCTCGCCGGGCTGCGTCCGTGGCCGCGCTGGTCGTAGGCGACGACCCGGTGATCGGGGGCGAGTTCGCGGATCTGGGCGGCCCAGAAGGCGGTGGAGCAGGTCCAGCCGTGCGCGAGGACGACCACGGGCCCGTCGGCCGCACCGTGCACCTCGACATGCAGCCGGGCCCCGTCCGCCGAAACGGCGGTGAGCTCACGGACAGGGACGGGCGGGGTGTACGGACCGTCCGCCACGGACATCAGCCGGCTCATGCGTCCACCCCTACGGTCGAGTTGATGTCACCGATGCCGGCGCCGGTGCCGCTGCCAGTGCTGTTGCTGCTACCGGTGCTGCTATCGGCGCTGTTGCTGCCGGTCGCCCGCAGGACCTCGTACTCGGCGAGATCCACGCTCCGCGTCGCCCGCCGGAACTCGGACGTCGTACCGGGCCAGACGGTGGTGTTGCGCCCGTTCGCGTCGAGGTACCAGCTACTGCACCCGCCCGTGCTCCACACCGTGCGCCGCATCCGCTCCTGGACCCGGTCGTTCCACGCGTCGACGGCTGTGGGCCGGGCGTCAAGCGCCACCCGCCCCCCGAGCACACCCAACTGCCGTACGTAGTCGGCGAGATAGTTCAGCTGGGACTCGATCATCAGGATCATGGAGGAGTTCCCGAGGCCGGTGTTGGGCCCGATGATCGTCATCCAGTTGGGGAACCCGGCGGCCGAGGCCCCGCGCAGCGCCCGCATCCCGCTGTCCGCCCAGGCCTCGGCGAGCGTACGCCCGTCGGCACCGACGACCCGGTCGGCGATGGGCATGTCCGTGACGTGGAACCCCGTACCGAAGACGATGGCGTCGACCTCGGCCGTACTCCCGTCGGCGCCGACGACGGTGGAGCCCCGTACCTCGCTCAGCCCGCTCGCCACGACATCCACGTTGGGCCGGGTGAGCGCCGGATAGTAGGCGCTCGACAGCAGGATGCGCTTGCAGCCGATGCGGTAGTCGGGGGTGAGTTTGGCACGCAGGGCCGGATCCTTGATGGCACGGTGCATGTTGCGCTTGGCCAGCGCCTCCACCGCCCCGAGCTCGCCCGGATGCTTGGTGAACGCCTGCACCTGCAACTCCCGTACGCCCCACGAGAGTCCGCGCCGCAGCCGGGTGGTGAAGGGCAGCGCGCGGTGCACGGCTCGCTCGGCGTTGCCGATGGCCCGGTCGATGCGGGGCATCACCCACGGCGGGGTGCGCTGGAAGAGGGTGAGGCGGGAGACGTCGGGCTGGATGGCGGGCACGATCTGGATGGCGGAGGCCCCGGTGCCGACCATCGCGACCCGCTTGCCGCGCAGGTCGTAGTCGTGGTCCCAGCGGGCGGAGTGGAAGACCTTGCCGGGGAAGGTGTCGAGCCCCGGGACGTCCGGCACCTTGGGATCGGAGAGGGGCCCGGTGGCGGAGACGACGAGATCGGCGAGCAGGGTCCCGCTGCTGGTCTCGATGACCCACGCCAACCGGTCACCGTCCCAAGTCATCTTCTTCACCTCGGAGTTGAGGCGGAGATGGGGCCGCAGCCCGAAGACGTCGGTGACGTGCTCCAGGTAGGCACGGATGTGTTCCTGCCCGGAGAAGGCGCGCGGCCAGTCGGGATTCGGTGCGAAGGAGAACGAGTAGAGGTGGGACGGCACGTCACAGGCGCATCCCGGATAGCTGTTGTCGCGCCAGGTGCCGCCGACGCTGCCGGCCCGCTCCAGGACGACGAAGTCGGTGACACCTTCGCGGCGCAGCCGCACAGCGGCCCCGAGCCCCCCGAACCCGGACCCGATCACCGCCACCCGCACATGCTCGTGTTCGGCTTCCTGTTCGGCCATACCGCTGCCTCCGACCCTCACCCACGACTCCGCCAGTGAACACTGGCGCAATGGGGAGAGTAGATGAGGTCCGTACCGATGGGTAGGGTCCGAAGCAAGGAAAGTTACCGCCGGTACGACTTAGGGTTCCGACGTGGCAGACGCAGAGAACGCCGAACAGCGTGAGTACCGGATGGAGGAGCTGGCCGGGCTGGCCGGCATCACCGTCCGCACCCTGCGCTTCTATCGCGAACGCAAACTGATCCCGCCACCCCGCCGCGAGGGCCGCATCGCCTGGTACGACGGCCACCACCTGGCCCGCCTGCGCACGATCTCGGCACTGCTGGAACGCGGGCACACCCTCAACGGCATCGCGGAACTCGCCGAGGCCTTCGACAACGGCCGCGACGTCGCCGACCTGCTCGGCCTCGGCGCCCCCACCGAGGAGACCCCGGTCCGCCTCACCCCCGAGGAACTCGCCGACCGCTTCGGCCCGGACGCCACCCCCGAGAACCTCGCGGCCTCGCTGGACCTCGGCTACCTGGGCACCGACGGCGAACAGATCGTCCACATCAGCCGCAGCCTCCTGGACGCCTCGTCGGCGCTGGTCCAGGAGGGCATCCCACTCTCAGCCGTCCTGGCGGCGGGCAAACGGGTACGCGACCACGCGGACGCACTGGCCGAGATCTTCACGAACGTGATCCTCACCCACGCCCCACAAGCGGACCCGGCACGCCTGCGACCACTGGCACAACGGGTGGTGGAGGCGGAACTGTCACTGGCGCTGGACCGCCGGATGCGCCAGGACACCTGAAGCTCCTGAGGCCCTGAATTCTGATGTGCGGCGACTCAGAGGTCGTAGACGACTGTGACAGGCGCGTGGTCCGACCAGCGCTCCTCATGCGTCGCCGCGCGTTCGACGTACCCCTTGACCGCCTTGGCGGCGAGCCCCGGCGTCGAGATCTCGTAGTCAATTCTCCAACCTGAATCGTTATCGAACGCCCGCCCCCGGTAAGACCACCACGAGTACGGCCCCTCGACCTCCGGATGCAGCGCCCGCACCACATCAACGAACCCCCCGTCCCCCTCGTCGAGCACTCGCCCGAGCCACTCCCGCTCCTCCGGCAGGAACCCTGAACTCTTCTGGTTGGCGCGCCAGTTCTTGAGGTCGGCGGGCTGGTGGGCGATGTTCCAGTCGCCACAGACGACGACCTCGCGCCCGTCGGCGGCGGCCCGCTCCCGCAGGCCCTTGAGATAGGCGAGGAATTCACCCATGAAGCGGATCTTCTCGTCCTGCCGCGTGGTACCCACCTCGCCGGACGGCAGATACAGGCTGGCGACGGTGACGCCGGGCAGGTCGGCCTCGACGTACCGGCCGCTGCCGTCGAACTCGGCGGAGCCGAAGCCGATCTGGACGCGGTCGGGCTCGCGGCGGGTGTAGAGGGAGACGCCGGCGCGGCCCTTGGCGGCGGCGGGCGCGTGCGTGACGTACCAGCCCTCGGGCGCGCGGACCTCCTCCGGCAGCTGCTGCGGTTCGGCGCGCACCTCCTGGAGGCACAGCACGTCGGCGGAGGTTCCGGCGAGCCACTCCACGAAGCCCTTCTTCGCGGCGGCGCGGAGTCCGTTCACATTCACAGAGGTCACAGTCAGCACGCGGGCACGATACCGGCAGAACGCAAACATCTGGCGGCAAGGACATGCATACATGTACCGTGTATGGAATGAATATCCGCCGGGTCTCCTTCGACCACCCCGACGCCGTCAAGCTCAACGACCAGGTCCAGGCCGAGTACGCCGCCCGCTACGAGGACGAGGGCGACGCCACCCACCTCGACCCGGCGATGTTCGACCCGCCGTCCGGCCTGTACCTGATCGCGTACGACGAGCAGGGCCGCCCCGTCGCCACTGGCGGCTGGCGCGGCCACGACGACGACAACGCGAACGACGAAGGGTATCTGACCGGCGACGCCGAGCTGAAGCGGATGTACGTCGTCGCGGAGGCGCGCGGACTCGGCCTGGCCCGCCGCATACTCGCCGCCCTGGAGGAGGACGCCCGCGCCGCCGGCCGCACCCGTATGGTCCTGGAGACGGGCGACAGGCAGCCGGAGGCCATCGCCCTGTACACCTCAAGCGGCTACGAACCCTCCGCGAAGTTCGGCTACTACCGCCACTACGAGGCCAGCCGCTGCTTCGCCAAGAGCCTGTAGGACCCGGTTTCCCGATATCCCAACAGGGAACCGGTTGCTCACGCCCGCAGAAACGCCAGCACCGCCAGCACCCGGCGATGTGTCTCGTCCGCCGGAGGCAGGTCCAGCTTGGCGAGAATGCCGCCGACGTGCTTGCCGACAGCCGCCTCGGAGACGACCAGCTCACGGGCTATCGAACCGTTGGACCGGCCCTCCGCCATCAGCGCCAGCACCTCGCGCTCACGCGGGGTCAGCCGCTCCAGCGGGTCGCGACGCCGGCGCAGCAACTGCCGTACGACCTCGGGGTCGACGACCGTGCCGCCGTCCGCGACGCGTCGCAGCGCGTCGACGAACTCCTCGACCTGCCCGATCCGGTCCTTGAGCAGATAGCCGACGCCCGTGCCGTCGCCGGAGTCGAGCAGTTCGGCTGCGTAGGCCCGCTGGACGTACTGGCTGAGGACCAGCACGGGCAGCCCCGGCCGCGCCTCGCGCAGCTTCACCGCCGCGTGCAGCCCTTCGTCCTGGAAACCGGGCGGCATGCGTACGTCCGTCACCACGATGTCCGGTTCCTGCTCGGCGACCGCCGTGAGCAGCGCATCCGCGTCCCCGACGGCTGCCACGACCTCGTGGCCGACCCGGGTGAGCAGCCCGATCAGCCCCTCCCGCAGCAGCACGCTGTCCTCGGCGAGGACTATGCGGAGCGATGGGCGCGATCCGTCGACCGGCTCAACTGGCTCAACTGGCTCAACTGGCTCAACTGGCAAGGAATCTCCACCCGCAGCAACGTCGGTCCGCCCGGCGGGCTGGACAGGGAAAGTCTGCCATCGAGCACTGACACCCGGTCCGCGAGCCCGGTGAGCCCGCTGCCGCCCCCGGCGTCCGCGCCGCCCCGCCCGTCGTCCCGCACGGTGACGAACAGCCGTCCGTCACGGTGTCCGCCGCCGACCTCGGCCCGGCCGGCCCTGCTGTGCCGGTCGACGTTGGCGAGCGCCTCGCAGACCACGAAGTACGCGGCGGACTCCACCGCTGGGAGAAGGCGGCCGGGCAGGTCGAAGGTGACGTCCACGGGCACCGCCGTACGGTCGGCCGCGTCGGCCATTGCCGCCTGGAGCCCGTAGTCGGCCAGGACCTGGGGATGGATCCCGTGGATCAGCTCGCGCAGTTCCTCCAGCGCGCGCCCCGCCTCCCTCTGCGCCTTGGCCAGTTGCTCGGCGAGCGGCCCAGGCGGTGCGTCCAGTCGGGCCAGCCCGAGTGTCACTGACAGTGCTACCAGGCGCTGTTGGGCCCCGTCGTGCAGATCACGCTCGATCCGCCGCCGCTCCGCCTCGAAGGCGTCCACCAACCGGACCCGGGACCGGGCGAGTTCGACGACCCGCTGCCCCAACTCGACGTCCCTGGCGGCGATCAGCAGCCGCGTCAGCCCGGCTCGCGCACCGGCGGCGACCCCGACCGCGTATGCGCCCAGGGCCAGCAGAACCAGCCCGCCGACCGAGCAGCCGAAGGCGGTCGGCCAGTCGGTGACCGTCCACTGCTTGAGCACCTTCACCTCCTGCCCGTTGCCAACGGTGGCCAGCAGTAAGGGAGTTGCCATCAAGGACGCCGGAACGAACAGCGCGGCGGCGACGACCAGGGCATCCACGGGCCACAGCAGGCCCACGAACAGCAGCATGTACCCGAACTCCCGCCAGGTCGCCGCCTCCCGCAGCCGGACCGTCAGCCAGGGCCGCAGACCGGGCACGACCGGCTCCCGGTGCGGATCGGGCACCAGTTCCTGATCGACCAGCCGCAGCCTGAGCCGCTCGACGCGGGCCACGGGAAGCCCGGCCAGGGTGAGGGCGACCAGCAGCGGCAGCCCCACGAGCACGACGGCGAGGACTCCGCCGACCACCGCCAGGAGCACGACCGAGACGAGGACGAGGAAGCCGGTCGCCACACCGCTGACGAGATAGCCGGCCGACCGCCAGGGCCACCACGACAACAGATAGCCCGGCCGGGTCATGGCCTGCCACACGTTCCTCGGATGCATAGGGATCACGGTAGGAGGCAGCCGCCCGCGGGGACCATCGGTCCAGCCGGCGAATCGAGGGTATGCCTGGCCCTACCCCAACTCTCGCCCCTGCCGCACTGCTTCGGCGCACCACGCACGGTTGCCTTGAGCCCATGAACAGCGACGCGATTCAACTCCGCTCCGTCACAAGGAAGTTCGGCACCGGCGGAAGGGCCGGGAGTGCGGTGACAGCCCTCGACTCGATCACCCTCGCCTTCCCCCAGGGAACCTTCACCGCCGTCATGGGCCCGTCCGGCTCGGGCAAGTCGACGCTGCTGCAGTGCGCGGCGGGGCTGGACCGTCCCACGTCCGGCTCGGTCACGTTGGGCGGCACCGAGCTGACCTCCCTGAACGAACGGAAGTTGACCCTGCTGCGGCGCGACCGCGTCGGCTTCGTCTTCCAGGCCTTCAACCTGATCCCTTCCCTGACCGCCGAGCAGAACGTGGCTCTCCCTCTTCGTCTGGCCCGCCGCCGCCCCGCCAAGTCGCAGGTACGACAAGTTCTGACGCAGGTGGGCCTCGCCGACCGGGCCTGTCACCGCCCACCGGAACTGTCCGGCGGACAGCAGCAACGAGTGGCCCTGGCCCGCGCGTTGATCACCCGTCCCGAGGTCCTGTTCGCCGACGAGCCGACCGGCGCTCTGGACTCCCGGTCGGGCCACGAGGTACTCCGGCTGCTGCGCGCGATGGTCGACGCGGACGGCCGTACGGTCGTCATGGTCACGCACGACCCGGTTGCGGCGTCGTACGCGGACCGTGTGGTCCTCCTCGTCGACGGCAGGCTGCACGACGAGATGACGGCCCCGTCGGCACAGACCGTCGCCGCCCGCATGGCGACCCTGGAGTCCGCGCAGGCCACTCGTCCGGAGACCGCCCGCCCGGAGACAGCCCCATGCCGATGACGACGACCACCCTCCGTACTCGCTGGACGGCTTTCACCGGCAGCTTCGTCGCGCTCTCCCTCGGCGTCGCCCTGATCGCCGTCATGGGCCTGGCCCTGGCCGCCACCCTGGACGCCCCCGCCCGCGGCCCCGAACGGTTCGCCGCCGCACCGCTGGTCGTACGAGGCGCGGACACCCTCCGCGTACGGACCCCGAACGGCCCCAAGACACAGCAACTCGCCCATCCACGACCCGTACCGAAGGAAGTCATCGCTCAACTACGCATCTTGGGAAGGGTCGTTGAGGACAGAGCATTCGCCGTACGAGCAGACACGAGCACCGCCCCCGACGACCTGCTGGCCCACCCCTGGTCGACCGCCGCCTTCGCCCCGTACACACTCACCGAAGGCCGGCCCCCGAGAACCGCCGGGGAGGCGGTCGTGACCGGCGACTGGGCGAAACCCGGCGACCGTGTGCCCACCGCCTACGGCACGGTACGGATCGTCGGCACGGTCAGCCCCCCGGGCACTGCGCCCGGCTTCGAGGACGCCATGTTCCTGACGGACGCCCGGGCCGCCGAACTCGCCCCGTACAGCGCCCAGTTGGTGGTGGACACCGATGACGTGACGGCCGTACGGGAGGCAGTGCGCGGGGTCGACGGCGTCACGGTCCTGACCGGCGGCGCCCGACGCCTCGCCGACGCGGACCCCGGCCGGGACAGGGAAGCGCTCACCGCCCTGAACGCCTTGTTCGGCACGGCGGGCGGGGTCACCGGCTTCGTGTCGGTGTTCGTCGTGGCGTCGACGTTCGCATTCACGGTGGCCCAACGGCAACGTGAGTTCGGCCTGTTGCGCACCGCCGGAGCGACTCCGGGACAGCTCCGCCGCATGGTCCTCGCGGAGGCCCTGGCCGTCGGTGTCCTCGCCTCGGCCACCGGCTGCGCACTCGGCGCGTACGGTGCGCCGCGTCTCGTCGAGTGGACGGTCAAGGCCGGTGTCGCACCGCGCTGGTTCGTGCTCGGCGATCAGGTGTGGCCGTACCATCTGGCCTTCTGGACAGGGCTGTTGGTGGCTCTGTGCGGTGTGGTGAGCGCGTCGTGGCGCGCGGGCCGCATCGCCCCGACGGAAGCGCTGCGAGAGGCCGCGCCGCACACCCGCCCGCTGCCCCGCACCCGCCTCCTGATCGGCGCGGCCCTTCTGCTCACAGCCGTACTGACCCTCGCCATCTCCCTGTTCACGGACCCCGGCGATCTGCTGCACCGCAAGACGTACACCAGCCGCCCCCTGCTCCTGATCACCGCGACCGCACTCCTCGCACCGGTCCTGATCCGGCCCCTGATCAGCCTCCTCACCCGGCCGCTGGCCCGACTCCCGGGCGCCACAGTGCTGCTGGCCCGCGCGAACACCACCGCGAACGTCCGCCGCACCGCCGCGATCGCGGCCCCCGTCCTGGTCACCGTGGCCCTCACGGGCTCCCTCCTGGGCGCCACCGCGACTCTCACCGGGGCGAGGGCGACCGAGCTGCGCCACGCGACGACAGCCGACCTCGTCGCCACCGCACCCCCTGGCGCGGCCTTCGACACACAACTGGCGACCCGTCTTCGCACCCTGCCCGGAGTGGCCGAGGTCTCCGCGACCGCGCCGACCGCCGTGTACGTCCTGGAGGAGGGCGTGGCCCTCGTCAAGTCCGAGGCCCGCACGGCCGATCCGGTACCCCTCTCCGCGACGGCCGACCTGCCGGTGACCTCGGGCCGGGTGACCGACCTCGACGACGACTCGATCATCGTCAACGAGGAGTGGGAACGGCACACGGTGGGCGAGCGGGTGACGGTGTGGCTGGGCGACGGCACGAAGCGGTCACTGCGGATCGCCGCGACCATGGCCACCGGTACGGGAGACAACGGCGCGTACGTCACCCCTGCCAACGCCCGGGGAGCACGGCCCGACCGGCTGGACGTGACCCTGGCGGCCGACGCGGACACACCGTCGACGACAGCGAACCTGCGCAGGGCCCTCAAGGGAACGGGCGGCCGGCTGCTCACCAACCCCCAATGGATGAGCGCCAGTTCCCCGCCCTCCGCCGCCAACCCCGCAACCCGCGTCGGCCTCTTCCTGGTGCTCGGCATCGCCCTCGCCTACACGGGCATCTCCCTCGCCAGCACCATGACCATGGCAACCTCCGACCGAGCCCGCGAACTGGCCGCACTGCGCCTGGCCGGCGCGACCCGCAGGCAGGTACTGGGAGTGGTCGGTGCGGAGGCGCTCCTGATGGTGACGGTGGGCGCGGTCCTCGGCCTGCTGGTCGCCGCGCTGAACCTGCTGGGCATGTGGAGCGCGCTCCGCGTCCTGTCCGTACGGACCTCGCTCGAACTCCCGTGGCCGGCACTCGCCACGACGACAATGGCCTGCGCGGCACTGGCTGTGGCCTCGGCCCTGGCCCCGGCGGCGCTGTCACTGCGGCGAAGGCCGGTGGACCTGGCGGGAATCCGGGAATGACAGCCCCGAACATGTCGAAGCCCGGACGACCGCTGGAACTCAAGCCAGAACTCAAGAACCCGCCGGGGCTTCAAGTCGTGTGTGACCTCTCATGGTCGAGGTTCCTCCGGCCCGGGCACACGGGGCAGCCGGGCCTTGGCGAACGCTCCACTCCGAACCTGAAGCACCCCACCAAGGACGACGAGCCCCAGAGCCACCGTGGAAAGAACCAGCGCCACGCCGGCAGAGAAACCGAGGAGTTTGGGTCCTCCGTCCAAGACGAAGCCGACGCCTACCGCTATCCAACCCCAACCAGCCCTGGGCGGCCGCGTGTACGCCGCAGCTCCCCGCCCGGTCAAGGTCAACACGCCCAGCACTACGAGAAAGCAGCCGGAACCCAACATGATCCACGCGGACATGGCACCCCTGTCGCGGGAAGGCTACTTCACGGCGGAACGGCTTTGGGCAATGGCCAGGCGCCGCCGTAGAGCACCAGCTCGGAAGATGCCGTATCGGACGGCTCCTGACTGACGAGACGTTGACCTGAGGACCCTCCGCCCTCTGCCCTCTGCCCTCTGCCCTCTGCCCGAGGTTCCCCGTGAGTCACCGCTGTGTCCCCTCGGAGGCGACTCACCGAGCGCTGCGCAAGCTGGGCACGCGCCTTGAGCAGCAAGATCGGAAGTAGCAGTCGCTGCACTTCGCTGCCGTACGACGCCAAAAAAAGCCCCAGCCGGATCTCTCCGACTGGGGCTCTGAGCTGCGGTGGACCTGTGGGGATTTGAACCCCAGACCCCCTCGATGCGAACGAGGTGCGCTACCAGACTGCGCCACAGGCCCTTGCAACGAGTGAAACTCTAGCATCCCGGTCCGGGTGCTCGGAAATCCGTTCCGCGCCGGTCGACCGAGGCCGCCGCATGCTCTCCCACCTGCTGGTACCGCTCACTACTCGTTCGCCGCGCGAGGCCGCTCGCCGTCCTCGTACTGGTCGAACAGCGGCGTACGGCCCCGTTCCCGGGCCCGCCGGGCGGAGGCCGCGCGACGTGCGTCGGTACGACCGTCCGAGTCCTCCAGGTCCAGCTCCGAGTCGGACTCCGGCCCCTCCGACAGGTCAGGCCGCTCCGCCTCCGTCGCGTCCCCCGTCGTCGACGGCTCGTCCGCCGACGACTCCGACTCGCGGCCCACCGTGCTGGAGCGCGCCGAGCTCCAGGCGTCCGGTGCACCGAGGTCCACCTCGGACGTGGCGCGGGGGGCGACCGGTGCGGTCACGTACGTCGGCAGCGGTACCGGGACCGGGTCCCAGCTGTCGCCGTGGCCGGGGCGGCGCTGGCGTTCGCGCTGCTGGTCGACCCACTCCGCGTGGTCGGTCTGCTCGACGAGCGCACGCCTGTCGGCGGCGAGCGCGGACAGGCCGGGGTCGGTCACCGGCTCCGGGTGCTCGTCCTGCTCTTCGCCCCCGGGGTCGGTGGACGGCCGCCGCCGGGGCTGGCGCTCGCGCAGTCGCTGCGCGGCGAGCTCGGCCTGGCGCCGGTCCATCTGGTAGGTGAAACGGCGCCGTTCCTGCGTACGCAGATAGGCGATGTATCCGCTCAGCAGGGCCGCCGGGACTGCGGGGGCCCAGAGGAGGGCGAGTCCGCCGACCGCCGCGACGATCGTGCCGAGCGTGAAGGCGAAGAACAACATCACCGTCGTACGCCGTCGGCGCGCGAGCACCTTCGAGCGCCGGGCGCGCGCGGCGGCTTCTGCCGATGCGCTCGCGCTCCGACGAGCCGCCGGTACGCGCGCACGCTCCCGTTCCCTGACCGGAGCCGGAGCGGACGCCTGTGCGTGCTGCTCCCGCTTCGGCGCCCTCGGCTGTTCGTGCGCCTGGGCCGGCGACTGCTCCTGGTGCGCCTGTTCCTGTGCCTGTACCTGGACCTTCGCCTTGGGGCGGGTCGGGGGCGCGGCGAAGGCCCGGACGTCCACCGAGTCGGTGACACCCTCCGGGTCTCCGGCGCTGTGCTCCCCCTCGTCGGTGGAGCGCGCCCGCAGGTCCTTGGCGTACCGGCGCTCCATGCCCGCCCGTCCGGACAGGAGCCGGATGGCGGTGCTGAAGCGTTCCGTCGGACGAGCTTCGTTCAGCTCGTCCTGCCTACGGAGCCACATCGGCACCAAGTAGGCGGCCCAGGCCCCGACAATGACTGCGTAGATGAGGCCGCTGCTGCTCACGCCTCACACGGTAGAGGGGTTTGTGTGAGGCCATCTGCCAATTGAGCCGGTGTGTCGCACGATCTGGCTGATATTTCGAGCTTTTTTTGTGATCGATGCGATCAGCGGGTCATCGAGGGCGCGAATTTGGCACCCCAAGTCGATCGCCACTCGGTCGCCACTCAGTCATCCACCGATCACTTTCGAACACTTATTCAATTTACGCCGGATTCCGTGGCGTGTTCCGGGAGCGTGCCCGCTGCCAGCGGCTGAGCAGCCCTTCCGGTACCTCTTCCGCTGTCAGCGCGAAGACGAGATGGTCGCGCCAGGCCCCGTCGATGTGGAGATAGCGGGGCCTGAGCCCCTCGTCGCGGAATCCGAGTTTCTCCACGACCCGGCGGCTGGGCCCGTTCTCCGGGCGAATGCAGACTTCGACGCGGTGCAGTCCGACCGTACGGAAACAGTGGTCGACCGCCATGGCGACCGCCGTCGGCATGACGCCCCGGCCTGCCACCGCCTCGTCCACCCAGTAGCCGACGTGTCCCGAACACATCGAGCCCCAGGTGATGCCGGCGACCGTCAACTGGCCTACCAACTGCCCCTGGTACTCAATGGCGAAGGGCAGCATCCGGCCCGCGTTCGCCTCCGCGCGCAGATGGCGGATCATCTGACGGTAGGTCGGCCGGTGGGCGATCGGGCCGCTGGGCGTCGGCGGCGGGATCGTCGCCTCCCAGGGCCGCAGCCAGTCCCGGTTGCGCCGGTTGATCTCGCGCCAGATCCGCTGGTCGCGCAGCCTGACGGGCCGGAGGACGACATCGCCGTCCACCAGCTCGACCGGCCAGGACGGGCTGTTCAGCTCGCACCCCCACTGCTGGCCCCGGGTCTGGGGTGATCGCCGCCCCGGATCTGGTCGACGGCGTGTTTCAACAAGGGCTCCAGGACGGCCAGTCCGTCCTTCACCCCGCCGGTGGATCCCGGCAGATTGACGATCAGTGTCCCGGCCGCGACGCCGGCGAGGCCGCGCGACAGCGCCGACGTCGGCACCTTCTCGCGGCCGAACGCCCGGATGGCCTCGGCGATGCCGGGCACCTCCTGGTCGAGCACCGCGCGGGTCGCCTCCGGGGTTCGGTCGGTGGGCGATACGCCGGTGCCTCCGGTGGTGACGATGACGTCGTACCCGGCCTCGACACCGGCCCGCAGGGCGTTTTCCACCGGGTCTCCGTCGGGCACGACCCACGGTCCGTCGACGGCGAAGCCGAACTTCTCCAGCCCGGCCGCGATCAGGGGGCCGCCCTTGTCCTCGTAGACGCCCGCCGCCGCGCGGTTGGAGGCGGTCACGACCAAGGCGGAGTAGGGCGTGAGCAGCGGATCCCCGAACCCGGTAGGCAGCGTCGATGTCATGCCCGACTCCAGTCGCCCGACTTCCCGCCGGTTTTCTCCTCCACCCGGACGTCCGTGATGACCGCCCCCTTGTCGACCGCCTTGACCATGTCGATCACGGTCAGCGCGGCGATCGAGACCGCGGTGAGGGCCTCCATCTCGACGCCCGTGCGGTCCGTCGTCCTCACGGTGGCCAGGATCTCGACGGCGTCGTCCGCGACCGACAGATCCAGTTTCACGCCCGACACCGACAACGGGTGGCAGAGCGGGATGAGGTCCGGGGTCCGCTTGGCGCCCATGATGCCCGCGATCCGCGCGGTGGCCAGGGCGTCCCCCTTGGGGACCCCTTCCCCGCGCAGCAGTTCGATCACGCGCGGCGAGACAAGGACACGACCGCTGGCGCGGGCGGTGCGCGCGGTCACGTCCTTGGCGGATACGTCGACCATGCGGGCGGCGCCCGCCTCGTCGATGTGCGTCAGTCGGTCGTCCTGCGTGCTCATGTGCTGCGGCGCTCCCGGTCGGGCCTGTTGTGCGCGACACGGTACTCCCAACCGGCGCCCTTCAGCCGCCCGCGCCCACCGGTCAGCCGAGCAGGACGACCTCTACCTCGGCGCCGGGCTCCACGGACTCCTGCTCCTCGGGTACGACGATCAGCGCGTCGGCGTGGGCCAGGGCAGCGATCAGGTGCGATCCGGCGCCGCCGACCGGCGTCACCCGGCCGTCCGCGTACGTGCCGCGCAGGAACTGGCGGCGCCCGGCCGGCGAGGTCAGCGCCTTGTCCGTCACCAGGACCGCTTTGGTCGTGGGCCGGTGGATGTCCGTCACCCCCATCAGGGCACGGATCGCGGGCCGCACGAACAGTTCGAAGGAGACGTACGACGACACCGGGTTGCCCGGCAGGGCGAGCAGCGGGGTGTGGTCGGGGCCGACGGTGCCGAAGCCCTGGGGCTTGCCGGGCTGCATGGCGAGCTTGCGGAAGTCGACGCCGGCGCCGGGTTCGTCCTCGTCGGCGACATGCGCGAGGGCCTCCTTGACCACGTCGTACGCGCCCACGCTGACGCCTCCGGTGGTGACGACGAGGTCGGCGCGGACGAGCTGGTCCTCGATGGCGGAGCGGAGGGTCTCGGCGTCGTCGGCGACCGCACCCACGCGGTAGGCGATCGCCCCGGCGTCCCGGGCGGCGGCGGTGAGGGCGAAGCTGTTGGAGTCGTAGATCTGGCCGTGCGCGAGCTTCTGGTCGGGCTGGATCAGCTCGCTGCCGGTCGACATGACGACCACGCGCGGGCGCGGGCGTACACGTACGGTGCCGCGGCCGATCGCGGCGAGGAGGGCGATCTGCGGCGGGCCGAGGACGGTGCCCTCCGCGAGGGCGCGGTCGCCGGCCCGGACGTCGCTGCCCTGTGCGCGCACGTGCGCGCGTGCCGGTGCCGGGCGGTGCACGCGCACCTGGCCGTAGGCACCGTCGGGGTCGGTGCTGCGGGCACGCATCCCGGTGACGGGGCCCTCACCGAGGCCGCCGTCGGTCCACTCCACGGGGACGACGGTCTCGGCGCCGGGCGGCAGCGGGGCGCCGGTCATGATGCGGGCGGCCTGGCCGGGACCCACGTGGAGCAGTCCGTCCTGGCCGGCCGCGACGTCCCCGATCACCGTCAGGGCGGCCGGGTACTCCTCGCTCGCGCCCGCGACATCGGCGACCCGGACCGCGTACCCGTCCATGGAGCTGTTGTCGAACGGCGGCAGGGAGATCTGCACCGTGACGTCCTCGACCAGGACGCAGCCCTGGGCGTCGAGGAGTTGCAGCTCGATGGGTTCGAGGGGGCGGACGGTCGCGAGGATGTCCTCCAGGTGCTCGTCCACCGACCACAGGTGGTCCTGGCCGGCGGTGCGGGGCGCGGCGCTGCTCAACGTTGCTACATCTCCTCGGCTACGTAACTGCGAAGCCAGGTCCGGAAGTCCGGGCCCAGGTCCTCACGTTCGCATGCGAGTCTGACAATGGCACGCAGGTAGTCGCCGCGGTCCCCGGTGTCATAGCGGCGACCCTTGAAGACCACGCCGTGCACGGGGCCGCCGACCTTCTCGTCCTGGGCGAGCTGCTGGAGGGCGTCGGTGAGCTGGATCTCGCCGCCGCGGCCGGGCTCGGTCTCGCGGAGTATGCCGAAGATGTGCGGGTCGAGGACGTAACGGCCGATGACCGCGTAGTTCGAGGGGGCGTCCGCGGCGTCCGGCTTCTCGACCAGGCCGGTGACCTTGACGACGTCGCCGTCGGCGGTGGTCTCGACGGCCGCGCAGCCGTACATGTGGATCTGCTCGGGGGCGACCTCCATGAGGGCGATCACGCTGCCGCCGTGTTGCTCCTGGACCTCGATCATGCGCTTGAGCAGAGGGTCGCGGGGGTCGATGAGGTCGTCGCCGAGGAGGACGGCGAAGGGCTCGTGGCCGACGTGCGGGGCCGCGCACAGGACGGCGTGGCCGAGGCCCTTGGGGTCGCCCTGGCGGACGTAGTGCATGGTCGCGAGGTCGCTGGACTCCTGGACCTTGGCGAGTCGCGCGGCGTCGCCCTTCTTCTGAAGGGCGGACTCCAGCTCGTAGTTGCGGTCGAAGTGGTCCTCGAGGGGGCGCTTGTTGCGTCCCGTGATCATGAGGACGTCGTCGAGGCCCGCGGACGCGGCCTCCTCGACCACGTACTGGATCGCGGGCTTGTCGACGACCGGCAGCATCTCCTTGGGAGTGGCCTTGGTGGCCGGCAGGAACCGGGTGCCGAGGCCTGCTGCGGGGATGACAGCCTTGCTGATCCTGGGGTGCGACTCAGTCATGCGGCAACCTTATCCGCAGCCTTTGTGCCGATTCCGTGGCACCGATTAACTAACACTCATATCTACATATGAAGCACATGAGAACACTGGCCGCGATAGTGGGAGAGCCATGGGGGCAGAGCCTGACAAGCGAACGTTGCGACGGGACCTCCTCGCGGTGAGAAGCGGGTTGACGGCCGTCGACGTCGAGGCGGCGGGGGCCGCCCTGGCCTCCCGCGCGCTCGGCCTGCCCGAGCTCGCGCACGCGCGCGTGGTGGCCGCGTACGTCTCCGTCGGCACCGAACCCGGCACCCGGGCGCTGCTCGACGCCCTCCACGCGCGCGGGGTACAGGTCCTGCTGCCGGTCCTCCTCCCGGACAACGACCTCGACTGGGGCACGTACGCCGGGGAGGGGTCCCTGGTGGAGGTGCGGCACGGCGGCCGGATGGCCCTCCTGGAGCCGGCCGGCGACCGCCTCGGAGCGGACGCCGTGACGGGCGCCGACGCCGTCCTGCTGCCCGGCCTGGCCGTGGACGGCCTCGGGCTGCGCCTGGGGCGAGGCGGAGGCTCGTACGACCGCGTGCTGGCCCGGCTGGAGCGCTCGGGCGCCGATCCTGCCCTGGTGGTGCTGCTGTACGACTCCGAGGTCACCGCCCGGGTCCCGGCCGAGCCGCACGACCGTCCGGTGCACGCCGTGGTCACTCCGTCGGGAGTACGCCGCTTCCCCGGCCCCTCCTGAAGCGGAACGGCGCTGAACAGAAAGGCCCTCCACGCGCGTGGAGGGCCTTTCCGGATTACCGCGTGCTCACGGTTTCAGCAGCAGCGTGTCGCTCGTGCTGTCGTCGACCGCCTTGTCCGTGAAGGACCAGTCCAGCAGTTCGCCGTTGACCCACTTGCCCGTCTGGTCGGTGTAGTGGTCGCTGAAGGCGTGCCCGGAGGCTCCCGTCAGGTTGATCCACTTCGACTTGTCGAGGTCGCCGAGGTTGACCACCATCCGCATCGACGGCACCCAGACGACGCCGTAGCCGCCGGCCGCGTTCCAG
The DNA here is from genome assembly GCF_010550245.1 of Streptomyces sp. SID12501. Taxonomy (GTDB): domain Bacteria; phylum Actinomycetota; class Actinomycetes; order Streptomycetales; family Streptomycetaceae; genus Streptomyces. Next base: position 32,948 of record NZ_JAAGLU010000008.1, read on the forward strand.
CCGGTCGCGTCGACCGCCGCCTCGCCGCCGCCGAGCCTCCAGGGGCCGCGGTTGAGGATGTACTGCACGAATTCGGGGCCCTCGGTGCCCAGGGTCTGGTTCTTCAGGAACAGGCGGTGCAGCCGGCCCCAGCTCCAGGTGTCGATGTCCTTGCCGAGCTTGGCGGTCAGCTCCCAGCGGGCGTCCGACAGGGCGCGCCCGAACAGCTGGTCGCGGTTGGTCGCGGCCTTCTCGGTGCGGGTCCTCGGCGTGCTCCACCAGTCGTTGTCCTGGTCGTTGATGAGCCTGCGGACCACCTCGAACCAGCGGTCGCCACCGTCCGGCTGCGCCTGGTCCGCATCCCGCTGACCGCATTCGAGCACCGGCTGGTCCGCGTCGGCGGGGCTGGTGGTGCTGACCGGCTTGACGTACAGGCACTGGCCCTTGACCCGTACCTCCTTGGGCAGCTTGTTGCCGAAGGCGAGCTTCAGGATGTTGCGCCAGACCGAGTTGAAGTAGGCCGCCGCGGCCGAGTCGGCGTCCTGGGTGTAGTCCCAGCCCACGAGGAGCTTCTGCGCCTCACGGACGTACTTGTCCTTGACGTCGATCGCCAGCAGCTTGGGCACCAGCAGCTTGGCGATCTCGCTGCTGTTGTCCAGCTGCATCTGACGCATGTCGTCGGTGGAGATCTTGCCGCCGCCCTTGATCTTCGAGGCGATCAGGTCGGCGATGCGCTGGCTGCGGGTGCCGTAGCCCCAGTCCGTGGTGAGCGTGTACGGGTACTTGGCCTTGTCGACGACTGCCTGGTTGGCGGTCACGATGTAGCCGCGCTTCGGGTTGTACTCGAAGGGCAGCTCGGCCTGCTTGAGGTAACCGGTCCAGCGGTACTTGGAGTCCCAGCCGGGGACCGGCAGCGAGCCGTCGTCGCCCGCCGCGCGCGTGGGGATGCGTCCCGGCAGCTGGTAGCCGATGTTGCCCGCGGTGTCCGCGTAGACGAGGTTCTGCGAGGGCACGTCGAAGGAGGCCGCGCCCGCGCGGAACTCGGTCCAGTTCGAGGCCTTGTCGATCAGGAAGACGGCGTCCATGGAGGTGCCGGGGTCCAGTGCGGTCCAGCGCAGCGCGAGGCCGTAGCCGTCACCGCGGTCGGGGGCCGCGGCGTCGACGGTGGCCTTCTGGCCGACCTTGACGAGCTCGTCGTCGCGGTCGGACAGCAGGGGCCCGTTCTCGGTCTCGCGGACGACGATCTTCTTGGACGCGCCGCCGGCGACCTCGATGGTCTCCTCGCGCGTGGTGAACGGCTTCGTCTTCCCGTCGTACAGGTAGCCGTCGCCGGAGAGCTTCTCCAGGTAGAGGTCGGTGACGTCGGCGCCCGAGTTGGTCATGCCCCAGGCGATGTCGCCGTTGTGGCCGATGACCACGCCGGGCATGCCCGCGAAGGTGTACCCGGAGACGTCGTACTGGCACTTGCTGGAGACGCTGCGGCAGTGCAGGCCCATCTGGTACCAGACGGACGGCAGCGACGGCGACAGGTGCGGGTCGTTGGCCAGCAGCGGCTTGCCGGTGATGGTGTGGTCGCCCGCGACGACCCAGGAGTTCGAGCCGATGCCGTTGCCGTTCACCCCGACGGCCGCCGGGACGTCGTCGAGAACCCGGTAGAGGCCCGCCAGCTGGCTCTGGAAGGCCGCGGAGTCGGCGGCCGACGTTCCGGACGTACCCGAGGACGCGGACTCCGTGCTCGCGGCGCTGCCGCCCTGCACGTACGTCTGCGTCGCGGCGTCGTACGCGCCTTCCTGCACGATCGGCTTGTTCCGGCTGTACGGGTACTCCGGGTACAGGTCGGCGATCTGCTGCGGGCCGAGGCGGCTGGTCAGCAGGGAGCGGTCGATCTCGTCCTGCATGTTGCCGCGCAGGTCCCAGGCCATCGCCTTCAGCCACGCGACCGAGTCGACCGGGGTCCACTCCTGCGGCTTGTAGTCGTTCTCGAACCCGAGGGCCGCGTATTCCAGGGAGATGTCCGCGCCGTCCTTGCCCTTCAGGTAGTCGTTGACTCCCTTGGCGTAGGCCTGGAGGTACTTCTTGGTGGCGGCCGACAGGGTCTTGTCGTACTCCTCCTTGGCCACCCGGTCCCAGCCCAGGGTGCGCAGGAACTCGTCGTTCTCGACCTGCCCCTTGCCGAACATCTCGGAGAGCCGGCCCGACGTCATGTGCCGGCGTACGTCCATCTCGTAGAACCGGTCCTGCGCCTGGACATAGCCCTGCGCCATGAACAGGTCCTCGTCGGAGGAGGCGTAGATCTGCGGGATGCCGTAGCTGTCGCGCTTGACGTCGACGGGTCCGGAGAGGCCTTCGAGGGAGATTGAGCCCTTGGTCTGCGGGAAGGAGGCCCGGACGGTACTGACGGACCAGTAGGCGCCGAAGGCGATGCCTCCGACGATGGCCAGAACCAGGACGATCACGAACAGTCGGGCTTTGCGCCCCTTCTTCCTGCCGGACTTGCCGGACTTGTGGCCGGAAGAGCTGGTGGTGGTGGGGGGCATCGCTGTCCTTGCTGTCCTAACGCGAGCGGCAGGCGGTACTGGAGTGCTGGAGCAACCATAGGCGCAGGGCCCGACGCGACTTGACGCGGAGTCGGGTACGCGAACGAGCAGGCGTTCGATCATGCCCGTGGAAGTGTCAAGAAATCGTCAAGAGTTAGGTAAGGTAACGAAGTACTTGGGTGCGCGGTGACTTCACCTCGTGTCCGATGTACGTGAGCCCCCGCGCGTGCCGCGCCCGGGCCAGGGAAGGGAACGGCCACTGACTGTCCACCACCTCAACCAGCTCCTGCTCGTCTGCTCGCTCGTCCTCCTCATCGCTGTGGCAGCGGTCCGGATCTCCTCGCGCAGCGGGCTCCCCAGCCTGCTCGTGTACCTGGGGATCGGCGTCGCCATGGGCCAGGACGGCATCGGCGACATCCACTTCGACAACGCCGAACTGACCCAGGTCATCGGGTACGCGGCCCTGGTCGTGATCCTGGCCGAGGGCGGACTCGCCACGAAGTGGAAGGAGATCAGACCCGCTCTCCCGGCCGCCTCCGCGCTGGCGCTGGCGGGGGTCGCGGTGAGCGTCGGGGTCACGGCGACGGCCGCGCACCACCTGATCGGTCTCGAGTGGCGGCAGGCGTTCATCATCGGCGCGGTGGTGTCCTCGACGGACGCGGCGGCGGTCTTCTCCGTCCTGCGGAAAATTCCCCTCCCCGCGCGCGTGACGGGCACCCTGGAGGCCGAGTCGGGCTTCAACGACGCCCCGGTGGTCATCCTGGTCGTCTCGCTGTCCACGGCGGGCCCGGTCGAGCACTGGTACACGCTGCTGGGCGTCATCGTCCTGGAGCTGGCCATCGGCGCGGCCATCGGCATCGCGGTCGGCTGGCTCGGCTCCTGGGGCCTGCGGCACGTGGCCCTGCCCGCGTCCGGCCTCTATCCCATCGCCGTGATGGCGATCGCGGTCACCGCGTACGCCGCCGGCGCCCTGGCCCACGGCAGCGGTTTCCTCGCGGTCTACCTGGCCGCCATGGTCCTCGGCAACGCCAAGCTGCCGCACTGGCCGGCCACCCGAGGCTTCGCCGACGGACTCGGCTGGATCGCCCAGATCGGCATGTTCGTCCTGCTCGGCCTGCAGGTGACCCCGCACGAGATGGGCGACGACATCTGGCCCGCACTCGTCATAGGCCTGGCCCTGACCATGGTCGCGCGCCCGCTGAGCGTGATCGTCAGCCTGACGCCGTTCCGGGTCCCGTGGCAGGAGCAGACCCTGATGTCCTGGGCCGGGCTGCGCGGCGCGGTGCCCATCATCCTGGCGACGATCCCCATGGTGAGCGGCGTCGAGGACAGCCGTCGCATCTTCAACATCGTCTTCGTCCTGGTCGTCGTCTACACCCTCGTCCAGGGCCCGACACTCCCCTGGCTGGCCCGCAAACTGCACCTCGACAAGAGTGCGGAGGCCGCCGACCTCGGCATCGAATCAGCACCCCTGGAGCGGCTGCGCGGGCATCTGCTGTCCGTCGCGATACCCGACGGCTCCAAGATGCACGGCGTGGAGGTGGGCGAGCTGAGGCTGCCTCCGGGCGCCGCGGTCACCCTCGTCGTCCGCGATGAAAAATCGTTCGTTCCGCTGCCGACGACCATCCTGCACCGCGGCGACGAACTCCTCGTGGTGACCACCGACCCGGTCCGCGACGCGACCGAACGCCGGCTGCGCGCGGTCGGACAGGGCGGCAAGCTGGCGCAGTGGCTGGGGACGGGCGGGAACGGAGCAGAGGCGTGACGTACCCCGCTTCTTGCTTTCAGAGGCCTATGGGCCCGCTTCCCCTGTACAGTGAAGGCGCACCCTGATCGAACCAACTCTGTCTGAAGCAGAGCTGGCGCGACCGTATGGCGGCCGGGACATCCTCTGCGGGGGCGTCGGCATCTACCGCAGTCCGCGCAAGAGGACAGCTCTCGGCGCCGCCTCACGCAAGGGGGCCGCGCTACCAGGCGGCAGAAAGGCACGGCCGTGGCATCCACGGTCACCTACGGACAGCTGCTCCGCACCCCCGGCGCCTGGACGTTCCTGCTCCCCGGTTTCGCCGCGCGACAGCCGTTCGCGATGCTCACCATCTCCATCGTGCTGCTCGTCCAGCACACCAGCGGCTCGTACGGGACCGCCGGCGCCGTGGCCGCCGTCACCGGCGTCTCCATGGCCCTGTGCGCGCCCTACGGGGGCCGCCTCGCCGACCGCCACGGACAGCGCGCGGTCCTCGTCCCCGGCGTCGTCCTGCACACCCTGTCCGGCCTCACCCTGACGGCGCTGGCGCTGACCGGCGCCCCCCTGTGGACGCTGTTCGCCGCCGCCGTCCTGACCGGCGCCTCCACGCCCCAGGTCGGCCCCATGGTCCGTGCCCGCTGGGCGGCGAAGCTCCAGGACTCGCCCCTGACGCCGACGGCTGCGGCCTTCGAGTCCGTCACCGACGAGCTGACCTTCGTCTTCGGCCCGCTGCTCGCCACCGCCCTGTGCACAGCCGTCGACCCGGCGGCCGGCCTGGTCACCGAGGCCGCGCTGACCCTCCTCGGCGGCCTGCTGTTCGCCGCGCAGAAGAGCACCCAGCCGCGGGCCCTCACCGACAGCCCGCCGGGCGGGCCGCACACGCGCGTGGAGCGCGTTTCCGCACTGGGCATCCCCGGGGTCCGCGTCCTGATCGTCGCCTTCCTGGGCATCGGGGCCGTCTTCGGCGGCATGCAGGTCTCGCTCGCCGCGTTCAGCGAGTCCATCGGCAACCCCGGCCTGAACGGCGTCCTGTACGGGGTCTTCGCCGCCGGCAACATGCTCTCCGGCGTGGTCTGCGGAGCCGTCGCCTGGCGCATGGCCCCGCAACGGCGCCTGGTCGCCGGATACGCGGCCCTCGCGGTCACCGCCTCCGGCCTGTGGACGGCGGAGTCCGTGCTGACGCTGGCCGGGCTCGGCCTCCTCGTCGGCATGTGCATCGCGCCCGCGCTGATCACCGGCTACACCCTGGTCGACAGCCTGGTCCCGGCCGGCGCCCGTACCGAGGCGTTCACCTGGCTGACCGGCGCGGTCGCCCTCGGCCAGGCGGCGGCCGTCACCGTCGCCGGCCAACTGGAGGACCGCCTCTGGGACGGCGCCGGATTCCTGGTCCCCATGGGCGGCACACTGCTGGCCCTCGCGACCCTCGTGACCCTGCGTTCACGGCTCGCGCCGAAGGCGAGAATCCGCCCGGCGAGCCGGACTCTCGCACGTGGCGTCGGTCACCGCGTGCCGGTGACAGTGGACTGATCCTCGGGAATACGTCACACTGGACCGTCGTTAGCACTCATCGAGTGAGAGTGCCAGGAGGAAGACAAGTGCCGACCTACCAGTACCAGTGCACAGAGTGCGCTGAGGGCCTCGAAGCGGTGCAGAAGTTCACCGATGACGCCCTGACCGAGTGCCCCAGCTGCGGTGGCCGCCTGAAGAAGGTGTTCTCCGCCGTCGGCATCGTCTTCAAGGGCTCCGGTTTCTACCGCAACGACAGCCGCGGCTCGTCGTCGAGCAGCGCGCCCGCGGCGAAGCCGTCGACGTCCTCCGCCACGACGTCGTCCTCCTCGGACTCGTCGTCGAGTTCGTCGAGCTCCTCGTCGTCCGGCTCGTCCTCGTCGTCCAGCTCCTCGTCGGGCTCCAGCAGCTCGTCGAGCACCAGTTCGGCCGCGTAAGCACCGCCTCTTGGCCCACGCCTACGGGACCCTGTCGTCGTACGACGACAGGGTTTTCGGTGTTCTCGCTCGCTCAAGTCCGCTTGCTGACGAGGTTTCTCCGCGCCGGGCTAGGGTGCGTGCATGGTGAATCAGGATCAGGCGAGTCCCGCGGGTGCCGAGATCGGCGTGATCGGTGGCTCCGGCTTCTACTCCTTCCTCGACGACGTGACCGAGGTACAGGTCGACACGCCGTACGGATCCCCCAGTGACTCTCTGTTCCTCGGCGAGGTCGCCGGTCGCCGGGTGGCCTTCCTGCCCCGGCACGGACGCGGCCACCATCTTCCGCCGCACCGCATCAACTACCGCGCCAACCTGTGGGCGTTGCGCTCCGTCGGCGTACGCCAGGTGCTCGCCCCGTGCGCGGTGGGCGGGCTGCGGCCCGAGTACGGCCCGGGCACGCTGCTCGTGCCGGACCAGCTGGTCGACCGTACGAAGTCCAGGGTGGGGACGTTCTTCGACGGCCTGCCGCTGCCCGGCGGCGCCGTCCCCAACGTGGTGCACGTGTCCCTCGCCGACCCCTACTGCCCGGTCGGCCGTGAGGTCGCTCTGGCGGCGGCACGTGGGCGCGACTGGGAGCCGGTGGACGGCGGCACGCTGACCGTGATCGAGGGGCCACGGTTCTCCACCCGCGCCGAATCCCTCTGGCACCGGGCGCAGGGCTGGTCGGTGGTGGGCATGACGGGCCATCCCGAGGCGGCGCTCGCCCGTGAACTGGAGCTCTGCTACACGGCGTTGGCTCTCGTCACCGACCTCGACGCGGGCGCGGAGACCGGCGAGGGCGTCTCGCACGAGGAGGTGCTCCAGGTGTTCGCGGCGAACGTGGACCGGATGCGAGGCGTCCTGTTCGACGCGGTGGCCGCGCTGCCCGCGGGCGAGACGCGGGACTGCCTGTGCACGAAGGCGCTGGGCGGGATGGACCCGGGGTTCGAGCTGCCCTGACGGGGCCGGGTAAGGGGTAGGGGGAGCGAGGTACGAGGGTCTGCGGGGGCGGAACCTCCCGTTCGGGTGAGCGAGTTGTCCACAACCGGCGAGTAGCACACAGGCCTCAGCAGGGTTCGCCGAGAAGCCTCATCGTGGGAGCGCAAGCAGCTCCCTCGTCACAGGTGGTGGTCCCCGTGTCCGTGTCCTCCGTACGTCCCGCGTCTTCCGTACTTCCCGTGTCCTCCGCGCATCCCGTACGTTCCGTGCGTTCCGTTCCGCTCGTTCCCGCGCCCTGCGAGGTGCCGCACTTCGCCCCCGTGCGGGTGCGCGGCGGGCGGTACCGACTGCGGCGCCTGGTACGGCACCGGAGGCGGGCGCTGGCCGTCGGCCTTGCCGTCACGGCGGTGGCGATCATTGCTGCGGGCCCACGCCAGGCGGCGGGGCCACCGCCCGATGCCGGCCGGGTCCGGGGCCACCCCGTGGTGGATCCCGTACGGGCGCGGCCGACGGTGCAGATGGTGACAGCGCCGGTACGGATCGCCGACGCGGCCACGGTCCGGCTGCTGCGGCCCGGTGACCGGGTCGACGTCATCGCGGCCGAGGAGTCGCCGACGGGCACCGACGCCCGGGTGGTCGCGCGCCGGGCACTCGTGACGCAGGTGCCGCAGGTCCCGGCGTCCCAGGACGGCATGGCCGAGGGCGGGGCCCTGGTCGTGCTCTCGGTGCCGCATTCCACGGCGTCCCGGCTGGCCGGCGCGGGTGCGACGGCACGGCTGGCGGTGACACTGTGGTGAGCCGTAGCGTGATTGCCTCGAACCGTCAGACGTCAAGTCCCTCGTTGGAGTTACCCAATTGGACATGCCTGCCGGGCGTTGACGTAGGTTGCGGAACTGTTTGTTCCACCAGTTGCGTGTACGAGGAGAGGTCCCGCCGTGAGCGAGAAGAAGCAACCGAGCGTCCTGGACGGTTTCAAAACCTTCCTGACGCGCGGAAACGTCGTCGATCTGGCGGTCGCGGTAGTCATCGGTACCGCCTTCACCAACGTCGTCAACTCGGTGGTGAAGGGCATGATCAACCCCATGGTGGGGGCGTTCGGGACCAAGAACCTGGACAACTACAGCTCCTGCATCAAGGACCCCTGCACCGGCACGGGCGACACCGCGACCGGCGTCCGCGTCATGTGGGGTTCGGTCCTGGGCTCCACGCTGACCTTCCTGATCACCGCGGCCGTCGTCTACTTCCTGATGGTCCTGCCGATGTCGAAGTACCTGGCCCGAGCGGCCGCACGCCAGAAGGCGAAGGAGGGCGCGCAGGAGGTCATCGAGGTGAGCGAGCTGGAGGTCCTCAAGGAGATCCGCGACGCGCTGGTGACCCAGCGGGGCGCCGGGCACAACGAGGCCCTGGTGGCCCAGCGGGACTCCGAGCACAAGGAGCGGTAGGCGGCGCGCTCGGCGGCCTCGCACAGAGGCCGTTCGGTGTGGTTCAGATGTGGTGGGGCGGCTTCTCGTCGAGGAAACGCCTCAGGTCGGCCGCGCTGTCGCCGCCGCCCTCGCCCAGGCGTTCGCCCCACCCCCGGTCCGTGTCGTCCGACGACTGCTGGTCCAGCGGGTCGTCGAAGACCAGCGCGGGCTTCGGGTCGCGCGGTTCGGGGGCGGCGGGGCTGCTCATGACTCCAGGGTACGTCCCACCTGCCGGGCCCGGTCCGGGGCGTGGGGCGCCCGCCGGATCACACTCCGGCGGCGCCCTTCGGCCTGCCAGCGGTGGGTGGCACGTTGCCGTGACGCCTTGGCGTCGGCTTCCTCTTCGACCTCTGCTTCTTGACGTCCTCTCCGTCATCAAGGACGGAAGACACGGAAGCGGTGAGGTAGGCGGAAGGAGCAGGACAGGCGGTGCTGGACAACACTGGGCGTCATGACAGTTGACGCTCTGACAGATGTCGCCGGCCTGCGGGTGGGGCACGCGACCCGGATCGGCGACGGGTGGCTCACCGGGACGACGGTCGTGCTCGCACCGGAGGGCGGAGCCGTGGCGGCCGTGGACGTGCGGGGCGGCGGACCCGGCACCAAGGAGACCGACGCCCTGGATCCGCGCAACGTCGTGCGGAGCGTCGAGGCGGTGGTGCTGACGGGCGGCAGCGCGTACGGGCTGGACTCGGCGTCGGGCGTGATGGCCTGGCTGGAGGAGCGAGGGCGCGGGGTGCGGGTCGGGCCCGGTCCCGGGCACGTCGTGCCGGTGGTGCCCGCCGCCTGCGTCTTCGACCTGGGCCGGGGTGGCGACTTCCGGGCCCGGCCGGACGCGGCCACCGGTCGGGCGGCGGTCGAGGCGGCCGCCGCGAGCGAGCCGGGCGCGCCCGTGCCGGAGGGGTGCGTGGGCGCCGGTACGGGGGCCGTGATCGGGTTCCTCAAGGGCGGGGTCGGCACCGCGAGCACCGTGCTGCCGTCGGGGATCACGGTGGCGGTGCTGGTGGTGGCCAACGCGGCGGGGTTCTCGGTGGATCCGGAAACGGGGGTGCTGTACGGGGAGTTGTTCGAGGGGCGGCGGGTCGCCTATCCGGAGTCCGGTGTGCACGAGGTGGCGCAGCAACGACTGGCCGAGGTCGCCGCGCAGACTCCCCTGCCACCGCTGAACACCACGCTCGCGGTGGTCGCGACCGACGCGGCACTGTCGAAGGCGCAGGCGCAGAAGGTGGCCGGCACGGCGCACGACGGCATCGCGCGTGCCGTACGACCGGTGCATCTGCTCACCGACGGGGACACGGTGTTCACGTTGGCGACAGGGGTGCGTCCGCTGGACGGGGACGACCCGCTCGCGCTGAACGAGATCCTCGCGGCGGGCGCGGACCTGGTGACCCGGGCGATCGTCCGGGCGGTGCGGGCAGCGGAGTCGGTGGCGGGGCCTGGCGGGGCGTGGCCGTCGTACGGGGAGCTGTATGGAGAACTGCGCGGGGAGCGGTACAGGGAACCGTACGGGGAGCGGTAACTCCAGGCGTTTTCTTCTTGGTTGAGGTGCGATTGTCGCGGTTCTGTCACGTGATGGACGTGAGCATGATCGGTGGGAACCCGGGCCGGGGGTGTTCCCCTCTTTCCTCACGCAGTGGAGCGGATCACCCACATCACACAAAACTGGAGCAGCCCGTGACAACGCCGAACACAACAGCTCGGCGCGCACTGGGGGTATGTGCCGTCCTGATGGTCGGCGCGCTGTCCCTCACCGCGTGCGGTGGCAACAACAGCGGAGGCGACGACGGCAAGGGAGGCAAGGACGGCAGCGGTAGCAGCAGCGGCAAGGGCGGTAGCGGCTCCGTCGCGACGTCGGCCGTGCGGATCGCGATCTCCGCGAAGGACGGCTCGGCGGGCGCGTCGATCAACACGACCGGTGTGAAGGTCAGCGGTGGCACGCTGACCGACGTGCGGATGACCGTCGCGGGGACGGGGGCCGCCGTGGCGGGGGCGATATCGGCGGACGGGCAAAGCTGGCTGCCGGGGCAGCAGCTGGAGCGTGGGACGCGGTATCGAATAGCGGCGACCGCGAAGGACGCCGACGGGCAGGCCCAGGCCGCCGACTCGACCTTCACCACGGTCACCAAGGCGAACAGCTTCATCGGGTCGTACACGCCGGACAACGGGACGACGGTCGGGGTGGGGATGCCCGTGTCGTTCACCTTCGACAAGGCCATCAGCGACCAGGCGGCCGTGCGGTCGCACATCACGGTCACGTCGAGCAGCGGGCAGCAGGTGGTGGGGCACTGGTTCGGGGCACAGCGGCTCGACTTCCGGCCCGAGGAGTACTGGAAGGCCGGCTCCAAGGTCACCATGAAGATCGACCTGGACGGGGTCAAGGGCGCCAACGGCGCGGTCGGGGTGCAGAAGAAGACCGTGAGCTTCACGATCGGGCGCTCGCAGGTGTCCACGGTCGACGTCAACACGCAGACCATGACGGTCGTACGGGACGGGCAGACCCGCAAGAACATCCCGATCTCGGCCGGCAGCCCGGAGTTCGCCACGTACAACGGTCAGATGGTCATCTCCGAGAAGCTGCGGGAGACGGAGATGGACAGCCGTACGGTCGATCTGGCCAACGCGTACGACATCAAGGACGTACCGAACGCGATGCGGTTGACCACGTCCGGGACCTTCATTCACGGCAACTACTGGTACGAGCCCAAGAGCAACCCGCCCTTCGGGCGCACGGGTACCAGTCACGGCTGTGTGGGGCTGCGGGATGTACAGGGGGCCCAAGGGGACACGCCCGCCAAGTGGTTCTTCGACAACTCGATGATCGGGGACGTCGTCATCGTCAGGAACTCCGCCGACAAGCAGGTCGCGCCGGACAACGGTCTCAACGGCTGGAACCTGCCGTGGAGCGAGTGGACCGCCGGGAGCGTCTCCTGAACTACCTTCCAAGCAGGGCGTGTTGACGGATCATCGACGGTTTTCGGGGCCGTGCGGGAACTTTTCGCGCGGCCCGGGCGTCTTCTGGACGTATGTTTTCTCGGTTCGCGGACATGATGTCCGACCGAGGGGCTACGGTATGCACCCACAAGGTGACATGCAGCAACGCCGGGAGAAGCCTTGAGCGTTCCGTACGAGACGGCAGCGTACGAACCACCCGAGTCGCCCGAGTCTCCGGAGGAGCACCTCGAGCGACTCCTGGGCCGTGCGCTGAACTCCTTCGAACTGCCCGATGAAGCGATACGCCGGCTCGACTGCGCGCTGGCGCACGACAGTTCGCTGCACTCCGCGCACCACAGCGCGGGGCTGCACCGCGAGACGTACCGGCACACCTGGCTGCTCGCCGACGGCTCGGCGCTCACCCTCTGGGAGCTGGTGCACAACACGGCGCCCGGGTCGGGTCCACAGGCCGAGGTGTACGTGGACGAGGAGGAGCTGCGCGCCGCGACGGCCCGGCTCCCGCTGCCGGCGGACGCCCCGGACTTCGAGCTGCCGGTGACGGTGCAGCTCGCCGCGGTGGTCCAGCCGCGGCACAGGTACGTTCCGGACGACAACTCGGCTGACCACGCGCGCCGGTTACTGAGGCGTGCGGAGAACACCGACCGGCCGGGGGCGGAGATCGCCGACCTGCTGCGTACGGCGTTCGCGCACCGGATCACCCAGGCGTTCGGGCGCCCGTGCCGCGCCGGCCGGGCCGGTATCGGCTTCTCGCTCTACGAGCACGCCTTCCTGTTGCCCGGTGGTGAGGAGATCTCCCTCTGGGAGATCGAGCACACGGCCACACCCGACGGACGGCACATGTGCGAGGTGTATCCGACGGAGGACGGGGCGCGGGACGCGATGGAGCGCCGGGCGGCACGGACGTAACCGAGCTGGTCGTACGACGCGGGAACCCGACCCGGACGTAGCAGTGCGGACGTAGCAGCGCGGAAGGCCGCCGCGGCTCTTGGCCGCGGCGGCCTTCCGTCTGTCCGGTCCGGGGAACGGAACTCCCCCGCTCCGGTGCGGTGTTACGCCGCCACCGGCTCCTTCTTCCCGGCCGCCTGCGCGGCGCCCTCCGGCGACTCGGCGGCCGTGGCCCCCGGTGCCTGCTTGCGCATGCTCTTGAGGAGGATCACCAGCGCCGTCGTCACGCAGGTGCCGACCGCGATGGCGATCAGGTAGAGGAACGGGCTGCCGATCAGCGGGACCACGAAGATGCCGCCGTGCGGGGCGCGCAGCGTGGCGCCGAAGGCCATCGACAGTGCGCCGGTGACCGCGCCGCCCGCCATCGAGGCAGGGATGACGCGCAGCGGGTCCGCCGCCGCGAACGGGATCGCGCCCTCGGAGATGAAGGACGCGCCCAGTACCCAGGCGGCCTTGCCGTTCTCGCGCTCGGCCGGGGTGAAGAGCTTCCTGCGGACGACGGTGGCCAGCGCCATGCCCAGCGGCGGAACCATACCCGCGGCCATCACCGCGGCCATGACCTTCATCGCGGCGTCGCTCGGGTCCTCGACGGCGATACCGGCGGTGGCGAAGGCGTACGCGACCTTGTTGACGGGGCCGCCCAGGTCGAAGCACATCATCAGGCCGAGCAGGATGCCGAGCAGGATCGCGTTGGTGCCGGAGAGGCCGGAGAGCCAGTCCGTCATGCCCTTCTGGGCCTCGGCGATGGGCTTGCCGACCACGACGAACATCAGGAAGCCGACGATCAGCGAGGAGATCAGCGGGATCACCACGACCGGCATGATGCCGCGCAGTGCCGTAGGGATCTTGATGCGCTGGATCGCCAGGACGATCCCACCGGCCAGCAGACCGGCGACCAGGCCGCCGAGGAAGCCGGCGTTGATGTTGAACGCGATCATGCCGCCGACGAAGCCGGGGACGAGACCCGGCCGGTCCGCCATGCCGTAGGCGATGTAACCGGCCAGCACCGGGACGAGGAAGCCGAAGGCGACCCCGCCGATCTGGAACAGCAGCGCGCCCCAGCTGTCGACCTGGGTCCAGGAGAAGTGCTCCATGACCGAGGGCGCCTTGTCGATCTCCCAGCCGCCGATCGCGAAGCCGAGGGCGAGCAGCAGACCGCCCGCGGCGACGAACGGGACCATGTAACTCACGCCGGTCATCAGCCACTTGCGCAGCTTGGTGCCGTAGTTGTCACCGGACTCGCCGGCCCGCTCGACGGGCGTACCGCCGCCCTGGGCACTCGCGGTGACCTCGCCACGCTCGGCCTTGCCGCGTACGTCGGCGATGAGCTGGGCGGGCTTGTTGATGCCTGCCTTGACGCCGACGTCGACGGTCGGCTTCCCGGCGAAGCGTTCCTTCTCCCGTACGGGCACGTCGTGGGCGAAGATCACGCCGTCCGCATCGGCGATGGCCACCGGGTCGAGGCGGGTGAACCCGGCCGAACCCTGCGTCTCGACGACGAGCTCGACGCCCGCCTCGCGGCCCGCGTTCTCCAGCGACTCGGCCGCCATGTACGTGTGCGCGATACCGGTCGGACAGGAGGTGACGGCGACGATACGGAACGGACGCTCGCCCCCGCCCCCATCCGCACTGGTACCCGCGGCGGTTTCGGCGGAGGCCGCCGCCGAAACCGCCGCGGAGTCATCGGCGTCGGCGGTGCCGACGGTCGGCGCCTCGTCGCCGCGGATCAGCGCGGCGGCGCTCGCCGCGTCGCCCACCGACCGCAGCGCCGCTGTGAACTCGTCGTTCATCAGCTGGCGGGCCAGCGACGAGAGGATCGTCAGGTGGGCGTCGTCGGCGCCGGCCGGGGCCGCGATCAGGAAGATCAGGTCGGCGGGTCCGTCCGCCGCCCCGAAGTCGATCCCGGCGGCACTGCGCCCGAAGGCGAGGGTCGGCTCGGTCACGTGTTCGCTTCGGCAGTGCGGGATGCCGATGCCGCCGTCGAGGCCGGTCGGCATCTGCGCCTCGCGGGCGGCCACGTCGGCGAGGAAGCCGTCGAGGTCGGTAACCCGCCCCTTCGCCACCATGCGCTCGGCGAGGGCACGGGCAGCCGCGTCCTTGGTCTGGGCGGACAGGTCGAGATCGAGATCGACCAGGTCCGCGGTGATCATCTCGCTCATCGCGGGCTCCTTCGCACGAGTTGCGCCCTGGGCGTGGGGTGGGCGGGGCTGGGGACGGGGTTGGTACGGGTACTGCGATGGGGGTTCCTGGGGGTGGCTGCGGCGGGGCCGGGGGAGCCCCGCCGCGTCAGGGCCGGTTCAGGGGGGACGCGCGGTGGGGAACCCATGACGCGGGCTCCCTCAGCGGCATCACACTGCCGGGCAGCCGGACGGCTGCGGCGTGCTCGAAGACAGCGGGCCGGATCAGGGAGGGCGGACAACCGGGAGCTCATGACACCGGCTCCCTCAGTACGCGGTCCACGGGTACCTCGCTCGTCACCGTCACGGCAGACAGGTCGAGGTCGGCCGGCGTCGGCATCACGCTGCCGGGCAGCTGGACGGCTGCGGCGCCGTGCGCGACGGCGGAGGCAAGGGCTTCGGGTCCGCTGCCGCCTGCGATCAGGAAACCGGCGAGCGAGGAGTCACCGGCGCCCACATTGCTGCGTACGGTGTCGACGCGCGCGCTGCCGAACCAGGTGCCGGAGCCGTTGACGAGCAGCTGCCCGTCGGCGCCGAGGCTGGCGAGGACGGCGCCCGCGCCGAGTTCGCGCAGTTCCTCGGCGGCCTTGACGGCGTCGCCGATCGTGGCGAGGGGACGGCCGACCGCTTCGGCGAGCTCCTCGGCGTTCGGCTTGACGACGTCGGGCCGCTCGCGGAGGGCCGCCAGCAGGGCCGGTCCCGAGGTGTCGAGGGCGATCCGCGCGCCCGCGGCGTGCGTACGGGCGACGAGGTCGGCGTACCAGGAGGGGGCGAGACCGCGCGGCAGGCTGCCGCAGCAGGCGATCCAGTCTGCCTCGGCCGACTGCCGGCGCACGGTCTCCAGGAGCAACTCCTGCTCGGCGGCGGAGAGTTCGGGACCCGGTGCGTTGATCTTCGTCAGCACACCGTCGGCTTCGGCGAGCGCGATGTTGGAGCGGGTGGCCCCGGAGATCGGCACCGGCGCGACCTCGATGCCCTGGGCGTCGAGCAGGGCGGCGACGAGCGCTCCGGGCGCGCCGCCCAGCGGCAGCACGGCCACGGTGCGCTGCCCGGCGGCGGCGACGGCCCGCGAGACGTTGACGCCCTTGCCGCCCGGGTCCATGCGTTCGCCGGTGGCCCGGATGACCTCGCCGCGGTCGAGCGACGGCACCTCGTACGTACGGTCGAGGGACGGGTTGGGGGTGACGGTGAGGATCATGCGCACTCGTTTCTAGACACAGAGCACTTCCGTGCCGCCGCTGTGCTCGAGGCTGGTGACGTCCTCGGGGCTCAGCCCGCTGTCGGTGATCAGCAGGTCCACGTCGCCCAGGTCGCCGAAGCGGGCGAAGTGCTCCTGGCCGTGCTTCGTCGAGTCGGCGAGGAGCACCACTCGGCGGGCGGCCTCCACGGCGGCCCGCTTCACGGCGGCCTCGGCGAGGTCGGGCGTGGTCAGCCCGCGCTCGGCGGAGAACCCGTTGGCGGCCACGAACGCGACGTCGGCGCGGATCTCGCCGTACGCCCGCAGCGCCCAGGCGTCCACGGCGGCGCGGGTACGGTGCCGGACGCGCCCTCCGACGAGGTGCAGCTGGATGCCGGGGTGGTCGGCGAGGCGGGCCGCGATCGGGAGGCTGTGCGTGACGACGGTGAGCGTCGCGTCCAGCGGGATGGCGGCGGCGAGGCGTGCGACCGTCGAGCCGGCGTCGAGGATCAGGGTGCCCTCGGCGGGCAGCTCGGCGAGGGCGGCCTTGGCGATGCGGTCCTTCTCGTCGGCGTGGGTCGACTCGCGCTCGGTGAGGTCCGGCTCGAAGTCGAGGCGGCCGGCCGGTATGGCCCCGCCGTGCACACGCCGTAGGAGTCCCGCGCGGTCCAGCGCCTTCAGGTCCCGCCGGACGGTCTCCGCGGTGACCTGGAACTGCTCGGCGAGGGACAGCACGTCCACCCGCCCGCCGTCACGGGCGAGCCGCAGGATCTCCTGCTGCCGCTCCGGTGCGTACATGTCCGTTTACCTCCGGCCGATGCCCACTGATGCCCGAACTTGTGGATTCATTCGGAGGCTACGCCCGGATTTCCGGAAAGTAAACAGATTCGGGCGTGATGCGGACACAATCAGGCTTCTGTGGAGATACTGGGCTGGATACGCGCAGCGGAAAGGGCCCGGCACCTGGTGCCGGGCCCCGCTCCACCGCTCTTGGTCGGTTCTGCTCGCTCAGCCGACGAGCACCTTCCCCCGCTCCTCCCCGGCCCCGGCCTCCGCCGCGTCCGGCCCGTCCGGCCCGTCCGCCACCACGCCCCGCGCCGGCAGCGCGAACATCACCAGGAAGATCACGCCCATCAGCCCGGCCACCCACCCCAGCGCGTTCTGGAAGGCGTCCACGAACGCCGGCCCCACCTCGCTCGGCGCGAGCCGGTCCCCCATCGCCCCGAAGAACACCACCGACACCAGCCCGAGCCCGAGCGCATAACCCACCTGCTGCACGGTGTTGATCAGCCCGGACGCCGACCCGGCGTGCTCCTTCGGCACCTCCGAGAGCACCGCGTCCGTCAGCGGGGCGACGATCAGGCCCATGCCGGCACCCATGACGACCAGCGGGAGCGCCATCTGCCAGGAGGCGATGGCCAGGCCGTAGCGGCCGGACTCCCAGATGTAGATCAGTACGCCGAGGCCCATCACCAGGGCGCCCGCCTGGAGCACCTTGCGGCCGAAGTGCGGGACCAGTTTCTGGACGGACATCCCGGCCGCCACCGACACCGCGATCGAGAAGGGCACGCCGGTCAGCCCGGCCCGCAGGGCGCTCCAGCCGAGCCCGATCTGCATGTACAGCGTCCACACCAGGAAGAAGATGCCCAGGCCGACCCCGAAGACGGTCTGCACGGCGATGCCCGCGGCGAAGCTCTTCACCCTGAACAGCGACAGCTCGACCAGCGGCGAACCGTCGATCCGCGTCTTGCGCTTCTCGTACGCCACCAGCGCGCCGAAGACACCGAGCGAGCCCGCCATCGACAGATACCCCCACAGCGGCCAGCCCAGCTCGCTCCCGCGGATCAGCGGGTAGAGCAGCATCAGCAGGCCCAGGGTCACGAGGGCGACGCCGACGAGGTCCAGCTTCATGGCCCGCGGGGCCTTCGACTCCGTGATGAAACGGTGGCCCAGGATCAGTCCCGCGATGCCGACCGGCAGGTTGATCAGGAAGATCGGCCGCCAGCCGAGGCCGAACAGGTCCCACTCCGTCAGCAGCGCGCCCAGCAGCGGACCGGTCACCGCGCCCAGGCCGACGATCGCGCCGAAGAGGCCGAACACCTTGCCGCGCTCGTGCGCCGGGAAGGTCGCGTGGACGATCGACAGGACCTGCGGCACCATCATCGCCGCCATACCGCCCTGGAGGATGCGGGAGGCGACCAGCATCTCCGGGTTCACGGCGAAGCCGCAGAGGGCGGAGGCGAGGGTGAAGCCGCCGATACCGACGAGGAACAGCCGCTTGCGGCCGTGGATGTCGCCGAGCCGTCCGCCGGTGACGAGGCCGGCGGCGAAGGCGAGCGCGTAGCCGGCCGTGATCCACTGGATCTGGCTGAAGGAGGCACCGGCCTCGCGCTGGATGGACGGGATCGCGACGTTGACGATCGTGACGTCGACGAGGTCCATGAAGGCCGCGGTCATCACGATGGCGAGGGCGAACCAGCGTCGCCGGTCCGGCACGACAGCGAGGCCGGGCGGTGTTTCGGTGGAGGTCATGTGTTCAACCTAGAACCCCATTAGGTCAGATCATGTCCTAGTGGTGCGGCATCCTCGAACCCATGACGACGGACACACCGGCCCGGCTCCTTCAGCTCCTCTCACTCCTCCAGACGCCCCGCGAGTGGCCGGGCAGCGAGCTCTCCGACCGGCTCGGGGTGTCCCGGCGCACCGTGCGGCGGGACATCGACCGGCTGCGTGAACTCGGTTATCCCGTGCAGGCGACCAAGGGTTCCGACGGCGGGTACCGGCTCGTCGCGGGCAAGGCGATGCCCCCACTGGTGCTCGACGACGAGGAGGCGGTGGCGATCGCCGTCGGGCTGCGGGCGGGCGCCGGGCACGCGGTCGAAGGGCTGGACGAGGCCTCCGTACGGGCGCTGGCCAAGCTGGAGCAGGTCCTGCCGTCCCGACTGCGCCGCCGCGTGTCCACCCTCCAGGCCGCGACCACTCCGCTGACCAGCGGAGACGGTGCGGTCATCGCGCCCGAGACACTGACCGTGATGGCATCGGCGGTGGCCGGTCAGGAGCGGCTGCGGTTCGCCTACCGTGCCAAGGACGGCACCCCCACCAAGCGCCTGACCGAGCCCTTCCGGCTCGTGTCGACCGGCCGCCGCTGGTATCTCGTCGCCTACGACCTCGACCGCGCCGACTGGCGCACCTTCCGCGTCGACCGGGTCAGCGACCCGGTGGCGACGGGCGCCCGCTTCACCCCGCGCGAGCTGCCGACGGGCGACGCGGCGGAGTATCTGCGCCGCTCGATGTACGTACGGCAGGAGGCCTACGTGTTCGAGGCGACGTTCGCCGCCCCGGCCGCGTATGTCGCCGCCCGCATCCCGGTCTGGATCGGCACCCCCGAACCCGTCGACGAGCGCAGCTGCCGCATCCGTTCCTCGGTCAGCGACCCGGTGGAGTGGCTGGCGGTGCGGCTCGCGTCGGCCGACTGCGAGTTCACGGTCCGGGAACCGGCCGAACTGGTCGAGCGGGTGAGGGATCTGGGGGCCCGGATGACCCGGGCGGCGGGCAGCTGACCGGCAGCCCATGGGAACTCGTGCCTCAGGAGCTCGCGCCGCTCCACGGGAAGTCCCGCAGTGTCCCCAGGTTGCGCACCGCCAGTGCCGCCGGGCCGGTCGGACCGTCCGCCGGGGCGTCCCCGGCCGACCAGGACTCGAAAGCGACGCGTACGGCGGCACTGGCGACGGCGGCGGTGAAGCGCGTCTCGGGCGAGCCGGCCGGACCCAGGCCCCGGGAGGCCAGCGCCTGGGCCAGCGCACGTTCCGACGTGAGGCACCGCTCCGCCCACACCCGCAGCAGACCGGGGCTCTCCTCTGCCAGCCTGAGCAGGGTGCGGGCCCGGTCCAGGGCGCCCAGCGACACCCCGGCGCCGGGCGTCAGCACCTGCCGTGCCCCGTGCTCCAGGGCCTGCGGTACGGACAGCGCGGCCGGGGCCTCGCGCACCGCCTTGGCCCAGCGCTCCGTGCCCGCGCCGAACAGGGGGCCGATGGCCTCTTCCTTGGTGGCGAAGTAGCGGTAGAAGGTGCGCGGAGCGACTCCGGCGGCCTGGGCGATGTCCTCGGCGCGGGTTGCCCGCAGCCCGTGCGTCACGAAGAGCCGCCCCGCCACCAGGGCGATCTCCATCCGGGTCTCGTGCTTTCGCCGTTCGGTGAGGGAGCTTGGGTGGGACACGGACGTCACGTTATGCCGCTGTGGCACAATCTGCCATTCGGCGGGCCACCCCGGGGTTCAGGTACGGGGTGCCCCGCCCTTGGACCGACTGTCGGGCACCTCAAGCGATCCACCAGGCAGCAGAGAGCGCAAAAGAGAGCCGGGCCCCGGCACCTGGGGGGGGTAGGTGCCGAAGCCCGGCTCGGGGAGAGCCCCGACGCTGGGGGGGGTTGCGTCGGGACTCGGCTCAGGGGGTCCGAGGCGTCACCGCCCGGACCCGAGTCCTGGGCCCTGAGGTCTTGTGCCCCGGACCCGGTGGTTTGAAGCAGCCTTGCACCGCTGTCTTTGCGCGGCCTTCCGCCACCCCGCGCACGCGACCACCAACAGTCGTACGCCTCCCGGCGCGCGAAGCCCCCGAATGCGCCCCCTGAGGGGTGCGGGGAACTACGCCACCGCGTCGAACCCGGTGTCCCGGGCCAGCTTCTTCAGCTCCATCAGCGCGTGCTTCTCGATCTGCCGGATCCGCTCACGGGTCAGCCCGTGCTCCTTGCCGACCTCCGTCAGCGTCCGCTCCCGGCCGTCGACGATGCCGTACCGCATCTTGATGATGGAGGCCGTGCGCTGGTCGAGGCGTCCGATCAGGTCGTCCAGTTCCTCGCTGCGCAGCAGGGTCAGCACGGACTGCTCGGGCGACACCGCCGACGTGTCCTCCAGGAGGTCGCCGAACTGGGTCTCACCCTCGTCGTCCACCGGCATGTTCAGCGAGACCGGGTCGCGGGCCCAGTCCAGGACGTCGACCACGCGCGCCGCGTTCGTGTCCAGTTCGGCGGCGATCTCCGCGGGTTCCGGGTCACGCCCGTGCTTGCGGTTGAACTCGCGCTGCACGCGACGGATCCGGCCCAGCTCCTCCACCAGGTGGACGGGGAGGCGGATCGTGCGCGACTGGTCGGCTATGGAACGGGTGATGGCCTGCCGGATCCACCAGGTGGCGTACGTCGAGAACTTGAAGCCCTTGCGGTAGTCGAACTTCTCGACCGCGCGCACCAGGCCGGCGTTGCCCTCCTGGATCAGGTCGAGAAGGGGCAGGCCGCTGCGGGGGTAGCGGCGCGCCACGGCGACGACCAGCCGCAGGTTGGAGCGGATGAAGACGTCCTTGGCCCGCTCGCTGTCGGCGACGAGCGCCTCCAGCTCCGGGGCGGTGGCTTCGGCGTCGGCCTCTGTCTCGCCGTCGAGGATCTGACGCGCGAACACACCGGCCTCGATGGTCTGCGACAGCTCGACCTCCTTCGCGGCGTCGAGCAGCGGGGTCCGGGCTATCTCGTCCAAGTACATGCCGACCAGGTCGCGGTCGGCGATCTCGCCGCCATGGGCGCGAACACTGCGTGCGCCGCCGACGGTCCCGCCGGTGGCGGACGACGTACGACGGGCGACGGCACGGGTTGCCATGCTTGCTCCCTTGCGATGGTGGGCCAGCGGGTGGTCCTGGGTATCTCTGTTGATTACTGAACGCTCAGCACACTCCTCGCGTGCCCAGCTTCTGAACAAAACAACGACTGGAATCAGGACAGAATTCCCAACCCGTCCCCATGTTTTTCTGATCTTGCAGTATCCTGCGCCGCCACAGAGGAGGTCCAATGTCGCCGGAACGCACAAAAGTGCAGGTCAGGCCGGGTGTCGAGGATGATCTCGTCGCCCTCACCGATCTCTACAACCACTACGTGCGGGAGACACCCACCACTTTCGACATCAAAATCTTCACACCTCAGGAGCGTCGCCCTTGGCTGCTCTCCTACCCTGAAGACGGCCCGCACCGCCTGATGGTTGCCACAGATGTGGACTCACAGCGGATTCTGGGGTATGCCACATCCGGCCCCTTCCGCGCGAAGCCGGCCTACGGCACCACCGTCGAGGTCACCGTCTATCTCGCCCCGGACGCGGGCGGGCGCGGTGTCGGCACCCTGCTCTACGAGGCTCTCTTCGAGGCCCTGTCCGGCGAGGACGTGCATCGCGCTCTGGCGGGGGTCGTGCCACCGAACGAAGCGTCCGTGCGGCTGCACGAACGCTTCGGGTTCCGGTACGTCGGCACGTACCGCGAGGTGGGCCGCAAGTTCGGCCGTTACTGGGATGTGGCCTGGTACGAGAAGGAGCTCTGATGCCCCTTCCCGCACCCGATCCGGTGGCCCTTCCGGCCGCCGGGCACCTGCCCGAAGGGGCAGACCGCCGGCCCGCAGGGGTCAGCCGAACTGGACCGACCGCTTGGCCATTCCCAGCCAGAAGCCGTCGATGACCGACTTCTGGGAGTCCAGCTCGCCGGCCAGGTCGGCGGCGCCCATCGTCACGAAGAGCGGGGCGAAGTGCTCGGTGCGCGGGTGGGCGTACCGGCCCGCGGGAGCCTTGTTCAGGAAGTCCAGCAGGCCGTCCACGTCGCGTGTCTCCAGCGCACGACGGCCCCAGTCGTCGAACTCGCTCGACCAGGTGGGCACTCCGGGGCCCGAGTGCCGCAGGGCGGCCAGATTGTGGGTGAAGAAGCCGGATCCGACGATCAGCACGCCCTCGTCACGCAGTGGGGCGAGTTTGCGGCCGATGTCCATCAGTTTCACCGGGTCGAGGGTCGGCATCGAGATCTGGAGGACAGGAATGTCCGCCTCGGGGAACATCTCCACCAGCGGGACGTACGCGCCGTGGTCGAGACCGCGGTCCGGGACGTCCTGGACGGGCATACCGGGGGCCCGCAGCAGCTTGCGTACGGACTCGGCGAGTTCGGGGGCGCCCGGGGCGGCGTACTCGACCTGGTAGTAGTGCTCGGGGAAGCCCCAGAAGTCGTAGACGAGGGGGATCGTTTCGATGGCACCGAGGGCGAGCGGGGCCTCTTCCCAGTGTGCGGAGACCATCAGGATCGCCTTGGGGCGGGGCAGGTCGGCCGACCAGGCGGCGAGTTCGCCGGGCCAGATCGGGTCGTCCGCCAGCGGAGGGGCGCCGTGACTGATGTAGAGCGCGGGCATGCGCTCCTGGATGTCGGCGGACATGTCGACTGCTCCCTTCCCGGGACCTTTACCGTTCCCACTTCAAGTCTGCATCTTGAAGTC
The DNA here is from genome assembly GCF_010550245.1 of Streptomyces sp. SID12501. GTDB lineage: Bacteria > Actinomycetota > Actinomycetes > Streptomycetales > Streptomycetaceae > Streptomyces. Next base: position 56,105 of record NZ_JAAGLU010000008.1, read on the forward strand.
TCAAGCTTCTCGCATACTGAACATACATCGTTTTGGTTTAAAATTCAAGGACGGGGAACGTAGAGTGGAGTACATGAATACGGCATCTACATCTGACGAGGAGCCCCGCTGGCTCACCGACGAGGAGCAGCGCACGTGGCGCGCCTACATGCACGCAGTCACCCTTCTCGAGGACCATCTCGACCGCCAGCTCCAGCGTGACGCGGGCATGCCGCACGTCTACTACGGCCTGCTGGTCGGCCTCGGCGAACAGGCGGACGGACGGCTGCGCATGACCGAGCTGGCGATGAAGGCCAAGATCACCCGCTCCCGTCTCTCGCACGCCATCGCCCGGCTGGAGAAGAACGGCTGGGTGCGCCGCGAGGACTGTCCCTCGGACAAGCGCGGCCAGTTCGCGGTCCTGACCGACCAGGGCCAGGAGGTGCTCCGGCGCACCGCGCCCGGCCATGTGAGCGCCGTACGGCAGGCCCTGTTCGACCGGATCAGCGACGAGCAGCGCAAGACACTCCACGACGTCATGGACATCGTTGCCCAGGGCCTCCAGCCGAAGGACGCGAACGCGGATCTGCCCTGGCTCCGTTGAGCGGAACCAGGGCAGATCCTGGGGTCGTACGTCACGAGGTGTCCCCACCCCGCGTGACGTACGCAGTGGCCCGAAGGGTACGACGGGGACGGCGGCCGGGGTCAGTGGGCGACCACCGGAACCTTCAGCTCCTCCTCGGCGCCCTCACCGCTGACCGAACTCATGTCCGGGGCACCGGCGGTGATGAAGGTGAACGCGATGGCCGAGGCGGCGACCAGGATGCCGACGGCGAACCAGATGGCGCTGGTGTAGCCCTCGACCATGGCTTCGAGCTGGACCAGCTGCTGCTGGGAGCGGGAGGTCGCGTTGCCGATGTGGTCGGCGAGGTACGACGTGGTGGCGGAGGCGGCGATCGTGTTCAGCAGGGCCGTACCGATCGCGCCGCCCACCTGCTGCGAGGTGTTGACCATCGCGGAGGCGACACCGGAGTCACGCGGCTCGACGCCCAGCGTGGCCAGGGACATGGCCGGCATGAACGCCGTACCCATGCCGAGGCCGAGCAGGAGCATGGCCGGCAGGAGCAGGGCCGCGTACGAGGAGCCGATCTCCATCTGGGTCAGCAGCAGCATGCCGAGCGCGGCGACCAGGAAGCCGGGGCCCATCAGCAGCCGCGCCGGGACGCGGGTCATCAGTCGGGCACCGATCTGGGTGGAGCCCGTGATCATGCCCGCGATCATCGGCAGGAAGGCGAAGCCGGTCTTGACCGGCGTGTAGCCCTTCACGATCTGCAGGTAGTAGGTCAGGAAGAGGAACAGGCCGAACATCGAGATGATCGCGAGGCCGAGCGAGAGGTAGACACCGGCGCGGTTGCGTTCGGTGATGACACGCAGGGGCAGCAGCGGGGCCTTGACCTTGGACTCGACGAACACGAAGGTCGCGAGGAGGACTGCCGAGGCGACGAACAGGCCGATCGTCAGGGAGTCGCTCCAGCCCTCGGACTCGGCCCGCGTGAAGCCGTAGACGAGGGAGACCAGACCGAGGGTGGACAGGACGACACCCGGGATGTCGAGCGGCGAGCGGTTGCGGCTGCCGGACGGCTCACGGATGACGAAGTACGCACCGAGGGCGGCGACGATCGCGAACGGGATGTTCACGAAGAACGTCCAGCGCCAGTTCAGGTACTCGGTGAGGAAGCCGCCGAGGATCAGGCCCACGGCGCCACCGCCACCGGCGATCGCACCGTAGATGCCGAACGCCTTGGCGCGTTCCTTGGCGTCGGTGAACATCACGGCGAGCAGGGAGAGCGCGGCGGGCGCCAGCAGCGCGCCGAAGGCACCCTGCAGTGCGCGGGAGCCGAGCAGCATCGCCTCGTTCGTCGCGGCGCCGCCCAGGGCGGAGGCCGCGGCGAAGCCGATCAGACCGGTGACGAAGGTGTTCTTGCGGCCCCAGATGTCGGCGATCCGGCCGCCGAAGAGCAGCAGTCCGCCGAAGGCCAGGGCGTAGGCCGTGATGACCCACTGGCGGTTGCCGTCCGATATCCCCAGGTCCTGCTGGGCGGAGGGAAGCGCGATGTTCACGATGGTCGCGTCGAGCACGACCATCAGCTGGGCGAGCGCGATAAAGGTGAGCGCTTTCCAGCGGTTGGAGTCGGGAGCCGACGCCTTGGCGGCGACAGCCTGGGCTGTTTCGGACATGGAGATACCCACTTCGGGACTTCGTGAGGAAAAAGGACGTGAAAGGGATCAGTACGTCGACGTTGACGACTGGAAGCTTGGCGTGAGGGGCGACTCGGGTGATGCGCTGGACTAATCGGTCAGGAGCCGCGCAGGTCCTCCATCGTCACGGTCGTGCCGGGCAGTACGGAGGGCGCCGGGGACCGCAGCCCGTCCAGGAAGATCTGCAGGTGCCGGTGCACGAAGCCGTCGATGTTTGTGCACGCCGTGCCCGCCGGAGGGCGGCTGAGCTGGGACACGACGACCATCACGTCGCCCACGCCCACGTCGGTGCGGAGCCGGCCGGCCGCCTTGGCGCGGTCCATGATCTCCCCGGTGAGCTGTTCGACCCGCTCCCGCGCGGCCTCCAGGTCCGGGTGGTGCTGGTCGAAGGTGCTGGACATCATCGGGCAGAGCGCGCCGATCCGCTCGTCGGCGGTGACGTGCACGAAGCGCTCCAGCGCCGCGAAGGCGTCGCCGGTCTCGGCGAGCGCCAGCTCCGCCGCCTCGGACGTACGGTCCATGACCGAGCAGACGACCTCCCGCACGAGGGCCTCCCGGTCCGGGAAGTTGCGGTACACCGTGGCATTGCCGACCCCGGCCCGGCGGGCGATCTCGTCGATCGGCACCTCGGCGCCGAACTCGACGAACATCTCGCGGGCGGCGGTGACGATCCGCTCCCGGTTGCGCAGGGCGTCGGCGCGGGGCCGGGTCACCTTCTGCACGGGGATCGCGGTCTGCACGGCGTACTCCTTCATGAATGGTGTTCGTGAACGTTGTTCGTGAACCCTGTGTTGCGATCCGGGGAAACAGTCCCCGTTTCGCTCGGACACATGGCTAAACGGGGAATCGGTCCCCGGTTATTTCCCGGATCGGAAGAGATTCCATGTGACCTGGGTCACATGCGCTTCGGCGAGAAACCCACGATCGGTCTCCTCCAGCGCGCGCCCGCGCCGACCTCGACACAGGGTGATCAAAAGGGTGCAGTCCGAGACCGGCGGCTGCCGTGGCGCGAGGGGTCCGTGCATGCAGCAGCCGTCCAGCCGTCGTCGGATACGCCCGCCGGGTCCCCTGCGCCCCCGCCGGGCAGCGGCCCTGGTGTCCGTGGCCGCGCTGACCCTCGCGGTCAGCACCTCGGCCGGCACCGGGCACCTCACCAGGGGGTCCACGACGGCCGCGGGCTCCGTCGCGCTGGCCCGCACCTCCCCGATCGGCCCCTGCGCGATCCGGGGCGGCCTCGGCGTCCAGATGTCCGAGGGACTGCCCACCCCGGCCGGCTACTCCCGCTCCACCGGCACCGTCCGCGCGCTGAACCTGATGGTCGACTTCTCCGACGCCCCCGGCCAGGGCAGCGCCCTCGACCGGCTCTCGGAGTTCTTCCCGCAGACCCGGGACTGGTTCACCACCAGTTCGTACGGCCGCCTCGACTACCGCCCCGAGGCCCCCATCGCCGGCTGGCTGCGGATGCCCCGGACCTTCCGCTCGTACGGCATAGAGCGCGGCGCGCCCTTCGACCCCGGCTACCGCAGACTCGTCCACGACATCGTGGCCGCCGCCGACCCGACGGTCGACTTCCGCTCGTACGACCTGCTGAACGTGCTGGTCACCCCGAACGCGGGCCCCTCCGCCCTGGACACCGTCCTGTCCGTCACCTTCGCCGGGAACAGGGAGGCGCCGGTCGCGGACGGGGTGCCCGTCGCCAACGCGTCCTTCGTCTACTCCCGGCAGGACGACGGCTCCGGTTCGTACGACACCACGGGCTACCGCGTCCTCCCGCACGAGAACGGCCATGTGTTCGGGCTGCCCGACCTGTACACGCAGGCCGGCGGGGGCGCGGTCGGCCACTGGGACATCATGAGCGAGGACTGGGGGGCCAACAACGACCTGCTCGGCTGGCACAAGTGGAAGCTCGGCTGGCTGGACCCCTCGCAGGTCGGCTGCGCGGTGACGGCCGGGACGACGGAGTACATCCTCACCCCGCTGGCCCGTCCCGGCGGCGCGAAACTGGTCTTCGTCCCGGTCAACTCCCGTACGGGGTACGCCCTTGAGCTGCGTACGCGCGAGGGCAACGACGAGACGGTGTGCCGGCCGGGCGTGCTGATCTACCGGGTCGACGCGAACGTCGACACCGGCCGCGGCCCGGTCACGGTGTACGACTCCCACCGGGGCAGCGGCGGCTGCACGCGCAGCCCGAACGTCCACGCGGAGCTCTCCGACGCGCCCTTCGCACCCGGCGAGACCTTCAAGGACCCGAGGCGCGGCATCCAGATCGCCGTGACGAGCGCGGACCTCGACGGGAACTACCGGGTGACGATCACCCGGCGGTGAGCCGGGAGCAGGTCGGGGGTGCCGGGCGTACGCCTCAGGGGTCTCCGTGCGGGCATTACGGTGTGCCCATGGTTGCCCCCGCCACGAATGTCCCACCGGTCCTGGACGGTCCCGTGCCCACCGAGGCCGTCGCCCCGCTGATGCGCGGGATCGCCGTGCTGCGGCGACTGACCGAGGCGGGCGGGACGCTGAGCCTGAGCGGTCTTGAGCGCGCGACCGGCCTGGCCCGTTCCACGGTGGACCGGATCACGGCGACGCTCGCCCGCATGGGGTACGTCCGTCTCGACGGCCGGGACGCGGTTCTCACCCCTCGGCTGATGGAACTCGGCAACGCCTATCTGGCTGCCCTCCGGTTGCCCGCCCTTCTCGACGCGCACGCGGACGCCCTCGCCGACGAGCTGGACGAGTCGGTGTCGCTCGCGGTCGGCGACCGGGACGGCATCCGGTTCATCCACCAGGCCACCCGCCGCCGCGCGATGTCCCTCAGCTTCCGCATCGGCGACCTGCTCCCCGCCGAACGCACCGCCCCCGGCCCGCTGTTCGCCACCGAGTGGACGGCCGCCGACTGGGACCACTGGCGCGAACGCCGGTCGGCGGACCCGGGCGACCACGGCTTCCCCGCCGTTCCGCCCCGCCCCTCCGACTCGGGCGCCGTCTCGGGCGCCGACTTCGAGGCGTCCGTCGAGCGGGCCCGCGTCGCCGGCTGGGCACTGGACGACCAGCTGATCGAGCCGGGGCTGGTCGCCGTCTCCGTACCCGTACGGGACCCCCGTACGGGCCGGGTGGCCTGTGTCGCGAGCGTCGTCAGCCACACGAGCCGCCGTACGGCGACCGATCTGCGCGACGACCTGCTGCCGCGCCTTCGCGCGACGGTGGCCGCGATGGAGGCCGAGCTGCGGGTGCGCCCGCCGGCCGGGACACCGGCGCCCCCCTCCGGCCTGGCCGCCTGGACCGGAGCCTCGAAGCAGGAACTGGGCCGGGAGTTCGTCGAGTCCCTGGCCAGGGGCCTCACCGTCCTGACGGCCTTCGGCGAGTCCCGCGCCGAGCTGACCCTGACCGAGGTCGCGCGGGCCACGGGCCTGGCGAGGGCGACCGCACGCCGGTCCCTGATCACCTACGAGCACCTGGGGTACGTCGAGGCCCACGGCCGCACCTTCACCCTCACCCCCCGGGTCCTGTCCCTGGGCTTCCCGCCCCTCTCCCACACCTCCCTGCCCGAGATCGCCGCCCCTTACCTGGCCGAACTCGCGGGGCGCGTCGAGGAGTCGGCGTCACTGGCGGTCCTGTCGGGGGATGCGGGGGCGGGTTCCGGGGCGGATTCCGGGGCGGGTTCCGGGGCGGATTCGAGGGCGGGTTCGGGGGCGGAGATCCAGTACACGGCGAGGGTGGCGACGAGGCGCATCATGAGCGCCAACATCACCGTCGGGACGCGGCTTCCGGCGTACCCGACCTCGATGGGCCGGGTACTGCTGGCCGACATACCGGAGGCGGAGCGACCGGTGCGGGACCTGGCCCCGCTCACTCCGCACACCGTGACGGACCCGGTGGCCTTCGCACGGGTGCTGGCGGAGGTGCGGGAGCAGGGATACGCCCTGGTGAGCGAGGAGTTGGAGGAGGGACTGCGGTCGATCGCGGTCCCGGTGCGGGACCGTACGGGACGGGTCGTCGCGGCGGTGAACGTCGCGATGCACACGACCCGGCGTACGGCGGAGCAGTGTGTGTCGGAGGTACTGCCGGAGCTGTACGGGACCGCTTCGCGGATCGAGGGGGAACTGCGGACGGCGGGAAGGTTCACCCGGGTGCCGTTGGCGTAGCCGCCCCTCCCGTTGCCCCCGCTCGTTCACTCATTTAGTCTCTATCTACATACATGGACAGCATCCACATACGCAGTCTGCGCGCAAGGATTTCGATGACCATGAGTACGCGTACGAGTACCGGCACGAGCCCGCCGACCGTCACCTCCTTCTCCGTCTATCCGGTCGCGGGCCGGGACAGCATGGAGCTGAATCTCTCCGGCGCCCACGGCCCCTGGTTCACGCGCAACATCGTGATCCTCACCGACTCGGAGGGCCGTACGGGACTCGGTGAGGTCCCGGGCGGCGAGCAGATCACGCGGACGCTGCGCGACGCCGAGTCCCTGGTCGTCGGGGCGAAGGTGGGCGACTACAAGCGCGTCCTGGCGGAGATCGGGGCCCGGTTCGCCGACCGCGACTCGGGCGGACGCGGCGCCCAGACCTTCGACCTGCGCACCACCGTGCACGCGGTGACGGCCGTCGAGTCGGCCCTCCTCGACCTCCTCGGCCAGCACCTGGACGTACCGGTCGCAGCCTTGCTCGGCGACGGCCAACAGCGTGATTCCGTACGGGTGTTGGGCTATCTCTTCTACGTCGGCGACCCGGACCGGACCGACCTGGACTACGTCCGCGAGCCGGACTCGGACGTCGACTGGTACCGCGTCCGGCACGAGGAAGCCCTGACCCCGGAGGCGATCGTCCGCCAGGCCGAGGCCACCCACGCCCGCTACGGCTTCCGCGACTTCAAGCTCAAGGGCGGTGTCCTGGAGGGCGCGGAGGAGGTCAAGGCCGTACGGGCGCTGAAGGACCGCTTCCCGGAAGCCCGGATCACCCTCGACCCGAACGGCGCGTGGTCGCTGCGCGAGGCGATCGAGCTGTGCACACCCCTGAACGGCACGCTGGCCTACGCCGAGGACCCCTGCGGCGCGGAGGACGGCTACTCCGGGCGCGAGATCCTCGCCGAGTTCCGCCGGGCGACCGGCCTGCCCACGGCGACCAACATGATCGCCACGGACTGGCGGCAACTGACCCACGCCCTGGCCCTCCAGTCGGTCTCCATCCCGCTGGCCGACCCGCACTTCTGGACCATGCAGGGCTCGGTACGCGTGGCCCAGCTGTGCAACGCGATGGGCCTGACCTGGGGCTGCCACTCCAACAACCACTTCGACATCTCCCTGGCCATGGTCACCCACTGCGGCGCGGCGGCCCCCGGCGAGTACAACGCCCTCGACACCCACTGGATCTGGCAGGAGGGCCTGGAACGCCTCACGGTCGCTCCACCGCAGATCGTCGGCGGCGAGATCGCGGTGCCGGACGCGCCGGGGCTGGGCGTCCAGGTGGACATGGAGCGGGTGCTCGCGGCACATGAGCTGTACCGGGAGAAGGCACTGGGGGCGCGGGACGACGCACTCGGGATGCGGTATCTGGTACCGGGGTGGGAGTTCGACGGGAAACGGCCCTGCCTGGTCCGGTAGGGACACGGCCCCGGTGGGAGGTCAGGGGGCCGCGAGCTGCTGGCGCCCCCGACGAGAACCTCACCGGGCTCTCCCTCCGGCCGTCGGCGGCGGCTCCGGCCCGAGGCGGGTTCAGCCCTTGAGCGTGAAGGTGAAGTCGCCGGAGAGCCTACCGCCCAGCCGGACTGCCGAGACGAGACTCCCCTCCGCGACCAGTCTCTCGACCTCGGACCGCGAAAGACCGCACCCTTCAGCGATCAGCCGCACCGGCCGGACAGGGATCCGCGCCGCGAAGCGGACCGAGACGTCGAGCACCTCGCGGTCCGCGCGGTCCAGTCGGTCCGGGTGGCCCGGTCCGCCGGTGTCGAGGCACCAGGCGCCGTCCCAGTCGAGGGCGATGCGATTACGGCGCCTTACGACCGGATCCTGGAGCAACTCAGCTGCTAGGCCGGGGTCGTTGTCATGCAGCCGGTCCAGCAGCTCAGGTCGTACGGAGCGCACGTTCATCCGCTCCAGGACCGTGAGCTTCGCGGTGTCCCCGCACGCCGTACAGAGCACGAGGAGCCAGGCGTCGATGAGCTTGTGGTGGGCGTTGACGCGGAATTTGCCGCTTGCCCGGAAGCGCTCCGACGCGCACACGTGACAACGGCGGAGAACGAGAGGCAGGCAGGTGGGCGTGACCACCCAGTTTTCGAGCACAGAAGTACACCGGTTCCAGTGAGAAGTCCGCAGCAAAAAGCAGCACGGCGCACATACGCGACGCGCGACGAATCAGCACTCGGGAGGTCTCACACGGTGTACAACGGCACGTCCTTGCCCAGACGACTTGGTCCGGCAGCACGGTAACGGCGCACAGCGGCGCCGCTCCACTGGTTTTCACGCGGTCCCGGGGCCGGGACCTGCACTGGGACTATGACTTCGGGTACGGCTGTCCGCGCGCGGGCGCGGTTGGGCTCCGTCCCGGTCGGAGTGTTCGCCGTCAGGACGCTCGGTACCACCGTCGCCGCGACCGGTGACGCAGTCACAGAGGACGTGCACGTGATCGACAGTGCTCTACCAGTGGGCCAGGTCGAACACTTTTGAGCAGTACGGGTCCACGGCGTCCGAAGGGTTGTACCGCAACTGGTCGTCGGCGACGAGAGAGGGCAGGGCCGCGGCCAGGCCCGTGACACCCACGGCCACGGTTCCTGCCTCGTCGCGAAGTGACACGTCGAGGCCGACCACGTCGACCAGCCCCTCGCCGGTCATGTAGAGACGCGCGCTGTACCGGTCGAGGAGAAGAAAGCCGAGCAGACACAGCTCCCCGGCGGATTCGCACCCTCCGGACGGGGCGATTCCCGCGGCTGCCCCGTGGAGGGCGTCCGTGAGGTCGAACTCCGGGCCGTCCTCCAGGAGCAGCCCGATGTTCTCCGCGGCCACGACGGGGATGCCGTGCCCGTCACGGTCGTGCCCCGCTCCCGACGCTGTCCGTTGAGCGCCGGGCGCCTGCCACCCGCGCACTGCCTGCCGCAGAGCAGCAGCCAGATCGCAAACAGGGATGTTGTCACCGTGACGGTCGAGCAGAGGCAGGTCGTACGCCACCGAGGTCCCGAGGTCGTGGCCGTCCCAGACGACCACCCTCCCCACGCCTCGCCCGTCCGGGCCCGGAAGCACGCCCCGGACGACAGAGCCGTCCCCCAGGGATGCCGCCGTGAATCGGAGCATGTCCCGCACGAGAGCGGCTTGCAGCCGCGCCAGCCCTTCCTTCTCCCACCGCTGCACGGGCGCGGGCTCCTGACTGCCGCCGGGGAGTGGAGATGTCATGTCCCGTCCCCCACATCGGACACTTGTTGCGCGTAACCCGCTCACGGTACTCGGCGATCGTTCCGTGGCTGTGGCTGTGGCGTTGGTTGTGGCGGTAGTTGTGGCGAGGTCGTGGTCTTGGTGCTGCACCGGGGCGATCACCTGGATCCGGGTCAGAGGCCCTCTGACCCGCCGTTCCGCTCCGCAGCCCCCTATACGGCGGACACTCGTAGGCGCACATCCGCTAAGGTTTCCTATTAGCCCCGCCTTCGTCGCCTTCGTGGGCCTTGCGGAAAATTACTAAGCCGCAGGTCAGGGGCTCGTCTCGATTGACCCTGGGAACGCTCCTCATTGATTTCGGGAACGCGTGGGGCGTCTTCGCAGGTCAGGCCTGTTGCTCTGGGGCACTGGGAAATACGTCTTCTCGGTCGGCTCCTGTTCCGTGTGATGGCTCGGACGGGACGGCCACTCGATGCCCCCGCTTACGACTTGGCCGTCCCACGCTGCCATGACGTCTTCTACCTGATGGTGCTGCTCGGGCGGCTCACTCGGTGTTGCCGCCAGGTCGGATCGGCGAAGGCACGTCCCCCGTCCCGCGAGCCAGTTGCCCGGAGCGTGCGGGTCGTCACCGGTGTACAGGTCGATGGTGGCCTGCCGGAACTCGTCCCGGCCGATGGCCCCGTCGCCGTCCTGGTCGGTCCGGCCGAAGGCCTCCTGCGCGGCGTCCGGGGGCAGATGGAAGCCGCCCATCATCCGGGCGAACTCCTTCTGGTCCAACTGCCCGTCGCCGTCGAGATCGAAGATCGCGTCGGAGGTGGCACTCACTCCGCGGACGATGACGTCCGGGTGCAGTTCCACGGCGTCGACGAACTCCACGAGGTTCAGCCGGCCGTCGCCGTCGGTGTCCGTCTGCGCCAGCTCTCACCAAACGTTCCGCAGTGCGGTCTCGGCGAGCCGAGCCTGGCTGGGGCGCGTCCGCTGCCCGGCCGATCGCCGCGGCCATTCTGGCGACGGCGAGTACGTAGTCGGGCTCGTCGACGTAGCCGTCGCTGTCCGGGTCGAGCCGACTGAACCGGAGTTCGAGCTTGGCTCGCTGAAGATCGGTCAGCATTCCCGGTCGTGTTCCCCTGAACGTGGTTGATCGGGATGCCCTGACGGGCATGCCGCTGATGTGGCCGCGCGGTCAGGCTGAGCGGGTGATGACTGCTGAACGAGGATGTTCGGTGAGGTCGCGCACAGCACCTCTGCGGTGAGAAAGGGATCAGTCATGTTCCCAGGCTCGGCGGCGCCTCACCCGTGCGCGAGTTGACCGTGCCAATGGAGTGCTGCCGCGCGCTCCACCAGCGAGCGGGCGGCGCTGTGCCTGTGATAGGGGTTCAGACGGCGGAGCATCCGCTCGGCTCGCAGCAGGACCTGGCGGGACGCTATCTGCGGAGCCTCATGGAGAAAGCTCTCCCAGTGCGCGCAGGCCATGTCCAACTCGCCGCCGGCGCAGTGGAGTTCCGCCGCACGGGCCCGTGCCAGGGCCCGGCCCCGGCTGGGTGCCGGGCCACGGCCGTTCAGGGCCGCGTGAAGGGCGGTCACGGCCCCGGTCCGGTCACCGAGGGCCGCCAGCGTCTCGGCCTTCTGGTAGGCGAAGGCGGAGGGAGAGTACGTGGTGAAGGGCTCTGCCGTGGCGTCGGACGACCATGCCCGCAGTACGTGGCGCTCCGCGCGTGACAGTGTGTGGACGGCGCCCCGCCGGTCCCCGCTCCAGGCCCTGACCACTGACAGTTGCGCCAGCAGGAAGGCCCGTACTGCCGCCGGGCCCTGGTACTCGGCGGCGGACTCGGCCAGGTTCCGGGCGAGTCCGAGATGGCCGAGGCGCAGTGCCTGCACGCTCAGCGCCCGCAGGCCGAGCGCACGGGTGACGGGATCGCCCGCACGGTCGGCCAGCCGCACGGCGATGTGGTGGTAGCGCTGGGCGAGTCCCTCGGAGCCGGCGTCGGCGTGCATCTGGGCGAGGACATGAGTCAGCCTGGCCGTCGCGACGGCCAGCGCGGGAAACGCGGCCGTGTCCGCGGCATCGCCCAGCCAGGCCGAGGCGTGTTCCGAAAGCAGGACGGCGACGGAAGTCCGGCCCACCGCCCCACCGAGAGCGTCCATGTCGCGGAAGGACGCGTGGGCGAGGCTCTGGAGGAAGCCCGTACGGGCCGACCAATCGGTTTCCCTGGCCGCTCTGTCCGGGCCAACCAGGATGATGTCCGGGCCGGACGGGCTGGGCACGGAGGCGCCCACATCGTGAGGCAGACCGCGCAGGGACGCACGCATCGTCAGGTCACTCTCGGCGCCGGACAGGTCGCAGAGCAGGGCGACCGGGTCGCTGGCCGCAGTGGCCCGGTGAGGGTCCGTCGGCGGCCCGAACCCCGCAGCGAACGCCGACACGGGCCGGCCGAGGCGATCGCTCAGCGCCCCGAGGATCAGTTGCCTGGCCGGGTGACGGGGCAACGACCCGGCAAGCCAGCGCGCCACCGTCGCCCGGCTGTAGGTCGAGGGCATGCCGCGCAGGGTGGCCAGCCGGTTGACGGACCGGGCCAGCACCTCGTGGGTCCAGCCCGCCTCTGCGAGCAGGGCCCGTAGCCGGAGATTGGGTCCGCGTGAGGTACCGGGACCGTGTGGGGCGAAGGGCGTCGTGTCGTCGGCGTGAAAAGGGGCCCGGTGTTGTGGGACGGGGGCAGGAGCAGAGTCCTCAGCCACTTTGTGCGTTCCTTCACAAGCTGTCGGCATGTGCAGCAGGCATGGAGCTGTGAGGCGGTTCCCTGAAAAGTATCTTGTGGACTCTCATGGACACACAGGGTCCAGGTGTCCGGGCGGCGCGTGAAAGGGCGCACGGGCGCCTGGATGAACTAATGAGCAAAAAAGAGCGTCGGGGAGGCGGTCTGCATGACGATGTCCACGCAGCACGAGAGGAAGCCCTGGTCTGCCAGGACACGCGAGACGCGTGACGTACTCGACTGGCGTCGGCTGCACGCGCTGGAGGCGCTGTGGAACCCCGGCACGCTTGCGCTACTGGACCGGCTGGGCATCGGACCGGGCTGGCGATGTCTGGAGGCCGGTGCGGGCATCGGGTCGGTGGCGCACTGGCTGGCCGACCGGTGCCCGCGCGGCCTGGTCGTGGCGACCGACATCGATGTCCGTTATATGTCGGGGGAGCCCCGTCCCAATCTCGACTTCCTGTTCCACGATCTCGTCGACGGAGCGGACTTCCCGGAGGCGCACTTCGACCTGATCCACTGCCGGGCGGTGCTCGCCCATGTCCCGGAACGGGAACACGTCCTCGAGCGGGCGGTCCGCTGGCTTCGGCCCGGTGGCTGGCTGGTGGTGGAGGAACCCGCGCTGTTCCCCGTCGACTCCTCACCCCACCCGCTCTTCAGGACCTGCGTGGAGGCGCACGCCCGTCTCATGGAGGAGTCGATCGGAACCGATCTCCGCTGGGCGCGCACCCTGCCCGCGGCACTGGGCAGGGCGGGGCTCCACTGCGCCGGGATGACCGCGCAGGCCGTCGCCGTCGGCGACGGAGGACCGGGCGATGAGTTCTGGCAGGTGAGCTTCGAGCAGTTGGGCCCCGCGATGGTGGACGCCGGAATGGTGGACACCGCCGACCTGGAGCAGGTGCGCGCCTCGCTCGACGGCTCCGAGATCCACGACCTCTCCTGGGCACTGGTGGCGGCATGGGCCCGCACGGTGTAGCCGACCGGCTCGCCGGCGCCCAACGAGATGTGCTGGAGCGGACGCTGTACCGCATGTGGGCATCGGCGGACGGCCCCGGACTTCCCGTCGAGGCCGGTCCCCTCGTACAGGCCCTGATCTGCCTGCGCCGCATGGGGCACGACGTCTATCGGCCGGCCGCCCATCGCACACTGCTGGGTGCCGAGTCCCCGTTCCTCTCCCCGAACCTGGCTGCCCAGGTCAGTTACGTGGCATTCCCGGTCGGCAGCCGGGTCCAGGTTCTCGGCGCGACCGGGAGCGGGGTCGTCGTCGCCTGGTTCGTGGGCTACAGTCCCGGGGATTCCTGCCCGGCACCCTGGTACGCAGTCTGTGACGCCCGGCTGACGCGCTGCCGGGCCCACGGCGCCGACGAGATCGAGGCCATGGCGATCTGCTGAACCATGCCACGGTCAGGGCTCGGGCCAGCCTGTGGCGGTGAGTCCTGCGGGGCCGTGCGGATCGCGTTCCATGACGTTGCGGGCCGGCCCGCTCAGCGTCTCGGGTAGTGCGCGCAACGGCCACCAGCGCACCGCCGCACACTTGGCCGGCTCCCGATTGCGGGCCTGCCCCACGGCCTGCCGGGCGAACAGGAACAGGTGGAGCCGGACTCTCCCGTCGCCTTCGTAGCGCTCGTGCAGGACGTGCAGGAGTGTCAGGGACTCCACCCGCAGGCCGGTTTCCTCAGCGGTCTCGCGCACAGCTGCGGTCCGTACGCTCTCCCCCGGCTCCAGGCGCCCCGCCGGCGGATGCCAGAAGCCGTCCCACCAGCCGGTGTCCCGCCGCAGCAGGAGAAGGACATGCGCGTCGCGGATGACGAACACGTGCAGGCCGACGGCGGCCAGCGGCGCACCCGGACTGTCGGTCCCCGCAGATGGCACGGCGTCCCCCGTCTCCGCTCTCTCCACGCTGGTTCCCCTCTCCCCATTACCTTCTTGGTGGCCCCGCAACGGGGCGCCCGGCCTCCGGAGTTGGCATGACTTTCTCCCTGTCGATCGCATGTCTTGGATCGGCGCCCTGCCGCTCGCGGTGGCCAGGGACATGGGCTGCCAGGTCGCCTATCTGCCCGGGCTGACGATGCGGCGCATCGCCGACCTCTATCCCGGCGAGGCCAAGACCGATGCCCGCGACGCCTTCGCCATCGCGGACGCGGCCCGCGTCATGCCGCACACGCTCCGCTCCGTCGACCTCCAGGACGAGACCATCGCCGAGCTGGAGATGACCGTCGGCTTCGACGACGACCTCGCCGGCGAAGCAACCCGCGTCTCCAACCGGCTGCGCGGCCTGCTCACGCAGATCCACCCGCGCCTGGAGCGTGTCCTGGGCCCACGCATCCAGCACCCGGCCGTGCTCACCCTGCTCGAGCGGTTCGGATCCCCGGCCCAGATCCGCAAGGCCGGACGCCGACGGCTGGTGACCCTGCTGCGGCCGAAGGCCCCGCGGATGGCCGAGCGACTGGTCGATGACATCTTCACCGCCCTGGACGAGCAGACCGTCGTCGTCCCGGGAACAGATGCGGCCGCACTGATCGTCCCGAGCCTGGCCATCTCGCTGACCACCGTCCTCGACCAGCGGAAACTGCTCGCCGGACGGATCCAGGAACTGCTGGAGGCCCACCCTCTTTCGAAGGTCCTGACGTCGATGCCGGGCATCGGCGTCAGGACCGGAGCCAGGATCCTCATCGACGTCGGCGACGGCAGCAGTTTCCCCTCCGCCCCTCACCTCGCCGCCTATGCCGGTCTCGCCCCTGCGACCCGCAGTTCGGGGTCGTCGATCCGTGGCGAGCAACCCTCCCGGCGGGGAAACAAGCAGCTCAAACGGGCCTTCTTCCTGTCCGCTTTCGCCGCTCTGGCCGACCCGGCATCCCACACCTACTACGACAAGAAGATCGCCCAGGGCAAACACCACACCCAAGCCCTCCTCTGCCTCGCAAGACGCCGAGCCGACGTCCTCTTCGCGATGCTCCGCGACGGCACCTTCTACGATCCCCAACCCGCCCCTGCGGGTTGACGAAACCCATAGGGGCACCCTCCCCCACACCCGCCACGGACAGCGCACAGATGCGCCCGCTGACGGGAGGGGGACGGCTGACTCAGTGCACACTTCGTACCCGGCGTGATGCGGCAGGACCTGGGCGCGTCGCGCTGTCAGGAGCAATTGGGGAGCCCGCAGCTGATCCGCTGACCGGCGCCGACCCGCGCAACGCGTCCAAGGCCGCTTCCCCTTCTTTGCCAGCATGACCAAACCCGGCGACCTTTTTCAGGAGCTCGTTGGTCTGCTGCCGTCCACATCGGCTGAACTCATCACGCACTGCCGCAACCGGTGTCAGACAGCGCGAGGCTCTCACCCGATCAGGCAGATCTGCGGGGGCCAGAGCACACGGTCTGCCATGAGGAGCGACGGTCCCAGGTGCACCGGGCAGACGAGCAGCGCGGAGTGGTCGTGCCTGACGATCTCGAACCGGGCGACGTCCGGACAGCTCATGCCAGGGTCTTCCTGACGGCCGCCGTACGGGCCCTGGCACGGCACGCCCCGATCGGAAGAGGACGGACGGCCAGTGGGGGGAGAGTGGTTCATGGTGATGCCTCGCTGATGGTGGGGGCAGCACGCCGGGCGCCGGATGGGGGGCGTGGGCGTGGTCCGGGTGACGCGGCCTTGCACGGGACGGCGTGGTTGGTGCTTGCACCGGTGACGTCCGTGGCCCTCCGTTCCGCCGGTGCACAGTTCAGGCAATGTGTCTTTACCGCCGAGAAAGCGCATTCATGCCCTCAATACCTCCCATTTTTCGCTCCTCGGGCGGAGCTGGAGACGATGACGAACGGCAAGGGAGCACCGTGATCCTGCGTTCCGCCCAGGATCGGATTGTGGTACGCCGACGGAATGCCGAGCCGCGTCGACTTGATGCCCAGGGCCACAGCGGCATCCTCGATGCGGACCAGGCCCTCGTCGAGGCCGGAGATCACGACCTGCCGGGGGCCGTTGTCCACGGCGATCGTGAGCGTCTGGTCGTCGGCCGCTGCGCACAGGGCGCGCACCCGGTCCACCGGGGCCTCCAGAGCGACCATGCCGCTGCCTGGCAGGCCGCTGGAGTCGACCGCCTTGGTGCGCAGACACAGCACTTGGGCCGCGTCATGGACCGTCATCGCGCCGGCCACCACCAGGGCGCTGACCTCGCCGCCCGAGTGGCCGACCAGGATGTCGCGGGGTGTGCCGGCTTCGGCCAGTACGTCCGCGAGCACCAGGGACGTGGCGAAGAAACCCAGCCACAGATGGCCCTCGTACTGCTCGACCGTGCCGTCGCGGGCCTCCAGGAGCAGCGGCGAGAGGGTCTATCAGGATTCATGACACTCCCCCCTCCGGAGTCCGCGCGTCGGGTCCGCTACTAGAGATAGTCGCCCCGCAAATGCCCAGGAGTCCGATCGGCTCCTGCGCGGGCACCAGTGGGATATCGGCCGACCGCGGGCGATCCGGGTGGCGAGTGAGAGGCGCCGCGGTCGGAGAGCGGCGGTGAACCACCGGGCACCGGTGGGATCGGCGTGGTCCAGACGGCCTCCGGCAGGCCCGCCGGATCAGCGGGGCTCAACGCGGAAGTCGAAGGCGGCCGTGCCCGGGGCGAGGGTGGTGGCGCCGGCGTCGACGGTCAGGGGGGCGCCGTTGACGAAGGACGCGGCTTCGATCTCGTCGGCTCCGTGGGCGCGGCATACACGCCACAGGGGTGCGGCAACGACGTACCAGACTGCGGGGTATGGGCTGTCGTTGTCCTGCCCGATGAGGGTGTGCGTGATGATCCCGGTGTGGGCTTCGCCCAGCACCCACACCGGTGTGCCTGTCGGGAAGGCCATCCGCCGGGCTGCCTCTGCGGTGCGTGCGACCAGCAAGTGCCGCTCCTGGGCCGCGCTCCGGGTGTGGTCTCGTGCGTCGTATTGCGTGCGGTTGGTTCGTCGCATGTAGACCAGCGCGTTCGCTATCGCTGTGCCGGCAAGCGAGTTGAGCTGGGTGGTGTCAGCTCGGTGCCACAGAAGGAACAGCTGCCGCTGGAGGGCGGGCAAGTGGGCTCGGTCCAAGGATCGCTGCGCGTGGGCCTCGTCCGTGACGCTGTTTGCGGATCGATCGGCGGCACGGCTGGGCTCTGCCCTCACAGCGGCCATCTCCGGCCTCCCTACGGTGTGGCGGGTTTGGGTGGTTTAGCGTGTATGCCTTACTCGTTGGTGGTCGTGATGAGGTAGTAGCAGGTGTTGCTGAGCGAGTAGGACCCGTCGCCGCGGCGGTAGGGTGCGATCGACTGGGTGATGGTGTCGGTGACCTGGGTCCGTCCCGAGTGGTTGATCGCTTGCGCTGCCGGCCCGGTGGACAGCAGGCCGCGTAGCGCGGTGCTCAGGTCGGGGTACTCCCAGGGGCAGTGCACCTTCCGCCACGGCGAGGTGGGACCGGCCGTGGCCATGAGGGCTCTGAACGCGCCGAGGTCGGTGGGGTCGAGTGAGGTTTGTGGGCCCCGCGGTTTTTGCGGCATCAGTGAGCCGAGGTCGAGCAGGTAGGTGATGGCGTCGCATTCGGAGGGCGGGCCCCACGTCGCGACCACGATGCTGCCTCCGGGATGAGTGACCCGCTTGGCCTCCGTGATGGTGCGTGCGGGGTTGCGGGCGAAGTGGAGGCTGTTGAAAGCGGTCACGACGCTGAAGCGGTGGTCGGGGAAGGGGAGGTGCTGCATGTCGCCGACACGGAATGTACTGGTGGGGTTTCGTCTCTGGGCGATCTCGATCAGTGCGGCGGAGGCGTCCAGTCCGCTGACGTTCGCGCCCAGCGCGCTGGCCATGCCGGCGAAGTCACCGGCGCCGCAGCCGAGGTCCAGCACAGTCCGCCCCTGCCAGGCGCCGAGTTCGCCGAGGACGGTGCCGGAGAGCGGCCGGATGGTCGGCTGCTGGACCTCGGCCCAGTCCAGGGCGCGTGCTCCCCAGAGTGCGCCCTCCAGTTCTGCACCGTTCATCGTGGCTCCGTCCGTGAGTCTCAACGGCTCTCATCCGCCGGCGATCGCGGTGAAGAACTCAATTCGGTCGTCCTGGGACAGCGGCATGGTGCCGGGGGGCCGGATGATCAGTTCGTTGTTGAGCAGTACGCGGTGGGCCTGACGGAGCTGTCCGGTGTTGTCCAGCAGGACTCGTTTCATGTGCGGGAACTTCGACGTGAGCTCAGTGAGCGCGGCGCTGAGGGTGGTGGCTGTTATCGGCACCGTGCGCTGGTTGTCGGCCAGCCGCAGCATCATGCCGTTGAATTCGAAGGTCATGGACTTGTCTCCGTTCGTTTCGTGTCACGCGGCCTGTACATGGGGCGGGCTGCGGTCCTGAGGCACCGGTGGCCGGTGGATCACCGGCGTGTGCTTCCGGACGTAAGTCCCGTGCGCCGGCCGGTCGCCGTGTCGGCGGTACGCGGATTCGGTGTGCCGGCTGCGCTCGATCTGACGAGTTGTGTGTGGTCGTGGTCTTCTGCTGCGGTCGGGCTGAGCCTGTCGGACCAACGCGCCATCGCCTGTGGATTCTCCGGCTCCTGGGCGATCTCGTGGGCCGAGTGCTGCCCACGGGGGATGTAGGGATCCAGGGCTCCTGGGCGGGAGGGTGCCGCTCGCCGCCTGGGGTTTGTCCTCGCGGCACCGGATACGGCTACGCGGGCAGCTTGCCCGCTCGTGCCACTACTCCCGCACCCAGGTTGACTTCGAGGATGTCCTGGGTCCCCGCTAGGAGGGAGAGTCCGGAGAAGTCGCGCATGTACCTTCCCATGTGCGGGGTGCCGTAGAAGGCGTGGCCGCCCAGTAGACCCAGCGCCCGCTCGAGTACGAACCGGACCTGCTCCACAGCGAAGTACTTGGCGGCTGCAACCACCGGATCGAATACCAGCTCCGCGCGGCCGGCCGCGACGCGGCCAAGAGCGTGGTAGAGCACGGCCCGAGCCGATTCGACCGCCACATACATACGCCCGAGGGACGCTTCCACGTTCTTCAGGTCGGCGACGGATTCGCCGTAGCGCTCACTTGCGGCCAACCGTGTCGCGCAGTCCTCCAGGACCGCCTGGGCACGGCCGAGCGGCGCGCAGGCGGTCCACAGCCGCTGGTAGCCGAGGAAGCGCTGAGCGTGCGTCAGCCCGTCCGTCGCCACAAGGATCCGGCCGGCCGGCAGCGGAACATCCTCGAAGGTGACCGCGGCCGCGCCCGCCGTCCGCATGGCCACGGGCTCGGCAGCCGTCACGCTCACGCCGGGATCATCCCGCTGCACCATGCAGGCCTGCATGTCCCCGGCTTCGTCCAGCGCATAGGTGAGGAAGAACTCGCTGATCAGCGCACCGGTCACATAGGTCTTGTGGCCGGACAGAACGTAGTCATCGCCTTTGCGGCGGAGCACCGTGCGGAACGAGAAGGCGTCCGCATCCTCTGTATACGCGATCCCCGCACCGCAGCGGCCCTGGGCAACCGGGATCACATACGCCTCGATCAGATCGGAACGGCCCGACTCACACACGAGCTGCGCGATATCGATCTGATGATTGATGATCAGGGGAAACGCGGAATCCGCACAAAGATAGCCCACCTGCTCAAGCACCATGCCCCAGGTCAGGGCATCGGCGCCCTCCCCGCCCACCTCTCGTGGCAGCGACAGCGCCAGCAGTCCCGTCGAGCCCGCCCGGGCGATCAGCTCCAGTGGCGCCGGCAGTCGCGCTTCATCCCGTGCGACCGCCGTGCTGCCGATCTCGGCCAGCAGATCCCCCCAGCGCTCACCGACGAACCCGACCACCTCGGCCCGACGATCCATGACATCGACCACGTTTCATACCTCCCTCGGTGCACGCACGCCGTACGCCCACCTGGATTCCCGCATCCATCAGAACCTGCCGGTCCACCAGCGGACGAAGAGCACACCAGGGCTGCCTTTCGCCTGCCGAACCCCGCCGCACCACGCCTGCTGGAAGATCCACTGCTGCTCGTTCAGCCCCCTCACCGGGTTGGTGCCGCTCGCACCGCCTCAGGACCGCCCGGCCCGGATCGGCTCGGGGGTGCGCCGCGGCAGCCGTCGGACCGCGGCGCCGTGGCCCGGGGCAGACGTGACCTGAACTGGCCCCACCGCACCGCGCTCCCTGCTGGAGGCGGCACGGGATGGGTACCACCAGTGCACCGCCGATGGTCCGGGCCGTACAGGGGCCCGAGGCGGTGGATACGTTGCAACCGATGCAATATTGCGCGTTTGTGAAATGTGGGCGGGGTCCGGCTGACCGGAGCCAGGGAGGGGAAGACGTGTCCCGAACACCTAACACTCATCTGCGGGCACTGCTTGAGGAGGCGGGTTGGAACGGTGCCCAACTCGCCGCGGCCCTACGGCATATAGCCACGGAGTACGGGCAGCAGCTGGTCTGTGACCGGTCGGTGGTCTCGCGCTGGCTGTCGGGCACCACGCCCCGGCCACCCGTGCCGGCCTTACTGCTGGAAGTGCTCTCCCGCAGGCTGCAGCGGCCCCTCGGCGCGGTGGAGGCGGGCCTGTCCCGCGCCCCGTCCGCCATGTTCGATCTGTCTGGGGAGGCTGACCCGTTGCGCCGACTGTCCCAACTCACCCGCGCCGACCTCGACCCCAGCCGCCGCCACCTGCTGGGCGCCGGCATGTACAGCCTGGCCGCCTTGACCGTGCCCGACGCCTGGTCGCCACGCGAGAACCCGCCAACCGGGCCACCCCCGGACTTACCCCGCACGAAGGGCCGGGCGGGGCAGGCGGAGGTGGAGCAGATGCAGACCATGGCCCGCGTCTTCGCCGAGGCCGCCGAGGCCCACGGGCCCGGCCATGTACGGACCGCGCTGGCCGCCTACCTCGGTCATGACGTGACGGGATACCTGCAAAGCCGCGCCACCGAGGACCTACGCCGCCGTCTGCTGTCCGGGGCCGCTCAGCTGACCGTGCTGCTCGGCACCATGTGCGCCGGCAGCGGCGCGGACGCCCTCGCCCAGCACTACCACCACACCGCCGCCCAGCTCGCGGTCGAAGCCGGCGATGCGGCCACCTTCGCCATCACGTTGCGGACCATGTCCGCCCACGCCCACGACCTGGGCCACCACACCCCCGCCGTCCTCAACCTCGCACAGCGCGCAGCCGACGCCACCCGCTCCGCAGCCCCGATCGTCGCCGCCTACGCCCACGCTCATCTGGCCGTCATACAGGCCCACCACGACAAACACGCCGCCCTCACCACCCTCGCGGACTCCGAACGCCTCTACGAACAAGCCAACAACACTGCCCCCGGCCCGTTCACCCGCTACCCGGCCGGCGCCCTGCACTACCAGCGCGCCCAGACCCTGGCCACCCTCGGCGACACGGCCGGCGCCACCGGCGCGCTGACCGCCTCCCTGCGCCTACGCACCCCCGCCGAACACCAGGCCCGCACCCTCACCCGCGCCCGCCTCGCCGAAACCCTCCTCACCCAAGGCCACCTCGACGCCGCCCTCACCCACTGGCAGACCTTCCTCGACGACTACCCCACCCTGCACTCCACCCGCACCACCCGCCGCCTTGAGGCCATGCGCCGCCTCCTCAACCCCCACCGACGCCACCGCACCACAGCCCACATCCTCACCCAAGCCGCCTCCATCCACTGAGACCGCGGACGGCACGGTGTCACCGTCGTCGGTGCCTGCGAGTCGGGCGGCAACCTGCCCAGCAGTCGCAGCGGGCAACAGCGCCACGAGAGCGTGATCGAATGGATCCTGCATGATCGAAAAGATGCCCGTCCTTTGGGACCTGGTGGAGTGGGCTCGCCGATCCGGATTGCACGTTCATGCAAATGGAAGCAAATCCATGCGGCAGGCCGTGACCGTGGCCATCGGCCCCGGTGCCGCCCACGGCGGGGGGGTGGCCGGACCCCGGCCGCCGCGCGCAGCCGACCAGCCGGGCTGATCTCCACCCGGAGCCGGGCGACAGCAGCGTCGATGTAGCGAGCCGCCCAGAGAACGACCGCATTCAGAACGAGACCCAGCGAGCCCAACAGGTCTTATCCATCCCGTCCCGGTATGCCTGGCCCGCAGGCGTCCGGTGCGGATGGTGGCGTCCGCCGGTAGGGCCGTCGTCGTTCTCATCGCGGCCGGCCGTGCGGGGGCATCGTCCTGGGCGGGTGCGGCCGGCGTCTCCGGGGGGTTGGAGGCGCCGGCCGCGGTCGGTGTGGGGTTATGCCCAGTTCTGGCGCTGGAGCCACAGATCCTTGGCGTCGCCGGAGCCCTGGGTGAACACGTAGAGGAGCCCTTCGCTGTTGGCGATGACCGGGCTGACGTCGACCGCGCCGATGGCGCCGCCCAGTGACTGGAACGCGCCGTAGGCGGTGGCGTTCTCCTCGTTCTCCACGTCCACCCACAGGGCGTTGTCGGTGCCCTTGACCGTGACGTTGACGCGTCCGTCCTGGCCGAGGGCGGCTGTCGGCCGGTCGATGACACCGCTGTTGATCTTCGCGGGAGTGTTGAAGTTCTCGTAGTCGTTGCTCTGCCCGATCCACCAGGCGGCCTGGTCGCTGCCCCGGTAGAAGATCTGTACGCGTCCGGCGGCATCCAGCAGGGCTGTCGGTTTGCTGGTCACGCCGCCGGTGTTGGACTGCCACGGCTCCCAGGAGTCGGTGGAGTTGGAGGCGT
The DNA here is from genome assembly GCF_010550245.1 of Streptomyces sp. SID12501. Taxonomy (GTDB): domain Bacteria; phylum Actinomycetota; class Actinomycetes; order Streptomycetales; family Streptomycetaceae; genus Streptomyces. The sequence continues at coordinate 79,084 of NZ_JAAGLU010000008.1, forward strand.
TCTGCTGGATGGTGTAGAGGGTGTCGCTCGCGCCCTTGACCGCCACCACCACGCGCCCTGTCCCGTCCAGGACCGGCGAGGGAGAGGCGAAGATGGCCCCGCCCAGCGACGTCAGGGTGCCGTACGTCTCGTACTTCAGGTCCTGGTTCCTGACGTACCACAGCGCTCCGTCGCTGCCCCGGAAGAACACCTGGATGCGGCCGTCGGCGTTCAGTACCGCTACCGGGTCGCCGCCGGCGGTGGACACGAGGGACTGCGGTGCGCTGAAGCCGCCGTTGATGACGCTCTGGGTGATGACCTCGATGCCGTTGCCGGGGGTGCGGTAGAACACCCGGACCTTGCCGTCCCTGCCGCGGATGGCGCTGGGGACGCCCGCGATGCGGGACCCCTGGTGGTGGATCCACTGCGACCAGGTGCGGTCCCGCAGTTCCCCGCGGCTCCACAGGGTGTCGCCGCCGCCCCGCACGAAGACCCACACCCGGTTGTCCGCGTTCAGGACCGGTGCCGGTTCGGCGTAGATGTCGCCTTCCAGGTTGATCCAGGTTCCCCAGTCGGCGCCGGGCGTGGTCGAAACCACCATGTGCTTCTCCTCGGGTTCGAGCAACTGCTCTATTACGGTGCGTAGTTGATCCGTTATGGAGAGTAGCCATTGGTAGGGTGCCGGAACCCCGTACGGGATAACTTGACCTGATATCAACGGGCAAGCCGGAAACGTGCCCTTGACACACGGATCCGCCGGTCCCGGTCAGGGTCGGCGCCGTCAGTCGTAGAGCAGGGCCGCCGAGGGTGTGGTGGCGGTTCGCCGGCCGGGTGTGGTGTAGGCGAAGTTGAGGACGACGCGCCGTACGCCGGGCCGCCGCAGGGGTGTGGCGCGGTGTGCGGTGGTGTCGCTGCGCAGCAGGTAGGCGTCGCCGGGCGCGTGGTGGGCGCGGCGGGCGAGGGAGGTGTCCAGCTGGTCGAGGCCGGCCGCGCGGGGTACGTACTCCAGCAGCCCTCCGTCATGGGGTGGTCCGGGTGCCTCGGTGAACACGACCAGGGCCAGCGGGTAGTCGTCCAGGTGTGCTCCGTGGGTGTCGCTCTGCTGGTGCAGGACGTTGATGACCGACCTGGGCTACGAAAACGCCGGCACCGGCTTCCGACACCCGGTCAAGAAACCCCAGGGCCGCGAACTCACCATCAGGCAGGAGACGATCAACAAGGTCATCCGTGGCGTCCACAGCGTCGCCGAACGAGCCAACGCCCTGCTCAAGGTTACCTTCAAGGCCCTGCGCCGGGTCAGCCTCGACCCCGGCAGCATCACCCGCATCGCCCACGTGTCCCTCGTTCTGCTCCAGCTGGAAACCGGACGCACCACCTGAACGAAGATCACAAACCGGCACCAGACATTACCGAGAAGGGCTCGGTAACGGTGCTTGCAGGCGCCGCTGCGTCGAGCCTCTGGGCTGGTTTCCTCAGGCCGAGTGATCGGGCGCGGCCTTCTCCAGCCGGCGCGGTGGTCGCAGCCGGCCTGTCAGTGAGGTGGGCACTCTGGGCAGCCACCAGTTGGCCCGGCCAGCCAGGCACATCGCGGCGGGGACCAGGATGCCCCGGACCAGTGTGGCGTCCACCAGGACGGCGAGAGCCAGGCCGAAGCCGAGGATCTTCAGAGAGGTGATCCCGGACAGCATCAGGGCGCCCATGCTGATGGCGACGATCAGGGCAGAGCTGGTGACCAGACGTCCGGTACGGGCGAGGCCGAAGACCACGGCACTGCGGTTGTCTCCGTGGGTGGTGTAGTGCTCCTTGATCCGGGAGAGCAGGAGGAGTTCGTAGTCGATGGAGAGCCCGAAGGCGAGGCAGAACAGCAGCGGGGGGATGCTGTTTTCCAGGGTCGAGGTTGGGGTGAAGTCGCCGACCAGCCACTTCGCGTGGTTGTCCTGGAAGACCAGTACGACGGTGCCGAAGCTCGCAGTCAGGCTCAGCAGCCCGACCAGGATGGCCTTGACCGGTAGCAGCAGTGATCGTGTGAAGAGAAGCAGTAGTGCGAAAGTACTGATGAGAATGGCCAGTCCGGCCCGCGGGAGAGCGTGTGCCATGGCGTGTGTGGTGTCCGCCGAGAGGGCGGCGGGGCCGCCGACCAGCACGGGCCCTGGTGCTGGCAGCGCACGCACGGCGGTGACGAGGCGCTCGGCGGCCGGGCTGCCGGGTACCTGGGGTGCGGTGAGGGTCAGCAGGATCGCATTCCGGCCGTGGTAGGCGGCTGATGCGGGGCTCGCGGGAGCGGTCCGATGTCCGTCGCGGTAGGTGCCTGCGGGCGAGCGCACGGCGGTGACGCCGGGGAGTTCGGAGAGCCGTTGTGCGTAGCGGGCCGTGACAGCGTCTCCCGTGCGCTCGCCGGGAGCGGCCGGAGTCAGCACGAGCTTCAGGCCCCGATGGGGTGCGGATGCGAAGTCGGCGAGAACATGGCCGGCCGTCGCGTGCGAGGAGGCCGACGCGGGCAGGTTTCGTTCATCCACGAGGCTGAACCTGGCATGGCCGAAGGGCAGTGCCAGTATGGCGAGCAGCAGGCAGCATCCGCCGCCGAACAGTACGGGCCTGCGTGCTACGGCCAGTGCGACGCGCCGCCATCCGGGGCTCTCGGCGGACGGTTCACCGGCCCGTCGCCGGATACCGCGCCACAGGTCACCGCGGTCCAAGTACGGGCCCAGCACGGTGAGCAGAGCCGGCACCACGCCCAGCGCGACCGCCGCGGACAGGGTCACGACGGTGATCCCGGCCCACACCAGGGAGGTCAGGAAAGGCATTGGCAGGAGCAGCAGCGCACCGAGCGCCAGCGCAATGGTGAGCGCGGAGAAGAGCACGGTGTGCCCTGCGGTGCGGGCGGCCTCGGCGACCGCCTGCTGTTCGGACATCCCAGAGGTGATGCCCTCGCGGTAGCGCGCCACGAGGAACAGTCCGTAGTCGACGGCGAGGGCGAAGCCGAGCGCGGTGGTGATGTTGGCTGCGAACGCCGAGACTTCCGTCAACTCGCTGAGGAGCCGCAGCGAGGCAAGCCCTCCGGTTACCGACAGCAGGCCGATGGCCATCGGCACGATGATGGCCACGAGCGAGCCGTAGGCCGCCGCGAGCACCAGCAGCACCAGAGGGGCCGCGAACAGTTCGGCGCGCATGAGGTCGGTCCGGCTCTGCCGGACGGCTTCGTGCTTGGCCCATGCCGGGCCTGTGGCTGACACCTCGAATGTCCCTCGGCTGCCGGTGAGCTGGGGCACGATGCGGGCCGCCGTACGTACGCGGTCGGACTCGGTGCCTCGCAATTCGGCGACGACGAGGGCGGATCGCCCGTTGCGCGACCGTAGCGCGGGGTCGCCCGTGGTCCAGTACGACGCGCTCCGGTGTACGCCCTCCATACGGGCGACGCGTTCAGTGAAGGCCGCTCCGGCTGTGCGGGTACGGGAGTCGTCCGCCGACGCCCGGGTGCGGACCAGGAGGACGACGTCGCCGACCGGCACGGTGAACTGGCGAGCCAGTGCTTGCTCGGCGTGTTCGGCCTCGGTGTTCCCCGGGGTGTAGCCGCCCTGCCCCAGTCGGTCGAAGGAGCCCTCGGCGAGGAGCGCGCAGACCGCGGCGAACAGGGCGGCGACGCTCAGCACCCACCAGACGGAGCGCGATCGCCGGTCCTTTCGCTCAACCTGCGGCTCCTGGATCCGTAGCTTTCCCTGCATGCTCGGTGACTCCATTGGATCTCTTCGACTCGGCATCCACGCTGCGTCACGTGATAGCTAAAAGTAACTTTACAATTACTCTATGTAAATTCTGTGTTCGTTCGCCGCCACGTCGATGCGAGAGAAGAATCGTCTATGCCCCTGGAGCCTCCTCTCACGGACCTCAAGTCGAATCCTCCACTTCCCTCGCCCACGGACCAGTTCCTGTATCGGTCCGCGAGGGAGGCCCACGACCAGGCCGAATATCTGGGCTATCTCCTGTTGTTCCAGGGCACTCCGCCGTCCGTCGAACGGGTCCGTGACCATGTGGCCGCCGCCGCGCCTCGCGTTCCGGCGTGGGCGTACCGTCTTGCCGGACGGCATGGTCGTCTGGCCTGGGAGGCTGTCGCCGATCTCGATCCGCGTGGTCATGTCCATGAACTGCGGCTGGCGCCGGGCCCGGACCCTGTCGGGCGGATGGCGGACGAGCTGCACCGGCTCCCGTTCCCCGAGGACGCCCCGGACTGGGGTATCTGGCTGGTCCGTGGCTGGGCGCCGGACAGCTACGCCCTCTGTTACCGGGTCCATCACGCCCTGCAGGACGGCATGGGCGCCGCGGCCGTGATCGGCGCGCTATTCGGTCCCGGCGAGCATCGGTTGCCGCTGACCGTGCCGCCCCAAGTCGAACCGCCCCTGAAACCAGGCGAATTGGCGGCCATGCTCGCGGCCGACATTCCTGCGGCAGCACGCCGCACCGCTCGCTGGACTCCTGGTCTGCGCCCGCCCGGCGCACACCAGACGGTGCATCACACCCACGTCGAGGTGGAGCGGCTGCGCAGGCTCAGCAAGAGCGCCGGGGTCACTCTCAACCAGGTCTACCTCGCCGTCACCGCCGGGGCTCTGCGGGCTTGGAGCCCGGCCGACTGGAGTACGGGAAAGCGCCCACTGCATGTCTGCACGCCGTTGGACACCCGCCCCGCCGGGTACGAACAAGCCACACTCGGCAATCACATGGCGATGCTGCGCATCCCCTTGCCCTGCGCGGAGCCCGATCCCCGGCGCCGGCTGGAGTCCGTGGTCCGCGCCGCCCGGGTGTCCCCCGAGCGGCGCATGGCCACCCGAGCGGGGCTACGGGTACTGCCCCGCACCGGCGCCGCACTGATCCGGTATTTCCTCGGTCCCCGGCGCACGGCCCTGACGGTCACCAACGTTCGCGCCCCCAACGGGCTGTCCTTCGGCGCCGACCCGGTGATCGCCTGCGTCGGACTGCCCGCCCTCCTCCTGGGCCACGCCCTGATCGTCTGCCTGGCCAGTTACGGTCCCGAAGCCAGCGTGGTCTTCGTCTCCGACCGTACCGACCCTGATCCGGCCGTTCTGCCCGGTCTGTGGCACACCGCGCTGGCCGAACTCGAACAGGCTTACTCATGCTGACCGTGTTCACCGGTGCCACCGGATTCCTCGGTTCCCATCTGCTCGTACGGCTCCTGCGGCATCCGGGGCAGGTCACGGCGCTCGTGCGGCAGGACGGCGAGGAGGGCTGGCAACGACTGGAACGGGCGCTGCTTGCCACCGGTCAGCCGATGCCCGATGAACTGCGCAAGAGGGTGCGGCTGGAACGCGCCGACATCGCCGAACCGCTCCTGGGCCTCAGCCCCGAACGGCACCGGGAGCTGGCACAGCAGGCGGATGCCATCTGGCACAGCGCCGCCGCCATCGAACTCGTCGCGCCGGTGGAACACCTGACACGGGTGAACGTCGAGGGTACCCGCCGTGTCCTCGACCTGGCAGCGGCCGCCCGAGGCCGACGCCCCCGAGTCGTCCTCGTCAGCAGCGCCTATGTGGCCGGCGGACGGCTGGAAGGCACCGTACGCGAGGACGAACTCGATATCCGGCACGGCTTCCTCACCCCGTACGAGGCATCCAAGTACGCGGCCGAGCAGGTGGCCCGCGCGTGGGCCCACGCGCACGACCATCCCGTGACGGTGCTACGACCGGGCGTCCTGCTGACCGACCGCCAACTGCCCGCCGGGGCGCCACGACATCCACTCGCCGACGTGGGCGCCCGGTTGTCCGTACTCGCCCGCCACGATCCCTCCCGGTTGTTTCCCGGCACGGCGCCCGGCGGCTCGCTGCGATGGAAGATCCCCGGCCGCGACGACGCCGTACTGAATCTTCTTCCGATCGAGTACGCGGCCCGGGCAGCAGCGCACATCGCGTTGCGTGAACCAGCCCGGCTCGTCGAGACGTTCCACCTCACCCACCCTTACGACACGCCGGTACGGGACTGCCTGGACGTCATGCGCGGCATCTGCCCCTGGTTGGACGTGCGCATCGATTCGCAGGCGACGCCAGGCTCTTTGGATCCCGCCGGGCAGCGGCTGGCCGGGCTGCTGGGCGGCGTCCACGCCCACACCCGCGCACGTCGCCACTACGACAGGACCGCGCTGCTGGACGCGCTCGCCGGGGCAGTCCCTGACCCGGTTCCGCTGGACACACGCTATCTGAACGCCGCTTTCGCGTCGGCAGCGCCTTCCGCCGAGTCCGCCACCGGTTAACGGAGATCAGCATGTCTGCAAGCTACGGCCAGATCGTCGGTATCCTCACCGACTCGCTCGGGCGCTCTCGTGCGGCACTGCGGCCGGAGAGCACCTTCGCCGGCCTGGGCCTCGACTCGCTCGCCCTCCTCGAACTGGGTGTCATCGTCGAGGAGCGCACCGGCGCCCGGCTGGAGGGCGTCGACGCCCGCTCCACGCTGGCAGAGACCGCCACCGCGCTCGACCATGCCCTCGCATCGAGACCCGCTGACTGCGCTGCCCACGGGCTCCCGCCGTCGCCAACCGAGCCCAGTGAGCAGGTCCTGCCGACGACGGTGGAACCCAGCCGATGAGGCACGACGACATCGCAGTCACCGGTACCGGCCTGGTCACCCCGGCCGGCATCGGTATCGACGCGACCTGGCAGGGACTGGTGGCCGGCCGTCCGACAGCGTCCACGGATCCCGAACTCACCCATCTGGACGTCGACTTCACCTGCCGGGTCCCCGACTTCGACGCGGGCCGGCTGTTGGGCCGCTCGCTCTCCTGGCGGCTGGACCGCTGCACCCAGCTGGCACTCGTCGCAGCACGGGAGGCGGTCGCCGACGCCGGACTCGACATCGGCGAATGGGATCCGACGCGTGTGGCCGTGATCCTCGGCGTCGGCAGCAACAGCCTGGAGCGGTATCCGCAGGAATTCGGCCGGTACAACGATGGCCGGGCAAACAGGATGTCACCGCTGGCCATCGTCCGCAGCGTCCCCAGCATGGTTCCCGCCGAGGTCACACTCGACCTCGGGACTCGCGGTCCGAGCCTGTCCGTGGCCACCGCCTGCGCCTCCGGCACGACCGCGCTGGGCATCGCCCGGGATCTGCTGCGCGGCGGCGCCTGCGACATCGCCGTCACCGGCGGCGCCGAATCAGGCTGTCACCCCGGAGTGGTCGCCTGCTTCCAGCAAATGCGCGCGCTGTCCAGGCGTACGCACGACCCCGCCGGAGCCTCCAGGCCCTTCGATCGGGACCGGGACGGCTTCGTCCTAGGGGAAGGGGCCGGCATTCTCGTCCTCGAACGCGCCGCACACGCGGCCGCCCGCAGCGCCCGCCCCCGAGCCGTACTGGCCGGCTTCGGAGCCTCCAGCGACGCCCACGACATCTCAGCCCCACACCCCCAGGGCCGCGGCGCCGCCGACGCGATGCGAGCGGCCCTGCGCGACGCCGGGCTGAGCCCCGCCGACATCGACCACGTCAACGCGCACGGAACCTCGACCCTGCTCAACGACACCGCCGAATCCCATGCCCTGCACACGGTCTTCGGCACACCCCCGTCCGTCACCGCGAACAAGAGCGTCCTGGGCCATGCCCTGGGTGCGTCGGGCGGCATCGAAGCGGCGGTGACCGTACTCACCCTCCAGCACCAGACCATCCCACCCACCGCCAATCTCCACACGCCCGATCCGAACATCGACTTGGACGTCGTACGCAAATCCCCTCGCCCATCGCCGATCCGGGCCGCCCTCAGCAACTCCTTCGGCTTCGGCGGCCAGAACGCAGTCTCCCTGTTCACCACAACGACCTCGTGACCATAACGCCTGACCGACAACCCAAACACCCGGCGGCCCACCGTGCCCACCGGGCACCCAGGCCTGCCCACACCCGCCCTGGCCAGGCCCTTTTTACGCGTCAGAGCTGCGGGCGAAGCCGGCCCGGGTCGGCCACGTTCAGGGCCTCCTGGGGGCGGGTGTGCTGCGCGCTGCCGTTGCGCCAGGTGTTCCAGGAGAGATTCCAGTCGCCGAAGCCGTTGCCGAACGGCGGCATCGCCGCGCCGTGGCTGTGGACGACCTGGACGATGTCTCCCTGTCGTACGACGCCGTAGAATCAGGCCGCGTTGCCGGTGCTCATACCGACGCAGCCGTGGCTGACGTTGGCGTGTCCTTGCGATCCCTCGGACCACGGGGCCGCGTGCACGTACTCGCCACTGCGCGTCAGGCGGACGGCGTGGCGCACCAGTTGGTCGAACGAGTCGGGGCTGCCCGCGGGGATGCCGATACTGGTGCTGCGCATCCGCACCACACGTTCGCGGGCGAGTACCACCTTGATGCCGTTGCGGGTGGGGAAGCCGGGCCTGCCGGTGGTGACCGGCAGGTTCCTGATGACCTGGCCGTTGCGGAGGACCGTCATGACATGGGACGCGGCGTCGATCACGCTCTCCACCCGGTCGCCGGTGGCAAATCCCCATGCCCCGGCGACGCCGCCGTACAGGCCGTGCGCGATCCTCACATCCCCCAGCTCGCTGCGGACGCGGACGGTGGCGCGGGCGGGCCAGTACAGCCGGGGCCGGTAGTGCAGGGTCCTGTCGTCGACCCAGTGCCAGGCGCCTTCGGCCGGCGGGGTCGACTCGACCTTGAGAGCATCCTCGACGGTCCTCCGGGCCGGCAGGTCCCTGATGGGCGCGTCCAGTTCGGCCGTGACCGGCTGGCCGGGACGGAGCCACATACCCGGTCGGTTGACTGGACACTCCTTGACGATCTGTCGGCAGAGAGGCACCGGAACATGACCGGACAACCGCCGTACCAGACTCAGCAGGCACCTTGGAATCCGTTCGCCACCCTGGAACAGGTCGGTGTGCTCGCGCTGGGGTCCGTCGATCTCGCACTCGATGTTGCACGCCTTCCGCCCGGCACCGGCCGGTTCACCACCGCTCGCCTGATGCGGACCCTCCCGATCCGGTTTCCGGTCTCATCGGTTCACTGACGACGGTGCCTGAACAAGTCCGGGGCACCGGCTGCCCCCGCGACGGCTGCCGCCCTGCTACTGCAAAGCCGGGGGCGGAAAGGGCTCCCGCGCCTCTTCCCCCAGCGCGCTGTCGAGCGCGAAGTGACTCTGCGCGCCGCTGCCAACCGGGTGAGGCATTCAGCCGTCGGTTACATGGGGCGGCCACACTGAACCACAACGACCGCCATGTTCCTTCCTCCCTCAACGGCCAGGTACAACGACGCGGCTCGGCGTCCTGTATGCGTGTCCTTCCCGCCGCGGGTCCGGCCGCACCCGATGAGTCACTCCGTTCTCCTTCCCTCACATCTCGGACACGTTCCGAACCAAGGGAGACGCCATGCCCACCGTCCGTGATGCCGTACTGGACCTGCTGCGCAACCACGGGATGACCACGCTGTTCGGCAACCCCGGCAGTACCGAGATCCCGTTCCTGGCCGACCTGCCACCCGACTTCTCCTACGTCCTGAGCCTGAACGAGGCCACCGCGACCGCCATGGCCGACGGCTACGCCCAGGCCTCCCGGCGCCCGGCCCTGGTCAACCTGCACAGCGCGGTCGGGCTGGGCAACGGGATGGGCTCACTGGTCAACGCCGCCGCCTCGCACAGCCCCGTCGTCGCGCTGGTGGGCCAGCAGGCCCGCCCGCTGCTGGCGACCCCGGCCGCACTGGCCAACCAGCATCCGACCCTGCTGCCGTTGGGCACCGTGAAGTTCGCGGCTGAGCCGACGCGTGCCGAGGACGTTCCAGCGATCCTGGCCCAGGCCATCCATCTGGCCACCCAGCCGCCGGCCGGACCGGTATGCGTATCGGTACCGATGGACGACTGGGATCGAGAATGCGATCCGGCGCACTACCGTCCCACCGTTTCGAGAGGCGTCGTAGGCGGAGGCGTACTGGGCGCGCAGGCCGTCGAGGATCTGTGTGACCTGGTCGCAGCCGCCCGCACCCCGGTCCTGGTCGTCGGGCACGAACTGGACACCACACATGGCTTCGACCACGTGGCCCGGCTCGCCGAGCATCTCGCGGCACCGGTCTGGCTATCCGGGTTCTCCCCCCGCTGCGGATATCCCACCGGCCATCGCGCCTTCCGCGGCACGCTGCCCATGGACGCCCGCTCGGTCCGCTCCGCCCTGAACGGTCACGACCTCGTGATCGCTCTGGGCTGCCCGGTGTTCACCTACTACCCCCACGACCCCGCGCCCGCTCTGCCCGAAGGCACCGAACTCGTCTCGGTCACCGCCGACCCGCACACCGCGGCGCGAGCCGTGGCCGGCGACACCTATATCGGTGCCCCCGACGCGGCAGTCCACACCCTGCTCGCCCAGGTACCGCCCAGCGGCCGCGTCCTGCCCGAGCGTCCGGTTCTTCCCGCTCCCCGGAAGGCCACGGTACCCGGTCGGCTGAGCACCGAGGAGATCTTCGACGTCGTCGCCCGCGCCCTTCCCGCCGAAACCATCGTCGTCAACGAGGCCATCCGCCAACTACCGCAGTTCTGGGCCCGCGTTCCAGTACGCCGCCCTGGCGGCTTCCACATGGCCGGTGCCATCGGGCTCGGCTTCGGCCTGCCCGGCGCCATCGGGGTCCAGCTGGCCTGCCCCGACCGGCCCGTGCTGGCCATCCTGGGTGACGGCTCCCTCCAGTACACAGTGCAGGCCCTGTGGACCGCCGCACAGCGGCGCATCCCTCTGACGGTCGTGGTCCTGAACAACAACGAGTACGCGATTCTCAAGGACTGGGGCAACCGTCTGGGCACCGGGCACATCCCCGGCCTTGACCTCCCCGGCATCGACATCACCGCTCTCGCCCGCGGCTACGGTATCTCCACCACCCGCGCAGAAACCACTGATCAACTCCGCCAGGCCCTGGACCATTCCCTGGCCGATGCCCATCCCCATCTCATCGAAGCCGCCCTCGCCCCCTCGCCCTACCGCTGGAACAGCGACGGCGCCACACCTTCCAGCACCACGGCAACCAAATCGAGTCTGAACTCGGCGGAGCGAGGGTGAACCGTGTCGACCGGCGCAGAGGGCCACAACCACGAGGAGACCCGCGTGGTGCGGCTCCTGACCGTCGACGGCCTCGACTTTCCGCTTTCCCTTCCCCCGCTCGGCCGCCCGGGTCAACCTGCCCGGTACGCACCTGAGGTTCCCAGCCTGTCCCTGGGGACCTGACTCGCAATCTCAGCGTGCACGTCCCACGCAGCGCGCGGTTCAGCAGGACAGACCACCACACGGCCCTGGACTTCCGGGCAAAGGGAGCACGCGTGAGCGAAACCGACTACCAGGCACCCTCCGAGCCCGCCGACGGCGGCCGGACCGATCCTCTCGTCCAGCTGTCCCTGCAGCAGCTGCGGCAGCGCACCAGCATGAAGTGGCGGGCGCACCCCGCAGACGTCCTCCCCCTCTGGGTGGCGGAGATGGACGTCCCCCTCGCACCCGCCATCGCCGACGCCCTGCAACGGGCCGTCACGCTCGGAGACACCGGATACCCCTACGGCACCGCCTATGCCGAATCCCTTGCCTCCTTCGCCGCCAGGCGATGGCAGTGGGACGGTCTGCGCGTGGAGAACACCGCGATCGTCCCCGACGTCATGATGGGCATCGTCGAAATCCTCCGCCTCATCACCAGCCCCGGCGACGCGGTCGTCGTCTGCTCCCCCGTGTACCCCCCGTTCTACGCGTTCGTCTCCCACGACGGCCGGCACATCATCGAGGCCGGCCTCGGCTCCGACCTCCGAATCGACCTCGGCGCACTCGAAGACGCCTTCGTACGCGCCCGGCGCCACGGCCGCCGCGCCGCCTTCCTGATGAGCAACCCGCACAACCCGACCGGCGTCGTCCACACGCGCACCGAACTCGAAGCGGTCACCGCGCTCGCTCTCAGCCACGGCGTCCGGGTGGTGTCCGACGAAATCCATGCCCCGCTGGCCCTGCACGGGGCCCACTTCACCCCTTTCCTCAGCGTTCCCGGCTCCGAGAACGGCTTCACCGTCACCTCCGCGTCCAAGGCATGGAACCTGGCCGGTCTCAAGGCCGCCGTAGCCATCGCCGGAACCGACGCCGCGGAGGATCTCCGGCGTATGCCCGAAGAGGTCAGCCACGGCCCCAGCCACCTGGGGGTCCTCGCCCACACCGTGGCGTTCCGTGACGCCACCGACTGGCTCGACGAACTCCTCGTCGGACTCGACGCCAACCGCAGCCTGCTGGGCAAACTGATCGAGGAACACCTCCCGGACGTGCGGTACACCCCGCCCCAGGGCACCTATCTCGCCTGGCTGGACTGCACCCGCCTCGGACTGCACGACGACAACCCCTCCAGCGGCCCCGGAATCGTCAGCGACCTGGCGGGGCCGGCCAGGATGTTCTTCGACGAAGCCCGCGTCGCCGTCAGCTCAGGCCATGTCTTCGGCGCCGGCGGCGCCGGCTGCGTACGCCTCAACTTCGCCACCACACCCGCCATCCTGCGCCAGGCACTCACCAGGATGGGACGTGCCACCAAGCGGACTGATCCGCCCGGCCGGACCTGAGAGGTCACACCCGGAGCCGGCCGAGGGTGCGGGCGCGGTGTCCGGCAGGGCTGAAGGTGCGGTTCATTCGTTGGAAGCGCCAGGTGTAGTCCGGCCACAGGGTGGTGTTGGTGCCGGTGCGTGGGTCCAGATACCAGCTGCTGCAGCCGCCGGTGGTCCACACGGAGTCGGACATCCGCCGCTGCAGGCGCGCGTTGTACGCCGCCTCGGTCTGCGGCAGTACCTCGATGTCGGCGATCGAGTGGTCGCGCATCTGGGCGATGCAGTCGACGGCATAGCGGATCTGTGCCTCGATGACGAGGGTCATCGAGGAGTGCGGCAGACCGCTGTTCGGGCCGATGGTGAAGAACAGGTTGGGAAAACCGGAGACCATCACCCCCTGGTGGGCCCGCATGCCCTTGGCCCATGCCTCGGAGAGCCGCTGCCCGCCGCGTCCGCTGATGCCGTGCGCCATGGGCGGGTCGGTGGTGCGGAAACCGGTGCACAGCACGATGGCGTCGGTACGGCGTTCCGTGCCGTCCCGGGAGACCACGGTGTCCGCCCCGACCTCGGCGATGCCGTCGGTGATCAGGCCGACATTGGCTGCGGCGACCGCCGGGTAGTAGTCGTTGGAGAGCAGGACGCGCTTGCAGCCGAAGGCGAAGTCGGGAGTGAGTCGCTCGCGCAGTTCCGGATCGGCCACGCTGCGGCTCAGATGCCGCAGTGCCAGCGCCTGAAGCGCCTTCCGGATGCGGACGTGCCCCCCGACGAAGCCGAGGACATAGCTCTCCCGGCTCCAGAACAGGGCCTGCCGGACCAGCTGTTGGAGTGCCGGAAGCCGGGAGTAGAGCTCGTGCTCGGTCCGGGTGAGCGTACGGTCGTGCCGCGAAATCACCCAGGGCGGGGTCCGCTGGTAGAGATCGAGCCGGGCCACCTGCGGCTGGATCGCGGGCACGACCTGGATCGCGGAGGCGCCGGTGCCGATCACTGCGACTTTCCGGCCCGCGAGGTCGAACTCGTGGTTCCACCGCGAGGAGTGGAAGACCGGTCCCCGGAACTCGGCGAGGCCGGGGAGGTCCGGCACGGCCGGGAGGCTGAGCGGCCCGGTCGCGGAGACGAGGAAGCGCGCCCGGTAGACCGTGTCGCCAAGGGGCGAGGTGACCCGTATCTTCCAGCGGGCCGCCGACTCGTCCCAGGCGGCTTCGCGCACCTTGTGACGCAGCCTCAGATGGGGACCGAGCCCGAAGACGTCGACGCTGCGCCGCAGGTAGTCGTGGATCTCCGGTTGGGTGGAGAAGGAACGGCTCCACCTGGGGTTGGGGAAGAACGAGAAGGAGTACAGGATGGAGGGGATGTCGCAGGTGGCGCCGGGATAGCTGTTGTCCCGCCAGGTCCCGCCGACGTCCATGGCCCGCTCCAGGAGCACGAAGTCGTCGATTCCCGCTTGCTTGAGCCGTGCTCCCATGCCCAGGCCGGAGAATCCCGCCCCCACGACGGCGACCTCGACCGTGTGCACCGTGTCCTCCGCCTTGGGCGCGTTGTCGTCCATGCTTCTCTCCCGGGGGCGTCAAGTGCGCTGGAATTACGTGAAGTCGATCCACGAACCGATCATTTGGTGTGCGTGCTAGCGTCGTTGGACATGGACCTTTTCTTTGCTGAGCGGTTCGCCAGGGAATGGGCCGAGGCGTGGAACTCCCACGATCTGGAGCGCATCCTGGCTCACTACACCGATGACGTCGTCTTCGCCTCGCCCGGCATTGTCCGGTTACTTGGCGATCCGTCGGGAGAAGTGCACGGAAAGGACGCCCTGCGCGCGTACTGGGCCGCCGCGTTGAGATATCTGCCCGGGCTTCGTTTCACCGTCGAGGACGTCCGGATCTCCGTCGGTACCGTGGTCATCAACTACCGCAACGAGCGGGGCCAGGCGGTCTCGGAGGTGCTGGCCTTCCGGGAGGGCCTGATCTGTCGGGGGCTTGGTGCCTATGGGGACGAGGACTGGGATGTGAGGCCCGAGGTCGGTGGATCGAATTCTGGCCGGAGGCCTGCGGGTGGTTCTGGTTCATAGGTTTCCACCGCGGTCCGCCATGACTGGGGGACGGCGATGGAGCACGCTTCGACGACGTTGTAAGCGATCATGGACGACTCGCCCTCGGCAGCCGGAATTCCGTTTCCTTCATGCCACATGGCGTACTCGAAGGTGAACGACTTGCCCCCGATCCGGGAGATCCTGACACCCACGCAGACGGGATCGCGGAAATGCAGTGGCTGCGCGTAGGAAAGGGATATCCGGCCCACCACGAATCCGCGTGGGCCGTCCACGTCCTCCTTGAGCACATCGCCCTGGTAGACCGCACGGGCGCTCTCCGCCCAGCGTAGATAGGCGACACTGTTGACGTGGCCCAGCATGTCCACGTCGTGGAAGGGCACTTCGAAGCGCTGCACGCAGCGGAAGCGGGAGTGGTCGGGGCTGTTCGGGGCTGGCGCCAAGGCCGTCCTCCGTCGTGGGTCGGGATGGGTCAGGCGGAGGCTGTGCCCTCCGCGGGCGGGGCGGCCCCCACGACCATGGTTTCGTGCACCTGGGCCCTGCGCAGGGCGAGTTCACGCTGTTCTCGGTCGGCGGCGAGCGCCGCATCCTCGTCGCCGGCCATGAGCGTGTCCAGGTCGTGTTTCGCGTACCGCATGACGCCCAGCTTCTCGTAGGCCGATGCCACCCGTTCGTCCCACAGCCCGATGTCCCGCAGCGTGGGCACCACACGGGTGAACAGCAGGCTGCGGAACGCCCTCATCGACGGCGATTTCTCGACGGTCTCGACGCAGTCGGCATGGTCGAGCCCCAGCACCTGCCATATCTCGTCGCCGCGGAACCTGCGGAACAGCAGCCTGGAGCCCTCGATGATGAATTCCTGGCGGTCCCTTCGTTCTGTGTCGGACAGTTCCGAGTAGAGCTGCCGCAGGGCCAGTCGGCCGAAGGCGACATGCCGTGCCTCGTCCTGCATGACGTAGGCCAGGAGGGCGTGTGGCAGCGGCGCGACGCCGTTGGCGGTGGTGTCGCGGAGGAGGCCGAAGGATGCCAGTCCCAGGCCTTCGATCAGTACCTGCATGCCGAGAAAGGGCAGGTCCCACCGGGAGTCCGCCAGGATCTGCTCCAGGAGGGTGCGCAGCGCGTCGTTGACCGGGTACAGGAGACCCAGCTTCTCGCGGACGAATCGGCCGTACGCCTCCAGGTGCCGGGCCTCGTCGATGACCTGGGTGCTGGCGTAGAACTTCGACTCCAGGTCCGGGACGGTCTCCACGATCCGCGCGGCGCACACCAGGGCACCCTGCTCACCGTGCAGGAACTGACTGAACTGCCAGGCGGTGGTGTGCAGGAAGAGCTGGGCGACGAACCGCCGGTCATGGCCGAAGCGCTCCCAGGCCCGCGAGCCATGGATCGGGATCAGTTCCTCGGGCTGGCCCAGGGGGTTGTCGCGGTCGACGTCGAGTTCCCAGGGAATGCGGGTGGCCGCGTCCCACTGCCGGTCCTTGCCTCGCTGGTAGAGCGTCATCAGCCGTTGGTCACTCAGGTCGTACTCCCAGGTCATCCGGGCGTCGCCGGACGCCGGTACGTGGAAGCCGGAACCCAGGTCAGTGCCGGTGTCCACGAGCTGCAGGGGAGGGGCGGTGTCCGCCTCGTCGGGCGGGCTCGCATCGGTCGTCGTGTGCATCGTCAGCCTTCGCTCCGGTGGTTGTCATCAGCTGGCTGCGCAGGGCGTCGAGGTACGGGCCCGGGTGGTCGCGGAAGCAGAAGTGGCCACCCGGTACCGCTCGCAGGACGAAGCGGGAGCGGGTCCAGCGAGCCCAGGCCGCCATGGTCCGGCCGGGCTGGAGAGGGTCGTCGGTTCCGCACAGGCCGGCGACCGGGATGTCGAGCAGGGGTGGTTCCCCCTTCGGGCCGTGCCGCAGCAGCGCCAAATCCCTTCGGCCGAACTCGACACTGGCATCACGTACCCGGCCCGGTCCGGGCCCGGCACCCGGGCGGACGGTGTCACGCAGGGCGCGGGCTGCCACCTCCAGCAGTACGTCCGCACTGCCGTCCAAATGTCCGATCAGATGCGGAGGCGGGCAGTTGGAGACCACCAGTACGGCCGGGGGAACGTCGTGGCCCGCACTCAACTCGGCCGCGAGGAGGTGCGCGAGAAGAGCCCCGAAGCTGTGCCCGAACAGGCCGTAGCGCGACGAAGGCGGCTTCGTCCTCAGCTCTGCCCGCACCTGCCCGGCCAGTGCGGCCACCGCCTCGGCCGACGTGTGGGCGGGCGGCACGCCGCGCCGCGTGCCCCGGCCCGGCAGGTCGAGTCCGGCGAGGCGCGGTGTGTCCTTGGCGCGGTGGTTGAGGCGGGCGTAGGCCTGGCCCGTCCCGCCCGCGTAGGGCACGCAGTAGAGGGTGGCGATGACGTCCGTGGTCATACCCGTTCCGCGGGAAGTTCGGAGGGAAGCGCGGAGGGAAGTTCGGCGGCGATGCGTTCGGCGAGCTGGGTGAGGGTCGGCTGGTCCGCGAGGGTCTCAGCGGTGAGGACGACCCCGGTGTCGTTCTGGACGCGGTCGCCGATCTCCAGGGCGAGCAGGGAGTCCACTCCGAGGTCACCGATGGGCAGGTCGTCCGGCACGCTTTCCTGCTCGTCGAGGTCCAGGCCTTCGCGGATCAGTGCGACGAGATAGCCGAGAGCGGCACGCGAGGCAGGTCCGTTGTCCGGTCCGCTCTCCGGAGTACGGGACTGGGCCAGGAGTTCCTGCAGGTCGGTGTCCGGTGTACTGGGGGCGGTCATGGCGTCCTCCGTCGTCCTGCGTCGATCCAGTAACGGCGTTTCTCGAAGGGATAGGCGGGCAGTCGGACCCGTCGGGTCGCGGGGCCGTTGACCGCGGCGAGGTCGAGATCGCCGCCGAGCGCGTAGTGCGTGCACGCGGTGGTGAACAGCGCTTCGAGGTCCACCAGGTCCACCGGCACCGGGCGTTCGCCGTCCCGGCCGGCGAGGAAGTGGGCCCGGGCGGCCGTTGCCGAGGTGCCGCCGGCTGCCTTCGCCAAGTCCTCCACGACGGGGACACCCCAGGAACGCAGGGTCGAGGCGGCGGTCTGGAACCCGAGCGTCCGCTTGCCGTCCGGGGCCGGGCAGGCGGTGAGCCGCACGGGCGGTGGCGGGATCACGGAGGCGGCCGGCATCGGCGCTGTGAGCCACTTGTCGAGCTTTTCCAGCAGTTCTGGCAGGGTGGCGCCGTGGAAGGCCGCGCGACGGGGGAAGCGCGTACGATGCCCGCTCAGGGTCGCCGCGACAGCGGGCAGGTCCGGTTCGGTGCCGGCCAGGGCGGCAGCCAGCCTGACGACGGACTCGCGCAACGCGGCCTCGGTCCTGGCGGACACCGGGACGATCACCCGGCGCCACGACGGCACCGCCGGCGCGGGGCGCTCGGCTTCCTCCAGGACGACGTGGACGTTCGTACCGCTGAAGCCGAAGGAACTCACGGCCGCCGTCCGGGGCCGGGCCGCGGCCGGCCAGGGCAGAGGCTCCGCGGCCGTGGACAGGCGGGTGCCGGCCCAGTCGGCCTTCCGGTTGGGGCCGTGCCTGAGCGGGAGGGCGGGGAACTCGGCGTGTTCGAGCGCCAGCACGGTCCTGATCAGTCCGGCGATACCGGCCGCCGCTTCCAGGTGCCCGACGGACGCCTTCACCGAGCCGATCCGCACCGGTTCGCCTTCCGCTTCTCCGGCCGCCCGGTCGGCGCCGTAGACCGCGCCGATCGAGTCGAGTTCGATGGCGTCGCCGACCGGTGTGGCGGAGCCGTGTGCTTCCACGTAATCGATCTGACGAGGTATCAGTCCGGCATCGCGCAGCGCCTCGGCCATCACCGCTCGCTGCGCGGATCCGGAGGGTGCCGTGATGCCGTTGCCGGCCCCGTTGTGGTTGACCGCACTGCCCCGGATCAACGCGCGGACCGGCATGCCCCGGCGCCGGGCCGTGGACAGGGGCATGAGCACCGCGACCCCGCACCCCTCACCGCGTACATAGCCGTCGGCGCTCTCGTCGAAGGGACGGCAGCGGCCGCTCGGTGAGAGCACCCCGAGCCGGGTCAGTGCCTCGGTGGGCCCGGTCGCCAGGACCAGGTTCACCCCTGCGGCCACAGCCAGTTCGCACTCGCCGCGGCGCAGTGCCTGAACCGCGAGATGAACCGCGGTCAGCGAGGACGAGCACGCCGTGTCGACGGAGAGACTGGGGCCGCGCAGGCCCAGGTGGTACGAGATACGGCCGGCCGCGGACGCCGGACTGACGCCGACTCCGGTGAAGCGGGAGAGCCTGCCGCCCTCGGAAACGCGCGCGTAGTCCGCCGAGGAGATCCCCACGAAGACGCCGGTACGGGAGTCACGCAGCGAGCGTGGGTCCACCCCGGACTCCTCCAGCGCCGCCCACGCGGTCTCCAGCAGCAGCCGGTGCTGGGGATCCATGGCGTTCGCGTCCGGGGCGCTGACCTCCAGCAACGGCGCGTCGAAGTACTCGATCCCACCGAGCACCCCGAGCCGGCCGAAGGCATGGTCGTCGGACGGAAGTCCCAGCAGACGGCGGCGTTCGGCGGGCAGGCCGCTGGTCAGGTCGTTGCCGCGCCGTACCAGGTTCCAGAAGGCATCGCTGTCGTCGGCTCCGCCCGGCATACGGCAGGCGATGCCCACGACGGCGACGGATTCGGCCGCGGCCTTGTCCTCCGGTGCGTCCTGCGGTGCGGCCTCCTGCGCGGCCGCCGTGTCCTGCCGTAGGGCGTTCGCGAGGTCGTCGACCGTCGGACGGTCGAAGAACACGCCGATCGGGATGGTCCGGCCGGTCCGCCTCTGCAGGGCCGCGGCGACCTCCGCCAGACCCAGCGAGTCCAGACCGAGTTCGGACCAGGTGCGCCGGCGGTCCACCTCGTCCACGGGTACGGCGAGTACCGCGGCCACGGTCTCGGCGATGACATCGGCCGACGCCGCGTCCGCTGCCGTGACGTCCGCCGCCACGGCAGCGGCTGCCGGGGTCCCTGCCACGGTGTCGCGTGCCGTGCGGCCCTCGGCCCGGAGGCCGTTCTCGGTGGGTCCGGATGCGAAGTCCGTGCGGTGCAGTTCGTCCAGCGCGGCGCGGTGCAGCAGATCGCGGCAGAGCGAGCGGCGTACCTTGCCGCTGCTGGTCTTCGGCACCGTGCCCGCGGGCACGAGCACGGTGAGACGCAGGCTCACCCCGCAGGCCGCGGTGACCGCGGCCCGTGTCCGGCGGCCGACCGAGGCGAGTTGCTCGGCAGAAAGTTCCCGGTCGCGGACCTCCGCGACCAGCGCCGCCTCCTCGCCGTGCACGCCGTCGAGGGCGAAGGCCGCCGCGCAGCCGGGGCGGAGTTCGGGAACGGCGTGCCAGGCCGCCTCCTCCATCTGGGCGGGCGCGACATTGCGCCCGCGCACGATGATCAGGTCCTTGATCCGGCCGATCACCACCACCTGCCCGTCCCGCAGACAGCCCAGGTCGCCGGTACGCAGGTACGGACCGTCGCCGTTCGCGAGCCGGGCACCGAAGGCGGCCTCGCTCTCCTGCGGCCGTCCCCAGTAGCCGGCGGCCACGCTCGGTCCACGGAGCCAGATCTCACCCTCCTCGCCGTCGGGCACTACCGTCCGGTCGCCGGGAGAGACGATCCGCAGCTCCAGACCGCACGGCTCCCCGCTGGCCACCGCCTTCCGCTCGGTGACGACCAGGGGCTCGCGGCGCAGTGCGGTTCCGGCGGCCATCAGGGTGCACTCCGCCATCCCGTAGCAGGCGAGGAAGGCGCTGCGACGGAAACCGGCCGGGGCGAAGACGTCCGTGAACGCGTCCAGGGTCTGAGGGCGGAGCATCTCGGCACCGTTGAACGCGACGCTCCAGCGGCTCAGGTCCAGCTCCGCGACGTCTTCCGGCCGGGCCCGGCGCGCGCACAGGGCGTAGGCGAAGTCGGGGCCGCCGCTGGTGGTGGCGCCCACGGCGGTGACCAGCCGCAGCCAGGACAGCGGGTCCTGCAGGAAGGCCAGCGGCGAGCTGAGATGGACCGGGAATCCCTGGTGCAGCGGGGTCAGAATGCCGCCGATCAGCCCCATGTCGTGGTACGGCGGCAGCCAGATGACGCCGGTGGAGTCGCCGGTGTGGCCGAAGGCCGACTCGATCACCTCCAGGTTGGCCAGCAGGTTCTCGTGCCGGACGATCACCCCCTTGGGGTGCCCCGTGCTGCCCGAGGTGTACTGGAGGAAGGCCGGATCCCCGGCGTCCGGCCGGGCGACGTCCTGCGGCGCCATCGGCTCGGTGTGCGCGTCGGTGGCGACCACACGCAGATGGCCGGCACCCGCAGCCGCC
This sequence comes from Streptomyces sp. SID12501, assembly GCF_010550245.1. GTDB lineage: Bacteria > Actinomycetota > Actinomycetes > Streptomycetales > Streptomycetaceae > Streptomyces. The sequence continues at coordinate 99,933 of NZ_JAAGLU010000008.1, forward strand.
AGCCCCTCCGTGACGCCGTCGACCAGGTCCCGCGTGGTGCAGACCAGTTCCGCGCGGCAGTCGCGGGCGATGGCGCTCAGTCCGGTCCACTGGTCGGCGCTGAGCGGGGGATAGGCCGGTACGGGCAGTACACCGGCGTACAGACAGCCGATGAAGGCGGCGATGTACTCGGCGGACGGCGGCGGATACAACAGGACCGCGGCCCGGTGCCCGACACGCCTGCCGGGCGGGCGGCCGCCGTCGGTGACCAGGGCCGCCGCCACGCAGCGGGCCCGCGCATCGAGCCGGCCGTACGTCAGCTGCTGAATCGACTCGCCGCCGTCGGCCCCGGGCAGGTGCAGATGGAAGCCGACAGCGGTGGGAGCCGAGCGGGCACGTGCGCCCACCATGTCCACCAGGCTGTTCACCGGCATACGCCCGTCAGCCGGGCGGTCCGGGATGCTCCAGCCCGACCGTGTCACCGTTGCCCCGCACGGGCCGGGTGGAAGGGAGACCAGTAGAACTGGCTCCAGTAGCTCTCGGCGAGCTTCACCCACGTCCACAGGAGTTCGGGGGAGTCGGCGAAGCGGTGCGGGCTGACCATCAGCCAGCTGAACACCGCCTGGCTGTCCCGGCAGGACTCGCAGTGTCCGCTGGTGCAGCAGAACTGGACGGTCTCCAGGTCCGCCGCCCAGGTGTTGAACTTCGGCAGCACCGGGTTTCCGTTGCGCGCACGGTCATGGTGGGCCGGGAGACCGGAACTGATGCTGGGGCAGACGTCGTAGCCGAACTCCCCCCAGTGGCTCCGGCCGGTGATCATGACCTCGATGGAGTACGGGTGACTGATCACCGTCTCCGGGTAGGCGGCCTGCACCCGCAGCGCCTCGACGAGCAGCTCCCGGGTGCGTTCGGCGTAGAGCGGATCGTCGGTGTCGTAGCTGCTGTAGAAGTTGAAATGGACCCGGCTGCCATGGGCGCGGATACGGCGGACGGTGTCCTCGATGTAGTCGATGCCCTTCTCTGTGAGGGCGTAGATGTAACCGGCCCGCGGGTCGTCGCGGTAGTTCTCCAGCGCGGTCTCGAACAGGTCGGTGAAACGCCTGCCGCCCGGGCGGATGGCGCGCAGTTCGTCGTCGAGGGGCCCGCCACCGAACAGCGAGATGGCCACGGTCAGGTCCTCGAACCCCTCCAGCGGCAGAGGTTTGAGACCGTTGGTGGAGATCGTCACGTAGTCCATGGCGTCGCGGTAGACGGCGATCCGGTCCATGACGAGAGTCGGTTCGCCGCCGATCAGCAGCGCCGTGTTGACACCGCGGCCGACCTCGGCTCTCACGAACGCCCTGAGGTCGTCGAGGCTGGTGTTCTCCTTCGTGGACTTCTCGAACTCGTAGGTGAAGAACCAGCAGCCCTTGCAGCGGAGGTTGCACGCGTTCGTCAGGTGGTATTCGGAGGAGCGGATGCCGGCCGAGAACTGGCGTACAGCGTTGAAGCGGGCCTCAAGTTCGGGATCCGCGGCGAGCGACTCCCGCAGGCGCTGCCCCCAACCGGTCAGTCCGGGGGCAGCGTTCCCGCGCGCCGAGGGCAGGGTGATCGTCACGTCCTGCTTCACAGCTGCGCCGGGTCTTCCGCCGCCGCGTTCTCGGGTGATGCCGATGTCGCGAGGGCGCCGGGAATGGTCAGCCCCATCCTCGCGAGTTCGGGCCGGATCCGGGCCACGAACACATCACGGGCCTCGGCGTTGGTGCGCTGCCGCAGCCCCCAGCGCAGGTACTGCTCGGTGCGCGTGGAGTTCTCGCTGCCGAACAGGCTGAGCACGAACGGCCACATACGCGTCAGCGTCTGCTGCACCTCCTCCCGCCCGGCCTCGTCCTTGATCAGCTCGCGGACGATCCGGCGGCCGTGCCCGACGTGGACGTGCTCGTCCCTGATGACCTTCCCGAAGGAGTTCGCCCAGGGCCGGTAACTGGAGTGGGCCATCTCCTCGATGTGGTCCAGGACCGCGTTCTCCCCGATGTACGAGAACAGGGCACGCTGGGGCCAGGTCTTGATGTTGTGGATGGCGGGCGAGGCATAGAGTCCGCGGTCCAGGAGTTTCTGGTGCAGCATGTACGTGGTGTCGATGTCGAGACCCTCGAGCACCTCCGCCCCGATCATGTAGTGGTCGATCTCCTCCGCGGCCCGCTCGCAGCACACCTTGCGTTCGTAGGCGTTGGGCGCGATCGGAAGGAAGACCTGAAGGTAGTCGTCCGCGCCGGAGAGTTCGCCCTCGGTATGGACCATCATCTGGTGGGTGGCCAGCTCCTGGTACTCCTCCGGCATCCGGCGGAAGTCCTCGGGGGTCTCCACCACCGGCACGGGTCCGGCCGTCTTGTGCGGCATGTTCGGTCCTCTCCTTGGCGCTCAGCGGGCAACGGTGCCCGTCGGGGCGTCGGCCGGAACTTCCTGCGGGGTATCGCCTTCGGAATCGGCGAGCGCCTCCTCGATGCTCTGGTGGAACCAGGCGATGGCCTTCTCGTAACGGCCGAAGGTGAGCGCGGAATTACCGCCCGAATTCATGCCTTGCTGGATGGAGAGGAACCGCGCGGCATCCTCCCGCTTGACCTTCTGGATGACCTTGAGGCTCTTCTGCCATTTCTCCGCCTCCGCCTCCGCCTCATAGAGCCGGCGGGCGAGGAGCGCATAGAAATTCATCGTCGAGTGGTCCACGCCGTCGGGGTATACGTGCCACACGGCCGCATGCTCGGGGAGTACGGCGATCATCGTGTTCGGCCAGACGACGTACAGCAGCGTCGACTGCTCCACCAGGTCCCATTTGGCTTCGTCGATGTGCCGCAGTTCGGTGATCTCACGACGGGGCAGCACACAGCGGATGTGCGAGCCGAACGAGTCGAATTTTCCGACGTTCGAAAGGAACACCGGATAGATCGTGGTGCGGTGGGTGAACTTGGTGTGGTAGTTCTCCAGGAAGATGTCGAACGGCAGCTTCCAGTTCACCGGATGACGAACCGTCGACGGTTCGAGGGCCACGTACTCCGCGAGGCCCAGGTCCTGGAGGTCCTTGCCGACCTCGTCGAGCCAGTCCACCAGCTCCCGCTCGGGGGCGTTGCCGTCGGCCTGCACATAGACGAACCCCGCGTGCACCTGGGACCAGAGTTCCCGAAGGCCGAACCGCCCCTTGTCGGACGCCACCTCGGGGAAGCCGAAATCGTCCGGGACATGGCGCAGTGCCCCGTCCGCTCCGTAGGTCCACGCGTGGTAAGGGCAGGCGAACGTGTTGGCGTGCCCGGTCTCCCGTTCCTCGAGCACGGTTCCGCGGTGTCGGCAGACGTTCACGAACGCGCGGATCCTGTCGTCCTTGCCGCGGACGACGAGGATGGGGACCTTGCCGACCTGGACGGTCTTGAAATCTCCGGCCTTCGGGAATTCGGCGACGTGCCCGACGGACAGGGGCCTGCGGTACCAGATCTGCTTCAGCTCTGCGGACAAGCGCTCGGGATCGGTGTACACGGTGACGGGATTGAAGTACTCGCTCTCCTGGCCCGCCATGTCCGTGGTGCGCTGCTCGTTGAATTCCAACAGTTTCTGGATGATCCCGACCTGGGTGCTGTGATCCATCTGTGCCCCTCTCGCGACGACAGTGTGGTACCGAGGAGGAAGGGTGAGAAAAGGTGATGAGGGAGCAAGTGGCGGCGCCGGTCGATTCTCGTGTATCCGCCGGACCGATTTGTGATTCCTGAGTCGGGCGGGAACTCGGAGAGCGCGATTCAAACTGGTTCCATGATTTTGCCGAAACGGTTACTCGCGCGTCAAGTTTGGGAGCGCGAGCAGTCAGTGGGTTCCGGCCGTAAGCCTGGTGTGAAAGTGATCTCGGAATGCGGCTGGTCGAATGCCTCTCACGAGGGACGGACGGATCTGGACCATGTCGGACGCCCGGACAGGCGGAGGTGCCGGACGGTCGCACTCCTCGCCCCTTTGGCCCCAATCCGCAGCTCGGCCCTGCCGAACAAAGAATATCGGGAATCACCCTTCGAGATCACTCGACTATGTCTTGAAACGCGAGGATGCCGAGGCTCTGCGAAGAAATCAGCTCACCCACCAGCCACCGTGTCCACAACTGCCCGCAAAGCCCCACATCACAGGGCCGGTGACCGAGGACCACCTGACGCACCGCGGCCTGCCCCGCCTCCCCCGGCACCTGGTGCATCCCCACCGGCTTGCCGTGAGGCCGCATCGCCGGCGCCCGGCCGTGTGCTGCCCGCTGCCCGACGGCTCCTGCCTCACCGCAGTCCTGCGGCGGCGGTAAGTGCAGCTCGACCTCGTCGGGATGGGCGACCCGCGACCAGGCCGAACTCGTCGCCGAGACCCGCCGCTTTTTCCTCCGGCGCCAGCGTCAGCCCCACATCGTCCGCGGCTACTTCCACGGCCCGCACGTCCGCTACATCCTGGACGAGAACCCCATGCCCAGGTCGAGCACATGAGCGAGGGGTACGGGTTCTTGGGGTTCCACGTCCAGTGGCGCCGCAAGCCAGGCACGAAGGATAAATGGCACGTCTGCACCTTCATCGCTGCCCGGCCCGTCCGGCAGTTGAAGGACAAGATCCGTGACCTGACCCCCAGAACGTCACAGACCAACCCCAGGGACCTGCTGTTCAGGATCAACCAGATCCTGAACGGCTGGGCCAACAAGTTCAAGCACGCGGTGGCCAAGCACACCTTCAGGATGCTGGCGAACTTTCGTCTGGCGACGGGTCGTCAAACGGACCGGGGGAAACCCCGGCACCGCGTCTCAGGCTGACTCACCGACCGTGACCCACCGCGTCCCACTGCCGAGGGCCACAACGGAGTCGACGGCTGCGGTGTCGACGCGCCCGGCTGGTAACTTGCGTTCCATGGAGCCGAGATCCCGCACTCTCTGGTTGCGCACCGAACCCCTCCACGCCGTCATCTACTTCGACGACCAGTGTCGCGCGCTGGGCAGGTCACTGGGGCTCAAAGGCTTCTGGATGGGCTACTTCGCGATCCGTACCGCCCCCATGGGGGCGGTCGGGCAGGGCGCGGCCACCGCCGCCCTTGCCGTGTTCGCCCCGGGCATGGTCGGCCGTGCCCTGCCTTCGGCGTGGCGGACCGTCACCCCGGAACAGGCCGTGGAAGCCCGCGCCCGCGCCGCCGCCCGGGTTCTGCGCCGGGTCGCCCCTGGCATCGAGGAGCGCGCGGCCGCCCTCGCCGACCCACTGACGGCCATGGTAGAAGACGCCCCCGCCCTTGCCCGGCCATTGTTCGCGGCCAACCGTCCGCTGTGCGACCGGGCCGACCCGGTGGAGCGGCTGTGGCAACTCGTCACGGCGTTGCGCGAGTTCCGCGGTGACGCCCACGCCGCAACCCTTGCCGACCATGACCTGGACGCGCCGGAGGCGCTCGCCCTGACCGCCGGTACGGGCAGGGTGCCCCACGAGAGCATGCGGGCGGACCGGGGCTGGAGCGAGGCCGAATGGGCGGGGGCCGTGGACCGGCTGCGCTCCCGCGGACTGTTGGACGCCGAGGAGAACGCCACCGACCGGGGCCGCGCGGAACGTGACCGGATCGAGCACGCCACCGACCGCCTGGCCGCCCGGCTGCTGCGCCCACTCGCCACTCCTCGGGCGGACGCCCTGCTCGCGGCCCTGAAGGAACCGGCCTGGCACGTGCTGCAGGCGAACCTGCTCCCTTTCCCGAACCCCCTCGGCCTGCCGGACGAGACGGACCGGGGGCCGGGACCGACCGATGAAGGGACCTCGGCCGCCGGCTGACGACGACTGTCCGGCCGTACCTCTGGGTTTGCACTACGGGTGATCGGAGGTCATGCGAGTCAAGGACAGTCCCGTTTCCCGGATCCTGGCAGGCGCCCCGCACCGCCGGGGTTCCCTCGGGCTCATGCGTCTGGTGCTGGGCGCGGGCATCTCGGTGCAGTTCAGCCGGACCCCCGGGTCAGAAAATCACGTAGGCATGCTTGATGCTTTTTGGGGCCGCTGCCATACTCCTCCCCATGTTCGATCCGACGCCCGTCATCGACGACCTGCGTGACGAGGGCGAGGAACTCGACCAACTGGTAGTCGAGTTGGGGGCCGAACAGTGGACCCTCGCCACCCCCGCCCCCCGCTGGACGATCGCCCATCAGATCGCCCATCTGCACTGGACCGACCACGCGGCGCTGATCGCCGTCACGGACGAGGACGGTGCCCACGCGCTGACCGAGAAGGTGCTCGCGGCTCCCGGCTCCTTTGCCGACGAAGGAGCCGAAGCGGGCGCTCAACTCCCGCCCGGTGAGTTGCTGTCCAGGTGGCGTGAGGGACGGGCCGCGCTCGATCGGGCGCTTCGGGACGCGGTGCCCGGCAGCCGCTTTCCCTGGTTCGGGCTGTATCTGTCCGTCGGCTACATGGCCACCGGCCGACTGATGGAGACCTGGGCCCACGGCCAGGACATCGTCGATGCCCTGGGTGCCGTCCGCACCCCTACGGACCGCCTCAAACATGTGGTCGGCCTCGGTGTGCGCGCAAGGGACCTCGCCTTCATGGCGCAGGGGCTCGCCGCACCCACCGAGGTGTTCCGGGTGGAAATCACCGGCCCGGCCGGCGAATTGTGGACATACGGCCCCGAAGACGCCCCGCAGCGCGTCACCGGCCCCGCCCTCGACTTCTGCCTCCTCGTCACCCAGCGAGCCCACCGCGCCGACCTCGCCGTATGCGCCGAGGGCCGCGACGCCGACCGCTGGCTCGGCATCGCCCAGGCCTTCGCGGGCCCGTCCGGCCGCGGTCGACCGCCCAGGGAAGCGGCTGAATGACCCTCCAGATCGGCAATGCCTCCAGCTTGCACGGTGGCTTCGACCCGATGCGCGAGATGTCACCAGCGGTGAACTGGACGTCCTGACTGGCGACTACCTCGCCGAGCTGACCATGCTCATCCTGGGCCGTGACCGGCTCAAGGACCCCGCCGCCGGCTACGCCCGCATCGTTCAGCACGACCTGCAGCGGGAGTTGACCTACGACGGGCTGCGGGCCGCCGAGGCGAAGGGCAACAAGGGGGGCGACGCGCAGCCATCAAGGCCGAGACTACCGACGCCGTGCGCACCGCGTACCTGGACGGCCAGACCATCGCCGGCCTCGCCCGCGAACACGACGTCAGTCGCGGCGCCGTCCGCACCACCATCGCCGACCTCATGCCCGAGCACACTGTCAGCCACCAGGACACTCCGGCCCCGGGTTCACTACCCCCGACTCGCTCGGTGGGACGTGGGAAACCGGGACGGCGCTCGGGGATGCCGTCTCGGCCATCGCGGCCGCCCGAGGGGCGGCCGCGATGAAGCGGTCTTCGAAGCACACAGTGTCGCGGTGGGAGTTGGCTGGCCGGGCGATAGCGGGCCGGTTTCTGGCCTGCTACTACCCGGACTGGTGTCAATCCCTTCTCATGACGAGGACCGCGTTCTGTCCTCCGAACCCGAATGACGTGCTCAGTGCGGTGGTCATGTGGGTGGGGCGTGGGCACTTGGTCACGATGTCGAGTTCCAGATCGGAGTTCTGGAGGGCTAGGTTCGCGGTCGGTGGGATCACTCCGTGTTCCAGGCTGAGCAGTGTGAGGGCGGCCTCGATCGCTCCGGCGGCGCCCAGGGCGTGGCCAAGGACACTCTTGTTGGCGGTGACCGGTGGTGCCGATGGGAAAATCCTGCGCAGCAGCCGGGCTTCGGCCTCGTCGTTCAACAGGGTTGAGGTGCCGTGCGCGTTGATGTGGTCGATGTCGGAGGCATCGCAGCCGGCGTCCGCGAGTGCTGCCCGGATCGTGGCTTCCGCTCCGCAGCCCCGTGGGTCGGGGGCGGTGGGGTGGAATGCGTCGACCCCGGCGCCATAGCCGGCCAGGAGACCCCGTACTCGGGCGCGGCGGCGGTGCGCGTCCTGGGCACGTTCGAGAACCATCACGGCGGCTCCCTCGCCGAGAACAAATCCGTCCCGGTCCGCGTCGAAAGGGCGTGATGCCGCTGCCGGATCGATCCGGCGCGAGGACAGGGCGCCCATCCGGGAGAAGCACGCGGCGGTCATCCGGCTTCGGGCGGATTCGCTTCCGCCTGCCAGTACGACGTCGCACCGGCCTGAGCGGAGCAGATCCATCGCGGTACCGAGCGCAGTGGCACCGGAGGCACAGGCACTGCTCGTAGTAAAGGTGACGCCCCTCACCCCGAGGTCAAGGGCGACCTCGCCGGCGGCCATGCTCGGAACGCTGCGCGGGATGGCGAATGGGGAGAGATGAGAGGCACGGTCTTGGTCAAGGAGGCGGAAGGGCTCCTCGTACGTGTGGAGGCTGTTGCTGCCAACTCCGAGGACAACGCCCACGCGCTCGGCTCTCCACTGGCCAGGGTCGAGGTCGGCGTCGGCCACGGCCTGGCGTGCCGCGACGACCGCGAACTGTCCGAAGGCGTCGAGTCGGCGCGCGAGTCGGTGACCGAGCAGGTTCTCGGCCCGGAAGTCCTGCACCGCGCAGGAGAAATCCGTTCGCAGACCGATCAGCCGCGGGTCCGTAACGGCGAGTGAATTTCCCTCACACAGTCGGTGCCAGTTGTCTTCGCATCCGATGCCGGCCGGCGAGATCAGTCCCATGCCCGTGACCGCGATGTCCCGCGTCTCCATCTGCGTGTCTCCTTCGCCTCCGGCCGCTCCACCGGCCCAGCCCGGTCCGGCAGGCTAACTTCGGGGCCCCTCAACCCGCCAGCCGGAGCTACACCACAAGAGTGAATGTGCATGGGTAAGCGTCCGTTCGGCGCCACCGCCACGTGATCGGATGCCTCCCGCGCTGGTAGACACCCCTGCCATGACGCCACCGCTCAGCCTCCTGCACCGGCTCCTCGTCGAGGAATGCGACGTCGACCCAGCCCTTGTCCAAGCGCAGACCGAGCCGGAAGACCTGCGCCTTGGCCTACTCCTGGCGGGCAAGCTCCTGGTGGCCCTGGAGCGGCGATACCACCTCGTGCTGTCCGAGGCGCAGCAAGCTTCCGTACGGTCAGCGGGCACACTGGGAGAGGTCGCGGAGCTTCTCCAAGGCATGCCTTACGTGCAACTACTGGACCTGATCGTCGAGCAGTGCGGCATTCCGACGGAAAAGCTGACGCCCGAGGCCGACTTCACCGCTCTGGACATCGACTCTCTGCATCTGGTGGAGCTGATGGTCATGGCGGAGCAGCGGTTGGACACGCGGCTCCCCGATTACGGAGCGGCCCTGCACCGCGGCATGACACTCAGGGAATCGGCTGCCCTGTTCGAGACCGCGCGGGATACCTCTGGCGACATGCCCGCGGTACCCGCGACCACTTCGGCCGGCTGACATGACACGGCCGCCGGACACGCGCCGTGCCGATCACCATCGCATCGACTATGAGGGGCTCACCCTCGAATGCCGTGTCGACACGTGCGACCGTCCGCAAGCCCGAACGGTACTGCTCATCGGTGGCATGCTGAACACGCTTGAGATGTCCCAGGAACAAGCGGCCCGTGTCAGCGCCTACGCGACAGCCCTGCGGCTGGCGATTCCGGGTGTACACCTGCCCGGCCGGCTGCCCGCCCACTTCACCTTCGACTTCCTGGCGGACGCCGTCCGTCATGTGCTGGACGAACTCGGACACCAGCGGGTCAGCATTCACGGCATCTCGTACGGCGGCAACATCGCCTACCACTTCGCCGCCCGCTACCCCGATGCCGTCGAGCGGCTGCTGCTGACCGGCACGGCCGGGCCCGGCGGGCTCGCCCTCTACGACCCCGCGCTCTGGGAGAGCCTGGCTCTCCGGTGGCGTACCAGCCCGCGCGAAGAGTTCGCGGAGGAGATGACCGCTCTGCTCACGGGAACCGACTGGGGACTTGCCGCCGAAGCGCTCCAGCCCATGCGGCGGATGGTCCAGATCTGGGCGCGTCGCCTCACCGAGGACAGCATGCAGTTGGGGATCGACTGCGGGCTTCGGATGGAGTCGCTGACCACCGCCACCGTTCCCGTGCCCGCACTGGCGGTCACCGGTGAACACGACGCATGGACCCCTCCCGAGGCATGTCGGCAGCTCGTCTCCGCCTGGCCGGACGCCCGATTCACCACGATCAGGCAGAGCGACCACTTCGTGCCCATGACCCGTCCCGCCGAGCATGCAGACCTGGCCCGCAGGTTCTTTCTGGGCAAGCTGGATGACATGGATGAACAGGAGGAGACGGTGGGCGACTTCTCGTACTGCACGGCATGGGAACGGTTCCAGCACTCGACCTCCTGGCAAAGCAGGAGCCCCGTATGACTGCCTCCGTTGCAGAGACCGGCCGATCGGCGCCGTCCGTCACCGGACGGCGCCGATCGGCCGGTCTCGCCGTGGTGTGCACCGGCATGCTCCTGCTGGGGCTGGACAACAGCATCCTGAACGTCGCACTGCCCTCGCTCCAGCAGGATCCGCACCTCGGCATCGACACAGCGGGACTGCAATGGGTCACCGACGCCTATCCGCTGGCCCTCGCGGGGCTGGTACTGGCCTGCGGGCGCTGGGGCGACCGGTACGGGCGACGGCGGGCCTTCATGCTCGGCATGGCCGTCTGCGGCGTGGCGTCCGTGTTCGGGGCCGCCGGCGTCACGCCCACCCAGTTGACGGCGGCACGAGCGGGTATGGGATTGGGCGGCGCGCTCATCATGCCGGCCACCTTGTCCCTCACCGTCGACCTGTTCCGTGGCCACCCCCGCTCGCGTACCGCTCTCGCCACCTGGACCGCATCGGCGAGCATCGGGCTCGTCCTGGGACCGGCCCTGGGCGGCTGGCTACTGGAGCACTTCTCCTGGCGCTCCGGATTCTGGATCAACGTACCGGTGTGCGCCGTCGCCCTGCTGTTCGCCCGGCCGCTGCTGCCGGACTCCAAGGACCGCGGCGGACGGCCGCTGGACCCGGCCGGTACCGTCCTGGGAATCCTGGCCCTCACCACCGCCGTCTACGGAATCATCACCGCACCGCACCGGGGCTGGGCCAGCACCGGGACCGTGTCCGTACTGCTCCTGGGTGCGCTGCTGTTCGCGCTGTACGCCCGACGCGAGCGACGGCTGCCGGTTCCCTCCCTGCCCCTGGACCTGCTGCGCGGACGCCACTACGCGGGAGCGGTGGTAGTCCTCGTCCTGCTCTTCTTCACGCTGGCCGGCATGGGTTTCGTGGTGGTGCTGTATCTGCAGGGCGTCCTTGGATACACACCGCTCCAGGCAGGGCTGCGTATGCTGCCGTGCGCGGCCGCCGCGATCGTGGGGTCCGGCTGCGCTCTGCTGCTGCCGGGCCGGTTCGGGCCCAGAGTTCCCGTCGTCTCCGGGGGAGGTCTCGCCTTCCTCGGATATGTGGTGCTGACGACCACCGACGCGGGCTCCGGCTACGGCCGGGCACTCACTGCCCTGACCCTGGTCGGACTCGGACTCGGACTCGCCTCACTACCCTGCACCGAGATCGTCATGAACGCGGCACACCCCAACCACGCAGGAACAGCCGCCGCCATGAACGACACCACCCGCGCGGTCGGCTCCTCCCTTGGGATCGCCGTACTCGGTTCCGTGGTCAACTCCGTCTACACCGGCCGCATGACCGAGCGCGGACCTCACTTCCCTCCCGGCACCCCAGGCACCACCTCCGAGCAGACGATCGGCGCACTGCCCGCCGTATCCACCCTTCCTCCGGAACAAGCCGCCCCTCTGATCGCCGCGGCACGGGACGCCTTCGTCCACGCGATGACCGTCGCTGCCGTACCGGCGGCCGGAGTCGCCGCAACGGCAGGACTGACTGCCTGGTTCCTCCTCCGTTCCGCCGACCCCATGGTCGCTGCGGCAAACCAGCGAGAACCGCTGGCAGACAGCGACCGGATAAGGGCCGTCCACTCAGCGAAGGAGCCCGCCGTATGAGTACGCATCCTCTCCCGGCACCAGCCGCTGCTCCCGTTCCTCCGGAGCACGAACGCCAGGCATACGTAGAGCAGGTCCGCGCGGACGGCACGGACTACGATCTGCTCAACATCGGGGGCCTGGACATGTGGTCGGCCACCGGATACCAGCAAGCCAAGCAGCTGCTCACCGACCCACGCGTGGTGAACTCCCCGTCGCCGGTGACCGGGCGCGAAAACGACGTGGACCTCTTCGCACTCGGCCCGACCCTGACGGGCAGGCATGTCCTACGAGCCGACGGGACCGCACACGCCCGGCTGCGTGCCACGATCGCACCCGCCTTCAGCCGCGCGGCCGTGCTGCGCCGACGCGCCTTCATCACGCGTACGGTGGAACGGCTGCTGGACGGCCTACCGGGCACGGACGAGACCGATCTTGTCGAGTCGTTCGCCCGCCCCCTGGTGAACCATGTGCTCGGCCACGCCATGGGCCTGACAGAGGACCAGACACGCCGGCACGCCGTCCTGCAACGACGGAACTCCGACGCCACCGACGCCACGACCCAGCGCCGTACCGCCTTCGCTCTCAGCATCCTGCTGCAGCGCGTGCTGAGCGGCTCCGAGGGCGCCATCCCCCAAGACAGCCTCATGGCGTCAATGCTCCGGCCACCACGCGCGATCACCCCCCTGTCCTATGCCGAAGCCGTGGAGAACCTGATCGCGGTCTACCGCGCCGGCCTCATCCCCACCATCAGCGCACTGGCCTTCGGCGCCGCTCGACTAGCCCAGGAACAGTCACCGCAAGCCATGACGGCCCTTCAGGACCCTGGACGCACCGAGATCCTGATCGAGGAACTGCTGAGGCTTCAGCCGCCACACGCCGTAACGACGCCGCGAGTGACGGCCGAACCGATCGAGACCGACAACGGGATCATCCCCCGCGGATCGACGGTCACAGCCTGTCTCGTCACCGCCAACCGCGACCGCGTCCAGTACACCGCCCCGGACGAGATGCGGCTGGACAGAACCCGCCCACCCAAACACCTGGCCTTCGGCTGGGGCCCTCACAGCTGTGTCGGGGCCGTCCTGGCCCGCCAGATCCTGCACCTGGCCCTGCCGGCCCTCTTCGGGCGGTATCCACGGCTGCGGCTCACCCTGCCACTCGAAGAGATCCGCTTCCACGGCTCGTACTCCGACCGAATCCCCATCGCACTGCCCGTGGTTCTTGACACCCCGGCCCAGCCCAGCCCAGCGCTCGCCGCAGCCAGCTCCGGCCTCGTCACCATCGCCACGCTCGGCCCTGCGGTGGGCCACACCCCTTCAGCCGCTGAACGCGATCTCGGCGCTGTGCGCAGCGTCCAGACCCGGACTTCGCAAGTCGCCCAATCGTGAAGATCAAGGGGCCGTAACTGATCGCTTGCCGATCGGAACCGCCGCGACGATAGCCGTCGCGGTCCGGCCCGGTCGAGATCGGACACCGTGAGGTCACTTCGGAGAACCTCTTCGCGACCTGCGAAGTCCGGGTCGGGTGTCGCGCTCGTGGCCGGTGCGCCGCAGGTGGACGAGGGCCTGCGCCAGCGCTTTGCTCTCGGTGACGATGTCGGGGCGGTGCCGTGTGGCGTAGAGGAGGAACTGGAGAGTGGGGCCGTCCAGGCCATCCACACCGTGTCCGAGCCTCAAGAGGCTCGGACACGGTGTGGATGTTGGCGGTGTCGTGGGGCGGCAAGGTGTGCGGCCGCGGCCAAGGAACACACCGGCTGTGCGACATCCTGGCGTCTCCGTCAACCACTTTGAACAGTGAAGGTTTCAGTCCGGTCGGAACCCCTGATCCTCTGTGCGGCCGCTCCCGTGACTTCTTCGGGGGTGAACTCACGGAACAGGGTGTTCAGTTGGCACTCAAGCCGTGCGCGGCGCGTGGAACGGTCACGGGCCAGCGCCTGGGCGACTGCGTCCCGGAGGCAACCCTCCGGGGTCTTGCCCTCTGTCACCGCTTGGTGGCGCAGTCGGCGCAGGGCGTCCACGCTCATCGGGATGCTCATGCGGTACATGCCGTCAGGGCCGGGGAAGAGACTGCAGAGCACATCGATGGGCAACGCGTCCGCGAGCCGCTTCCAGACCTTCCGTACGGCTGCCGGCTCGCTCTTCGCCGAGACGAGTACGACAAGGCGTTTCAGGTCGCCCGAGGCTGCCAGTGGCAGCCCGGATTCGTGTTGTGCGGCGTTCAGCTCGACCGCCCCGACGGCGCGGGTCAGCATGATCTCGATGGCATGCACGGTCATGGTTTCCCTCCTGTGGTCCTGTCTCGTCTTGTGACGCTTCCCATGCCGGCGGGCGGAGCCCGGTGATGCCGGTGGATGGGACTGCGGGCAGCGGCGCGTGATCCGCGTGGGCCCCGACGCGCGAGCCCGCGTCCGGCTGCGGCCCGACGCGTATCCCGTGTCCATGCCCTGCCTCCTTTGCTGCCGGATGTTTGCCGGCTGACACCGCTGAACTCGGCTACGGCTGACCGCGTGGGGTGGGAGTCATCCGAGCGTGATCCATCCGTCCGGGATCCAGCCCTGCAGGTAGCCCTGGAGGAAGAGATCGAGGTCTGCGATCGCCAGGTGTGCCAGCTGCGCGGCCGCGTCGCCGTGGGGAAGCCACGCCAGCTGCGTACCGTCCCACGGTGCGTGCAGGACATCAGGTGAGGAGACATGCGCGGTGAACAGGCGGCGTTCTGCCCGCCTGCGCGCCGGGGCGCACTGCGCGGCAGCGGGGATCCGGCCGGTGACCCTGCCCAGGCGGAGCACACCGGCCGGGGTCATCGTCCGGGCGAGGCGGACGGCCGCCCGCCGGTAGGGCTCACCCGTCCGGCGTTCGGTGGCGGGCAAGGACAGCCGCTGACCGTCGCCGGGCGCTTCGGGACGGATCAGCGCGATGCGGCGCGCTGCATCGAAGCAGGCCAGGAGGACGTCGCGGTCACAGCACCTTTCCGGTGCATACATGCACATAGCGTGAGCGTAGGGGCATCTCCCGCAACCGCGCGCGCCCGGACGGGCAGACGAGGGACGCGGCACACTTTCGGCAGCGGAGGGCTCTCAGTCGGCGGGGGCCGAGTGGGGCAGCGCCGCGAGGCCGGGCCAGATCTGGAAGCCGAGGGCGGCCTCCAGGCGGGCGAGGGTGCCGAGGTCGGGCAGCACGCGGCCGTTGACGACCCGGCTGATGGTCGAGTGCGTGATTCCCGTGGCCTCGGCCAGCGTCCGCAGGCTCTGCCCGGTGGAGGCGAGGGCGCGTTCGATGTTGCGGGCGAGTGCCTGGCCGTAGTGGGCGCTGACGGGGGCGTCGGGGGCGAGAGCGGCCTGCGGCCAGATACCTGAGGCGACGTAGTCGCGCGGCACCTTGTCGTTACTGCTCCGGGGCATACATGGATCATCCCACGCGCCCATGTGCCGCCGGTCCTTGCTGTAGGGCGCCGGGGCGCCCGCCTTCATCGTTCGGTGCATACATACACCACTTACACCATTCACGGCAGGATGGCACTCACCAGCACCGGCACGTCACCTCCTTCGCACCATTGAGCGGCCACCGGGCGCCGACAAGCCCCCGCGCCGGGCCGCAGGCGAGGGGATGGCCCCGGCCTCTTTCTGCTTTGCGGGGTCTTTTCACTCCTGTGCGCCCCCTCCCGTTCTGCGCGCAGGTCACTGACGCTGGGTAACTGAGGTCTCGGAAAGTAAGTGCAGGCCAAGGAGTGTGGGACGTGTGGGGTATTACTGAATGCCGATGACCGAGTTCCTCTTTTCGGATTCCGTTCGAATTCATCCCCCTCTTTTCTCTGTGGCTGTGGCGGGGGTATTTCGGGAGGAGCCCTACCGGGCTGAGGTGTTGCTGGATACGCTCATTGCGGATTCCGGATCCGGGAATTGAGGGGAGGTTCTTTCGTGCAGTCACGTGGAGCGCGGGCCGTCCTGACCGAGCTGAGGTCGCTGGCGACCGATGACGAGGAGCGGCTTACCGCGGCGAAGGACCGCCTCGCCCGGGCCGAGGAGGAAGTGGCGGCGGCCCGGGGTGCGTTCGACTCGGCGAGCACGCGGGCGGAGGTGTCCCAGCGGGTGGCGCGCGGCGCCGAGGAACTGCTGGCCGACGCCGCGCAGATGCCCGATGACGTGCCGGAACCGCCCTCCGCCCCGGATGCCGAGCGCTCCCCGGACTCGGGCCGGGCACGGCCGACGCTCTCCCAGGAGCTCCTCGCCTTCGCGCGAGGCCAGGAGCGCGGCGTGCAGAGGTCGGAGATCGCGGCGCACCTGAGCGCCGTGCGCCCGGACATCAAGCTCAGCGGGCTGGGCCCGGAGCTGACCGAACTGGTGCGGGCGGGAGCGCTGGCCAGAGTCTCACGCGGCGTGTACGGGATCCCGCCGGCCACCGAAGGCGGTGATATCTAGCGGACGCCATATCCAACGCAACGCGTTAAAGGTACACGCGCAAGTGCCGCCGAGGTCCTAGTTCGGCGGCACCGGGACGCGCATTTTTCTGGGCTCACGCACGCATCACGTTCACTCTATGCGCCTTTCGGCGCGCGCGCGAGAGCCCAGAGCGAATTCGACCCGCCTTGGGTCAGGAAATGGGCTCACCGTGTCTTTCTTTTCGCATCCGAATTCCCGTACGACCTGGCACGCGGGCAAGGGGGAGCCCGGCCGGCAGGACGGGCAGCCGGACCCGGGCGCCGCGCCGCCGCGCCGGACGCTGCCCAGCGGCCGCTCCAGCCCTGCCCAGCAGATCAACATCGTTCTCGGGCTCGCCTTCCTGACCGAGCACGCGGACGACGTGCAGCGCAACCGGCTGGCGCAGCACGCCGGACGCAGCCCGGCTACCGTCGGCGACTGCATGGGCTTCCTGTCGGACGTGGGGCTGGTACGGGCCGGGCGGGGCCGGTACGCGGTCACCGACCACGGGCGGGCGTTTGCCCAGCTGTGGCCCAAGGACTCCGCCCGGGCGCGGCTGGTCCTGCGCCCGATGCTGCAAGCGCACTGGTCCACCGAGGCGGCCGACCGGCTCCTGGCTGACGGGCCCCTGCCGCAGGAGCAGCTGGCGAAGCGGCTGCGCGCGGGCCTGCCCGGGGTGCCGCTGCGCGGCATGTACCTGGTGGAGTGGCTCGTGATCGGCCTGGTCCTGGTCCGTGACGAGCAACTGCGCATGCACCTCGCGCCCCCCGACGGCGTACTACCCGCGGCCGGTCCCGGCTCCGGGCCAGGCAAGGACACGGCGCCGGAAGCGGAACCGGAGCCACCTGCGACACCGCCGCCGGACGAGCACCAGCACCCGCGGGCGCGGGCGCGGGGTGAGGATCTGGCCGAAGGCGCCGCGGGCACCACCCTGCTCGGCTTGACCCGACAGGAAGTGCAGGCCCTGCCCGACGCCCGGTACGCGGCCTTCCTCGAAGGCGTCCTGCTCAGCCTGCGCGGCGCCCTCGCACCCCCCGCCTGACAGCCGGTGCCACCCAGCAACAGCGGTGCGCCGTCCCGGCGTGGCCGGGACGGCGCACCCGGGGGGTGGCGGCTGGTGTCCGCGTATGGCCTCTGGACCCGCACGCGGAGGGTTCGATCCCCTCGCCATCCACCCCGCACCCGCCAGCATGACATCCGACCCTCGAAGGGAACCAGCACCCATGCCCAACACCCCGCTGCGCCCAGCACGCTGAGGAGACGTCAGGGCGGACACCGAACGGACGAGCCTTTCACCACTTGGGCGCCCTCGCGTTGCGGGCACTCGCAACCCTCCCCACCGTGGTGCATGTTCGCACCGCTCGCGTGGAGGTGGAAGCATGCCCGGCATCCCAGACCCACCCGCCCCGCCGCGGCTGCCGCGGCCTGGGCCCGGCTCGATGGCCGCACCGACGGCGGGTGTCGGTCATGGCCGGTGAGATCACCCTCACGGCCGCCGTCAGCCAGGTCCTGACGGCTTGGCAGGACCTGGTCGCGCGCGGCGAGATGTCCGAGCAGACCCTCGGCCGGTTCGGCCAACTCCTGCACCGCTGCGAGGCGTTCGCCACCGCGCGCGGCGCCCCGCTGCTCACCGACCTCGATGCGGTCCTGGCCACGCAGTTCGTCGACGCGCACGGCCGTACCCGGCACGGGCACATCGCACCGGCCTCCCTGTCCACCCGGCATCTGCGCCGCAGCGTTCTACGGATGTGCTTCACCACCGCCCGACGGCTCGGCCTGACCGACACCGACCCCACCCGGGACATCGACCTGCCGGCGCGCACCGTCGGCGCAACCCGCTCCCTGGACGAGGCCGAGACGGTCGAACTGCGCCTGGCGGCGGAGTTCACCGACCGCCCCACCCGCCACGCCGCCGCCGTGGCACTGGCCCTGGCGGGCGGCTTCAGCGGCGAGATCGGCCACATCACCCCCGCCGACCTCGACCTCACCATGGCCCGGGTATGGATGCACGGCTCGACGAAGACCCGCCCCCGCTGGTGCCCGCTGGACGCCTGGGGCATCCAGGTCCTGGCCGCCCGCACCCACCACGTCCAGAACGCCGCAGCACCCGGCCAGGACATCCGCCGCCTGCGGCTGGCGGTGTCGTCCCGCAACGGCACCGACGAACAGATCCAGGCCCGCGTCTGCGTCGCCCTGCGCGACCTGATCAACCGCATCGGCCTCGGCGCCGACCCGGCCGTACGCCCCGCCTCCATCACCGCGTACGCGGGCTGGGAGACCTTCACCCGCACCCACCGCATCGAAGCCGCGGCCCGCCACCTCGGCATGACCTCCCTCGACAGCACCGCCACCCTCATCGGCCACGACTGGCAGCACACCACCGACCCGGACACCGCACCGAACGGAGACAACCCGGATGCCTGATGACCTCTTCGGCGACCGCGTACCGCGCACCCAGCGCAAGAAGACCGCCCGCCGGGCCTGCGAATCCGACCTGCGCACCGCCTCCCGCCGCGTCAAGGACGTAGCATGCTTCGAAGACCTCTACCACCTCGCCGCCATCCTCGAACAAGAACCCGGACCCCGCCGGGGCCGACCGCCCGAGTACCCGCCCTACGTCTACGTCCTCTTCCTCGCCCTGCGCGGCATCCACGGCTCCGCCCGCTACTGCGCCGGCGACCTGCAGGACACGACCGTCTGGAAGAAGATCCGCAAAGGGGTCGCCCACCACCTGGGCAAGGACGAGGCCAAACGCCTGCCCAGGACCGGACCCTCCCGCCACCAGTGGCAGCACGCCCAGCGCAAGCTCCTCGTCCCCCGCCTGGAAGAACTCAACGCCACCTTCAGCGACCTCGCCCTGACCCAGGCCCTGCGCCAGGGCCTGCTGCCCGGCGACGAACGGCGCTGCTGGAGCGGACCGCAGCGCCACCAGCTCATCGCCGGCGACGGCACCGTCGCCAAATCACCCACCCTGTCCACCCAGCCCTACAGCGTCGACACGACCACCGGCGAGATCCGCCGCCACCGCGTCGACCCCGCCTCCTCCTGGCAGAAGGAAGGCGGCGCCGACCGCACCGACGCCGGGGACACCCCGGACCAGACACCGGCACAAGACGGCTCCGGCCAGAACACGGACGGCAGCGGGAGCCAGGACGCGATGGTCCTGGGCACCAAGTTCGTCGTCTTCTCCACCCGCCACCGCGGCTACTTCCGCCGCGTCTTCCTCAACTACGCCCACGTCCCCCACGACCAGGAGGGTGGCGAGGCCGCCGTCGCCCTCGACCTGGCCTGCACCATCCTGGACGCCGCCGACGGCTGCATGGGCGTCCTGTACGACGGCGCCTTCCGCGGCATGCACCGTGACGTGATCGCCCGCCGCGGCCGTCTGCTGATCAACAAGCAGCACAAGGGTGCCAAGCCCCGTTACATCCGCACCCTCAGCTACGGTCGCTGCCGCCACGAACTGTGGTCCCAAGGCGGCCGTGTTCACGAACGCGCCTTCCTCGACGACGGCACCAGCACCCTCGTCCCCCTGCCCGTCCGCAGACTCGAACGCCGAGCCAGCGCCCACACCCACCGCTGGTACCACCTGCTCACCGTCCTGTGCCCCCGAGGCCCTCACGAACACCGCGAACCCGTCGGCGTCACCACCACCCCCGGCGAACGCGACGAAGGACAGAGTGACGCCGAGACCGGCTTCCACCGCGCCGAGCACCTCCTGCAGATCCCCGACAACACCGCCGTCCACCAGATCCTCTACGGCGGCCGCGAAGACACCGAAGCCGGCTTCTCCCAGTTCGACCGCTCCCTGTGGAACCGCCGAATGATCGCCTTCGGCGCCGAAGCCCAGAGCCTCGTCGTCCTCGGCTTCCTCATCGCCCAGAACGCCACCAGCTCCGCCCGCTACCAAGAAGACCCCACCTACACCGACGCAGGCACCGAGACCACCGACCTCAGCAACGGTGACCGCAAACCCGGCCGATCATGAACCCAGCTGAGGCATCAGCCCCAGCCCACCACCCCGCCCCGATCCGATACCCTGTCAAGGACCGCCACCTCAGTGGCGGTCCCCCCTTGCCGATACCGGGGCGAATAGTCACTCAGAGTATTCAGCCACGTTTCACGCAAGGCCCCGCCTTCGTAGCTCAGGGGATAGAGCACGGCTCTCCTAAAGCCGGTGTCGCAGGTTCGAATCCTGCCGAGGGCACAGGACAGCGAGGCCGAAGGCCCGGGTTCCGGCAGATCTGCCGGAACCCGGGCCTTCGGCCTGTGCGGCCAGAGGATCAGCAGAGGCTTGTGCGGCGTGCGGCGACCACCTGTCCGCGCCCGCCGCAGCCCGGACAGCGCGGCAAGCGGATCGGCGCGTGACATTTATGCCACTGGGCCACCGCCATCGCCATCGAGTCTTTCGGCTTCCCTGCGCAGGTGGTGCCGGCGGTGGACGTGGTGGCCGGAGCGTGCCGCGGCTATCCGGCTGCCAGGGGTGCCGAGTGGAGCTGGCGTACGAGTTGTGGGGTGAGCAGTTCGCCGGCTCGGTCGGCGAGGACGGACATCTCGTAGCCGACCAGGCCCACGTCGCAGCCCTCGGCGGCGAGGACGCCGAGGCAGCTGCCGTCGCGGATGCGGCCGACCATGAGGAAGCCGCCGAACATCTCGATCATGACGAGCTTCATGCCGCGGAAGCCGTGGGTCGTCGCCGCGTTCTGGGCGAGGCTGGTGATGCCGGAGACGATGGCGGCGAGATGGTCGGCGCGGTCCCGGCCGAGGCTGTCGGAGGCTGCCATGAGGAGGCCGTCCGAGGAGACGGCGACGGCGTCGGTGACGCCGTCGGCGGCGCGTACGAACTCCGAGATGAGCCAGCCGAAACTCTGGACTGCGGTGGTCACGATGACGCTCCTTGGTTGCTTCGGGCCTCGGCTCGGGCGACACCTGCTCGGAAGCCGTTGAGCAGGGAGGAGACAGCGGGTGGGGTAGTGCGTGGGGTGGTGGGTGCAGTGGTGGGTGGGGGTGGGAGCGGTGTGGTGGGGAGGATCTGGGCGGGGGCCAGCAGGCGGTCGGGCAGGACGAGGAGGGCGGACAGACCGCCGCCCGGGGTGTCGAAGAGGTGGACCTTCGCGCCTTCGCCCAGGCGGTGGACGAGCCGGCCGACGACGAGGTGGCCGAGGAAGCGGGTGGGCGCGGCGAGGAAGGCGTCCTCGTCCGAGCCGGAGAGGCGGGCGCTCGCGCGTTCCTTGTCGGCCGCGGACATGCCGACACCGTGGTCGACGACGGCGAAGCTGTATGTGCCGTCCTCGGTGTCGTACCAGCCGTGCACCTCGACCCGTTCGTTCGGTGGCGAGAACGTCAGCCCGTTCTCGATGAGTTCGGCGAGGAGGTGGGCGACATCGGCGACGGCGTGCCCGCGTACGCGCACCGGTTCCACGGCCGAGATCAGGACCCTGCGGTACTGCTCGACCTCGGCGACGGCGGACTGGACGACTTCCAGGCCGCCGGCGGGTTGAGCCGTGGCCCGGGGCGGATTCTGTCCGGCCAGGACCAGCAGGCTTTCGGCGTTGCGCCGCATACGGGTGGCGAGGTGGTCGAGCTCGAAGAGCTCGGCGAGGGCGTCCGGGTCGAGTTCCTGCCGTTCCAGGCGGGTGATGAGGCCGAGCTGGCGGCGTACGAGATTCTGGTTGCGGCGGCCCAGGTTGGCGAGCGATTCGGTGGTGTTGCGGCGCAGGCCGGCCTGCTGGGCGGCCAGTTGGAGGGCGGTGTGTTCCACCTGGCGCAGGGACTCCGCGACTTCGGCGATCTCGGCCGCGCCGCCCAGGATTTGTGCCTCGGGGAACTCCACCTGGTCCTGCGGGGACTGCTGGATGCGGGCGACGGTGGCGGGCAGCCGGTGCCGGGCCACGTCGTGGGCGGCTTCGGCGAGTGCGCCGAGGGGGCGGGTGAGGGAACGCGAGGCGAAAGCGGCGAGGGCCGCGACGAGGGCGGCCATGAGCGTTCCCCCGACGAGGTAGGCGGCGAGGGCCAGTTCGGCATCGTGACTGAGGCGGTCGGCGCGGGCGCGTACGTCGTCACCGACCGTCTGCTGGACCGCGTAGAGGTCGTCCACGAGTACGGTCATCGCGTCCCACCAGGTGCCGGGGTCGACGCGCAGCGCGGAGCCGTCGGGGGCGCTCTCCGCCCGGGCCTCGTAGGTGGTGGCGCTCTCGGCGTCCTTGGTGCCGAACGCGCGCTTCAGGGCGGCCAGTTGGGGAGCGGTGGCGACCTGGTTGAAGCGGTCGAGGGCGGCGACGCGGGTGGCGCGCACCTCGGTGAAGGTGAGGTACTCGCGGTCGTGGAAGGCACCCTCGGCGAACACACCGTTGAGGAAGCCGCGTTCGAGGGCGACGGACTCCTTGGCCGCGGCCAGTTCCCGCAACGCCGCCAGGCCGTCGCGCAGTTGGCGGTCGTCGCGCGTCGCGGTGTCCGCCACCGGGTCGACCGCGTTGAGGGCGTCGACGGCGGTCGTGTAGAAGGTGAGGGTGGCTGTGCGGTCGGCGGTGCCCCCGCCAGAAACAGAACTGGCAGCGGTGCCCTTGTCTGCTGCGGTGCGGATGGCCGCGAGGCGGCGCAGGTGTTTCTGGATGACCTGCTCGACGGCGCGTTCGGGACGCATGGCCTCCAGTGCCGTGTCGACGCGCAGGCGAGTGGCGGCGAGCGGGGTGCGGTAGCTCTTCTCGCCGCCCAACAGGCCGTTCGTCAGACCGCGTTCACGTTGCAGCTGGTGCACCAGCGCCTGCACCCGCAGGCTGAGGCCGACCTCGGTACGGGTCGTCCGGGCGTCGCCGAGGGCCTCCGCCCGGCCGTACACGGCCAGACCGGCCACCGTCAGCAACAGGCAGATGGGGACGGTGATGACCACCGCCACCCGGCCTCTGATGCTGCGCCAGCCGGGCGGCGGCCGGCGGCCCGGAGGCGTTCGGTCATCGTGGTGGCGCGCTGAACTACCTTTGCCCGTACCGCCGTTGCCGACAACACGCTTGCCGGCTGCGCCGAGTCTGCCGAGCCTGTCGAGCCTGTCGAGCCTGTCGAGCAGCGGCCGTAGTGGCGTCCACACCCTCATGTCACGAAGTTAGTGCGCCCGCCGCGGCGGGCGGTTTCCGAACTGTTAGAGCCCGTGGGAACTTGGGTTGCGTCACCCTCACACCGCAGGCCGGGGGCTGTGACCGATACCCCGGTACTGAGCGCGGAGAAAAGTGACCTGTGAGGCTCCTGTGAATATTGAACTTTCAGGCTTCCTGTTGTGCTGGGCGCCCTGAGAGGTTTGAGGCGCACAACTCGACTGCTCCATGCGGTCGTTCGACCTCACCCCCCACGAGGCGCACCATGGCGAAAGCCCCCTTCTCGCGCAGAACACGCGCGACCATATTCACCGCGACGGCCGGCCTTTCGCTGGCCGTCGCTCTGCTGCCCGGCGGCGCGAACGCGGCCCCGGGCGATCCGGTGGGCCGCCCCGCGGCCGACTCCCCGACAGACACCCCGGCGGGCTCCCCGGCGGGCTCCCCGGCGGCCGACGGTCTGGCGCCCATACCCTCGCAGCAGTCGCTCGCGCGGAACGACGCCCGGCTGACGCAGGCCGAACAGCGGCCTGGCGTACGGCAGTTGCGCAAGCAGCTCGGGGCGCAGGGTGTGCTCGAACTTGACCCGGCCACCGGTACCGCACGTCAAGTGGCCCGGCTCGACGGGTACTTGACGTCGGCCAGTGGCGCAGATCCGGAGGACATCGCCCGGCAGTATCTTCGGGCGCATCCCGATGTGTTCGGGCTCTCCGCCGACCAGGTCCGCGGACTCACCCTGCGCAAGCAGTACACCGATGTCGCCGGGATACGGCATCTTTCCTTCGTCCAGTCGGTCGACGGTGTCCCGGTGTTCGGCAACGGTGTCAAGGCCAACGTCGCCCGCGACGGACGGCTGATCAGCGTGCTCGGCGCCCCGGTGCGGGGGCTGCCGTCCGCGCTGGCACCCGCCAGGATCACCGGAACCCAGGCCCGGCGCACCGCGGTTCGCGACATCGCGGGCGGCGGGGCCGTGAGCCTCGGCGCCTCGGACACCGCCAAGCAGGTGGTGTACACGGTGCCGGGCGGCGGCACGGCCCGACGTGCGTGGCGGACGGTCACCGCGCCGGACGGCCAGGGCATGTGGCTGCACGTGGTCGACGCGGGCACCGGCCGGGTCCTGTACCGGCAGAACCTGTCCTCCGACCTGACGCCCGAGAAGCCCGCGTCCTCGTCCTCGTCCTCGTCCTCGTCCTCGTCCGCCAAGCAGTCCGGCGGTGAGCGGTCCGGCGAGCAGTCCCCGAGCCTGTCCTCGGCGGGCACGCTCCGGCAGACCGGCAAGGTGCTGGTCTGGGACCAGTACCCGGGCGCCCGGTCCGGCGGCAAGCAGCACACCCGTCATCTGACCGCCCGGGGCTGGCTTCCCGAGGGCGCGCAGACCCTCGACGGGTCGGTCGGGCACGTCTACAGCGACGTCAACGACAACAACGAGGTGGACCCGGGCGAGGAGGTCACCCCGGCGGCCGACGGGACGTTCTCCTTCCCGTTCAAGCCCTTCACCGGTGACGGCTGCGGCACCCCGCTGCCCTGCTCGTGGGACCAGAAGACGCCGAACTCCTGGCAGACCAACCGCGAGCAGAACGCAGCGCAGGTCTATTACTTCCTCGGCACCTTCCACGACCACCTGGAAGCCGGTCCGATCGGCTTCACCCGGGCCGCGGGCAACTTCGACACCCGGGACGGCGACGGCGTACAGGCGCAGACGGACGACGGCGCGGCCATCAAGGACGGGCTGCCCGACAGCGACCATCTGAACAACGCGAACATGGGTACGCCGCCGGACGGCCAGGCGCCCACGATGCAGATGTACCTGACCGGCTCCGAGCCGGGCTACACGATTCTGCAGGGCAACTTCGGCGACGACGCGGCCACCGTCTACCACGAGTACACCCACGGCCTGTCCCACCGGCTCGTCACCGACGCCGACGGCGTCCCCGCCCTCAACAGCCAGCAGTCGGGGGCCATGGGCGAGGCGTGGAGCGACTGGTACGCCCTCGACTTCCTCAACAACGAGGGCCTGTTGAAGGACGGTCGGCGTACCGACGGCGACGTGACGCTCGACGCTCCGGGCTGGAGCGACGAACTCCCGGCGCGCTCCCAGGCGTTGGACTGCCCGGTCGGCTCCACGTCGGCCAAGTGCCACGGTACGGCTGGGGCCGGCCCGGGCGGGTACACCTACGGCGACTACGGGAAGATCGCCTCCCGCGGTCCCGAGGTGCACGGCGACGGCGAGATCTGGGGCGAGACGCTCTGGGACCTGCGCGACGCGCTCGGCAGCCGCCTCACCGAGTCGCTCGTCACCCGGGCGATGGAGCTGTCGCCGGTGAACCCGTCCTTCCTCGACCAGCGGAACGCCATTCTGCAGGCCGACACCGTGGTCAACGGCGGGCGTGCCCACGCGCGCGTCTGGCAGGTCTTCGCCCACCGTGGCATGGGCTGGTTCGCCGCCGCTCTCACGGGCGACGACACCCGGCCCGACGAGGACTTCTCGCTGCCGCCCGGCCCGAACACACCGGTGGTCACGCTCACCGGCAAGGTGACCGACGACGAGGCCGGCACCCCGGTGGGCGGGGTCACGGTCAGCATCAGCGGCCACTCCTCCGGCTTCCCCGGCGCCGACCTCTCCGCGGTGAGCGCGGCGGACGGCACGTACGCGATCCGGAACGTCCCCGAGGGCACGTACCGGAAGGTCTACGCGAGCGGCAACGGTTACGAGCCGCAGATCCGCACGCTCACCGTCACCTCGGGCGGAGCCGACTGGACGGTGCGCCGCAACTGGTCGGCCTCCTCCGGCGGCGCCGAGGTCGCGGAGTTCAGCGGCGTCGACTACAGCGACTTCGGCTGCGGACCGGCCGGTCTGATCGACATGTCGGCGAGCGTCTGGGGTTCGGACGCCAAGGGCGGCACCAACGGCACCGGCGTCGACCCGGTTCACAACACCGTACGGCTGCCCGCGGCCGTGGACGTCAGTGACCTGCGCGTCGACCCGACGTCGGGCTGCGGGGACGACCTGACGGCGTCTCTCGGCGACTACCGGATCGAGACGTCCACGGACGGCACCACCTGGGCCACCGCCGCGGAGGGCCACTTCGGGCCCGCCGACACCGGCCGCGAGAACGCCGTGCCGCTCAACACGGGCACCGGGCTGAACGTCCGGTACGTCCGTGTGACGATGCTGGGCAACCAGGCCGTCGACAACGGCGTGAACTGCGCGCAGGACTCCGGCCCTTCGGGCTGCGACTACCTGGACATGACCGAACTCGTCGTCCACGGCAGGCCCCATCAGGGCTGACGGACGGGGTAACCAGCAGGCCAGAGGGCGGCGTTCCGGATACGGGACGCCGCCCTTCGGCGATTGCCACGGATGACGCGGATCAACTCGTCGTGCAGGTGGTGCCGTTGAGGGTGAAGGTGGTCGGCGCCGGGTTCGTCGCCCCCTTCGCTCCGATGAAGCCGACCGAGACCGAGCCGGCGGCCGGGATCGTGGCCGTGTAGGAGGCGGGTACGACGCTCACGTTGGCGCCGCTCTGAGTGGGCGTACCGCCCCACATGTTGTTGATCGTCTGGCCGCCCGCGAAGGCGAAGCCCAGCGTCCAGTTGGTGAGGGCGGTCGTGCCCGTGTTGCGCAGGGTGATGTCACCCTGGAAACCGCCCTGCCACTCACCGACGACGCGGTAGGCGACGGAGCAACTGACTCCGGGGGTGCCGCCGCCCGGGGACGTGGTGACGCTCACAGTGGCCGAGCGGGCCGAACGGTTGCCGGCCGCGTCCCGTGCGTACACGGCGAAGGTGTATGCGGTGGCCCCGGTGAGGCCGGTCACGGTGACCGTGTTGGTGGCGGAGGAGGCGGCTGCCGTCTCCGTGGTGCCGTTGACGCGGACGACGTCGTAGCCGGCGATGCCAACGTTGTCGGTTGCCGCGGTCCAGGTCAGGGTGGTCGACGTGGCGGTGGTCGCGGATGCTGTCGGCGTGCCGGGGGCGGTCGGGGCCTGGGTGTCGGTGCCCGTGCCGCCGCCGTAGATCGTGGCCTCCTTGGAGGTCTGGGCGATGCCGTTGGCGCCGTTGAAGATGCGCTGGCCCCAGGTGCTGAGCTGCTTCGGGTCGAAGCCGATCGACAGGTCGAGGATCGGGTCCGTGTTGCCGCTCCACGACCAGGCCAGATAGCCCAGCTTCAACTGCTGGGCGGTCGCCATCATGGTGTCCTCGTCCGGATCGCCCCACTGGTCGGCCGGGCCGCCGAACTCACCGATCAGGATGGGGAGTTTGGCCGTGACGAAGGCGTTGAGGTAGTCCGTGATCTCCGCCGCCGTGTCGAAGACGCTGTACATGTGGATCGAGAAGATCAGGTTGCCGGTGGTGTCGGCGTCGTACACGGACTGGGCGTTGGCGCGCATGACGCCCTGCCAGTCCTGGCCCCAGTTGGGCGCGTCCACCATGATCGTGTGCTGGAAGCCGGCGGCGCGCAGTTTCTGTACGGCGGCGACGGTGGGGGCCGTCCAGCCGGCCGGATCGGTGTTGCCCCAGGGCTCGTTGCCGATGTTGATGATGACGTAGTTCTCTTGACCGGCGAGCACGCTCTTGAGGCCGATCCAGTAGTCGGCCGCCTCGTCGAGTGTCCCGGCGGCGGTGTCCTCGCCGTAGCCGGTGGTGTCGTGCACCTCCAGTACGCAGATCAGGCGGTTGGCCTTGCACTGCGCGACGACGGCGGCCACGTCGTCGGCGGTGTTCTTGGTCCAGCGGTGCCCGTCGGCGAGGACGACGCGGACGGTGTTGGCGCCCAACGCCTTGACGTCCCTGAGGGATTGGGTCTGGGTCGGGTACCAGGTGTGGGCATGGTTGACGCCCCGCATCACGAAGTCGTTGCCGTTGCCTTCGAGGAGACGGCCCCCCGAGATGTGCAGGCCGGTGGCTAAGGCGGCGGGCCGCTGCTCGGCCTGGGCGGCGCCCGGGGCAAGCACCAGGAGGCCGAGGATCGTGGCGAGCCCGGTCAGCAGGACGGTTATGGGGTTCTTTCGCGTGGTGCCTCTTGTCGTGCTTCGTGTCGTGCTTCGTGTCGTGCCTTTTGTCGTGCTTCTCGTTGTTCTCACTGCGACTCCAGGGAGTGAGCGCGAAGAAACTTCAGCATCAGAAGGAACGCGGGAGGGGAAATGTGGGAGCGCTCCCATAAACCCACCGCGACAGGGACACGTCAAGGTGTCGCGCATCATCCCGCGCTGGAGCGCGAGTTGCGGAAGGTACGGCGGTACGCGTCCGGGGGCACGCCGATCGTGCGGTTGAAGTGGCGGCGCAGTGTCGTGGCGGTGCCCATGCCGACGGCCTCCGCGATGGCGTCGACACTGTCACCGGTGGCTTCCAGCAGCTCCTGGGCGCGCCGGATCCGCTGGGTGAGCAGCCATTGCAGCGGGGTGGTGCCGGTGACCGTACGGAAGTGGCGGCCGAGGTGGCGCGAGCTCATGTTCGCCCGGCGGGCCAGGTCCTCCACGGTCAGCGGGCGGTCGAGCCTTTCGATCGCCCAGGGGAACAGGTCGGCGAGCGGATGGTCGTCCTGGGCGGGCACCGGCGCGGTGACGAACTGCGCCTGCCCGCCTGCCCGGTGCGGGGGTACGACGAGGCGGCGGGCGACGGTGTTGGCGATCGCCGAGCCGTGGTCGAGGCGTACGAGGTGCAGGCACAAATCCATCGAGGCCGCCTTGCCGGCGGAGGTGAGGACACGGCCGTTGTCGCTGCCGTTGTCGACGTAGAGGACGTCCGGATCGACCTCCACCCCAGGGTGACGGGCGGCCAGGACATCGGTGTGCGCCCAGTGCGTGGTCGCGCGCCGCCCGTCCAGCAGTCCGGCGGCGGCCAGCACGAACGCGCCCGTGCACAGCGAGGCGACGCGTGCTCCCGCCTCGTGGGCCGCGCGCACCGCGTCGACCAGCTCGGCGGGCGGCGTCTGGTCGACGTCGGCCCAGCCGGGGACGATCACCGTGTCGGCGTACGGGAGACGGTCGAGGCCGGAGTCGGGTTCCAGGAGGAATCTGCCGGCGCGGATCGGGCCGGGGCCGCAGAGGGCGACGTCGTACCAGGGGTCGACCAAGTGGGAGAGATCGGAGCCGAAGACCTCGTAGGCGATGCCGAGTTCGAAGTGGAGCATGCCGTCGGTGACGGCGATCGCGACTGTCCTCGTACCCATCCCCGCGCCCATCCCCGCGCCCGTCCCCATACCCATTTCCATGTCCGGAATTGTACGTGGCATGTCGTTCCGGACACTCGTGCGGATCGGGCGTCGCGGTCAGGATGGCAACAGTTGAAACGCGACGGGGAGAAGACATGGGATCGGTATCGGGGCAGGCAGTTGTGGTGTTCGGCGCGTACGGGCACACCGGGCGTTTCGTGGTCGCGGAGCTGCTGGAGCGTGGGTACGTCCCGATCCTCGCCGGGCGGGACCCGGATCAACTAGGCAATCTGGCACAGGAGTTGACCGTGTTCCGCCCGGGGCTCGATGTACGACCGGCGTCGGTCGACGACCCGGGGGCGCTGGACCGCGCGCTGGCCGGAGCGGCGGCCGCGATCAACTGCGCCGGGCCCTTCGCGGCGACGGCGGCGCCGGTGATCGAGGCGGCGCTGCGGGCCGGGATCCCGTATGTGGACGTGGCGGCCGAGATCGAGGCCAACCTCGACACGTTCACGCACTTCGCGGAGCGTGCCCGTGCCGCGAACGCCCTGGTGATCCCCGCGATGGCCTTCTTCGGCGGCCTCAGCGACCTGCTGGTCACCGCGGCGATGGGCGACTGGACGTCGGCCGACGAGGCGCACATCGCGTACGGGCTGAGCAGCTGGCACCCCACCGCCGGGACGCGCACCGCGGGCGCGGTCTCCCGGGACCGCAGGAACGGCCGCCGGGTCCGCTACAGCGGAGGGCGCCTGGAGTACCACGACGACGCGCTGCCGACCCTGAAGTGGTCCTTCCCGGACCCGATGGGGCCCCGGGAGGTGATCGGCGAGTTCTCCATGGCCGACGTCGTCACCGTCCCCAGCCACCTGACCATTCCCGAGGTACGCGGCTACATGGCGGCGGACGCGGCCAGGGAACTGTCGGCCCCGGACACCCCGGCACCGGTCGCGGTCGACGAGGACGGGCGGTCCGCGCAGACGTTCGTCGTGGACGTCGTCGTACGGGCCGGGGGCGTGGAACGGCGTGCGGTGGCGCGCGGGCGGGACATCTACGCGGTCAGCGCGCCGCTGGCGGTGGAGGCGGTGGAGCGGGTACTGACGGGACGTACGCGGACGGTCGGTGTCGCGTCCGCCGGGGCGGCCTTCGACGCGGTCGACTTTCTGGGCGCTCTGTCCGAGTCCAAGCACATCTCGCTCGAACTGTTCCGGTAGGCGGCAGGAGCCCGTGTCAGGTCCTGCGCCAGGCGCCGAGCAGTTCCTCGGGCCCGTATGCCGCCTGGAGCCCGGAACAGCTGACCCCGTTGCGGGAGACCGCGACGAGCGGTACGGGCTCGCCGGTGATCGCCGCCCGGTGCTTCTGCAGCGCGGCCAGGTCGTGGTTGTCGAACGCGGAGTTCTCCAGCCACTTGACCGAGCCGAGGAAGAGCAACTGCTTGGCCACCGGCTGCCGGTCGGCACCCACGAGGTCGATCTCGATGTCGTTGCTGCGGGTCCAGTACCCGCCGATCGCCGGGGCAGCGGGCAGGGGCCCGTCCGGGAGGAGGCGGGCGAGGGATTCCCGGACCAGGGGCTCGATCGCGCGGCCCCGCCAGCTCGTCCACTGTTCCTCGATCCGGCCAAGGGTGAGATCCCCTCTCATCCGCTCGATCTCCGCCATGTGCGGATCCAGGAACGCGAGCCAGAACCGCAGGTAGGGGTCGGCCACTCGGTAGCGGCGTTCCTTCGACGGCCTCAGCGAGAGGGGCAGTTCGGCTGCCACGACCCGTTTCTCGGTCAGGACGTCCGTGGCCCGGGTGAGGGTGGTGTGGGAGATGCCGCCGGCGGCGCGCGCGATGTTGGTGAAGGTTCGCTCGCCGGTCCCGATCGCCCGTAGGACTTCCCCGCTCATCGCTTGTGGTGGAAACTCCGCGGCCAGTGAGCGCTCGGCGGAGACCAGCAGCGCGGAGATCGGATTGTCGAGGGAGTCTCGGAGGAACTCCACATATCCGCTCCGGGCCGCCATTCCGCACAGATCAGCGGGAGGCCGCCGGTGATCAGGGTGGCGTCGAAGGCGGCAGCGGGTTCGAGGCCGAGCATCTCGCCGATGTCGGCCGGGTTCAGCGGCCCCACGACCATCTCCCTCCCCCGCTGATGGAAGGGACGGTCGTAGCTGTTCAGCGCCTCCATCATCGACAGGTCGGATCCGACGAGGAGGAGAAGCACCGGCTTGCGGCTGAGCAGACGGTCCCACGCCCGCTGCAGCATGCCCTCGAAGGCGTCGATGCGGTCCATGAGATACGGCACCTCGTCGATGACGACCACGCTCGGGCGGTCGTCGGGCAGAACCTCGGCAAGCAACCTGAAGGCCGCGTTCCACTGCACCGGGATCTCCTCCGCGAACAGCTCCCGCCCAGGCAGGGTGGACCGGGCGACGCCGTCGAGAAGCTCCGTCAGCTCGTCCTCCGCCGTACCGCCCGCCGCGGTGAAGAAGAGGTACGGCGTCTCGGTGCGCCGGAGAAACTCCTCGACGAGGCTGGACTTGCCGACCCGGCGCCTGCCCCGCATGAGAATGCACTGGCCTGGTTTGGCCGACCCGGCGGCGTCCCGAACGGACTGAAGGGCAGTGCGGAGCACGGCCAGCTCGCGGTCCCTGCTGATGAAGCGACGCATGAGAAGACCCCCGTAGGCGATAGTATCGGTAGCGATACTATCGCCATCAATACCATTGCCTACGGGGCATGCTCGACTTGTTCTACGCCGTTCGAGGCGGCCCTAACGAGCCCAAGGCGGTGTGATGGTGCTGCCGTCGGCCAGTTCGGAGCCCGCCGAAGCCACCGCCGCGTCGCCGACGCCGAGTTCGGCGCTCTCGCCGCCGATGGTGAGCCGGAGGCGACCGGAGAGGACGTAGAACGTTTCCTCGTGACTGATCGTATGGGCCGGGCCCACCATTCCGGCCGGGACCTCGGTGCGCCAGGCGGCGAGGTCCCGGCTGCCCGTGTCCGGACGGACGTAGGAGACGAAGCGGCCACCGTGGATCTCGTGCGCGACGGCCTCGGTGCTGCGGATGAAAGGCATGTCAGCCCCTTTTTTAGACAAGTAGCTTGTCCATAAAGACAAGCAGCTTGCCGAGTTATAGTCAAGCCATGGATGACGCTCTCGCCTTCTCCGCACTGGTGCTGGCACTCTCCGGACAGTTGGTGCAGGAGATCCACGCCGGCGTGTCCGAGCAGGGATTCGAGGATTTGCGGCCCGCGCACGGCTTCGCGTTCGTCCGCATCTCCCTGGGCGGTGCCACCACGGCCGCGCTGGCCGAACATCTGGGGGTGACCAAGCAGGCCGCCGCCCAACTGGTCGAGGAGCTGGTCCGCAAGGGGTACGTGGTGCGGCATCCGCACCCCCACGATGCCCGCGCCCGGCTCCTGGAACTGACCGAGGCCGGCTGGGCCGCCACTCGCGCCGCCGATCAGGCGGCCCGGGCTGCCGTCGCACCCTGGCGAGAGGCGCTGGGCGAGGCACGCTTCAGCGAACTCGTCGCCGACCTGACCCGGCTCACGCCACCGGGGCCGATCCGCCCCGCCTGGTGAGCCGGCCGGCCACCTGCCTGGACTGTCGCAGGGGGCCCAGGCTCTCGTTCGTCACCCACCGATCCTGGACAGCCTCTCCTCACTCGCGGGATGTGCCGCTCCGCCGGTCACCGATCAGCCGGGGCCAGAATCCTGGCCCGGGAAGAAGTCGGCGCTTTGGACGTACTCCATCGCCTTGGTGAACTCCGGGTCGCCGAGGCGGCTTTCCATGTCCTGCGGGCTCAGCTCCTCCACGCGGGTCTGGATCCAGTACAGGTTGCCCAACGGATCGCGCACCCGGCCGACCCGGTCTCCGAAGAACAGATGAGTGACCTCGGTGACCGAGGTGCCGCCGGCCGCGACCGCCTGACGGTGCACGGCGTCGGCGTCCTCGACGTAGAGGCGGAGGAAGCCAGGGGTCGGCGGCCACTCCGGCCGCGCGTCGAACATCATCACCACCGAGTCACCGATCCGCACCTCCGCATGCTCGATGCTGCCGTCCTTGCCGGCCAGACACGCGAGCTCCTCCGCGCCGAACGCCCTCTTCATGAAGTCGATGAGCCGCACCGTGTCGCGAGAGATGATCCATGGCGTCACGGTGGCATAGCCCTGGGGAACCGGGTTCACGGACATCTGACCGCCTCCTGAAGTGCGTGCGAGTGCCTCGACGTGACGACGACGCTAGCTCTCAAGTAGGTCAGAAGCTGTCCTAGAACACGCGTGACGGGTGGCAGCGCACAGCACCCTCATGAATGCCGTTGAATTCCATCCAGAACGAGTGCGCCGCTCACCCGCCCACAGCGTCGTTCGTCATGGTCGTCCGCCTCTACTCCTGGAAGGTGGACAACCCCCCATGAAGCAAATCGCCAAACAGGCGGTCCTGGCCGCGCTTACGTTCGTCGCGGTGACGGCCTCACTCACCGTAGGCGCGACGAGCGCGTTCGCGATCAACGAAGGCACGTGCAGCCGGACCGACTTCCTGCAGATCACCATCCACCGGCCCGGCGAGGACTCACAGATGCGGTGTTACGCCAACGCCGGAGAGGCCAACCTGATCTCCACGAACTGGTGGGTCACCCGGATCTCGACCGGCAACAACCGCGTCCAGTGGCTCGGGGACGGAAGCTGGCAGCCAGCTGCGGGGATCGACAAGTGGACCGTCATGACCTGGCCGAACCACCCCGGCGGGGTCAGCATCAACAAGGTCAGGATCCTCCGAGGGCACCGGCTAGCCGTATGGCCGGCCGGGGACGGCGATCCTGCCGGTCGCCGTCCCGCCGGTTTGGCCACCTTGCCGCAGCCCCCGGACCGACGAACCGCAGTGCCGCCGGTGATTCAGGCCGACCGCACACGGTGAGCCGCCCACGCCTCGGCGGCCGTATGGACGCTACGGGTCCAGGAGTTGGGCGACTCCTCGGCGATCTCGGCCCAGACGCTTTCGTTGGCCGCCGCGAACGCGTTCAGCCCGTCCTCCGGAGCCTCTCGGAAGGCGGGGATACGAGAAGCCCATTGCTCGGCGCTCTCGGGTGAGTGACCGCCCTCGGCGATCAGCCAGACGAGCCAGTACCCGGCGTCCAGCCACGGGGCTCCTCGGGTGGCCCATGCCCAGTCGACGAGCCACACCCGTCTCTGACCGACCATGACGTTGGCGGGGTTCGGGTCGGTGTGGCAGAGGGCGTCTCCGGTGAAGTGCGCGAGGGATGCGGCAGGCGCGTGCTCACGCAACCGGTGTCCGGCGTCCTTGAGTTCTACGCCGTCCGGCGCGCACAGGCCGGACAACCGTTCCAGAGTCGCGGCGACGAGCGGGAGATCGTCCGAGCCGGGTGCGTAGTGGGCGTGGCGGCCGTCGAGCGCATCGAAGGCGACAAGGTCCCATCCGCCAGCCTGAAGGTGCCACCGCACACGCGGAGAAACGCCGCTCACGTACGGGCCGACGACCGCCTCTCGCTGCTGCGTCCATACGCGGGGGTGATCTGCGGGCAACCCCTTGACATACACCTCACCCTGCTTGGTCGTCAGTCGCGCGGAGATGGCTGAGTTGAAGCCGGACGACACGGTTTCGACGCTCAGGAGCGGACCAGTGCGGGCGAGTACGGAGCCCTGCACATCGTCGGGCAGATCGGCGAAGTCGATGCGATCGGTCGGCATGGGTGCACTGTTGCAGAGATGGGAGGAGGTGGTCCCGCACAGCACTACGAAAGGGTCCACCGGAAATTGTCCGGCAGGCCATTTTGTCGCCGAAACCGGCTAATCGCTCATCTGCGAAATGCTTCCATTAGGCGCGCCAAGTCTTTCCGGAGCAACTCCCGTGACGAGATGCTCCAGGGCAGAATCCCCCGAACTCACTCTGAGAACCCAGGCTGCAAGGAGATAGACGACACCTTCTTCGTCGATTGCCAGGAAGAACTCTCCCTGACCTATCTCCCCCAACGGAAAGAAGCTGCGGCCGAACAACTCGGAAAGCTCCGCAAATCTACCCTCTTCCCCGATGGCAAGTTCCGGGTCGAACTCGAACGGCTCTCGCGCGCACGTGATGCCGGAGCCGCTGATGTCCACTCGGATGCCTCCGAACTCCTGAAGGAATTCCTCAGCGGCCGCATGCCAAAGAAAACCTGACATCGAGGACTTCCAAGGAGCAAGGTCAAACCGGCGGTCCGGGAGCCAGCCGGCCCGTCGAAGAACGCTCTCCACCTCGGAGGTGAATCGAGACATCCGGTCACCCCAACTGCAAGTCGATATCGAAGTACTCCACAAGTGCCTTGCAACTGTCGCACGGTCCAATGAGATTATTGAAGTTCTCGTTCGCTCTGGCCCGCCCCACAGTGGCCGCAGCAGTGGTCCCAGTACTACAGCCGTGACTCGTGATCTCGTTTGTCGCGGGTGGCGTAGTGGCAGCGTTGTGCGCGTGCCTGGTGGGTGCGGCGCCAGTGTGACTGCTTGATCACGGTTGCCGGTGGTGGGGGTGCGGTGGCCCAGAGGAGTCGGTTGAGCAGGCGGCGGATCTCTTCGGCCGTGTAGCGGATCAGCTTTTCAACAGCCCTGAATGTTCCCCCTTTTCGGGTGTCCGGGCCGGATCGGCCGGCGTGGGCGACTCGGCAGTGCTGTCGGGTTCTGGGAGGTCGCGGGTGCGGGTGCCGGTGATGGTCAGGAAGGCGAGGGCGGCCATGGACAGGGTGATGTGGCGGTGCCAGGCGTCCCAGGTGCGGACTTCGTAGTGGTCCAGGCCGCAGTCGGACTTCGCGGTCTCGAAGCAGTCCTCGATGCTCCAGCGCAGGCCCATCACGCGCACGATCTCGCCGATCGGGGTGCCGGCCTTGGCGTGGACGGCGAAGTAGGCGATCCGGGTGGGGTCGGTGATCGAGCGCCGCACCAGCAGCAGGTGGAGGTGGCCGCGGCGGGGGCCGCCCTCGGCACCGCCGGGCCAGGTGACCTCGGCCAGCGCCCAGTCGTAGGAGCGCAGCCCTTTGGCGCCGGCCCCGCAGGAGCGGCGTTCGAAGAGCAGCGGGACAGTGGCTGCGAACGCATCCACGCGCAGGTTTCCGGTGCCGTGGGTGTGTACGGCCTCGTCGACCGGGACGGCCATGACATAGGGGATGCGGCGGCGTTCGAGTGCGGCACGGAGCTTGCGGTCCTGCCCGTAAGCACTGTCGGCGGCCACCCATCCGAACGGGACCTTGGCCCGGCGGCACCGTTCGACCATGCGCCGCCCCAGTTCGGGCTTGGTGACCACGGCCTTCGCACGGGGGCGGGGAATGCGCTGGACCTGGCAGCGATCGGAGTCCTCGCACCAGGCGGCGGGCAGGTACAACTCGCGGTCGATCAACGCTCTGCCGGTGTCGGTGGCGTAGGCGCAGAACACCGCGACCTGGCAGTTCTCGATCTGGCCGGTGATCCCGGCGTACTGCGGGGCCACCCCGGCCGACATCCGGCCCTTCTTCAAGAACGCCGTCTCATCCAGCACCAGCACCCCGTCCGGCCGGGCCAGGAACTGCACCACGAGCAACCGCAGAGCATCGCGGAGCTGATCCGCGCACCAGGTCGAGCGGGCCAGGAACCACTGCACCCGGTCCGGCGTCGCGTGCCCGACGTGCTCAGCGATCTGCCAGCCGTTTTTCCGCTCGACCGGCGCGATCAACGCCTTCACATACGACATCGCCATCCGTCGCGGCTCGACCCGCCCGAAGACCCCCGCCAAAGAGGCGAAGAAGTCATCGAACCAGCCCGCCCAGACCTGTACAGCCCGTTCCGTATCCACGAACCGGACAACGCGTCACACACCGACCGGACACGGTAACGAGTCACGGCTGTAGTACCAGTCGGATCGAGATCGGCGTCCAGGACTTGGGTCAGACACTCCACCAGCCCACAACCTCCATGATTGTTGCCCCGATTGTCGACCGAGGTGGCATCGAGGACCGCCTGGACGTCCGGATGCACACGCCGGTTGCCCACCCCTCCATCGCTGTGAGCCAGGACGGGATCCCGTCCCCGCCGGAGACCCTCGGACCTCCGCGAACGGCTGAGGGGCCCTTCCGTCCGGTACCGGACGGAAGGGCCCCTCAGTCGTGGGAAGGCAGGCGTGAGGCCGACGTACGTCAGGCCGCCGGTTTCACCGTCGCCGGCGCGGTCGTCGCCGACGCCTCGCCCTTCGCCAGGGGCCACTCCTTGTGGAGCTCTCCCAGCGGGATGCGGGTCTGGAAGATCGGCGTGCCGAAGATGGTCAGCTGGATCTGGAGGGCCCCGGAGAGGTCGAGGCCTCCGTACAGGGCCCAGGTGCCGCTCGCCGAGCCCGTGCCATTGCTCGATCCTCCCGCCGCCGCGTCCGCCTCCACGCGGAGGTACGGGGCGAGGTCGGCGCTGACGCCTACGGTGCCGTACAGGCCGATCGAGGCCTCGGCGCCCAGGGACGCCTTGACGTCGCCCGTCGCCGTGACGTTGACGTCCAGCGGCGTGCCGGTCATCTCGGACTCGCTGACCGACTGCCAGCCCTTGCTCCAGGAGAAGCTGCCGCCGACACGGAAGTCGCCCTTGAGGTCCTGCTCGACGTCGACGGTCACCTTGCCGTCGGCGTCGATCTGGAAGTAGCAGACCAGGTCGAGGTTGACGACGATCGGGACCGGGCCCGCGTAGATGACGGGGTCGGAGTGGAGCTTCGCGAAGGGGATGCGCAGGGGCTTGCCGTCGGTCGTGGTGGTACCGGCCGCGCGGCCCTTCAGGGACCACTTCGAGGCCCAGTCACCGGTCAGGCCGAGGAACGCGCCGCCGGGCGACGAGCCCGTCCCGCTGCCGGAACCGTCGTACGAGAAGGCGACCTCGGGCGCGAGTTGCACGAAGCCCTGCACCGAGGCCGACGCCGAGGCAGGAGCGCCCTCGGCCGTGGCGATGGCGGCGCCCACGTCGATACGCAGGCTGCCCAGCGGGAGCCTGGCGCCCTCGGGGCCGAAGGTCAGGTCACCGGTCTTCGCCCAGGAGACCTTCACGCCCTCGACGAGCGGATCGACCTCGATGGCCGACGGGTCGACCGGAACATCGCCCTCGGCCTTGCTCTCACCGAGTACGGAGCTGAGTTCGGCGGACTTGGTGACCACCTCCGTACCGCCGTCCGCGGCGTCACCGACGACCTCGGTCACCTCGGCCAGCAGACCGTCGGGGGCACCGGGCGCGGGGGCGCTGGCGATGACGTCACCGACGGCAACAGGCGCTGCGGGGGCGGCAGTTGTCTCCGTCGCGGAGGGCGAGGCGGAGGAGGGAGCGGAGGACGCGGGGGAGGCGGACGGGGTCTTCGTGCCGTCGGCGGGCGCGGTCACCGACTTCGCGGTGATGACCGCCCGGCCGCTCTTCTTGTCGTACGAGGCGACCTTGAGCGACGACTTCCGCGCTCCGGCACCATCCTCGGCCGCGTTCTGCGTTGCCACGGCTGTGGGGGCCGCGTTGCCCAACGGGGCTTGTACGACGGCGAGTTGATCCGGCGTGTTGGCGGCAGCGGGTATCTCGGCCGCAGCCGCACCCGCGCTGTCCGCCTCGGTCGACGAGCTTGCGGAGCAGCCTGTGGTGAGCAGGGCCGCGACGGTGACCGATGCCAGCAGGGCATGTCTGGTGAGCTTGTGCACGCGTGGGGGTCCTCGGAATCGAGTTGATCGAATGACGGGACGGGGCACGGGGGTTGAGCCAGGGGTTGAGCTCGAACGATTACCCCTCAGTAGCCACGCATGAGCATGCCAGCCCCACGCACCCCGATGGCACGCTTCCTTTACTTTCTTTACATCATGATCTTGTGATGTGGATCACTACCTGGTTTACGGCCCGGTTTGGGACCCGGCTCACTGTTCGTCGTCCAGCCGGTACTGCTCCGACTGCACGAGGTACATCCGCCGGAAAAGCCCCGGTCCGTCACCGTCGGGCCTCAACAGGTCCTCGAACGTGCCGTGTTCGGCGACCCGGCCCCGTTCCAGGACGTAGATCTCGTCCGCGTGCCGGACGCTGTGCAGGCGATGCGTGATCAGGATGATCGTCTGGCCCGCCGCTGCCAGGCTGCGGATCTGGTCGAAGACGCGCTGCTCGGTCTCCGCGTCCAGCGCGCTGGTCGGTTCGTCGACGACGAGGATACGGGCGTCGCGGTGCCGGGCGCGGGCGATGCCGAGGCGCTGCCACTGGCCGCCGGAGATCTGGTGCCCTCCCTTGTAGCCGCGGGCTAGGAGAGTGTCCCACCGTTGCTTTGATCATCAAGTGCTCTCAGCAATCCCGGCGTTTCTGCCGGAATGGTCCGTAACGGTTTCACCAGAGCGCGAGTTGCGTCCTGGTGGCCTGTTGACGGTCTCCCGTTTCCTTCCCGGCCCGGGGGCTGGGGATTGTGCCACCTGCCCGCCCCGCCTGGGCCTTGCGGCTCGGGCGGGTGGTGCGGGTCTTGCGGTCGGCTCCACGGGGCTTCGACTCCGCCTCGACGGCGTTGTCCAGGTCTCCGGCCACTCCGGTACCTGTCGTGCGGGCCGCGAGGGCGACCAGGTTGTGTCCGGCGTTCGCGTCCCGGTCCAGGACGAGTCCACAGTTGTCGCACTCGAAGACGCGCGTACTGAGGGGCAGTTTGGCTTTCACCACACCGCAGCGGGAGCAGGTCTTCGAGGAAGGGAAGAAGCGGTCGGCGACGATGAGGCGTGTGCCGTGCCGACGGGTCTTGTAGGTGAGCTGGCGTCGGATCTCGCCGAACGCGGCATCCGCAATGCGGCGGGACAGGCGCCGGTTGCGGCCCATTCCGGCGACGTTGAGGTCTTCGACGACGATCGTGCCGTACTCGCGGGCGAGACGGGTCGTCATCTTGTGGAGGGTGTCCTCGCGGAGGTTCGCGACCCGGTGATGGACCTTGTTCCGCACCCGGTTCGCCTTCTCCCAGCGCTTCGACGCCTGCTGCCCAGTGCGCCGGTCCGGCCCCTGTCTGCGCGAGACGACACGGCTGGCGCAGCGCAGCTGTTTGTGTGCGCGGTCGAGGTGGCGTGGGTTGGGTTCCTCGCCACGGACACCGTCGCTGTCCGCGAGGACCGCGAGGGTCTTGATGCCGAGGTCGATGCCGACCGCCGTGTCCGGGCGGGCTACTTTCACCAGTTGGTGCTTCTGTTCGACCTGGAGGGACACGAACCAGCGGCCCCGGTCGAGGCATGCGGTTGCGGACAGGATCCGCAGGTGCCCCGCGTCGATGAGGGCTCGCAGGTCGGTCCGGTTCTCGTGGAGGCGGAGGCGGCCGATCCTGGGCAGGGTGATGTGCCTGCCGTCATGCTCGATACGGATCGTGCCGGTGGTGAACCGGCACGTCAGGCGCGCTTTCCGTTTCGCCTTGAAGCGGGGGATGCCCATCCTTGGGCCCTTGCGCTTACCGCTCTTCGACTTCGCGTAGTTGTCGAACGCCGCTGCCGCGCCTGCCAGGCCGGTGTTGTAGGCCTCCTTGGAGTTCTCCTCCCACCAGCCGGCGAAACGCGCGTTGGTGCGCTTGTCCTCGTTGAACGCCTTCCGCAGTGAGGGCAGCGACCACGACCGCCACGGCGTCAGCTCGTCTTCGGGGATGCCGTACGACTGCTCTGCCTTGCGCTGCCACCACACGGCGGTGACGTAGGCGACCGCCCAGTTGTACGCCGCCCGCGCGGCACCTGCGTGCGAGTGCAGGCGGCGGGTGGTCGTGGCGTTCGGGTCCAGTGCGAGCTTGTGCGCAAGGACGGTGAAACCCGGCAGCGGCTTGAACTTCTTCATCCGGCAGCCTCCGGGCCGGTCGCGGCGGCGACGGCCCGGGCGGCGCGATTCTGCGCCGAGCGGCGGCCGTACAGACGGGCGCACATCGAGGTCAGGACCTCGGTGATGTCCCGTACGAGGTCGTCGGCGGTCTCTGTCGGGTCGAGGACGACCAGGCGCCGTCCCGTGGCAGAGAGAGCGGCTTCCAGGTGCTCGACGCCGAACCGGGCGAGGCGGTCCCGGTGCTCGACCACGATCGTTCCCACACCCGGATCGGCGAGCATCCGGTGCAGCTTGCGGCGGCGCCCGGCCGCCCCCGAGCCGATCTCCGTCACCACATCAGCGACCGCAAGCCCCTGGGCCGTTGCCCCCTGCACGGTACGGGCGACCTGCCGTTCCAGGTCCGCTTTCTGGTCACCGGACGAGACACGGCAGTAGGCCACGACCCGCCCAGCGGCCTGAGGGGCGGGCTCGGTCACCAGCCATGTACCGGACGGCGTCTGGACGACCGGGACCGGCATACGGCCCTCTCTCGCCCATGTCCACGCAGTCTGGTAGTGCACGCCGTTGCGTACTGCCCACTCGGAAAGCTTCACGACATCAGGCTATTCACTGAGAATACTGGATATCCACTGAAAAAAATGGGAACTGTTGTCCACCCCTTAGCAGGCCGGTCGAGCCGCGCATGTCCTGCCCAGTTCTTCCCGCGCGCGGAATTCCTCACCCGGTCCGGGGACCGCCAGGGGTTACGAGCCGGAGCGCGACCGCTCCGCCGGGCTCGAATACGCGCCCTCGCTTCCACCCCGGCCGCGCCCCTCCCGCCGCCCCGCCGCCACCAGCCCCACCGTCGCGCACACCGACCCCGCCGCCATCATCGTCATCGCCGCGCCGGGGGAGGTGAGTTGGGCGATCGTGCCGGCCAGGGCCGCGCTCACGCCCTGCATCGTGAGCATCCCGGCGGAGTGCAACCCGAGGGCGTGGCCGGAGAGTTCGGGCGGAGTGAGGGACATCAGGTGTTCCTGCTGGACCAGGGTGGCGCCGTAACCGACCGAGGCCACGCAGACCGTCACGGCCGCCACCCACACCCCGGGGCCCAGGGCGAACACCAGGTTCGGCACCGCGAGCAACAGGAGCAGCGGCACGGCCAGTCGGCGGCGCAGCCGGGGTGACACGAACCGGCCGATCGTCATGTCCCCGATGAGCATGCCGAGGGCCGCGCAGGCGAAGAGGGTGCCCGCGGAGCCGGGGTCGTAGGACACGTAGAGGGATTCGATGCCGACGACCAGGCCGTTGGGGATCCAGAGGCCCAGGTAGGTGAGGCGGCGGGGGCGGGCCGACCACAACTCGGCGTTCGTACGCCAGGTCTGGCCGATGGACGGGCGGCCGGAGAGGCGGGGCGGACGGCGGGTCAGGCCCAGGCGGGTCATCAGCGCGCCCGCCAGGTAGAGGGCCGCCGAGGTGAGGAGTGTGGTGCGGGGGGAGAGGGTCGCCACCATGACCCCGCCGGTCGCGAAACCCGCGATCTGCATCAGCCCGTTCGACATGTTGAAGACCGAACGCCCCAGCAGATAGCCCTCCTTCGGCAGGATCTCGTTGAGCAGGCCCCAGCCGACCCCCGCCCCCAGCGATGCGATCAGCCCCAGGACGAACAGCACGGCGAAAACCGCCCCGATCGGCAGACCCGGGGTCGCCATCGCCGCCGTACCGAGCGCGAAGGCCAGCGCGATGCCCGTCAGGGTCGCGCGCGGGGGCAGGCGGTCGGAGGCCGAGAGAAGGGTCGTCGCGCCCACCACCTGGGCGAGCTGGGGGCCGAACATGCTCAGGGCGGAGAGCAGGGGCGAGCCGGTGGCACGGTAGGTGAGGGTGGCGAGGGCCAGACCGCCGATCGTCGAGGCGGCCGATCTCAGCGACGTGGAGAGGAAGAGCGGTGTGAACTCACGGGTGCGGAAGAGGGCGGAGTAGCTGCGCATCCGGGGAGTCTGCGAGAGGCACCCGCTCCTCGTTATTGTTTCGCGCACACGCGAAACGTCAGGAAACGTCAGGCGCGCTCCACACCGACGGACGACAGAGGGCAGAGGACGGAGGTACGGGCATGGGCTGGTGGCAGGTGAACGCCGACACCCTCGCCCGCAGCCGGTTCGTCATCTCGCCCCTCGCCGAGACCTTCGCGAGCCTCCGGCTGCTGCACACCGGGGCTGCCACGCACCCCGGCGAGCGCGCCTGGCTGACCGCCCACCTGCCCGCGTACCGTCACCGTCTCGCGCAGGACCCGACCGCCGCCCTCCTCGTCCGTGTCGGCCTCGGCCGTGACTGGATCGCCGACTTCCTGACCCCCACTCCCCGGTACGGCGAGACGTTCGAGGAGGCCGTCGCGCGCGTCCGGGCGGTCGCCCCCGCCCTGGCCCGCGACCACCTCGTCCGCTCCCGCCCCGGCCCGCTCCCCGCCGCCCTCGCCGACCGGGACGACCTCCCGGAACGCGCCGCCGACCTCCTCACGTACGTGTGGGAGGAGGCCGTACGCCCGTACTGGGACCGGCGCCGACGCGTCCTCGAAGCCGATGTGGTCGCCCGGACCGCGCAGGTCGGCCAAGGCGGCTGGGCCGCGGTGCTGGACGCTCTGCGGCCGGGGACACGCTGGCTCGGGGACAACCGGCTCCAGGTCAATCTCCACGAGTACCCGCCCCGAGAGATCTCCGGGGCCGAGCTGGTCTTCGTACCCGTGACGCCGAAGGCGGGTTGGGTGGCCTGGGAGGATCCGGAGCGGTACGCCGTCATCTACCCGTGCGCGGGTGTGCTGGCCGAGCACCGCGGTGGGCGTAGCGCGTCCGCCGCCCTCGGGGCGCTCCTCGGACCTGCGCGGGCCGTCGTGCTCGTACTCCTCGACTCGCCGCACAGCACCACCCAGCTGACCGCCGTGACCGGGCAGACGCTCGGCTCGGTCGGGCGGCATCTGCGGGTGCTGCTGGACGCGGGGCTGGTGGAGCGGCGGCGGGCGGGGCGGTCGGTGCTGTACTCCCGTACGGCGGCCGGTGAGGTCTTGGTCACGGCTTCGGGGGCGGGAGCCGGGCCCGACACCTACCGGAGTTAGCATCCGCTTATGACCACAGATGCCACTTCCTCCCCCGTCGACTCCCCCCTCAACGTCGAGATCGGCGCCCTCACGGGTGGTTCCGCGGACCTCGCCCAGTACGCGGGCAAGGCCGTCCTCATCGTCAACGTCGCCTCCAAGTGCGGGCTCACCCCGCAGTACGCGGGGCTGGAGAAGCTCCAGGCGCGGTACGCCGAGAAGGGCTTCACCGTCCTCGGGGTGCCCTGCAACCAGTTCCTCGGCCAGGAGCCCGGCAGCTCCGAGGAGATCGCCGAGTTCTGCTCGGCGACGTACGGCGTGACCTTCCCGATGACCGAGAAGGTCGAGGTCAACGGGGACGCCCGGCACACCCTGTACGACCGT
Organism: Streptomyces sp. SID12501; assembly: GCF_010550245.1. Taxonomy (GTDB): domain Bacteria; phylum Actinomycetota; class Actinomycetes; order Streptomycetales; family Streptomycetaceae; genus Streptomyces. Next base: position 144,666 of record NZ_JAAGLU010000008.1, read on the forward strand.
CTGGTGGGCTTCGCCGACGGCGAGGGCCACACCGGTGACATCCGCTGGAACTTCGAGAAGTTCCTCATCGGCCGCGACGGCCAGGTCGTCGCCCGCTTCTCCCCGCAGACCGAGCCGGAGACGGACGAGCTGGTGGGCGCGGTGGAGAAGGCCATCGGCTGACCTGTCCGGTTCTCTGCCCCGGTTCCGTGGGTTGACCTTGCCCCTGGGGCAAGGGTGAGCGTCCTTGTCACCGGGCCGACCGTGCCCGGTGACGGAGGATGTCGGGGTGGACGGCTACGGGTACGGCAACGGGAACGACGGCCTGCTCACCATCGGCGCGTTCGCCGCGCGGGCCCGGCTCTCGCCCAAGGCCCTGCGGCTGTACGACCGGCTCGGGCTGCTCGCCCCGGCGCACGTCGACGGGACGAGCGGCTACCGCTACTACCGCGCCGAGCAGGCCGAACGCGCCCGCCTGGTGGCCCTGCTGCGCCGGCTCGACATGCCACTCGCCCTCATCGGCGAGCTGGTGGCCCTGGTCGAGCTGGACGGGACGGCCGCCGCCGAGCGGCTCGCCGCCTACTGGGCGGACGTCGAGGCGCGGATCGCGGGCCAGCGGACACTCGCCGACTACCTCCGTGGACGACTGTCAGGGAGGAGCTCCGAGATGGAAGAGCTGTACGGGAAGTTCGTGGTCGAGACCGTGGACGTACCCGAGCGGGTGGTGCTGACGGAGACACGGCACACCCTCGCGGATGAGTTGCCCGCGTGGATCGGGGCGTCACTGGGACGCCTGGAAGCCGGGGCCCGGGAGTGCGGGGGCGTGACGGCGGCGCCGTTCGTCGTCTACCACGCCGAGGTGTCCATGGAGAGCGACGGTCCGGCCGAGTCGTGCGTCCCGGTCGCCGACGAGGCCGCCGCGCGGGCCTGGGCGAAGGCGCACGGGCGGGCCTGGGAGACGGCGGTACGGGTGGAACCGGCCCGGCGGCTCGCGTACACGCGGATCACCAAGGCGCAGGTGGCCCATCCGCAGATCATCGCCGCTTTCGAGGCGGTGGAACGGTGGCTGGCCGGGCAGGGGATCGAGCCGGCGGGGCCGTGCCGCGAGGTGTACTTCGCGGACTGGGAGGCGGCGGGGCCGGACGACGCGGTGTGCGACATCGCGTTCCCCATCGCACTGCCCGTCGCGTTGCCCACTCCGCTCCCCGTCGGTTCGTGAAAATGCTCCGGGGGCACCCGTAGGGGACCCTGGAGAGTGCCTGAGGGTGCTTGAAGAGCACCTGAAGAGCGCTTGAAGGGCGCCCGAGATGTGTCCGGAAGGGTGCGGCCGGAATTATCCGGTCGCGCCCGTCCGGGAACCATCTCAAGCTGATGGGGCTCTTTTCCGTCATGCCCCGGTCACCGCCTGGTCACATGGGGCCCGGTAAACCAACGCTCGGGGTGCGATTAGCGTCTACCCCGGAGACACCTCCACAGGACGGACACCCGCCAGCCGTCCGCGCGCGCCCGAGCCGAAGCGAAACGGAAGTTGCAGTGGCCTTTGCCGAGCTGACCCCACGCACACCTGTCATGCGCGCCGACAAGCCCACGCAGGCACGTGAGGTGTGGCACGAGCGCCACCGGGTGGCACTGACGGTGACCGTCTGCGCGGTGCCGCTGTACTTCATCTGGTGGGCGGTGTTCGCGACCGGCGGCGGCGACCTGGCCGCCCAGGTGGCATGGGCCGAGTTCGCGAAGATGTATCCGGGCTCCGCGTACAACCTGTTCTGGTACGGCGGACTGCACGCGGCCAACTACAGCCTGATGTCCCCGTACCTGATGGCCGCCATCGGTGTCGTCGCGACCACCATGCTCTCCGGGGTCGCGGCCACGGTGCTCGGCGCGGAACTCGTCGCCCGCACAGGTGTGCGCAAGCCGCTGTGGCCGGCCCTGGCGGTGGGGTTCTCGCTGTGGTGCCAGGTGATCTCGGGGCGCTCGACGTTCGTGCTGGGCACCGCCTTCGCGATGGCGGCCGTACTGGCCGTGGTGAGCGGGCGCAGCGCACGGCACCTCGGCATCGCCGCCCTGTGCGCGACCCTGGCCACCACCGGCAGCCCGGTCGCCGGTCTCTTCGTACTCGTCGTCGGCGCCGCCTACCTGCTGTCGCGCGACTGGGGCCGGGCCGCGGCCCTGCTGGTGCCCCCGGTGGCCGTCGTGGGCGTCACGACGCTGCTCTTCCCGTTCGAGGGCGAGCAGCCGATGCCGTTCGCCCGTATATGGCCGCCCGTCATTCTCTGCGCGATCGTCGTCCTGACGGCCCCGAGCGCCTGGCGCACACTGCGTCTGGGTTCCGCGGTGTACGCGGCCGGCGTGGTCCTCTGCTACCTGATCCCGACCCCGATCGGTACGAACGTCGAGCGGCTCTCGGAGCTGGCGGCCCCGGCGACGCTGCTCGCGATCATGATGTACCGGACCGGGTGGGGGGAGGCCGAGCAGCGGGACGGGGCGCAGGACGGGGACATCGCCCGGGTGACCCCTTCCCGGCTGCCCCTCCCCCTCCCCTGGTTCACGCCCCGGCGGCGCATCGTGGCTCTCGGGCTCGCGATGGCCATCTCCGTGAGCTGGCTGTCCGGCAAGACGATCGCCGACATCGTCACCAACACCACGGTGCCCGAGTGGGCCGTCAAGACGGACGGCGTCGTGAACGAGCTGAAGCGGCTGGGCGCCGAGCAGACGCGCGTCGAGGTCGTACCGGCCCGCGACCACCGCGAGGCCGCCATCCTCGCCCCGTACATCAACATGGCCCGCGGCTGGAACCGGCAGGCCGACGTCGAGCGGGGCCGGCTCTTCTACGAGGGCCACGGCGGCACCGCGGAGCCCGAGGGCGGCTTCTCCCCCACGGCCTACAAGGCGTGGCTGTCCCAGTGGGCGGTGGGCTTCGTCGTCCTCGTCAACGGCGAACCGGACGGCCCGGCGAAGCTGGAGCACGCCCTGGTGACCAGCGGGCCGAGCTATCTCCAGCCCGTCTGGGAGGACGCCAACTGGAAGATCTACCGGGTCAAGAACGCGACCCCGCTGGTCGACAGGCCCGCCTCCGTGGTCAGCGCGGACGGCGCCAACCTCGTCGTCCGGATGCCGAAGGCGGGCGAGGTGACCGTACGGATCGCGTACTCGCCCTGGCTGTGGGCGGAGAACGGCTGCCTGACGGACGAGGGCGAGTTCACCAAGCTGACCGTCGAGGAGCCCGGCGACATCCGGATCAGCTCCACGTACGGCGGGCCGTCCCAGGAGACGGCCCTGCAGTGCGAGAAGGAAGCGGAGAAGAACAAGTAGGACAAGGAACGGGCACGGAGTACGAGGACGCGGGATGTGAGGAAGCGCCCGCCCCGATCGGGGCGGGCGCTTCCTCACATCCCGCGTCCTGTCTTCCTACGTCCTGTCTCCCTGCGTCCTGTCTTCCTACGTCCTGTCTCCCTGCGTCCTGTCTTCCTACCGGTCAGCCGACCCGCGTCAGCTTCTTGTCGAAGCCGGGCTCGACCAGGTCCTGCTGGAGCTGTACGGGGACCTTCACCGCGCCGCCCTTGCCGTCTCCCACGGTGAGGGAGCCCACCGCGGTGCCCGCCTTGGCGGAGTGCGGCAGATCGGCGGCGGCGGCGAACGACAGCTCGACCTTCCGCCCGGCCCAGCCGACCGCCGTGACGTCCTTCGACAGCACGACCGGCGTGTGCCCGCCGAGCCCGTCGTCGACGTACCCGACGACGTCGCCCTTCTTCAGGATCTTCGACGAGAGCAGTTCGTCCCGGGCGGCGATCATCGCCGTCTTGCTGACCGCGTTGACGGTGTCGATGATCGGCGCCGTGTGCTGGCCGAGGATCGCGCCGACGACGATGGCCGTCTCACCGCCGACCTCCTTGGTGGCGGCGAAGAGCAGGTTGCCGCCGGCCGCGGTGGTGGTGCCGGTCTTGATGCCGATGGCGCCGTTGTAGGGGACGAGACGGTTGTAGTTGATCCACTTCTTGCCCGTGGGGTCGTACCATTCCGGCAGCTTGGTGATGTCCATCAGGGCCGGGATCTTCACCAGCGCGTTGCCCAGCTTCACCTGGTCCTCGGCTGTGGAGACGGTGGTCTCCTTCAGGCCGGAGGCGTCGGTGTAGGTGGTGTTCTTCATCCCGAGAGCCTTGGCCGTGTCGTTCATCTTCTTGATGAACGCCGCCTCGGTCCCCGAGTCCCAACGGGCCAGCAGCCGCGCGATGTTGTTCGCCGACGGGATCATGATGGCCGAGATCGCCTGCTGCTCGGTGAGGACGTCGCCCTTCTTGACGGTGGTGAGGGTCGACTCACCGTCCTTCCAGTAGCCGGCCTCCTTCTCCGCCAGCGCGTCCACGGTGATCTTCGGGCCCGCCTGGCCGGACTTCAGCGGGTGGTCCTTCAGGACGATGTACGCGGTCATGGCCTTGGCGACAGACCCGATGGCGACCGGCTTCTGCTCGCCGAAGTTCCCCATGGTTCCGACGCCGTTGACGTCCATCCAGCCCTGTCCCTCGGACGGCCACGGCAGCGCGGCGGCCGTCCCGTCGAAGGTGTAGGAGTCCTCGGCGGTCAGCGTCAGCTCGGGGCTCGGCAGTGGACGCAGTACCTGTACGACCGCAAAGACGATCACCAGCAGGACGGCCACCGGCGTCCAGATCTTGACGCGCCGCGCGATCGTCCGCACGGCGGTGTCCCGTGGCGGCGGCGTGTTCGTCAGCTCGGCCAGCAGATCCAGCGGCGGCATGGGCGGCAACGGCTGCTGCGTCGTCCGCTCCGGCCCGACCTGCGGGACCACGGCGGTGGCCTCTGCAGCGGGCGCCTTCGGCGACTGTACGGCGGGTGTCCCCGACGGCTGGGCGGCGGGCGCCCTGGGGGGTCCGGCAGCGGGCGGCGGCTTGCGGGTGGAGGGGTCGTCCAGCTGCCTCAGGGCTACGAATTTACTGGTTCGCTCCGAAACGGACTCGGCGTTGGCATCCGCATCGGTACCGGTCTTGGCGTCCGCGTCGATGTCTGCCTTGGCGTCCGCTTCGCTGTCCGCGTCACGCTTGTCGCCCTTGGGCTTCACGGCCGCGAGGTCGCCCAGCTTGAGCATCGTCGTCGGCTGGTCGACAGGGGGTGCGGCGGGGGGACGTACGGCTTTGAAGACGGCGGTGGGCTGGTCGACGAAGGGCTTGCGGGCCGCGTCGTCGGCGTCCGCGCCGGGAGTGGGGGCGGAGGCGGCGTCCGCGCCAACCTCAGCCTCCGCGTCCGGCTCTGGCCGCGAATCGGGCGTGCTCTCGGACTCAGTCTTGGCACCGGACTCGGTACCGGACTTGACCCCGGCCCCGGCCTCGGACTCGGTGTCGGCGCCGGCCTCGGGCTCGGGCTCGGGCTTCGGCGCGGTACCGGACTTGGCCTCGGACTCGGCGCCGGACTTCGTATCGGGCGCACCCTCGGCCCCGGACTCAGGCTCGGGCTTCGGCGCGGTGCCGGACTTCAAGTCGGCCCTGGACTCCGGAGCGGACTTCGAACCGGCCACGCCCACGGCTTCGGCATCAGGCTTGGCCCCGGATTCGGTGCCGGTGCCCGACTTCGACTCGGCCCTGGACTCCGTGCCTGCCTTCGACCCGGCCGCACTCTCCGCCCCAGCGCCGGACTCAACCTCGCTACCGGAGTCGATGCCGGACTTGATCTCGGCCTCGGACTCGGTGTCGGCGCCGGACTTCGAACCGGCCGCGCTCACGGCATCGGCATCGGGCTCAGCCTCGGTGCCGGCATTCGACTCCGCGCCGGACTCGGTGCCGGTGCCGGGCTCAGCGCCAGTCTTTGGCTCCCGATCCCGCTCCGGTTCGCTCTCCTGGGCGCTCTCCGGCCCAGGGGCATCCTCGCCGGAATCGCTGGATGCCCCGCCGGCGGCCTCAGGGGCCTCGCCGACGGCCCTGGAGGGCTTGTCGGGTCCGGCATCGTCGGTGGCGTCCGCCGAAGGCTCCTCGGTGCCCTCAGGGGCTTCGGTCGGGGCGTCCGCCTCCGGGCCCGTGTCGGGGCCGCGTTCCTCGGCGGCACCCTCGACGCCTTCGGACTCCCCCTCGCCCTCGTCCGCGCTGGCGACCCACGCGGCCACAGCCGCACGCAACCGGGTGCTGCCCGTCCCGTCGGTGCCGTCAGCGGGAGCCTCGGGCTCGCTCGGAGCCTCCGCGGCCGCGTCCGACGTACTCGCGTCGGAGTCGACCTCGGCGTCCGCGTCCGCGGCATCCGCATCCGCCGGAAGCTGCGGGCGCTGGAACACCCGTGTCGCCGTGTCGACGCCGCCGCGCACCGTGGAATCCCGTTCCCGGGCCACCGCGAGCCGTGGGTCGCGTACCCCGGCGCCGGATTCACCCCTGGCCCCGGGAACCGGGCCCGCGCTCCCCGACGTCGGTTCTTCCGACGACTCGCGCTGCTTCGACCTGTCGGGGGACTCGCCCGCCACCGATGCCTCCTTCTCGCGCCGCACGCTCACCGTGCGTCTACCGAACCGTGACCCGTGAACCGTCATGCGCCGCCCGAACGACACTGTCCGAACTGCCTACCAGTGTCCTGTGCGCAGCCTTGACTCCAGCGGTAGACGAGAACGACATACCTACTGGTTCCACAACGAAGCGGTCACGCCCTCTCGACAGATGAATGTGAGAGGGGTCACCCTGTCATTCATCCACGCGGGGAGGCATGGATGGGCAGGAGCCGCAGATCAATTCCGGAAGAGCTTCTTCTGCTGGCGCTGGACCCGGCCACGGGTACCACCGCACAGCCGCAGTCGCTCGACCTCGGTCTGGCCGGAGCACAGCTAGTGGAGCTGGCGATGGCCGGACGGATAGCCCCAGATGGGGATCGTATCGCCGTGGTCGTACCACGGCCGACTGGAGATCCAACACTTGACTGTGCGTTGGAACTGCTTCGCCGACGCGGAGCACCCGTACGCGCAGTGAACTGGATTGGCGGGCCCCGCCTGGGGCTGCGTCAGACCTACCTCTCGCATCTCGAGCGGTGCGGCATGGTGCATGCCGTGGCGGGACAGATGTGCGGGGTGCTGCCGACGACTCGCTATCAAGCGACGGACACGGAGATCAGCCGGGAGATCAGAGCCCGACTGGACACCGCCATCCGCACCGGCGTCCCGCCGGACCCGCGGACGGCAGCGCTCGCCGCGCTGGCCCATGCGGTCGGTCTCGGCAAGCACCTGTATCCGGGTAACGAGGGACGTTCGTCCCGCTCCCGGCTACGGGACCTGATCCGGCACGACCCCATGGGTGGCCTGGTGGCTCACGCTGTCATGGACGTGCAGAACGGCGTCGCGGTCCAGCCGCGTCGCAGCCCGGCACCGGTCGGCCGTCAGGCCGCCCCCGGAGCCAGGCCCGCACCGGAGCCCGCACGCGGCGTTCCGATGCAGCCGCACCGCGGATCCATGGCGCGCGCCGTGGCTCACTGAGCCGCAGTCCCACGGCGAACGCACGATCAGCGAGGCACCCGCACGACCCCGCTCCACCCCGTTTGACGCGCACGCGCACCACGCAGGACCTCAACAGCGCCGCACCGCAGTCCCCAAGACCGGTTCGGGAGCCGCTGGCCCGCGCGGGGTGGTGAGGGACCGTAAGGACGTCCGCAAGGACTCCGGACCGGCCCTCGCCGCCTCGCGCGGCTGCATGTCCGGGGCCGGGCACCCGCCCTCACCCTTCGCCGCTCACCCGTCGGCACATGTCCCCCGGCAGGCGGCGTCCGGCACATGCGCGTGCGGAGCCCGCCGGGAGCGGACCCGGATGGTAAGCGGAATCCGCCGAACTGGCGTGTACCGGGCGCATATCTCCCGCCTCGGCACCGCATATCCGCAGTTTCCCAGCGGTAGCGCGCACCTTGGTGGCAGTCTGCTCAACAGCAGATACGGAAAGTGGCAAGTACAGGTATGCAGCCGGAGGTGCACGTCCCATGGCGTCCAATGTGAATCCCACCGTCAGGCGACGCCGGTTGGGCCAGGAGTTGCGCAGGCTCCGCGAACAGAAGGGCATGACGGCCGAAGAGGTCGCGGAGCGACTGCTGGTCTCCCAGTCGAAGATCAGCAGGCTGGAGAACGGCCGCCGCAGCATCAGCCAGCGCGACGTCCGCGACCTGTGCGGGGTGTACGAGGTCGAGGACCAGCGGATGGTCGACTCCCTGATGGAGATGGCCAAGGACTCCCGCCAGCAGGGCTGGTGGCACGCGTTCGGAGATGTCCCGTACAGCGTGTACATCGGCCTGGAGACGGACGCGGCGTCGCTGCGGGCCTTCGAGTCGCAGATCATCCCGGGCCTCCTGCAGACCCGCCCCTACGCCGAGGCCCTCATCCAGGGGGCGTTGCCCGAGACGTCGACGGACGACGTCGAGAAGCGCGTCCAGGTGCGACTGCGCAGGCAGGAACGCGTCTCCACCGATGACAATCCGCTGCGACTGTGGGCCGTCATCGACGAGGCGGCGCTACATCGCGTCGTGAGCAACCGACTGGTGATGCGCGAGCAGTTGGAACACCTGGCCGAGATGTCCCAGCTGCCCCACGTCACCGTCCAGGTGCTGCCGTACGAGGTGGGCGCGCACCCGGGCCTGAACGGCCAGTACGCGATCCTGGAGTTCCCCGACGCGGCGGATTCGAGCGTCGTCTACATCGAAGGCGTCACCAGCGACCTCTATCTGGAGAAGGCGCCCGACGTGCAGAAATACAGCGTGATGTACGAACACCTTCGGGCACAGGCGCTGAATGTGGACCAATCACGCCAGTTCATCCTGAACGTTGCGAAAGAGTACGCGCGCTGACGGTCCCGATTCCCCCTGCACCCCCTCCAGACTCCCTCAGCCCGAAGAAGCGCCGCACGATACACCGCCGCCACTCAGGACCGGAAGACCCCAGTGGAATATGCCATCCGGAAGAGTGAACGGTCGCTTCAGACAGAGCAGTTGGCGAGTAGCGTCGATCACGCCATCGAGTAACAAACGTTGGCGCAAACCGAACCACGAGTTCCGCATCGAACCCGCAGTCCGGTGACAGCAATTCGACAACTGGTCCACTGGAGCAAAAATGGCAATTCTGCAAGGCGTCACGGGAACCTGGACGAAGTCCTCCTACTCCGCCGGAAACGGCGCGTGCGTCGAGGTCAGGTCCACCGTGGCGACCGCTCTCGCCGTACGTGACTCCAAGGTCACGGCCGGCCCGACGCTGGCGTTCCCCTCGGACTCATGGAACACGTTCGTGACCGAGGTCGGCCGGGGAACTCTCAACCCCGCCTGACACACCGTGACGACCGACAATTTCATAAGCACCACCGAAAGAGCCCTCTCGACTGGCCCGCCGTCCTAGCCGAGGGGGCTCGGCCATGCTCACACTGCGGACTCTTCGAGCAATCGGTCGAGCAGACCCATGGAGTCCTCCACCGACAGGGCGACATCCCCTGCCAACGTCTCCATCGCAGCTCGATAGACGGCCACTTCGGCAGGATCGTTGGTCATGACGCTGGAGGTGAGAAGTTCGTTGTAGACGGTTGCCTCGCCCCCGCCGTACGTCAGGATCGTGAAGTCACCGTTGGAGCCGGGATGGGACGACCGGCGCAGCGGCACGACCTGGATGGTGATGTTCGGGCGCGTGGCGAGTTCCCTGAGCCGTCGGCGCTGTTCGCGCATGATGTGCGGCTGCCCGTCGAACTCATGCAGGAGAACTGACTCCTGCATCACCACATGCAGGTCGAAGGGTGATGCCAGCCGGGTGAGGATCGACTGGCGGGCGGCATTCATGTCCGCCACCACGTCCGCCTTGCGAGCTGTCCCGTCCGGAGCCCCCTGTGTGAGAACCACGGCTCGTCGGTACTCGGCCGTCTGCAACAGGCCGGGCACCACCATCGTATGAAAGACGAACTCCCGCACCGCCTGAGACTCCAGCTCGATGAAGTCGCGGAAACCATGTGAGATCACGTCTCCATAGCGGGTCCACCAGCCGGCCTCATCGGCATCACGGCACAACCGCTCGAAGTACACCCGGCTATCCGCGTCCACCCGATACAGGTCCGCGAGCCTGGAGTACGTGTCCAGCGACACCTTCGTACTACCCGTCTCCCATCGGCTCGCCGTCGCCAGGCTGACCTCCAGCCGGTCCGCGACCTCCTGAAGCGTCAGCCCCTCGCCAACGCGCCACTGACGGAGCTGCGCGCCAACTCGTCGCCTGCGGGCGGATGTTCCCTCACTCATGCAGACCTCCTGTCGGAAGTCTGACACTTGCAGCTCTCGCTCCGCATCACCTCCAAGAGTGAAAGTTTTCAGATCTTCCGGAATTACTTGCACACTTGCCCGAGAGGCGAGCAGACTCCGAGTCACCGCCCGTCACACTCGGCCGTCCACGGCATGCGCCCGTCGACGAGGGGAAGAGCCATGCACCAGCCGCGACCGGACAGAGCAGTCGTCGCCTATCTCTGCACCACCGTGCACACGGACCCACAACCGCTCCTGCACGCCTGCGACGTCTACGCTCGCCGCAAGGGCTGGCGAGTCGTCGACGTGCAGCACGACACCACCGGCCAGAGCGATCCGACCAATCCCCACCAACGCCCCGCCCTGGCCCGCGCCATCGAGACCCTCAGCACCACCGAGGCGTCCGCCCTGCTGACCGTCTCAGCCGAGATGATCTCGCCGCTCTCGACGGAGCGCGCACAGGTCACCAGCCGCGTGAAACACGCCGGCGGTTTCATCCACGCCATGGGCTGGGCCGAGGTCCGGTCCGCCAACAGAAGATCCCCATGAGCAGGCCACACCGAGTCGGTCCCTGGGACCGTCGCGCCGGGCCACCCGCTCCACGGCGAGCGCCTGGCGGTAATCACGGTCCGCACGAATCTCCACCTGGGCGACGGAGTTCAGGATCCAGAACGCAGTCCCAGAGCGCTGTGCTCCACCACACCCGCGGGAAGATCGCTCTTCCCCGAAGCCCGAGCAGTCAGCTCCACGAGTCCGGCCCGGAGGTCGGCAGCCGACTCGCCAAGGACGATCGCACTGATGATCAGCTCCATCATCAAACAGTCGTACTCGTCGCCCATCTTCCGAACGCGCTCCCCATCGGCCTCCACCACAGCAGAGGTGATCCTCCTGCCACCGGCCACGGGGGCAAGGGACACCTCGTAGACGCCGCGACCGGTCCAACTCCGGTGCATGAAAACGACATCGGCTTCGACGAAGACGTTCCACTTCTCATCCATGTCCCGGGCTCGATATCCGCGCCGGATCCGGTCCCAGTCCCCGTCGGTCCAGACACGACCGGGCAACTGAGACACCGGCCTCGGCGCGTTCATCGGATGAAGGCGCCGAAACGACTCTCGGGTGAGCGGGGCATCAGAAGTCATGGCGTGATCCTACGGATGCACCATTTCAACAGGGCAGCACATTACCTCCAACTGAGCAGAGGGTGACCCCAACAGTGCGCACAGCACGCACAGTTGGACGGCTCCGTGTCCGCGAGCCGTCCCATACGGCAACGCTCCCAAATCACGCCGACCGCCACCTCACTCGCGAGGCTCCCGGTCAACGCAGCTCGGCGACGTACAGGTCCGTCCCCGGCACCGTCGGAATGAACGGCGCCACCAACTCCACCCGCCCCAGGCCGACTTCGCCGACCGCCTCCCCCAGCCCCGTGAAGTGCCGCTCCCAGCAGTCCCGTGGGTCCGCCTGCAGGAACCACAGCAGCGTCAGCCGTACGTCCACACCCTCGACCTGCTTCACATACGTCATACGGTCGCCGGGCAGCGGGGTCGGGTGGAAGACGGTGACCATCGCGGCGGGCGACCCGGCGAGCCGCTCGGGCAGATGCCGGGTGCGCAGCCACTCCAGCAACTCCGCCCGCGCTTGTGGGCTTTCGGCGTCGATGACCTGCAACACCAGGCCCGCGTACGGGTGGTCAAGGGCGTGGAAGTCACGGGGGCCGGCGGCGCCGTCCCGGTAGACCGTCGTCTCGTGGTCCTGGAACGCGGTGAAGACGTGGGTACGGTCCTGGTAGACGCGTGCGTCGCGGTTGAGGCGTTTGTTGATGCCCACGGTCCAGCGCATGTGGTCGGCGTAGCGGCCCTCGGTGATCCAGTACGTGGAGAGGTAGCAGCCCGCGGTGACCGGCTGCGCCAGCGCCGACTTCTCGGGGTAGCGCAGGAGTTGGAGGTCCCGGGTCGCGACCCAGCGGCGGCCGGAGAACATCCAGGGCATGGCCATCGCGCCGGCGTAGTAGTGGTCGTCCTCGTACCAGCGGTTGTACGCGTACTCGTGGCCCGGGTGCGGTTCGACCATGGTGATGAGCGCGTGCCCCGGGTGTACGCCGTACGGGCCGAGAGCCGCCAGTTCGGCGTACACCTCACTGCGGGTCCCCTCGCCCGCTTCCCGTTCGCCCGCTTCCCGTTCGCCCGTTCCCCGTTCGCCCGCTCTCCGTTCTCCTGCTTCCCGTTCAGTCATTCCCTTCGCCTCCCCTTCTCTTTCTCTCCTCTTCCTTCCTCCTTCGGACGCCCATACTCTGACGCTCCGTCAGATAATCCGCCAGAGTCGGGGAGGGCTTCGATGTCGCTGCTCACAGGGAAGACCGTGGTGGTCTCCGGCGTCGGCGCCGGGCTCGGGCGTCAGGTCGCCGCCGCTGTCGTGCGGGACGGGGGCAACGCCGTGCTCGGGGCGCGCACCGAGGCGCACCTCGCGAAGACCGCCGACGAGCTCGACCCGGACGGGGCGCGTACGGCGTACCGCGCGACCGACATCACCGACGAGGAGCAGTGCCGGGCACTGGCCGCGCTGGCGTGCGAGCGGTTCGGGCGGATCGACGGGGTCGTCCATGTCGCCGCCTGGGACAGCTACTTCGGAGGGATCGAGGACGCGGACTTCGAGAGCTGGGCGGGCGTCGTCGACGTGAACCTGCTGGGCACGCTGCGGATGACGCGGGCCTGTCTGCCCGCGCTGAAGGAGCGGGGCGGGAGTGTGGTGTTCATCGGTACGCAGTCCGCCGTGGCCGCGCCCTCACAGGTGCGGCAGGCCGCGTACGCCGCCTCGAAGGGGGCGCTGACGAGCGCGATGTACTCGCTGGCGCGGGAACTCGGGCCCCATCGGATCCGGGTCAACACGGTGCTGCCGGGGTGGATGTGGGGGCCGCCGGTGGAGGCGTACGTGCGGTTCACGGCGCAGGGGGACGGGGTGCCGGAGGCCGAGGTGCGGCGGCGGCTCGCGGAGCGGATGGCGTTGCCTGAGCTGGCCACGGACGGGGATGTCGCGGACGCTGTGGTGTTTCTGGCGTCGGAGCGGGCGAGGGCCATCACCGGACAGTCTTTGCTGGTGAACGCGGGTGAGTTGATGCGGTAGCTGATATTCCGCCAATCTTTCAGTGGTCGCCCTGAGTTCATGGACGTGAACCGAGGTCAGTGCGACGAACTTCTTTACTCCCTCTTGACTGTTCGAGCTGTTGTCGTTGCCATGCCATCGAATCGACGATGAGCGGGCGCTCGACAGCCCCGCTCGACTTGCTCGATGCCCCTGGGAGGGAGCACATGAACGGCCTCGACTGGACCGTGCTCATCGCGTACTTCGGTGTGATGGTCGCCATCGGTGTCTGGTCCCACAAACGGGTCGACAACGTCAGCGACTTCTTCACCGCGGGCGGGAAGATGCCCTGGTGGCTGTCCGGCATCTCCCACCACATGTCCGGCTACAGCGCGGTGATGTTCACCGGTTACGCCGGTATCGCCTACACGTACGGCGTCACGTCGTTCGTCACCTGGTCCTTCCCGATCGCGCTGGGCATCGCCATCGGCTCCAAGCTGTTCGCGCCGCGCATCAACCGGCTGCGGTCACGGCTCCATGTGGCGTCACCGCTGGAGTACCTGAAGAACCGCTACGACCTGAAGACGCAGCAGGCGCTGGCGTGGTCCGGGATGCTGCTGAAGATCGTGGACGTGGGCGCCAAGTGGGCCGCGATCGCGACCCTGTTGTCCGTCTTCACCGGCATGTCCCTCAACCAGGGCATCCTCATCACCGGTGCGATCACCGCCGTGTACTGCACGATCGGCGGCCTGTGGGCCGACGCTCTCACCGAGTTGGGGCAGTTCGTCATCCAACTCCTTGCGGGCATCGCGATGTTCATCGCTGTCGTCGCCAAACTCGACGACCACGGAGGGTTCTTCGGAGTCTGGGACGAACCCGCGTTGCAGGGGCACGGGAAGCCGCTGGTGGGCCCGTACGGCACGGTGTTCCTGCTCGCGTTCCTCTTCATCAAGCTGTTCGAGTACAACGGCGGCATGCTCAACCAGGCGCAGCGGTACATGGCCACGGCCAGTCCTCGGGACGCCGAGCGGTCGGCACGGCTGTCGGCGGTGCTGTGGCTGGTCTGGCCGCTGGTGCTGTTCTTCCCGATGTGGATGTCTCCGCTGCTGGTCCAGGCACAGAAGCCGGACGGGTCCGACTCCTACGCCCTGATGACCGAACAGCTGCTGCCGCACGGCCTGTTGGGGCTCGTGATCGTCGGCTTCTTCTCCCACACCATGGCCATGTGCTCGTCCGACGCGAACGCCATCGCCGCCGTCTTCACCCGGGACGTCGCGCCGGTGGTCTGGAAGCGGGCACGGACGTGGACGGACTCGTCGGGGCTCGTCGCGGCGCGGGTGACGACCGTGGTGTTCCTCGGCCTGTCCATGGCGGCGGCCACGCAGATCAACTCGCCCGCGTTCAAGGACATCATCACCGTCGTCATCAAGTGGGTGGCCGGGCTGATGGGTCCGATGGCGATCCCGATGATGCTGGGTCTGCTGCGGCCGTTCAGGCGGTCGGGGCCGACGGCGGCGCTGGGCAGCTGGTCGATGGGGCTGCTCGCCTTCTGGCTGGTGAACTATCCGATCAACTGGAGCGTGGAGGGCGGGGTGCCGCTCCAGTACCAGGTGTCGATCCCGCTGGCTGTCTCGCTGGTGCTGTACATCCTGATCGGCTTCCTGCGGCCCGAGGACACGCCGGAGCGGTTGGCGATCATCGAGACCGTGAACACGGACGGGGACGACAGCGGGAGCGCGGCGGTGCGGGTGCCTGTTCCGCAGCAGGCTGCGGATGCGGCGCCGGTCAAGGACTGAGGGTGCGGGTGGGGTGGGGAGGGGGTGGCTGTGGGAGGGTTTCGCCCCCGCCGCCCCTACCCGTCCCATCCTGTTCCTGGGGGCTGCGCCCCCAGACCGGCTGAAATGACCTTCACGCCCGTGGGTACCTGGTGAGCCAGCCCGGGGAGGATCCCGCCGGGCCGTGCAGGGCGGGGCCCTGGGTCATCTCCATCGCGAAGTCGTCCGCCAGGACCAGCATCGTCGGCCGGCCCTCCAGTTCCGCCAGCCAGGCGGGCGGGAGGGCCGTCTCGCCGTGCAGGGCGCCCAGCAGGCCGCCGGTCAGGGCGCCGGTGGCAGCCGACGGGCCGCCGTGGTTGACCGACAGGGACAGACCGTGGCGGACGTCCTCGCCGACCAGGGCGCAGTAGACCGCCACAGCCAGGAGGCCCTCCGCCGTGCCGGCGCCGGCCAGGTCCGCGACCCGGGCGGGGGACGGGATGCCCTGGCGTACGGCGCCCAGGGCCCGCTGGAGGGCCTCCGCCACCTGCTGGTGGCCGGGTCTGGCCGCCAGCAGGGCCAGCGCCCTCTGAACCGCCGTGTCGAGGCTCTCGCCGCGCGCCAGGCCGTGCACGATCACGGCGTACGCGCCCGCCGCCAGGTAGCCCGTCGGGTGACCGTGGGTCTGCGCGGCGCACTCCACCGCCAGTTGCATCACGAGCTGCGGCTCCCAGCCGACCAGGAGCCCGAAGGGGCCCGAGCGGGCCGCCGCCTCCGCCCCCGCCTCGCCGGGGTTCTTGGGCGCGTCCAGGGTGCCCATGGTCTCGTCGCCGAGGCCGAGCAGACAGGCGAGGGCCGGGTCGCGGCGGGCGTACAGCCACTCCTCGCGGGCCAGCCAGCCGTCCTCCTTGCGGCGCTCGTCGGGCCCCCAGTCGCTCTGGGTGGCCCGCCAGCGGCGGTAGGCGCGGTGCAGGTCGGTCGGCGGGTGCCAGGCGCCGGTGTCGCGGCGCACCTGGGCGCGGATCAGGCCGTCCAGGGTGAAGAGGGTGAGCTGGGTGAGATCGGTGATCGCGCCGCGCCTGCCGTACGCGAAGGCCAGATCGGTGAGTCCGTCCGCGCCGTACGCCTCGTTGATGGAGTCGAGGGTGAGTCCGTCGAGCGGGGCGCCCAGGGCGTCGCCGAGGGCCGCGCCGAGCAGGGTGCCGCGGACCCGGCTGCGGAAGTCCTGCTGCTCGGAGCGCCCCCAGATGGCGCCGGACGCGGCACCGGTCACGCCACCGGATGTCATCACACCCACCTCGGACCTCCCTCACAGCATCGTTCGTACGATTGACAGCTCAGCACTGTAATCGACCGGGAACGGTCCGTTCAGGGCCTGTATTGGTATGCGGAAAGTGACATGAGAGGGCATGAGAGAGCATGAGAAGGCACGAGTAGGCATGAGTGATCCCGGCTGGTCACCAATCGGGAGCCTCAGACACTCCCCTTCGTCTTCGTCATTCCGCGTACCGCCTACTGATCGCCTCCCGCGCCTCCCGCACCCGGTCCAGTCGTACGGCGATCCGCTCCCGCTCCTCCGGCGGGCCGCCCGGCGCCCCCGCCAGCTCGCTCAGCAGGTCGGCGAGCCATGCCACGTCCACCCACTCCCTCGTCCCCGTGAGCAGGTCGGCGAGGTGTTCGTCCAGGCCCGCCCAGTCGCCGCGGCCCGCCGCGATCACCGCGTGCAGGAAGCCGGGGGCGCCCTCGGCCAGGTCCCAGCCGGAGGCCAGCCGGTCCGCCTCGCGCCAGACCGGGCGGGCGCCGTCCCGGCCCCGCTCCCCGGCGACCGCGAGGGCGAGGCAGAAGACGCCGCCGGGCCCGTGCAGGCCGCGCATCCGGTCCGCCGTCTCCCGGGCGGCCCTCCACTCCCCCGCCTTGCGCTGGGCGCGAGCCAGCTCCTCCAGGCCGGCCGGCTCCGTGAGCCCGTGCCGTGCTGCCTCCGCGAGCGCCGTCGACGCGTCCTCCGCACGGCCGTCCAGGAGGTGGATCTGCGCGAGGGTGTGGTGCGCCCAGGCCCGGTCGTCGCCGATCACCAGATAGCGGTGCAGGTCGGTGCGGGCGTCCTCGGGGCGGCCCACCGCCAGCAGGGTCATGATCCGGCGCATCAGATGCCAGGCCCCGTCCGGGTCTAGCGCGACAGTCCGGTCCAGATCCGCCAACGCGTCTCCGTACAGCCGTAGTTCGTGGAGTACCGCGCCCCGGCAGCCGATCGCCCACACACTGTCCGGGGCCAGCGCCAGCGCCCGGTCGAGGTCCGCGCGCGCCTCCTCGAACCGGCCCAGGCAGCGCAGCGCCTCACCCCGGTTCCACAGCGCCCACGCGCTCTCCGGCTCCAACTCGACCGCCCGGTGGGCGTCTTCGTACGACGCCTCGTATCCGTCGGCCCGCCGGTGTACGACAGAACGCTGCACCAGCGCCCAGGCGTACGCCGGATACAGCTCCAGTGCCTTGTCCAGGTCGGCCAACGCCTTGTCGTGGCAGCCGAGTCGGCTGTGGGAGACGCCCCGGCTGGCGTACGCCGACGAGTAGGCGGGGTCGAGTTCGAGGGCGCGGTCGTAGTCGTCGAGTGCGTCCGCGTCGCGGTCGGCGGCCCGGAGCGCGTCGCCTCGCTCGCACGCGACCCAGGCCAGCTCGGGGCCGAGGGCCACCGCCCGGTCCAGGTCGGCGAGTTGACCGGCCCGCTCCCCGCGCGAGCGGTGCACCCGGGCCCGGCGGACCAGCGCCCACACGTGTTCGGGGTCCAGTTCGAGGGCACGGTCGAGGTCGGCGAGGGCGTGTTCGGTGTCGCCTGTGCCGTGCCGGGTGACGCCTCGGGAGGCCCAGGCGCCGGCCAGGTCGGGGCCGAGGGCGATGGCACGGTCCAGGTCACGGACGGCTTCCTCGTGGTGGCCGAGGATGCGGTGGTAGTCGCCGCGCACGAAGAGGACGCGGGCGGTGTCGGGGGCCAGTTCGTCGGCGCGGTCGAGGTCGGCGATGGCGGCGGCGTAGTCGCGCTGTTCGGCGTGGACGACACCCCGGCCGTAGTAGGCGCGCTCCAGCCCGGGATCGAGGGCGACGGCCTGTTCGTACTCGCCGAGGGCCTTCCCGTACTCGCCGCTCATCCGCAGTTCGCGCCCGCGCAGCATGCGTGCGACGGCCTGTCCACGCGCGTCGAGCCCGGCGCGGCCCAGCAACAGCGCGAGCGCGCCGAGCACCCCGCCCTCCTTTCTCTGCCCTCCGCGGCCCTCCCCGTGCCCTCCGTCGTCGGCGTCGGCGTCGGCGAGCGCGTCGAGGAGGTCGCGTCCCCAACTCCGCACCGCCGGTGCCTCGTTGTCGTCACCCGCCTCCACCAGGACGCGCGCCCACCGCCGGGCGACCACCTCCCCTTGGTCGCAGGCGTGGACGACGTCGCGCAGGACGACGGGCAGCGCGGTACGGGGGGACGCGCACAGCAGGTGGTACGACTCCGCGAGCCGCAGCTCCCGCCACTCTTCCGTCGCCCACAACTCATCGGCTGGGAGCGGTACTTCGACCTCGGCGCGCCAGCCGGCGAAGGTGTCGGCGAGGCCGGTGTGCTGTTCGGCCCAGCGGCGCGGGGAGCGGTGGCGCTGGAGGCGGAGCATGGGGGCGCGTACGACGTCGTGGTACTGGATGCGGTCGCCGCGGTCGCTCACGAACGGCAGCGCCCTCAACCACCCGAACAGCAGGTCGAGTTCGGCGTCGTCCCGCGCCTGCCCGGAAGCGGAAGCCGGGAGGGCGGCGCGGAAGATGTCCGCGTCCAGGCGCCGGGGAAGAGCGCAGGCGAGGGCGGCGGCCTGGCGTGCGGGGTCGGTCTCCCACTTCAGGAACCGCCCTACGGCGGTGGCGCTCGGGTCGCCGATGTCGTCCGGGTCGGTGGGGCGGGCCTCGGCGAGGGTCGACACCAGCACCGGCAGCCCGCCGGTGAGCCGCAGCACCTCCTCGACGACCGGCTCGTCCGTCACACCCTTGTCGGCGAGCAGTCCGCGCGCCTCGGCCTCCGTGAACGGGCCGAGCGGCACCTCGGTGACGAAGTCGGCGAAGCCGCCCCAGCGGCCGGTGTCGAAGGGACGCTGACCTGCGGTGACGAGGACGAGGTTGGCGGGGAAGGAGAGGTCGCCGTAGCGGTCGGTGGTCATGATGTCGTGCAGCCAGCCGTCGAGGAAGGGGCCGGTGCGCTCGTACGTGTCGAGGAACAGGACGATCCAGGGCACGGCGGCGCAGATGTCGTCCAGCTCGGTGAGCAGCACCGGCGTGAGGACGCGCTCGGGCGCGAGGACGAGCTGTACGTCGTCCTGGTTGCGCAGCCGGGCGGCGATCCCGGCCCGGACCCGGTCGGCGCCCTGGGCGATCCGGTCGGCGTCGAGGGCGCCGGCGAACGGTCCGACGACCGGGATGAGTCCGGCACCGGCGAGCCCGATCCGGGCGACCGTCAGACTGCCGGCCGAGGGACTGCCGACCGGGGAATTCTCGGGCTGCGATTCGAGGCTCGCGACGGCGGACTCGGCCTCGTGCCGCCGCTCCCGATGGGCCGCGAGCAGCCGCTCGAGCTCCTTGAACCGCCGCCCCTGGGACGCGAACTGACGGCACATCACCGTCAGCGCCTCGGGAACACTGCCGACGCCCTCGTCGACGTACGCGGTGAGCGCGCCGCGCTCCTTGGCCTGCTGCTCCAACTCCCTTACCAGGAAGGTCTTTCCGACGCCGGCGTTGCCGTGCACATGGAAGCGGAAGCGGTGACGTTCGTCGTCCGGCGGCAGGTCGAAGTTGGCCCGGAACGCGGCCCGTTCGGCACCCCGGCCGACAAACCCGGCGCGTCTGCGCTGCTGGATCAGCTGGCGCATCGACGGGCGCGGGGCCTGGGGCATCCGTACGTCTCCTCGTGTCGGGGCAGGTGTCCTGGGTCATCCACCAGTTTGGCCCAACTCATGGACAGGGACGGGGAGACGGCGCCCGAACCAATCCATAGGGTTACTCCATGACCACAACAGGTACCCCCCACCCCACCCGTACCGTCCACCCCCCACACACCCCACTCACCCTCGCCGCGACCCTGCTGACGGCGACGGTCGCGCTCTACATAGCTCTCGTGGCGCTCGGCAACATCACCGACTTCGACTCGAACCAGCAGTTCGTGCGCCATGTCCTCGCCATGGACACCACGTTCAAGGACGACGACCTGATGTGGAGAGCCATCACGTCAAAGGGCCTCCAGGACACGGCGTACGTGGCGATCATCGTGTGGGAGACGCTCGCCGCGTTCGTCCTCATCGCCGCCACCTGGCTGTGGATCCGCCGCGACCTCGAACAGGCGCGGCGCATCTCGACGTACGGCCTGCTGATGCTGATGCTGCTGTTCGGCGCCGGTTTCATCGCGATCGGCGGCGAGTGGTTCGCCATGTGGCAGTCGGGCGACTGGAACGGACTGGACGCGGCGACACGCGTGTTCACGCTGAGCGGGGTGGTGCTGCTGGTGATCCACCTGCCGGTGGGCGCGCCCTCGGCATCCGCCTCCGCCGCGAAGTCCACCGACTGACGCACCGGCACGCGGGAGGGCAGCGGCAAGGGCCCTCCCGTACAGGGCCCCGTGACGTGAGGGTCGCGGGTACCGGCTCGCGGCCCTCCCCGGGCTCGTTCCCGTTCCCGTTCCCGTTTCCGCAACCCGGTGGGGGCAGTTGCTTCTTCTCGGTGCAACAACTCACCACGGGGATCCCGGCAGTCGTCGTCAACCCCGGCAGGCGTTGGTAGCCATCGGCTGTCGTTGCCGTCGGCTATTCGACCACCGAGACCGTGGTCCCCGCGGAACCGAAGGCCCAGACGGCGTCCCCGTCCGCGACCCGCATGCGGATACCGCCGGTCTGTATCCCCGACACCGGCGGAGGCGATGAGCCGTCCAGCGCGTTGGAGAACGCGACGTTCACCCCGGACTTGGCGGCGAAATACACGACGTGCTCGATCTGTACGCCGTCCGATCCGGTGAGGGCGTCGGTGCGCTTGGACACCGAGTACGTCCCGGGGTCCGGGCTCACCGAGCCCGGCCACACCGCGAACGTACGGCGGGACTGGTCGCTCGCGTCGACCAGCCAGACCCGCTTCTGCCCGAGCGAGTAGACGACCCGCCGCCCGGTCCCAGACCCGTCCGGCACAGCCGCCTCGACGGCCTGGCTGGGCTTGGCGGAGGGCTTCGCCGAGGCGGACGCGGTGGGCCTGGCGGCGGCGGTGGCATGGGGCTGCGGACCCCGCTCGGCCTTCACCGCCAGTACGGCGACCGCGGCGACCGCGCCCAAGGTCAGACCGGTGACCCAGACCGATGAGGGAAGCCGTCGGGCAGCCACGGTCACGCATCTCCTCAGCAACAGAACCCGCCGCCGGGTCCTCCGCCGGGGGTCGGATCATCGTACTCCGAGACGCGCTCCGTCCCCGGACGGTCGGGGGCCGGAGAGAGCGTCGAGTGGGTGCCGACCTCAGTCCTGGTGGACGACGTTCCTGCCGGGGCCGCCGCTGAGGGTGTCCCTGCCTGGACCGCCGTAGACCTTGTCGTTCCCGGCGTTCCCGTAGATCGTGTCGTTGCCGCTGTTGCCGTAGAGGACGTCGTTGCCCGGGTCGCCAGAGATCCAGTCGTCTCCGGCGCCGCCGCGGATCGTGTCGTTGCCCTTGTCGATGCCACCGGTCAGAACCTGGTGGCCCGCACTCCCATAGATGAAGTCGTTGCCCGTGCCCCCGTCGGCCTTGCTGTCGACGCCGTCGGCATAGAGCCTGTCGACACCTTTCTGGCCCGTCACGATGGACCTGTCGCCGACATGGACCGTGTCGTTGCCGTCCTGGGCCTCGACAATCGCGTCGGAGCCCACCGTGACGTTGTCGTCTCCCTTTCCGGCCTGGATGTAGTTGCCGTCAGCGCTGCCGATGTCGGTCGCCCTGTCATTGCCGGAGCCCAGTTCGATCGAAGCCTGATAGCCGGTCTGGCCAGTGGTGTTGTTGTAGGTGATCGTGTCGTTGCCGTCGCCGAGATCCATCCGCAGCCCGGAGCCTCCGTACTCGTGGCTGTTCGTGCAGGAGACCTTGGTGAGGTCCGCGCTGTCGGGACGGGTGCAGCGAGGGTCGTCGTTCACGTGGAGGTCGATGGGGACCACGTCATCGATGACATAGGTGAAAATCTTGCCGTCGGTCCACGACGTGGTGACGCTCAGCTTGTTGGTCTGACCGGGTGCGGCCGTGTAGTCGAACGTCCGACCGCCCTCGCCGATCACCAGCCTTGCCGCCGTTGCCGCGGCGTCGGCGGTGGTGGGCAGGGCGACCAAGGCGGTCAGTCCGGTGGTGACGGCCAGCGCCAGGGCCGAGGCCGCGCGGAGCGATCTGCGGCTGCCGAGGTAAGGGGACATTGCGCAACCTCCATGAGGGGCAAGCGATTTCAACACCCCCAGGTGACTCACAGCGGATACGGATGGTTGTGCACAAAGAATCCCCACAGCCTTGCAAGAGTGATTGACGAGCAGGGTGGGGCGATCTACCTTCTGATCGACTTTCCGAACCTGGTTCGAAATTTCGGCCAATTCGCTTGCCTGGCTGCGTGTTCCACGTCCCCGTTCACCCTCCTCCCCCTCCCCCCACACACACGAGTCGCGCAGCCGCTCACTCCACTCCTGGACCCGCATCCGCCCCCGCCAGCACCCGCTTGGAGACAACGATGAGCGCAAGTCCCCAGCCGTCCCGCCGTCTCTTCCTCGGCATGGCCGCCACCGCTCCCCTCGCCATGTCCGGTGTGATGACGCTGGGCGCCGGCACCGCCCACGCGGCCGACTCGGCGTACGCGATGGTCTACTTCACCGAGTCGACGAGCCTCGGGCTGGGCACCGACTACGGCCTCCACCTCGCCGTCAGCCCGGACTCGCTCAACTGGACGCCGCTGAACCAGAACGACCCCGTGGTCACCCCCACCGCGGGCGCCCTCGGACTGCGCGACCCGTTCCTCATGCGCAAGCAGGACGGCACGTTCGTCGTCCTCGCCACCGACCTCAAGGGCACGGACTGGTCGTACAACAGCCAGTACATCCACGTCTGGGACTCCGCCGACCTGCGCACCTTCACCGGCTACCGGCGCCTGAAACTCCACGACATGACCACGCACAGCTGGGCACCCGAGGCGTTCTGGGACGCGAGCCGGGGCCAGTACGCGGTGATCTACTCCTCCGTGAACTCCACCGGCCACAACGTGATCATGGTCAACTACACCAGCGACTTCGTCACGGCGTCGAGCCCGCAGGTCTTCTTCGACCCCGGGTACGAGGTGATCGACGGGGACATGGCGGTCGGGGTCAACGGCTACAACTACCTGTTCTTCAAGAAGAACCAGACGCTCGTGTCCGCGCGCTCCACGTCCCTCGACCCGGGCAGCTTCACCGAGTACAGCGCGGGCGTGGCACACGGCGGCACCGAGGCCCCGACTGTCTTCAAGTCGCTCTCGTCGAACACCTGGTACCTCTGGGGCGACACGTACACGCCGAACGGCGTCTTCTACGCCTGGCAGACCTCCGACCTGGCCTCCGGCACCTGGACCGCGCTCGACCAGAAGACGTACACCCAGCCGGTCAACTCCAAGCACTGCGGCATCGCGACGATCACGACGGCCGAGTACAACAACCTGCTCACCAAGTGGGGCTCCCCGGCCTGGAACCGCCTCAAGTCGTACAACTACCCGGCGCGTTACATCCGCCACGCCGACTACAAGGCCCGGATCGACGAGTACCCCTTCGACCTCTACACCGACTCGGAGTGGAAACTCGTCCCGGGCCTGGCCGACAGCACCGGCGTCTCCTTCCAGTCGGTCAACTACCCCACCCGCTACCTCCGGCACTACAACTACGTCCTCCAACTCGACGTCAACGACGGCACGTCGACATTCGCGGGCGACGCGACGTTCTACCGGACGGCGGGCCTGGCGGACAGTTCGTGGGCGTCCTTCCGGTCGTACAACAACCCGACGCGGTACATCCGCCACTCGAACTACGTGCTGCGGATCGACCCGATCTCCACGACTGCTGGGCAGCAGGACGCCACGTTCCGGGTGGGTTACTGAGGCGAGGTTCGCCCCAACTGCCTGAGCAGGTGGGGTTCGTCAACTGCCTGAGCTGAGCGGGCCTTCGGGGCCCTGTCTCGCTGCCGGTGCACGGGCCATGCCCTTGCACCGGCAGCGACCTCGGCAGTCCGTCGGACACGGTGGCTCTCAACGAAGGATGCTCCCGATGCCCTCGCAGAGGTGCCCTTCGTCCGAGCCTCGGCTGCCGGCGGAATCGATCGATCTCGCTGACACGCATCGCGCTCGTCGACCCCGGCATGCCGGGCGTCCGACCCGGGGGAGCCGCCATTGGCTCCTCGGCATACCCAGGCATTGCCCGGAGTTCCCTGGACCGGTCTGGGTGATGACAGCGCGGGACCGCTTCCGCAAGTGCTACGGACCGACCAGCAGAGCGGCCAACTCTCCTCGGCTGCACGACGCGTGCAGGTCACTGACCTGGCCGTCACCGACTTCGACGACTCGCCACACCCCGTCCGAGCGGAGGGCCACGTCGGTGGTGACGAACCGGCATCCCAGGCGCTGCACCGCAGGCCCGATACGGCCGAGGTCGGGTATCAGCACATGCTCGAACGGGCTGTCCGGGTGGGGTGTGAGCAACCTGGGTTCGCCATCCAGCCACCACACACGCACTTCAGCCGCAACGGACTCCGGCTTCGAGAACGTCTCGAAGCCGCGCAGAACGACCCCACCGGCAAGAAAGTCCTCCTGCAGCTCCACGAAGCGCCGCACGACCCGTGTCAACCCCGCCGCGTCGGCGAGATCGGGGATGAAGCACGCCTGCTCCCACTCGTGCTTGCGGGATTTGACGTAGTCCTTCACGATTCCCGAGCCCGGCGGCAACGGCTCGGCGAGAACAGCCAGGTCTTCGGCGGCCAGGATCTCACCGGGCTCTGTGGGACGCCACACGCTCGCGGGCGTGCTGTCGACGAACATCGGATACCAGCCCGGCAGTTCGTGAGCGGCCCGGTATTGCTCCGGAGCGACGAGCAAGGGGGTACCGCGTCGGCTCAGCGCCTCGGCCAACGCGGCGTACCGATCGCCCGGAATCATCCAACCCCGGTACCAGACACTCCCCAGCCCAGTCGGTACGTGTGCAACAGCCTGTTCTGCGTCACCCTGCAGCAACGCATCATGGTCGACCAACCCCACCACCCCGCCACAGGCGCGCACCCTCTGTGCTTCCTGCGCGAAGTGTTGGTCCACGCGTCGTGGATTCAACGGATCACGGCAGTACAGGACAGGGGTCGGCATGACTGACACGCTACGGAGTCTCCAGAACCTCGGGCCACTGATTTCGTGCTGCCAGGCGCGGCGACTTGCGAGGCGCGGAGAAACACCCGGTGTCACCCCGGCAAGACGGCACACCCGGAAGGAGATCCCGGTGCGAACGCCTGCGCAGTCACCTTCAGGCCCTCAGCACCCCGCCAGACGAGGCCGAGCCACCAGCAAGGTCTCCAGCAGGCCCGGGAGCCTACGTCCGAAGTCCGCAGGGAAGTCGTGCCCCAGGCCCGGGATGGTCTCCAGGGTGACGTCCGCGCCCGCGTCGACGAGCACCGCATGGGCGTCGTACACCTCGGGGGTGACTTCGTCGTCCTGCTCCCCCACGAGCATCCGGCCGCGCACCGCACCCTGCGCGGCCCTCACGCGCCGGGCCTCGTCGAGGTGCGCCGGAGTGAGTGCCGGTCCCACCGCCAGGAATCCGGAGGGCCGTACCGCGACGTCGGATACGTCGGACAGCGCCCACAACAAGGCCACGCGACCACCCGCCGAGAAGCCCGCCGCCAGGAGTGGCAGGGAGGCGTCGGCCTCGTCCAGCTCTGCGAGGGCGGCGGTGATGTCCCGGATGCCGACGCCGATGTCGGGCCAGCTGCGGTAGAGCGGGGTCGAGCGCTGGGAGGAGTCGACGGCGACGAGGACGAAGCCCGCTTCCACCGCCGCCGCCCACTGTTCAGCTGCCAAGGCCGCGTCCTGATCGGCGCCGTGCAGGACGACCAGAACACCTCGGGGGGCGCCTTGCGGCCGTCGTACGACAGGAGGAAGAGGGACACCCGTGGCCGTCGCGTGCCGGGCCGTGGACTCGCGGAGCAGCGGGGCGAACCCCTCAAGGTCACGAACGTCGGCCAGGTCGTCGTCATCGACGAGGATCGCGGGACTCCACCAGGCGCCGTCGTCAAGAGCGGTGCGCAGCGCCGCCAGCGCGTCCTCGGCGCGCCCGGTGAGCGTCAGCAGGCAGGCCGCCAAGTGCGCGGTGTCCGCACGACGCGAAGGGATCCGGGGTGCCGCATCCTCCACTGCTTTCAGGGCATCGGCCAACCGCCCTTCGGCGTACAGCCGTGACACCGTCTCGTCGAGTGCGCGGTACAGCGCCTCCTGGGCCGCACGTGCTTGACCGTCCATCGACACATCGAATCACAGCGTCGAGCGAGTGGTCGTCGGGCGAGGACAGGCACCCGCATTCCCTCGGCTTTCGGCCCCTCCAGCAGAGGCGACTCGGTCTCGCCCGGTTGGTGAACAGCGGGACGCTACATTCCAGATGGGCTATTGACCCGGGGTCCACCAACCAGGAAAGGGCAGTCGGCCATGGTGCTCAAGGTGCGAGGCGTCGTGCTGCCCGAGCGGGAGCAGCGGACCTTCTGGATCGACCGGGGCCGGTTGTGGAACAAGCCGGTCCAGGGCGCGAGTTCGAATGGGGGTACGGAACTCGTCGTCGACGGGGGCTGGTTGCTGCCCGGCCTCGTCGATGCGCACACCCATCCTGGTGCGGAAGGCGTCGAGGACGCGTTCAGTGACGAGACGCTACGTCGGCACCTGACCGATCACCGGGACGCCGGCGTGCTCCTTGTGCGCACGCCGGGGTCCGCCGCCCGTGTCCCGGCCTGGGCGGACGACGACCCGGAGCTGCCGCGAGTTCGCTCGGCCGGGCGGTGGCTGGCCACGCCCGGCCGGTTCTTCCCCGGTTTCGGGCGGGACGTGAGCGAGGCGGGCCTGGTGGACGCCGCCGTCGAGGAGGTCAAGGCGTCCTCGGGGTGGTGCAAGGTCATCGGGGACTGGAAGTACAACGAGGCGGCGCTTCCGCTGGAGATCCTCACCGCCGTCGTGGAGGCCGTGCACGCCGTCGGCGGCCGGGTCGCCGCGCACTGCCAGACCGCCGACGGTTGCCGCAACGCTGTGCTGGCCGGTGTCGACAGTCTGGAGCACGGGATGCATCTCGACCCCGTCCTGATCGACCGGATGGCGGCCCAAGGAACCGCGCTCGTCCCGACGTTGAGCGTTTTCGGCGCCGGTGCCGAGCGGCGTCGGGCCGCCGAGCCGAGCGCCGCCCGGGACTGGTGGCTGGCCGGATGGGAGGGCATGCTGCCCAGCGTCCGAGCGGCGTACGAAGCCGGTGTCACCGTCCTGGCCGGCACCGACAGCTTCCCGTGCGGGACCGTTGCCTCGGAGGTCGAGTGGCTGGTCCGGGCCGGCCTGCCGCCCGAAGCCGCGCTGGGCTCGGCATCGTGGTCGGCCCGCTCCTGGCTCGGACTGCCCGGCCTCACCGACGGAGCCTCCGCCGACCTCGTCGCCTACGACACCGACCCGACGCGGGACGCTTCCGCACTGGCGCACCCGAGCCGGATCATCTTGCGGGGTCGGGTCGTCGTCTGACGGACCGCGAACAGGCGTGAGCGGGAATGGGAGGCAGACCACCTCGGTCGTGACTGCTGGTCAGCGGGTGACGCGGATCATCACCGCGAGAACCGGCGAGGCCGCAGAAGGCCGGCTCTGCCCGATGTCCTCGTACCCCCACGACCGGTAGAGCGCTTGTACCTTCCCGTCTCCGGCCGCCGGGTTGACCATGAGCGTCACTTGCAGTTCGTCGCGTGTGGCAAGGAAGGCGTCATGGATGCGCCGCGCGGTCCCCGTTCCCCGCCACTGGGCGCGTACGCCGATCTCCTTCAGAGCCACGACCGGACGCTCCGTGTACTGAGCCATCGGCCCTGGGACGGTTCGCTGCCAGTACCGGTCCCCGTGCTCGATCGTGTTGCCGTAGACGTAGCCGATCGGGTGCCCGCCCGCATAGGCGAGCACAGCCCCGAAACCTGGCTCGGCGGCGTGCCGGTCCAAACGCTCGCCGAACGCGGTGACCGCATAGTTCGGCAGGTGGAGCAACGGGGCACGCACGTCGGCGTACACGTCGAGGAGATCACCGCGGACGGTGTCGAGGGTGGTGAAGGTGCGCAGTTCGATGGCGGGCGCCGTGGTCATGCAGCCATCTTCCAGTCGGCGGCGTGCTCGGTCCAGGTCTGCATAGTGGTGGTGCCCGGCGCGGTTGCGCGTAGCGCGGCCCCGAACTCTTGCAACATGCGTGCCACCCGGGCGTGTTGGGTGGCGGCATCAGCGGGGACCCTCATCGCGGTGGCCGTGGCGGCGTCGACATCACCCTGGGCAAGCTGGGCGTGAGCGAGCCGGGTGGTCGTGATGGCCCGGGAGCGGACCATGTGGGGCCTGAGGGCGGACAGGCAGCGGTGGGCGTGGAACTCGGCGGTCGGGTAGTCACCGAGCACCAAGTGCGCCGACAGTGCCAACGAATCCAGCTCGGCCTGGTCGTAGAAGGCGAGCATCCACACCGGCCGGTAGTCGGACGGGTCTGCGCGCAGCATGGCGTCCTGCGCCTGCTCGAACGCCCGGCGGGTGCCGGTGCGGTCCTGCGACGCCCCGTGAATAGCCGCCTGGCGAGCCAGACCCAGGGACGCAAACAGCGGGTCGCGACGCGTGATGTGCAGGTTGCGGGCAACATCGTTGGCGGCGAACGCCTCGGCAGGCCGCCCCATGTGTCGGTACATCGTCCCCGCGTGACTCCAGATCCGGAATTTGATCGCCTGATCGCCGGACATCTCAGCAAGGGCCTGAGCCTCGCGCATGTGCGTCTTCGCGTCGCCGTAGCGGCGACCGTCGATCGCCGCCCACATGGCCGAGGAGCGGAACGCCGCAGCGGAGGCGTAGAGGCTGCTGCGTACGCGCTGGCTGGCGCTGCCGGCGTTCTGGAGGTTCAGCGCCTCGTCGGCAAGTGCGGCGGCACGCTGCTCAATGCCGAGCTGTCCGCCGTGGCGGTGGTCGCTCGCGATGATCTCGCCGAATCGCTGCTGTAGGCGGTCGACGTCCCCCATGCCGATACGGCGAGGTGCTCCGGTGCCGGGCGCGGCTGCTGCGGCGGCGGCAGCGGCAGCGGCGATGCCACCTACGAGGGTACGGCGGTTCATGTCCAGGTCCTCCTGCGATGCGGCGGGGATGCACCGGGTCCGGCCCCGTGGCACGAACCCTAAAGCCGTGGCGTGCAGGCCGGTGACGTCCTCAAGCGCCTTGCGAGTAGCCGACTTGGGCCACCGCACCCGGCCTGCCTTCCAGGAACGGATCGATGATCCGTCGAGGCCGCCGGTCCGCCCGGTCAGCCGCTCCACGGCCGTATTAACCGCGTCAGCAAGGGAGTTGGAGCTGTAACCGTGCTCGTTCATCCACGCCTCAAGAGCGGTGTTCCGCGTGATGCCCATCTACGCACCGTAGCCTCACGGCCCACCACTCACCAGGCAAAGACAAGGTCAAATCACCCTAGGCTTCTCCGTCGGTCGCTCACCTGACCACCCTAACCGGCTTGCTACGAACGGCAGTTGTCTGGTTACTGGCTGCTCCACCCCGAGTGTGGGCAGCTGTTGACGGCCCGGTCCGCCGCTGATTCCGCCGAGGAAGCGAACCGGGCGCCGTGACAACGACAAAGGCTCCGCCAATGACGAGTCTCCCGACGCCAGTTCAGGCCGCCCCGACCGGGCACCCGGCCTACAGCCAGACCTTCCCGTGCGAGCCGGCGACTGCCGCGATAGGCCGCAGGCTCGTCCGTGACGCCCTCGCCGTATGGCACCTGACCGACTTCGCAGACCCCGCCGAGCTGATCATCTCGGAGCTGATCGCGAACGCCGCCAGGCACACCCCCTGCCAGTCGATTCGTCTCCTCGTCCAACGGCCGACTACGACACGGGTGCGCGTCGGCGTGGTGGACCGGGCGCCCTCGCGCCTGCCGGTGCTCGGCTCGGTCGATGTCGGCGGCGAGTCCGGCCGCGGCCTGCTCCTGATCGAGGGGCTCGCGGACCGCTGGGGTTACGACCTGCGGGGCTCCGGCAGACGCCCATGGGGCAAAGAGGTGTGGGCCGAATTCCGCACCGGGGCCGGCCAGTGACCGTGCAACGCCCGTTCAGGCCGCGGCATGGTCCCGCACCCAGGAGGGCCGTGACGAGCCCCCCCACCGTCACCAGGGTGGTTGCCCGTCTCTGACCAGGGCGCCTACCAACCCAGAAATGCGACTACGGAAGGAGCACCACTTCATGACCATTCCGCTGCCGAAGACCGAGGTGGACTGGACCGCGCTGCGGAACTTCGCCATGCTGCGCGGTCAGCTCAGGGTCTCCCTGACCCCGGCATGCAATGAGCAGTGCTGGTTCTGCCACAACGAGGGGGATGTCCCTCCACCCTTCACGCGCCTGTACCGCGATGTACTTCCCCGCAAGCGGGAGATGACAGCCGAGGACTTCCTGAACGTCCTGGGCGGCCTGATGGGTGCGGGGCTCAAGCGGGTGTATTTCACCGGCGGGGAGCCTCTCATGTCGCCCCTGGCCCAGCCGGTCCTCACCCAACTCCCCGAGCATGGCCCGGACACGACGTACACCTTGATCACGAACGGAACCCTTGTCCGCAGGCATCAGAAATGGCTCTCCATGACCGCCCTGGACAAGGTGAAGGTCTCCCTCCACTACTTCTCGGACGAGTCGCTGAAGGCAATCGCGAATACCCGGATCGGTATCGCGACCATCGTCGACGGGATCGAGGCGGCCCGCGAGATGTTCGATCGAGTAGAGCTGAACACGCTCGTACAGCGGGAGAACGAACACGAGCTACGCGAGATCCTGGCCTTCGCTCTCGACCGGCGCATGCCCGTGCAGTTCATCGAGCTGGTGGACACTGACTTCAACGTCGGCCGGAAGGGCTCCGCGATCGGTGCCCGGGGCATCATCGATCACCTGCGTACCCTGACCAGCGACGAAGAGGTCGAGATCTCCGGCGTCGGGCAGGGGCGGCGGATCTTTCGCATCGACGGCATCGAGATCGACGTCATCCACCGCGAGCTCGGGCGCCATCACGTCGGCCAGTGCGGCACCTGCCCCGTCAAGCCCAAGTGCGTGGAAGGGTTCTGGTCCCTTCGTGTCGACCACGCCGGCGGAATCCAACCCTGCCTGCTGCGGGACGACCTCCGCATGGACATCCGGCCCCTGCTGGCTGATCCGGGGCAGATCCCCGCGACCGTGGCCCGGCACATCTCCGCGTTCACCGAGGGCACCCTGTGACCGCCGCCCTGCGCACCCCGTACACGCCCGGGACTGAGCGACGCCAGGGACCTTTCCTGGTCCTGGAAGGCGTTTCAGGGGTCGGGAAGTCGACGCTCGCCCGTCTGTTGGTCAAGCGGCTCGGCGCCACGGCGATCCACACCCTCACCGATCCGCACACCGGGTGGTCCGGCACGGTCAACCGGGAGCTTCGGCCGCTTCCGCAGTTCGCCTTCTACCTCTCCGGTCTCCTGCATGTCTCCGACGTCGTACGGCAGTCCCTCAGCGTGGGGCCCGTGGTCGCGGACCGGTACGTCGTCTCGGTCATGGCCTGCCACGCCGCCGTCAACCGCGTCGGCCTGGGCCAGGTGAGAGAACTGATCGCCCCGTTCCTGCCATACCTCGTGGCGCCTGACGCCACCTTCCACCTGATCAGCTCCGACAACTCGTTGAAGGAGCGAATGGGCACCAAGAAGGACGTAAAACAGGACGACACCGACCTGTTCGACGTCCCCGGACGCCTTGCCAGGCTCCGGGAGAACTTCCACGCCGTCGCCGACGAGGAACCCAGCGCGGTCACTCTCACCACGGATGGTCGCAGCCCGGACGACCTGGCCGGGATCATCGTCGAGTACCTGGAGGACAGGCGTGCTTAATCCGATCGACAGCGACGCCGTCATCCGTGACGGCCGTATCGCCGGTGCGTTCCCGGGAGAGATCCACGAGGGTGTGGCCTGGTGGATCGCCGCCTGTTTCGTCGTGATCAGCCGGGCCCGTCAGTTGGCCGTGGCCCACGACGACCATCCCGCCACGGCCGAGTTCCATCGGCGGTTCTGCCAGGGGGCCATCAATGCCGAGCACTGGGCTTGCCAGGTATCCAGCCTCGGTGCAGCCGACGAAGCCCAGCTCCTGCACGCCATGAAGGAACTCGGGGGTGTACCCGGAGCCCTGCTGACCACGGCCGACAACGACGGCCGGCAGACGGTCACGATCCGCCTCTACGACGGGGACGGTCAGCCCGTCGTAGAGGACACCGGTCTGGCCAGGCTGCGAAAGATGATCGCCTCCGACCGGATTCCCATTCCGGTGAATGACCAGGCCAAGGGGCGAATCACCGAACGCCACGACCTGGTGGAGGCGCTGTGATCGACGCCGCCGAGGTCATCCGGAGCCAAACCAGCATTCTGTTCGTCACTCTGGACTCGCTGCGCCATGACGTCGCCCGCGCAGCGTTGCACGCCGGTCAGACACCGCACCTGGCCAAGATCCTTCCGGGCGGGGCGTGGGAGGAACGGCGTACGCCCGGCACCTTCACTCTCCCCGCGCACATCGCCTTCTTCTCCGGCTTCCTTCCCAAGCTCCCCCAGCCCGTACAGCCGCCACGGCTGTGGGAGTGCCGCCCTCCCGCGTTCAAGACCGTTGATCCGAGCACGTTCGTCTTCGACGCGCCGAACCTCCTCACTGGGCTCTCCCAGTACGGATACCGCACCGTGTGCATCGGCGGCGTCACCTACTTCTCGAGGGAGACACCGCTCGGATCGGTGCTGCCCGACATGTTCGACGAGGACCACTGGCGGCCCGAGTTCTGCTCCCCGGAGCCCGACTCCACCCGCCACCAGGTCGACCACGCCCTGACCACCGCCGAGCAATACGCCAACCGTCCCCTGTTCCTGTTCGTCAACGTCTCAGCCACCCATGTCCCTCACGGTCACCACACCGGCGAAAGTGTCGACTCCTGGCAGTCCCAGGCCGCTGCGCTCGCGTACGCGGACGAACACCTCGGCCGCTTGGTCGACGGCCTCACCAGCAAGAAGAAATGGCTGATCATCATGTGCGCCGACCACGGCGACGCATTCGGTGAAGACGGCTACCACGGCCGCGGCATCGCTCACCCAACGGTCCTGAACGTGCCGTTCGCGGTCTGGCTGTCACAGTAGGCCGCTACGCTCCCGGGCCATGACCGACACATCCCGCAGGGAGGCTGTGCGCGACGCCTCCGTGATCGTGGCCCGCGACACGGACGGCACGGTCGCCGTCCTGGCCGCCGAATTCCCCCGGCACGGCGGCGAGTACGTGTTCCTGCCGGGGGGACGGAGGGAGCCCGGCGAGACGCTGGAAGAGTGCGCGCGGCGCGAGTTGCGCGAGGAGGCCGGCGTCACCGCCCAGGCCTGGCGGTCCCTCGGCTCGTACGCCATCACCCTGGACTCAGCTGCCCGCATCCATCTTTTCCTGGCCGAAGAAATCACCTGCGGCCCACAGCAACTCACGCCCAGCGAAGAGAACTTCAAGCTCATGTGGTGGCCGATGCCTGACGCGATCCGGGCCGCCACCGAGGGACGTTTCCTGCTTCAAGGGGGCCCGCTGGCTCTGCTGCTGGCCCAGCAGATCACCACAGAGTGACTGAACCCGAACACACCTGATCCCGCAGACCGGGCTGCTGCCGATCGACCCGGTCCTCGCCGCCGACCGGCCCATCGGCTCGGCCAAGGACAAGAAGCACGGGATGAACGTCCAGGTCATCGCCGCCCCGTTCAGCCGGATGACCTCGGCTCTACCGGTTCACCCAACGCGCGGGTAGGGCCGACCTCAATCTCAGCAAGGGAGCGCGCTGACCATGGCGAACGTCAGAGTCACCTACGACAGGACGGCGAATGCCGCGTATGTGCACCTCACAGAACCACAAGCCCGCGCGGAGGCGGCGCGCATGTATCCCTGTGATCCGGTAAAGGTCGACGGCATGATCAACCTCGACTTCGACAAGGAGGACCGCCTCATCGGTATCGAGGTGCTAGCGGCCAGCTCGAAGCTGCCGAAGCACCTGCTCGAGTCGGCGGAGCGTCTGGACGCCGACGGCGCATGAGGCGGTCCGTCACGCGAAGTCGACCTCCAGACGCTCTGCGAGCCGCCGCAGCCGGGACAGACCTCCACCTCGCCATGCCGAGCAAACCGGTCACTCCAGCACAGGCAGCAACTCCGGCAGATGCCCGTCCGACAGAGCCGCCGCCCGCTGCCGCTCCTCCGTAACCTCGCCGTAGAGGGTGGTCCGGGGCCTGGCCGGGCGTCCTGCCGCCTCCGCCACCGCGATCAGGTCCTTGACCGACTTGTACGAGCCGTACGACGACCCCGCCATCCGCGAGATCGTCTCCTCCATCAGCGTGCCGCCCAGGTCGTTCGCGCCCGAGCGGAGCATCTCCGCCGCGCCCTCCGTGCCCAACTTCACCCAGCTCGTCTGGATGTTGGGGATGTGGGTGTGCAGGAGAAGCCGGGCCATGGCGATGACCGCCCGGTTGTCGCGCATCGTCGGTCCGGGGCGGGCGATGCCCGCGAGGTACACCGGGGCGTTGGTGTGGATGAAGGGGAGGGTGACGAACTCCGTGAAGCCGCCCGTCTGTTGCTGGATGCGGGCCAGGGTGCGGAAGTGGCCGAGCCAGTGGCGGGGCTGGTCGACGTGGCCGTACATCATCGTCGAGGACGAGCGGATGCCCAGTTCGTGGGCCGTCGTCACCACCTCGATCCAGGTCGCCGTCGGCAGCTTGCCCTTGGTCAGGACCCAGCGGACCTCGTCGTCGAGGATCTCCGCCGCCGTGCCGGGGATCGTGTCGAGGCCGGCTTCCTTCGCGGCGGTCAGCCACTCGCGGATCGACATCCCGGTGCGGGTCGCGCCGTTCACCACCTCCATGGGTGAGAAGGCGTGTACGTGCATGCCGGGCACCCTCTCCTTCACCGCGCGCGCGATGTCGAAGTAGGCGGTGCCCGGCAGGTCGGGGTGGATGCCGCCCTGCATGCAGACCTCGACCGCCCCCACCTCCCAGGCCTGTTGGGCGCGGTCGGCCACCTGGTCCAGGGACAGCGTGTAGGCGTCGGCGTCCGTGCGGCGCTGGGCGAAGGCGCAGAAACGGCAGCCGGTGTAGCAGACGTTGGTGAAGTTGATGTTCCGGGTGACGATGTAGGTGACGTCGTCCCCGACCGCCGACTTCCGTACGTCGTCGGCCACTTGGCACAGTGCGTCGAGGGCCGCGCCGTCCGCGTGGAACAACGCCAGCGCCTCGTCGTCGGTGAGCCGCGTCGGGTCGTCGGCCGCCGTGCGCAGCGCCTGCCGTACGTCCGTGTCGATGCGCTCCGGCACCATCCCGGGCGCCGCCGCCTCCCGCAGGGCGCCCCAGTCGCCGTACACCTCGTCGAAGTCGTCGCGCCGGTCGGACGTACGGCCGGCGGTGTCGATCGTGGTGTGCAGGTCCGTACGGCCGGACGACACGAACGCCTCCTCCGGCTCCTGCCACGGGTGCCCCTCGACGACCGCGTCCTCGCGCGCGAGGCCCGTCTCCGGGTCGGCAAGTGCCCGTACGTGCGGGAGGAGGCGCGGGTCGAGCCAGGGCTCGCCTCGCTGCACGAACTCCGGGTAGACACAGAGGCGTTCGCGCATCGTGAAGCCAACTGCCTCCGACTTGGCGGCCAGTTCCTCGATCTGGGGCCAGGGGCGTTCCGGGTTGACGTGGTCGATGGTGAGCGGGGAGACCCCGCCCCAGTCGTCGATACCGGCGCCGATCAGCCGCTCGTACTCGGAGTCGACGAGGTTGGGCGGGGCCTGGAGGCAGGCGCTCGGGCCCATGATGTGCCGCGCCACCGCCACCGTCGCGACGAGCTCGTCCAGTTCCGCGTCCGGCATTCCGCGCATCGCGGTGTCCGGCTTGGCGCGGAAGTTCTGGATGATCAACTCCTGGATGGAGTGGTAGGCGCGGGAGATCTTGCGGAGGGCGAAGAGCGACTCCGCCCGCTCCTCGTACGTCTCGCCGATCCCGATCAGCAGACCCGAGGTGAAGGGGACGGACGACCGGCCCGCGTCCTCCAACACCCTCAGCCGTACGGCGGGTTCCTTGTCCGGGGAGCCGTAGTGCGGGCCGCCCGGCTCGGACCAGAGACGGGTGGCCGTCGTCTCCAGCATCATGCCCATGGACGGAGCGACGGGCTTCAGTCGCTGGAAGTCCGTCCACGACATCACGCCCGGGTTGAGGTGGGGCAGCAGACCCGTCTCCTCCAGGATGCGGATGGAGATGGCGCGGACGTACGCGATCGTGTCGTCGTAACCGTGCGCGTCGAGCCACTCGCGCGCCTCGGGCCAGCGGTCCTCGGGCTTGTCGCCGAGGGTGATCAGCGCTTCCTTGCAGCCGAGGGCGGCGCCGCGCCGGGCGATGTCGAGGACCTCGTCCGGGGACATGAACATGCCGTGCCCGGCGCGGCGGAGCTTACCCGGGACGGTCACGAAGGTGCAGTAGTGGCATTTGTCCCGGCAGAGGCGGGTCAGGGGGATGAAGACGCTCTTCGAGTACGTGATGACGCCGGGGCGGCCCGCCGCCTCCAGACCGGCGTCGCGGACGCGGGCCGCGGACGCGGTGAGGTCGTCGAGGGCCTCGCCGCGGGCCTGGAGCAGCACCGCGGCCTCACCGACGTCGAGGGCGACACCGTCCCGGGCGCGTTTGAGGGCGCGACGCATGGAGTTCTCGGTCGGGCCGGTGGCGCCTCCGGGGCGCTCGGTGGGGCCGGTTCCGGAGGTCTCGGGAGTCGTCATCCTTCGAGCATACGATCGATGCGATCAGGTCCCGCAGGGACCACCCTGTCCGTTCGGGCAGCCGAACGTTACAGGGCGGCACTGGCGGCCATCACCTGCGGAGCCATCGCGGGGCCTGCGCGGAGCCATCGCAGAGCCTGCGTGGAGCCCGCTGGAACCCGCGGAACCCGTGCGGCCTGCCGAGCTACAGGTAAGGGGCGTACCCGTCCAGCAGGCCCAGTACTTCCGCCTCGCCGGCCGGCGGCAGCTGCACCACGGCCTCCTCGATGCCCAGCTCGGCGTAGTGGGCGAGCTTGCCCGGCGTGGGCTGGACGGCGTACGGGACGACCTGGAGGGCGGCCGGGTCGCGGCCGGCGTCCGCCCATACCGACCGCAGCACGGGCAGCGACTCGGACAGGCCGCGCCCGCCGATCGGCAGCCAGCCGTCGGCGTACTCGCTGATGTGGGCGAACAGTTTCGGCCCCGCCCCGCCACCGATGAGGGTGCGGGGTCCGACGACCGGCCCACGTGGCTTCTGTACCGGCTTGGGGTACACGGTGCTCGCCCGCACACTCCCGAACTCGCCCTCGTACACGGTCGGTTCGTCCGCCCACAGGGCGCGCATCAGCGCCATCCGGTCCCGGGTCAGCTCACGCCGCGTACGCCATTCCACCCCGTGGTCGGCGGCTTCCTCGACGTTCCAGCCGTAGCCGAGGCCGAGGGTGAAGCGTCCGCCGGAGAGGTGGTCGAGGGTCGCGATCTGCTTGGCGAGGTCGATCGGGTCGTGCTGGGCGACGAGCGTGATGCCCGTGCCGAGGGCGAGCCGCTCGGTGACGGCGGCGGCCTGGCCGAGCGCGACGAAGGGGTCGAGCGTACGGCCGTACTCGGGCGGCAGGTCGCCGCCCGCCGGGTACGGGGTGGTCCGCTCGACCGGTATGTGTGTGTGCTCGGGCAGGTACAGCCCGGCGAACCCGCGCTGTTCCAGCTCACGGGCGAGTCGGGTCGGGGTGATCGTCTCGTCGGTGAGGAAGATCGTGACGGCTAGGCGCATGCCCATATCTGTACCGGGCGGTGTCTCGTCTGTCCATACCGACTGGTCGGGATTTGTCGAACATCACTCGGGGCACGCGGTCTTGTCACGGCGATCCCCCTGTCTTGTACGGGCGTTCACTCCCGGGCACGAGAGTGGCTATGAAAGTGGTACGCGCCACCAGCACCGTCACTGCGTCACCCACGTCACACCCCGACACCCTGGGAGCAGCAGCATGTGCGATGACGACCACGGAACCGACACCGGCCTCGGCAGACGCGCCCTGTTCGTGACGGGAGCCGCCGCCGCGCTTACGTTGGGAAGCGTGACCTTCTCCCACGGCACGCCTGCTTCGGCGGCCCCTGGCACGGAGACGAAGACGGTACGGGGCACGCTGCCCACCGGCTCCCCCGACTTCGTCTATCTGCCCGTCGAAATCCCGGACGGCGTACGGGAGTTGAGGGTCGCGTACAGCTATGACCGCCCCTCCGTCCCAGTCGGCACCGCGGGCAACGCGCTCGACATCGGTGTCTTCGACCAGCGCGGCACCGAACTGGGCGGCAAGGGCTTCCGGGGCTGGTCGGGCGGGGCCCGCACGGAGTTCTTCGTCCGCGCGGACGACGCCACACCCGGCTACATCCCCGGCCCGGTGAAGGCGGGCACCTGGCACATCGCACTGGGCCCGTACACGGTCTCCCCGCAGGGCCTCTCGTACGAGATCACCATCACGCTGGCCTACGGCGAGCCCGGCGACGTCGTCGACCCGGTCTACCCGCCGGAGCGCGCGAAGGGGCGGGGCCGAGCCTGGTACCGGGGCGACTGCCACCTCCACACCTGGTACTCGGACGGCCGCCGCACCCCGGCCGAGATCGCGGCCCTGGCGCGGGCGGCGGGCCTGGACTTCATCAACAGCTCGGACCACAACACCCATTCATCGCACGCCCATTGGGCCTCGGAGGCAGGCGACGACCTCCTCATCATGGTGGGCGAGGAGGTGACGACCCGCAACGGCCATGTGGTCGCGCTCGGCACCGATCCGGGGACGTTCGTCGACTGGCGCTACCGGGCCCGCGACAACCGCTTCGGCAAGTACGCGCGCCAGATCCGCCGCGCCGGCGGCCTGGTCGTCCCGGCCCACCCGCACGCCACCTGCGTCGGCTGCAACTGGAAGTTCGGCTTCGCGGAGGCGGACGCGGTGGAGGTCTGGAACGGCGCCTACTCGCCCGAGGACGAGGTGGCGCTCGCGGACTGGGACGGCATGCTGGTGGCGTCGGTGAGAGAGGGTGCCTCGGGCGGGCGCGGGTGGATTCCGGCCATGGGCAACAGCGACGCCCACCGCGACCCCGACCCGGTGGGCGTCCCGCAGACGGTGGTCCTGGCCGACGACCTGACCCGGGAGTCGATCCAGGCGGGCCTGAAGGCAGGCCGCTCCTACGTCGCCGAGTCCAGGTCGGTCTCCCTCACCTTCACGGCGTCCGGCCCGAAGGGCGAACACGCGGACATCGGGGGCCGGTTGAAGGTGTCCAAGGACGCCCCGGTGACGATCCGCCTGGAGGTGACGGGCGCCCCGCGCTGCACGGTCCGCCTCGTCACGGACCAGGGCGTGCTGTTCACGAGCGCGGTCCTGCCGGTGGCGGGCACAGGGGTCGTGGAGTGGCGTACGACGGCCCAGTACGCGGCGTACGTCCGGGCGGAGCTGCGGCACGAGGCCGTACTCGCGCTGCTGCCCGGGGCGTTGGCGGCGTTCACGAACCCGATCTTCCTCGGGCGGTAACGGAGACCGGCCGATCGGATCAGAGGTCAGGTCAGGTCAGGAAGCGTCCGTGCCGTCGGTACCGGACTTGCGGCGCCGTACGACGTACACGGCACCGGCCCCGAGGACCACGGCCGCGCCGCCCACACCGGCGATCACCGGGAGCGCGGAGGAAGAGCCGGTGTGGGCGAGGTCGCCGGTGGGGGTGGTGGATGCGGGGGTAGGGGTGACCGGTGCGGTGCTGCCGGTCTGAGGGGTGGGCTCACTGCTGCTCGGCGGCGGGGTGGTGGCGCCGCCGTCTCCGGGGTCCGTACCGGCCTTGAGGACGTTCACGGACCAGAGGTTTCCGTACGAGCACACGTCCGGGTCGCTGGGGCCGGGCGAGTAGGGCCCGACGTAACCCCATCCGATGGTGTCGTTGTCGGGGTCGACAGAGCCAGGACGGGCAAAATCAGCTTCGGCGTTCAAGCGGATCGGAAAGGTCCGGGTCTCGTGGGGAGCCAGGTCGACAGTGTCCAGCAGACCATTCGTCTCGGACTCGTCCCACGGGATGTCGGCCCACGTACGGGACTTCGCGTCCCACTGCTGAAGGTTGACGTACTTCTGGCGTTCTATGTACGCGTCGCTCCCCTCCTCGTACACCAATTTCGCCAACCCGACGTTGACGCCCTTCAGCGCGATGTCCGTGTGGTTCTCCACCTTGAGCGTGGCGGTTTGCCAGGCACCGCCCGCGACGAGCGTGTTGTGCTCACCACTCACGGCGAGGAACACGTACTCGTCGGCGTCCTTCTGCTCGCTGGAGCACTGCGTACCGCTGGGCGACGGGGACACGGAAGCTGACGCCGACGGAGAAACGCTTGCCGAAGGCGAGGGAGATGCGGACGCGGAGTCGGAGGACGACGGAGACGGAGACAGAGACAGAGACGGAGACGCGGAAGGCGGCGCCGATTCGCCCGACTCCGAGGCCGACGGGCTCGGCGATTCCGTGGCGTACGCGGCGGTCGCGACCGTTCCGGACAGCAGCGCCGCCGGGATCAGCGCGGCGGCCAGCGCGAGGGCAGGACGTGCCAAGGCACGGCGAGAATTCATGAAATGGCCCCCGGTAAAAGGAAGTTGGCAGCGCGAAACGTACGTCTCACGCAGGTTCCGCAGACACCTGTGTGACCGCTGTGGCGCCCCGATGGTTGTAGCCGGACGCGACTCGCAGTTCAGCTCAGCTCAACCCGCACAGCTCGGCTCACGCAGTTCCGTCTCAGGCGGACGCCAGATCCGCCACCACCGCCGCGTGATCGGACGGCCAGACGCCCTCCACGGGCCCGTGCCCCGCCCGTTCCACCTTGCGCACATGCCCGAGACCCCCCGGCCACGGCAGCCCCACATGGATGTAGTCGATTCGCGAGCTGGGGCCGAACCCTGCCGCGACATACGGGTTGGCGGCGTCCCAAGTAGCCGACGGAGCCGCCGGATCGGCCAACTCCCAGGCGTCCATGAAGACTTGGCCGGGAACGGGCGGGGCCGTCCGGTGACCGCCGAACAGGCGGATCTCGTCGGAGTCGGGCCATGCGTTGAAGTCGCCGGTGATGACGGGCGGGAAGTCGGTGCCGCCGTCACGGTGCTTCGCCACGAACTCGGCGAGGGCGGTGACCTGTTGGCACCGGACCGCCGAGGCGTAGGGCACGGAGGTGAGGTGCGTGGTGAAGAAGGGCACGTGGTGGCCGGGGGCGGCGAGCCGGGCGTACAGGGCAAGACGTCCGTCGTCCAACTCATCGGGCACCGGCAGCCGCATCGCCTCGCTCTCGACGACGGGCCAGCGACTCAGCACCGCGTTGCCGACGTTGACCTTCGCGCTGCCCCCGCCCCCACCCTCGATACGCCGCTGCCAGCGCTCGGGGGCCTCGGACGCTGCCCAGGTCCAGTGCAGCCCGAGTTCACCGGCAAGCCAGGCCGCGAGGTTCTCGCCGTCGCACTCCCAGACCTCCTGGAGCCCGACCACATCCGGCCGCAGGTCCCGCAGCACTGAGAGGATCGCCTGCCGCCGCGCTTCCCAGGGCCCGAACCGCCACCACAGGTTCCAGGTCACCACGCGCATACCCGCCACCGCCCACCCGCTCGCCCCGCTGTCGTCTCTCTGGGACACCATTCAAGAACACAACCAACAGCAGCGGCACGAACACAGGAGGCACAAGAACAACATGTCCGGCTTCGCCGAGTTCACCGCCGCCCGATGAGGACACCGCGTTCAGCCGAGGAAGCGCAGTACCTCTCGGCACAGTTTGTCGAACGAGGGTGCTGCGTTGCGGGCCGCGTCGAGGTCGAAGTGCTGGACGAAGGACGGTTGGTGAGCGGGAGGCCGATAGGTGCTGCCCGCCGGCATGCGCTCGGACAGCCACTCCTTGGCTCCACGGATCGCCTCCGGATCGGGCGGAGGCGTGAGGTCGTGAGGCAGTCCCATGTGCCCGGCCAGTCCGGCGGCTCCGGCCAGGAACCATGCCTCGAACTCCCGCACGG
Organism: Streptomyces sp. SID12501; assembly: GCF_010550245.1. GTDB lineage: Bacteria > Actinomycetota > Actinomycetes > Streptomycetales > Streptomycetaceae > Streptomyces. Next base: position 187,004 of record NZ_JAAGLU010000008.1, read on the forward strand.
CCACAACCGCGGTCAGAGGAACGTGCCCGTGGCTGATCCGCGCCAGATCGCGCACCTGAGCGGCCAGGTCGACAGCGCAGTCGTCGTCCGCGTCCAGGAGGACGAGCACGGCGGTGGGCCGGGGATGGCGTGCGGTGACGACGGTGAGAGCCCGCGCGAGCGGTTCGGGCTTGAGCATCCGGTCACGCGGGAGCCGGTGGGGAGGCCGGACTTCGACGTATTCGGCGTAGGCGTCTTCGCGAAGGTGGTGGACGAGGCGGTAGAGCAGGCTCTGGAGGGCCCGTTCCTCCCCGTGGCCTTCCACCACGGACGTGATCACCGGGTGGGTACCGCTCACTCGGGACCGCCTTCCAACAGGTTGTGCGGCACGCCGCTCTCTGGGCGCATCTCGCCACTGCGCAGGAGTTCGGGAAGGGTCAGCACGCCGTCGGCGAGGAGGCTGCGGCCGGTCTCGTCGATCGGGCCGATGGTGCTGCCGTGGCCGTCGTCGCGGACGACCAGCAGGTGGCCCGGGTCGGCGGCGGAGCTGTCCAGCAGATCGGCGCTCTGGGTGGTCACCATCACCTGCGTGTTGTCCGATGCGCCCACCAGCGCGTCGTAGAGAGCCCCCAGCATCGGCGGGTGCAGGGAGATCTCGGGCTCCTCGATCCCGACGAAGGGGATCGACCCGTTCAGCACGCGGGACTGGAAGAGCGCGGCCAGGACACCGGCCAGACGCAGGGTGCCGTCGGACAGCGACCTGCGGTCGACCTGCCTGTGGCTGCCGTCCTCGCTGCCGTCTTCAACGAAGCGGCCGACGACGTAGGCCAGATCTGCCTCCTCGAACTCCTTGCCGTCCAGCCCCGCCGCGTTCTCGATCATGGTGGAGATGTAGCCGTCGACGGTGTCCTTGACCCAGGGCCTGTGCCGGGCCAGAGAGCTCAGGACTCGCGCCAGGGACTCCCCCCGTTCACCGAGCACGGCGTCACCGCGTTTGCTCCGTGTCTGGTCGATGTCCCGCAGCACCGGCGTGTGCAGCTCGTAGAAACGCATGGAGTGCAGGCTGCGGGCGACCGCGTAGACCTCACGGTTCGTGCGGGAGACCTTGGACAGGAGCAGGTCGTCCCGCCAGCCGTCGGAGCGGACGTGCCGCTCGGACTCCGGCAGGGCGAACAGGGCGGGCCTGTCGGGCAGGTCGGGGAGCCTCAGCTCTTCCCACCTGACGCCGGGCCTGCCGTCCGCCCCGGGGTCGGGATCGGCACCCACTTCCATCAGGTACGAAGCGTCCAGCACCCCGCGCTCACGGCCCGGCTCGCTGCCCTGCTCGGGGGCAGGCACGGTGACGTCCAGCCGGATGCGGAAGGAGTCGGACCGCGTGCCCGCCGGAGACCTGTGGAGGATCTCTTCAAGACCGCCGCGCGGCTCCAGAGCCTGTCCCGGCGACGTGCGCAGGGCGTCCCGGACGAAGCGCAGCGCGTCCAGAAAGTTCGACTTGCCAGCCGCGTTCGGGCCCGCGAGGACTGTCAGCGGCCCGAGCCGAACGTCACACGCAGCGATCGACCGGAAGTTCTCGATCCGGACACGCGTCAGGAACATGGCCGCACACCGCACCCACAGAAGACGCCACGCGTTGTGCGGCGGCCTGGCGGATCGCCAAGGCCCGGCAGTCCGGGCACCGTCGCAGGACCGCTGCTGTTCACGTGTGTCCCCAATCCCTCGTCCGTCATCGACTGCGCCGGCCTCCATCCTTCACCAGCGGGGTGTAACGGCATGTTCGCCCACCTCTTGTCCCACTGGGAGACCATTCAAGAGCACACGACAGCAGCGGCACGAACACAGGAGGCACAAGAACAACATGTCCCGCTTCACGGAGTTCAGATTCAAGGCCGCCACCACCTTCCAGCGCCGCATCGGCAACCCTGTCACCCGCCGCCTCCCGTTCCACACTCTCCTGGAGACCACAGGCCGCACGTCCGGACTCCCCCGCGTCACCCCGCTCGGCGGACGCCGCATCGGCAACGAGTTCTGGCTGGTCTCGGAGTTCGGCGAGAAGTCGCAGTACGTACGGAACATCAAGGCGAACCCGACGGTGCGTGTGCGGGTCGGGGGGCGGTGGCACGTGGGCACGGCCCACCTCCTCCCCGACGACGACCCGATCGCCCGCCTGCGGACCCTACCGAAGGTCAACAGCACGGGCGTACGAACCCTGGGGACGAATCTGCTGACGGTGCGGGTCGATCTGGAGGGCTGAACCTACGTCGGCCCGCACTCGGCCCACAGCAACTTGCCGCCCGCCGAGGCGCCTGGCTCCCGCAGCATCGTCACGCCCCATGTATCCGCGCACGCTCGTACGAGGTGCAACCCTCGTCCGCCTTCGGCGTCTTCCGGGGCTACGCCGACGGGGGCGCCCCTCTCCGATACCGAGAAGCCGGGCGGGACCCGGGGGTCGGTGTCCCAGACGGCTACTCGGAGCCGGTCGGGTTCGCTGGAGAGGAGGCGGAGCATGTACGGGCCCTTGGTGTGGAGATGGGCGTTGGTGAGCAACTCGGAGGCGAGGAGTTCGGCCGTGGGGGTGAGGTGGGCGAGGTCGTGGGCGGCCAGAACGGTACGCAGGGTGGCGCGGGCGATCCCGGGTGCGCGGGGATCGTGCGGGAGCTGGAGGGCGTAGCTCCAAGAGGGGGATGACGGCGATACGGTGGCCATCGGAAGTCTCCGATCACGGAGGGGAGTTGGGTGGTGTCGGTACGTTGCGTTGAGTTGTGCTGCGTTGCGTTGCCCAGTGACCGTGGCCGCTCCGTCGAGCGGGGTACTTCTGGGCGAGGCGCTTACGAAGGAAGATAGAGGCTGGCAAATGTAATTTGCCAGTAATCGAGATACTTACGGTCACGATTCCCTCGTGTGAGTGACCCCCCTACGGAACATGTGTGCAAGAGGAGTTCACGTGCCCGCAAGACCCCACCTGACGGCCCGCCGACTGCGGCTCGCCGTGGAGCTGCGCAAGATGCGCGAGCGCGCGGGCATGACGGCGACCGAGGCCGCACGGGCGCTCGGCACCAGCCAGGGGCAGCTCAGCAATGTGGAGTCGGCGCGGTTCGGGGTGAGTCCCGAGCGCGTCAGGGCGCTGGCCGGCATCTACTCATGCCCCGACCAGGTGTTCGTCGAGTGCCTGGTCGCCGTGGCGACCGACAAGACGTTCGGCTGGTGGGAGTCGTACCGCGAAGTGCTTCCGTCCGGGCTCCTCGACCTCGCCGAACTGGAGCACCACGCCGCCGCCGTACGCACCGCCTACACCTCGCACATGCCCGGCCTGCTTCAGACCGCCGACCACGCCCGCGAGATCTTCCGCCATGTCATCCCCGCAACCACCCCGCCCGAGGTGGAGCATCGCGTCTCTCACCGGGTCAAACGGCAGGGCGTGTTGTACGGAGCGAACCCGACCCCGTATCGGACCGTCGTCCACGAAGCGGCCCTGCGCATGCGCGTCGGCGGCCGGGACGTGGCCCGCACCCAGCTCCGGCATCTGATGGACATGAGCGAGCGGGACCACATCACCGTCCGCGTACTGCCCTTCGACGTGGGCGCCTTCCCGGGATCGGGCCAGTCCATCAACTACCTGCATGGTCCGGTCCCCCAACTGGACACCGCCCAGCTGGACCAGTTCCACGGTCCCGTCCTCCTGGACGCCGAAGCCCACCTGGAGAAGTACCGACTCCTCCTGGACACCGTCGAGGCCACCGCCCTCACCCCGGAGAAGTCCCGGGACCTCATCCTTGCCATCACCCAGGACCTGTAGAGGAGCCCCCCGTGTCCCAGCACATCTGGCGGAAGTCGTCCCGCTGCCAGGAAGGCGACGCCTGCGTCCACATATTCGTCACCAGAGAAACGATCCTCCTCGCGGATTCGGCAACACCGGACCCCTCATCCATCATCTCGGCCGGACGCGACGCCTTCACCAACCTCATCCAAATGCTCAAGGCCGACGAATGGACCTGTGTAGATGACCGGCGGGATCAACTCCCATGCCTCGTCCGGCAGCTCACGGGGTGCAGCTCGCGCTCATCCACGCCTTCAATAAAAGGACCTTGAACTCGATGTCCGCAAACTCCCGCACCCGCCAAAATATTTCCATGTCGACAGAATTCCAGGCCGCGCCGAATGCAATACTCACCCCTCATAAATCTGAACGATGCACATATCGCCACGACTGGCCGTCTCATAAATTTTCCACAGGTCAATCAAAGTGCTTTTCAGGTCATCCAGGTAACCTTCGGGAATCCTACCCCGAATCACGCCTTCCAGAACTTCAGGAGCAGCTCCCATGACCTGCCGCAAATCCAGATAGGACAGCAATTCACTAACCTCACGCACCTGACTCACTGTCAGGTACGAGCAGACCATCCCAAACCCATCGTCACCCAGGAGAGCTCCGCCCGATACGGCCAGTTTCGCAACATCGCCCGCCTCGATCCTCGCAAAGAAGCTCTCAACGATACCGCTATCCTCACCAAGGTCGCAGACCTCAGCTGACTCATCCTGCCTCAAGGCCTGAAATCGAGAAACAACCCAACCGAACCCGGACAGAACTTCTTGTACAGGCAGGGGGAACAATGAGACGTTCACCAAAAATCAGCCTCCGTTCAACATGGAATCAAAAGGCTAGCAGAGGCATCCACCCAGCAATCACCGAAGAATCAATCGACCCTCATGCACTTACTGCTTCCGAGATATCTCGCAGTCATCTTTTGTAACCTTGAGGGCCGCAATTCCATTAATATCCATTACGCCTCCGTGCGAACCAGAATAGTCAACGACGAGGAGATTCCACCCTTCCCTGGCGAGTAGCACTTGCGGCACTCCATCTACAGTAGCGCAGGCGCCACCAGTCCACCCACGGGTGCGGAACCGATCAAGCACTCCGTGAATATCCTTTTCTGCACCGCCTTCTCTTGGCTGAGCCATGTAATATGCGACGCAGTCACTCTCCTTTATTTTTTGTGGATTGAACGGCTTCATCTTTGCAGCGGTGGCTGCCTCGGGAATTTCCCTTTGGACGCCGTCAGCGGTAAGCTGATCCGATACGGGAACCTGAGGCGAATTCCGGGTACCGCATGCCGTAGCTACCGTGATAGAGCGAGCGTCCCGCAGAGTGCGTGTAGGAGATTCATCAGCCGTCCTGAAAAATGGGCGCAGATATGCGTCTGGAATAAATTTCCTGGGAATCTCAGGCTGAAGCCATCCGTAACTACCGCAGCAATCCCGCATCCTGAGCCACAAAGCGCGCATGCGGATGCGCTGGATCAGGTTGAGGCGCACCCGCAGGAAGGACTGGAGCCAGAGCCTCGAAGACCTTCTGCATGACTTCATCAGAATACCCCGGCAGCGTCTCTGACGCCTGCAACAATGCCCCACCTGCCAGCAGTGAAATTACTCGATAAAAAGCATTGGACGCAACTAGCGCTTCGCATCCACCCAGCCGTTCAATCAATTCCTGTGGACACACCGTCACCCAGGCATAACCCCGCAGGTGATCACGACTTTCCCGCAGCGATCTCCTTAGTCGACGGTGAAGTGCGATGTCGAGGTTGGCACGTTCAAAGGAGAGATCTTGCTCAATCCGCCCGAACGCCGGATTCACCTCGTCGAGCGCCACGCGAAGAAACTCTACCAAGGTGGCACAATATGTGCCGTTCGCGCGTTTCTCGGCACCCAACAACAGCCCGACGACGGCATTACAGTATCCCTCATATGTTGATTGAACACTTCTCGCCCAACCCAGAGTGACATCTCCAGTGACGTAGTCGAGGTCCGCCCACCATGGAAATGGTGTCAGTTGCACCTCAAATTTTTTCCAGTTCTTTCCCACCTGACCGACCCTCAGGGAAGGGCCATCCATGTCAGCGGCCACCGACGCTCTGGAGAAGATTTCTCCTTTGTCTGTCGTCTCCGAATCCGCTATGACAGAGAAGAATCGGGTCTGCGCCTCGCGGAACCACCGGGCCAGCACCTCCCCTTGGCCCACTCGAGCCAACTGATCGAACGTAACCTCCATATAGACGTCCACGCTGGATCCATGCCTTCCTGTTGGCGCGCTTCGGGTCTGATGGAGCCTGAGGACACTCTCTACCGAACCCGGAAAGGTTTAGCCTAACAGGATTACCTGGTAGGATTTCTGATTTGCACTCACGACACTAGAAACCGGGTAGCGCTACCGCAGCGTCAATTGCATGCCGAAACTATGTCAGAACACCCGATCAGAGACCCTTCTCAGATCTATCTGCTGGGCGCACAGAGATCACGATCAAAGAGCTTGCAGTTACTATTGTGAACGAGTACCGGCGTGCGTCCCGCCACCACATAGTACGTGTGCTACGCAGCCCCTCCTTATCTGCGTTTTCGCAGATAGGCGGCGGTTTCGGGTTCCGCTGGTGTCCGTGGCTGTGCCCTGGAGTCCGTGCTTGTTGCCGTCAGCGCTGGCGTCAGAGTTATAGACCGCTGGTCGGGCTACGGCAGGAGTGTCAGCGCGGGGACGTGCGCGGGCTTGACGACGCTGAAGTGCCGCCGGTCGAGGGTGGCTACCCGGTCCACGTCGAAGCGCTCGGCCACCGCGATGACCGAGGCGTCGACCCCGCCGAGCGGGAAGTCGGCGTACTGGAGAACCAGCTCACCCATGCGCGTCAGGTCGGTGGGAGTGAGGTGGACCAGCTCGAATGTTCCTCGTGCGACCTCGGCGAGGAACGCCGCTTCGACCTTGGGCCAGCGCTCCAGCAGCCAGCAGACCTCGGTCATGACCGGACTGGGCAGCAGACGGCGTCCGGTCAGTGACGTCAGCAGGGAGGCGCACTCCGGGTGACGCCGGTCGGCCGCGTTGAACGCCGCAGCCAGGGGTCCGGTGTCCAGGACCGTGGCGATCACGCCGAGTCGCCGAAGCGCTCGCGCATCCGCTCGCGGATGTAGTCGTCGTGCCGTTCAGCCAGATCCTCTGGGCCGTTCACGCTGCCGATCAGGGCCAGCAGCCCGGCCGGGATCGACTCCTCGCCCTCGTTCGCGTCGACTGCCGGCAGTGACTGGGCAACCTGGGACAGTTCCTCATCCTGGATGACGAGCAGGCGCAGGCGTCGCACCTGGGTCGGGGAGAGCCGGTCCACCAGGTGGTGCATGTCCTCGTAGTCGAATGCAGCGGTCACGCCAGCAGTGTAGGACGGCCCCGCGGCCTCGGACAGCTGGATCCGCAGAGGTTCACCCCCGCTGGCGTGCGGGCAGTCGCCCGAGGATTGCCATGAACTTGGTCGTTGTCCCCGTGTGTGCCCTGTCTGGTACTTCCCCCGGCGGCTCGTTCGCCGGGGAGGGCGGCCCTCAGACGTCGGGGCGATGCTGGTGCCCCCGCCGGTGCGGCAGCGCGGAGGCTGGGTGGGGAGGGATCCGCCGAGAGGAGGTATCGCTCCCCACTGGAGGCGGTGCCGGCCACCGCCCTCGGTGAGCCTGCGCGACGCACGTGAAGGGTCGGCCCCCTGGTCGGCCCTGTGCCTGCGATCCGGCCGTAGGACGGTCGTTGGCGACAACTTGCTCTGTCAGGAGCCCGACTCTGGTCAGCCCGACAAGCTGGCTGGTTGCCGCTCCCTCAGCCCTGGGTCATGCCCCGGCTGCCGGGGCGGCTCGCCGCCTGCAGCGCCGCTGACCTTCCGAGCGAACGGCGGACTTGTCGGCGACGGCGGCCAGCTCCGGCGGGCGGGGCCCGCCTTGAACCTCGTAGAGAAATCTGAACGCACCGCCCTGACCCGACAGGCATCACCTGAGACCCGACAGGCCTGACCAGGGTCCCGGCACGGCGGGTCAGTGGCCCCGCTTGCCGCTGCCCGTCTCCAGGGCCTCGACGCGGCCACGAAGGTCGGCAATCTGCTGAGCGGCCTCGGCCAGCGCACGTTCCAACGCCTCGACGCGGGCTGTCGCCCCGTTGGCGGGTGCGGTCGCCTCCGGGCCGTCGAGGTCATCAGCGTTGTCGGCGGGGTGGTCGTGGTGGGCTACGAAGGCTCCCTTGCCGGGGCGGGAGACCGCCCACCCCTCCTGCTTGAGCAGGGTCATGGCCTTCTGCACGGTCAGGCTCGCCGCCCCGAACTCCCGCATCAACACGGCCTGCGTCGGCAACGGATCCCCCGCGCCAAGTCCGCCGGAGCGGATCCGCTCGCGCAGGGTCTCGGCGATCACCTCGAACGTCAACGGCACCCCGCTACCCGCCGGCCTCCGCCCGCGCCTCGCCACCACCACCCCGGCCACCCCCGCTCTCCACGCCCTCTACCAGCACAATCCGGCCCGTCCAAACCGGGAAACCGGCCCCACACTACCCGCGTCCACCACCCACAAGAAAGGAATCAGGAGGGATGCACTTGAATGCACTGGTGAGGCGATGTTAACGTCCCACACCCGCCGGTGATCACCACCGCGCCCCGCCGACCAGACCCCTGGCCCGGCCCCCGCGCCCAACTCCGAGGCGCCCCCGTTCCCCTGTGAGCCGATCACTTCGGCCTGCCCACGCCACCCCGCGCCCTACCACTTCCGCGCTCCCGCCGAAAGGCCCCTCCCCGCATGCCCACACACCTCCAACTCCCGTACCCCGCAGCCGTTCCAGCCACCTCGCGTCCCTCGTCGTCGGCGTTCACGATGCCGGCCTGCCCGGCGCACGTCACCACCTCGACGGCAGGGCGGTCGGCTCTGGAGCGGCGCGCCAGGCTCACCGCCAAGCTGGCGAAACTCGCCGCCACCGGCCAACTCGCACCCCTCACACGACAGATAGCCGGACTCGGTGGATGCGCGCACCCGATCCACCTCACCGGGCACCGCACCCGACTCGACAGCACGACCGGTGAGATCCTTGACCACTTCGACTCCGGTCAGCTCCCGGCGGGCGAACTGCTGGTCCGCTGCGGCAACCGCCGCGCCACCCGCTGCCCCGCCTGCTCCACCGTCTACCGCTACGACACCTACCAACTCATCGCCGCCGGACTCCGCGGCGGCAAAACAGTCCCCACCAGCGTCGCCGCACACCCGCGCGTGTTCGCCACCCTCACCGCCCCCGGCTTCGGCCCCGTCCACAACCAGCCCGACACCGGCCGCTGCCACTGCGGCCACACCCACCCCGACAACGACCGGTTGCTGGGCACCCCGCTCGACCCCGACCACTACGACTACGCCGGCGCGGTGCTGTGGAACGCGCACGCCCCGGCCCTGTGGGCCCGCTTCACCACCCACCTACGCCGCGAGATCGCCAAAGCCGCCGGCCTCACCCAGCGCACGCTGCGCCACCACGCCACGCTCTCGTACGCCAAGGTCGCCGAGTACCAAAAACGCGGCCAGGTCCACTTCCACGCCGTCATCCGCCTCGACGGACCCACCGGCCCCACCGGCCCCACCAGCACCCCACCCGCCTGGGCCACCACCCAACTCCTCAACCACGCCGTCCGCGCCGCCACCACACGCACCCGCTTCGCGCATGAAGGCCAGCCCCAGCACGCCGGGCACACGCCCAGGGCCGGGACCGGGACCGGGACCGGGGCCGGGGCCGGAGCCGGAGCCGGGGCCGGAGCCGGAGCCGGGGCCGGAGCCGGAGCCGGGTCCGGAGCCGGAGCCGGGTCCGGGGAGGCCGGCCAGGGCAATCGGACGGTGTTCCGGTTCGGGCGGCAGATCGACGTCCGCGCGATCCGCAGCACGGACTTCACCGGTGGCAGCCCGGTAACCGAGCGGCACGTCGCCGCCTACATCGCCAAGTACGCCACCAAGGGCGCCGAGACCACCACCGGCACCCTCAACCGCCGACTCCGCCTCCTCGCCGAACTCGCCACCCACGACATCACCGACCACGCCCGCCACATGATCCACACCGCCTGGCACCTCGCCACCAAACGCGCGCACGCCCACCTCCGCCTACGCCAATGGGCCCACATGCTCGGCTTCCGCGGCCACTTCTCCACCCGCACCCGCCACTACTCCACCACCCTCACCCACCTCCGAGCCGAACGCACCGCCTGGCGAACCAGCCGAGCCGACACCCAGACCCCAGCCCCAGCGTCGGCTGAAACGCAGGTCCGCCAGAAGGACGGCAGTCCGGTCGAGGACCGCACCGGACACCCCACCGACCTGGCCCCCGGTCACCACAACAGCGCCCGTCAACGCGTGGACTCGGACACGACGCTGGTCATCTCCCACTGGCAGTACGCCGGAACCGGCCTCCTACCCGAACACGAACACCTCGCCGACCTCCTGACCGCAACACAGCAGACCCGACCCGAGCAACCAACCCGAACCCGACGCTCGGAGCACTCCGATGGTCGCGCCGGTCACCCGGTCGGTCACTCCACCGATCGGCTGCCCCGTGCTGTCCGGGCGGGGGCCGTCGCATGACCGCCAGCACCGAACTCCTCACCGTCCCCCAGGTCATGGAACGCCTCCAACTCGGCCGCACCGCCGTCTACGACCTACTCCGCACCCACCAACTCCCCTCCCTCACCCTCGGCCGCGCCCGCCGCATCCCCACCCACGCCCTCACCGACTTCATCCGCACCCGCCTCGACCAGGAAGCCGCATGACGACCACAGCCCGCCCCGGTTCGCCCCGCCGCTCCCGCACCCGTGCGAACGGAGACGGGACCGTCTACCAGCGCAAGGACGGACGCTGGGAAGCCGCCGGATACGTACTGGCCCCCGGCAACACCCGCAAGCGCGTCCGCGTCTACGGCACCACCCGTAAAGACGCGATGACCAAGCTCACCGAGAAGATCGCCAACAGCAACCGCGGCCTCCCCATCGCCGCAGCCGACAGCACCGTGAGCGCCTACCTCACGTACTGGCTGGACGGCGTCGCCGTTCACCACCTGCGGGAGAACACCCACACCCGCTACGCGGCCTCCATCCGTCTCCACCTCAATCCCGGCCTCGGCGTCAAGAAGCTCGCCCGGCTCACCACTCGCGACGTGCGCACCTTCCTCGACGGGCTGCGCACCGCCTGCCAGTGCTGCGCCCAGGACCGGGACTCCGTTCGGCGGTCCTGCTGCGCCATCGGCCAGTGCTGCGGAAAGCGGCTCTCACCGCTGACCGTGACGTACGTCCACGCGGTCCTCAAGTCCGCCCTGGAACACGCCGTCCGCGAGGACGAACTGCCGCGCAACGTCGCCCGGAACGTCAAAACGACCACGCCCCGCCCCAGGCGTTTCCAGCCCCTCACCGCCGCCGAAGCCCGGCAACTCCTCCATGCGGCCAACGGCGACCGGCTTCACGCCCTGTACGAACTCGCCCTGCGCACCGGACTCCGCAAAGGCGAACTCCTCGGCCTCCACTGGGAAGACCTCGACCTCGACGACGGCACCGCCACCATCCACCGCTCCCTCCAGCGCACCCGCACCCAGGGTCTGACCGTCCTGAACACCAAAACCCTGGCCTCCGAGCGCCGCATCGCCCTCCCCACCGAATGCATCAACTCCCTCAAGATCCACCAGGAACAGCAGCAGGAAGAACGCCAGGCGGCCGGAACGGGCTGGACGAACAACGGCCTCATCTTCACCACCCTCAAGGGCCAGCCGCTCGACCCCACCAACCTCACCCGCCGCTTCCGCCGCCTCCTCCACAGCGCAGAACTCCGGACCATCCGCTTCCACGACCTCCGACACTCGACCGCCACCCTGCTCCTGGAACAGGGCGTCGACCTCGTCGTCATCAAGGAGCTGCTCGGTCACGCCCACATCGGAGTCACCGCCGGCGTCTACGCCCACGTCCGCCTCCGCCTCCAGCGCCAGGCCATCGACACCCTCGGCAACGTCCTCGGCCCGACCGACGCCCCCGACGACCCACCCACCGCAGCCGTCGTCCGCTGACGTTGCCGTCACCGTTGCCGTCAAACGGCACGAGAGCCCCGCCGATTTCACATCGGCGGGGCTCTCGCGTTGACCTCAGCGAACGCTCAGGAACGTCCTACATTGGGGTAATCGAAAGCGAATTATATTCGCCACCAATCACCGCCCAAAAGTTCCCTGCTAATCGCCGACTTCCTGGCTCCAGGACTGCTCCAGATCCGACTTCGCCACCCTCGACGCCGCCCGCACATCTTCCCATTCAGCGGCCTCTTTGAGGGCACCCTCGGTCCAAATCTCCCCAGAGCCCGCGCTTACGGAATTGACGCTTTCGTTGACCGCCTGAAGCAAGAGGTAATCTTCGTCATTCAACGAACCGTCAGCTACTCTGGCGCGAGCCACGTGCAGCACGTCGTCGAATTGAAGCAATACTTCATCTGGCCCCACGCCTGACGCCCGCAAGTACTCCACTTGCCTTTCGGGCCCCGTACTGAGTAGGCCCAGCACGGCGAGGGTCCACCGCCGAAAGTCCGCCAACTTCCGATCACCGGTCATCGAATGATTCCTCCCAGATCCCCTTCAGGACCCACGACTCTCCAGTAAGCACCCTCACCATGATGGCCGCCCCCAGGATTCCACCTGAGCATCCTCCCAGTCGGGTCTCCGCGACCCGTATATTCGCGAATTACCCAACCGCCACCAGCGTTCTTCCCTCTGCCTAGGCCCTCTTCGACCCATCCATTCCGGCCTGCAAAGAATGGGCGAACCTGGTCCGGTGTGACACCACCCCTAAGGGCAGAGGGGGTGTCGAAGATGTCATCCGCCGAACGAATCCCTGGAAGCTGGCCAGCCTCCTCTGCGAGCTGCCTGCGCAAACGCTCACCATCGGCGGCACTTGTGGGGCAACTGGAATTGTGAACGAGGACCGGAGTCTTGCCCGCCAGCACATAGTACGTGTGCAGGCCAGGCCGCTCCTACCTGCAAGTTTGCTGGTCAGCGGGCGATTTGGCAGTCGCCGGATGTTCGTGCTCGTGCGCTGGAGTCTGCTGGTGTTGCCGTCACTACTGCCGTCAGTGGTCTACACCGCCTGGGGAATTCCAGGAATTCCGAATGCGTGTCAAGCGGCTTTATCGTGCGGGGTGAGGCTGATGGTCAGGTCGGCGCCGAGAGCCTGAGCCAGACGGCGCAGGAGGGGAAGCGTGGGCACGGTCCCGCCGCCTTCGAAGCGGGAGATCTGCGGCTGCTTCATCCCGCACCGCTCGGCCAGCTCGGCCTGGGACAGCCCGAGCTCGATGCGCCGGTCGTGGACGAGTTGCCCGAGCTCACGGGCGAGCGCGGAAGGCGGGTCCTGCATGGTTCCTCCCCGCCTCAGGCCGCTGGGGCGACGATGGTGACGGTGGGCTCGTCTCCGCCGGCGAGGTGCACGTCCACCGTGAGGTCCAGTGCGCGGGCCAGGCGCATGATGACCGCGATGGGCGGCAGCTCGGTGGCCGTCTCGATGCCTTCGATGTCATCGATGTCGACGTGCATGCGCTCGGCGAGATCGGCCTCGCTCAGACCCAGCTGCCTACGCCGGTCGTAGACGGCCTTGCCCAACGTCATGGCGAGGCCGGCCTCTTCGTAGACCCGGTCGTACTCGGGGTCAGCGTCCAGGTGTTCGCCCAGCAGCTGGCGGTGGCGACGGGTCCTCCATTCGCTGTGGTTCATCGGTTCTCCTTGAGGTTGCGGCTGTAGAGGTCATGCTCGGCGGCGGCTTCATGCTCTGCCTCGCACAATCGCTGTGCGGCGTGGGCGCGGTCCACTTCGGCCTGCTCGCGCATCTTGGTCTTGCGGAACACGGTGAGCAGCACGACACGTCGGCCGGGCGCCAGCCAGTAGGTGATCCGCTGATGGGCATCGCCCAGGCGGAAGCGCAGCTCGCGGAGCTTGCCGCCCAGGTGGCGGGAGTGCGGTTCGTCGAGCGTGGTGGGCTGCTCGGCGAGCAGGTCGGCGACGCGTTCGGCCTGCTTGTAGTGATGAGCGGGAATGTTCGCCAGCCACAGCCGCACCTCCGGCTCGATCTCGATCGAGTACCGCCTACTGTCCATAGCACCGATGATATATGGCACGGGCGCGAGAGCGCGACTTCGTAACTCAGGTCGTGTGCCGTCGCCGCGACCGCAGCCACTCCAGCGTCGCACACCCCCCGTACTCCCCCCCCCTTCGTCCTGACGCCACGGCGCCGCCCGCAAACCAGCGGCAGCCTGCCGAGGCGGCGCAGGGTCGGCTTCTTTCGGCAGGATCGGGCCCGAGCGGGAGAGGCAGCGTACGGCCGGGCTGGTGCGTCGCCCAGTCTGGCGGAGCGGGGCCGGGGCGGGAGAAGTCGGCCCCCGACGGGCGGCCGGAAGCTTCGCTCCCCGCCGGAGGCAACGCCGACCACCGCCCTCGGCGAGTCCGGCGGCGGGCGTGAGGGTCGGCCCCCTGGTCGGCCATGTGCCTGCGATCCGGCCGTAGGACGGTCGTTGGCGACAACTTGCTGTGCGACGCGCAAGGACTCCACGCCCACAACTTGCTCCCGACGGTGCCAAGTTGAGCCCCGCTCGCGCCATGGTCCGGCCGCCCGCTGGCACCCAGGACGGGCGTCGGCTGCTTGCCCGACGGGTGGGTCGGTCGGCGATGTTCGGCCGGTTCAGACGGGCGGGGCCCGCCTTGAACCTCGTAGAGAAAATCTGAACGCACCGCCCTTACCAGCCCTTACCAGCGTCCCTGCACGGCGGGTCAGTGGCCCCGCTCGCCGCTGCCCGTCTCCAGGGCCTCGACACGGCCACGAAGGTCGGCAATCCGCTGAGCGGCCTCGGCCAGCGCACGTTCCAACGCCTCGACGCGGGCCGTCGTCCCGTTGGCGGGTGCGGTCGCCTCCGGGCCATCGAGGTCATCGGCCCCGTCGGGGTGGTCGTGGTGGGCGACGAAGGCTCCCTTGCCAGGGCGGGAGACCGCCCACCCCTCCTGCTTCAACAGGGCCATGGCCTTCTGCACGGTCAGGCTCGCCGCCCCGAACTCCCGCATCAACACGGCCTGCGTCGGCAACGCGTCCCCCGCGCCAAGTCCGCCGGAGCGGATCCGCTCGCGCAGGGTCTCGGCGATGACCTCAAACGTCAGCGGCACCCCGCTGCCCGCCGGCCTCCGCCCGCGCCGCCCCACCACCACGCCCGGTCACCCCCGCTTTCCCATGCCCTCTACCAGCAAATTCCGGCCTGTCCAAACCGGGAAACCGGCCCCACACTACCCGCGTCCCACCACCCACAAGAAAGGAATCAGGAGGGATGCACTTGAATGCGCCGGTGAGGCGATGTTAACGTCCCACACCCGCCGGTGATCACCACCGCGCCCCACCGACCAAACCCCCACTGGTCCGGCCCCCGCGCCCCACTTCGAGGCGCCCCCGTTCCCCTGTGAGCCGATCACTTCGGCCTGCCCACGCCACCCCGCGCCGTACCGCTTCCGCGCTCCCGCCGAAAGGCCCCCTCCCGCATGCCCGCACACCTCCAACTCCCCTACCCCGCAGCCGTTCCAGCCGCCTCGCGTCCCTCCTCGTCGGCGTTGACGACGCCGACCTGCCCGGCGGACGTCACCACCTCGGCGGCGACAGGGCGGTCGGCGCTGGAGCGCCGCGCCAGGCTCACCGCCAAGCTGGCGAAACTCGCCGCCACCGGCCAACTCGCACCCCTCGCACGGCAGATAACCTCCCTCGGCGGCTGCGCGCACCCGATCCGCCTCACCGGACACCGAACCCACCTCCACACCGCGACCGGCGAGATCCTCGACCACTTCGACTCCGGCCGGCTCCCGGCGGGCGAACTGCTGGTCCGCTGCGGCAACCGCCGTGCCACCCGCTGCCCTGCCTGCTCCACCGTCTACCGCTACGACACCTACCAGCTCATCGCCGCCGGACTCCGCGGCGGCAAGACCGTCCCCACCAGCGTGGCCGCCCACCCGCGCGTGTTCGCCACCCTCACCGCCCCCGGCTTCGGCCCCGTCCACAACCAACCCGACACCCGCCGCTGCCACTGCGGCCAGGCCCACCCCGACAACGACCCGCTGCTGGGCACGCCGCTCGCCCCCGACCAGTACGACTACACGGGCGCGGTCTTGTGGAACGCGCACGCCCCGGCCCTGTGGGCATGCTTCACCACACACCTGCGGCGGGAGATCGCCAAGACGGCGGGGCTCACGCAGCGGGCCCTGCGCGATCACGCCACGCTCTCCTACGCCAAGGTCGCCGAGTACCAAAAGCGCGGCCAGGTCCACTTCCACGCCGTCATCCGACTCGACGGACCCACCGGCCCAGGCAGCACCCCACCCGCCTGGGCCACCGTCCAGCTCCTCGACCACGCCGTCCGAGCCGCCGCCACACGCACCCGCGTCCACCACGAGGGCGAACCGCCGAAGCAACCGCGCCCCGCCGGGGACATCCCCGCGTCCCCGCCTCAAGTCTCAGATCGGGCGGGGCGGTTGGTGTTCCGGTTCGGGCGGCAGATCGACGTCCGGGCGATCCGCGGCACCGACTTCACCGGTGGCAGCCCGGTAACCGAGCGGCACGTCGCCGCCTACATCGCCAAGTACGCCACCAAGGGCGCCGAGACCACCACCGGCACCCTCAACCGCCGACTCCGCCTCCTCGCCGAACTCGCCACCCACGACATCACCGACCACGCCCGCCACATGATCCACACCGCCTGGCACCTCGCCACCAAACGCGCGCACGCCCACCTCCGCCTACGCCAATGGGCCCACATGCTCGGCTTCCGCGGCCACTTCTCCACCCGCACCCGCCACTACTCCACCACCCTCACCCACCTCCGAGCCGAACGCACCGCCTGGCGAACCAGCCGAGCCGACACCCAGACCCCAGCCCCAGCGTCGGCTGAAACGCAGGTCCGCCAGAAGGACGGCAGTCCGGTCGAGGACCGCACCGGACACCCCACCGACCTGGCCCCCGGTCACCACAACAGCGCCCGTCAACGCGTGGACTCGGACACGACGCTGGTCATCTCCCACTGGCAGTACGCCGGAACCGGCCTCCTACCCGAACACGAACACCTCGCCGACCTCCTGACCGCAACACAGCAGACCCGACCCGAGCAACCAACCCGAACCCGACGCTCGGAGCACTCCGATGGTCGCGCCGGTCACCCGGTCGGTCACTCCACCGATCGGCTGCCCCGTGCTGTCCGGGCGGGGGCCGTCGCATGACCGCCAGCACCGAACTCCTCACCGTCCCCCAGGTCATGGAACGCCTCCAACTCGGCCGCACCGCCGTCTACGACCTACTCCGCACCCACCAACTCCCCTCCCTCACCCTCGGCCGCGCCCGCCGCATCCCCACCCACGCCCTCACCGACTTCATCCGCACCCGCCTCGACCAGGAAGCCGCATGACGACCACAGCCCGCCCCGGTTCGCCCCGCCGCTCCCGCACCCGTGCGAACGGAGACGGGACCGTCTACCAGCGCAAGGACGGACGCTGGGAAGCCGCCGGATACGTACTGGCCCCCGGCAACACCCGCAAGCGCGTCCGCGTCTACGGCACCACCCGTAAAGACGCGATGACCAAGCTCACCGAGAAGATCGCCAACAGCAACCGCGGCCTCCCCATCGCCGCAGCCGACAGCACCGTGAGCGCCTACCTCACGTACTGGCTGGACGGCGTCGCCGTTCACCACCTGCGGGAGAACACCCACACCCGCTACGCGGCCTCCATCCGTCTCCACCTCAATCCCGGCCTCGGCGTCAAGAAGCTCGCCCGGCTCACCACTCGCGACGTGCGCACCTTCCTCGACGGGCTGCGCACCGCCTGCCAGTGCTGCGCCCAGGACCGGGACTCCGTTCGGCGGTCCTGCTGCGCCATCGGCCAGTGCTGCGGAAAGCGGCTCTCACCGCTGACCGTGACGTACGTCCACGCGGTCCTCAAGTCCGCCCTGGAACACGCCGTCCGCGAGGACGAACTGCCGCGCAACGTCGCCCGGAACGTCAAAACGACCACGCCCCGCCCCAGGCGTTTCCAGCCCCTCACCGCCGCCGAAGCCCGGCAACTCCTCCATGCGGCCAACGGCGACCGGCTTCACGCCCTGTACGAACTCGCCCTGCGCACCGGACTCCGCAAAGGCGAACTCCTCGGCCTCCACTGGGAAGACCTCGACCTCGACGACGGCACCGCCACCATCCACCGCTCCCTCCAGCGCACCCGCACCCAGGGTCTGACCGTCCTGAACACCAAAACCCTGGCCTCCGAGCGCCGCATCGCCCTAACCACCGAATGCATCAGCTCCCTCAAGATCCACCAGGAACAGCAGCAGGAAGAACGCCAGACGGCCGGAACGGGCTGGACGAACAACGGCCTCGTCTTCACCACCCCGAACGGCCAGCCGCTCGACCCCACCAACCTCACCCGCCGCTTCCGCCGCCTCCTCCACAGCGCAGGACTCCGGACCATCCGCTTCCACGACCTCCGACACTCGACCGCCACCCTGCTCCTGGAACAAGGCGTCGATCTCGTCGTCATCAAGGAACTCCTCGGCCACGCCCACATCGGAGTCACCGCCGGCGTCTACGCCCACGTCCGCCTCCGCCTCCAACGCCAGGCCATCGACACCCTGAGCGATGTACTGGCTGAGGGCGGCGACTCCGAAGAGCCGCTGCCCTCAGCGGTGGTCGTCCGCTGACGTTGCCGTCAGCGTTGCCGTCAAGCACGGCAGAAGCCCCGTGGAGCGACCTGAACGAAAATCTTCGTCAGAGCCGTTCCGCGGGGCCTCAAAACCTCACGCTTGAGCTATAGCGGAAATTCGCATTTCCACGGCGCGTCCAGCTCTTCAGGATCGACACCTGCCCGGATAACAGCATCGTCGACATCATCAATCGATGAGACCGTCTCGTCATGAACGATGGACATATTCCCATCGTAGATGTCGTTATCGTCGGCCAGTAGATCGCGAAGCACTTCAAATGCTCGGACTCTAAAGTCTCCAGACTGGAGTGGGATAACCCAGATCCAAGACTCGCTATCTGCGGAACTAGAAGCCCTCCGGGCAGCGATATCCGATTTGGACATCAGAAGCCTGTTCTTCGCTTGAACTTGCATGTCAGCCGCCCCAGAAGATTCGAACAATTGGGCCGTCGAAAGTATGCACTTGCAAGTGAGGGAGATCCCCATCGCGGTTCCCGGCGCCGTGCCCAAGAACTCGACCATCCTCCCCAAGTTGGTCATCCCAGTGGTACGTCCCGCGCTTAGTCCCGTAGTACTGCTTCGTTCCAACTCCGTCCATTCCGGACGCGTTTCTGTAGCCAGCCCCTTGATATGTCCGGAGGAACAGCTCCTCCGCCTCGGAGCGACTCTTTACCGTGACGCTCGTCGCGCCATCGGTCAGAGATTTGGACGCCCTTGAAACACTTCCACTTGACCACGGAATGCAACCGCCGGAATTGTGTACAAGCACCGGCGTCTGCCCCGCCAGCACATAGTACGTGTGAAGGTCATCGACCGTCAGGTTGTACGTGCGAGCGTGCTTCGAGAAGGGCCTGTTTGCGGTGACCGTGACGGTTGAGCCGTCCGGCTTGCGTAGGTGCATGCCGTTCGCGAGGTCGTGTGCCGCCACCCACTGGCCGAGTTCAGGTACCCAGAAGGGATGCTCGTGGGTGGCCGTGAGCTTCTCGATGCCGTCCTCTGTAGCAATGGACAGCTCGTTGAATTTCTTATCGCTCTCGGTGACGATGAGACGGGTTACTTTTCTGGAGCCGGACTCTCCGGTTTCGGGGTCGGTGGCTTGGACCTCGTCGCCGAGTTCGATGTCCTCGATGTCCTCGGTGGTGCCGTCGGCCAGGAGGACGTCGGTACCTGCCAGGAAGCACTTGCAGGCGTTCTTTGCCGCCTTCATCGCGTCGAGGATGTTATCTACCTGCTTGGGAGCCTTGACGACGTCTCCCAGAGGCAAGAAGCCGATGACCCCAGTGACAACCCCGACCGCGTCACCCTCGTTCCACGAGCGTTTGAGGTCATACAGGTCGCAACCAGCCCCGAGGAATGGAACCCAACCGCACGCGGCAATAGCTACTTCCTTTGCCACCGGGTCCAAAGCCGGCGCCGTGTTGGTCCAGTTCTTCAGTTCCTCGTCACTGAAGTTGGGGTTGACGAAAGGATCGCCACCAATAGGGGTCCCGACGAGGCCACACACGCAACTGCTGTCGTTGCCCTGGGTCGTCCCGGTGCTGCCGGTGCTTCCATTGCGTAGCTTGCCGTCAGGGTTGTTCTTGATGTGCTCTGGCTTGCTACCGACATTGCAGGTCCCTATGGCTCCGCAGTCGCCGGCACCGTCGATCATGAGACCGCTTGGGTCGGACCTGCTGATCGGGCTGTTGTTGGAGTAGGCGTACCCGTTCATCTGGAGCGGGTCCGCCAAGTCGATGATCGGGTCAGCGGAGATGAACCGTCCAACATTCTGGTCGTATTCCCGCGCCCCGACATGGGTGAGCCCAGTCGTAGCCCCATCGTCGATGCCCACGCCGAGGTACGTGTGGCGGTCGGGCCAGGCCGCAGTCGGGGTTCCTCGGGATTCGCCGTAGGGCTTGAAGGCTCGGCGGGTCAGGGGCTGGCCCACGGATTCCTCGACGGCGGTGGTTGCCGTGCCAAGGGGGTCGTTGAGCAGGACCGTGAGTTTGTGGCCGGTAGCCGTGCCTGCGGTCGTGCGGACGACCGTCGGGGCGCCCGGGTGGGCGTAGGCGCGGACCGCGCGGGTGATCGTGCCGGCGGTGTTGGCCGTTACCTCGGTTTCGCCGAGGAAGAGCGTGGCGCCGGACTTGGTCCGCTCCAGGAGGCGGTTGCCGCTCGCGTCGTAGACGTAGTCGGTGCGGTCGGTGAGGGTCCAGCGCTGGTCGGTGGAGCTGGCGCAGGTGGCGATCTGGAGAGCGGTGCCGGAAACCGGGCTGGAGCCGGGGATGTCCAGGCAGCGGGCGGAGGCCGTGTTCTTGAGGCTGCCGTTCGCGCCGAGCGTCCACTTCTGGGCGTCGGAGCTGTTGCAGGTCGAGAGCTGGACCGCGCCACCGTCGGCCGTTCCGACGGCGGTGGCGCACTTGCCCAGGGCCTTGAGCTGGCCGTTGAGGGCCAGCGTCCATTTCTGGGCGTCGGCGCTGTTGCAGGTGGAGATCTGGATGACCGTGCCGTCGGCCGTGGCCGCGTTGCGGACGTCGAGGCAGAAGCCGCCCAGGCCGGTGATGGCGGCGGGGTTCTCGTTACCGTCGGAGGCGGTGGCGAGCTTGCCCTGGGCCGTCCAGGTGAGGGACTGACCACTGGTGCCGCCGGGTCGGACCGTGGTGTTGCCTGCGGCGTCGTAGGCGTAGCTGCTGGTGACGGGGGTGACGTTGGGCTTGGTGACCGTGCGCGAGGTGAGGAGGTGGGGACGCGTGGTCGTGTTGGTGGTGTCGTGTGTGTAGGCCGTGGTCGCCGTCGCGGCCGTCGCGCCGAGTGCGTGCTCGGTCAGCGACGTGCGGTTGCCGGTGACGTCGAACGTGTAGGCGTCCCAGTAAGCCGTGGAGCCGGTGGAGACCGTGCCCGAAGCAGGGGCCGTCCTGGAAAGAGACGTCGTGAGGTCGCTGTCCGGGGCCGTGGTGTCCGTCGCGGAGTCCGCGGCCTCGGCGACGGGACCGGTGGAGATCTGACCGTCCGTGCGGTAGCCCCAGTTGGTGCCGGAGGCGGACTTGCAGCCAGTGCCGCCGGTGGCCACCGGGTCGAAGTTGAGGTTGGAGGTCCAGGCGTGGACGAGTTCGCCGAGCTGGTCGTAGGTGAAGCACTGGTTGTCGGTCGTGCCGACCGTGCCGTCCATCTGCTGGCGGGCCGCGGAGGTGACGTTGCCCGCCCGGTCGTAGGAGAAGTAGGCGTCGGTGATGCGGTGGGAGGCGTCGGTCTCGCGGTCCCAGACGCTGCGCTGGACGCGGCCGGTGTGCTCGTCGACGAAGTTGGTCGTCCACACGCGGTAGGGCTGGGGACCGCTGACCGTACGCAGGACCTCGCCGTACGGGGAGTAGGTTACGTCGGACGTGTACCAGCTGAGGCCGGAGGTGGACTCGGCCAGGCCGTCGCTGTCGTAGCGGGTGACGACCTTCTCCTGAGCCAGCCCGCCGACCGCCGGGAGTGTGGTCGTCAGCGGCTTGCCGGTGGGGGTGTACGTGTAGGCATACGCGTACTTGCGGGCCAGACCCGCAGTCGCGGCACCCTCCGGGATGGTGACTTCGCGGCCCGTGGGGCGGTAATCGGTGTCGTAGCCGGTGATCCGGTCCACGAAGTCGCCGGTCCGGTCATGCCGGGTCGTGGACGAGAGCAGGCCCAGCGCACCCGCCGGGTCGTACGCGTATTCGATGATCGGGGACGCTGTCGCCGATCCCTCCCGGACCGCCTTGACCCGGCCGGTCGTGTCGTACTCCGTGAAGGTGGTGAGGTTGCGGGAGTCCGTGGCGCTGATGCGGCGGTCGAGGTCGTCGTAGGTGAAGGACGACGTGCCGACGTCGGGGTCGGTGGAGTCGGTCATCCGGCCGCGCGAGTCGTAGTTGTACGTCCACAGGTTGCCGGCCGGGTCCTTGACCTGGCGGCGGTTGCCACGGGAGTCGTAGGAGTACGAGGTCGTGCGCCAGTGGCTGAGGGCACTGTCGGTGTAGTGCTGGACGAGGCTGACACGGCCGAGAGCGTCGGTCGAGGTCTTGACGGGGGGTGTGGCGCCGCCGGCCGGGCTGGTGAGCGTCCAGTCGTCGCCGTAGGTGGCTGAGCTGGAGTAGACCGCCTTGCCGCTGTGGAGCGTCGTCGTCCTGATCGCGCGCTCCAGACCGTCGTACACGGTCCGGGTCATGGTGGGCACCGGCGAGTCGGACTTGCGCTTGAACTGCGTGGCCTGCGGTTCGCCCTGGACCAGGTAGCCGCCGGTCTGCTCCCTGACCAGGCCGTGGTCGTCGTAGCGGGTGTCGGTGATGACGCGGCCCCGGCCGTGGGCTTCGGCCTGGGTCTGGAAGGGGCGCCCGAGTCCGTCGTAGATGGTGGTCTGCTTGGCGTAGGTGCCGTTGTCCTTGAGGGTCTCGACGGTCACCGTGCTGGGCTTGGTCACGTTGTCGGTGGCCTTGGCCATCTGGTACGTGATCTTGACGTTCGGGGTCTGACTGCCCGAGGAACGGGAGGCCGACCAGCCGTTCACCAGACGGCCGAGCGCGTCGTACTCGGTGCGGGTGACGCGGTTGTTGGTGTCCGTGACGGTGAGCGGAAGGCCACGGCCCGGGTCGAAGGTGGTGAGGGTGGTGTGGCCTGCCGGGTTGATCGTCTTGACGGCGGTCACCGGACCACCGGAAGCGGGGGTGTACTGCGTCTCGGTCTTGACCACACCGACGGAGCTGGGGGCGGTCGCGGTGCGGATTCGGCCCAGGTCGTCGTACGTGGAGGTGGTGACGACGGAGTAGCCGGAGCCCGAGGCGGGGTTGGTCGCCACGCTGGTGGGTCGACCTCTGACCGGCACGGCACCGTATGTGAGGGAGTCGTAGCTGATCTGAGTGGCGCTGATCAGCTGGGTCGCGAGGTTGGCTGAGTCGTGGGCAGCGCAGGAAGTCGCCGTCGTACGGACCTGCTTGGGCAGGCCGATGATGTTGGCGGCCGTCGCGTTGTGGGCGTACTCGGTCTTGGTACAGCGGTATTCGCTGAAGGTGTCCGCGCCGCCGGACCCGGGCTTGACCACGGATGTCTGCACCTGGACGGGAAGTCCGTGGTCGGGGTCGACGTCGGTCTCGGTGCGTACCGCCTGCCAGCTGTCGGTGCCAAGCTTCTGGATGGCGTCGGTGCGCTGGACGCCGGTCCGGTGGGCGAGCAGGGGTGAGGTGTCGTTGTCGCGGGTGCGGGAGGCGGTCTGTTTGGACCAGGGGTAGTTGAGGGTCCGCTTGACGACGGGGCCGTCGCTGCCGGGCACAGGTTCAAAGCTGCCCGTGTAACTGATGGTCTCCGCGACCATGCCCGCGTACTGGGGTGCGTCGTCGGCGAGGAGCGTCACTTCGCTCTTGGAGTCCTTGACGGCACCGCCCGCGCCACGGAAGTAGCGGACGACCGAGTAGGACTGGGTCTGGGTGGATGTGCCGCCGCTCTTCTTCCCCTCGGCCGTGGCCACCTGTTGGTAGCCACGCCACACACCGTAGGTACGCAGGGACGGCTTGGAGAACTCGTCGTCGTCCTTGCCCCAGGCCGGCTCCGTGTAGCTGTACTTGGTGACAACTACTTCGGAGACCCCTGAAATCCTGTCGGTCTCGGTCACCGTGTCGACGACGTACTTGTTGAACCAGGCGATCTTCGGGGTCTCCACCTCACCGTCCGGGGACCACCGGACCGGATAGCAGGTGCCGTGGTTGTCCTCGGGAGAGACCGTCGGCTGGGTCCGGCAGCCACCGTCGTACGTCACCGCGATGGAGCCGCCCTGCTCAGTTGCGACACTGCCGATGCGGGGGCGGATGAAGCCCGGACGCGCGTCGTTCTTGCTGCGGGGGACGAGGTTGGGGAGTTGGTTGTCGGCGTAGTAGCCGCTCAGCGGCTCGCCCTTCGAGGCGGGGGTGTAAGGGGCGAAGCTCACACCGTCCGCTGACATCACGGTGCCGGAGGTGTCGCCGGGGGCGAAGCCGGTACGGGTGATGGCGTTGAGCCAGAGGGCCGGCGAGGTGTCGTACCAATCACGCGGGAAAGACTGGCGGAGCGTGTACGTGTCGACCTTGGTCAGCCCGGAGGTGCCGGGGCGGGCGGCCTCGGTGGTCACGGACGCCAGGCGCATCCGGGTCCAGAAGGAGGGGAAGGCCGGGCAGAGCTTGGAGGTTGACTTGCAGTTGAGGTTGCCGGGGCTGTCCCACCAGGGTTGGTACGAGGCCGGGTCGTCTGTGACGTCGAACTTCGTCGGGGCGCAGGAACTGTCGGTCTCCAGGCACCTTTGCTGGGCGTCGAAAACGACCCTTGCGGAGGGCGAGTTGAGGTCGTTGGTGCGCAGGCCGTACTCGATGGAGAGCGGGTAGCCGCCTCGGTCGTACGACACCGGGTTCTTGAACTTCTTGTTGGCCGCGTAGTAGTTCGCGTCCCGCTTCCAGTTGACGATCATCGCGTTGTCGTTGACATCCACGACCTTGTCCAGACCCCAGTGCCAGGCCTGGTCGCAGCGGGAGTCGGCGAAGGCAGCCTGGTGGCAGGGCTCACCGGGGTGGTTCCCGTAGACGGGAACGGTGAAGACGGAGTCGGTGGCAGCGTGCGAGCCGCCCACCTTGTTCTGGCCGAAGTAGTACTTCGTGCCGTCGGGTGTGGTGACGAGCCAGTACTCGTCGTTGTTGTCCTTGTTGTCGCCGTCGGTCCTCAACTCGACGCGGGTTCCGTCGTCGTTCTGGGGACGGTAGATCTCGGAGGTGGAGCTGACGCGCACCAGCTCGACCGTCCGGCCGCCGAGTGACATGACCGCGTTGTACGAGACCCAGCACAGGTCCGAGGTCTTGTACTTCTTCTCCTTGTTGTTGGCCACCCCGTCGGTGACGTCGTCGCGGTCGTCCTTGCAGGTGCGGTAGCGGCGCTCGATGTGGCCCGGGTCGTAGTCCCAGCCCTCGCCGATCCAGGACACCTGCGGGGATGAGGTGGCGGTCTTGCCGTCCACGGTCTGCGAGTTGTAGTCGAAGGAGATCTGCGGTGCGGGACCGGCGGGCGCGGGCGGGACCGTGATCGGGTAGGACCAGGTGAACGCGCCCGACGAACTGCCCGCCGCCCATTTGCCGCTGGAGGCCAGGGGGGTCGCCTTGAACGAACCGCCCGCGCTCCCACCGGAGTCCACGGCGCCGATGACCGCCTTGTCGCCGGTGGCGGCTGCTGCCGGTCGGGCCCGGGTGTACGAGGCCTGGATGACACCGGAGGAGTCGGCGGGGGCGGGGGCCACGGCCGCGGAACTGGAGACGGTGCCGTCGGCGGCGGTGTCGACGGTGGCGGTGATGGTCTTGGCGCTGGTGTCGTTGTCCGTGTCCAGCTCGGTGTACGCCTGGCACTCCTCCACGTCGGGGGTGGAGAGGTAGCACTCAGGGAACTGGACGAAGTGCAGGCGGGAGGCCCAGTCGGCCCCGTAGAGATTCTCGAACGTCTTGTAGCTGAGCTGGACGGAGATCGGCACCGAGCCGGTGGCGGGCGCGGTCACCGAGACCACCGCGCCGTCGACGCCGGTCGACACGGACGCCGTACGGGAGGAGACGGTGACCGACCAGGAGCCGGTCGGCGCGGCGGCATCCGGGGCCTGGCCCAGCTTCACCGGCAGGTTGCCGGCGGGCTTGTAGGCGGCCTGGGTCACAGCGGAGCTGGTCCGCAGCGCGGCCGTTGACGTGGCGCTCCCGAATTCGACCGGTTGGGTGCCGGAGGTGGCCGGGGTGGTGGTACCGGCCGGGGCTTCGTCCCGGTTGACCAGAGCGGACAGCCCGATCTTGCCGAGCCTGGCGTTGGCGTCCGTACCGGTGACCAGTTGTTCGTCGGGGAGTTCCTCCAACGGGACGTCATCGCGGGGCACTTCCGCGCTCGCCGGATCCGGCGGCGTGGCCAGGGCCTGCGTCGGCAGCATGGCGATCGACAGTGTCAGCACCGCGGTGGAGAGCAGGACGGACCGACGGCCTCTGAAGCGCGCGGACGAAAAGAATGACACTGCTGGTCCCCCCGGACGGCATGAAGCGGCCGCCTGGGAAGGCCGCACGCAGGTAAAACCACGTCAAAGAACGTGGAGATTCTTTGTCTCAGTTGTAAGGAAAGCCAGAGTTCCCTGTGGGTTAGTGGCAATGATCACATCATGTACAGGTCAATCACTCCCAAAGCATTTCTTTAGGGCCCGCCAAGAGACCGCAGTCCACTTGTCGTCGAAAAACGGCGCGTGACGGCAGCCGCGCATTGGGCCATGCTCTGGTCCCGTTGTCCCAGGGGGGAAGGAAACTCGCGCATGTCGAGCACACGGCCGAGCAGATGGCGCCGCAGACCCGGACGCCGGATCATCGCGGCGGCCGTCGTGGCTGTCATCGCGGCCTCCGGCCTGACGTACGCCGGGTTGAGTGACGGCGGGGAGCGGTCACAGCCCGGGGAACAGGCCCGGAACAACGCGCCGTTGAGTCAGGCCGAGGCTGCGGCGAAGGCGGCGCGGACCGGGAAACCGGTCGAGGTCACAGGGTTGCGTACGGCGTACGAGACCACGTGGGCACGGCCGGACGGCCTGTCACAGCGGCGGATCCACGCGACGCCCATCCGGGCCAAGGTGGACGGGACCTGGCGGGCGATCGACACCTCGCTCGGGCAGACCGAGGACGGCTGGTCTCCCAGGGCGACGAACGTACGGATGACTTTCTCGCCGGGTACGAATGCCCGTGAGCAGGACGACCGGGCCGATCGCGGAGCGGGCTCGCTCCGTGTCCCCCTGCTGGCGCAGGCGGACACCGCGGCGACGACTGGCAATGCGCTCGTCACCCTGAGCACCGGCGGCCACGACATCGTCCTGACCTGGCCCTATGACATTCCGACGCCCATCATCGATGGCTCGCGAGCGCTCTACCCGGAGATCCTGCCCGGCGCCGACCTGGTGCTGACGGCGGATGACGGGGGCTTCGCGCAGTTGCTCGTCCTGAAGACCCGTGCGGCGGCGGCCGATTCGCGTGTGGCGCAGCTGTCGTACGGTCTGTCCTCCCCCGATCTCAGCTTCTCCCTGGACCCGACCACGGGCATCATCAGCGCCGAGGACGGCGACGGCGAGGAGGTGGCGGTCTCCCCCACCCCCTTGATGTGGGACAGCTCGGGTACCCCGGCGCTCACCGACGGCCAAGCCGGCAGCAGCGCTTCGCCGACCGCCTCGGAGTCGTTGTCCGAGGACGAGTCGAGCGCACCCGACGACTCCGAATCCCCGACGGAGTCCCCCGAACCGAGCGACACCTCCGACTACGTCGACTCGGGGGACACGGCCGCCGAGGTACTCCCGGACGCCACCGACGAGGCCCCGGACCCGTCCGCTTCGGAAGGTGAGGGCGCCAATCCCTCCGTACCGGCGGAGGCTTCGCCTGATCCGACACATTCCGGTGCGGGCGCGACGCTCGATCTGCCGTCGTTGGCCGGCCCGCAGCCGGACTCGAAGGGCACGCTCATCGAGACCGACCTGAACGGCTCGACCTGGACGCTGACGCCTGATCAGGAGTTCCTCGACGAGGCGGACACGGTGTACCCGGTCTTCGTCGACCCGTCGATCCGCAAACACCACAACCATTGGACGACGGCCTACAGCCGTCACCCCAACGCGAACTTCTACGACGGCCGGAACTTCAACCAGGGGACGAGCGAGGCGCGGGTCGGCTTCGAGTCGGACACCTGGGGGACGTCCCGGTCCTTCTTCACCATGGCCTGGAACCCTGACCTGAAGGGCTCCACCGTCACGACCGCGAAGCTGCACATTCTGGAGACGTACTCCTGGTCGTGCAGCGCGCGCAGCGTGAACGTGTACGTCACCGGGCCGATCAGCAACAAGACGACCTGGCGGAACGCGCCCAGCATGACGGCCGGCAACAAGCTGGCGAGCAAGAGCTTCGCCCACGGATACAAGGCGGCGACCTGCCCGGACGCGTACGAGGAGTTCGACGTCAAACGGGCCGCCCAGAAGGCGCTTTCGGACGGCGCCGACTCCCTGACCCTCGGTCTGCGCGCGGGTGACGAGGGCTCCGCGTACTCCTGGAAGAAGTTCGCGGCCGACAAGGACAACGGCCCGTACATCGAGCTGGTCTATAACCGCCCGCCGAGCGCGCCCACCCGGCTGGACCTCGATCCCGACCTGTCGTGCGACACCATCGCGCCGTACGTCAACGTGGGCGCCTCCTCAATCACCTTCTGGGCGAGCACGACCGACAAGGACAACAACCTGGCCTCGCTGCGCTTCGAACTGTGGCTGAAGGACGGCAGTGGCAATCTGCTGGGATCCAAGGGCACGGTACCGATCGACGGCCAGTCCGGTTCGACCCGGGAACACACCGAGCCGTTCTCCACCAGCGGGTTGACGAACGGGGCCACTTACTCCTGGCGGGTTCGCGCCGTGGACAAGGCGGGGGCCACCTCCGCGTTCACGCCCTCGAAGTCACCGTACTGCCGCTTCGTCTTCGACAGTTCACGGCCGACGCCACCCGTCGTCACCTCGGTCCAGTTTCCCGACGGGGACAGCAACAGGAACGGTTTGCACAACGAGGCCGCTGACGGGATCTGGAGCAAGGTCAAGTTCGGCACGGCGGGGTCTTTCGTCTTCAGGGCCACTCAGACGGATGTGGTGAAGTACGAGTTCGCCTTCAACACGCCCACGTACACGGCTTCCCTCCCCCGTCTGAACGGCGCCACGACTTCGACCACGACCACCTGGAACGGCGCCAAACCGCCACTCGCCGGGCCGAATGTGCTGTACGTACGGGCAGTTGACGACGTGGGCCATGTGTCGGAACCCCGGAAGTACTTCTTCTACGTCACCCCCAGGGACAAGGCCGACGCGGCGGGCGACCTCACCGGTGACGAGTTCGCGGACCTGATGGTGGTGACCGCCAGTGGAGAACTCTGGATGTATCCCAGCAGGGGCAACTCCGACCTGACCAAGGGGACCGGTACGTTCGGGCCGGCGATGTCCGGCTCCTACCGGGAGAACCCGGAGAAGGACCCGAACGGGAACGTGGCCGACGGCAAACCGTTGTACGTCGGGCCGGACTCGGGTTACTGGAAGAACACGATGTTCGCGCACCTCGGCGACATCTACGGGGGCGACGGCCTCCAGGACCTCGTCGCCGTGCGCGAGGGCAAACTGTGGGTCTACCCGGGCGACGGCTACGGCGCGGTCAACATCGACAAACGACAGGAGATCCTGCTCCCGGCAGGCGGGCCAAATCTCGCGGCCGTCACCCAGATCGTGTCGTCCGGTGACGCCACGGGGGACGGCAAGCCCGACTTCTTCCTCACCGTGAAGGACAGCGACACCGTGGAGACGGTGTGGGCCCTCACCGGCTACAACGGGGCCACCGTCGAGGCGATCAGGGCTCTGAACACCGGCCCGGCGTGGGCGACCCGTGACCTGGTCAGCCTCCAGGACATCACCGGGGACGGAGTCACGGACATGCTCTACCGGGTCATCAGCAGTGGCCGTCTCGCACTGCGTACCGGGATCAAGGACAGTGCGACCGGCGGCGTCAACCTCGACTCGCTTTCCACTTCGGGGAGTTCGGCCGGCGGCGTGGACAACACCGACTACGCGACGTCCGGCTGGACCAGCACCGACATCAAACTGCTGTACGGCACAGCCGATGGCAACGGTGACGCCATCCCGGACATCTGGGCGGTCACGGCAACCGGTTCCGTCCGCTTCTACCCGGGCGGCCGTTCAGCCCTCGGGGCCTTTACAGCGGTACCCAGTGGTGGCTGGTCGGGCATGCTGGCCCTCGGCTGAGGCCTCCTGGGGCAGATTCACAGGGCTGCGATGCCCCCGGCGCCATACGCAATGCGTGGCGCCGGGGGCATCCGGCGGCAGGATCGGCACACGCCCGTACGAGATGCGGCCCGCGCGCCTTGCGATGCCACTTCGAATGCCTGGCTCCCCCTCCCCTGGCACAGATCACCTCCAGTCGGCATGACGGTGAGTATGATGTCCGCATGACAGTGAACATGACGATGAGCCTGCCCGACGAGGTGGCCGCCTTCGTGAAGGCCAAGGGAAACTCCTCCGCCTACACCGCGCGGATACTGCGCCGCGAGATGCTCTCGGAGGAGTTGGAAAAATCCGCGCGGGTGCGGGCCGAGGCCGGAATCGTGATCACTGCTGCCGAGCCTGCCGAAACCGAGGACGCCACCTTGAAGCGCTGGGCGCGGGTGGCGGGCCGATGAAGCGTGGGAACGTCTACCAGCTTTCCTTCGCCGGCGGCCCCGCGCATGTCCTGGTGATCTCGTCCGACGCCCTGAACTCGCAGAACAAAACCGCCACGTGCGTACTGATCTACCCGCAGCAGGTGCGAGAGGCGACACTCGTCGACATTCCTGTCAGCGCTCCCTCTTCAGGCACCATCGTGCTGGGCGAGTTCCGTACCCTGTCCGGCGCGCGCTTCACCGAGGAACTGGGGCAGGTGGACGAACGGATCATGGAAGCCGTCGAAATCGGGCTGCGCGCCGTCTTCGACCTGTAGCAACGGACAGGTTGCCCCCGCCTGCATCCACATGTCCGTCACTGCCGAAAAGGCCCTGCTCGTCAGGGCGTCCGCCGCTGCTGCCGCCGCACCGCGTCCCGTAGCGCCGTTCGCACGGGCTCGGGCGGAGGCGGGCCGCCGGTGCTCGCCGTGACGATCGCCCCGGCGACGTCCCGGAGTTTGGTGTTCGTGTGCTGGGAGGCGTCGCGCAGGGCGTTCCAGGCCTGGTCGGCGGTGCACGCTTCGACGGCCATGAGGATTCCGCGGGCCTGGTCGATGACCGGGCGGGTCTCGATGGCCTGCTGCAACTGCTGGACCTCCGCCTGGAGTCGCCGCACCTGTTCCGCGCGTTCCGCGGCCACTGCGGAGAGTCCCTGGTCGGAGCCCAGCAGGGCGACCAGGTGATGAGTGTCCGGGGGCAGCCACCCGGAGGTGGAACCTGCGGGGTCGGACGCGGCGGCAGGGACCGACAGGCCGGTGATCTCCAGGATGCGGCGGGGCTGGCCGTTCCAGTTGACGGTCCACAACGGGATGCCGGCGGCTGCTCCGAAGTCCTCCAGTCGCTCCAGGAACTGGAGTCCGGCCGTGTCCATGAAGGTGACCTCGGTCATGTCCAGGACCAGCCCGTCCGTATCGCCGGGGAGCTTGCCCAGGGCAGGGTCGAGCATCGTTGTGCAGCCGTGGACGATCTCCCCGCTCGGTGTCAGGACCACCGTGGTGCCCCACATCTCGGTGCGGATGGTCAGCGGCCCGGTGGCGACCGATGCCGACGATGGAGAAGTGGGGACGACAGACATGTACTCACCTCGGGTCTGGGGTCCGGATGTGCCGTCGGGGTCCGCGCCACGCTGCACGCGGCTCTGACGTAGCCCGCGGCCGTTGTGCTGTCGCGTCTTCCCCGTCCGGGAGGGCCTATTCCGGAACCGGCGTGGAGATATGGGGATCGTTTTGCGACCCTGCGTCGGCTCGGCCCCGCTGTGCGTAAGACGCTGCGCGTCAGGCACTGAGCGTCAGGCGCTGCGCGAAGAGCCGCGCATGCATCTGAGGTTGCGGGGCAGGGGGAAGTGGCAACATCGTGCCGGTCGTGCCGGAGGTGCGCGTCAGCGTCTCCCTCCGCCTACCGCACGCCGAACGGATACTGGGGTGCGACCGGCACACGGGGGTGGGGCGTGGGCAGTTTGCGACGGGCGGATGCCTCGGCGTCGGTGGCGGCTTCGTCGGGAAGCGAGTTGCGGCTGCGGCCGCTGCGGGACCGGGCGGGGTGGCGGGCGGTCGGCGAGATCACTTCGGCCACGTGTCCGGCCTGGGAGCGGGCGCTGGAGGAACTGTCCCTTCGTATGACCCTGCGTGAGGAGATCGTGTGCCATCTGGAGATGTCCGCCGTGACGTTCGTCGATGTCGCCGGTGCCTCTGCCCTGGCGGTGGCCGCTCAGGGCCTTTCGCCGGAGCGGCGTATCGTGGTCGAACGGCCGCCCGCCGCTCTGCCACGGCTGCTTGAGATGTTCTGGCCCGACCTGTCCGTGATCGAGGTGGTGGCACGATGACGGCCACGACGACCGCTGGGTCGACCGACGAGTCGACCGACGAGCCGTTCGTGCATCCCGCCCTCTTCTACCGGGGCGAGGAGGAGTACCTGGACGGCACGGTGCCCTTCATCCGCGAGGGGCTGCGAGCCGGGCATCCGGTGGCGGTCGCCGTGCCCGGCCCGAACCTGAACCTTCTCAAGGACAGCCTCGGCGGGGATGCCGCGGCCGTGCGCTTCCTCGACATGACCGACGCGGGCCGCAACCCGGGCCGGATCATCCCGAGGGTGCTGCGCGCCTTCGCCGATGGCCACCCTCAGACACATGTGCGGATCATCGGGGAGCCGATCTGGGCCGGCCGCAGCAGCGTCGAGTACCCGGCGTGCGTGCAGCACGAGGCGCTGATCAACCCTGCCTTCGAGGGCCGGGACGTGACCATCCTGTGCCCGTACGACGCCGAGCTCCTCGACGAGAAGGTGCTCGCCGACGCCTACGCCACCCACCCGGTGATCGTCTCCGGCGGCAGTCGGCGGCCCAGCCCGTCCTACGCGCCCGGGCAGGTCGTCGCGCACTACAACCAGCCCCTCGCTCCGGCCCCCGCGGCGGCCGGGCCCCAGCACTTCGGCACCGCCGAACTGCCGGTCGTCAGGCGTTTCGCCGTCGCGTGGGGCGCACGGCTGGGCCTGTCCGGCGTACGCCTGGACGACCTCGCTCTGGCGGTCGCCGAGCTGACCACCAACAGCGTGGTGCACGGCGGCGGCTCCGGCAGCCTGCGGATCTGGGCGGAGGACTCCCAGCTGGTGTGCGAGGTCCGCGACCGCGGGCAGCTGACCGACCCGCTCGTCGGCCGCCGCCCGGCCACCCGGGACCAGCGCGGCGGACGCGGCCTGCTCCTGGTGCACGCCGTCGCGGACCTGGTCCGGGTTCACACCGACCTGAACGGTACGACCATCCGGTTCTACCTCGGCTGCTAGGCAGGCCTGGCGGACGGCTTGCGGGGGGCCGCCAGGGACTGCAGGGCCTTGCGGTCCAGCTTGCCGGAGCCGGTGAGCGGGAGCGCGGGGACGGGCTGGTAGCGGTCGGGAACCATGTAGCGCGGGAGGACGGTCATGGCGTGGGCGCGCAGGACACCCGCGGGCTTGGCAGGGGCGTCGTCGGTCAGTACGACGCACGCGACGAAGAACTGAGCTCCGGCCGCGGTGGTGACCACGGTGACGGCGACGTCCTTGACGTGTTCGTGGGTACGCAGTGCGGCCTCCACCTCGCCCAGTTCGATGCGGTAGCCGCGCAGCTTGATCTGCTGGTCGTTGCGTCCGAGGTATTCGAAGGAGCCGTCCGGGAGCCTGCGGGCCAGGTCGCCGGTGCGGTAGTAGCGGCGCGGGCCGTCCGGACCGTCAAGGGTGACGAACCGTTCGGCGGTGAGGTCGGGGCGGTTGAGGTAGCCCTCGGCGACACCGGTGCCCGCGACCAGGAGTTCGCCGCACTCGCCGTCGGGGAGCGGTTCGAGGTCGTTGCCGCGGATCTCCAGGTCCAGGTGCGGCAGGGCGGTGCCGATGGGTGAGCGGACCGCGCCGTCGAAATCCGCCTGGGTGAGCACGCGGTGGGTGGCGTACACCGTGGTCTCGGTGGGCCCGTACATGTTCACGGCGGTCGGCGCGGCACCGGGGTATGCCTTGAGGAATCCGCTCACCACGTCCAGATCCACGCTCTCTCCGGCGAACACCAGGTAGCGCAGGGCGAGTTCGGGGCGGCCTGCTTCCTCGTGGGCCATCTCGAGCGAGCGGAAGACCGAGGGGACCTGGCCGAGGACCGTGATCCGCTGTTCCTGGAGGTGGGCCAGGAAGTCGGCCGGGGACTGAGCGATCCGCAGCGGCACGGTCACGGCTGTGGCACCGATGGCCATCGGCGCCCAGAGCTCCCACACCGACACGTCGAAGCTGAAGGAGTGGAACAGCGCGAAGCGGTCGTCCGGACCCACCTGGAACAGCGGCAGCCCGGCCCGCAGCAGTTCCAGCACATTGCGGTGGGTGACCACGCAGCCCTTGGGGTTGCCGGTCGAACCGGAGGTGTAGATCACGTAGGCCGGTTCGCCGCCGTCGAGTGCGGGCGTGGGTACCGGGGCGGCCGTCGCGCCGTCGTCGGAGAAGTCGGACGGGGCGACCACGCGGACCTCGGTGAGACCGCGGTCCCTGGCCTGCTCCGCGGCTCCGACGACCGTCGTCACGCCGGCGTCCCTCACCATGTAGCGCAGGCGTTCGGCAGGGTAGGTGGGATCGAGAGGCACGTAGGCGGCGCCGGTTTTCAGTACGGCGAGGATGGCGACGGGGATGTCCGCGGACCGCTCCAGCAGCAGGCCCACCAGTTCACCCGGGCGCACCCCCTCGCCGGCGAGCCGGGCTGCCAGCCGGTCCGAGGCCTCGTCGAGTTCGGCGTACGTGAGGGTCCGGCCGTCGTCGCACACGGCGGGAGCAGCGGGGCGGGCGGCGGCAACCGCGCGGAACAGTCCGGGCAGCGAGGAGGCGGCGCCGAGGGCGGTCGGGAAGACGTTCGTCATGGGAGGTCTCACAAGTCTCTGGATGCGAAGGTGCGGAGGCCGGGAATCAGGAGGCGCCGGTCGTACGGACCAGATCGGAGAACGTCTTGGCCAGGCTCCGTACGAAGTCGCCGGACACGGCGCCGGCGTCGGCGTTGAGCACGATGCGCAGGGCCTCGCCGTCCGGCCAGACCTCGGCCTGGATCTCGGTGGGGATTCCCAGGTAGGGCAACCGGCGGAAGGCCGTACGGGCATCGCGCAGTGCCAGGCGGGCGGGGGTGTTGTCCTGGTAGGCGAAGATCGTCTGGAAGAGCGGTGAACGGGACGTACGAGGCGGGTTGACGAGGCGTACGGCCTCGGCGATGCCGACGTCCTGGCAGGCGAACGCCTCTCGCACCAGACGTCCGGTCGCCGCTGTGGCGGCACGGTCGGCGGTCAGCGCGGGACCGCGCATGCGCAGGCAGACCATGCCGATGTGGCAGCCGACGGCCTCTTCGAGCCGGGTGTCGGTGCGTTGGGCCAGGGGGACACCGATACCGAAGTCGTCCTGGCCGGTGAGCTCGGCCAGCGCGGCCGCGTACCGCGAGAGCAGTACGGCGAACCGGGTGAGGCCGGTGGCCGCGGCTTCGCGGTTCACCCCTGCGGTCTCGCGGGCCGTCAGCGGTACCTCGACGCGCAGCACGCCCGTGCCTCCACCGGCTGCCGGGAGACGCAGATCGGGCACGCCCCGGAGGACGGCCTTCAACCGCTCCCGCTGGCCGGGCAGGTCGGCCGCCGCCAGATGGGCCTCACGCAGGGCCCAGGTCCGGGGCGCCGACGGCAGGACGGGGCGGTCCGGGACATCGCCGACGAGACGCGCGTTGTACGCCGCCGCGAGGTCGCCGGCCAGGACCGATTCCGACCAGCCGTCGAAGGCGATGTGATGCACCACGTACCCGAACACGGCCCTGCGACCGCCGTCGACCGGCGCCAGGGCGGCCCGCCAGACCTGGCCCTCGGCCAGGTCCAGCGGCTCCGCGAGGGCGGTACGCACCGCGGTGAACGCGGCCTCCTCCGCCGGGGCCGTGGGCAGCGCCACGATGCCAGGAGCCGTTGCGCTGTCCGGAACGGCATAGGTCCTGCCCCGGCCCATCACGTACGCGGAGCGCAGCGCGGGATGCCTCTCGTGCACATCCGCCACGGCCTGGCGAAGGGCGGCCAGGTCGAGGGGGCCGTCGATCGTCCACGCGGCCAGGCAGTGCCCCGCGCGGTCGTCCGGGACCAGGAGATGGCGGGTGAGGAAGCCCTCCTGGACCGGGCCGAGCGGTATCTCGGCGTCGGGGAGCGGCTTGGGGAGCGATTCGGCGGGGAAGCCGGTGCCGGTCTCCCCGCTGCTGCGCAGCCGCTCTCCGAGCGCGTTCGCCGACGGGTGCTGGAAGAGCAGGGAAACGGGCACCGGACGCTCCAGCCGCGCCGACAGCCGGGCGCAGACCCGGCCGGCGGCCAGGGACGTACCGCCCAGGGCGGTGAAGTCGGCGTCCACCGGTATTTCCGTAAGCCCCAGCACTTCCCCGAAAACCGCCGCGACGAGGGCGACGACAGGATCCCCGGGTGCCGATGCGGCCTCCGCTGCCGGCGCGGGCGGTGCCGGTGGCCCCGGGGCGGGCAGCAGGCCCAGCATCGCCCGCTCGTCCAGCTTGCCGTTGCCGGTGAGCGGGAACCGCTCGATGCTCATCAGCGCCTCGGGCACGTGGTGGCGCACCAGCGCCGACCGCAGCGTGTCGAGGGCTCCGTCCAGCGTGTCGCCGGGGCGGTGCGGTACGCAGAAGGCGGCCAGGGACAGGCAGGTGCCGGTGTCCTCGTCGCGCCGGGCGACCACCGCGCAGTGCCGTACGCCCGGCAGGAGTTGCTCGATCTGACGCTCGACCTCGGCCGGTTCGATCCGGTGGCCGCGGATCTTGACCTGGCGGTCGGCTCGGCCGCCGTAGTGCAGCAGCCCGTCCTTGTCCCAGTGCGCGACGTCCCCGGTGCGGTAGACGCGCAGCCGCAGGCCGTCGACCGCGACCTGGGTGAACTTCTCGGCTGTCAGTTCCGGTCGGCCGAGGTAACGCAGCGCCAGGCCGTCACCGGCGACGCACAGTTCACCGGGTTCGCCGATCGCACAGAGCCGGTCGCCGTCGAGTACGTACACCTGGGTGTCGGGTACCGGGCGGCCGATCGGGATACCGGCCGGGCGGTCGCAGTCCGCGGGGCTGATCCGGTGGGTGGTCGCGAAGACGGTGCTCTCCACCGGGCCATAACCGTTGATCAGGGCGATGCCGGGGTGCCGTGCGAGGAACCGCCGCACATGCGGGGCCGAGAGCCGCTCACCGCCGATCATGACCTGGGTCATGCCGTCGAACGCGGCGAGGTCCTCGTCCACGATCATGTTGAAGAGGCTGCTGGTCAGCCACGCCGTGCCGACGCCGTGCCGGGCCACGCCGGCCCGCAGACCCTGCGGGCTCAGATACGGCTCGTCCACGACGAGCGACGTCCCCCCGTTGAGGAGCACGGACCACAGTTCCAGCGAGTAGCCGTCCCACGGCACCGGAGCCGCCTGGGGCATGACCGTGCCGGGTCCGAAGCGGGCGAAGCCTCCGGGGCCGGGCCGGAAGAGCCTCACGGTGGCCCGGTGCGGCGTCAGCACGCCCTTGGGTGAACCTGTCGTCCCCGAGGTGAAGAACACGCACGCCGGATCTCCGCCCGCGGCGGCCACCGGCTCGAAATCCGGATCGGCGTCCCCGGCGGCAGCCGTCAGGCCGCCCGGTGGCGGACACCAGCGTGCCACCGGAGAAGATTCGGGCAGTTCTCCCCCGGGGGCGTCGATCAGTACCTTCGCGTCCAGCTGGACCAGTACGTCGGCGACCCGGGAGCGGGGCCAGCCGCCGTCCAGCAGGGCGTAGGCGGCACCGAGCTTGAGTACGGCCAGCACGGCCGCCGCCAGCTCGGCACCGCGCGGCAGCCGCACGGGTACCAGGTCGCCGCGGCCGACGCCGAGAGCCGCCAGCTGTACGGCGTACGCGTCGGACGCCCGGTCCAGCAGGCCGTATGTCACGGTCCGTGTCCCGTGGACCAGCGCGAGGGCGTCGGGACGGGTCCGTGCGTGGGCGCGGACGATGCCATGGAGGCTGTCACCGTCGGGATAGGTCCGGGCGGTCCGGTTCCAGGTCGGGTCGGGCTGCATACGGGTTCTCATCCTCGGGGTGGGAAGGGGGCCTGCGGTCAGCGCGCCGGTTCGGTTCGCGCCGGAGCGGTGGCAAGGGCGGCCTCGGCGGCTCTGGTCAGCGGAGGGCAGGCCAGTCCGGCGAGCAGGAGCAGCACGGCGAGGACGGCCCAGCCCAC
Source organism: Streptomyces sp. SID12501 (assembly GCF_010550245.1). Classification (GTDB taxonomy): domain Bacteria; phylum Actinomycetota; class Actinomycetes; order Streptomycetales; family Streptomycetaceae; genus Streptomyces. The sequence goes on from NZ_JAAGLU010000008.1 coordinate 225,449, forward strand.
CCGGCCCTGGCCGACCGCCAGGGCCGTCACCAGAAATGGGCCCGCTGTCTGCTGGAGGCCTCGGCCCAGGGCGAAGACTCCCTGGTACTCGCCCTGCTTGCCGGGCGGCGGCAGGTGCAGCGACAGCCCCCAGGAGCCGGCCGACTGGCTCAGCTCGCCCAGCACGAGCACCACGGTGCCGAGCACGAGCAGCGGCACCGCGACCAGCGCCGACGCGTCCTGGGTCAGCGCGAACACCAGGCAGCAGCCGGCCAGCAGCAGCCCGGAACGCCGCAGCATCCTGGCAGCCCCGGGCGCGGTCTCGGCGCCCCGGCTGGCCGCCACCTGGAACGCGATCACGAGCACCGTGTCCAGGACGAGCAGTCCGGCGTTGACCGAACCGGGTGCCTGCGTACGGCCGATGATCCACAACGGCAGGGCGACCGTCAGGATGGGCTGGTAGAGCTCCAGGATCCCGCACAGCAGCGCGAGCGACACGAACCGCACGTCGCGCAGGCCCGACTTGGGCTTCGCCTCGAGGGTGGTGGTCGCCGGGGTTCCCGCCCGGCCGGGCAGCCGCCAGGTGATCAGCGCGCAGCAGGTGTGCGCCGCCGCCGTGAGCAGGATGACCGCGTAGAACGCGGCCCTGCCGTCGACCGCGAGCGCGCCGGCCGCGACGGCCGCGCCCAGCATGAAGCCGAGGTTGAACAGGCTGCGCATCTGCGCGCTGACGCGCACCCGTTCGTCGGGCGGGAACACTTCATGGGTGAGGGTCATGCGCAGCGGGTTGGAGGCGGTCTCGCAGACCGATATCAGCGCCGCGACGACGACGAATCCCGTGAAGCCCGTGACTCCGCAGTAGCCGGTGAACAGCACCGCCAGCGCCACGTACGCGCCGAGCAGCGGCAGCCGGGCCCCGTACCGGTCGGCGAGACGGCCGATCGGCACCGTGCACAGCATTCCGGCCAGTCCGGCTACGGAGAGCCCGAGGCCGACCTGCTGGGCCGACAGGCCTATCGTGCGCCGGAAGAAGATGGCGCTGGAACTGAGGAAGAGGCCGAATCCGGTGGACTGCACCACCGTCAGGACGGCGAGCCTGCGGGCCGGACCGGGAGCGGGCACCAGTTGGGCCGCCCAGGACCGGACAGCGCCCGGGATCCGGCTTCCGGCTGTGTTCTCTTTGCTTGCCACGGTGATGTACCTCGGGATCGTCGTGTGCGGCTCAGCGGCTCAGCCGCTGAAGGAGGCCAGCTTCTTGGCCAGAGCCTCGGCGAACGCGGCCTCGCGCAGCAGCGGCAGGGTGCCCGCGGACTCGTAGGTGTGGGTCTCGGTGACGGCTGCCAGCCGGCCCCAGTCGGCGTCCTCGCGGGCCGCGTTCTCGGCCAGTTGGAAGACGGTGACCTCACCGCCGTACGGGCGCGGCTCGTAGTGCTCCTGGGCGAAGATCCCGGCGGCCCAGACGGCCTGCCGCCAGTGCAGGTCGGCGGGGTCCACATCCTCGTCCAGCCAGGCGATCTCCACCATGCCGCGCATCACCCGCTCCTGGTCGGTGAGCAGGTCGGGCACCTCGAAACGGCTGCGCAGCGAGTTGATCCGGAAGTCGTACAGCTCGCGCAGCCCCCAGGAGGGGTCCAGTTCCGTGGTGCCGGGCGGCATGGTGTTGACGACCGCGAGGACGGCGGCGCTCTCGCCGTTCTCCTCCAGCAGACGGGCGATCTCGTACGCTATCCGGCCGCCGGCGCACGGTCCGACGAACAGATAGGGGCCCTGAGGCTGGACAGTGCGGATCTCTCGCAGATACCGGGTGGCCATCTCGGCGATCGACAGGACCGGGCGTTCGCGGCTCCACATACCGGCCATCTCCAGGCCGTACGCGGGGCGCTCGCCGCGGAAGCTGTCCACCAGGTCGCGCATGAAGCGAACGTTGCCGGTACCCCAGTGGAAGCAGAAGACGGGGGTACCGGAGCCTTCGGGGGCCAGGGGGACGAGCGTGGCAGCCGGTTCGGTCTCCAGCGGGCTCAGGCCGGTCTCCCAGACGCTGCCGAAGTCGGGGTCGTTCGCGGTGGGTACGGTGGCGGACTCGCCGTCGGGGCTCAGGGCGACGGCGATCGCGGCCGGAGTCTTGTGCGCGTAGATGTCGTTGGCCTCCAGCCGCAGGCCTCGCTTGCGGGCCTCGGCGACCACGTTCACGACGAGCAGCGAGTAGCCGCCCAGGTCGAAGAAGTCGTCGTCCGGATCGACTTCGACGGCGAGCAGGTCCTCCCAGATCTCACTGAGGATCTGCACGGTCTCGCTGCGGTCCAACGCCATGGTGGCGTCCTCTCTGGTGGCTCTTGGGTGTGGTGGTGGGTCGGCCGGGCCTGGGGCAGGTCAGCCCAGCGCGGGTTCGGGGAGGTGGCTGGTCACCCCGGTGAGGATTCCGCCGAGTTCGAAGCTTTCGGGGGAGCCGGGCCGGGTGAAGGCGCCGACCAGCAGGTCGATGACGGCTCGCGGCCGCACCAGCGCGATGCCCTTGCGGGTGAGTTCGTCGAGTTCGGGGCGGCGCAGATGGGAGTAGTAGCCGGCCTGCCCCGGGTCCTGCGGCCGGTCGTCCCAAACGCCTTCCCCGGCCGCCTGCTCGATGGCACGGACCAGCAGACCGGCTGCTTCGCCGCGCTGCCGGCACATGTTCTCCAGCACCGACCGGGTGTAGTCCAGCGGTCCGGCACTGACGGAGATGACACCTCCGGCGTCCCACTCCTCGTTGACCCGGTGGAGTGTGAACCCGGCCTCTGCCTCGCCGTGCAACATGGAACGGGCGAATGTGAGCACGCCCCGGTATCCCGGCAGCAGCCCGGGGTGAAGGTTCGCGAAGAGCGGCGAGGCCCCGGCCGCCGGACGGAAATGGTCGATGAGCGGCGCCCGGAACTTCTGGTAACAGCGGACCGAAAAGCCCGCGCGGATGTCTTCCTGCGCCAGATAGTCCAGGAAGGCGGGGTCGTTCACATCCTCGACGACGCGGACGACGACGCTTCCCCGGTGCAGCTTCGCGATGCCCGCGGGGGAGAGGAAGCTGCTGTGCAGGGGGGCGGGGAGGCTGTCGAGGTACGGGTAGACGTAGGTGTTGAGCAGCGTCCGCTCGTACCGGAAGAGTTCGCGGAGCTCGGGCTCGGCCCGGGGGTTGGGCGGCTGCTGGGTGTAACAGACGTACGGGGTGTGACCTGCCCGGACGATGTCGTCGAGCACCTGGTCGACGATGAGGTGGGAGGTTATGTCGTTGCCGACGAAGAACGCTACCCGCATGGCGATGCCTTCTTGAGAAGCGCGGTGACCGTCTCGACGGCGGTGTGCGCGTTGGCGAGGTTGGTCTCGAACGAGTTGGTGTAGAAGTGGACGCCGCGGGTCAGCGGTCCGATGTACAGGACCCGGCCGGACAAGGAGCCGTCGCGTCGCGCCACCCGCATGGTGTCGAACTCGACGTCGATGCCGCCGAGCTGATGTGGCCTGATGTCGCCGCGCATGAGCATGTTCTGGATCAGTGACGAGTCGCTGCGTTCCAGGGAGAAGCCCGTGCCGGTGGCGTTGACCAGCCATTGGACCTCGCGGGAGAAGCTGCGCCCGTCCTGTCCGCCGTCGAGGCGGAATCGCTCGGATTCCTCGTCGTACGCCACCGAGGCAAGTCCGCTGAGGGCCTCGAAGGCGCCCTCCTCGGCCATCGCCAGCAGCCGCCGCGCGTTGTCCAGCGGCATGCAGTGACGGAACATCGACCAGATGGAGAGGTGGTCGCGGATGAAGGCCTCTCGGGCGCCGGTCGACATGGACCGCCAGACCTGGGGAATGACCTCCGATGTCGCGTCGAGGATCGAGTACCACAGTGTCTGACCGTTCTCGGCCAGTTCGATGTCCTTGGCGAGGGTGCCGGCGTAGGCGGCGGACGGCTGGGACAGCACGCGGGGCCAGTCCACGGCCAGCCCCAGGCCGTCCTCCAGCTCACGCTGGAAGAGCGCCGCGATCTCGCTGAACTCCAGTTCCCTCGTGAAGTCCTCGGTGAGCTCCCGCAGATTTTCCGGGGTCACATGACGCAGGGTGTAACGGACTCTGGGCCCCTGCACCTTCGGCAGCGAACGGCGCCGCGAGAAGCAGGTGATGGCGCCCCGGTGCCCGCTGCCCCGCAGCAGAAGCAGGGCGTCCACAGCGGTCAGACTGGTGCCGATGATTCCCACGGTGGCATCCGGGCCGATGGCCTCCAGCCCGGCACCGTGCCACATCGAATGGATGTAGTTGGGGACCTTGGTGAACTCCAGGTACTCCGTCGACGGCAGGTCGCCCAGGCACAGGAAGGCGTAGTCGTAGACGAACTGGTCGAGCCCGGCGACCAGACGCACCCCGTGGGCGTCCTCGCGGCAGTCGCTCACCATCGCCTGGTGGGTGAGCACTTTCACGCCTTCTCTGCGGGCCAGGCCGAGCGACTCCTCGAAGTACTCCTGGAGATATGCCGCGAACAGCCGACGGGGTACGTAGTCGGTGGCCCCGGCGGCTGCCGCGGCCGGGTCCTCGTGGGAGCCCAGCCAGCGCACGAAGTGCCCGGGATCATCGGCGTGGACGCTCATGGTGGCGGACCGCATGTTGAGCAGGTGACAGTCGTGTGGCGTGCTGTAGGCGACACCGGCGCCGAGCCGCTGCCCGGTTTCGAATATGTCGATCTCGGCGCCCTGCGCGCGTCCGCTGCCGATCAGGGAGCGCACCAGAGCGACGAAAACGCCCACGCCCGTCGCTCCCATGCCGGCAACCGCGAATCTCGGCGGGCGGCCTGGGAGCACGCTTACGTCGCTTTCGGCTGGCATCGGTCTTGGCCGGACCTTTCGTTGTGAGCTCTGTCGTGGTGGAGGGGCATCGCGTCGCCGGCTCAGCGCGCCCCGGGTCCCCGGTCGATCAGCTGATCGCGCTCGGGTCCTACCGACACGTATCTGACCGGAGCACCGACGAGTTCCTCGATCCGCAGTACGTAGCGGGCCGCGGCTGCGGGCAGGTCCGCGAAATCCCGGATCCCGGTGAGGTCCTCGTCCCAGCCGGGCAGATCCTCGTAGACCGGCCGGGCACGCGTGAGCCGGTGGGTCATCGGGAAGTCGGCGCTGCGCGTGCCGTCGGTCTCGTACGCCGTGCAGATCCGCAGAACGGGCTGCCCGCTGAGGCTGTCCAGCTTGGTGAGCGCGATCTCGTCGGCACCCTGGAGGAGGGTTCCGTAGCGCGATGCCACGGCGTCGAAGTGCCCGATACGGCGTGGCCGACCGGTGTTGACGCCGTACTCGCCGGAACTCTTGCGGAGCAGGTCGGCCCACTCCCCGGACTCCTCGGTGACGAAGGGGCCCTCGCCGACGCAGGTGGAGAACGCCTTCATGACGCCGGTGACCAGGTTCAGCGGCCGGCCCGGCAGCCCCGCCCCCACCGGCGCGTATCCGGCCAGTGAGCTGGAGGAGGTGGTGTAGGGGTAGATGCCGAGCAGGATGTCGCGGAGCGCGCCGAGCTGGGCTTCGAAGATGACATGCCGGCCGGCCCGGTCCGCCTCGGCGAGTACGGGGGTCACATCGCAGATGTGAGGGCGCAGCCGCTCGGCGTAGTCCAGCGCCCACTCGGTCATCGCGTCGAGCGAGATCTCCGGCCGGCCCGGGTAGAGAGCCCGATTGGCCAGGTTCTTCCACTCGACGACGTCTGCCAGCCGGCCGCGCAGGTGGTCCGGGTCGAGCAACTCGCCCAGCTGGAGGGCCTTCTTGAGGTAGCGGTCGCCGTAGACCGGTGCGATACCGCGCCGGGTACTGCCGTACGACTGGTCGGCGAGCCGGTCCTCCTCCCAGGCGTCCTGGTCGCGGTGGAAGGGGAAGCAGACCGTCGCCCGCTCGGAGAGCAACAAACCGGACGTGTCCACGCCACGCTTCCGCAGCTCGGTGAGCTCGGCGTCGAGTGATTCCAGGTCCAGGACGGTCCCGGGGCCGATCACGTTCACCGTTCCCGGGTTCAGGATTCCGGAGGGGATCAGCCGGAGCTTGAAGGTGCCGAGATGATTGATGACGGTGTGACCGGCGTTGTTGCCGCCCTGGTATCTGACCACCAGGTCCGCTTCCTGGGCCAGATAGTCGATCATCCGGCCCTTCCCCTCGTCACCCCAGTTGATGCCGACGACGGCGTGCAGCGCCATATGTCTGATTCCTCGTGTTCATCGTGCTCGCTCGGATTGCGGGGCATGCGCGGTACGGGCGCCGCGAAGGCTGTCAGGCCCGGTCGACCCCGTCCCGGCGGGCGGCGTCCGCGACCGCACGGGTGACGGCGGGGGCGACACGTGCGTCGAAGGAGTCGGGCAGGATGCGCTCCACGGTCAGCTCGTCCGCCACCACGTCGGCCAGCGCGCGTGCGGCGGCCAGCTTCATGCCCTCCGTGATCCGCGACGCGCGGACCTTGAGAGCACCGGCGAAAATGCCCGGGAACGCCAGGACGTTGTTGATCTGATTGGGGAAGTCCGACCGGCCGGTGCCGACGACCGTGGCGTAGCGGCGGGCCGCGTCGGGCAGGATCTCGGGGTCGGGATTGGACAGCGCGAAGATGATCGCGTCCGGGGCCATGTGTGCGAACGCGGGCTCCGGGACCGTACTGCCGGACAGGCCGATGAACACATCGGCACCGTGCAGGGCATCGGTGAGGTCCCCGGTCAGCCCGGCGCGATTGCTGTCGCGGGCCAGGGCGGTCTTCGCGGTGTTGAGGTCGGTGCGTCCCTCATGGACGACGCCCTTGCTGTCGCCGACCACGACGTCGCCGATCCCTGCCTCCAGCAGGATCCGTGCCACCGCGATGCCGGACGCGCCCGCGCCGGCCACCACCGCGCGCAGATCGGCCAGCCGCCGTCCGGTGACCGTGGCAGCGTTCCACAGGGCGGCCAGGGTGACGACGGCGGTGCCGTGCTGGTCGTCGTGGAAGACCGGGATGTCCAGCCGCTCCTGCAACCGGCGCTCGATCTCGAAGCAGCGCGGTGCGGAGATGTCCTCCAGATTGATACCGCCGAAGGCCGGTGCGATCCGCACCACGGTTTCGACGATCTCGTCGACATCGGTGCAGTCCAGCGCAATCGGGACAGCGTCGACGTCCGCGAGCTGTTTGAAGAGGATCGCCTTGCCCTCCATCACCGGCAGGGAGGCCTGCGGGCCGATGTTCCCCAGGCCGAGCACCGCCGTCCCGTCGGTGACGACCGCGACCGAGGACGACTTCCAGGTGTAGTCGAACACCAGTTCAGGCCGCTCGGCGATGGCAGTGCACACGCGTGCGACGCCTGGCGTGTAGGCCAGGGACAGCTCGTCGGGACCGGTGAGCGGGACCGTCGCGCGGATCTCCAGCTTTCCGCCCCGGTGGTAGGTCAGCGCCCGCTCACGGGCACCCTGCCGGTTCGTCATGTTGCCTCTCTCCCCCATTCCCACCATGGCGTGACGCCTAGTGGGCCGCAGAGAAGCTAAGCGGAATTGCCAAATCTTGTCAAGTATTACCAAGCTGGTGAAGCTGACCTGCGGTCCTGCCGCGCCCAGCGTCGTTCCAGTCGCCGACCACCCCGGTTCGCGCCCAGCGAGGCAACGTCACGAGAACCGGACTTCCCGTGGTCGCATTCACCACACCCACCCTGTTCTGCATCTATTCGCGATCAACTCGACCACTACCGACCTCGGCACGCATCCGATCGCCATCGCCGGCGCGGCGACCGGCGCCGCGACCGTAACCGTGACGCCAGTCGTCGACAGGCCGTCACTCCTTCGGTCCGCAGTCCGGCGAAGTCAACTCCACATCTGCCGTTTGCCAGATATTTGCCAGCTGTAGGCAATGTTTGCCACGCTCCGCAGACGCACCGGACCGGTGCGGGGGAAGCGTGAGGCTCCGCCCCCGCGCGCCTTCCTTCGACGACCGCGAGGACGCTCGGGAGCCACTTGACGGACCCGAGGAAGAGCGACTGCCTGGCCACGGGCTGCCGGTCGGCGCCCACGAGGTCGATCTCGACGCCGTTGCCACGGGTCCGGTACCCGCCGGTCGCCGGGGCGGCGGGCAGGGGCCCGACCGGCAGGAGGCGCGCCAGGGATTCCCGTACCAGGGGCTCGATCGCGCGGCCCCGCCGGCTCGTCCACCGCTCCTTGATCCGGCTCGGCGTGAGAGCTTCACTCCTACGAACGCCGTCAGGGGCCGATCTCCGAGCACGAGCAGGAGCGGGCACGCCGGGTCTTCGGCGAGGTGTTCGCCGAGGTGTTCGCCGAGGAGGGGCAGTGGCCCGCCGCAGGCTGAGCCACGAGGGCACCCTCGTTCTCGACTGGGAGGGCCTGTCGAAGTTCGTCGGCGATCACGAGCCCGTCGTCGCCCTCGTCTCCGAAGCCCGCAGGCGGGGCATGGAGGTGGTCATCAGCGCGCTCACCATCATCGAAGCGGTGCATCGCCGGACCGACAGGGCGCGGCTCGCCCGGGTCCTGTCGGTCCGGCGTACGGATCGTGCACATCGGCGACGAGGAGGCCAAGGCCGCCTCAGCCATGCTGATCAACGCTCGACCGCATGGTCACAAGTACGCCATCGACGCCGCCGTGGCCGAGACGGCGCTGCGCCGGCGCCGCCCGCCTCACCCCGAGGCAGACGTTCGGCCCGCAGCCGTACCCGCGATCATCCCGCCCAGACCACCGCCTGCACCTCCCCGTACGCGTGCAGCGCGTACGACCCCACATCGCGCCCGACGCCGCTCCGCTTGAAGCCGCCGAACGGTGCCTCCATGTTCCGCCCGACGGTGTTCACGCCGACCCCGCCCGCCCGTAGTCGGCGTGCGACCCGGAAGGCGCGGGCCACATCGCCCGACCAGACGTAGTCGATGAGGCCGTACTCGCTGTCGTTGGCCAGCGCGACGCCCTCCTCCTCGTCGTCGAAGGGGATGACGGTCACCACCGGCCCGAAGATCTCCTCCCGGGCCACCCGCATGTCGTTCGTGCAGTCGGCCAGCAGGGTCGGGGCGACATAGAACCCCCGGTCGTACGGAGGCCGTTCGCCACCGGCGACCACCACCGCGCCCTCTTTCCGGCCCAGTTCGACGTACGCCTCGACCCTGTCGCGGTGCGCCGCCGAGATCACCGGCCCGACCACCGTGCCCTCCGCACGCGGGTCGCCCACCTTCAAGTGACCGGCATACGCGGCGAGTTGCTCCACGAGCCGTCCGTACACGCCCCGTTGGGCCAGCACCCGGGTCGGTGCCGTGCAGATCTGGCCGCTGTAGAACGAGAACGTCGTGCCGATGCCCGCGACCGCCGAGCGGATGTCCGCGTCGTCGAAGACGAGTGCCGCGCCCTTTCCGCCCAGTTCCATCAACTGGCGTTTCATGCTCCGGCCGCACACCTCGGCGATCCGTTGCCCGACCGCCGTCGAACCGGTGAAGCTGACCATGTCGACGTCCGGGGAGCCCACGACCGCCTCGCCGACACCGACGCCCAGCCCGCTGACCACGTTGACGGTTCCCGGCGGCGCGCCCGCCTCCTCCAGTGCCTCCGCCATCCTGTACACCGACAGCGGGTCCTGCGGAGCGGGCTTCACGACCACCGTGTTGCCCATCGCCAGGGCGGGCGCGATCTTGCCGGCCGGGTTGGCCCAGGGGTTGTTGTACGAGGTGATGCAGGCGACCACGCCCACGGGCTGGCGTATCGCCAGCGCACCCATCACCGCGGCCTTCCCGAACGGGCCCCCCTCGTTGACCTGCGGCGCGATCGCCCACTCGGCCGGCTCCACCTTCGCGTACCGGCGGAAACGGGCCGCGCCCACGCCCACCTGCATCCCGCGCGCCGTTCCCGTCGTGGCGCCGGTCTCCGCCTGGGCGAGGGCGGCGTACGGCACCAGGTGGCTCTGGATGATGTCCGCGGCGCGGGCCAGGACGGCGGCCCGTTCCTCCGGTGACGTGCGCGACCACGGTCCGAAGGCCTCGCGGGCCGCCGCGGCGGCGGCGTACGCCTGCTCCCGTGAAGCCTCCGGCGCATACCCGACGACTTCCTCCGTCGCCGGGTCGATCACCTCGTAGTGCCCGTCGGCCGGTTCCACCCACGAACCGCCGACGAACAGCCGCTGTGCGTCGCTCACTTGGTGCTCACCGTCGCCGTGTCCCGGCCCGAACGAAGCACCCTGCCCGGTACCGCACCCGTCACCGTGTCGTCCCGGATCGTCTCGACGCCGTTGACCCACACGGCTGTTACGCCGATCGCCTTCGAGTCGAGACGCGGGCTGTCACCCGGCAGGTCGTGCACCAGGGTGGCCTTGTCGGCGGCGATCCGCTCCGGGTCGAAGAGGACCAGGTCGGCGTGGAAGCCCTCCTGGACACGCCCCCTCTCGCGCAGGCCGAACAGTCGCGCCGGGTCGTCGGTCAGCATCTGCACCGCCCGCTCCAGCGGCACCAGTTTCCGGCCGCGCAGACAGTCGCCGAGGAAACGGGTCGTGTACGGGGCCCCACACATCCGGTCCAGGTGCGCGCCGGCGTCGGAGCCGCCGAGCAGTACGTCCTCGTGCCGCCAGGTCTCGGCGCGCAGCGCCCAGGACGCCGGGTCGTTGTCGGTGGGCATGGGCCACAGGACCGTACGCAGATCGTCGGCCACGCAGATCTCGACGAGGCAACTGAAGGGGTCGAGGCCGCGTTCGGCGGCGATGTCCTCCACCACCCTCCCGGTCAGGCCCTCGTTCGCCGCGCTGTACGTGTCCCCGATGACATAACGCCCGAAGTCCGTCAGCCGCCGGAAGACTCCGGCCTCCTCGCTCTGCCCCTGGCGGACCATCTCGGCCCGTACCGCCGGGTCGCCGAGCCGGGTGATCCGCTCGGCGACCGGCAGGCCGAGCACCGGTCCCCAACCGGGGATCAGGTTCAGCGCGCAGAAGGTGCCGAGGGACATGTTCATCGGCGTGAGGATGGGCATGGTGAGGGCCACGACCCGGCCACCCGCCTTACGGGCACGCTCACTTGCCTCCAACTGGCGGGGTACGCGGGCCGGCACGGACGCGTCGATCGTGAGCACGTTCCAGTTCAGCGGGCGTCCGGCAGCCGCGCTCATCTCGACGAACAGATCGATCTCGGCGTCGCTGAACTGGTCGAGGCAGCCCGCGACGATCGCCTCGATCTGGGTGCCCTCGTGCTCGCCGACCGCCTGGGAGAGGGCGAGGAGTTCGGCGGGCAGCGCATGCCGGGACGCCACCGGCTCACCGTCCCCGTCGGAGTGGGAGGACGACTGCGTGGTGGAGAATCCCCAGGCGCCGGCGTCCATGGCCTCGTGCAACAGCCGCAGCATGTCGTCGAGTTGCTGTTCCGTCGGCTGTCCGCCCACCGCGTCCGGCCCCATGACGTACCGGCGCAGCGCGCAATGCCCCACCATGAAACCGGCGTTGACCGCGATCCGCCCCTCCAGCGCGTCCAGGTACTCCCCGAAACCGTTCCAGGTCCAGGGCGCCCCCTCCTCCAGCGCGACCAGGGACATCCCCTCGACCTTGGACATCATCCGGCGCGTGTAGTCGGCGTCGTCCGGCCGGTCCGGGTTCAACGGGGCCAGCGTGAAACCGCAGTTGCCGGCGGCGACCGTCGTGACCCCGTGATTGAGGGACGGCGTGGCATACGGGTCCCAGAAGAGCTGGGCGTCGTAATGCGTGTGCGGATCGACGAACCCGGGGGCGAGGACCAGCCCGGACGCGTCCTCGGTCGTCCGGGCGTCCTCGGTGATCCGGGTACCGATGGCCGCGATGCGACCGTCCCGTATCCCCACATCGGCGACGTAGGCGGGCGCGCCGGTCCCGTCGACGACGGTGACGCCCGCGATCAGATGGTCAAGCACGACTGCACCTCTTCCCAAGGCCCGCAGGGACGCGCCCCTCTTTTAGGGGCGCGGGACTGTATCGATTTGCGGCTCCGCCGCGTGGGCGCGAACAACCACGACGGCCCCGCGCCCGCCAACGAACCTCAAGCCGCCCCCCGGAACCGCGAAGTCCGATGCACAGGGTCGGTGTCGATCTTCGGAATCACATGCTCACCGACCAACCGGATCGTCTGCAGCGTGTCCTCCCTGGAGATCCCGATCGGCATACCGAAGCTCAGCTGATCCGCCCCGGCCTGCTCCCACCGCTTGCACTGCGTGAGCACCTCGTCCGGGTCCCCGCAGATCAACAGCTCCTCGGCGATGAGCAGTTCGATGATCTCCTCATTGAACTCGGGCAGCGTCTCCGGCCACACCGGGAACCCCTCGGGACGAGGGAACGTGTCGTGGTACCGGAAGAGCAGCGACTGCAGATAGTGCAGCCCACCGCCCGCCGCGATCCGTACCGCCTCCGCGTGTGTCGGCGCGCAGATCGCCGTCGACGTCACCATCACGTTGTCGTTGACGTAGTCCCCGACCGGTTCGGCGTCCACGATCGCCGTCTTGTACTGCTCCAGCACCCACTCCATGTCGGAGACCCTCTGCACGCTGAAGCCGAGAACTCCGAGCCCCTTGCGGGCGGCCATGGCGTACGAGGGCGGCGAGCCGGCGGCGTACCACATCGCGGGGTGCGAGGGACCGTACGGCTTGGGCAGGATCTTGCGGGGCGGCAACGACCAGTGTTTGCCCTGGAAGCCGACGTACTCGTCCTGCATCCACATCTTCGGGAACTCGGCGATCGTCTCCTCCCACAGCTCCTTCGTGTGGTTCATGTCGGTGATGCCGGGCATGAAGCCGAGGATCTCGTGGGAGCCGGCGCCCCGGCCGGAGCCGAACTCGAAGCGGTTGCCGGTGAGATGGTCGAGCATGGCGACCTTCTCGGCCACCTTCACCGGGTGGTTGACCGGGGCGAGCGGGTTGAAGATGCCGGAGCCGAGGTGGATGCGCTCGGTGGCGTGGGCGAGGTAGCCGAGGTAGACGTCACTGGCCGAGATGTGCGAGTACTCCTCCAGGAAGTGGTGCTCGGACACCCAGGCGTACTTGAAGTTCGACTTGTCCGCCTGAATGACGTACTCGGTCTCCTCCATCAGCGCCTTGTGCTCCGCGAGCGGATCGGTCTCGGCCCGCTTGCCCACGTATCCCTGTACAAAGAGCCCGAATTCCAAGGAGGTTCACCGTCCCCAGTAACCGTTGCTGACGTTCCCGATGTTTCTGACGCAGCGTCAGATTTGATGAGTCGACTGTTCCACCGGCCCCTGGGACCGTCAATAGCTGACGGTCAGTCAGGTACGGAAGTCGGGTCGCTCAGACGACGGAGACGCCCGCGAGCCAGCCCCCGTCGATCACGAACGGCTGTCCGGTGATGTACGAGGAGTCCTCCGAGGTGAGGAACAGCGCGAGCCGCGCCACCTCGTCCGGCCGCCCGATCCGCCCCAGCGGCACGAGCTTGCGGTACAGCTTGTCCAGCCCCTGCGAGGCACCCTCGGCGTCGGCGTCCGGGTCGAGTACGGCCGGGTTGGACATCGCGGTGTCGATCGCGCCCGGGCACACGGCGTTGACCCGGATCTTCCGGCGCGCCAGTTCCAGCGCGGCGACCCGGGTGAGCCCGACGATGGCGTGCTTGCTCGCCGCGTACGCCCCGACCGCCGCCATCCCGGTGAGCCCGGTGTACGAGGCGGTGTTGACGATCGTCCCGCCGCCGGCGTCGGCGATGCGCGGCGCGACCGCCCTGATCCCGAGGAAGCAGCCGACCTGGTTGACCTGCACGACCTGCATGAACTCGTCGAGGGGTGTGTCGAGAAGGGTGTTGAAGCGGAGGATGCCGGCGTTGTTGACCAGTCCGTCGATCCGGCCGTACGCCTTCTCGGCGGCGGCTACGGCAGCCTGCCAGCCCGCCTCCTCGCGCACGTCGAGATGGACATACAGGGCGCCCAACTCCTTTGCCAGCTTTTCCCCTTGGTCGTCGAGCACATCCGCTACGACCACTCGCGCACCCTCCGCCACGAAGAGCCGGGCCTCCTGCTCCCCCTGACCGCGTGCCGCGCCGGTGACGATGACGACCCGTCCGTCGAGCTTGCCCATGCGGAACCCCTTCGCAGCGTTCACATCGGTGGAGGTCAGCATCGTACCGCCGCATCTGACGATGCGTCAGACTCGACGGCGAGTGTGCTGTGTGTGCGATAGCACACCTTAAGTGACTGGGGAGTAGGGATATTTGACCCTGTCGCGCACCCACAGGTGACACCAATAATTCTCCACGAACAGGTAAAGCGAACACCAAGGAATCCCAGGGACGGAGCGGCATGGCCAAGAGGCGCCTGAAGAACAAGAAGGTCCGGATCGTGGCGATCGGATCGGCGCTCGCGACCGGCGGCGTGATCATCACTCTCCTTCCGTCGGCGAACGCGGCCGAGGAGAAGACACCCGAGCAGATCATCACGATGTGCGAACGGGCCAAGGTACTCAACGGTAAACAGCAGGACATTTTCGACTTCGGCGGACACCCCATCGCCGGCCCGAGTTTCGAGTCCGACAACTGCAACTACGTCGAGACGAATTTCGAGTTGTTCGACGGCCCCACCGAGAAGGCCTCGATCGACTTCCCGAACTGCGAGCCGAACGCCACCGAACCGTCGAAGGTCTCGATCACCTGGAAATCGACCGTGGCCCAGGGGTCGGGCAAGTACACCGCGACCCAACAGGGCGCCGGCGGAGGGCTCTTCGGCTTTCTCAGCGGGTCCTGGCTCAAGCACAAGGGAACGACCGACATGACCGTCAAGTCGGTGACCGCCGGCGACACGGAGAACCGGGAGGTTCCGGTCGGCAAGGTCCTGCACATGGAGTTCACGCCGAAAATGCAGCGCATGACCGGCGAATGGCGGGTACGGATCGACGCCAACCCCGGCAGCTTCGCGGTGAACCCCTCACCGGAGAAGAACTTCGTCGCGTCGGAACTCGTCGAGGGACCCGCGGTCCTGCCGGGCGCCGCCGGAGCCGCGGGCATCGCGGACGGGGTCGCCAAGCCCGTCCTGACCGACTGCTGACGACGCCCTCCCATGTCCCGCGCATCCCCCCACCCCACTCCCCCCACCTCCTCATCACTCGTCCCACCTGGCCGAATGCCCTCAACTCCCCCCTTCCCCGCAAGGAGACGCACGATGACCCGCACCAGCCGCAAGGGCAGTCACCGGAGCAAGAAGAAGCGCATCGTCATGGCCATGGCTCCGGTGGTGGCCATCGCGGTGGCCGTTCCGCTGATGAACCAGGCGGGTGCCGCGACCCCCTCCGAAGTGACCAGGGACTGCGCGGAGAACTCCCCGAAGCTGGACGACTGCGCATTCGTCGACGTCCAGTTCAAGAGGGACAACCTCGGGCCCAACAAGCGCGTTTCCACCATCAGCGACAACTGCGGTTCCACAAGCCCCCTGACGAAGACCTTCAGCGTGTCCGCGTCGGTGACGAGGTCCATCACACTGGAGGACGGATTCACCGCCTCCGCCGACTCGAAGCTGGGAAACTCGTTCTTCGAGATCGGCGCCAAGTTCAACACCACGGAGATCGACCTAAAGCGTGACGACACGGGAACCGGATTCGACTTCTCCCGGACCGACACCGTGAAAGCCGACCACATCGGTTTCTTCATGTGGTCGGAGAAGCGAACCGACGTGAGCGGATTCCTCAGGGCCACGTACAAGGACGAGCAGGACGGCCAGAAGGTGTTCTTCTCGCCGAGCGAGGGCGGCACGAGCGTGCACGTCTTCTATCCGCAGCTCCTGAAGAACGGCACCCCGGACGGCCGCCTCTGGCTGCGCAACGTCGAGTGCGAAACCCCCCAGGCAAACGGACTTCAGAACTCGGAGAACAGCAGCAGGGCGGAGCCCGGATTCGGCGAGGGCGGCGCGAACGTCACGGACGTCGAAATCCCGGTGTCGGAGATTCCCGCACCGTAGCGAGATCCGGGACCGAATTCAGCGAACAGAGCACAGCGGAAAACGGCGGCACCGGTTGTTCTCACACTTCTCATGTGCGAACAGCCGGAGTCGCCCCCAGCCATCTCAGGACCGCGTCCGTACTCCCCCGAGCGTTCAGCTTGGCGTAGATGTTGCTGAGGTTGTTGCGGACGGTCTTCTCGCTCAGCCTCAACCGCAGCCCGATCTCCTGGGCGCCCAGGCCGGTCGACAGCAACTCCATGATCTGCCGCTCGCGCGGTGAGAGCAGACTGCGCAGCCGCTCCATCGCCGCCCCCGCGACGGACGCGCTCTTCGTCCCCTCCCCCGAGACCCGCTGGGCCCCCTCCCGGAGGGCTGCGCACGCGACCGGCGAGAGGTAGGTGTGCCCGACCGTGGCCGCCATGACCGCCGAGGCCAGCATGCAGGTGCAGTAGTCGCCCTCGACGAGATAGCCGGCGCCGCCCCGGAACACCTCCACCACGGTCTCGGTGTCCCGGCGCGGACTGACGACGATCACCGGAACGCTCACGGCACCCATGGCCTTCAACAGCACCGGAAAGTCGGCCGTCGGCTCGTCGCACCGCAGGACGACGACGTCCACCGCGCCCTGCTCCCCCAGCTCACGGTAGGGCGGGGTCACGTGCAATGCCCGTCCCACGTACGGGTCGTCGGGGTCCGGCCAGTCCTGGTGCGGCCACTCGCCCTCAGCGCAGGCGAGGGCGACGGACAGCCTGGGTGAGGGGTGGTCGACGAGCCGGGAAGCGTGCACCGCGCATGTCCTTCCGCCGGAACGATGACGTCCGTACGTCCCTACGTACGCGCCCCAGCATGGACATGTTCAAAGGTTCAAAGAGATCCAGGAAAGCTGTCAGACAGGTCCCCCAGCAGCGGGCCCACTTCCGCCCCGAACGCGCTTATTTGGTCGGTTAGTTCAGTGAGACCCCGGCTCCGGAACCGCACCTGGATCTGGTCCACCCCCATCTCGCCGTACGCCCGCAGCGACTCGGCGAGCACCTCGGGCGGCCCGCTGATCGTCCGCCGCCCGACATCCCACCCGGGCTCACCGACGTACAGCGGCTCGGTGATGGCACCGACGGTGAACGGCCCCTGGACGGCGGCCTCTTCGCGCAGTCGCCGGATGCGGGCGATCTGGTCCGGGAGGCGGTCGCGGGGGTCGCCCTGCGGCAGCCAGCCGTCGCCCTTGAGCGCGGCCCGGCGTACGGCGGCGGGGGACGACCCGCCGACCCAGAGGGGTACGCGTTCCTGGGCGGGCCGTGGCCGCTGGCCGAGCCCTTCGAAGTCGTACAACTTGCCGTGATGCTCCGGGAACTCGTCCGGGCCGAGCGCGGCGCGCAACGCGTCGATCGTCTCGTCGAGCACGGCACCCCGGCGTTCGAAGTCGACCCCCAGCGCCTCGAACTCCTCCTGTACGTGGCCCGCCCCGACCCCGAGGATCAGGCGCCCGCCGGAGAGGTGGTCGAGGGTGGCGTACTGCTTGGCGGTGAGGAGGGGGTGACGGAGGCCGACGACGGCCACATGGCTGAGGAGCCGTACGCGCTCGGTGACGGCGGCGAGGTGGGCGAGGGTGGCCACGGGGTCGTACCAGACGGTGCTCATCGCGGGGGCGAGACGGCGCGGGATGGCGACGTGGTCGCAGCCCGCGAGGTAGGCGAAGCCGGCGCGGTCCGCGGTGCGGGCGATGTCGACGAGGTCGGCGGGGGTGGCCGAGGTTTCCCAGGGTTCGGTGTAGAGGGTGGACTGGGACTGGATGGGGAGTTGCATGCCGTAGGTCATGGGGGGCTTCCCTCTCCCTGGCTGGTCATATCTGACGATCCGTCACTTCAGGCCGCGATGGCCATCGTTGCGGCTGACGCATCGTCAGGCAAGGGGTTGCGGACCTTCCTTCCGCGTCCCCGCCGGTGACATGTCCTCTTACCGTCCGGTCAGCAGGAACCGTACGTACCTGCCCGCCCCCAGTGGCCCCCGCGTCTCCCTCCGCGCGACGCCCAGCTCCGCCTCCACCCTGACCCGTTCCGCCTCCGCGCCCGCCAACTGCTTCTGCCGTTGGAGGAGTTCCGCGCGCTTGCGCTGCGTGTCCATCGCTCGCTGCTGGCGTTGCGTGGTGAGGCGGGCTCGTTCGTCGGTGATCCGTTGCTGCAGGGCGGCCTTCTTCTGCAGGGCCTCGGCCTCCGCCTGCTTGATCTCCGCCTTGTGGGTCCGCCGGAGCACCGCGATGTCCGCCTTGATCTGGGCCTTGGCCGCCGGCGGCACCGTGGTGGGCGCCGATGCCCTGGCCCGGCGTTCCAGTCCCTGGCGCCAGTCGCTGAGGGCGGTGGCCCGGGCCTCGCCGATGCCGGGCACCCGTATCCGCTGGCCACTGGGACGCACCAGGTACACGACGGACGGGTTGTTCGAGAAGTCGACGCCGATGAAGTCCGCCGCGGTACGGATCCCCGCGTCCTGGAGCGCCTGCACCATCTTGTTGCCCATGTTGCTGAGCGACCGCGCCTCCTGGATCGACGTCCTGCGCAGCTTGTCCTGGATGTACGCCCTGATCGCGGGCTCCAGCGCCTTGGCGACCCGGCGCTGCTCCTGCGCCGCCAGCCCCGCCAACTGCTGCTGGGCCTGGTCCGTACGCCGGTTGAGGTCCATGGTGATACGGGCCTGGGCGTCGCGCAGTTCGAGCTGCAGGGCCTGGATGCGCTGGTCGGAGGCCGTGTTGTCCTTGGCGAGGGCGTCGTCGAGGAAGTGGATCTCCTTCTCCAGGCGCTGATGGGCGCTCGCCGGGTCGGCCAGCTCGCGGGAGCGCCGTTTCAGGTCGCGCATCCGCTTGCGCGCCGCCCGGTACTCGGGGCGCCGGCGTCGGCCGAACCCGATCACGGCGACGGAGGTGAGCAGGGCCACGCCCTGTGCCGCGGGCAGGACGTCCAGCGGCTGCGCCGCGGCGAGGACCAGCGCACCCGGCACGGACGTACTGAGCAGCGCGCCGAGACCCGCGAACAGGTCACCGGCGCTGCGCCCGCCGAAGCCGGAGAGCCCGGAGAACGCGGCGAGTCCGGCAGCGGGCTGCTGTGCCGAGGGCTGGGCGGCGGCGGAGGGAGCGGTCGACGCGGCCATGCGTCCCGCCATCCAGGCCGGCACCCCCGACGTGGACGCCCCGGACGCGGCCGGCGTCCAGGACGTGACCGTAGGACGGCCGCCGCCCAGGCCGCCCCCGGCCGCGTAACCCCCCGCACCCGTACCCGACGCCGACGCCGATGCGGTCCGTTGCGCGGGGAGCTTCACGGCGCCGGCGGTCAGGGGCGGCAGGGCGGACGCCGGTTTGCCGAGGAAGCCCTTGACCCGGCCGGCGACGGCTCGTACCCGCTTGTCCGGGTGGCTCAGCAGGACCGGCCAGGCCAGTGAGGTCGCCGGTTCCTTGAAGTCCGCCTCGGAGAGGATCAGGAACTCGCCGTGTCTGTCATGGAGTTGGGTCCACAGGCCGGGGTCCGTGGCGACGGCGAGCAGGGCCAGTTCGATGCTCCAGGCGGAGAAGCGGTCCATGGCGGGGCCGAAGTCGGCGGCCGTACGGGAGGGCGACTGGTAGTTGCGGTGGCCGTTCTCGGTCGGCTGTTCTCCGCGCAGAGCGGGGACGTACATGCCGTCGTAGTCGACGAGCCGGAAGGTCGCGTCGGCGGCGACGAGGAGGTTGCCGTGCTGGAGGTCGCCGTGGGCGATGCCGTTCCTCTCCAGGTCGACGGTCATGGCCAGGAACCTGTCGGCGAGCGTGTGCAGGGCGGCCGGGTCGTGGAGGTTGCGTTCGATCCAGTTGATGAGGCCGGTGCCCTGGACCCAGGTCATCTTGACCGCCGGGTACCACTCCCGGCCGACCAGAACGCCCTGCTCCAGGAAGTCGAAGCCCACCGGCCACGGCTGGGACAGCCCACCGGTGCCGACACCACCGAGTCCGCCGAGCGCCGAGCTGATGGCCGAGTAGCGCTTGCCGAGCGTCGCGCTGTCCCGGGTGAAGCACTTCAGCGCGTACCGCTGCCCGTTCGTCGCCGTGACGGAGAAGACGCTGGCGAAGTTCCCGGAGATCGCCTTCGGGCCGAGTAC
The DNA here is from genome assembly GCF_010550245.1 of Streptomyces sp. SID12501. Classification (GTDB taxonomy): domain Bacteria; phylum Actinomycetota; class Actinomycetes; order Streptomycetales; family Streptomycetaceae; genus Streptomyces. The sequence goes on from NZ_JAAGLU010000008.1 coordinate 245,386, forward strand.
CGGGCTCTGTTGGACCGTGCCGTGCTTCAGGTCCGGGTCGCTGAAGCACAGTTCGGGGTGCTGCAACGCCTCCGCGTAGTTCGCTCCCGTCGGGAACTTCCTGGTCGATCCGGTGCCGGGACCTTGAGCGGGTCCTTGAGCAGGCCCTTGACCGGGACCGTGACCGGGGCGACCGCCGCGGGACACCGCCATTCCTGTCTCCCCTCTCGCTCTCGCTCTCGCCACCGTCCGGAAGAACGCCGCATCGTGACACGGCTACACAGGTATACGGATGAACGTCACACTCCCGCTCGGACGAGGGTCACATCGTCGTTGCGCATCCGGGCGCGCGCCCGCTGGTCGTCCACCCACTCGGCGAAGTCCTGCTGGTCGAACGCGGCGAAGGCCGGGAAGGCCGCGGCCTCGCCCCCTGCCTCCCGTGTCTCGCGGGACAGCAACCAGGCCGCCAACGCGTCGGTGGTGAGCAGGAGTTCGTCGCCCGGCAGCAGTTCCCCGTGAGCCACCCGCATCCGGTCCGCGACCAGCCGTACGTCATGGTTACGGCTGCCCAGCAGCTGGGGCGTGATCCCGAACTCCTCGACCGTGCGCAACGGAAAGGAGTCGAGGAGGCGCCCGTCGCGCAGCTGGAACAGACAACTGTCGCCGAGGGCGAAGGAGTACCAGAACCAGCGGGTCGTGCCGTCCTCCAGGACGGTGGCCCGGATCTCGGCCCCCAGAACCGTGGCGAACGCCCCTTTTTCCAGGCCAGGTTGCTCGTACCAGGTGATGGGCCTGCCCTGGGCGGCGCGCTCGGCCTGGTAGCGGGTGAGGAAGGCGTCCCAGTGCAGTGCGGAGCGTTCCATCAAGTCCCGTACGAACGTGTCGAGTTCCTCCCACCAGTCACCGGCGAGCCGCATGGACTCGACGGCGTCGGCGACGAGGAGCATGGCCCAGTCGCGGGCGAGCAGGCTCTCCGAGGCGCCGTCGGACACGGCGGCGTACAGCGACGCGACGGCCCGTCCGGCGCTGTCGACGCCCGCCTCTCCGGACTGCCAGCAGTACGCGGCGTCCTCGCACTCCCGCTCGCTGCTGCCCGACTTCTGCGTCCACAACCACTGCGCCTGCGGCAGCGCCGGGATGTCCCCCATGGTCAGCGCAGCTCCGTCGCACGGGTGCCGATGTCGAGGAACTCCACTATGGAGACGATGTCGGCGTTGTACACGAAACCCCGGGTCGTGTCGCTGACGCGGTGGCCCTGCGAGGCGGCGTACGAACGCATGTGGCCGGGCAGGACGCTGGACATCTGGAACAGCAGCTTGGCGTACGTGTCCGGCAGCGCTTCCTCGGCGTCCGGGAATGTGATGGGGGCGCCGCCGCTGCCGGAGACGTGCAGGTTGAAGAGGAGGACCGGGCCGTCGGCGGTGGCGTGCGAGGCCAGGTTGATGGCGGCGCTGGTCGGGTCGCCGTCGGTGGACTCGCCGTCGGTGAGGTTGAGGACGATGGGCGGGAAGCCGCCGGGGTGCATGTCGACCCAGTGCCCCACCAGGGTGTTCGCGTAACCGAGGGCCCGGGTCATGGGCGTACCGCCGTTGGTGACCGGGTCCATCCACACCGGGAACTGGACGGACGTCTCGACGAGACCGCCGGCGCCGTCCGACACCTTTTTGGTACGGCTCTCCACCCGCGCCGGGTTGTTGGCGACCTCGCTCAGCGGAACGAGGTCGCGGCCGGCGAGGGTGCCCTGATAGGCGGAGCCGACGCGGTTGTGGCCGTAGCCGATCACCGCGACGTGGAAGTAGTCGCGTACGCCTTCTTCCTTGGCGCACTTGACCGACAGTTCCGTCAGCAGCCGGTTGATGGCGTTGGACACGACCTCGGCCCGCGGCTGTGTCGTCTCACCGTTCTCCATGGGGTCGCCCATGGAGGCGGACTGGTCGACGAGGAAGATGAAGCATCCTGGGTTGGTCCGGCTGATCTCTGCGGTGTACGGCAACGGACGTCCCCCGATTTTCCCTGCGCGGTCGCTGTACAGCAGCGGTGCGGTCGCCGGGGGACAGTCGCGTTCGGCAGTGCGTCTTCACCATCCGACCACTTGGCCCCCCAAGGGAGTTCACGGTACCGGATGACCAGCCGTTCTACGGGGGGCTACGGGGGAATCCACTGATACGTGCCCCGTACTGCCCGCGCACCGTTCAACTCCCGGGATTCCACAGCCCGTCCGGCGTCAGCCCCAGCAGGTCGATCGCGTTGCCCCGTACGATCCGCTCCACGACCTCCGGGTCCAGATGCCCCATCTGCGCCTCGCCGACCTCGCGCGAGCCGGGCCAGGTGGAGTCGGAGTGGGGGTAGTCGGTCTCGTAGAGGACGTTGCCGACGCCGATCGAGTCGAGGTTGCGCAGCCCGAAGGCGTCGTCGAAGAAGCAGCCGTAGACGTGCTCGGCGAACAGCTCGGAGGGCGGCCGGTGGACCTTGTCGGCGACTCCGCCCCAGCCCCGGTTCTCCTCCCAGACGATGTCCGCGCGCTCCAGGATGTACGGGATCCAGCCGATCTGGCCCTCCGCGTACATGATCTTCAGCTGCGGGAAGCGTTCGAACTTGCCGCTCATCAGCCAGTCGACCATCGAGAAGCAGCAGTTGGCGAAGGTGATGGTGGAGCCGACGGCGGGCGGGGCGTCGGCGGAGGTGGACGGCATCCGGCTGCTGGAGCCGATGTGCATCGCGATGACCGTGCCCGTCTCGGCGCAGGCGGCGAGGAACGGGTCCCAGTCGTCGCCGTGGATCGAGGGCAGGCCGAGGTGCGGGGGGATCTCGGAGAAGGCGACCGCGCGGACGCCCCGGGCCGCGTTGCGCCGGACCTCGGCCGCCGCCAACTCCGCGTCCCAGAGCGGGATGAGGGTGAGCGGGATGAGACGGCCCTGCGCGGCCGGGCCGCACCACTCGTCCACCGTCCAGTCGTTGTAGGCGCGTACGCAGAGCAGTCCGAGTTCGCGGTCCTTGGCCTCGGTGAAGGTCTGGCCGCAGAAGCGCGGGAAGGTCGGGAAGCAGACGGCGGACTGGACGTGGTTGATGTCCATGTCCGCCAGCCGCTGCGGGACGTCGTACGAACCCGGGCGCATCTGCTCGTAGGTGATGACTTCGAGCTTGATCTCGTCCCGGTCGTAGCCGACGGCGGTGTCGAGGCGGGTGAGGGGGCGGTGCAGGTTCTCGTAGATCCACCAGTCGCCGATCGGGCCGTCGTCGCCGGGTTCGCCCATGACGGGCTTGAACCGGCCGCCGAGGAAGGACATCGACTTCAGCGGCGCCCGGACTATGCGCGGGCCGATGTCCAGGTACTTCTTCGGCAGCCGGTCCTGCCAGACGCCCGGCGGCTCCACCGTGTGGTCGTCCACCGAGATGATCTTCGGGAAGGTGTCGGTCGTCTCCGTACCCTCCACTGCACTCTCCACAGTCGTCTCCATAAAGGGCACGGTAGCGCTGATCTGACGAACCGTCAGCTACGCGTCCGCACGTCCCTTTCGCTCCCAGGTCTGTGATCGCTGTCCCCGGAGCTGACGCACATGCCATGGACAAGGCAAACTGCTGTTCTAGTCATGATGTTCGGCAGGGAGCGGTGATGGGTGACATACCGGCTGTACCGCGGGTGCCGGCACAGCGGGATCCCAGGGATACGCCGGTGAGATCCCCGGCGGAGACCTCGGCTGATTCCCCGGCGGCGCTGCGCTTCAGCGTGCTCGGGCCGGTACGGGCCTGGCGCGACGACGAGCTGCTGCCCACCGGTTCCCCGCAGCAACGGGCACTGCTGGCCGCGCTGTTGCTGCGCGAGGGCCGGACGGCGACGGCGGCCGAGCTGATCGACGCGCTGTGGGGCGACGAGCCGCCGCCGCAGGCACTGGCGGCGGTACGGACATACGCGTCGCGGCTGCGCAAGGTGCTGGGCGCCTGGGTGCTGGTGAGCGAGTCGGGCGGGTACGCGATCCGTTCGCTCGCGGAGGGCGCGCTGGATCTGACGGTGGCGCAGGAACTGGCCGCGGAGGCGGAGAAGTCCAGGAGCACCGGGGATCTGTGCCATGCCCGGAGTGTCCTCAACCAGGCGCTGGACCTGTGGGACGGAAAGCCCCTGGCGAGCCTCCCGGGTCCGTACGCGGAGGCGCAGCGCGTCCGGTTGGAGGAGTGGCTGCTCCAACTCCTGGAATCCCGCCTCGACATGGACCTCGAACAGGGCTGCCACGCGGAGTCGGTCAGCGAGTTGACCGCCCTCACCGCCGAACACCCCCTCCGCGAGCGCCTGCGCGAGCTGCTGATGCTGGCGCTGTACCGCAGCGGCCGGCAGGCCGAGGCGCTGGCGGTGTACGCGGACACGCGCCGCCTCCTAGCCGACGAACTCGGCGTCGATCCCCGGCCCGGTCTCAGGGAGTTGCAGCAGCGCATCCTCCAGGCGGACCCGGGGCTCGCCGAGCCCTCCGCCCCGCTCGCCCCGGAACCGGCCCCCGCGCCCGTCCGTCCCGCACAACTCCCCGCCACGGTCTCGGACTTCACGGGTCGCGCCGCCTTCGTCTCCGAGCTGAGCGGGGTCCTGGCGTCCGCGTCGTCGGCGCAGGGCCGGGTGATGGCCGTGTCCGCGCTGGCCGGTATCGGCGGCGTGGGCAAGACGACCCTCGCCGTACATGTGGCCCACCAGGCCCGGTCCGCCTTCCCCGACGGCCAGTTGTACGTCGACCTCCAGGGCGCCGGCACGCAGGCGGCCGAGCCCGAGACGGTCCTCGGCGCGTTCCTGCGTGCCCTCGGCACGGCCGACCCGGCGATCCCGGACTCGCTGGAGGAGCGTGCGGCCCTGTACCGCTCGGTGCTGGACGGCCGCCGGGTCCTGGTCCTGCTGGACAACGCCCGCGACGCCGCTCAGGTACGTCCGCTGCTGCCGGGCACGGAGGGCTGCGCGGCCCTGGTCACCTCCCGGGTACGGATGGTGGACCTGGCCGGCGCCCACCTCGTCGACCTGGACGTCATGTCCCCCGAGGAGGCCCTCCAGCTCTTCACCAAGATCGTGGGCGAGGAGCGGGTCGCCGCCGAGCGCAAGGCCGCCCTGGACGTGGTGGCGGCCTGCGGTTTCCTGCCGCTGGCGATCAGGATCGCGGCGTCCCGGCTGTCGGCACGCAGGACGTGGACGGTGTCCGTCCTGGCGGAGAAGCTGGGCGACGAACGCCGCCGCCTGGACGAACTCCAGGCCGGCGACCTGGCCGTGAAGGCGACCTTCGAACTCGGCTACGGCGCCCTGGACCGCCAACAGGCGCGCGCGTTCCGCCTGTTGGGGCTGGCGGACGGCCCCGACATCTCGCTCGCGGCGGCAGCGGCCGTACTGGGCCTGCCGGTCGACGAAGCGGAGGAGGTCCTGGAGTCCCTCGTGGACACCTCACTCCTGGAATCGGCGGCGCCGGGCCGCTACCGCTACCACGACCTCGTACGCCTCTACGCGCGTTCCTGCGCGAAGCGGGACGAACACCCGCCCGGCGAACGGGCGTCGGCCATGTCGCGCCTCCTCGACTTCTACCTCGCGACGGTCGCCGCGACCTACCGGATCCAGCGCCCCGAGGACAGGCTCGTCGACCATCTGGAGCACGCGGAGTACCCCGGGCTGACGTTCGCCGACAGCCACGCCGCGCAGGACTGGGTGCACGCGGAGGCGGTGTGCGTACTGGCCTGCGTCCGGCAGTCCGCGACCCGGCCGGACACACTGCGCCGCGCCGCCGATGTGCTGTGGGCGGCGGTCGAGCTGGCCGAGTCCGGCACCAACTCCAAGGAGTACGAGGCGGTCGCGGCGATCGTGCGCGACGCGGCGCGGGCCGCCGGTGATCACCGCACGGAGGCCCGCATCCTGACCGCGCTGGCCTTCGTGCACTGCTTCTCCAGCAGCCGTTTCGATGTCGCCATCCAGGAGTCGGAACGCGCAACGGAGTTGGCGCTCGCGGCCGACGACCGCCTCACCGCCTGCTGGTCGTCCAACATCAGCGGTGTCGTGGCCCTCTACCAGAACCGGCACGACTCGGGCGAGGCACACCTCACCCGGGCGATCGAGAGCTTCCGCGACTGCGCGGACCGCCCCGGCGAGGCCAGCGCCCTGTGCAACCTCTCCCGCATCCACCTCGCCACGGGCCGCACCGACAGCGCGGTCGCCCTGGCCGAGCAGGGCACGGCGATGTACGACGCGATGGGCCACGCCCTGCGGGGAGCGAACGGCCGCTACGCACTCGGCCTGGCGCTCACCCAGAGCGGCCGGTTGACGGAGGCCGCCGGCCATCTCGACGAGGCCCTGCGGGTGTTCCAGGACAGCAGGCAGCGCCTGTGGGAGGGCATGACCCTGTTCCGCCTCGCCGAGGTCGATCTCGCGGCGGCCCGTTCGGCACGGGCGGCGACCAACGCCGAGCTCGCGCTGACGGTGCTGCGCGGCATCGGCGGCGAGTGGCGGCGCGGCAACGTCCTCACGGTCCTCGGCCGCGCCCTGCACGGCATCGGCCAGCTGGACCGCGCCCAGGTGTGCTGGCAGGACGCGCTCGGCATCTTCGAGTCACTGGAGGCACCGGAGGCGGACGCGGTGCGGGAGCTGCTGGGGCGGGCGACGCGTACGAACTGCTGAGGGTCGCCCGGACGCGGCCGGGGACGAGGGGCATGAGCGGCGTTCATCATTCGTTTATCGCGCTCCGGCAGGCTCGTCCCTGTCGAGCCGTCGCGTCGGGGGGCAGGCGGAACGACAGAGGGCCGGACCTTTATGGTGAACCGGCCCAGGGCCCGCCCCACAGTCCGCGGGGGAGTCGCGGGGCGGGCCCTCCGTACACCGGTCACCATCACAGGGGAGACAGCAAGATGAGCGACGAGACCAAGACGAACGACATCCACGCGACGAGCGAGCCGGTCACCGCCACCACCCTGGGCGACATCCACGCGACGACCGAACCGGCCAAGCAGACCAAGGCCACGGCGACGATCCTGGGCGACATCCACGCCACGACGGAACCGGCCACGGCCAAGACGGACGACATCCACGCGACGGACGAGCCGGTCTGAGCCACTGGCTCCGGCTCCCACAGACGTACACCTGCACACGGGGAACGACCGCGGCGGCGCGGAGGGGGAGCCGCCGCGGTCGTGGTGTGTCCGGGGCTCTCATACCGCCCTGATCGACACGCGCCCCCCGCACAGCTTCTTCATGTCGTCCACGTCGGACGTGTAGAGCGCCACGTTTCCGAGCTGGCGCTGCGCGATAACCGCCAGGGCGGCATCGATCGCGTACTTGTGGCCGTGCAGCCCAGTTTCCTCCAACAGCGTGACCGCCGCGTCGGCGACCTCGCGTGTCACCGGCTCCACGACGACGCGGGACATCGCCCATGCCCAGGCCGGTCGCCGCACTTGGCCGTGAAACGCCTCGATCAAGGTCATCGAGCTGGTCACCACATGGATGCCCTTGCTCTGGGCGGTCGTCAACAGAGCCGTCATCGTGCGCTCGCGGAGCGCCGCTCGCGACAGTCCTTCGCTGTCCAGCACCAGAGAGTCGATCACCATTTCAGCCCGCCAGAGGAAGATCGCCGCCAGCAGCGGCTCGGGGTTCGGCGAAGTGCTGTCCTGCCTCGCGCAGCTCGGCCTCCGCCGCCGCCAGTTCCTCCTCCGTCAGCGGCCCGCCCTCCTCCTGCATCCACGCCACCAGCTCCCCCAGCCGGTCCTGTTCTCGCTGACGCTCTATGGCCCGCGTGACATAGGCACTGAACTCGCCGGGACCGACCTCGCTCCGGATCTCCTCGGCGAGCTCCTCCGGCAGTGTCACGGTGTACTTCTTCGTTGCCATACCAATCACCATACCGCCCCTTTCCGCGCCTGGCCGGTCACCCGCCACCTCGCACCACACCGTCTTGCCCACGCCCCTCACGTCCACGCCCCACCGCACAGCGAGGGCGCCGAGCAGGGCCAGCCCACGCCCTGACTCATCAGCCCCCGTGGCGCTGAGCAGCACCGGAAGAGCGCGCGGGTCGGGATCACCCACCTCCACCCGGATACGGGCACCGTCCACGCAGCCCACCCGCACGGAAACGGGCGTCCCCTCGCCCACATGCCGGATCACGTTGCCGACCAGCTCGGTGACGCACAGCTCGACGTCCGCACCCACTCGCCCGTACGCCTCCTCCCCGAACCACTCCCGCACGGCCCGCCGCAGCTCCGGCACCGCCTTGGCGACGGCCAGCAGTTCGGCACCGAAGTCCGCCACCGTCGTCGCGTTCACTGCTCGGCCGCGTTCCTGAGCACGGCGGCCAGCTTCCGCGCGGTGCCCGCGTTGCAGCCACCCAGCTCGACCAGTCCCATGGGCGGGCGGTAACTCCCCGCGAAACTCGGCAGATCGATCCGCAGGGACGGCAAGGTGATGCCATGCGCGCCGAGGGCGGCACGCAGTTCCTCGACGCAAAGGGTGACGTCGTAGACGGTGGGGTTCGGCTGCGTCGGCTCCACGGGGTGACCTCCCTGTTCAGCGCACACCCAAGTGCGCTCTGTGACGATTCCCTCACAGAGTGACGTGACTGTGCGTACGGTGGAAGGGATTCACGTTGCGCAGCGCAACTGAAAAGAGGCGGTGGTGAGTTGTGCCTTCCCGTAAGGACCCCGACGCGTCCGCGAACGTCCCCTCCTTCTACGGCGCGGAGTTGCGCTACCTGAGGGAACAGGCGGGCCTGACCCTGGAACAGTTGGTCGAGGGAAGCTGGCGCGGCATCTCGTTCCTGAGCCAGGTCGAACGCGGCGAACGCCGGATGACGGACGACCTGGCCCGCCATGTCGACGCGAAACTCGGCACGGACGGCTTTTTCACTCGGCGTTGTGAAGACGCGCGCAGGGCGAAGCAGTCGGGGCATGCGGAGTATTTCGCGGATGTCGTCGAGATGGAGACGAGCGCGGACACGATCGAGGAGTGGGCGCCGATGCTCCTCCCCGGCCTCCTCCAGACCAGGGAATACGCCAAGAAGGTCATCGAGACAGGGATGCCCTGGCTACGCCCGAGCACGGTCGAGAAGCAGGTCAAGGCTCGGGGGGAGCGCGCCAAGCTTTGGACACGCGAGGAGCCGCCCGCGTTCTGGGCCATCCTCCATGAGTCCCTGATCCGTGAACCGCTCCTGCCGCCCAAGGAGATGGCGGAGCAACTGGAGCACATCGCTCACGTGATCCGTTCGACGCAGGGCATTCTGCAGATCCTGCCGAAAACGGCTGTCGCCCACCCTCTCATGATGGGCATGATCAAACTCATGACCTTCCCGGACGCTCCCCCGGTCGTCTACACCGAGGGACTGCACAGCGGCCAACTGATCGACTATCCAGCCCTCGTGAGCAACTACCGCAGGTCGTACGATCTGCTCAGGGCCGCAGCACTTCCTCCGGAAGCGTCCCTGTCCATGATCGAGCAAGCGGCAGAGGACTACCGAAATGGCAAGCATCCAGCGTGACTTGAGCACCGCAGTGTGGCGCAAGAGCAGCTACAGCAATGCCAGCGGCGGCGACTGCGTAGAACTCGCCGGCGCCTTCCCCGGAGCAGCCCTCTGGCGCAAGAGCAGTCACAGCAACGGGAGCGGCGGCGACTGCGTCGAGGTAGCCCTCGCCCACCCCGAAGCCACACGCGTCATCCCCGTACGCGACTCCAAAACCGCCCCCCACAACGGCCCCGTACTCCTCTTCCAGGCCGGCGCCTGGGCAGCCTTCCTCAGCGACGTGAAGGGCTGACCGCACAGCACGTCGGCATCCCTCGGCTCGAGCGGACGCCCGCCGCACAGCTCCGTACCGCTGACTACACGGCACGGACCGTCGACCATGGCGAACCCGCCTGGCATGACGCCATGGACGAGATCCGGCACCTGCACTTCACCGCCCGGGAGTCCGCCACCGGTGAGCAATTGGCCACGGCCCCCCTCCCCGAAGTTCTCTCAGAGTACGTAGGTACTATCTGCTCCCCGGTCGTCATGATCCGCCCGAATCACCACTCGGCGCGGGGCCGGACCACGTGCGCGGACGTACGCACACTTACGCAGAGGGGGGCCTCGTGGCGATCGACATGCGCCGTACGGGCACAGCATTGACGGCGCTGGCCACATTGGTGACTGCCCTGTCTCTGGCCGGTCCGCCCGCCCTGGCGTCGGGGTACGCCTCAGCGGTCGGCCCTTGGAGCTCCACGGCCGCCCTGACCGGGACCGACGGCCAGCAGAGCCTGATCGACGTCAAGGTGGCTGCCGACGGCACCGCGTTCGCGCTGTGGCGGAACAAGGCGGCGGGCGAGACGACCTGGGAGTTCCAGGCCGCGGTCCGGCCCGCCGGGAGCAGCACGTGGGGCGCCGCGCACACGCTGGCCACGGGCCGTGACAAGACGGCCGGGGCCACCCTGGTCACAGCGGCGGACGGCCGGGCCACGGTGGCCTGGCAGGAGGGCAGTTACCTGGACGGCTCTCTTGCGCTGCTGGCCGCCACGTACGACCCGGGGACCGCGAGCTGGTCGGACCCGGCAACCCTCACCTCTTACGCCGGGTCCAACATTTCGCCGCCGCAGCTGGCCGCCGCATCCGACGGCACGCTCACGGCGGTCTGGGTACAGGGCGAAAGCGCGAAAACCCAGGTGATGACGGCCACCCGCGCCGCGGGCTCGCTGACCTGGTCCACGGCCGAGCCGCTCACCTCGCTCTCCACCGACTTCGTCTACGACCTCGGGATCGCGGTCGCCCCCGACGGCGCCGCCACGGCGGCCTGGGACGAGTACGACCAGTTCGCCGCGCAATCAGTCGCCAACGCCGTCACGACGGCGACCCGGACCTCCGCGGCGGCGGACTGGGGCACCCCGTCCGTGGTCCCCGGCAGCGACGGCACATCGGGCAACGTACGTGTCGCGATGGACGCCCACGACGCCACCACCGTGCTGTGGGTGACCGCCGACGACGGCGACGGCAACGCCGGCACGGGCGACCTGAAGTCGGCCACCAGGACGTCCCCGTCCGGGGTCTGGGGCAGCGCGCAGACCGTGGCCTCCTCCTTCGCCTACAGCACCGACAGCGCACCGCTGACCGCCCCCGACGGGGACGTCACCTACGTCTGGGCCAACACCATCGGCTCGTCGAGCGTCGAGGCCGTCACGCGCTCGGCGAGCACCGGCACATGGTCCACGCCCAAGGTCCTGTCCACCGGCCCGGCGCGGCAGGTCTCCGCGTCCATCGGCGGTGACGGCACCGTACAGGCCGTGTGGCGACAGGTGCCCAGCGTCGACAACGGTGACGACCTCTACCTGGAGTGGGCGGTCCGCGCTGCCGGTGCCTGGACCGAGGCCGCCGCGCTCAACACCACCCCTGTCGCCTACCTCGCCAACACCGACGCACTGGTGGGCCAGGTGGCCGCCGGTCCCGACGGCCGGGCCACCGTCGTCTGGACCCAGGCCGCGTCCGCGTCCGGCGGCAGCTACACCTCGCAGGTCCTGACACAATCCCAGACTCTCCTGGTCAAGCCGGTCATCACCACCGCCGCCGGTCTGACCGGCACCGCCCGCACCGGCCGCATCCTCACCTGCGGCGCGGCCTGGACCGGCACCAACGCCACCGCCGGCTACGCCTGGCTGCGCGACGGCAAGGCCATCAGCGGCGCCACCGCCAGGACCCGCACCCTGACCGGCGCCGACTACAAGCACAGCCTCGCCTGCCGCGTCACCGTCTCCAACGGCGCCGGCTCCGTCTCCTCGACCTCCTCGCCGGTCACGGTGGCCGTCGGCGTCACCCTCAAGGTCGTCACGGCCCCGTCGATCACCGGCACCGCCCGCGTCGGCAAGAAGCTGTCGGTGGCGCACGGCACATGGTCGCCCTCCGCCACGTCCTACACGTACGTGTGGAAGCGCGCCGGCAAGGCGATCTCCGGCGCGACCAAGTCCACCTACACCACGGTCAACGCCGACCGCGGCAAGAAGATCACCGCCACGGTCACCGCCCACAGCACCGGCTACGCGAAGGGCAGCACCACCACGAAGTCCGTGACCGTGCGCTAGGCAGGGCCTCCGCCGGTGTCCGCCCGGGCGGCTTCGGGATCGTCGAAGAGCCCGGCTCCGCCGCACACCCCGCTCTCCGCCCTCCGCCTCGACCGCAGCGGCGGCGGCCGGTGATCGTCGGCTCCCCTCTCTGCCGACGATCACCGGCGACACCAAGGGCATGCACCGGCCCCAGGACGGTTTCCGCACACGTGTCACGTGTTCCGTGTGCTTCGGTCCGCAGCAGCCCCGTCCGGGTCGGGACACGGACGGCGTGCTGCCCCTCCCCGCCCACACTGCGGTGCCCACCCCTCAACCCCCCGCCCGCAACTCCCCCTTGACCACCTCCCCGCTCGCGTTCCGAGGCAGCCCGCCCACGAACTCGACCGCCCTCGGCACCTTGTAGAGCGAGCATCGCAACCGTGGCCGGGCCAAGCCTCGGCGTCGACCGTGCCTACGGAGAGGCCGAAGGCACCCAACCGCCCTGCCCCGGCAGTCGGGGCAGGGCGGTTGGGTGGGTCATGAGATGGGAGGCGGTTGTGCCGTCATGCTCGCTCAGGCCATGTCGAGGCCGAACTTGCAGGTCAGGGTCTGGTGGTAGGTGTGGCCTGCCTGGGTGTAGTCGGCCTGGCAGCCCGAGAGGGGCTTGGTGATCTGCCCGGTGACCTTGATCCGCGCGACCGCGTACTTGTCGCTGAGCACTGTTGGCTTGATGGTGTAGGGGTGCCCGGCATAGTTCGTGTACTTGTCGAGGTCCACATCGCCGGCGGTGGGATGCGCGGTTTCCTGGTAGCCCAGGCGGTAACCGGGCGTTTCCTTCACGGAGTAGACGGAGTAACCGAGAACCTTGGCCCCCGCCGGGATGTTGAGGAGCTTGATCCCGGTGACGGAGACAGGCTGCTTGGACGTGTTCCTCGTGAGAGGGAAGGCCAGGCGGTAGACGTCACCGACCTTGACGTCCGAGAAACCGAGGGCACCGGTGGTTCCCGGCCCCTCCGCTTGCAGCGCCGTCCCCGGGGTGACCCCGCCGCCAGTACTCGTCCCTGCGCAGCCTGCTGTGAGAGCCAGCAGGGCCGTCACGGTGAGCGCCCGGCTGCGACCGCGGCGGCTAGTACGAGTAGATGACACCGGGGTGCCCCGAAATCTTGCCCTTGGCGCCCCAGATGTCATGCTCCTCGCCTCCCGACCCTGCGGTGATCTTCTGGAAGTGCGAGGCACCGTACTCCGTGTCGAGGCTGATCGACACCCCGAACACCTTGGCGGCAATGCCATAAGTGACCGAGTTACCAGAGGTGATGGTCACGTACTGCTTCTTGCCGAGGACCGCACGATAGGCGGGATTCGATTTCCGGTATGCATCCAGGCCGTCCTTGGAGCTGACATCGGCGCCGTACCTCGCCACGGCGCCCCCGGCCGGGATGTCGTAGCCCACTGGAACGATGGAGTACGAATGTGTGACCTTGCCCTCAGGGCAGGCGTACTGGTGGTCGATGTCCTGGTATTTGACGGGAATCTGGAAGCGCTTGGCCCAGCGGGGCCCCTGGTTCGCGAAGCCGACCGCGTGGCCGGTGGTGTTCTTGCGGGAGATCTTCGAGGTGATGGACCAGTCTTTCCCGTCGACGCTGGTCGCGACCCCCCAGGTGCTGGACAGGGTGTTGTTGTACTCGAAGGCGGCCGTGGTGTCGTAGTAGGCGTGAGCCTCGCCGATGGTGGTGTAGTAGTCGTGCTGCTTGATCACGTGCTTGCTGGGTACGCACCCTCCGCCGAGCTTCGGCGTCACGGCGCTGTAGTCGACGCCGTCGACCACGTCCGGGGAGAAGCCGGTGGTGGACGCGCCGTCCGCCGACTGCCAGGTGTTCCCCGACGTGGTGGGCGAGCTGTCCGTGCCGTCGGTGCTGTCCGCGTTGTCGGTGGTGTCCGCGCTGTCGACCAGCGTCGAGTCTGCGGGCGTCACCAGCGTCCCGTCCACGTCGGGGTGGATCGCCACAGTGTCCGACGTCTCGGCGCGAGCAGCGACCGACCCTTCCGTGGTCGCGGAACCAGTGGCCACTCCGGCATCCACGTAGTCGGTGCCGGTCAGCAGTGTGCCGTCCGCGGCCTGGCCGTAGAAGGACGCCTCCAGGGAGAGCACCCCGCCGTTGTTGTCCGCGTAGGTCTGCAGCGTGCTTGGCAGGGTTGAGGGCAGCGTGAACGACCAACTGCCGTCCGAGGCCGTGGTCGCCGTACCCACCGTCGTCGGCGTGATCGTGCTCCCGTCCGCCGGCACCTCGTCCACCGGCGTCAAAGTCACGGTCGCGCCGGCCAGCGGTGAGCCGTTGCCCAGGGTGAAGACCCCCTTGACCGTCGGCGCTCCGGACACCGCGGTCAGGGTGCTCGGGCTGGGCGCGGCGGTGATCGTCGGACCGCTGCTGGGAAGGGCCGCGGAGTCCGTCGGCTTGACGTCGCTCGCCGTCGGCGAGGGCGTGGGGCTGCTGGTGCCCGTGGAGCCGCAGCCAGGCGTGTCCAGTGCCGCCGTGCAGGCGGCGTGGGCCGGTGCGGAGATCGCCAAACCCATGACGGCCGAGGCCGCGACAACACTGAGTGCAGTGGCCAGAGTCAGCCGTCTGCCAGATATTTCGGCCATGAATGAATTCCCCAATTCCCCGATTTTCCCCCGGAGTTCCACGGATTCCCGGGTCCCCGTTGGGGCAAGTGAAGCCTCACGAAGTGCGGCTGCGAAATGCGGCGGGGCATGATCGATCGCCTTTGGCGCGTTCCCCCGCCTTGCGCCGCGCTGGTCAGGTCGTTTGCGGCTTGACTGGAAGCTAACGCGGCAAAACTCAAAGGGTCAACGAGCTTGGGGATCGTTTTGCCATAGAGATCAACTTGCTTTGCCGGTGAGCTCAAATTGCGCTCAAGTCCTGCGGAAATTGCCGGATCCCGCCGCAGTACCGGGTGCTCCGCCCCCGGAACTGGAGGAGTTCCTCGACGCCGGTGAACCGCCCGTCTACTCCGGCTTCGGCAGCATCCGGGCCCCGCAGTGCCTGAGTACGAGCATGATCCGCGCCGCCCGCGCCCACGGCCGCCGCGCGATCGCGTCCCGAGGCTGGGCCGACCTCGCCCTGCTGGACGGCGAACCCGACCGCCTGTCCATCGACGAGGTCAACCAGCAGGCACCCTTCCGACGAGTCGCCACCGTCATCCACCACGGCGGCCCGGGCACCACCACCGCGGCGGCCCGTGCCGGGGCACCCCAGTTGGTCATCCCCCAACACGTCGACCAGCACTACTGGGCAGAGCGCCTCCACGACCTCCGGATCGGCACCGCCCACGCCCTCACCACCCCGACCACCGACTCCTTGACCGAGCCCCTCGCCCACACCCTCATGCCGGCCATCGCGCTTGGCCGGAACACCGGAGGCGACGAGGTACGCGTAAGCAACCGCGACGGCCACCGTGGGATTCGACCGCTCCAGTCGGCGCATTCGGCCAGCTCCCGATTGCGCCCCTGGAGTTCCTTCAGACACGCCCGCGCCCTACTTCCAGGCGCGCTCGACGGTGACAAAATTGGAGACCGTCTCAACGCCGGCCGGGAGCTCGAACGCGCAGTCGCCCTGCAGATTGGCCACCAATTCCTGCTCCTGATCGGTGGTGACCTTCAGGTAGTAGAGAGCACGCTTGCAGTGGAGTTCGGACTCGTGGATGTCGCGCGTCGTGGTGTAGACCCTCCTCTCCTGCCCCGAGGCGATGGGGTCCCTCGGACAGTAGACGGTGTGCTCGGCGCTCGGTGCCCGGGTCGCCGAAGTTGTCCAGCTGGGCGACCAGGTAGTACTTCGTCCCGTTGGGCGGCGGGCAGTTCAACTTGGCCGTCGTCTGGAAGGTGCTGCCGACCTTGTCCGGCGCACGGAGCCACACTGCCGGGAAGGAGCACGAGGGGGACGCGCTCAAAGGTGATGTGCCCGGAGGCTCCGTGCCGCCGTCCCGGGCGGCCAGGACGAACGTGACGACTGCGGGGATGACGGCCGCGATCACGGCCGTCATCACGATCTGCCATCGAGAAGAACCGACGCGGCGGCACCGAGGAGCAGGGGCCGGGTTCTGGGGAGTGAGTTCCGTACGCGCCCCCTGTGCTGGTTCCGTTACAGAGGGGGACGACATGTCCGCTTACATTCGTTGCAATTGAGCGAGGTGGGTTTCGGTGGATATAAAGAGGCGTCACCCAGTCATCTGATCGCGTATCACACGTAGGCCCGCCGCACCGCACACCTTCCGGCTGCTGTACCCCCAGCCGGACACCTTTGGCCAGCCCTCAGCGGGAGTCGTCCGGCCCGCCTATCGAGGTGGCATTGCCGATCTTTGCCGTTTCCATGACAAACACCTGATTCACCTTGGTACTGCTTGTGTAGTTTTTGTACCGGCGTGAACATCATCGCCGCCGACAATCCGGGTATCGGGCGCGCACGCATCGCCGCATCGCCGGATACACCCCGAGCATGGATCCGTCGCCTACGACCGCCAGACGGGAAACCACTACCTCCGGAGCGCCCGGGTCACCGACTACGTCGACGTCCGATAGCCCCTGTCACCCAGCGTGCGTGAGCCTCTGTCGCCCAGCAGGAAGGTCGATTCCCCTCAACCCCCCGCCCGCAACTCCCCCTTGACGACCTTCCCGCTCGCGTTCCGAGGCAGCCCGCCCACGAACTCGACCGCCCTCGGCACCTTGTAGTTGGCCATCTCACGCCGGGCCCAGGCGATCAGGTCGTCCCCGGTGAGCGACACCCCCGGCCGCCGCACCACGTACGCCTTCCCGACCTCCCCCAGCCGCGCGTCCGGTACGCCGATCACCGCCACGTCCGCCACGTCCGGATGCAGTCCGAGCTGCTGCTCGATCTCCGCCGGGTACGCGTTGAAGCCGCCCACGATGAACATGTCCTTGAGGCGGTCGGTGATCCGCAGGTTGCCGTCGCCGTCCAGCACGCCGACGTCCCCCGTCCTCAACCAGCCCTCCCCCGTGATGGCTTCAGCCGTGCTCTCCGCGTCCTCGAAGTACCCGCGCATGACGTTGAAGCCCCGCACCAGCACCTCACCGGGTTCACCCAAAGGTGCCTCGACCCTCAACTCGACCCCGGGAACGGCCCGCCCGGACGTCGACGCGATCACCGGTGCCGCGTCGCCCCGACGGCACATCGTGACGATGCCGCTCGCCTCGGACAGGCCGTACGCCGTCAGGACCGTGCCCACACCCAGCTCCGTACGCAACCGTTCCACCAGCCGCAACGGCACCACCGCTGCCCCCGTCACCACCAGTCGCAGGCTGGACAGGTCGTACGCGGCCCGGGAGGGGTGGTCCAGGACCGACTGAAGCAGCGTGGGCGGGCCGGGGAGGACCGACACCCGCTCCGCCGCCACGTTCGCCAGCACCGTGTCGACGTTGAACACCGGCTGCGGGATCAGGGTCGCGCCCCGCATCAGGCACGCCAACACCCCTGCTTTGTAGCCGAAGGTGTGGAAGAACGGGTTCACGACGAGATAGCGGTCACCTTCCCGCAGTCCCGCCAACTCGCTCCAGATCTCGTACGCCCGGAGGGACTGCGCGTGCGTGATCACGGCCCCCTTCGGCCGTCCCGTCGTACCCGAGGTGAAGACGATGTCCGAGGGGTCGGACCCCTTCACCGCCTCCGCCCTCGCCCGGACGGTCCGCACGTCCACGCCGTCGCCGCCCGCCAGGAAGTCCTTCCAGGTACGGAACTCGGCCGGCGCGTCCTCCCCCAGCACCACCACGTCCGTCAGCTCAGGGAGCCCCGCCAAGGGGCCGCCACCGACGCCGCCTCCCGCTGCCCTCCGCAGCGAGGCGACGTACGACGTGCCCAGGAACGTGCCCGTCACGAACAGCAACCTCGCCCGGCTGCGCGCCAGTACGTACGCCGCCTCCGCGCCCTTGAAGCGGGTGTTCAGCGGTACGAGTACCGCGCCCGCCGACACGGCGCCCAGCGCGGACACCATCCAGTCGAGGGAGTTGGGCGCCCAGATCGCCACCCGGTCGCCTGCCTCCACCCCGCTCGCGACGCAGGCCGCCGCCGCGCGCTCCACCCGCGCGCCCAACTCCGCGTACGAGATGCGGGTACGTCCGTCCACGACCGCCTCGGTGTCGCCGTACCGCTCCACCGCCGCCCGGACCAGCCCCGGAATGCTGCCCCACTCCACGTCACCGCGCACCGCGAGCCTCCCCACAACACCTCACCGCACAAGAGCTGACTGACCGTCAGATTAGCTGTAACCTGACGCCCTGTCAGCAGCCGGGCACGCGTGCGGAGGTGTGTGCAGTCGTGGCAGTCGCACCAGTTATAGCCGGAATCAGGGGCGTCACCGGTATCAAGGACGCCACCGCAATCGCCGGCATCGGACAGACTTCCTTTGCCAAGCAACTCCCCGAGAACGAACGGACGTTGGCGTGCCGGGCGATCCTCGCCGCGCTCGACGACGCGGGTGTCGCACCCTCCGAGGTCGACGCCCTCGCCTCCTACACGATGGAGGAGACCGACGAGGTCGAGGTCGCCAAGGCGCTCGGTCTCGGTGACCTCACCTTCTTCTCCAAGGTCGGTTACGGCGGCGGCGGTTCCTGCGCCACCGTCGCCCACCTGGCCGCCGCGATAGCCACCGGGCAGGCCACGGTCGGCGTCGCCTGGCGGTCGCGGAAGAGGGGTTCCGGACCCCGGCCCTGGCGGAACACCAGCGCCCAACTCCCCACCCCCGCCCAGTGGACGCGCCCCTTCGGGCTGCTGCGCCCCTCCGACGAGATCGCCATGCTCACGCGCCGCCACATGCACGAGTACGGCACGACCCGCGACCATCTCTTCAACGTCGCCCTCGCCTGCCGCAACCGCGCGAACCAGAACCCGGACGCGATCATGTACGACCGCCCGCTCACCCGCGAGATGTACATGACCTCCCGCTGGATCAGCGAACCCCTCTGCCTCTTCGACAACTGCCTGGAGACGGACGGAGCATTGGCCTGTGTGGTCGTCTCCGCCGAGCGCGCCCGGGACTGCCGCCGCGCCCCCGTCTACATCCACTCCGCCGCCCAGGGCCTGCCCGCCCAGCACCACGGCATGGTCAACTACTGGAACGACGACCCGCTGACCGGCCCGGCCTGGACAGCCGCCCGACACCTCTGGAAAAACGCCGACTTCACCCCGGACGACGTCCAGGTCGCCCAGCTCTACGACGCGTTCACCGCCCTCATCCCCCTCTCCCTGGAGGGCTACGGCTTCTGCGGACGCGGCGAGGGCGGCGCCTTCACCGAGGGAGGCGCCCTGGAGAGCGGCGGCCGACTGCCGATCAACACCGGCGGAGGCGGCCTCAGCGAGGCGTACGTCCACGGCTTCAACCTCATCACCGAGGGCGTACGGCAACTGCGCGGCACCAGCACCGCCCAGGTCCCGGGGGCCTCCACCTGCCTCGTCACCGCGGGCGAGGGCGTCCCGACTTCGGCCCTGTTGCTGAGAACCTGAGAAGTTGCGAACCTGAGAAGTTGAGGAGCTGAGAGATGCTGACCCCTGTCGTCGACGAAGACGGCGCCCCCTTCTGGGAGTACGCGGCCCGGGGCGAACTCCGCGTCCAGACCTGCGCGGACTGCGCCGAACCCCGCTTTCCGCCCCGCCCCTGCTGCCCCCACTGCCAGTCCTTCGCGAGCGAGTGGCGCCCGGTCAGTGGACGCGGACGCGTCTGGTCGTACGTCGTCCCGCATCCGCCGCTCCTCCCGGACTACGCCGAACTGGCCCCGTACAACGTGATCGTCGTCGAGCTGGCGGACGCACCACGCATCCGGCTGGTCGGCAACCTGGTCACCGGGCCCGACGCACCACTCAACTCCCTTCCCCCCGAACGGATTCGCATCGGCGCACGCGTACAGGTCGTCTTCTCCTCCGCCGGGCTTCCGCAGTGGATCCTGGAGCGCCCGTGAGCCTGCTCGTATCGACCGACAAGGAGACCGGGGTCGCCGTCGTCACCCTCGACCGGCCGGGGAAACTCAACGCCATCGACCTCGCCACCGCCACCGAACTGGCCTCCGTCTGGCGGGAGTTGCGCTTCGACGACACCGTGCGGGCCATCGTCCTGACGGGGTCCGGGACGCGCGCCTTCTGTACGGGCCTCGACCGCGGTGCGACCGTCCCCCAGCCCAACTCGCCCTACATGGTGGACGATCCGCTCGACATGATCGGCCCGAAGGCGAACGACCTCTGGAAGCCGGTGATCGCCGCGGTGAACGGTATGGCGTGCGGCGGCGCCTTCTACCTCCTCGCGGAGTCGGAGTTCATCGTCGCCGACCCGAGCGCCACCTTCTTCGACCCGCACACCACGTACGGCATGGTCAGCGCCTACGAGTCGATGGGCATGGCGCAGCGGATGCCGTACGGGGAGATCGCGCGGATGGCGCTGATGGGGACGGCGGAGCGGGTGTCGGCGGCGCGAGCGTACGAGATCGGGCTGGTGAGTGAAGTCACCGAGCCCGGTGGGTCGTTGGCGGCCTCCGTCGACCGCGCCCGCGTCATCGCGTCGTATCCGCCGGAGGGGGTGCAGGGCACGGTTCGGGCGGTGTGGGCGGCGAAGGAGGCGGCCCGCGCGCACGCCCTCGCGTTCGCCCCGCACCTGGTCCGTCTCGGCAACCTCCCGGGCGACCGGCAGGCGGAACTGTTCTCGGCAAGGACCCCGGGTTTCCGGTTGCGATAGCAACGCATACCCTTTGCATCATGGCTGAGAACCGCACAGTGGTCGAGCACCACAGGGTCGAACACCAAAGGGTCGAACACCACAACGTCGAGCACCGCATGGTGGACGTGAACGGCGTCCGGCTGCACATCGCGGAGGCGGGCGAGGGTCCGCTCGTCATGCTGCTGCACGGGTTCCCCGAGTCCTGGCACTCCTGGCGCCACCAGTTCGAGCCGCTGGCCGCCGCCGGTTTCCGGGTCGTCGCCCCCGACCAGCGCGGATACGGCAAGAGCGACCGCCCCGAGGACGTGTCCGCGTACAGCATCCTGCACCTGGTCGGCGACGTGGTCGGGCTGATCCACGCGCTCGGCGAGGAGACGGCGTACGTCGTCGGGCACGACTGGGGCGCGCCGGTGGCCTGGCACACCGCGCTGCTGCGCCCGGACGTCGTGCGCGGGGTGGCGGGTCTGAGCGTGCCGCCGCCGTTCCGGGGCGAGCGCCGGCCCCTGGGCGTGATGGACGCGATGTTCGGCGGCCGTTTCTACTGGAACTACTTCGACCTCCCCGGCGTAGCCGACGCCGAACTGGCCCGCGACCCGCGCACCACCCTCCGCAAGGCCCTTTACGGCGCCTCCGGCGACAACCCCGACTCGGGCACCGGCAAGCAGCCGCTGGTCGAGCCCGGCCAGGGCTGGCTGGACAGGATGAGCGACCCCGAGAAGCTCCCGGCCTGGCTCACGGAGGCGGACCTCGACTCCCTCACCGAGAGCTTCGCGGGCAGCTTCACCGGCGCCCTCAACTGGTACCGCAACATCGACACCAACTGGGAACTGACGGCGGCCTGGCACGGGGCCGTGGTCAGCCCGCCCGCGCTGTACGTGTACGGCGACAAGGACCTGGTGGCGGCGTTTCCGGGTACGCCCCAACTCATCGAGCAGCTAACGGAGTTGATGCCCAACCTGCGGCGCGCTCCGGTGCTGTTGAAGGGCTGCGGCCACTGGACGCAGCAGGAACGCCCGGACGAGGTCAACGCGGCGCTGATCCCGTTCCTCACGGAGTTGAGGGACTCCGCGAGCTGAGTGCGTTGCCGCAGACGGAACTCCTGCTCGACGGGCAGGAGTTCCGTCACCCGCATCGGGCCTGGACTGGGCCGGCCTGGCTTGGGCTGGGCCTCAGAGCTTGCCCAACTTCGTGTTGAAGACCTGGGCTGCGACCTTGTCACCCAGGGTGAGGCCGTCCTCCGCGTCCCACGGGAAGTGGACTCCGAGCCAGACCCTGCTGTAGGCGTCCTCGGTGGCCGCCGCGCTGAAGCTGGTGAAGTGGCGGGTCTTCACCGGTGACTG
The DNA here is from genome assembly GCF_010550245.1 of Streptomyces sp. SID12501. Lineage (GTDB taxonomy): Bacteria > Actinomycetota > Actinomycetes > Streptomycetales > Streptomycetaceae > Streptomyces. The sequence goes on from NZ_JAAGLU010000008.1 coordinate 267,409, forward strand.
AGGCTCGTCGGTGGTCATGTCGAAGGCGATGTTGTCGCTGCCGAAGTAGCGCTTCATCACCCCTGCCCAGGCCGCGCCGAACGTCGCGTGCCCCGAGGCCCAGGCCGGGAAGCACGGGCTGACATTCACGCCCGTCCGGGTTTTCAGCAGCGGCTTCCACTCCGGGTCGAGCCCGCCTTCCCGGATCGCGGACACCGGCCGCCACAGGTCGATCGGTGTCAGGAACTTCACGTCCCGTACCGCGATCCCGGCGTCCGCCATGGCGATGGAGACGAGTGCGAACAGCCGAGCGTTCTCGTAGGTCGTCAGGTTGCGGGCGTAGGAGACCTCTCGGGTCGCCTGAAGCAGCTGGCCCGGCGGCTTGTAGGTGCCGTCCAGGTCGTTGGCCCAGAACCAGGCCGCCGCCTCCTGATCCGGGGTCCGGTCGACGACGGGTGTACGCGCGGTCGGCTTGTCGGCGCCGGCCGACCGCACCGCCTCGACCTGAGCCTTGTAGGCGTCGCTGGCCAGCAGTTTCTCGTACGTCCCGTACAGGCCCGGGGTCGCCGGGCGGAACTGCGAGCCGGAGCTGAGGGCGAAGGGCTTCAGCTGGCCCCAGAACGGTGTGACCGCCTGACTGTCGCGCTCGCACGAGGGATCGGGCATGTCCGGGTAGCTGGTGGCCCGCCACGCGCCCGGCTTGTTGTCGCCGACGTACACCTGGTCGTTGTCGGAGCCGTCGCCGTTGCGCGCGTTCCTCATCTGCGTGACCATGCGGTTGACCACCGTGACGTCGAGCAGATCGAACTCGGTGGGCTCGGTGCCGAACCGCTCACGGAACTTCGAGTCGAGGAACTGCGTCTGGTTCTTGCCGTACAGCCCCAGCAGGATGTTGTACGCCGTACGGCCGATCACTCGCTCTTCTTCGTCGGGACCCTCGATCCAGCCGTCGTACTTGTGGGCGTAGATGTACGGCTCCGAGGTGATCTTGCCCTTCCACTTCAGCTGGTACGAGCTCTCCGCGTCGTAGACCGCCGCGTTCAGCATCGCCGCGGAACGGGCCATCGGCCCCGGTCCGCCGCCCTCACGCCGGATGGCCTGGAGCAGGACGTCGTTCCAGTAGTGGACGGGATCGGCGATCTGCTGTCGCGGCAGCGCCGCCTGTGCGGGCTGCGAAGCGACGGTGAGCGCGCTGCCGGTGGTGGCCAGCACCGCCGCCGTGGCCAGTACCCGGCGCCACATCCCCGTACTCGGCCGGACAGATCTGACACTCGTGGACATATCAACCCCCTGTTTGTGTCGAGACGTTGGTCGTGCGGCTCTGCCTTTCCGGTCGGTCCGGGCTCGCGCCCGCCGGACGATCCGTTCGACCGCGACGGGCGGTTTCCCGCCGGCGGCACCGTGTCGGCGCTTCGTGGTGGAACGACTCAGCGGCGGCGTTGTCCGCGGCCCACCCGACTCGCCCCATCGACTACGCCGCTCCCCCGCGGCGGCACAGTTGTCGGAACGCCTCGGACGGGTCAGTGGATTCAGTAGGTGACGTGCACACCGCCGGCGAACGGCCGCGCTGCGTCGTGGTGCTGGTCCAGGACGCTATGGGCGGGGAGCGTGTGGCGTCGTCCCACGCTGGTTGGCACTCCGGGTCGACCCAGGGGGGTAGCCGCGCGGTTCCTGCAACTTCCGTGGTACCGCGGAAGGTTGACGCCTCGTCGGCTCGGCCGGCCTTACGCTGCTGCGATGCGGATCCGTCCCCTCGCCGTCGACGTACTGATCGTGGCGGCGCTGACCGGTGTGGCCTTGCTGCTGGGGCCGGAGGCCGCGCGTCAGGGGCAGAATCCGCTCGACGCGACCGCCTATGTGCTGGTTGTCCTGGTTCACCTGCCGCTCGTGCTCCGCAGCCGGGCCCCTGTCGTGGTCTGGGGTCTCGTGCACGCGATCTGGCTGGTGTACATCACGGCCGGTTACTGGCCCGTGGTGTGCAGCTTCGGCCCCATGCTCGCCGTCTACACCGTCGCCTCCCAGCGCGTGCCGCGTGTCTCCGTCCCCTGTGCCGCGCTGATGGGCGCGGTCTGGATCTACGCGGGTGCGGTCAACGACACGGCCTCCGGGGCGTCCGTCGTCGGACAGGCGGTCGTCTACCCGGCGATGCTGTGGCGCTTCGGCGTCCTGGCCCGCCGCTCGGCCGAACTGGCCCGGCAACTGCGCCGGGAACAGGCCGCCCGGGCCCGGCGCGAGGTGGCCGAGGAACGGAGCCGGATCGCCCGTGAACTGCACGACGTGGTCGCCCACCACATCTCCGTGATCTCCGTACAGGCCGGTCTCGCCCGGTTCGTCTTCGACACCGACCGCCACACCACCCGTACCGCGCTCGACACCATAGAAGCCACCGGCAAGGAAGCCCTCGACGAGCTGCGCCGCATGCTCATGCTGCTGCGCGCCGCCGACGACAGTGCCCCGGCAGGTCCGATGCCGGGCCTGGCCCGCCTCGGCGAGATGACCGAACGCGTCCGCGCCGGCGGCATCCCGCTCACCCTGACCGTCGAGGGCACCGAACGCCCCCTGGCCCCCGGCGTGGACCTGTGCGCCTACCGGGTCGTGCAGGAGGCACTCACCAACGTCCTCAAGCACGCGCCCGGCGCGAGTGCGCGCGTACTGCTGAGGTACGAACCGCACCAGGTGACGGTTTCGGTCACGGACGACGGACAGGGGGTGATTCCGGACAGAGTACGAACCGGCGGCGGACACGGCTTGCCCGGCATGCGGGAGCGGGCCAAGCTCTACGGCGGGCAGATCGACATCGGCCCGCAGGACCAGGGGGGCTTCGCCGTACGGCTGATCCTGCCGACCTCCGCGCGGACCGCACCACAGGGGGACGACACCACCACATGACCACCGTGCTCGTTGTGGACGACCAGTTCCTCATCCGGGCCGGCCTCGTCGGGCTGCTGCGCGCCGCGCCCGGCATCGAGGTGGTCGGCGAGGCGAGCGACGGCGCGGAGGGCGTGTTCCTGGCCGCACGGACCGCCCCCGAGGTGATCCTGATGGACGTCCGGATGCCCCGCATGAACGGCATCGAGGCCACCGAACGCATCCTCGCCGAGGCCGGCGACCCCCCGCCCCGGATCCTGATGCTGACCACCTTCGACCTCGACGAGTACGTGTACGGGGCACTGCGCGCCGGAGCCTGCGGATTCCTGCTCAAGGACTCCGGACCGGAACGGCTGCTCGCCGCCGTGACCGCCGTCGCCGGCGGTGACGCGCTCTTCGCGCCCAGCGTCACCCGCCGCCTGGTGGAGGCCTACGCTCGCCAGACCGCCTGCCGACAGCCCCCGGAACTGGACACGTTGACCGCCCGCGAACGGGAGGTTCTGAAACTGATCGCCCGCGGCCTGTCCAACCAGGAGATCGCCGACCGCCTCTACATCAGCGAGGCGACCGTCAAGACCCACCTCAACCGCACGATGAGCAAACTGGACCTGGACAGCCGGGCACAAGCCGTGGTCGTGGCGTACGAATCAGGACTGGTGACCCCGGGCGGATGACGACCGGGCGCGTCGGCAGCCCCATGGGCTGAGCCCCCACCCCGACCCCCACGCACGGCTTTGCCATCTCTTTACAACCTGTCCGGCTGCCGAGTCGTCTCTCCGCTCGATCCGTCACTCAGCCCGCCCAGCCCAACCCGCCCTCTTCCGGGCGCGGTTCGGGGCGGACGACGAAAGAGAGCGATTAAATGCGCCGTACCGTGCGCCGTACCGTCCTCAGCGCCGTGGCACTCGCGGCCACCGCCGTACTGGCGGGCACCGCCCCCGCGTTCGCCGACGGGGCGAGCCCGACCCAGACACCCAGCGTCGCGGCGACCGAGGCCACCCCGGCGACGAGCGCCGAACCGACCCAGGACCCCGCCACCGAGGCCTCCCCGGTGCCCAGCGAGGCCCCCACCACCTGGTCCAGCCCGTCCCAGGTCGCCGAGGTTCCGGGCGGCGCGCCCAACACCGGGGTGACGCAGACGTCGACGGACTCCGGAACGCCGGGGGCGCTGATCGGCGGGGGCGCCGCCGCCGCGTTCGCCGTGGGCGGCGCCGCGCTGTTCGTCGTACGCCGTCGGCGGGCGACCGGGGCGTGACCGTGCTCTCCAGGCGGGCGTTCGGTACGGGAGCCACGGCTGCCGCCGCCTCGCTGCTCGTGGGCTGTTCCTCCGACGGTGGGGGCGTACGGACGACGGGAACCGCGAGCCCCGACGCCTCCTCCCCGCCGCCGCGATCGACGGCCGGCAAGCACACCTCCTCCGCCAAGTCCGTGCGGGCCGTGGGGCGTTCGGTCCCGGTCCGGCTGCGGATACCGGCCCTCGGGGTCGACACCCCGGTCATGCGGCTGGGCCTGGCGTCCGACGGGACGGTGCAGGTCCCTCCGATCAGCGATCACGACCAGGCCGGCTGGTACGAGCACTCGCCGACGCCGGGCCAGACCGGCCCGTCGGTGATCCTCGGGCATGTCACGGTCGGCGCGTACGGGGACGGCGTCTTCCACGGCCTCTCGCGGCTGCGCCGGGGCGAGAAGATCGTCGCGCGTCTGGAGAACGGTACGGAGACGGAGTTCACGGTCACCTCCCTGCGTACGGTGGCCAAGGCCGACTTCCCGACCGACGACGTCTACGGGAACGTGGACCGTCCGGAACTCCGGCTGATCACGTGCGGCGGCCCGAAGGACGAGACCGGTTACCTCGACAACGTGATCGCCTTCGCCGCGCTGACGTCGTCCACGACCCCGTGAGCACACTGGAACACAAAGGATGGCGGGCCGCCGGAACGTACGCCGCCGGTCCGCCGTCCTCCCCCACGAGTGCCACACCGGTGGCGACAGCACCATGGAGAGCGTTGAAACGGTCCCGCGACAAGGCAGCGTCCGAGCTGTTCGCCGCCCTCTATCCGCGTCTGGCCGGCTGGTGCCGCCGTCTTGTCGACGACGACGAGACGGCCCACGAGATCGCCTCTGAGGCGTTCACCCGGCTGTGGGCCCGCTGGACGTCGGTGGAGGAGCCGCGCGGCTTCCTCTATGTGACGGCGGCCAACATCGTCCGGGACCACTGGCGCAAAATGGAACGCGAACGCAAGGCCATGCGGCACGTGACGACGGAAGCGGCGCTGCGCCCCCACACCGAGGCGTCGGACCCGTCCGTCCGCCTGCTGGTGCAGTCGCTGCCGGAACGACTGCGCGTGCCGATCCTCCTCCACTACTACGCTGACATGCCCATCCGGGAAGTGTCCGCACTGACCGGACGTAAGGAAGGAACCATCAAGGCCGACCTCCACGCGGCCCGTGAACAACTCCGCGCCCACCTGAGGAAAAGTCTTGACCACACGCTTTGACGACGACGAAGACCCGGAATTCGGACCGCTCGACCCCAGCTCTCCCGACCACGACCTCGACGACCCCCTCCTGGTCCTCCTCGGCCCCGCCCCCGCCTATCTGGGCGCGCCCGCGGGCCGCTACGAGGAGATCCGCCGTACCGCGACCCGTCGCCGACGCACCCGCACGGCGGCCGGAGTGGGCATGGTCTGCGCCGTCGCCGCTCTCATCGCCCTCCCCCTCAACCTGACGACGGCCGAGAGCCCCCGCTCCCCCACGGTCCCCCAGGCCCCGCCCGCCGCGACCAGCCCGTCGGCGCCCCCCGCCGACCGCTCGCCCACGCCCACGCCTGCCACACCGCAGCCGTCCGAGCCCGCCCCCACCCAGACACCCAGCGAGGAGCCGCACACCCCCAGCCAGGCACCCCGCGAAACGTCCGAGGTCCCGGCCGCCGAGTCGCCGGTGCCCACGCCCGCGGCCTCGACATCGCCGACCACGGCGGCGATCACCCCATCGACGAGCGGAACCGAGGACGCCGCCTCGCCCGGGAGCACGACGGCTCCGTAGCCGGACCGGCCTGCCTGTCGTCCCCGTCGTACCCACGCTGTCGGCATCCGGCAGGTACAGCGTTCAGCCTGGCCTACCTCACCGACGCGGGGGATGTGACGGTCAAATGGCCGCGGGTGACCACCTCTCCCCTTGCCGTCATCGCGACCGACAGCCCCGCCCGCGTGGATCTGCGCGCGGCCGGCAGCAAGTACACGGGGGTGTGGCACCTGTCGAAGCCGGCGGCGAGCTGGAAGCTGACGATCGTCTCCGCCGCCGGCGGAAAGACCGTCCGTACCCTCACCGGCGGTCCGGCCGCAGGCAAGATCTCCGCGACGTGGGACGGCACCGGCCCAGGCGGCAGGAAGGTCCCCACGGGGACGTACCGCTGGACCCTGACCGCACCGGCGGCCGACCACGTGGGACGGTCCGCGACCGTGAAGGGTTCGGTCGCGGTGCGGTCGTAGGCGGCGCGGCGGCCTCCATCCGTCGGGTCCCGTTGACGAAGGCGCAGGTCAAGCAGCTCGCGCACATCGGGCAGCGCGTGCTGCGGGCCATCGAACCCGGCTGAGACTCTCTCCTGATCCCCCGCTCACACCGCGCCCACCCGGACAGAGAGTCCGGGTGGGCGCGGTGTGAGCGGGTGGGCGTGAGGTGGGCGGGTGGCGGTGGGGTGCGCGGGTGGCGGTGGGATCAGGTCACGGTCAGCGACAGGTCGGCCGTCGTGGCGCGGCCCGGAAGCAGGGTCACCTCCTTGGATGCCGGGCGGTGACCGGTGGCCGAGGCCGTGATCCGCAGCGGGCCGGGGCGGGCGTCCAGCCAGAGGTCGTAGTGGCCGTCGGAGTCGGTGCGTACCGTGCGTACGGTGTGGACGCGGCGGTCGCAGCCGGTCGCTCCGGCGTGTGCCGCCGGGCAGATCTGGACGGTGGCCCCGGCGAGCGGCGCTCCCGTGCGCCTGTCGGTGATCGTTCCGGAGAGATGGCCCCAGGTGCGCGGGATGGTGACCTTGAGGCTGACCTTGACCGATGCTCCGGCGTAGGGGCCGTCGGTGCTGTAAGTGAGCCGCGCGGTGTAGGTGCCCGCCGTGGCGACAGCGGAGGCGTCCGCGCGGACGGTGACCGTGGTGGAGCGGCCGGGGGCGAGGTCGAACGAGGTCCGGTCCGCCGACAGCCAGGTGACGTCGTCGCCGTCGCACTGGTCGTGCCCGGGCAGGACCTCGGCCGAGGAGGCGGTTTCGGAGAGCGAGATCATGCCGCCGACGCGGTAGATCCCGCAGCCGCCGCCGGCCCGGAAGACGGCGGAGCCGGAGTTGGGCAGGTCGGACCAGGTGTTGGACACCGGGTCGTATTCGACGACGGTGTTGACCGCGTCCTGTGCGGCGATGCCGCCGACGGCCTGGAGCCTGCCGTCGTTCCCACTGGCGATGGCGCCCCAGCGCGGGTCGGGCATGTCGGCCGCACGGGTCCAGGTGTCGGCGGAGGGGCTGTAGCGGTAGGTCTCCGCCTTTGCGTCGCTGCCCGAGAGGCCCCCGGCGCAGACCAGTTCACCGGTGATGCCGGCGCAGGCCGCGCGTTCCATGTCGAACGGGTAGTCCGCGAGGCGGGTCCAGGTGTCGGTGGCCGGGGTGTACCGGTAGACGGTGCTGACCATGTCGTTGCAGCCGGATCCGGTACAGCCACCGATGACGTACAGGCTGCCGCCGAGGACGGTCACGTTCGGCATGCCGACCGCCTGGGGCAGATCGGCGAGGCGGGTCCAGTCGTCGGTGGTGGGGTGGTACGCGTAGAGCGTGGCGTGGGCACCGTCCGCGGCCCAGCCGCCGGCGACGTACATGGTCCCGTCGATGAACGCCCCGCCGGGTGACTCCAGGGCCTCGGGGAGGTCCGCGATGGGTGTCCAGGCGTCGGTGGACGGGTCGTGCACATAGCTGTGTTTGAGGTACTCCCCGCCGAAGATGCCGGAGACTCCGGCGACGGAGTAGACCTTGCCCTGGTAGGTGCCCACCGCGTTGTCCATGACGGGCCCGGGGTAGTCGGCGATGCCGGTCCAGGGCCCGGTCGACGCTGCTCCTGCTGCTGCCGCCGCTGCCGTGGCCGGCAGGTCGCTCGGCGTGCTCTTCGAGGCCGAGGCGGTGGAACTCATCGGTCCGGGTGCGTAGTTGCCCTTGACGCGCAGCGTCGGGGCGCCTGCCGAGGAGTCCGACGTGGTCGTGGGGGTGCCGTCCGGTGAGGTGTAACCGGTGCTCTGCTCACCGAGGTTGACGTGTATCGGCGCCTGCCCCTTGTTGGTGAAGGTGACCTTCTTGCTGCCTGATCCGCCCAGTGACTCGCTGACGGAGAGTGCGTCCGAACTCACCTTCAGGAGGCCCGCCTTGAGCGTGCGGTCGAACCGGTTGACCTTGTCCGGCCGGGTGGTGAGGGTGCCGGTCGAGGTGGAGTAGCGGGCGGCGGCCGTCCGGTAGGTGTGACGTCCGGTGGGCTCGCTGAACAGCCAGTAGTAGCCGTCGGCCAGCGCCAGGTCGTCGGGGGTCGCGACGGTGGTCGCCGTCGCGTAGCGGTCGGCGGTGTCGGTGACGGTGGCGGGCGTGATGGCGTCGCCCGTGTTGCCGTCGACGACCTTTCCGGCGACGATGCCTCCGCTCACGGCGGCGCAGGAGCCGACCGTGACGGTGTCGAGCTGCCAGAGCGACAGGCCGCTGCCGGAGTAGTGGAAGCGCACCTTCACGTGCTTCGCGTTTGCCGCCTGGGGCAGGGAAACCTCGGCGTGGCCCAGGTACTCGGCCGTGTCCCGGTGCCACACCGTGGTCCACGTCGCGCCCGAATCGAGGCTGAGGTCGACGTCGGCCACCGAGTCCTTGCTGGGGGCGTAGGCGGCGTTGAAGCCGAGGACGGGTGAGGTCTGGCCTGCCAGGCTGAAGGTGGGGGAGACGAGTTCGGTGTCCTCCGGGACGCCCCGGGTGTAGGGGGACGCGGAGGCCCAGTTCCCGGTTCCGCCCGTGAAGTTCCACACCGATTTGTCGGCGAAGTCCCAGGCGGCGCCGTCCGTCCCGTGATTGACGACGGTCCAGCCGTGCTCCGGCGTGGTGCCGGTCCAGCCCTCGAAGCCGGTCTCGGCCGGATAGGCGTGGCCGGGTGCGACGCAGGACGCCAGGTCCACGTCCGGGGCCACGTCGGTACGTACGTCGGCCGTGCCCACCGGGACGCGTCGGTCCGTGCTTCGGTAGCCGGGGTAGACCGGGGCCACGTGGACGTCGTAGGTGGCCTCCTCCGGAAGCTCCACGCTGTACTTGCCGGTGTAGGGGTCGGTGTAGAGGGCGCCGTTCGGGTAGCCGTCGATGGTGATCTTCGAGTACAGGGGCCAGCCGTGCCCGCTGCCGTCCTTCACCGTGCCGGACACCGTGCGGGTGGGCAGCTTCACCAGGGCCAGGTCGGCGGTGGTGCTCTGGTTCTCGGCGACGCTCACTCCGGAGCGGGTGATCTCCCGGTAGCCGAAGTCGGTGGCGGTGATCCGGTAGTCGCCCACCGCGACAGGAAGGCTGTACGCGCCTTCGGCGTCGGTGGTGATCCGGTACTCCCGGCCGTCCGTCCCCTCTTCGGAGATGGCCAGCCCCGCACCGGCGAGCGGGGCGCCGGACTCGCTGTCGGTGACTCGTCCGGACAGCGTTCCATGGACGCCGAAGGCCAGCGCGGACACGCCGACCGGGGTGCCGAGACCGGTCGGCCCGTCCCAGCCGGCGCCGGCGGTGCACACCACCGTGCCGCAGTCGTCGTTGGCACCCTCGGTGACATCGGTCAGCCCGGAGGCGTTGATGTACGGGTAGGTCACCGGGTAGGTGTCCTCGACGGGGGTGCCCGCCAGCGCGTACATCGCCGCGATGAGCGGCGCGGAGAGGCTGGTGCCGCCGACCTGGAGCCAGCCGTCCTGGCCCGCCGTGCTGTACACGGCAAGGCCGGTCGCGGGGTCGGCGACCGCGGAGACGTCAGCCGTCGCCCGGGTGTCGCAGCCGGTGGCGAGCCCCCTCTGATAGGCGGGCTGGGCCTCGTACAGCGAGCAGCCCGAGCCGCCGGAGGTCCAGGCGGACTCCGTCCAGCCGCGCGCGGTGTCCTCGGTGCGGGTCAGCCGGGTGCCGCCGGCGGCCACCACGTTGGGGTTGGTGGCGGGCCAGTTCTGGACATGGCCGGTGTCGCCGGTGGACGCGACCACGGCCACCCCGGGATGGTCGTAGTGGTGGTCGTACGCGGTCTGGAAGGCGCCCTCGCCGGGCAGACCGTAGGAGTTGGAGACGTACTTGGCGCCCAGGCGTACGGCGGTGTCGACCGCGGTGCCCAGGTCGTCCAGCGTTGCCGAATCACCCTGCACGAGAAGGATGTTGCAGGCCGGACAGGCGGCGGAGACGGCGTCGAGGTCGAGCGCGGTCTCCAGTGCCCAGCCCGCGTCGTCGACGGGGTAGTCCGTGCCGCCGTTCTGATCGACCTTGCGGAAGCAGCCGTTGGCGGTGGTGCACTCGGGCAGCCCGTAGTGCTTGCGGTACTCGGCCAGGTCGGCCTCGGCGTGGGAGTTGCCGTACGCGTCGACGATCGCCACCGTCCGGCCCTCGCCTCCGGCGGGAAGGCTGTAGGCCGCCTGGATGTCGGCCGGGCCCAGCGCCGTGGACGGGGGCGCGACCGCCTGCGGCTTGACGATGTGGTCGGAGCCGGTGCGCACGTCGGCGAAGCACTGGGCCACGCCGTCCTCGACGCTCGGGTTGTTGCAGCCGGCCGGGACGTAGTTCTGCGGGACGTTGTCCTGCGGCACGGCGTTGAGCAGGTCGGAGGCCCTGGAGGAGTCGGCGGCGGAGGAGGAGGCCGAGGAAGTGGGGGTGGCCGCGGAGGCGGTGGCCGGTGATATCGCGGCGAGAGCTCCGGCGCCGAGACAGCCGGCCATGAGAAGGGAGAGGGGTGCGCGTACGCGCGCACGTCTTGAGGACAGCAAGGGGGACAGCAAGGAGCACCCTTTTCGTCGCGTTCAGGACCCGGTCGGGCCGGGATCAGAGAGGTTCGTAGTCGCTGTACGGGTCGTCCCCGCAGGCGGGGTCTGCCGTCGTGTCGTCGGCAAGTACGCCCGGTGCGGCGGGCGTTGGTTCGGGGTGTCGCTCTCCGGCGGGCGGCACGTCGGACTTCGGTTCAGGAGGTGTGCTGCTCATCCGACGGATGGATGCCTCTCCGGTCATGTCCAGGTGAAGGCGGGCTCGCGGACCCTGCGCGCACTGAGTATCGACGGCTGCCGCGTGTCCTCGCGATGGGGCGGATGACCTAAAGATCGGACTCCGCGCCGGTGACACGGCCTTCCGCCGGTTCCGCCGGGGTGATTCCGGCCTGGGTCAGGCTGACCGCCAGTGCGGTACGCGAGGTCACTCCGTATTTGCGCATCGCGGAGTTCAGTTGCGCGGCGATGGTCTTCGGGGAGCGGGAAAGTGCCCGTGCGATGGCCGGGTTGGTCAGACCGGTGAGCATCAGCCGGACCACTTCCAGCTCGCGCGGGGACAGTTGGTCGCCGTAGCCGCGCCGCCCGCCGCGCCACACCTCTCGTACCGGCGCCCCGGCCGCACGGCGCGCTGCGTGCACCCGGGCGGCGTCCGTCCGGGCTCCCAGAGCCGTGAACCCGGCCTGCGTGCGGGCGAGTTCGGCCAGTCCGGTGTCCCTGTCCCTCGCTGTCAGCAGGCAGGCCGCCCGTCCGTCAGCCCCAGTGCTCTGCGGCCGACCCCTCGGCGAGCGGGATCCGCACCAGGGCTGCCGAGGGCTCCAGCGGCAGATCCACGCTGCCGCGCCGCAGCCCCGCGTCGAGCACCTGGCGCAGCCGCTCTTCGGCGGTCCCGATCCCGCCTTCGGTCACCGCCGCGGTGCCGGTATCCGCTGCGCTGCCGCCGACCGCCCCGTCCAGCAGGGCCGTGATCAGCATGGCGTCACGGGTCCCTCTTCCACCGTTCCTGTGAACTGAGCGGGAGTGAGCCCCTCAGCCGCGCGCCCCGAACGGTCTTGGGCGAGCTGGTCCCCGGCGTACTCGACCCCGGGTGGCGACACGCATCCTGTGCGTGGTCCGGGCCCGGGAGGCCAGTTCCCTGCGCGACCTGGCCAGGTGGGTACGGCCAGAGGCGACGGGGAGGCCCTGAACCATCCTCTGGTAGAGCAGGGGCCCCGCACGCTGACGCCGTACCCGGTGTCCCAGGTCGCACGACTACGTTAGCCCGATCGGCCCAGGGCTCCGCAAGCCCACAGGCGGACGATCACACGATCGAGCTAATTCGACCTCGTGCGCACTCCTTGGCGAGCAGCTACGACCCCTGCCAGCGCGGCGGCTCGTTCGGCCAGTCCGTCCCAGGCGCCGGTGAACCAGTCCAGGTGCACCAGCGTCACCCGGATCATGTCCTGGAGCCGCTGGTACCGGTGTTCTTCGGCCCTGGCCAGCCCGGTCGTCAACAACTGTCTGGCCTCGTCGTAGTGGCCCCAACGCATGGCCGAGTTACCGATGTTGAGTCCGCCGCGGGCCAGCTGCATCATTCCTTCCGGGGTCGTCGCGGTGTCGGGCAGCTCCGCGGCCACGGCCCAGCCGACCTCATCTCCCATTTCCAGCAAGGAAGTTGCCCGGTCCCCCACCAGAGCCAGCCGCTGGTCCGCCGTCATCGGCAGCCGGGCCGCGTCGGCTGCCCGGTCCAGCCAACGGCGGTGCTCCTCGGCGGACATCATGGTGCTCGGCGGGCTGCCGAGCGTGTTCATCGCCCAGGCGGCCTGGAACGGATCGCCGACCAGATCCGGCAGCGCCCTCTCCAACTCCGCTGCTGCGGCGGCGTACTCGGCCACCTGCAGCAGCATCCTCCCCAGTTGGATCCGGACGGCCGCGCGGTCGTGCGGGGCGAGCGCCTCCCCGTCCAGCACCCCACGCAGCGCGCGGATCAGGTCGCCGCGGGCGACGAGCCCGGCGTAGGCCAGGACCGGCATCTTCTGCGCCCACCGGGCCACCACCGAGGCGGCGGGCGGGTCGCTCCCGGTGAGCAACTCGTGCAGCAGTCCGACGGCGGTGCGGTGGTCCCCGGAGGCCAGCGCGAGGTCGGCGGTCCGTTCCGCGTACTCGCGCCACCGCCCGGTGTCCCCGGCCTCCCGGTAGTGGTGGGCGAGCCGGGCCACCGGCTGCGGTGTCATGGCCCGCAGTGAGCTGCCCGCTCCCCGGTGCAGAGCCCGGCGGTCGGGCGCCGGCGTCATGTCGTAGACGGCGCGGGCCGCCAGCGCGTGCCGGAAACTGACCCGACCGGCCCGGTCCTCGCCGAGCAGCCCACTGCGTACGGCGGCGTCGACGGCCGACCCGGCAACGTTGTCCGGGAGCCCGCTCACCGTCGCGAGGACGGCCGGGCCGACCGGTTCGGCCAGCACGGAGGCAGCCCGCAGCACGCGTTGTGCGTCCGGGGTGAGGCGCGAGGCGCGCTCGGCAACGGCGTCCCGGATGGTGGGCGGCACCGCGATGTCCGCCAGCGTCCTGCGCACCCACTCGCCGTCGCGCCGGACCAGATCGGCCCGGTCGCGCAGCAGCCGCACGGACTCCTCGATGGCCAGCGGCACACCGTCGGTCCGTTCCTGGAGGAACGACGCGAAGGTCTCGGAGACGTGTTCCCCGTCCAGCATCGACGACATCAACTCGGCGGTCTGCGGCACGTCCAGGGCGCCGAGACTGATCCTTACGTACCCGGTGCCGGCCGGGGGCCGGGAGGTCAGCCGCATCAGCGCGGAGTCCGGCGCCACGTCCTCGGGACGGTAGGTCAGCACGAGGCTCATCCGGCGGGGCCGACGGGAGGTGAGGAACAGCAGGAAGTCCAGGGTGGCTTCGTCGGCCCAGTGGACGTCCTCCAGGACCAGCACGCCTACGCCCATGGCGTCCAGCAGTTCGGCCAGTGCGCGGAAGAGCCGGTGCCGGGCGGCGCCCGCGTCCGACAGCGCCTCGGGGGCCGGCGGCAGGTCCTGCCCCCACTCCGGGAACAGCGGGCGCAGCACCCCGGCGAGCGGAGTGAGGGCCAACTCGGCCACATCGGGCTGGGCATCGCGGGCGGCATCGACGACCGGGCCCAGGGTGAGGGCCTCCCGGAACGGGGGACACATGGCGGCCAGCGGCCGTCGGGCGGCGATACCGGGCTCGTCCAACGCCTCCTGAACGAGCCGGCTCTTGCCGATTCCGGCCTCACCCTCGACGAGAACCGCGGCCGGCGGCCGGCCCAACGCGTCTGTCAGCCGCTGCAGTTCGGCAGCCCGTCCGACAAAACGCGGAGCACCGAGGCTGGGCAGCACAGGCGGAAGGCCGTCCTCGACAGAGCGCTCCATCCGACCCGCCTTCCCCACCCCGCCCAGGGTCTGCACGCCCGGAGCACCGAACGCCCGTACGAGCGTCGACACCGCAGCATGCCACGATCGCGGCAGTGACCGGGCTCGGCACGTCGACTGCGGCCGTCCCGACCCGACGGTCATGATCGGCGAACGTCCCGCCGAGGCGGAGGACCGGGCCGTGCCCGGACGCTGGGAGGGCGACCTCATCATCGGCAAGGACGGGAAGTCCGCCATCGGCACCCGGGTCGAGCGCGCCACCGGACACCGGGACCGTCCCCGACGCGACGGTGCCGCCGTTGGCCTTGGCCGACAGCGGCACCGCCTGGAGCACACACGCTCCCCCTTCCGGGGACGGTCCCCGTGTCCCGGCAGCCGCCGGTCGAACAGCTGTCAGTTGCGCATCTGCCAGCTGCAGACCAGTTCATACCTACCGCCGTGCCCCGCGTACACCACCGTGCGCTCCGGGCTGTCCGAGCTGCCGTTCCAGCGGCTGGTCAGGGACGGAACGACCGTGCTGACGGTGACCGGCTGGAAGTACTCGTTGCCCCACCAGCCCTTCAGGTACTCGAAGATCTGGCTGACCACCACGCCCACGGCCATACCGATGGCGATGCCGATCGGCCCTCCGGGTGAACCGAGCGCCCCGCCGACGGCGGCCGCGATCGCGGCGACGACCTGCGTCTTGACCTTGGCGAGCAGGTCGTTGAGGAAGTCCGCGAAGTCGCCCGAGTCCACTTCCGCCAGCACCATGGTGACGAAGTACGACTTCGGGAACTGCACCGTGCTCTCGGTCAGGCTGAAGAAGGTGACCTGCTTGGCCGGCGCATACGTCTGCACGTCCCCGTCCTTGAAGCTGCGCACCCTGAACGGGGAGATCTTCCTGGTGTCGCCGCTCTCGTCGATCTCGCAGGCGCCCCAATCGATCTCGTCCGCCCCCAGTTCACTTGTCGCCTCCACGCACTTCACCCGGTGGAGCCGCAGGTTCAGCTTGTTCAGCGGCACCGCGGTCACCGCCTGCGCGCTCTCCGGGACCGCGGTCGCGGGCACCTCGCGCAGTTCGTCGGCCGGGAACTTCAGGCTGTCCGGGAACGGGATGCTCCGGACCTGGGCCTCGACCGGAGTCGGGGACCGCAGATCGACCTTGGCGAGGTCGCCGAGCTTCTTCGAGCGGGCAGCCCCGTTCTTCAGGTCCGCCGCGACCCGCCCCGCAGCCTCCTTCTTCTGACCCTCGGTAAGGGTCTTGAACCGCCTGGCCAGCAGGTGTTCCGTCGCGGAACTGCCGCTGGGCATCGGGAACTTGTCAGGTTCCCCATGGTGTGCCGCGACCTTGTCCGCGGCGAGCCGGAACTCCTTCACCACGCGCTCGGCCACTGCCTTGACCTTGGCGTTGGGAATGGTGGTCACGATGAAATCGGTGTTACCGGGCACTTCGGCACGCTCCCCCGAGTCGGACTTCCCTCCGGGGGCGTTCCCCCGAAGGCACTACCGACGCTAGGCGGCGGGCCGCGTGGCGGCACCGGGGAGCGTCCCCGGGAACTCCCTAGTCCTGTCCGTCGGCGAGCCGGGAGGCGAGTTGGTGGCGCGAGTCGACGCCGAGCTTCGGGTAGAGCCGGCCGAGATGGTATTCGACGGTCTTGACGCTGATGACGAGTTCGCGGGCCACCTGCCGGTTCGTGAGCCCGGAAGCCACCCTGCGGGCCACCGCCACCTCCTGCGGGGTGAGGAGGGCCGCCCCGCGGGTCCCGCGCTCCCCGGTCTCAAGACCGCAGGCCGCCAACTCCCTTTCGCAGCACTCCAGGTCGGGCTTGGCATCCAGCCGTACGAGAATCTCCCTGGCGGCCCGCAGCTGCTCGCCCGCCAGGGTGCGCTTGCCGGCCCGGCGCAGGAACTGTCCGTGGGCGAGGTGCAGCAACGCCCGGTCGAACGGCGCCCGGGCGTGCTCGGCATGGCTGTGAGCGGCCCGGAAGGCCTGTTCGGCCGCAGCGGCGTCGCCCCGCGCGGCCTCCAGATTTCCGCGGCTGCGGGCGGCGAGGGCCAGAGCGCCGTGATGGACACGCTCGGCCGCCAGCTCTTCGTACGGGGCCAGGGCTTCCTCGGCGCGTTTGTGTTCGCCGAGCGCCGTCCAGGCGTCGGCGAGGAGATCCGGCCAGGGAATCAGCCCCGGTTCCTCGAACGGGCCGCGCCGACCGAGTGCGAGCAGCGGTTCCAGGGCGGCGACGACTTCCTCGGGGCGCCCGCGGGCGCGGGCCAGGTAGGCCGCGGCGAGAGCCGCCTGCACCAGGGGATAGGGGTGGCCCGAGGCCGCGTACTCCCGGGTGACACGCGCGTGTCCGGCGGCTTCGGCCCAGTCTCCGCGGGCGGAGCGGACCAGCGCGGCGTTCACATGGCAGCTGAAGGCGATGTGGGGCTGGTCGGTGTCGGCTGCCAGGGACAGCGCCAGATCGCAGTGGACCATCGAGTCGTCCCAGTGGCCCGACTGGTACTCGTACCAGGCGAGTATGTTCGCGGCGATCACCCGGAACATCGCCGAGCGCGAGTGGCAGGCACCGAGGACTCCCGTCAAGTCCCGTACCGCGCCCGCCAGATCGTCGGTGTGCCCGCGCAGTACGCCCCGCCCCATCAGCTCCTCGAGTTCCGCGGGGGAGGCGACGGCGGGGTCGGCTTCCAGTCGGCCCAGCGCGGTGAGTGCCTGCGCGGCCCGGCCGCTCATCGCCTGCCCGCTGATCGCCAGAAAGCGGATCATGTCGGTGGCGGTGGAGTCGGGCGCGAGCCGCACTGCCAGTTGCGCCCATTCGGCCTGGTCGGTGCCGCGCAGCATGCTTCCGTACAGCGCGGCGAACTGGCCGGCGATCCGCGCGCCGAGCACCGGCTCAATCTCGGGCTCACAGCGTTTCCACGCATCGCACAGCAGCGCCTCGGACCGGTCCATGTCGAACAGGGTGAGCCGGCCCAGGAGGTAGCTGCGCCAGGCACTCTGGGCGAACCCCTGGATCCGTTCGACGGCTTCGGCGGTGTCGGGCACCTCGCCCGCGAGCACCCTGCATTCGACGGCCTCCAGGGTGAACTGTTCGTACGCGGCCCGGTCGGGGCTCAGCCCGGCGGCGGTGGACAGCTGTCCGGCGGCGCTCGACCAGGCCCTCTCGGAGGCGAGCCGACGGCCGAGCGCGGCCAGGTCCGCCGCCAGCGCACGATCCGGACCGGTCGCCGCACAGGCCCGATGGCGCAGGGCCAGCGACTCGTCACCGGTGAGGCCGGCGGCGCGCAGATGCAGCGCGGCCCGCCGGGCGGGGCCGAGTCGGTGGTAGACGGCGGCATGGATGAGCGGGTGCGGGAAACGCACCACGAGATCGCCCACCCGCTCGGTCAACAGCCCTGCGGACACGGCCTGTTCCAGGGCAGGCAGCGGATTGTCCTGGCCGGCGAGTTCGGCGGCCGCGTCGAGAGCGCCGTGGACACCGAGCACGCTTGCCGCGCTCACCAGGGCCTCGGTCGCGGGGGCACAGGCGGAGAGCCTGGCCAGCACGAGCGCGGTGAAGGACTTCGGCGCGGGCAGGGTGCTGCCGGAACGCTCCAGGTCGTCGAGCAGACCGAGGCCCGACTGTTCGAGCAGTGTCTGGGCGTACAGGGGGTTGCCCGCGGTGTGCGTGTGCAGCCGCGCGGCCGCCCTGGCCGTGAGCCGTCCCGTGCCCAGTCCGCGGCTGAGGAGGCCGAGTTCGGCAGGGGCCAGCCCTTCGAGTCTGATCCGCACCACGTCCGCGGCCGTGCACAGCCGGCGCAGCCCCCCCGGCAGCAGCACGTCGTGGATGTCCCGTACCACCACGATCGCGACCACCCGGTCGGCGCGCAGTCTCCGTACCGCGAAGGTCAGGGCCTGTAATGAGGGACGGTCCGCCCACTGCGCGTCGTCGACCACGACGGCCACCGTGTCCCCGCCGGGCCCCTGCGCCCTGCCGATGACCTCGACCAGCGCCGCCCCCGCCGCCGACGAGTCCACCCATCCGTCGCCGCCCGCCGGCGCGCCGGGAGCGTCGGCCAGCAACTGGCCCAACACCCCGAAGGCTAGGCCGGACTCGGCCTCGTCCCCCTCGGCGTACAGCACACGCGGCAGGCCCGCCAGGGCCATGAACCGCCGTACGAGAGCCGTCTTGCCGATGCCCGCCCTGCCCTCCACCAGCACTCGTTGCGGGACGCCCGTACGCGCCCGGTCCAGCGCCTGTTCCAGCAGTGCGAGCGCCTCAGTGCGTCCCACGAAGGGGGCATCCACGGTGCACCTCCATGCCGTCGGTCCCAGCGCATCGTCGCGGGGAAGCGACACGCCGTCCATGGCCGGGACGTCCGCGAAACCGACGGCCCCGTTCGTCCCACCTCCTACGCCGCCCACGCCTCGTACGCCTCATTCGGCGGGCCGTTCGCGGCAAGCTCAGGGTCTCGGGACGGGGTCCACGGCACGGCCGACTCGATGATCAGCGCACCCAGAGGTTCCTTCGAAATCCCGCACGATCATTCAGGCACAGGCCGCCGCGCCCATTCCTGGTCGAGGATGCCGAAGACCTCGGAGTCACGCCAGCCGTCCCGGATCAGCGCGGTGTGCCGGTGCCGGCCCTCGTGGGCCATGCCGAGCTTGCCCAGCACCCGGG
This sequence comes from Streptomyces sp. SID12501, assembly GCF_010550245.1. Lineage (GTDB taxonomy): Bacteria > Actinomycetota > Actinomycetes > Streptomycetales > Streptomycetaceae > Streptomyces. Next base: position 286,262 of record NZ_JAAGLU010000008.1, read on the forward strand.
CCGACGCGCCGTTGCGAGGATCGCAGGTCGCATAGATCCGGTGCAGTCCCAGCAGCTCGAACCCTGTGCCGAGAAGTTCCCCGCCGATGACTGTGCCCACGCCTCGACCCCACACCCGAGGATGCACGAGATAGGAGATCTCGCCCTGGCGGTGGGCCGGACTACGAACCTTCAGCTCGCCGATACCGACGAGTTCACCGTCGAGACAGGCCGCGTACACGAATCTCGCCTGCGGGGACCGCAACCGGGCATCCACCGCGCCTTGGACGAAGTCCCGCGTCTGTTCCTCGGTGTTCGGCCCCCACACCTGGTAGCGGCAAGCCTCCGGCAGGCCGGCGAAGGCATGAACAGCGCGCCAGTCACCGACAACGAGCTCGCGCATGGTCACCGAGGCTTTGATCACGAGGCGATCCTGTCAGCCCTGCACCACCACGATCCGCTCACCGCGAATGTCCGTCAGGTACGCGAGCATGAGCAGCCCTCGGCTCTCGGCCCGCGCACCGGGTCCCGGCCCGGCGCAGGCGACTCCCTCCAAAAAGACCAGCAATCCCCCGGCCTACAGAGCAGAAGTCACTCCCCGTGGTACAGCCGAAGCAGGTCGATCAGTTGGATCGTGTGATCGTCCTTCGCGAGGTGCCGCAGTTCGTCGGTGAAACCGGTGCCGCTGAAGCAGTACAGCCGTGTTGCCTCGGTGGCCGCGCCGCTCCTGGTCAGGAGGGAGCGGATGTGCCGGAGACGCTCCAGGTGGCCGACCCCCATCACGTCGCTCCACTTCGCTTCTCCGATGGCGAGCAGTGCTTGGCGTCCGTCATCGGTTTCGCCGTGGACGGCGACATCGACCTCATGACTGGTCCTGGCAGCGGGGTCGTTTACGGTGCCACCGGCAACCCGTGTGGCGTGTCCGCCATGAGTGCCGGGCGCCGCGTGCCAGCGGGCCCATTCCCGGCAGATCTGTTCGAAGTGCGGGCCCACGACTTTGCTGCGGAACGTGGACTGGGCGCGGCGCCATACGTCGGCCGCCCGCCCGGGTCGTTCCAGATCGCCCCAGGCCGGACGCATGACCGCGTGGTAGAAGGCCACGAGGGGCTCGGCGATGCGGTAGGCGGAGCGGTTGCGGCGAAAGGCGTCCGCCTCGTGGGTGATCATGCCGACGTCCTGGAGGACGGTCAGCGGGTGGGCGAGGTCGGTGGACTTGCGCCCCAGGTAGTCGGCGATGCCACCACGAGCGGCGTTGCCCGCGGCGATGGCGGCCAGTACGGAGTGGTAGAGCGCGGTGTCGTGGAGTTCGGGCTCTTCGGCGAGCAGGTAGCGGGCCTCCCGGAAGAGCGGACGCGCCGGGTTGAGCACGGCACGGACGACCCAGGCGTCGAAGTCGTCCGGCCCCGCCGGGGTGTCGCCCTGGGTGAACTCACGGCGGTAGGCAGGCGTGCCGCCGACGACGGCGTTGGTCAGCAGCGCGGTGCGCGGGTCGTCGATCTGCCAGAACTCTGCCGCAAGACGGAAGTCCAGTGTGGGCACCACGAGTTCGAGGCCGGCTCGGCCACGCAGCGGAGCATTGCCGGACAGTAGCTTGCCCATGAAGGACAGCGCGGAGCCGCACAGCAGCAGCCGTACGGGAGTGTTGGTGTGCTGGGCAGCGGGGTCCAGGGCGCGCTGGATGATCGAGGGCAGCGAGGGGGAGGCTTTGGCGAGGAAGGGGAACTCGTCGATGACCGCCACCCTGGGGCCGCCCTCGTCGGCGATGCGCATGAGTTCGTTGACCGCCTCGTCCCAGTGCGCGAAGCGGAACGGGGTGGGCTGGCGCCGGTACCGGGCGAGGGCCTCACCGAACTGACGCAGGGCATCGGCCTCGGTGGTCTCGGTCGCGGTGAACATGAAGCCGCCACTGGCCCGGGAGACCGCGTCGAGCAGGAACGTCTTGCCCTGACGACGACGGCCGGAGACCACCCCGAGCGTCGCCCTCGGACCGGGCAGGGCGGCAAACCGGGTCAGCTCGGCCCACTCGAACTCGCGGTCGAACATCTCGGCGGGCTTGTCCACGGCACACACCCCCGAAGTTGTATAGGTGGAGTTATTGTAACTGGGATTATTGTGTAGCACGGTGCGACCAGACCGTAGACACTGAGCCTCGCCCTGATCCTGATCCTGATCCTGATCCTGGCCCTGCCGGCGGGCGCACTCGCAGAGTCCAACCGCTCGATCACCGAGGGCGACACGATCCGTGGGCAGGCCTGCCCACTGGCGGGTCGGGCGGTACGGCCCCTGCGGCCGACGCCGGCGGAAAACCGGCACGTCAGAAAAGACAAAGAGAGAAGACACACCAATGGGTATCTACGTCTCGATCAGGGGATGGCTGGAATGCGACGAGAAACAACTCACCACCCTCCACGAGATCATCTCCTCGCACGAAGACAACCACTACACCAGCGGATGGGGCTCACCCCGCCGACACATCAACTGGACCTACTACGTCTTCTACGGCGCCGACATCCGTGAGTCGGCCCTGGACTGGTTCACCGACCAGATCGAGGAGATAGCCCGGATCCCCGCTTCCGATGACGACGGAGACCGCGTCCGGGGCCTGTTCCTTGTCAGTCACGAAATCGACGGGCCGGCCGAATGGCAGATCCGCGATGGCCAACTCTTCATCACACCTGCCGACAAGAGATACCTGTACCTCGACGAATAGCTCCACGCATTCCGACAATCCCCACACCCGGCTCCACTTCATCACGCGCCACCTCCGGGAGGGCCGTCCAACAGGTCGTCCCGGAAAGGCTCCCAGTGCCAGCCGGCCACCGGCGACCTCACGATGGGCCGCCCGCACGATCTCGTCGGCCTCCTGGATCGCCCGCTCCCGTACGGCGGGCTCGGCGCTGCCGATCGACCGCTCGGCGGTGTGCAGCCTGCGGGCGGTCTCCGGGTGCCTCTCGATCTCCACGGCTACGCCCCACCGCCGGTAGAACATCCGGATCGGTACGACGCTGTCCTCTTCCCCCGCGCGCACGAAGGCCTTCTGCAGGTCCTCGAAAAACTCGGGCAGCCGGGACGGAGCAACGGTGGCCACGGCCTGCCGCAGGTCGGGCAACGTCAGCTCGGGGCGGGGAATGAGCGGACCGCCCCCGTCCCCGTACGGCATCAATTCTCGACGCCGATGAGCGGAACGGCGACACGCGGAACGGCAGCGAGCCCCCACTCGGCCCAGACCGTCTTCCCCACGCCCTCCCGTGGACCCACGCCCCACTGCTCGGCCAGCGCCCCGACGAGCAGCAGTCCCCTCCCGAACTGGTCCTCGTCCGTCACCTCACGCGGACAGGGCATCCGCTCGGCACGCGGGTCACTGACCTCGACGCGCAGCGCGGTGGCCGTGGCGGTGAGCCGTACGCGGATGAGGCGACCTCGGATGCTCCCGTGCAGCAGGGCGTTGGTCAGCAACTCGCTGACGACGAGGGCGACATCACCGGCCAGCCCCGGATGCCCCCACTCGACGACCAGCCGGGCGGTACGGGTACGGGCGAGGGGGACGCTGCGCGGGACGGGGGTGTAGTCGAGGTGGTCTTCGTGGAGGAGGGGGTCGGACATGGGGGTGCACCTCCGGGTGCGCGGGGTCGCCGACGGGTGATCGGTCGAGCACCGAACGTAGCGAGCCATTAAGCTTGAGCGCAAGAGACTTGAAGTCAATTGGCTCCATCGTGTGACGGCGTGCCCTCCGAGGCGCGAGACTGATCTCGTGAACCGATCCGCGCCAGCAGGTAACCGAGCGTCAACTGTTCTGGGCCGCCGTCTCGGTGGCGAGTTGCTACGCCTCCGGGACGCCGCCGGAAAGACCCAGCAGCAAGCCGCCAACGTTCTCGACGCGACCAACTCGAAGATCGTGAAGATGGAGCAGGGCTTGGTGCCGATGCGTGACGTCGACATCCGGGCGCTGTGCGAGACCTATGGCATGGAGGACCCGAGAACGCTCAGTCGGCTTCTCGCCCTCGCCAAGCTCGACCGCGAGCGCCGCAAGACAAAGGGCTGGTGGCAGCACGCCCCGCAGGCCAGGGGGATCGCGGAGTACATCGCCATGGAGGACGGCGCCTCCGAGATCCGTACGTGGCAACAGTCCCTGATCCCTGGGCTGTTGCAGACCCCTGAGTACACCAGGGGAGTGGTTGTCAGTGCAGGACTGTGGCAGGACCCTGACGAGATCGAGGGCGTTGTCGATGTACGGCAGAAGCGCCAGGCCCGGCTGTCGGGGAGCAACCCGCTCCAGCTCTACGCAGTCATCGGAGAGGGCGTCCTGCGCCAACAGGTGGGCGGCCCCGAAGTCATGCGCGCCCAGTTGCGGCACCTCATCGAGGTCGCCGAACTCCCCAACGTACGCATCCAGGTACTGCCCTTCCGCGCCGGTGGTCACGCGTGCATCGGCGGATCCTTCAACATCGTCTCGTTCGCGGAAGCCGAAGCGGTTGACGTGGTCCATGTCGACAGCATCGCGGCTACCGTATGGGTCGAGAACGAGGCCGACAGCACGACGTACAGCTCGTTCTTCGACCGCACAGCAAGACTGGGCCTAGCCCCAAAGGACTCGATCAGTCTGATCGAGAACATCTGCGAGGACATGCATTGATAGGCCACTTCAGCTTCACGAAATCCAGCTACAGCACCGCCAACGGCGAGTGCGTCGAAGTCGCCCGCAACCTCCCCGGAGTCGTCGCCGTCCGCGACTCCAAGACGTTCTCCGGAACCCCCGACGCCCCCATACTCCGCCTCTCTCCCACCGCCTGGCGGGAGTTCACCGCAGCTCAGTGATCCCGGTGATCCCGGTGACGATGAGGTCGATCCCCACCAGGAACTCCTCCCGGTCGTCGTGATCGCGTAGCGGGTCCGCCACGCTCCGGGTGAACGCGTACTCCTCGGGGTCGAGGTCCGCCCAGGACTTCGCCGTTGGTTTCGCCGTTGGTCTCGGCGTCGGCGAGTTCGAGGCGGCCCCAGGTGATGAGCCGGTACTCGCCACGCACAGGAGAGTCCTGCGCGACCTGCGCCCTCAACGGGTGTAAGGATCGGCCAGCGGCAGCGGCGTCCGGGCCGCTTCCAGCGCCGGCTCCGGAAAGGCGGGGCCGGCGGTGTAGAAGCGGGCCCGGGTGCGGCCGACCGGTGTCAGGACATCGGCCGCCACGAGGTCCCGCAGGTCCCGTTGGGCCCGCTGCAGACCCAGGTCCTCCGCCCGCTCGTAGCGTGTCCGGCGTACCCGCCCCGACATCGCCACGTCATGCAGAGCGGAAACCACCCGCTCCTCCAGCCCACGGACCTCCGCGAACTCACCGAGCAGAACCCACACCCGGCTCGATCGGTCCAGGCGCCTGCGTACGGCCTGCGCCTGCTGGTGGTACGCCGTGAGGTTGAAGCGGACCCAGTCGGATACGTCCTGGTCGGGGCGGTAGGTGGCCCCCCGACGCTGCAACTCGCGGTAGTACTCCCAGGTGTTGCCGGGGCGCCCCAGCCAGGCCTCGATCGAGGAGAACTCGGGGGCCAGTTCTCCCTCTCTCGCGATCATGAGCGTTTGGAGGGACCGGGACATGCGTCCGTTCCCATCCGCCCACGGGTGGATGGAAACGAGGTGCAGATGCGCCATGGCGGCCCGTACCAGCGGGTGGCTGCCGTCGTCCGTGTTCAGCCACTCGACCAGTTCACCCGTCAACGCGGGCACATCGGCCGCGTCCGGCGCCGTGTACGCCGCGATACTAGGGTCGCGGGCGTCCGTCACGTACACCACTCCACGCCGCCACTGCCCGGCCGGCTTCCGCGGGGTGTGCCGGTGACCCTGCAGTATCCAATGCAGCGCGTTGAGCAACTCCTTGCCGTACTGGAAGTCGGCGACGTCGTGCAGCGTCTGGACGTAGGTCATCATCCGCTGGTAGGCGAGCGTCTCCTCTCGGTCCTCCTCCGAGACATCGACATCCCGCTCACCCTCCAGCAGATCCTCGACGTCGACCGTGGACACTTTGAAGCCCTCGATCGAGTTGGAGGCCGCCACCGCGTCGGCGGTCAGGAACTTGCGCAGCCCGTCGGTCCACTTCGTCGGAGTGGACCGGACCTGCAGGCGCAGCGAATGGCGAAGTTCGTCGATCTCGCCAAGGACGCGCTGATCCTGGGTGCCAAGGGGAGGCGTAGGGAAGAGCATGCCCCTCACCATAAGGTGACGCAAACATTACGTCAATGCGTCAGGGTCTCACTGCGCTCTGCTGGGCGCCCGAAAGCCCGACGCTGACGTCCGAGGCTAATCTGCACGGATGACCCCCGACCTGACCCTCCTCCCCCGCGTCTCCCATCGCGGGCAGGAAGTCACCGCGCCCCGGCTCCGCAGCCTCCTCGCGCTGCTCGCGGGCGACCTGCGTACGGGTCGCAGCATCGAGCGGCTCGTCGAAGGGCTGTGGCTGCCGGACGAGTTGCCGGAGCGGCCGGGCAAGGCACTCCAGGTCCTCGTGTCCCGGGCGCGGGCGCAGTTGGGCGCCGACGTCATCACCAGCACGCCCACCGGATACCGGCTCGCCCTCGCCGAGGAACAGGTGGACAGTTCCGCCCTGTTGCTGCACGCCGCCGCGAGCGCGGAGCGGGCCAGGGCCGGGGACCACGCGGGTTCGCTGGCCGCCGCCGAGGCCGGGCTCGCCCTGTGGGAGGGCACCCCCGATCCCGATGGGGACGACAACCCAGTGGCCGCGTTGCGCGCCGAGCGTGCCCCCGTACGCGGCGCCCTCGTCCGCGCGCGGGCGCTCGCGCTCGCCCGCCTCGGGCGCCACGCGGAGGCCGCCGGGCTGCTGGCCGTGGCCGCCTCGGAGCATCCCCGCGACGAGGAGGTGCTCGCCGAACTGCTGCGCGCCGAGGCCGCGTCGGCGGGCCCGTCCGCCGCACTGACCCGGTACGAGGCGTACCGGAGGGAGCTGCGCGACGGGCTCGGCACCGACCCCGGGGCCCAACTCAGGTCCGTACAACAGGAGTTGCTGTCCGGCGAGGCGCCGGTGGTCAGGCACGGTGTGCCGCACGAGCCGAATCCGCTGCTCGGGCGTGACGAGGACATCGCTGCGGTGGAACGGCTGTTGCGTGCCTCCCGTGCCGTCACCGTCGTCGGGCCCGGGGGCCTCGGCAAGACCCGGCTCGCGCACGCCGCGAGCCGCCGGGCCGAGCAGCGCGTGGTGTATTTCGTGCCGCTCGCCGGTGTCACGGCGGACGCGGACGTGGCCGCCGAGGTGGCCTCCGCGCTCGGCGCGGGCGAGAAGCGGCCCGGCGCGATGGGCGGCCACGACCCGGTGTCCGGCATCCTCGGCGTGCTCGGCTCCGGGCCGGCGCTGCTGGTCCTGGACAACTGCGAGCAGGTCGTCGCCGGTGCCGCCGCCCTCGTACGGGCTCTGGTCTCCTCCTCGAAGGACCTGCGCGTGCTCGCCACCAGCCGAGCCCCGCTCGGCCTGACCTCGGAGGCCGTGTACGCGCTGCCGGAGCTCCAACTCACCACCTCCGTCGAGCTGTTCACCCAGCGGGCCAGAGCCGCCCGGCCCGGTGTGGAGCTGCCGCCGGACGCGGTGGCCGAGCTGTGCCGCCACCTCGACGGGCTGCCGCTCGCCGTGGAACTGGCGGCGGCGCGGGTACGGGTGCTGTCGGTGCCGGAGATCGCCCGCCGCCTCGGCAACCGGTTCGCGCTGCTGCGCGGCGGCGCCCGGGACGTACCGGAGCGGCACCGCACACTGCACGCGGTCGTCGACTGGAGCTGGAACCTCCTCGCCGAGGAGGCCCGGGCCGCGCTGCGCCTGCTGTCCGTCTTCCCCGGCGGCTTCGCCGGCGAGGCGGCGGAGCAGGTCCTCGGCGAGGACGCCCTGTTCCTGCTGGAGCAGCTGGCCGACCAGTCGCTGCTCACCGTCGCCGAGACCCCGGCCGGTGTGCGGTTCCGGATGCTGGAGACCGTGCGGGAGTTCAGCGCGGCCCGGCGGGCGGAGGCGGGCGAGGACGAAGTGGCCGTCACCCAACTCCTTGCCTGGGCAAGGGACTTCGGGGTCGCGAACCATGACTGGTACTTCGGCTCGGCGCCGCTGGCCGTCGGGGAACGGATCAGGGCCGAGCAGGACAACCTCGTGCTGGCCCTGCGTCACGCCCTGGCCCGTACGGACGGCCCCACCATCGCCGCTCTGACCGCCGTCCTCACCGCCCTGTGGTCCACCGGCTCCAACTACGCCCGCCTCGCCGCCCTCGCCGCGGACACCGGCCCGCCGCTGTCGCACTACCGCCCCGAGCCCGAATACGTCGAAGTCGCCCGCGCCGCCGCGGTGTTGTGCACGGCGAGCCTGTTCATGGGCTACGGCCCGGTCGCCGTACGCCAGCTCGTCACCCTCCGGCGGCTGCCCCCGGCCCCGCCGGACACGCTGCTGCGGGCCATCGCGGTGGTGCTGAGCGCGATCCCCGAGATGCTGCCTCCCGACTACGACGTGCTGCGGGGGCTCTGCGACAGCGAGGAGCCGCTGCTCGCCGGCGTCGCCGAGTGCGTCGCCACGTACGTCTGGGAGGCGGAGCACGACATCGACCGCGCGCTCGCCTCGGCCGGTCGGATCATCACCGCACTGGCACCGGTCGACAACCCGTTCCTGCAGGTCCTGGGCCACGCCCGGCTGAGCGAGCTGTGCCTGCACATGGAGCGGGGCGAGTCCGCGTACGAGCATCTCAAGGCGGCGCTCGACGCGCTGCCGCGGCTCGGCGACGAGCGCGACTCCATCGGCGTTCGCGGGGGCCTCGCCCTCGCCTGTCTGCATCGTGGCGACCCCGATGAGGCCGAGTACTGGCTGCGGCAGGCGGAGGACGTCAACGCCGCGCAGCAGGACGACTACGACAGCGCCGAACTCGGCGCCCGCGCCGAGATCGCGCTCGCCCGCGGGCTGACGGAGGTCGGGCTCGGCCTGTGGCGCGGCGCCGCGGAGGGGGTGGCCGAGGCCGGCTCGACGCACGGTGACGACCCGTTCCTCGACCGGTGGGTGCTGCAGCTCCAGTCGGCGGCGGTGACGGCGCACGCGCACGCCGGCCGAGTCGAACTGGTCGCGGGGCCGGTCCACCGGCTGCGGCGGGCGCTGCGGACCCTGCTCTCCGGTCCGGCCCGCTCGCCCATGGAACTCCCCGTGTTCGGGACGGTGTTGCACGCCCTCGGCATGGCGGGGCTCGCCTCCGGCGACGACACCTCGACCGCCGTACGGATGCTGGCGCTGGCCGAACGGCTGCGGGTGCTGCGCGACTACCAGCCGACGATGTCGGCGGACCGTGCCCGCCGGGCGGCCGAGAAAGCCGACGGGGCGGCGTACGCCGACGCGGTGTCGGAGTACGCCGCCCTGGGGCGGGACGAGTTGCGGGACGCGGCCCGCGTCGTCACGGCGGTTACTTCGGGTCGCGGTTGAACGACGCCGTCGACCAGCGGTAGCCGAGCACGGTCAGGCCGACGCACCAGGCGATCGCGATCCAGCCGTTGTTGCCGATCCCGGTGCCCAGGAGCAGTCCGCGCAGGGTCTCGATGGCCGGGGTGAAGGGCTGGTACTCGGCGATCGGCTGGAACCAGCCGGGCATCGTGTCGGCCGGGATGAAGGCGCTGGAGATGAGCGGGAGAAGGATCAGCGGCGTCGCCATGTTGCTGGCCGCCTCGGGGCTCGGGCTGGCCATGCCCATCCCGACCGCGATCCAGGTGAGCGCCAGGGAGAACATCGTGAGCAGACCGATCGCCGCGATCCACTCCAGGGCCGTGGCGTCCGTCGACCGGAAGCCGATGGCCACGGCGACGACACCGACGAGGACCAGGCTGGCGAGCACCTGCAGCACGCTGCCCACGACGTGCCCGATGAGCAGCGAGCCGCGGTAGATCGCCAGCGTACGGAAGCGGGCGATGAGGCCCTCGGTCATGTCCATGGAGACGGACACCGCGGCTCCGATCACGGTGCTGCCGACCGTCATCATCAGCAGGCCCGGGACGATGTAGGCGATGTAGTCGGAGCGGTCGGCGCCTCCTCCGCCGATGCCCGCGCTCATCACGTCGCCGAAGACGTAGACGAAGAGAAGCAGCAGCATGATCGGCGTGAGCAGCAGGTTCAGCGTCATGGACGGGTAGCGGCGCACGTGCAGCAGGTTGCGGCGGAGCATCGTGGACGAGTCGCGCACGGCGAGGGAGAGGGCACTGCTCATCGGACAGACTCCTTGGACTGGCTGGGGACGGTGGAGGTGCCCGTGGTCAGGCCGGTGGCAGGGCCGGTCAGGGCGAAGAACACGTCGTCGAGGTCGGGGGTGTGGACGGTCAGTTCGTCCGCCTCGACGCCGGCCGAGTCCAGCCAGTCGAGGATGGAGCGCAGCTCGCGCTGGCTGCCGTCGCTGGGGATCTGGAGGGCGAGGGCCTCGTCGTCCCTCGTGACCTCGCGCAGGGCGGCGGCGGCCGACTGGTAGGCGACCGGGTCGGTGAAGCGGAGCCGGACGTGGCCGCCGGGGACGAGCCGCTTGAGCTCCTCGGCGCTCCCCTCGGCCGCGATCGTGCCGTCGTGCAACACGGCGATACGGTCGGCGAGTTCGTCCGCCTCCTCCAGGTACTGCGTGGTGAGGAAGACGGTCACCCCGTCGGCGACGAGCCCGCGGATGATGTCCCACATGTTGTGCCGGCTGCGCGGGTCGAGGCCGGTGGTCGGCTCGTCGAGGAAGATGATCCGCGGGTCGCCGACCAGCGTCATCGCGAGGTCGAGGCGGCGCTTCATACCGCCGGAGTAGGTGGAGGCGGGCTTCTTCGCGGCCTCGGTGAGGTCGAAGCGTTCGAGGAGTTCGGCCGCGGCGCGCCGGCCCTCCTGCCTTGACAGGTGGTGCAGGTCGGCCATGAGGAGCATGTTCTCCTCGCCGGTGATCAGGCCGTCGACCGCGGAGAACTGCCCGGTGACGCCGATCGCGGCCCGTACGGCCTGCGGGTCGGTGGCCAGGTCGTGGCCGCCGACGCTCAGGTCGCCGGCGTCGGCGGTGACGAGGGTGGAGAGGATCTTGACGGCGGTGGTCTTGCCGGCGCCGTTCGGGCCGAGGAGAGCGAAGACCGTGCCGACCGGGACCGCCAGGTCGATACCGTCGAGGACCGTCTTGTCCCCGTAGGCCTTCCGCAGCCCCTTGGCCGCGATGGCGAGTGAGTGCGATGTCGTCGATGTCATGCCGCAGAGACTGCGGCAGGGCGCATTCAGCGCGGTTTCACGACGGTTTCAGCGCCCTGGAACCGGAACGGGGCGACGAAGGAGCGATATCGACTCAGAGAGACACGGGGGGGCGCCTCCACAGGAGCTGATGCCTGGTGTGACCAGCGGCACCATCCCCCTGTGGGCGCGCTGTGGGTACGGTGGCGCTGCCGTACCGGTCGATGGTGGACGGTCGCTGCGCGTCGTCCGCGTCCGGCGCACGGCCGTGGTGGCGGTGATGTACCGGTGTCCCGCGGTCTGAGAGGCGTCACCGACCGGCGGGTTGCCCGGCATGCAATGCTTCCGAGATGGAGAAGGTGAGGGCGCAGCGTGACCAGCATGATCTCGGAAGCGGGCAATCTGCCCGTGGCCTTCACCAGCTTCGTGGGCCGACGGCACCTCATCGCCGAGATCCGTCGTATTCTCGGCCCGGCCCGGCTGCTGACGCTCACCGGCATGGGCGGGGTGGGCAAGACGCGGCTGGCGCTCGAGGCGGCCGCCGCGTCGCGAAGGGCCTTCACGGACGGGGTGTGGCTGATCGACCTTGCCCCGGTACCGGAGCCGTCGGCAGTGGCGGACGCGGCCGCGGCGGCGCTGGGCGTGCCCGACCTGGGCGCCAGGCCCGTCCTGGACCAGATCACGGGGTATCTCGCCGGGCGCCGGGCGCTGATCGTGATGGACAACTGCGAGCACCTGATCGATGCCTGCGCGGAGCTGGCCCAGACGCTGCTGTCGGCCGCTCCTGAACTACGTATTCTGGCGACGAGCCGGCAGACGCTGGGCCTCGCGGGCGAGCACGTCCTGATCGTGCCGCCGCTGTCGTTGCCGGAGGAGGCTGTCGAACTCCTGCGGGACCGGGCCACCGCCATCCGGCCGGAGTTCCGGATCACCGACCTGAACCGGGCCGAGGCCTCCCGGCTCTGTGCCGACCTGGACGGACTGCCGCTGGCGATCGAGCTGGCCGCGTCCCGGCTGCGTACGCTCACCGTCGACCAGACGGTCGCCCGGTTGCAGGATCGCTTCTCGCTGCTCACGAGTGGCAGCAGGACCGCACGACCCCGGCAGCGGACACTGCGGGCGCTGATCGACTGGAGTTACGAACTGTGCGGCCCCGCCGAGCGGCTGCTGTGGAACCGGCTGTCCATCTTCGCAGGCGGGTTCACCCTGGACGCGGCCGAGGACGTGTGCGCAGGGGAGGGCATCGACCGGCGCGAGGTGGTGGACCTCCTGGACCGGCTGGTCGGCCAGTCCATCGTGCTGGCCATCGAGCAGGAAGGCCTGCCGCGTTACCGGCTGCTGGAGACCATCCGCCACTACGGCAGGCAGCGGCTCGCCGAGTCCGGCGAAGAACAGCGGCTGCTGCGGGGTCACCGCGACTTCTTCCTCGCCCTCGCCGAACGCGGCGCCGACAGTTGGTACGGCCCGGGTCAGCAGGAAATCCTGGCCCGGCTGCGCGCCGACCACAGTAATCTGCTCGCGGCACTGGATCACGGTGGCGACCCGCAGGCCGAGCTGGCGCTGGCCGCGGCGCTGCGTTTCCACTGGTGCGTCGACGGCTTCCTCGGCGAGGGGCGCCGTCGGCTCGACAGTGCGCTCGCCGCCGCGCCCGAGCCCACCCCGGCCAGGGCCCAGGCGCTGTGGGTCGCCGGCTGGGTGGCACTGCTGCAGGGCGATCTCGGCGCGGCCGACCAGTGGCTGAGCGAGACCGACGAGCTGGGCGAACAGCTGGACGATCCGGCGGTACGGGCGGACGTCCAGGGCTTCCGGGGGACGTTGGCGCTGTTCCGGGGGCACATGGAGGAGGCCGTGTCCCTTTTCGAGGGCGCGGTGGCCGCTCAGACGGCGCTGGGGAAGGAAGCCGCCACGGTCTTCTGGCTGTTCCAGCTCGCGAACGCCCAGGGCCACCTCGGTGACCCGCGCAGGGCCGAGACCGCCAGACACGCGGTCGCCGTCGCACAGGCCCACGACGAGGGCTTGTGCCGCACGTACGCGCTGTGGGTACTGGGCCTTGACGCCTGGGTGCGCGGCGACCTGGACACGGCCACGGAGCTGACCCGTGCCGGGCTGGAGATCCAGCGGGGCTTCAACGACTACGTCGGGGCCACGCTGCTGTTGGAGCTGCTCGCCTGGATCAGCGCCGCCAAGGACGACCACGAGCGGGCGGGACGACTGCTGGGCACGGTGCAGACCCTGTGGCGGTACGCCGGCACAAGGCTTTCCGTGTTCGGCCCCGATCTGGCCGAGCACCATGCGCGCTGCGAGGAAGCGGTCGCCGGGGCCCTGGGGCCGGCAGCGTACGCGAAGGCTCTCACGGAGGGCAGCCGCCTGGACGGCCCCGGCCGTGGCATCGCCTTCGCCCTTGCCGCAGGCGTCGAACCGGCCGCCGCCGCGGCCCCGAGCCCGCTGACCCACCGGGAACTGCAGGTGGCCTCGCTGGTGGCCCAGGGCATGACCAACCGGCAGATCGCCGCCGCGCTCGTGCTCTCCCCGCGCACGGTCGGCGGCCACGTCGACCACATCATGGCGAAGCTCGGCTATGGCCGCCGTGCCCAGATCGCGTCCTGGTGGGCGGCGAACCAGGTACCTGACCCGTCCGAATGACGCATGCGCGGGGGCTACCCCCGCTGTGATCCTTGCCGTCATGGACGCCCCAGCACGGCGGACATGACGGACGGGTGACATGGGCCTGCCGAACACACCAGCAGTCCGATCGTGACTCCATCCGGTACACGCATACCCGCAACACCTTGGCGGCTTTTCGTGACCGCTTCGAAGAAGCCGGTCTCAGTAAAAGCCGACCTCGAGCCGGTATGCACCTCGTACTCTCCTCATTCAGCCCGGAGGACACATGTTGAAGCGAACCGCAGTGCATGCACGCGGAAAGACGAGATCCAGAAAAGGGAAGCGTGCTTTCTCTGCTTTCTTCGCGGTTGCCATCGCGATAGCGCTGCTCCAAGCGCTCCTGTCGATGACATCGGCCCCATCGGCACAGGCTGTATCGATCACCGAATGCCCGGGAGGTTCCAGTTCGGGCGAAGGGTCGTCTTCCTGCCCCAACCTGGAAAACGAAGATCTTGTCACCCAGAGGCGCCTCCCATCTCGGCTGTATCGCGGAGACTCCCGCCTGCCGAACGACATCTTCCGCCAAGGCTTCACCTCATGGGGGAGCAATGACGACATAGTCTCGCACGTCCAAGGCGACAGGAATTACAACAGCAACTACATCCCGACAACAGGAACGCTATCCCTTTCGGAGTCGTTCGCGCGAAATGGTGGACTACTCCGCCTGAATTCCTTGGCGGCGCAACCACGCTGTTCGACCGGGCGGTTGGCCTTCTACGCGCTCATTCCAGTGCTCGGGCAATTGCTGACCGAGAGCTGCATCTCCGGCCAGGTCACCTCGGAGGCCTTCGTCTACGTCATCGATCCCGTGTGGGCGAGGAACGCGCTGTACGTCCCCGATCAGATCCGAGGGAATGCGGCCCTTCACAGCCGCTACGCCTACCAGGACGAATGGGCCTATGTTCACCGGATTCCGCGAGAGGCGATCACTGGCGTCCGCATCTACCGAATGACGGGGCACGCCAATAACCGCGAGATAGATCCTCGGACCGTCACCTTCACCTACAGTCGTTTCGTCGGGAATCCTTTGCACGCGCAGGCGCAAATCCTCTACAACCCGGAAACCGATCTGGGTTCTAACTTCGGGTTCCATACGAACCTGAACATCCCCGCCCTGCCCACGAACCCGTTCACCCGCGGCTGTTCGACGATAAACTTCTGCCGAAACTGACCTTGGAATTCCGCAAGAATTCCGTTCGGCGGCATCCCGTTCACCCTGCACCAGCTGAATCCGCCGCGCTTCAGGTTCGCCCGCCCGGCCGCCTGACCGAGCCCCGCAGGCGCAGGCCGCCCCAGGCGTTCTCCGCGCCGCCCCTTCTCGACGAACACGGGCCGGCGCCAGTGCACCACGGTCGCTCGAAACAAGCCGATCGCCGATGAGGAGTGAAAGCACTCCCGTTGCCCACCCCGGCAGAATCCGCCGGCGAAGCCATTGGGCTCACCCCGACACGAAAGGCAACACATGCTGAAGAACAACGAGCCGGGGGTGAGAACCCGGACGGCCACCTCGCCCATGCGACGGATGCGGACCGGTCTCGTCGCCGCTTGCTCCCTCGCGCTGGTCGCCACCGGCGGGCTGCTGACGACCGCTCCCACGGCGCAGGCCGACATCACCGACGGCCTGATGTTGCGATACAAGCTGGACGAATCCGGCGGCACGGTCGCCCATGACTCCTCGGGCCACGGCCTTGACGGCACGGTCAACGGCACCGCCGACCTGGGTGGTGCCGAGGGGCTGGGCTTCAACGGCTCCGACACCTACGTCAAGATGCCGAACAACATCATGGCCGGGCTGAACTCGATCAGCGTCGACTTCGACGTGTGGGTCGACAACGCCCTGACCAAGCCGTACTTCTTCTACGGACTCGGCAACACCAACGCCACCAACGGCAACGGCTACCTGTTCACCACCGGCGACACCTTCCGCACCTCCGTCTCCCTCACCGACTACACGGCGAAGAAGGACATCCAGCCCTCGAGCGGCACCTACACACTGCCGCACGGCGCGTGGGAGCACGTCACGTACACCCAGACCGGCACCACCGGCATCCTCTACGAGGACGGGGTGGAGAAGGCCCGCAACACCAACGTCACCATCACCCCGGGCTCGATCGGCAACGGAACAACCACCGCGAACTACCTCGGCCGATCCCTCTACGCCAACGACAAGTACTTCAAGGGCCGGATGCGCGACTTCCGCGTCTACAACAAGGCACTGTCCCCGGCCGAGGTCGAGGACAGGGCCAACGAACCCGCGGAGCAGTGGGAGCAACTGCAGGCCCTGGCCAACTACAACAACGCGCTCGCGGCGTTCGAGGACCCCAACATCGGCCCGGTCCTCATCTTCCCGTCCGACTACACCGGCGACATCGACGACATCCAGCGGCCGCCGGACTGGACCGACTCCTCCGGGCTGACACCGACGCTCTGGCCCACCCCCACCACCGCGAAGAGCCCACAGTTCACGGCCGATCAGATCACCGTCCTGCAGGACGCGGTCTACGCCGCGGTACAGCCCGACGGCGACACGACGTACACCTTGGCCGTCCACTACGACGGGATGAGCGACCGGGTGATCGCGCAGACCAACGCTCCGTCATCGGTCACCGACCCCCTGGCCACCCAGTACGACGGCCAACTCGTGATCGACAGGTCCACGGACGTCCCTCCCGCACCGCCCGCGTGCCGGCCGGCGCAAGCCGGCACCACCCAGGGACTGCTGCTGGACTACAAGCTGGACGAGCCCGTCGGTGAGATCGCCCACGACTCCTCGGGCAACGGCCGCGACGGTTGGATCAACAACGCCGCCGACCTGGGTGGTGCCGAGGGGCTGGGCTTCAACGGCTCCGACACCTACGTCAAGATGCCGGACAACATCATGAAGGGGCTGAACTCGATCAGCGTCGACTTCGACGTGTGGGTCGACAACGCCCTGACCAAGCCGTACTTCTTCTACGGACTCGGCAACACCAACGCCACCAACGGCAACGGCTACCTGTTCACCACCGGCGACACCTTCCGCACCTCCGTCTCCCTCACCGACTACACGGCGAAGAAGGACATCCAGCCCTCGAGCGGCACCTACACACTGCCGCACGGCGCGTGGGAGCACGTCACGTACACCCAGACCGGCACCACCGGCATCCTCTACGAGGACGGGGTGGAGAAGGCCCGCAACACCAACGTCACCATCACCCCGGGCTCGATCGGCAACGGAACAACCACCGCGAACTACCTCGGCCGATCCCTCTACGCCAACGACAAGTACTTCAAGGGCCGGATGCGCGACTTCCGCGTCTACGACCACGCCCTGACCCCGCCGCAGGTCCAGGACAGGGCCGACGAGCCCGCGAAGCACATGGAGCAGCTGCAGGAGCTGGCCAACTACAACTGCGCGATCTCGTACTTCGACGACCCCGACGTAGGGCCGGTGATCACCTACCCGTCCGACTACACCGGAGACCTCTCCGTGCAGACGCCGACCGACTGGACCGACTCCTCCGGGCAGACACCGACGAGTTGGCCCCAGCTCTACATCGCGAAGAGCCAGCAGTTCACCGCCGCCGAGATCAAGAAGGTCACCGAGGCGGTCTACCAGGCGATCGAACCCGACGGCGACACGACATACGGACTGGTGGTCACCTACAACGGGCCGACCGACAAGATGATGGTGGTCACCAACGCTCCGGCCTCGGTCACCGACCCGCTGATGAGTGCCTACCCGGGCAAGATCCTCCTCCAGGGACCGCCAGCCTGAAAGGCGATCCGGATCAGCTGAGATCAGGGAGGGGCCCGGGTCACCCGGGCCCCTCCTGGAGTCGGATCCAGTGAGGTGCGGGGTTCTGGGCCATCGAAGGTGCCATGCCCGCGGCCTTCCGTACGTCGGCCGCGCCCCGACCGGTGCCGGCCAAGGCCGGTGGCGATCTCGTCCAGGGACTCGAACACCGCTCACTCGACCCCGGCGGCACCACCAGACAGCGCCAGACACCGAACAGCGCCCACCGCACACCGGCTTTCGCCCTCCGCCCGCCCAGAGGGCGACCGCTCAAGCGGTCCGCGCCGTCCCCGTCCCCTTCTCCGCGTCCAGCGCGTACACGCACCGGTCCTTGCTGCACGCGTACACCACGCCGTCCTTGACCACGGGGGCACCGGTGATCTCGCCGCCGGTCGCCAGCTTCCACCTCAGGCGGCCGTCGTCGGCCTTCAGGGTATAGAGGAGGTGGTCCGTCGAGCCGAAGTGGATGCGGCCCTCGGCCACCGCCGGGGCGCCGACGATGTCGCCGCCCGCCTGGAAGCGCCACTTGGGGGTGCCGGTGACCGCATCGAGCGTGTAGAGGCCCTTGCCGCTGCCGACGTGCACATGGCCGGCCGCCACCAGTACCGGTTCGACCGAGGCGCGCGACTCCGTCGCGATCCGCCATCTGTCCCGTCCGTCGGCGGCGTCGAGGGCGTAGACCGTGCCGAGGTAGTCGGCGAGGTAGATGCCGCCGCCCGTGACCGCCGGGCCGGGCGCGAAGGTGGGCGGCGAGAGGAAGACCGCGGGGGCCTCGAAATGCCAGCGGACGTGGCCGCCCGCGACGTCGATCGCCAGGACGCGGGTGCCAGCGGAGACGTACACCTGGCCGTCGGGGCCCGAGGTCAGCCGTACCGGGACTCCGCCGCAGGAGGCGGCGTCGCCGATCGGGTAGGACCAGCGCTCGTCACCCGTACGGGCCTCCAGGGCGCGCAGCCGCGCGTCCTGCCACACGAAGACCGTGCCCTCGTGGACGTGGGGGCCGGCCTCCGGGGACTCGAAGTCCGTCTGGGCGCCGGCGTGCTCCCACAGCTTCTGGCCGGTCGCCGCGTCCCAGCCCTGTACGCCGCCGCCGCGCGTACCGGTGACGACCGTGCCCCGGTCGGCCTTCAGGGAGTACACCCAGGCGTCCGTGGACAGCCGCCACAGATCCATGCCCTCGCGGGCGTCGAGGGCGAAGAGGGTCGGGCCGTCGGAGGCGTGGATACGGCCGTCCGCGACCGCCATCGACCAGGCGACGTCCCTCGTCTTGAAGCGGCGGCGGCCCGTCATCACGTCGAGGGCGTGCACCTCGAAGGAGGTGACGTAGACCAGGTCTCCGGCGACGGCCGGTTTGCCCCAGACATCGTTCGACATACGGAAACGCCAGGGCCGCCAGCCCGCAGGAGACTCCGGGGGCAGCTGCGGCGCGACCGGCACGGGGTTGGGGTCGGCGCCGTTGACGCCGGGACGCGGACGCGACCAGGAGGCCGCGAGGCCGGCCGCCGGAGGGGGCGTCTCGACGGCGTCGGCGAGGGCGTCG
>NZ_JAAGLU010000900.1 GCF_010550245.1 Streptomyces sp. SID12501
ATGTGGCCCTCCCGATGAACTCTCCGTCGACCTCGACGAGACGGAAGGGCGGGTTGCCGGGCTGCACGGCCAGGACGGTGACCCGGGCCGCGGAGATGTGAGGCGTCGAACTTTCGGTCATGCGGAGACGGTTCCACGTCCCGGGCGCCGGCGGGCGCGGCGACCCGAACGGAAAGCGCGTTCGTGGCGGCGGGGCGCGCACGGGGCACGGGCAGGGAACGCGATCGCGGCCCCCGGGGTGAACCCGCGTGCGGTCCGGATCGCCGGGTAGGCGCCGGGCATGCCCCTCCCGATGATCGACGGCACCGTTTCCCTGTGGACGCAGGGCTACGCCTGGCTGCCCGACCTGCGCCGACGCCGAGGCTCGGACGGCGGCCCGGTGCGCACCCGCGTCCTCGGGCGGCCCG
>NZ_JAAGLU010000901.1 GCF_010550245.1 Streptomyces sp. SID12501
AACGACAGGACGAGCCCGGCACCGGTGACGCGCGCCCCGGTGAGCCCGACCCCGTCCGGGAGGTCCCCGAGACCGATCGTACGGGGCTTCAACTTGTCGGCGATGCTTGATGCGAAGGGCAGGGACGCGAGCCGGTCCACCGGTATGTCCCGGCCGAACAGCCGGACGGCGGCGGGGGTGACGGTGACGCTGTCGGCGGTGGTGGACAGGGTCGTCCTGACCGTGACGGGCAGCCCCGTGCCACCGGCGTCGCCGGTGAGCGTGAGGTCCTTGCCGTCCGTGCCGAGGACCAGGCCGGAAGCGGCCTCGCCCGCCTCGCGCTCCGCGCGCCGGTTCAGCGACGCGTAGGACACGGTGGCCGTGGCGGTGCCCCCGCCCACACCGTCGCGGGACACGTCCTTGAGGAC
>NZ_JAAGLU010000902.1 GCF_010550245.1 Streptomyces sp. SID12501
GGCGGGCGAGTTGCAGCAGGGCCCCCAGTTCGGTCTCCAGCGCGGAGGCGTCCGGTTCGTGCGCGGCGGCGCGGGCCAGGGCGGCGCACAGCAGGGCGCCGGTCTCGGGGTCCCAGGAGTCGGGCCAGTCCGCGGCCCCGGCGGCGGCCAGCTCCCGCACCCGCGGATCGGGGGCCCGCAGCAGGCGTACGTACTCCCGGGCGCGCGGGTCGGCTTCGAGGCGGTCCCACTCCCCCAGCTCCCGCGCGCCGGGGCCCGAGAGCAGCACCCGCGCCGAGGCGCCGGTGCCCAGTCGGTCGGCGGCCCGACCGTAGGTCTCGATGCGCTCCAGCACCACCCGGGCCCCGAGCGGGGTGCGCAGGCCGAGGCCGGTGCAGGGTATGCCGCGCAGGCAGCGCACGACGGCC
>NZ_JAAGLU010000903.1 GCF_010550245.1 Streptomyces sp. SID12501
TCGACCTGCTGGCCGAGGCCACCGTCGCCGCCCGCTTCGGCGGTGAACGCGAACGCGCCCTGAAGATAACTAAGTTGGCCCTGCGGACCCTCGCCGAGGACGGTGACGATCCGCTGCGCGCCGCCTGGTTCTGGGCCGAACGCTCCCGGCTCGTCGCCGGACTTGGCCGCAGCGACGGCTGGGAGGAGATCGCCACGGCCCAGGAACTGGTCAAGGGGCTGCCCCCGTCCCAGGTGCACGCCGACGTCCTCGTCCTCGCCGCCGGCTGGGGCATGCTGCACAAGCCCGGACCCGGCAACCTCGCCGCCGCCGAACGCGCCGTCGAGTACGCGCGCATGGTCGGCGCCGAGGACACCGAACTCAACGCGCGCATCACCCTCGGCAGCCTCCTCACCGATTCCGGTGAC
>NZ_JAAGLU010000904.1 GCF_010550245.1 Streptomyces sp. SID12501
CGTGCTCGTGCGGTGGCTGCGGCGGCAGGGGCAGCGCGTGACGCTGGTCCGCAACGTCACCGACATCGACGACAAGATCCTCGCCAAGGCCGCCGGGGCCGGGCACGAGTGGTGGGCGTGGGCGCTGACCAACGAGCGCGCCTTCACGTCCGCGTACGACGCGCTCGGCGTGCTGCCGCCCGACTACGAGCCGCGCGACGCCATGCTGTGGCTCCTCTACGACGCCCTCGGAGACCGGCCCTCGATGTACCTCTCCGACGTGCTCAAGCACCTTCAGAAACAGGGCCACGGGAAGGGCTGGAAGGTGACCCACCTCCGGGCCCGCTTGGAAGCCCTCGGCATCCCGGTGGAGCAGCGGCTCCGGACCGGCGGCCGGGCCGCGAGCAGAGGCATCGTCAGGGAGCAGC
>NZ_JAAGLU010000905.1 GCF_010550245.1 Streptomyces sp. SID12501
CGAGGACGACGGCGTACGCACCGTCGTCAAGGTCCGCGAGCCGCGCCCGGCGCGCGAGCGCGGCGAGTCCACCTCCGGCTCCACCTCCTCCGACGAGGTCCAGTCCATCAAGGGCTCGACCCGCCTGGAGGCCAAGAAGCAGCGCCGCCGCGAAGGCCGCGAGCAGGGCCGCCGCCGCGTCCCGATCATCACGGAGGCCGAGTTCCTGGCCCGCCGCGAGGCCGTCGAGCGCGTCATGGTCGTCCGCCAGGCCGGCGAGCGCACCCAGATCGGCGTGCTGGAGGACAACGTCCTCGTCGAGCACTACGTCAACAAGGAGGAGGCCACCTCCTACGTCGGCAACGTCTACCTGGGCAAGGTCCAGAACGTGCTGCCGTCCATGGAGGCCGCCATCATCGACATCGGC
>NZ_JAAGLU010000906.1 GCF_010550245.1 Streptomyces sp. SID12501
ATGGACGACATGCTCGACGCGTTCCGCGAGGCCGCCGAGGCCGTCCGCTACGCGCCGCCCGTCATCCCGATCGTCTCCAACCTCACCGGCGCCTCCGTCACCGCCGAGGAGATCTGCACCGCCGACTACTGGGTCCGGCACGTCCGCGAAGCCGTCCGCTTCCGCGACGGGATACGCGGCCTGGCCGCCCTCGGCGTCACCACCTTCATCGAGGTCGGCCCCGGCGGCGTGCTCACCGCCCTCGCCCAGGACTGCCTGGGCGACGAGGACGGCGCCACAGACGCCGTGTTCGTACCGACCCTGCGCGCCGACCGCCCCGAACCGGCCGCGTTCGCCGCCGCCGTCGCCCGCGCCCACGTCCACGGCATCCGCGTGGACTGGTCCGCCGTCTTCGCCGGCCGCTCGG
>NZ_JAAGLU010000907.1 GCF_010550245.1 Streptomyces sp. SID12501
CGGCGAGCTGCTGGAGCCCGAACTCCCGCAGGGCTTCATCGGCGTCCGCGAGGCCTTCGGCAAGCTCGGCTCGATGGTGCACGTCCCGCCGAAGAAGGTGAAGGGCGAGTCCGCAGCCGTTCAGGAGGTCGTCCTCACCGGCGACGACGTCGATCTCGACCGGCTCCCGGCGCTGTTCACCTGGCCCAAGGACGGCGGGGACTTCTTCAACCTCGGCCTGACGCACACCAAGCACCCCGAGACGGGCGTGCGCAACCTCGGCCTCTACCGCCTCCAGCGCCACGACAAGCGCACCATCGGCATGCACTGGCAGATCCACAAGGACAGCCGCAACCACTACGCCGTCGCCGCGGCGAAGGGCGAGCGGCTGCCCGTCGCGATCGCCTTCGGTTGCCCGCCGGCCGTC
>NZ_JAAGLU010000908.1 GCF_010550245.1 Streptomyces sp. SID12501
GGCCGCCTTCACCCCGGGGACGGAGCCGGACACGGGTTCTCGACATCCGCCGGAGGACTTTCCTCACCCGGTGTGGCCGCCGTCCTCGGCCGGGGGCTCCCCGGGTACGTCGAACCGTTCCAGGGGCCGGGTCGCGGGGCCTTGCAGCACGGCCCCGTCGGTGCCGAAGCGGGACCCGTGGCACGGGCACTCCCAGGTGGTCTCGGCCTGGTTGAAGGAGACCAGACAGCGGAGATGGGTGCACCGGGCGGAGACGGCCCGGACCGTGCCGTCCTCGGCCCGGTGGACGGCGCGGCGGCGGCCGTCCACCCGTACCACCGCGCCGGTTCCGGGCGCGATGTCCGCCACGCTGTCGACACGCGGGACGTGCAGCCGGTCACCGGCGAGGAGCTGGACGACGTGGACC
>NZ_JAAGLU010000909.1 GCF_010550245.1 Streptomyces sp. SID12501
ACCGTCATCCTCGCGCACACCATCAAGGGCTACGGCCTGGGCTCGGGCTTCGCCGGGCGCAACGCCACGCACCAGATGAAGAAGCTCAAGATCGACGAGCTCAAGACGCTGCGCGACTCGCTGCACATCCCGATCACGGACGAGCAGCTCGAGGCCGACCCGTACCTGCCCCCGTACTACAACCCGGGGCCGAAGGACGAGGCGATCCAGTACATGCTCGAGCGTCGCCGTCAGCTCGGCGGCTTCGTGCCCGAGCGCCGCAGCACGCACACCAAGCTCACGCTGCCGGGCGACAAGGTCTACGAGACGCTCGCCAAGGGCCCGGGCACGCAGGAGGTCGCCACGCCCATGGCGCTCGTGCGCCTGTTCAAGGACCTCGTGAAGGACAAGGACTTCGGCCACCGCC
>NZ_JAAGLU010000090.1 GCF_010550245.1 Streptomyces sp. SID12501
CGGCGGGTGAGAGCGGGCGCGATGACGGCGTCGCCCACCGCGACGGCCCGGATGCCGGCGAGGAGTTCCTCGGGGCGCGCGTCCTTGAGGAGGAAGCCGCTGGCGCCGGCGCGGAGGGCGGCGTGGACGTATTCGTCGAGGTCGAAGGTGGTGAGCACGAGGACGCGGGAACGCTCGCCGGCGGCGACGATGCGGCGGGTGGCCTCGATGCCGTCCATGCCGGGCATGCGGATGTCCATCAGGACGACGTCCGGGCGCAGTTCGGCTGTCTTGCGGACGGCTTCGGCGCCGTGGGCGGCCTCGCCGACGACGTCGGTCTCGGGGACGGAGTCCAGGAGCAGGTGGAAGCCGTAGCGTTGCAGCGGCTGGTCGTCCACGATGAGCACGGTGGTCACCGGGCGCCGCCCTGGGGTGTGAGGTCGAGGACGGCCTCGACGCTCCATCCTCCGCCGGCCGCCGGTCCCGCATGGACGGTGCCGCCGTACAGAGCCGCTCTCTCCCGCATGCCCACCAGGCCGTGTCCTTCCTCGTTCGGTGGTCCGGACGGTGTGGCCGGGCCGGTGTCCTGGACCCGGATGGTCAGCCGGGTGTCCTTCTCGACGATCGCCAGACGCACCTGTGTGTCGGTGTCGGCGTGCTTCAGGGTGTTGGTGAGGGCTTCCTGGACGATGCGGTACACCGTCAGCTGCACCCCGCCATCCAGGGCGTCCACCTCGCCTGAGGTCCGGTAGACGACCTCCAGCCCGGCGGCGCGCACGTTGGCGCACAACGCTTCGAGGTCCGCGATGCCGGGCTGTGGGCTGAGTTCGGGCCCGCTCGTCGGGCCGCCCGCTGCCTCGCGCAGTACGCCGAGCACGCGCCGCAGTTCGCCGAGTGCCTGTCGGCCGGTGTCGCCGATGAGCTGCAGGGCCTCCTTGCCGCGTTCGGGTGCGATGTCGGTGGCGTAGGAGCCGGCGTCGGCGAGGGTGATGATGACGGACAGGTTGTGGCCGACGATGTCGTGCATCTCGCGGGCGACCCGGGTGCGTTCGGTGGCCGTGGCCAGCCTGCTGCGCTGGTCGCGCTCGACCTCCAGCCGGGCTGCCCGTTCCCGCAGTCCGGCGAGCTGGGCCCGGCGGATCCGTACCATCAGGCCGAGCGCGAGGGCCGCGGTCGCCGTGCTCAGCAGGAAGAACAGCGCGTCCCAGACGGACACGGCCGAGGACACGCGGACCGCGACCAGCGCCATGGCGCCCGCCGTGGCCGCGCAAGCCCACGGCAGCTGCCGCAGCCGTCCGTGCAGGGCCAGGCTGTACAGGGCGACGAAGAGGGCGACGTCCGCGCGCAGCGCCGCGCCCAGGGACCACTGGAGGACGAACACCGCGGCGATGACGCCGAAGGCCGCCATCGGCTTGTGGCGCCGCCACAGCAGGGGCAGTACCAGTCCGGCCTGGAAGGCCAGCGTCCCCGCGAGGGGCAGCTGGGTGAAGGCGAGCCGGAACAGGCGCGGGCCGTCGCCGTCGCCGTGGCTGTCGTCCACACCGTCGTGGAACAGGTCGGGCAGGCAGAACATCAGGAAGACCAGGACGACGACCGCGGTGTCCAGCACCCACGGATGTGTCCGGTCGGCCTGCCGCAGCCGCTGGCCGCCCCGGGACAGACGGGCGATGAGCGGTCCCATTCCGCTGAGGTCATCGGTGCTCACGGGCGTCACCTGTCCATGGTGCGGGTGTCAGACGTCGGAGCGCGCGAGCCGGTACGCCGCGCCGCCCAGCGCCAGTGCCGTCCAGCAGACGAAGACCAGCAGTCCGGCGCCCGGCGACAGGGTCGTGGAGTCGTGGGTCAGCGCGAACATCGACTCCCCCGCGTTGGACGGCAGGTAGGGGCTGATGTCGTCCCGCCAGGAGCTCGGCAGCAGGGAGATCAGTCCCGGGATCAGCATCAGGGCGGCCACCAGCACCGAGATCCCGCCGGCCACCGACCGCAGCAGCGCGCCCAGGGCGGTGCCGATCACCCCGACCAGGCCGAGATACAGCCCTGCGCCGAGCAGACTCCGCAGGACACCCGCGTGCGAAAGGCCCATGGCCGCCGGCGTGCCCGAGACGATTCCGCTCCCGATCAGGAAGGCGACGAACCCGCCCAGTGTCCCCACGCCCAGCGCGACCAGCCCGAACACGGCCGCCTTGGACCACAGAACGGGCAGCCGTCGGGGCACCGCCGCGAGCGTGGAGCGGATCATGCCGGTCGAGTACTCCCCCGCCGTGACCAGCACGCCGAGCACGCCCAGGGCCAGCTGGGCGAAGTTCGTACCGAAGAGGGACAGGCTGACGGCCGTGGACGTGGCGAAGTCCGGGTCCGTGTGGCCGGAGTTGATCCCCGACCTGTAGTGGTTCGCGGAGATCAGGCCGAAGGCCACCAGGAACAGCAGGCCGAGGCCCAGGGTGATCCACGTCGAGCGCAGGGACCACAGCTTGGCCCATTCCGAGGACAGCACACGCCGTCCGGTCACCCGGTAGGCGGGCCGGGCGGGGGTGGTGGTCCGGGGTTCCCCGACGGTTGCGGTGAGGGTGCTCATGCGGGCCTCCCGACGGCCTCAAGGGTCTCGATACCGGTCGTGGAGCCGTGGTACTCCACGGCATCCCTGGTCAGGTCCATGAACGCCTCCTCCAGCGACACGGTCCGCGCGCTCAGCTCGAACAGCGCGATCCCGTGCTCCGCGGCCTTCAGCCCGATCTCACGGGCGCTCAGCCCGGTCACCTGCAGCTCCTCGGAGCCGATCAGTCCGGTGACCTCGACGCCCGGCCCCGCCAGCACATCCCGCAGCCGCGCCGGGTCCTGCGCCGCCACCTTCACCGTGTCGCCGCCCGCCTCGCGGATCAGATCCGCGACGGTCGTGTCGGCCAGCAGCCGGCCGCGCCCCACGACGATCAGGTGGTCCGCCACCAGAGCCATCTCGCTCATCAGGTGCGAGGACACGAACACCGTCCGTCCGTCGTCGGCGAGCCCCTTCAGCAGGTTGCGGATCCAGAGCACACCCTCCGGGTCCAGCCCGTTGACCGGCTCGTCCAGCATCACCGTCTGCGGATCACCCAGCAAAGCCGCCGCGATGCCCAGCCGCTGGCCCATCCCGAGGGAGAAGGCGCCGGCCCGCTTCCTCGCCACGCTGCCCAGGCCGGCGAGGTCGATGACCTCCTCGACCCGGCGGCCCGGAATACCGTGCGTCAACGCGAGGGCTCTGAGGTGGTTGTACGCCGAGCGGCCCGGGTGGATCGACTTCGCCTCCAGCAGGGCGCCGACCTCCTGGAGCGGTGCGTGGTGGCGGGCGTAGTGCCGCCCGTTCACGGTGACGGAACCGCTCGTCGGGGCGTCCAACCCGACGATCATGCGCATCGTCGTGGACTTGCCCGCGCCGTTGGGCCCCAG
>NZ_JAAGLU010000910.1 GCF_010550245.1 Streptomyces sp. SID12501
GTCCGGTGCGGCCGAGATGCCTCTGCTCCATGAGCGCTGAGACTACTGGGGCAGTCACGCGGGGCACCGTGGCGCGCTACAGTCCCCCGCAGACCGACGTTACTGATCGGTAAACCGGTAAGGGGACGACACATGCGGCTCGGCATCAATCTCGGTTACTGGGGTGCGGGCATGGACGCCGACAACCTCGCCGTCGCCCAGGAGGCCGACCGGCTCGGCTACGACGTCTGCTGGGCCGCGGAGGCCTACGGTTCTGACGCCCCGACCGTGCTCGCCTGGGTCGCCGCCCAGACCGAGCGGATCGACGTCGGCTCGGCGATGCTCCAGATCCCGGCCCGCCAGCCCGCGATGACGGCCATGAAGGCGGCCACCCGCGACTCCCTCACCGGGCACCGCTTCCGCCTCG
>NZ_JAAGLU010000911.1 GCF_010550245.1 Streptomyces sp. SID12501
CGCTGCTGCTCACGGCTGAGGGCACCGGGCGCGACGACGCCGACCTGGTCTTCCACAACCACCCCGAACAGGACGGCGTCCGGGTCGCGGGGCAAGCCGTGGAGGCGGACCTGGACGCGGTCCCGGCCGCCATCGAGACGGTGGTGTGCGTCGCGAGCATCGACGCGGACGGGCCGGACGCCGCCTTCGACGCGGACTCCACACCGAGCGTGTCGGTGCGCCACGGTGCCCAGGACCTGGTCTTCGTCCCGCCGCCGCTGACGGACGGCGAGACGGTGCTGCTCCTCGTCGAGTTGTACCGCCGGGACGGCGGCTGGAAGGTCCGGGCGGTGGGGCAGGGCTACGCGAACGGCCTCGCGGGACTGGCCGCGGACTTCGGCGTCGCGGTGGAGGAGGCGGAGACCCG
>NZ_JAAGLU010000912.1 GCF_010550245.1 Streptomyces sp. SID12501
GGAGATGAGCTGCGGGGTCAGCGTCGCCTCGGTGCGGGAGACGAGCATCGCCATCTCGTAGCCGATGAGGCCGACGTCGCACGTCGACTCGGCGACGACGGCGAGGACCGAGCCGTTCGACACGCTCATGAGGAAGAGGAACAGGTGGTCCATCTCGATGATGGCCTGCCGCACCTCCCCCGCACGGAGCTGGCGCGACGCGCCACGGGTCAGGCTCGACATGCCCGAGACGATCGCCGCGAGCTGGTCGCCGCTGGTGCGGTCGAGCTGCTCGGACATCGCCATGAGCAGACCGTCGGCCGACACCACGAGCGTGTGGCGAGTGCCGGGCACGGTCCGGACGAAGTTGTCCAGGAGCCAGCCGAAGTTGGCTGCCTCGGTGCTGAGCGCGGTCACACTTCCTCC
>NZ_JAAGLU010000913.1 GCF_010550245.1 Streptomyces sp. SID12501
CGACCAACGGCAGGTGGATGATCGTGCCGGGGTCGCACCGGACGTTCCTCGGCTGCGCGGGTGCGACGCCGAAGGACAACTACAAGAAGTCGCTGCAGACGCAGGACGCCGGAACGCCCTCCCCCGAGGCCCTGACGCGGTTCGCGTCCGCCTGCGGCATCCAGCAGTTCACCGGGGCGGCCGGGACGGCGACCTGGTTCGACTGCAACGCGATGCACGGTTCCGGGGACAACATCACCCCCTACCCGCGCAGCAACGTCTTCCTGGTGTTCAACAGCGTGGAGAACCTGCCGATGGAGCCGTTCGCGGCGCCGGTCCGGCGGCCGTCCTTCATCGCCTCGCGGGACTTCACCCCGCCGGCCTGAGCCGCCGGGCGGGCACGCCGCACCCGTCGTGCCCGGGCTA
>NZ_JAAGLU010000914.1 GCF_010550245.1 Streptomyces sp. SID12501
GAAGGAGGCCTGGTCCGAAGGCACCACGGTCCGCGCGGTCGCCCTGTCCTCCCCGTCCGACCCGATCGGCGAGGTGCACCCGCCCGAGGTCCTCGCCGACCTGTTGCGGGTGGTCCGCGAGCACGACGTCGACCTGATCTCCGACGAGATCTACGCCCACGCCGTCTTCGGCGACCGCCCCTTCACCAGCGCCGCCGATCCGGCCGTCAACCCGCACTGGGCCGAGCGCACCCACGTGGTGTGGGGCTTCGCGAAGGACTTCGGGCTGCCCGGCCTGAAGACCGGCGTCCTGCACACCCGCGCCCCGCGCGTGCGCGACGCGGCCCGGGCGATGGCCTACTTCGCCCCCGTCTCCACCGCCACCCAGGCCACCCTCGCCGGGCACCTCGGGGGCCCGGCGTGGGT
>NZ_JAAGLU010000915.1 GCF_010550245.1 Streptomyces sp. SID12501
GCACCTTGTGGGGCGCCCCCTTGGCGAGCGCGTCCTCGTGCGGCAGCAGGTAGACGACGTCGCCCTCGAGCATCGGCTGCTCGCCGCGGGGCACGCCGGTCGGGGCCGGGGCGGTGAGCTCGGGCGTGACGACCGCGGTCGGCGCGGTGGGGGCCGCGGGCGGCATGCGCCGCGTCTCGACCACGTCGGGGACGTCGTCGACGTCGTCGAGGTCCTCGTGGTGGACCTGGGCGGCACGCTCGAACGCCTCGTCGCCCTCGTACTCGTCGAGGCGCCGGTCGTCGGGGTCGGGGACGTCGTCCGCGCGACGCCGGCCGAGCAGCGAGCGGCGCTTCTTCGCGGGCGGCTCGGGCCGCGCGCTGTGCAGCGCCTCGATCAGCAGCGGCGCGTCCTCGTCGTCCTCGA
>NZ_JAAGLU010000916.1 GCF_010550245.1 Streptomyces sp. SID12501
CACCGGGTGGCGTGGCGGCCCTGACGGGGCGTCGCGCGGGCCCACTTTGACATAGTGCGCGGCCCGCGTTTCCCCAGGTGGGGCGCCCCCGGCCACAATGGCGGCCGTTCAGCACGGCGCGGCCGACCTAGGTCGCGTCGGGGCACCATCACGGCACCACCCACGGGGAGTTCACCCATCATGACCCGCCTCCTCGCAATTTCCGCCGCCACCCGCCCCACCTCCAGCGGCCGCCCGCTCGCCGCCTGGGTGGCCGACCGGGCCCGCGCGCACGGCGCCTTCGAGGTGACCCCGGTGGACCTCGCCGAGATCGCGCTGCCGTTCCTGGACGAGCCCGAGTACGCCTCCACCGGCATCTACGCCCACCAGCACACCCGCGACTGGAACGCCCTGGTGTCCTCCGCC
>NZ_JAAGLU010000917.1 GCF_010550245.1 Streptomyces sp. SID12501
CATGGTCGACCACGTGGTCGAGGAGACGTGCGGGTGCTCGCGCAGGAACTGGGCGTTGCGCACCGCGTACGACGTCCACAGCACGAGCGCGCCGACGGCGGCCGCGATCCCCAGCGCCCAGTCGGCGCCCGACCTCCCCTGCACGACGCTCTGCCATTCGAGCTCGACGACGTACACGAGCGTCAGGCCGCACACGATGAGCGCCAGCGGCAGCACCAGGCGCGCGAACGGCAGCTCACGGCGCACCCAGTTCCCGGTGAGCGCGATCGAGACGGGCAGCAGGCCGATGATGACCGTCGCGATCGGGGCGCCCGCCCACCGGATCGCCTGCACCAGCAGCGCGTAGTACCCCAGGTGCCCGGTCACCGAGAACACCGCCGCGGTGCGCCACGCGTGCGCCCCGAC
>NZ_JAAGLU010000918.1 GCF_010550245.1 Streptomyces sp. SID12501
CGAGGTCTACATCATCGCGCTGCCGTTCTTCGGCATCGTCACCGAGATCCTGCCGGTGTTCAGCCGCAAGCCGATCTTCGGCTACAAGGGGCTGGTCTACGCGACGGTCGCGATCGCGGCCCTGTCCGTCACCGTGTGGGCGCACCACATGTACGTCACGGGTGCGGTGCTGCTGCCGTTCTTCTCGTTCATGACGATGCTCATCGCGGTGCCGACCGGTGTGAAGTTCTTCAACTGGATCGGCACGATGTGGCGCGGCAAGTTCACGTTCGAGACGCCGATGCTGTGGACCATCGGCTTCCTCGTCGCCTTCCTCTTCGGTGGCCTGACGG
>NZ_JAAGLU010000919.1 GCF_010550245.1 Streptomyces sp. SID12501
CCCATCCACCACGTCCAGATGGCCGACCGCATGACGGTTGGCCTGAAGCCGCGGCAGGTATTCCTTGACCGTGATCGAGCGCGGCACGTTCCAGCGCGGGTTGACCACCATGTATTTCATCAACTCGGTGAATTCGGGCGTTTCGAACTCGCGGTTGGCTTTGCCGACGACCACGCGGGTTTCGAAGATCTCCTGTCCATTCTCATAGATGCGGGCGTTGAACTCGGGCAGGTTCACCCAGACGTGACGGGCAGCCAGATCATGACCGCGCATCCAGCGCATGCGCTCCAACGCGACGAGGATCGCCTCGGCCTCGGGTCCGGTGCCGCGATTTAGCCGCGCAACGGTGCGCGGCCCGGCCACCCCGTCTGCCGGCAACCCGGCCGCCTGCTGATAGGCAGCGAC
>NZ_JAAGLU010000091.1 GCF_010550245.1 Streptomyces sp. SID12501
GCTGTTGCTGTCGTTGGGTGAGGCGTATGTGCATGGTGTGCCGGTCGACTGGGCGGAGTGGTTCGCGGGGGGCGGTGCCAGGCGTGTCGATCTGCCGACCTACGCCTTCCAACACCACCACTACTGGCCTGAGTCGACTGTGGCCGCGGGTAAAGCCGGCCGGGCCTCGGACACCTGGCGCTATCGCGTCGTCTGGCGGCGGAGCGCCCTTGCCGACAACCAGCCGTTGTCCGGACGCTGGTTGCTGATCTCTACCGCGGACGAGGTCGCCGAGGCCTTGCGGAACGCCGGGGCGGAGACCGTAGTCGCCGCAGGCGCCGTCCCCGGCGACTACGCGGGCGTGATCGCCGCTCCCGCCTCCCTCGACGAGGCGGTCGCTCTCCTGAAGGACCTGCACGCGGTCGACGTGAAGGCACCCCTGTGGTGGCTGACCCAGGGCGCCGCCGCTGTGACCCCCGACGACGCGGTACGCGCAGAAGCCGCACAGCTGTGGGG
Organism: Streptomyces sp. SID12501; assembly: GCF_010550245.1. Taxonomy (GTDB): domain Bacteria; phylum Actinomycetota; class Actinomycetes; order Streptomycetales; family Streptomycetaceae; genus Streptomyces. The sequence goes on from NZ_JAAGLU010000091.1 coordinate 496, forward strand.
GCTCGGGCAGGTGATGGGCCTGGAGGAGCCGAACTGGTGGGGTGGGCTCGTGGATCTGCCCGCCAAATGGAGCGACGGCACGGGCGGGTCGCTCGCCACGGTTCTCGGGGCCGCGCCCGGTGGTGAGGACCAGGTCGCGGTGCGTGAGGCGGGTGTCTTCGTACGACGGCTGGTGCGAGCCGTGCCGACCGGGCGCGACCCGGTCCGTCCGTGGCAGCCACGCGGGACGGTCCTTGTGACGGGTGGTACGGGTGGTGTCGGTGCGCATGTCGCCCGGTGGCTGGCCGCCGAGGGGGCGCAGCATCTGGTGCTGGCCGGCCGGCGCGGCGCCACAGCTCCGGGCGCCGCTGAACTGGGCCGGGAACTGGAGGCACTGGGGGCGCGCGTGACGTTGGCGGCCTGTGACGTGGCAGACCCGGACGCGCTGGCCGCCGTACTGGCGGACATACCGCAGGAGACCCCGCTGACCGCGGTCGTCCACGCCGCCGGTGTCGCGACCTTCTCCGACGTCCTGTCCATCGAGCCGGAGGAACTGACGGGCGGCACCACGGCCAAGGTGGACGGCGCCCGTCACCTGGACGAGCTGACCTCCGGGCTCGACCTCGACGCGTTCGTGCTCTTCTCGTCAGGCGCCGCCGTCTGGGGCAGCGCCGGCAACGGCACGTACGCCGCCGCCAACGCGTTCCTCGACGCCTTGGCCCACCAGCGCCGCGCCCGCGGACTGCCCGCCACCTCGCTCGCCTGGGGCGGCTGGGCCGGCGGAGGCATGCTGGAGGGCTCCGAGGCCGTCGCGGGCCAGTTGGAGCGGATGGGAGTACGGCAGATGCAGCCCGAGCTGGCCATCGAGGTCATGCGGGACGCGGTCGGGCACGACGAGACCACGCTCGCCGTCACCGACATGGACTGGCAGCGGTTCGCGCCCGTCTACGCCCTGTCCCGGCGCCGCCCGCTGATCGAGGAGATCCCCGAGGCGGCCGCCGCCCTGCGCGACGGCAGTCAGGACCGGCCGGTGGACGGGGCAGAGGCCGACGAGACCGCCGCGCGGCTGCGGGACAGCCTCGGCCGGCTCACAGAGGTCGAACGACAGGACGCCCTGGTGGACCTTGTACGGGAGCACGCCGCCGCGGTTCTCGGGCACGCGACGCCGGACACCCTCACCCCGGACCGGCCGTTCAAGGATCTGGGGTTCGACTCGCTGACGGCGACCGAGTTGCGCAACCGCCTCAATGCCGCGACCGGTCTGCGGCTGCCCGCCACCCTGGTCTTCGACCATCCCACCCCCACCGCCCTCGCCACCCTCCTGCGCGGCGAACTGATGACCGATGCGTCCGACAGCGTCATGGACGCACTGCACGTCCAGCAGGAACTCGACCGGATGGAGAAAGCTCTGTTCCGGGCCGTCGCCGCACCCGACATGGACTCCGACACCCGCACCGACATCGCGCAACGACTGCGTGACCTCGCCACCTCGCTCAGTACGACGGAGGGCTCCGAAGCCGCTTCGGCAACACCGGAATCGCTGGACTCCGCCACCGACGACGAGATCTTCGACCTCATCGACCGCGACCTGGGCGTCTCCTGACCGGTAGTCCGGTCCCTCTGCTCCCGACGGCGTTGTCGGCTCTGCCGAACCCGTTCCCGGCCGTACCCATGCTCACGACCACACCCGTGTCCACGTTCACGTCCGCGCTCCGCTTCCGTCCAGGGCGCCCCACCACACCGAACTGGAGTCGACCATGACCGAGGACAAGCTCCGTACCTATCTGCGGCGGGTTACGGCGGAACTGCAACAGACCCGAGAGCGGCTCCGCGAGTCCCAGGACAAGCGCCGTGAACCGCTCGCGATCATCGGGATGGCGTGCCGGCTGCCCGGTGGCGCCGATTCGCCGGACCGGCTGTGGCGGCTCGTCGCGGACGGCGTGGACGCCGTCGGTGGACTGCCGACCGACCGGGGCTGGGACCTGGACGCCCTCTACGACCCCGACCCGGACAAGCCCGGCACGACGTACACCCAGGAAGGCGCGTTCGTCTACGAGGCCGGGGATTTCGACCCCGCGCTCTTCGGTATCTCGCCGCGCGAGGCGCTGGCGATGGATCCGCAGCAACGGCTGCTGCTGGAAACGTCCTGGGAGGCCGTGGAACGGGCCCGCATCGACCCGTTGTCGTTGCGCGGCAGCCGCACCGGCGTCTTCATCGGCGGTCTGCCGACCGGCTACGGGGCCATGCTCCTCGACTCCGCTGAGGACCAGGGATACGCGCTCACCGGCGGCACGGGCAGCGTCATGTCCGGCCGCGTCTCGTACGCCCTCGGGCTCCAGGGCCCGGCGGTCACCGTCGACACCGCGTGCTCGTCCTCTCTCGTCTCGCTGCACCTGGCCGCCCAGTCACTGCGACAGGGTGACTGTTCTCTGGCGCTGGCGGGCGGCGCGGGCATCCTCGCGACTCCGGCCGGGTTCGTCGTCTTCGCCCGGCAGCGCGGTCTGGCTGTGGACGGGCGGTGCAAGGCGTTCTCGGACGCTGCCGACGGCATCGGCTGGGGCGAAGGGGCCGCTGTCGTCCTGCTGGAGCGGTTGTCGGATGCTCGGCGTCTTGGGCGGCGGGTGTTGGCGGTGGTGCGTGGTTCGGCGGTGAATCAGGATGGTGCGTCGAATGGGTTGAGTGCGCCGAGTGGTCCGGCGCAGCAGCGGGT
>NZ_JAAGLU010000920.1 GCF_010550245.1 Streptomyces sp. SID12501
GGCGGTGAGGCCGGTCATGCCGAGCACGTGCAGGTGCACCGAGAGCGGCACGCCGGGGATCTCGGCGACGGCGCGGAACGTCGACGCGGGCGCCTGGACGGCGTCGCTCCAGCCGTGCTGGTGCAGCACGGCGGTGCCGACGGGCAGCGACGGGTCGGCGGACTCGACGACCCGGCCGACGGCACCGCCCGTGACGGTCTCGCCGAGCGCGTACGGCGCGACGTAGCTGCGGGTGTCGTTCATGCGGCCGCGCATGTAGGGGTCGACCGAGACGAACGCGTTGCGGACGCGGACCTCGCCGTCCTGCAGCGGGCCGTGCGTGACCTGCACGGTGCGGAAGTCGTCGTGGGTCGGCCAGCCCAGCGGGCGGGCGGCGAGCTGGATCTGGGTGCTGACGAACATGCG
>NZ_JAAGLU010000921.1 GCF_010550245.1 Streptomyces sp. SID12501
GCGTAGATGAGCTTCGCGCCGCGGCGGATGATGCCGTTCCACTCCTGGTCGGTGCCCGGCAGGAAGCCCGGCACGTCCACGAACGTCAGCACCGGGATGCCGAACGCGTCGCACGTGCGTACGAACCGCGCGGCCTTCTCGGCGGCGTTGATGTCGAGCGTGCCGGCCATCTGCATCGGCTGGTTCGCGACGACCCCGACGGGGTGCCCCTCGACGTGGCCGAACCCGACCACGACGTTCTGCGCGTACAGCGCCTGCACCTCGAGGAAGCTGCCGTCGTCCAGGACGGTCTCGAGCACCGTGTGCATGTCGTACGGCTGGTTGTCGGAGTCCGGCACGAGCGTGTCGAGCACGAGGTCGTCGTCGGTGACCTCGAGGTCGGCGTCGTGCGCGAACGCGGGCGGC
>NZ_JAAGLU010000922.1 GCF_010550245.1 Streptomyces sp. SID12501
TCTCTCCGGCAAGAGCGGGTAGAGAAGCCCGTCTGTACGGCGAGGGCCGCAGCCGATGAAAGCGCGCCCCGACAGGTGGCGGAACCCTCGCAAGTCCGGTGATCGTGGCGAAGCAGATGCTGCCGGAGCCAAGCGCGGCAAGGGCTGTTGACGCTTGCCCGGCAGTTTCTCCGTTAGGGCGGGATCGGGCCCGCGGATTGCTGGGTGTGCGGTTCGCCGAGGTCGGCTGTGTGGAGACCTCTGGCCACCTCTGCGAAAAGAGGGGCGGGGCGGTCCCGGGGCGGGCGTCCTGCCGGCGGTGGGGGTTGCCCGGCAGGACTGCATCAGGGGGCCGCCCCGGGACCTAGTTCTGTGGGTACCCGGCTGAGGTAGGTCTAGACCTTAATCCGGCCATGCTCGTGATCG
>NZ_JAAGLU010000923.1 GCF_010550245.1 Streptomyces sp. SID12501
CTCGACCGCGAGCTGCAGGTCGGGGTCGGTCGAGAACGGCTCGGACGCGGCGACGGACTCCAGCACGGGCAGCTGCCCCTGGATCGACGTCGAGACCGTGCGCATCGGCTCCTCGGTCGCGAGCCACGAGATCCACTCGAACGCCGCGTCCTTGTCCTGGCAGGACTCGAGCACGACGTTGCCGCTCATCGACGTGAGCGTCGAGGGGCCGGCCCCGTCGCAGACGGGGAGCGGGACGACGCCGAGCGCGTCGCCCAGCGCCTCACGCATCGCGTTGAGCGAGCCGGGGTGGTGGATCATCATCGCGGTCGTGCCGGCCGCGAAGTTGGTCTGCACGGGCGCGAACGCCGCGGTGACCGACCCCGGGGGCGCGGCGTCCAGCTCGGTGACGACCGACAGGTACCG
>NZ_JAAGLU010000924.1 GCF_010550245.1 Streptomyces sp. SID12501
GGCGGCGCCCTGGTCGGCGAGGGCGCTGCGGCTGGTGAGGAGGAGGTGTCCGGCTCCGGACCGGGCGAGCCAGCGTGCGACGTGGGCGCCGAGGGTGCAGGTGCCGCCGGTGATCAGGACGGTCCCGTGCGGGCGGGCGAGGACGTACTCGGAGGCGGGGGCGGTCGTGTTCGTGTCCGCCCGGACGAGGCGCCGGGCAAGGGTGCCGGTGGCGCGTACGGCGACCTCGTCCTCACCGTCGGGTGCGGCGAGGAGAGCGGTGAGGAGGTCGAGGGCGCGCTCGTCCAGGGTGTCGGGCAGGTCCACGAGGCCACCCCAGCGCTGGGGGTACTCGGCGCCGACGACCCGGCCGAGGCCCCAGAGCTGCGCCTGCTCGGGGTGGCGCGGAGGGTCGGCGGGTCCGGT
>NZ_JAAGLU010000925.1 GCF_010550245.1 Streptomyces sp. SID12501
GACCGAGCAGCGCGACGTCTGGTTGATGTAGTACGCGTTGCCGCCGATGACGTCGGCGAACGTCGACGGCGCGTCGGGCGAGGTGGTGAGGGTGACGGCGTCGGCGGGGACGCCCGCCGCGGCGACGAGCCCGGCCGCCGCGTCGGTGGACGCGCCCACGGCCTCGACGACGACCTTGTTGGTGGTGACGTCGACGTACCAGGTCGCGACGTCGGCGGGCAGGCCGGCGGCGTCGAGGCGTGCGCCGAGCCCCTCGAGGTCGGCGAGCGTGCGGTCCACGGCGACGGTGGTGACGCCGGACGCCATGGGGCCGCGCACCTTGTCGGGCGTGGTCGTGGCGACGTGCACGGTGCCGGCGGCGGGGTCGACCCACGGGCCGGCGTACGACGTGCCGAGCGCCTGCGT
>NZ_JAAGLU010000926.1 GCF_010550245.1 Streptomyces sp. SID12501
TTCTCGTTCAACGTCCGCAGGTGAACGACGTCCCGACTATGGAGCGCCGCCCTAACCTCAGCCGGCGAAGTCGGCGAGATCAGCATCCCCGGTGTCCGATACCAGCTCCGCGAGTTGGAACAGGTACTCAAACCGCGAGAACCGTCCGTGAACGCGAACCACGTACGACCGCTCCGAGCATTTGAAGATTTCCCGTCGCTTGACCTTCCACGCCTCGCCCTCGTAGGTGTTCAGGATCCTCAGAAACGCAGCCTCAACGTCTTCCGGACTACCTGCCAGCTCCTCGTGAATGGCAACTCTGTACGACTCCGCAGGTGACCCGCCGACCGGGCTGACCAGGACTATCCACCGGGACATATGGCTCTCATACCGCTCTTCAGTGATCAGGACCGCGCAGGATTGATC
>NZ_JAAGLU010000927.1 GCF_010550245.1 Streptomyces sp. SID12501
CGGCCGGCGAGGAAGGCGAGCAGGTCGAACTCGCGGCGGGTGAGGTCGAGGACGGCCCCGTCGAGTTCCGCCTGGCGGCGCAACGGGTCGATGGCGAGTCCGCCGACGCGCAGCACCCGCGAGGGGGGTTCGGCGCCGGCGGCGCGGGCTCGGCGCAGGACGGCGGCCATCCGGGCGGAGAGGTGTTCGACGGAGAAGGGTTTGGTGAGGTAGTCGTCGGCGCCGTCGTTGAGGAGCCGGACGATCTCGGCCTCGTCGTCGCGCGCGGTGGCGATGATGACGGGGACGTCGGTGATGCCGCGGAGCATCTTGAGGGCTTCCGCGCCGTCGAGGTCGGGCAGGCCGAGGTCGAGTATCACCATGTCGAAGCGGTGGTGGGCGACCTCGCGCAACGCCTCCAGGGC
>NZ_JAAGLU010000928.1 GCF_010550245.1 Streptomyces sp. SID12501
CCTCGGCGGACAGGTCGTGCCCGCCGGAGGTGACGAGCTGCCGGTCGGCGATCTCGGCGAACCCCGAGGACACGTCGCGGCCGACGACGTGGTCCCCGAGCCCGAGCTCGAAGACCGTGCGCGACAGCGTGCCGTAGACGTCGAGCGCGAGGATCCGGCTGACGTCGGTGACGGTGACGGGGGTGCCCTGCGCGTCGGTGACGGTCACGGGCAGCGCGGGCGCCGGGTCGTCGACGACGGGGCGCACGGCGGCGTCGGCGACGACGGCGGTCACGGGGCCCTCGAGGGTGCGTGGGTCGTCGACGGTGGTGACGTCGGCGAGGCGCCGACCGCCGTCGGGGACCCCGGTCGCGGCTGCGGTGCCGTTCGAGCAGGCGGCGGTCGCCGAGGCGAGCAGCGCGGC
>NZ_JAAGLU010000929.1 GCF_010550245.1 Streptomyces sp. SID12501
CCGCTCACGCTCGACCGGCTGCGCGCGCTCAAGCGCACGTACGACCCGGACCACGTGTTCGACCAGAACTTCCCCATCGACCCGCGGGGCTGACGGCCCGGGGCCTCGTGGGGCGTCCCGGCGGGCGGCCCTCCGGGGCGCCGCACGTCACGTGTCGTCCGCATCACAGCAGGTCAGCGGCGCCACTTGTTACCGTGCAGTACGTGATCCGTCTCCTCATCGCGTTCGTCGCCGGTGCCGGCATCGGCGCCTCGCTCCTGCACTGGTCCACCGGCGACGACCGGTACTCGTGGGTCTGGATGGCCGCGCTGCCGATCACGATCATCGGCCTCGTGCTCGTGAACGTCGCGCGCTCGTTCGCGAGCATGGCGCCGCCGGAGCCCGAGGCGGTGCAGGCCGCACG
>NZ_JAAGLU010000092.1 GCF_010550245.1 Streptomyces sp. SID12501
TGTCATGATCGCCACCTCACTTGTACGTCGACGTGTGTGCACGCGATGTCAGGGGGGCGCCGCCGCACGGGCGCCGCCCGGCCGCCGGTCACGGCATGAGCTGGTACTCCGGGAAGTTCCCGGGCAGCCGCTCGCCCGCCGGTCCCTGGGTGACGGCGCGCACCAGCAGCTCGCCGCCGACGAACGCACCCCGCCAGGACGCGCCGAACCCGCCGAACAGCTCGTCACGGTCGCCCCGCGAACGCGGCTTGCCGTGGCCGACCTTGAACGCGCGGATCTGCGGGGCCAGCCGGTCGAAGGTCGCCCGGTCGTCCATGGACAGGGTGGCCACCAGCGCGCCGTTGGAGGCGTTCATCGCGGCGAGCAGCTCCGCCTCCGTGTCGACCAGGACAATGGTGTCGACAGGCCCGAACGGCTCCGCGTGATGCAGCGGCGAGGACGACGGCGGCCCCAGGAGCGTGACCGGCTGGACGTACGCCGAGGTGTCCTGACCGGGCAGGAAGCGGGCGTCGGCTTCACTGGCGCGGTGCAGGGGGACAGCGCCGCGCGCGATGGCCTCGGCGACCTGGTCGTGCAGTTCCTTCGCCTTGGCCGCGTTGATCACAGGCCCGAAGTCGAGTGCCGGGTAAGGGTCGTCGGCCTTCTCGACGGCGAGCGGGTGTCCGACACGCAGGGTGCGCACCGCCGGGAGGTACGCCGTCAGGAACTCGTCGAACAGTTGCCGCTGGACGACGAAGCGCGGGTAGGCCGTGCAGCGCTGTTTGCCGTAGTCGAAGAGCTTGGGGACGACGGCCTTGAGGGCGTCCCAGTCCGAGTAGTTCCAGATGCCCCAGGTGTTGAGACCCTCCTGTTCGAGTACGTGACGCTTGCCGAGGTCGGCGACTGCGGTGGCCACCGCGGCGCCGGTGTCGCGCCCGCCGACGAAGGAGACGCAGCCGATCTCCGGCGCCCGCACCAGCGCCTCGGACAGCTCTCTTCCGCTGCCGCTGACGAGGGTGACGGGAATCCCCTCGCGGGCGGCGAGTGCGCAGGCCAGGGTCAGACAGGCGACACCGCCGTCGGTCGGGGTCTTGGCGATGACCGCGTTGCCTGCCAGTGCCTGTACGAGCATTGCGTGAACGAGCACGCTCATCGGGTAGTTCCAGCTCGCGATGTTGGACACCGGGCCGTCCAGCGGAACCCGCTCGGCGACCATCGGCTCAATGCCGTCGACGTACCAGCGCACACCGTCGATGGCCCGGTCGACATCCGCCTGGGCGAGCCGCCACGGCTTGCCGATCTCCCAGACAAGCAGCAGTGCGAGGAGTTCGCGGTGCTGGGTGAGGGCATCGAGGGTGGCCGCGACGCGCGCGCGGCGCTCGTGGAGCGGGACGTGCCGCCAGGCGCGGTGCTGGTCGAGGGAGGCGCGTACCGCCTGGTGGGCGGTGTCCCGGTCCAGGCGCGGCGGGCCGGCGATCGGGCTTCCGTCGACGGGGCTTGTGGCGGGCAGGGTCCGGCCGTCCGCCTGCCAGGCGGAGTTCCAGAGGTTGAGGACGCGGTCGTCGCGGAAGGCCTCGGGGGCGACTGCGAGGCATCGCTGCCAGGCGTCGGTCCAGGACGTACCGGACTTCACCACGAGGTGGGTGGAGTTGAGGGTGGTGGTCATTCGGTGTCTCCGCTCTCGGTGCACAGTCGGGGGCGGGGGGATGAACCTGGTGGCGCCGGATGGTCCGCCAGTCACCGCCTGCAGTTGAGGTCCTTCACGGCGGCCGTGGCCTCCGGTGAGTTGTTGCGCTCCACCTCCTCAACACCCCAACGGGCCTGCCGGAAAAGGGCGTTGTCGTCGAGGGTCACCTTTCCGTCGAGGGCGACGAGTTGTCCCTGCCGGGTGCGAGCGAGCGGGTTCACCTCGACGAGGACGGCGTCCTCGCGAACCGGCACCTGCCACAGCCGCACGAGAACGTCCACGGACTCCGATGGAAGCCCGGCGGCCTCGGTGATCTCCGCCGCCTTCGCGGAGGTGACACCCTCGGCCGGGTCGATGTGCATACGCGCCACCGCTTCCGGCCGATCGGCGGCGAGCTCCTCGATCTCCGTACCGCCCTCGGCGGAGGCCATCGCGAGGAAGCGGCCCGCCGCGCGGTCGAGGACGTAGGAGACGCAGAACTCGCCCTCGATGTCGGCAAGTTCGACGGGCTGGACCAGCATGACCTTGCCGACCGTGTGCCCCTTGATGTCCCTACCGAGGATCTGACGTGTCGCCAGTTCCGCCGCGACCGGATCGCGGGCGAGCCGCACGCCGCCCGCCTTGCCCCGCCCTCCGGTCCTGACCTGCGCCTTGACAACGACGCGGCCGCCGAGCCTGCGGGCCAACCCCCTTGCCTCCTCGGACCAGTTGGGGACCTCCGCCCTCGGCGCGAGGATGCCGTGCTCTTCGAGGAGTCCGCGGGCTTGATGCTCGTACAGGTCCATGATTCGGCTCCCGTCCTAAAAGTGCTGCACGCCCCCTGGACATCACCCATCGGATGCGGGATAACAATCTTCATACAGTATTCGTCGACTGTATGCAATGTGCCAAGTGAGGTGACTCGTGGCGGTG
>NZ_JAAGLU010000930.1 GCF_010550245.1 Streptomyces sp. SID12501
AGGACAGCGCCACCGTCACCTTGTCCCCGTCCGCGCCCGCGTAGGCGGGCCGGGCGAACACGGCGGCGAACTCGGGGGTCAGCTTGGTGCTGAGGCCCGCCATGTTCATTCCGGCGAAGGCCACGTCCGCGACGGGGACGTTCGGCGTGAGCGTGCCGTTCTTGGTGACGTCGGCCGTCAGCTTCTTCGTACCGGTGCTGATCCGGAAGTTCTCCATCTTCACGACGAACCCGTGCGCGCTCGCGTCGAAGACCACCCGGCCCTTGAAGGACGCGGTCACGACGTGGCCGCCGTCCTTGTCGTACTGGCCCGTCGCCCCGCCGAAGCGGAAGCCGCCGGGTATCTCGGTGGCCCCGTCCTGCGCGGTGACCGAGCCGACGCCCTTCACGTACTCGCGCAGGCT
>NZ_JAAGLU010000931.1 GCF_010550245.1 Streptomyces sp. SID12501
CCGCAACGTCACCGCCTACCCCCTCTCCCGCTTCTCCCGCGGCGGCTGGCTCGACCGCCGGCGGGAACGGGCCGCCGCCCAGCAGGCCACCCGCGCCCTCTCCCTGCGGCCCGACAACCCCGACACCCCCGTCCGGAACCTGTCCGGCGGGAACCAGCAGAAGGCGGTGCTCGCCCGCTGGCTCCTGCGGGACTGCCGGATCCTGCTGCTCGACGAGCCGACCCGCGGCGTGGACGTCGGCGCCCGCGCCGAGCTCTACGCGGTCATCCGGCAACTGGCCGACGACGGCCTCGCCGTCCTCCTCGTGTCCAGCGAGGTACCCGAAGTCCTCGGGCTCGCAGACCGCGTCCTGGTACTGCGCGAGGGCACCGTCGTACAGACCTGCGACGCCCGGGAGCTCGAT
>NZ_JAAGLU010000932.1 GCF_010550245.1 Streptomyces sp. SID12501
GCCTCCATGTGCAGGTGCAGCGAGTTCGCCGTCGGCGCGTACTCCAGCAGGTGCTCCTCCGGGAGGGCTCCGAGCAGCCCCCGCCGGTAGTCGCCGACGACCAGCTTCGCCTCGTCCGGGGTCCAGCGCCGGGCGATCTGGTGGGCGATGAGCCGCAGCAGGTTCGTCCGGCCCGACTCGCTCTCGCCGAACACCAGGAAGAACGGGTCCGCCGCGAAGTCGACGAACACCGGTTCCAGGTCCGTCTCGGCGATGCCGAACGCGATCCCGCGCTCCGGGAACTCCCCGCCCTTCGGCAGCCGGTCCGCGTGCAGCGACCTCGGCAGCAGGCGTACGCCGGGCGCCGGCGGCCCCGTCCAACCCGACCGCGACGCCGCCACGAAGGCCGCCGTCGCCGCCCCCA
>NZ_JAAGLU010000933.1 GCF_010550245.1 Streptomyces sp. SID12501
CGGGGATGCCGGGGCACGTGCTCACGCGTCCGCGCACGACCGTCGGCGGTCGTACGGTTCGGGCGCGGACACGCGCCCGAGGGGGACGGGGCGGGTCAGCGGGTCCGCGGACAGCACGTGAACGGGACCGTGGGGGCGCAACAGCGCCGACACGCACAGGCGGTCCCGAGGAGGTTCACGTGACGAGGGTGACACGTGTCATGACGGCCAGTCAGCAGGTGTCCGGATCGCGAGACATGTGCTCAAGGAGTGGACGGTCGTCCAGGGGGCGGAGGGGCGGCACCGCGTCCCCGTCCCGCACGCGGTGCCGCGGACGTGGGACGTATCCTCGACCCTCGTGACGACCGCCGAGCCCACGGAGACGTCGGCCGTGCCGCCGTCGCTCGCCGGCCGCGATCGCCTC
>NZ_JAAGLU010000934.1 GCF_010550245.1 Streptomyces sp. SID12501
CCGCGAAGGCCACTCTCTCCGCCCCGTCCCTGGCGCACGCACCGGCCGCACCGGCGGACACCTCCGTCCCCGACGACCGGCGCACGCACGCCGATCCGCCGCCGCGCTCGTTCGGCGAGGCGATGGTCGAGGCACGTGGCCTGCGCCGCTCGTACGGCGACACCGAGGTGCTCGCGGGCATCGACCTCATGGTCCGCGAGGGCGAGGTCGTCGCGCTCCTCGGCCCGTCGGGCTCCGGCAAGAGCACGCTGCTGCGCACGCTCAACCACCTCGACGGGCTCGACGGCGGCTCGGTGCTCGTCAACGGCACCGCCATCGGCTACGACTGGCAGGGCCGCGAGCTGCCCGAGCGGCGCACCGCCCGGCAGCGCGTCACCGCGGGCATCGGCATGGTGTTCCAGCG
>NZ_JAAGLU010000935.1 GCF_010550245.1 Streptomyces sp. SID12501
CCGCCTCGACGCGCTGCCCGCGCTGCTCGGCGCGAGCCTGGGGCTGCTGCTCACGTCGCTGGGCACCGCGAGCGTCACGTCCGCGCTGGTCGTCTACCCGGTGCAGATGCCGGGCGAGAACCCGTTCGGCACCAAGCAGGGCGCGAACGCGGCGTCGTTCACGTCGCAGCTGGCGGGCTTCACCGCCGTCGTCGTGCTCGGCGCCATCGTCTTCGGCATCGTCCGCCAGGGCCAGGCCAACGCCGAGGCCTACGGCGACGTCGTCTACGCCGGCGGCACCGCCAACACCGTCGTGCCCGCGCTCGCCGACGTCGAGCGGCCCGACGTGGCCGACGACGCGGGCGGCGTGCCGGTCAGCTCCGAGGGCGTCGGCACGGCCGTGCCGGACGACGTCGAGGTCCAG
>NZ_JAAGLU010000936.1 GCF_010550245.1 Streptomyces sp. SID12501
GACGTCAAGTCCGTCATGCAGGGCGCCGGGTCCGCCCTCATGGGCATCGGGTACGCGCGCGGCGAGGACCGCGCCGTGCAGGCCGCCGAGATGGCGATCTCCTCGCCGCTGCTCGAGGCGAGCATCGACGGGGCGCACGGCGTCCTGCTGTCGATCCAGGGCGGCTCCGACCTCGGGCTGTTCGAGATCAACGAGGCCGCGCGCCTCGTCCAGGAGGCGGCGCACGCCGAGGCGAACATCATCTTCGGCGCGGTCATCGACGACGCGCTCGGCGACGAGGTGCGCGTGACCGTCATCGCCGCCGGGTTCGACGGCGGTGGTCCGGTGCAGCGCCGGGACGGCCGCGCGCTCGGCCAGGTGAGCGGGTCGACGGCCCGCCAGGTCCCGGCGGTCGCGTCCGTC
>NZ_JAAGLU010000937.1 GCF_010550245.1 Streptomyces sp. SID12501
GTAGGCAGTATGTCACGCAGGACCCGGTCGGGTGCACCGGAACTTCAGGATTGATCTGAGCTTTTATTGAGGTTTTCGGGCCCCAGCGCGGGGCGCACGGGCGCCGGCACGAAGTGCGAGGGCAGGGAGGGCGTCGACTCCCGCCCCGCGTTGGCGATGACCACCGCGACGTACGGCAACAGGGCGCCCGCGACCAACGTCACGATCGCCACATGGCGCTCCACGTTCCACAGGACCACCGTCGCGATGACCGAAAGGGTCCTGATCGTCATCGAGATGACGTACCGGCGCTGTCGCCCCCGCACGTCCTCGGCGAGGCCCATCCGGGCCCCGGTGATCCGAAAGACCTCGGCCTCGTTCCGCTTCGTCAGCCGCACGTTCCACCACCGATCCACCCGCCGG
>NZ_JAAGLU010000938.1 GCF_010550245.1 Streptomyces sp. SID12501
GAGGGACGCGCCCGCGCCCATCTCGGTCGTGCTGCCGGCGAGCGCCTTGTCGAGCCCGTCGAACCCGGCCTCGGCGCCCGGGGTCGTGACCCGCTTCCCGTTGATGACCTGATCGGAGAAGAACGCGCGAGCGCTCTTGATCGTCTGGTTCATCTGGAACTCGGTCTCATTGGTCGCCGCAGCGCCGAGGGCGGACAGGACCCGGTCGACTTCGAACGCCCCACCCAAGGGGCTGAGATCGACGGTGTAGCGCTGCCGCTTGGCCTGCGCCTTGGGGTACTCGGTGTTAAGCGCTCGGAACTGCGCCGGGCGCTCGGTGATCAGGCGCGTGTACCCGTACGTGAGGGTCGCGCCCCCACCGGCGGGGGATACGACGTCGTCGAAGACGAGATTGTCGAGCAG
>NZ_JAAGLU010000939.1 GCF_010550245.1 Streptomyces sp. SID12501
GCCGAGGCCCGCGCCAAGACCGAGGGCACCTTCCCGTACGCCGCCGACCTGTGGGCCGAGGGGCTGCTCTGGGCCGCCGTGCTGCGCTCGCCGCACGCGCACGCGCGGGTGGCCTCGATCGACACCCGGCAGGCCGCCCGGATGCCCGGCGTCCACGCGATCGTCACCCACGAGGACGTGCCCGGCGTGGGGCTGCACGGCCGCTACGGTGCCGACCGGCCCGTCTTCGCCTCCGAGGTCGTCCGCCACCACGGCGAACCGCTGGCCGCCGTCGCCGCCGACCACCCGGACACCGCCCGGATGGCCGCCGCCGCGATCATGGTCGAGTACGAGGTGCTCCCGGCCCAGACCGACCCCGAGGAAGCCTTCACCGCCGAACCGCTCCACCCCGACGGCAACGTG
>NZ_JAAGLU010000093.1 GCF_010550245.1 Streptomyces sp. SID12501
CCGGCGCCCGCGCGGGCGCCGGAGTACCCGCCCTTCCCGCGCGCCGCCGAACCCGATCCGGGCTGGCCCGGCGCCGGTTCCGCCGCGCCGTGGGGCATCTCGGACGCGGACGGCGACGCCGACTGGCCCGACGAGGAGATCGCGTCGGGCGGCGACGGCGGCGACGCCGACGACGCCCGTGAGAGCTGGGAGAAGCACGCGTGAGCGGCACGGGGAGCCCGGTCGTCGTACTCGACTTCCGGGGCGGCCGGGACGTACCGGTGGACGGCGCCGATCTGCGCCGCCGGGTGGGTGCGCTGCTGCCGGACAGCGGCCGGGCCGACGCCGGGGATCTGCGGTTCCTGGTGGTGGACGAGCCGGACGGCCTGACTGCGCACGCCGAGGCGTACGAACTGGTCGCGGCGGCACCGACGTTGGGCGGGGTGAGCCTTCTCTGCCTGGTCGTCGGCGACCTGGAGCGACAGCGGTCCGCGAGCCCGCCGCCCTCGGACCCGTCGTATTCGGAAGCGCCGTACCCGGACGGCCGCCCGGTGGAAGGCGGGGCCGGGCGCAGGCTGCGGCTGGCGTCCGTGCTGCAATCCTCCGGTACAGGGGTTCTGTGGACGCCCGATCCGCGGGCGGGACACGATCCGCGCACCGCCGACCCGGCCGGGGAGACGGAGGCGGCGCTGGTCGCACTGGCCGATCTGCTGCGGGTGCGGGAGATCTTCGACAAGGTGCTGTCCGAACTGCACGACGCCCCGGTTGCGGTGGCCACGCTCTCGCTGCGGGTGCTGGAGCACGATCTGACACCGGACGCGCGGGACAGCGCGTGGACCGGCGCGCTGGCCCGGTTCGCCGGGGGCGAGGTGCCGGTCACCGGGCCGCCCGCCGCGCGGGATCTCCCGGCCGGGCTGGCCGGGTTGCTCGGTCCGGGGCCGGAACGCCCGGTGACAGCGCTGCTGCGGCCGGGCGGCCCCGCCGAAGCCGCCCGCGCCGCCTGTGTACGGGCCGTGGACGACCTCGCCGGGGCGCGGGCCGAACTGGCCTTCGCACAGGCACTTTTGGCGGGTCGTCAGGTCGCGGACGGAGTGCCCTCGGCGATGGCACGGGCGGTGGACTCGCTGCGCCGCTACCGGGACGTGGTGGCCGGTGTGCTGCGGGACAGCGGCTCGCCCGGTGTCCCGCACGGCGACGCGCTGGCCCGGCTGGCCGACGGAGGCGTGGCGCTGCCGGAGGAGATGTGGGAACGCCGGTCGCGTAGCGGCGAGTCGGACGAGGGGCTGCAGCGCTGCACCGCGCGCTGGCTGACCTCGGGGCTGCCGCTGCGCGCGGTCGCGGCCCGGCTGACGGCGCTCGCTGAGCGGGTCGCTCCGACGCCGTCCGCCGCCCGGCTGCGGGACCTGGAGCGGGCGTGCCCGGAGGAGTCGCTGGGGCGGATGTCGGCGGCGGTGCCGCTGTACTTCGCCCGCGCCCGCGCGGGGCAGCTGGTGCCGACGGCCCTGGCCGCCTTCGTCTCCGCGCTCGCGCCGTGGCCCGGCACGCTGCTCGCGCTGCTGCCCGCGGCGGTGTTCCTGCTCGGCGGCGCGCTGGCCGGCGCGGTCCGGCCGGGCCGGGCGGCGGGCGGCCGGGTGCACCGGGCGGACGCGGCCTGCGTCGTCGCGCTGTCGGCCGGCGCGGGTGCCGGGTTCGGTCTGACCCTGCAGGTGAGCGTCCCGCGCGAGCTGGTGCTCGGGGGTGTGCTGGCCGGTGTGCTCGGCGCGGCGCTGTGCGTCGGGGCCTGGTGGCGCCGGGGCGTGGCCGACTGGTGGGAGGCGACCGGCACCTCCGAACTCGGGCCGTGTCTGGCCCGGGTGGACGCCGTCCTGGCGGACGCGCTGCGTCGGCAGTGGTGGGCGGCCGAGGAGCGCACCCGCTGCGCGGACGGCGCACGGACGCTCGCGGCGGTGCTGCGGGGCGCGGCCGTCGAGGCGGACGCGGGACACCTGGTGTCCGGCCCGCCGTACACCTCCGGCGTGGGACCGGCCGGTCCGGACGGCTGGTCCGACCCCGGCTGGGACGAGTCGTCCTGGCCGGACGACCGGCCGGAGGCTCCCGGCACCTGGCAGCGCCCGGCGCAGCCTGACGCTGCACAGGGGTACGCGTCAAGACCGTACGCCGCACCGCCGAGCGCCCCACCGCCGTACGCGTCGGAGACGCACGCATCACAGCCGAACGAATCGCAGCAGTACGCGTCGGGCCCGGACCCGTCGGAGCCGGACTCGTCCTGGCCGGACGCCGACTGGCCCGACGACCCTCCGGCCGACCCGTCGGCCGGCGGCTGCGCCGAGCCCGCCGCCGCGCCCCTCGGCCGCC
>NZ_JAAGLU010000940.1 GCF_010550245.1 Streptomyces sp. SID12501
TCTCCGCGTGGTCCGCGGTCGCGCTCACGGTGTGCCTCCTGCTCATGTTCGGTGAATGTCTTTCGGCGGCGCGCGTACGCGCAGCATTGGGCGTAGTCCACACGGGCGCGGCGGATCGCGCAAGTACCCGGCCGCCGAGACCGTCGAAACGGTGACGATTGCGGCCGTCTCGCCGCAACTTTCAGGCTTCCCTCAAACGCCCCTGGTGATTCATCCCACACCATTGCGGCTCATTCGGCACCGCGGGAGGACTTTCCTACTTGTTCGAGGGACGAACGACCTCACGAACCCGATGATCGACCTGGGCGTAAGGTTGCGAGATGGACCTGCCCGCTCGTCCGCTCCTTCGCCGCTCCAGGTGTTACCCAGGGGTAGAGGTGAAGATTTCGGTCGAGCGTAAGA
>NZ_JAAGLU010000941.1 GCF_010550245.1 Streptomyces sp. SID12501
CGAGTTCGTCTCGGCGGTGGCCTCCCGGCTCCCGCTGGAGGTCATCTGCAACATGATGGGGATCCCCGAGCGCTACCGGGCGGAGATCGCCGACCGGGTCAACCACGCCTCGGAGAACATCGGCGTGGAGCGGGGCCTGGCGGCCCGACTGCGGATGCCCGGGCGCGGGCTGCGGGCGCTGGCCCGGATGCAACGGATGGTCGCCGGCATCGGCCGGGAAAGGCGCAGGCACCCGACGGACGACCTGATCTCGGCACTGGTCACCGCGAACGTCGACGGCCAGGCCCTCGGCGCCCGCCAACTGGGCGCTTTCTTCTCCCTGTTGATGGTGGCCGGGGTGGAGACCACCCGCAACGCCATCACCCACGGCCTGACCCTGCTCACCGACTTCCCCGAGCAACG
>NZ_JAAGLU010000942.1 GCF_010550245.1 Streptomyces sp. SID12501
CGCCGCGCTCCAGGAGCGCGGTGTCGACACGGCCGCCCTGCGCACCGTCGAGGGCGCCAGCGGCACCGCCCACATCACGGTGGACGACGAGGGCGCGAACAGCATCATCGTGATCCCGGCGGCCAACGCCCGCGTCACCGCCCTGGAGCCGGGCGACGACGCCCGCATCGCGGCCGCCGACTGCCTCCTCCTCCAGCTCGAACTGCCCCTGGAGGTCGTGCTCGCCGGCGCGTCGGCCGCCCGCGCCCACGGGGTCCGTACGATCCTCACCCCGGCCCCCGCCCAGCCGCTGCCGGCCGGACTGGTGGCCGCCACCGACCTGCTCGTCCCCAACGAGCACGAGGCGGCCGCTCTCACCGGGCTCACCGATCCGCACCGCGTCGCCGAGGCGCTGCTCCAGGA
>NZ_JAAGLU010000943.1 GCF_010550245.1 Streptomyces sp. SID12501
GAGATCGCGCTGTCCAACCGCATGCTCGAGCCGTACACCGGCGGCGGGGGCGACATCGCCGCGACCGTCGTCGTGCGCACGGCCGACGGCGAGACGTACCGGGCCGGTCCGGCGGTCGACGGGCGGCGGCTCACGGTCCAGGACACGTCCGACACGGGCGCGACCGTCCTGCTGTACGTGTCCGGGTGGGACGTCTTCTGGCCGTCGGTGCAGGTCATCGCCCTGGTCGTGGTCGCGGCGGTGGTCGCGTTCGCCGCGGGCATCGCGATGGCGATCTGGCAGGCCAACCGGCTCGCCGCGCCGCTCGTGTACCTCGCGGCGTCCGCCGAGCAGCTGGGGTCCGGGCAGGTGCGCCCCCAGCTCGAGCCGTCGGGCGTCGAGGAGATCGACCTCGTGGGCGCC
>NZ_JAAGLU010000944.1 GCF_010550245.1 Streptomyces sp. SID12501
CGTCGAGTACGTCGCCGAGGATCGCGTCGGCCCGCTCGGACGGGTCCACGAGAGCGCGCGCTCGCTCCACGTCGGGCGGCAGCGGGCGCTCGTCCATGACCGCGACCTCCTCCCCGATGTCCTTGAGGAACGCCCCCACGGGCACGTGCCCCTCGAGCACGAGGATGACGTTCTCGCCGTGCGGCATGAACGCCAGCGCGTGCGCGCGGACGCAGTGCACGAGCGGACGCAGGTAGACCCGCAGGTAGGCGGCGAGCCAGTCGACGGGGTCGAGGCCCGACGCCCGGACGGCGGCCGTCGCGTACGCGTCGCCGTGGGCGTCGCGGTGCAGCAGCGCGGCCATCGTCGCGGCGCGCTGCCCGTCGCCCAGCAGCGGCACGGGCGACTCGCGCCACAGCGCCG
>NZ_JAAGLU010000945.1 GCF_010550245.1 Streptomyces sp. SID12501
CCCGAACTGCCGTATGCGCTACGGGCGTTCACCGAGGGCGCCGTCGGCCGGATCACCGGGACGGCGGAGGTCTCCTGGGCCCGGACCGGCAGCCGGGTCTGGCGGATCACCGGGTCCGAAGGGGGCGTCTGGTACCTCAAGCGGCACCCGGGGCATTTACCGAACGCGCCTTGGTTGTCTGGGTCGTTCGTAGGGAGGGAATTCGGCGTCTTCGCGTGTCCCTTTACCGACCGGCCTGGTTGTTGCCTTCACGTACATCGACGTGGAGGTAGCTGAGTGCGAAGTGTGATGGTGCTGGAGGACTTTCGGGTTCAGCAGATGCCGATGTCTTGAGGCGGGTGGTCGTACACGATCTTGCATGCCGATGGTCGGGTGGAGGACCAGTCGGATCGCTTCCTGCGT
>NZ_JAAGLU010000946.1 GCF_010550245.1 Streptomyces sp. SID12501
CGGCGGCGACTTCCGCACCATCGGCGGCGCGCGGCGCGACTACTTCGCGGCGCTCGACGCCCGGACCGGTGCGCTCCTGCCGTGGCGGGCCGACGCCGACGCGGTCGGCCGCGCGATCGCGGTCTCGCCCGACGGCGGCACGGTCATGCTCGGCGGCGACTTCTTCACGGTCGGGGGCGCCAACTCCCACTCGCTGGCCGCGGTCGACGCGGGCACGGGCGCGGTGACGCGCACCTACCCGCGCGGGTTCATCCCGGACACGTCCGTCACCAAGGCGGTCGACGCCGGCCAGGCGGGCTTCTACGTCGGCAACGAGGGCACGGGCGGCGGCGTGTTCGACGGCCGCCTCGCGCTCGCCTACGGCTCGCTCGACCAGGTGTGGCGCGACACGTGCCTCGGGG
>NZ_JAAGLU010000947.1 GCF_010550245.1 Streptomyces sp. SID12501
GACGGCGGATCCGAGACGGTGCTGATGCTCGTGCCGGCGGACACGCCCGGTGTGTCCGTCCATCCGTTCTGGGCCAGCAACGTGCTGGCGGGGGCGGAGAGCGACGAGGTCCGCCTGACGGACGTCTTCGTCGACGACCGGCTGCTCGTGCCCACCGACATCGGTGAGCAGGGCGAGCTCGACGAGTTGCAGACCGTCGGGTTCATGTGGTTCGAGATGCTGATCACCTGCTGCTACCTGGGCATGGCCAGCGCCCTGGTCGAGCGGGCGTTCGCGAGCCGGAAGCTCAGCGCGGAGCAGGTGACGGACCTGGGCGTGCGCGTCGAGAGCGCGGCTCAACTGCTGGAGGGGATCGCCCGGCAGTTGGTCGCGAAGGAGGGCGACAACGCCGCCCTCACCAA
>NZ_JAAGLU010000948.1 GCF_010550245.1 Streptomyces sp. SID12501
GCGTTCCCGCTGCTCGACGGCATCGACGTCACGGACGACGCGACGGCCGCGTTCGCCGGCGTGAACGTCGCGCTGCTCGTCGGTGCGCGGCCGCGGACCGCGGGCATGGAGCGCGGCGACCTGCTGAGCGCCAACGGTGGCATCTTCGGGCCGCAGGGCGCCGCGATCAACGCGGGCGCGGCGGACGACGTGCGGGTCCTGGTGGAGGGCAACCCCGCGAACACGAACGCGTCCATCGCGGCGGCGCACGCGCCCGACGTGCCGGCCGAGCGGTTCACGGCGATGACGCGGCTCGACCACAACCGTGCGCTCGCGCAGCTGCGGCACCGCACGGGCGCGGCGGTCGACGACATGCGGCGCGTCGCGATCTGGGGCAACCACTCGGCGACCCAGTACCCGGA
>NZ_JAAGLU010000949.1 GCF_010550245.1 Streptomyces sp. SID12501
CTCTACATGATCGGCCGGCTGCTCGACCTGCCCCGCAAGGAGGCCCGGTCCCGCGCCGACGAGCTGCTGGAGCGGATCTCGCTGACGGAGGCCGCCAAGAAGGCGGTCATGCACTACTCCGGCGGTATGCGCCGCAGGCTGGACCTGGCCGCCTCCATGATCGGCCGGCCGGCCGTGCTGTACCTGGACGAGCCGACCACCGGTCTGGACCCCCGCACCCGCAACGAGGTGTGGGACGAGGTGCAGCGGATGGTCGCCGAGGGGGCCACCGTCCTGCTCACCACCCAGTACATGGAGGAGGCCGAGCAGCTCGCCAGCGAGCTGACGGTCATCGACAAGGGCAGGGTCATCGCGAACGGCAAGGTCGACGAGCTGAAGGCGCGCCTCGGCGGCCGGACCTT
>NZ_JAAGLU010000094.1 GCF_010550245.1 Streptomyces sp. SID12501
GGCCAGGGCCAGGGATCCGGTGCCGAGCAGGATAGCCCCGATCAAGGCCAGGAGGGCGCGGTTGACAGCAGGTTGGGCTCGCATGGCAGGTCCCAGGGACGAGGTTGGCCAGGTGGCAGTGCGCGAGGACCCCGCAGGCTAGTGCTGCTCCGCGAAAGTTCGTGGAGGGGGGTTCAGGCTTCCTGGAGGGGGCTGGCGGCGTAGGTCCACTTGAAGGGGCGGGCGGTCTCGTTCCGTTTGATCATGTAGTCGTCCATCTTGGCGATGAGGTCGTCGCGGCTGGTGAAGTCGCCGTGTCGCAGGACACGGCGGGTCAGGGCGGAGAAGACGAGCTCGATCTGGTTGAGCCAGGAGGCGTGGGGTGGGGTCCAGTGGACGTGCCAGCGAGGGTGGTTGGCCAGCCACTTCTTGGTGTGGCGGGCGGTGTGTGAGGAGCCGTTGTCCAGGACGACGAGGATGTTCTTGCCTGGTTCGATCGTGGCGTCGAGCTGGTCGAGGAAGGCGGTGAACGTCGCCGCGGTGTTGCGGTCGATGACCTCGGTGAGGACTTCGCCGCTTGTCACGTCCATGGCGGCGACGAGGGAGGCGGTGCCGTGGCGGACGTATTCGAACTCCTGGCGCGCCGGTCGCCCGGGCTGTCCTGGTGCCGCCGGGGTGGCGGGCTGGGCGGGGTGCTTGCGGGAGCGGGCTGCGATCGCGGTCTTCTCGTCGATGGACAGCACGACCGCCCCGGCGGGCGGGTTGCGGTACAACTCGCAGATGTCGCGGGCGCGTTCCCAGAAGTCCGGGGTGTCACGACGGGTGAGCCAGCCGGTGACCTTGTGCGGCTTGAGGTCCAGGTCGGCCAGGACGCGTCCGGCCCACGAGGCGGAAACCGGGGCGAACACAGTGCCGCGGACCTGCTCGGCGATCGCGACGTGGGTCCAGGTCGCCGCGCCGTCGGGGACTTCGGCGGTGGCCGCGGCCACGACCGCGATGCGCACCAGGTCACCGTACTGACGCGGACGCCCCGAGCGGGCGGCGTCCAGCAATCCCGCCGGTCCCAGCTCGGCGTAGCGGCCCCGCCACTTGCGGACAGTGTTGATCGTCACGGACAGGTCGTGGGCGATCTCCGCGTTGGACATCCCGTCCGACGCGGCCAGTACGACCCTGGCCCGCATCGCGTCACGCACCGCCGCCTTCGTGGACGCGGCCCGCTGTTCCAGCAATGCCCGCACGTCAGCGGCAAGCTCGACCGGTACTGCCCGCATCACGCTGTTGACCTGCCCGTTTCCCCACATGATCGAAGATCATGGCGGATCGTGGCCCGGGGCGGCACGATGGGGTCGTGCCCAAGAACCCGCCCGACTCCACGCAGCACCACCTGCGACACCGGCTGGCCGTCCACGCCCGCGCCCTCTGGCCCCAGGTCGAGTCCGTGCAGGTCCGATTCCGTGCCGGATTCGCCTACGTGGCCGCCGAGTCGAATGACGAGGACGAACCCGTCCCTCTGTGCCGTCTGCGTTTCGCCGGGACGCTGCACACCTGGGGCTTCGCTCTCTATCTCGCCAGTAGCGGCAAGTACGAGGACAACTTCCTCCCCACCGGCCTCCCCATCGGCAGTCCCGAGGACTGCCTTACCTGCGCCGGCACCCTCTACCTCGGCAGCCCGGCCTGACCGGCCCAACCCCCCTCCACGAACTTTCGCGGAGCAGCACTAGGTCCCGCCGCGCCGGCTACCACAGTGCGACATCGTATGAGCGGGTGATACGCGTATCACCCCAGTTCAGCGCGTTGCACCCATCGACTCTCGCACGGACTGCTACGGCATGCGAGCCAGTGCGAGACCGGGTGCCGGGCCGGGCGGGCCAGCGGGC
>NZ_JAAGLU010000950.1 GCF_010550245.1 Streptomyces sp. SID12501
CGTCCCCGGCGTGGGGCCCAAGACGGCCGCCAAGTGGATCGGCCAGTACGACGGCCTGGCGGGAGTGCTCGAGAACGCCGAGCGGATCACGGGCAAGGCCGGGGAGTCGCTGCGCGCGCACGTCGAGCAGGTCGCGCTCAACCGTGAGCTGAACCGGCTGCTCACCGACCTCGAGCTCCCGGTCGGCCCCGAGGACCTGGCGGTCCGCCCGTGGGACCGCGCGGCGCTGCACGCGCTGCTCGACGAGCTCGAGTTCCGGACCCTGCGCGACCGGCTGTTCGCGATGCTCCCCGACGACGGACGCGACGAGCGCGTCGCGACCGCGGCGGCGCTCGACCTCGTCGAGACGGGCGTCGGCGGGCTCGCGGCCTGGCTCGACGCGCGTCGCGACGACGTGCTC
>NZ_JAAGLU010000951.1 GCF_010550245.1 Streptomyces sp. SID12501
TCCGGCGTACTGGCCATGGCGAGCCTCGACAACCGGTGGAGCGCCCTGGCGGACGAGCGGGGTCCCGTGGTGAGCGGACTCGTCCCGGTCGGGGACGCCCTGACCCACACCAACCCGACCCTGGGGCAGGGCACCTCGCTCGCCCTGTGGGCCGCGCACCGGGTGGCCCGGTCGGCGCACCGGGAGCCGGGAACGCTCCGCTTCGCCGCCGAGTACCACGACTGGGCCGTCCTTACGCTGAAGCCCTGGTTCGACTTCCAGGTCGTCGCCGACTCGGCCATCGGGGAGCGCTTCGCGACCCGCGCGGGCCGTACGGGAACGGCGCGCGAGGTGGCCGCGCTGTTCGACTGCGCGCTGGAGGCCCTGGAGGCGATGCGGGCCCGCGCGAAGGTCCGCCACC
>NZ_JAAGLU010000952.1 GCF_010550245.1 Streptomyces sp. SID12501
ATCCCGGCGAGCAGCGGCAGCGCGGCGAGTACGCCGACGACCAGCGGCAACGGGTGGTCCGGCGCGGGCGCGTCGAGCACGGCCGCCCCGGCCAGGGCGAGGGCGCCGATCTGCGCGAGGGCGATGACGGCGGCGGGCAGCGCCGTCCCGGCGAGGATCTCCAGGTCGCCGGCCTCGCCGGTGCGCAGCCGCTTCAGGACGAGCTCCTCACGCCGGGCGACGTAGGCGGAGACCAGGTTCATGTAGACGACGAGCAGCAGCACCATCCCGACGCCGCCGGTCAGCGTGGCCACGGCCACCGAGCCCACGGTGTCGGCGCTCAGGGTCGAACGCAGGACGAAGACCATCATCACCGGCATGAGCAGGGCCACGCTCAGGGCGGCCCGGTTGCGCACCAGCA
>NZ_JAAGLU010000953.1 GCF_010550245.1 Streptomyces sp. SID12501
AGTTGCGTGTTCAGGATATTTCGACAACCCCTCGGACGCAATGGCGCCCGGCGCTATGCAGTTGACGCGAATACCCAAGGGGGCCCATTCCGTCGCAACCGTCCGGCTAAGATAGATCACCCCTGCCCGCGCCGCGCAAGTATGCGCCGCCTGCGGCATGCCGCGTTCGACATGCGCCACGATCGAGATGACATTGCCGGGCTCGCCCCGGTCGCGCCAGCGTTGCGCGGCACCCTGCATCATCCACCAAGTGCCGTTCAGGTTCAGGTCGATAACCGAATTCCAGCCCTTGCGCGAAAAGTCGATGGCGTTCTGAGGAAACTGCCCACCTGCGTTGTTAACCAGCGTATCCAAACCGCCCCACTCGCCGAACACATGGTCAAGCAGGTGATCGACGTTA
>NZ_JAAGLU010000954.1 GCF_010550245.1 Streptomyces sp. SID12501
TGATCGCACGCGGGCTCACCAATGCGGAGATCGGCCGTGAGCTGGCGGTCACCGAGGGGATCGTCAAGTACCGGTGCATGCGCCTGTACGAGGTGATCGGTGTTCACAACCGGGTCCAGGCAGCCGCTTACAGCAGTCGACTGCCCGCGCGGCGCCCCGGGCACGGCTGACACGGCCCCATCCGGGGCGCGACGCCCGGGCCTTGGTCGGGCGGTCCGCCCCGGCCTCGCGCCCGTGGCGCGGCCAGGTCCGTTCCCCACTGACCCTGGCGATCCCCCATGGGCGAAACCTCTACGAGACGATCCCATGACACAGAATGCCTTCCGTCGTCCGATAGCTGTCCTGCTGTTCCTGGGCTCACTCTTCTACTCGGCCTGGCTCCCGGAGGGGTTCATCCCCA
>NZ_JAAGLU010000955.1 GCF_010550245.1 Streptomyces sp. SID12501
ATCGGCAAAGCGTCGCTGTGGTTAAAAGCGTATATCGTAATGTAGATTGTAGGAGTTGCCGCATTCGAGCTAAGAGTAAACATCTGGCGCGCCGTCGCCTACTTCGATGGCCTCACGACATCGGAGCTCCTCACCCGCTGTCGACGGTGGGGAGCTTGTGGAACCCGAGGAACCCATGGTTTACCCCATAGTTTTGGATGGGAAGTGATGGGATCTGTCGGGGGTGGACTGCAAGCCTGATCGGGCATACGTGCAGGTCAGGAGGGGTGTCGGGAAGCAACGGGCATGATCGCGTCGATTCCGGGGCGAATCCGCGGGTTGTCCGTTCGAGTCCGACGGGGCCCACAAAAGCCCCGGTCAGCAGGGTGACCTGGGGTCTGTAGCTTCCGGATGGCACGCT
>NZ_JAAGLU010000956.1 GCF_010550245.1 Streptomyces sp. SID12501
GCTCGCGGGCTGGATGTCGCACGACGTCGGCCTGGAGCCCACCGCCCAGAAGTACTTCGTCATCGCCGCGCACGCGGCGCGCGAGGGCGGCGACCGGCCGCGCGCCGGCGAGGCCCTGTCCCGGGCCGCCCGTCAGATGGTGCACCTGGGCAAGCCCCACGAGGCCCTGGACCTGATGAAGTTGGCGAAGTCCGGCTCCGGCGAGCAGACCCTGCCGCGCACCCGGGCCATGCTGCACACCATCGAGGCCTGGGCGCAGGCGGCCATGGGCAAGGGCCAGGCCATGCGGCGCACGTTGGGCGAGGCCGAGGACCTCTTCGTCTCCGACAAGGGCGACGTTCCGCCGCCCTCCTGGATGCAGCACTTCGACGAGGCGGACCTGCACGGCATGCAGGCCCTG
>NZ_JAAGLU010000957.1 GCF_010550245.1 Streptomyces sp. SID12501
GGATCCGCCAGTGCCCGTAAGGTATCACTGTCAACTGATGTCACCATGCGCTGATGTTCTCATGCCGAGTGCCGCCAGGTCCACCGGTTCACGGGATGTCGAACGATTCCCGCACGGTGGTCCGATCGAATTCCGAGGTCCGCACAGTCAGGGACAGATCCCAGGAGCCGGCGACCGGCACCTGGAATCCGGAGACGCTCCGATGCCCTGCGGACACCCGCTCGACCGGCAACGGCAAGGGGCAGATCGATCCGGATCGCGAGATCGGCGAGGCGTGGATCTCCGGTGCGTCCAAGGGGCTACCGTCCTGGGCGGTCAGCGTCACACGTTCGGCGTTCGGCCCGCGTCGTCCCGGGTCCACCACGATGCCGGCGGAGCCTTCGCCCTTGGGCCCGCCGGT
>NZ_JAAGLU010000958.1 GCF_010550245.1 Streptomyces sp. SID12501
GCGGAGCAGCGCGAGGTCGCTGTGGGCGTGCATGTCGATGAAGCCGGGGGCCAGGACCAGGCCGTGGGCGTCGAGGGTGCGCCGGCCGCCGCCGGGGATCCGGCCGATGTCGACGACGCGGCCCTCGTGCACGGCGACGTCGGCGGTGTACGAGGGCCCGCCGGTGCCGTCGGCGACGCGGGCCCCCCGGATGACCAGGTCCACGGCCGGCGCCTAGAAGAAGGTGCGGACGTAGTCGGTGACGGTGCCGTCGGCCCGCACCACCGGGATCAGCGGCCACTTCTCGAAGATCGTGCACGGGTGGGACATGCCGAGCGCCACCCAGTCACCGACCTGGACGTCCTCGGCGGAGTCGGTCTCCAGCCAGGCGTGCTGGTCGGAGAGCTTGACGAGCCGGACC
>NZ_JAAGLU010000959.1 GCF_010550245.1 Streptomyces sp. SID12501
AGCTCGGCGGGATTCGCCGGATCGAACAGCAGCACCAGATGGAAATTGCCGTCCCCGACATGACCCATCAGCGGCGCCATCAGGCCGGTGTGCGCGATTTCGGCCTTGATCGCGGCGATGCAGGCAGGCAGTTGCGACAGCGGCACGCAGACATCGGTCGACAACCCCTTGATGCCCGGCCGCAGCGCCCGCGCCGCATAAAGGGCGTCATGGCGGATGGGCCCCAGCCGCGCGGTGTCGTCGGGCGTCGTAGCCAGTTCGACCCGCACCGCCCCGGCATCCTGCGCCAGATCCTGAAACAGGGCGATGTCATGGGCGACCGCCGGGGCAGAGCCGGTGATTTCCACCCACAGCGTCGGGCCGACCGGCACATCGGTGCCGCAATAGCCGTTGATCGCCA
>NZ_JAAGLU010000095.1 GCF_010550245.1 Streptomyces sp. SID12501
AGAAGCCGTATCTCAACCGAACATGATCGCTTGATCTCTGCTGGTCAGGCATGGTTTCGCTCGTAGTGAGGGAGGCATGCGGCGTCTTGTTTCCGCTCCGTGAGCGAGGGGTGCGCGATGGCGTCGGTGCTGGGAATGCTGGAGGAGCGGGAGACAGTTGCCCGTGTGCGGGTGGAAGGACTACGGGAGGAAGTCGCCCGGTTGGCTGGGGTGTTGGAGGCCGCCGAGATCGAACTGGATCGGCGGGTGATCGCGCGGGAAGAGCTGGTCGAGGCCCTGGCAGCCTCGGCTGCCGAGACCACCGCCGTGACCGGGGCCGAGTCGGAGCAGAAAACCCTGCCCTCGCCCGCGCCGGTGCCGGGCTCGATCGTGCCGCCTTGGCGCGAAGGATTGCCGGTGACGGTGCTGGCGCCGGACTACCAGCGGATCCTGGGCGTGCTCGACGAGCGGCAGCCGGCGGGCCAGGGACCGCTGAAGGCCAGGGAGATCACGGTGGAGCTCGGCCTGGTGACGACACCGGCGAAGGTCGAGGGGGTGCGCTCGAAGGCCAGGCGGCTGGCGGAGCGCGGGTGGCTCGTGCAGGAGACGTCGGGGATGTTCAGCGCCGGCCGGCTGCCTGTGGCCGTGCCAGGCGCCGGGTCATCCGCGTGACCATCGACCACCGGATCATTGCCTCGCTGCTGGCCGGCAACGTCTCGTAGTCCCGGGCCAGCCGGCGCGAATGCATCAGCCACGCGAACGTGCGCTCTGCCACCCAGCGCCTGGGC
This sequence comes from Streptomyces sp. SID12501, assembly GCF_010550245.1. Classification (GTDB taxonomy): domain Bacteria; phylum Actinomycetota; class Actinomycetes; order Streptomycetales; family Streptomycetaceae; genus Streptomyces. The sequence goes on from NZ_JAAGLU010000095.1 coordinate 768, forward strand.
AGCACCACGAACCCCTGCATGTCGTCGGTGCGCTTGACGATCTGAAGGGTGAGCGCGAGTTTCTGCCGGCACCAGTCGACGAGGGGGCCGGTGTAGCCGCCGTCGGCCCAGACGAGGGTGATGTCGCGGTGCAGGCGGCGCAGCCGCGTCAGCAGACCCGTCGCGGCGTCGCGGTCGCCGATGTTCGCGGCGGTGACCGCGACGACCAGGAGCAGGCCGAGGCAGTCGGTCACGATGTGCCGCTTGCGTCCGCCCACTTTCTTCCCGCCGTCGTAGCCGCGTGAGACGGACGGCACCGAGGCCGCGGCCTTCACCGACTGCGCGTCGATGATCCCGGCCGTCGGCTCCGCCTCACGGCCCTCCCGCTCACGCACCCGTCCGCGCAGCCGGTCGTGGAATTCTGTGATCAGCCCGTGCTCGCGCCAGCGGCGGAAAAAAGCGTAGACCCGGCTCCAGCAGGGGAAGTCCGCGGGCATCGCCCGCCAGGAGATCCCGCCCGCGACCAGGTAGCGGATCGCGTCCAGCAGCTGGCGGTGGCAGTAGCCCTCGGGCTGCCCGCCTCTGCCCTGGAGCCAGGCCGGCACAGGCAGCAAAGGCCGGACGGCCCCCCATTCCGCGTCCGACATGTCGGAGGGATACCGGCGTTCCCGGTCCGGATGGTCGGCCGCGTTGCCGTACACATGCGCGAGGCAATCACACGATGGAGCAGCCGAGTTGAACTGAACAGGTTCGGACGCGTACAACAACGACACCAGGGCCTCCCGGCACTGCTCGGTCAGATTCGCATCCCCGAGCTACCGAGAGGCCCTGTCTTTACGCGCGTACAACGGGAAGATCACCCGACCAGGAACCCTGTTCGACCCGCACGTTCCATGATCGGTTGAGATACGGCTTCT
>NZ_JAAGLU010000960.1 GCF_010550245.1 Streptomyces sp. SID12501
GGCGCGAGCGGCCCTGCAGACCTGTGTGCTGCGGTTGCGGAGGCTATTCGCGAAATACGGCATATCCGCGACCACCATCGAGGCCGTACCCGGTGGTTACCGCATGCACAACGACACCGGGACCCTCGACCTCGTGCTCTTCCGCTTACTGGCCGCGAAGGCCCGGGCCGCCGCCGGCACCGACGAGGAGCTGTACCGACTCAGGGAATCCCTCTCGCTCTGGCAGGGCCAGCCCTTGGCCAACGTGGCCTCGCGCATGCTCCAGCGGGACGCGGTGCCCGCGCTGGAACAGGAGCGGTTGCGCGTCCTGGAGCGGATAGGTGACCTCGAACTCGCCGCCGGGAACTGCCACCAGGTCCTGGTCGACCTCTACGAGAGCGGTCGCCGGCACCCCCTACGG
>NZ_JAAGLU010000961.1 GCF_010550245.1 Streptomyces sp. SID12501
CGACACCGAGCGCATGCTCGAGGAGGTGCTGCCGGACGACCTCGTGGAGGAGTTCCGGCGCACCAAGGAGGCGGACTTCGCGTACTCGCTGTCGGGCGTGGGGCGCTTCCGCGTCAACGCCTACCAGGCGCGCGGCACGTTCGGGCTGGTGTTCCGGCGGGTCGCGATCGGTGCGCAGGCGCTGGGCGAGCTGGGCCTGCCGGAGGTGGTCGGGGAGCTCGCGCTGGAGCCCCGGGGGCTGGTGCTCGTGACGGGGCCGACGGGTGCGGGCAAGACGACGACGCTCGCGGCGATGGTCGACCTCGTGAACTCGTACCGCGAGGTCAACATCGTCACGATCGAGGACCCGATCGAGGTGCTGCACTCCGACAAGAAGGCGATCGTGTCGCAGCGCGAGGTG
>NZ_JAAGLU010000962.1 GCF_010550245.1 Streptomyces sp. SID12501
GTTATGGTGGAAGCCCCCCCCCGGGCCGGTCCGTATCCCCCCCACGGACCGGCCCGTTTTTTGTTCACCGCGCCCTCACCTCAGTCGTGCGACATCGCCGCAGGTCAGCCGCGCTGGGCCCAAATGTTGGTGCCGGGGGTGGAGACCGCGAAGGAGTCGATCTCCTTCAACTCCTGCTCCGACAAAGGCGCCGCCGCCAACGCGGCCACGTTCTCCTCCAGCTGCTTCACGCTCGAAGCGCCGATCAGCGCCGAGGTCATCCGGTCGTCGCGCAGCACCCACTTGAGCGCCAACTGCGCCAGCGACTGCCCGCGTCGGGCGGCGATCTCGTTCAGGCCGTTCAGTCGACGGACGACGTCGTCCGAAAGCAGCTCGGGGTTCAGGGACTTGCCCTGGGTG
>NZ_JAAGLU010000963.1 GCF_010550245.1 Streptomyces sp. SID12501
CTGGTCTTCCGCGCGACCGGCAAGCGCCGTCGCAACGTCGTCAGCACCCGCACGGTCGCCTCCCCGATGGCCTCCGTCAACGCCCCGCACCTGGCCCTGCGCCACGCCGACTGGGCCGGCTTCACCGCCGTCGTCGACCCCACGGTCTTCCAGTCGGGCGGCACCTGGCGTGACGGCATATGGTCCACCTCCATCGCCGTCACCGGCGCCGGAGGCCTCCACCGGGCGCGCCTCAAGGGTGGCGACCACGACAGCGGTCACACCCCGCCCGCGCACTGGGTCACCCCCGACGTGCGCATCCTGCCGATCATCTCCCGCTCGCTGACCGTCCAGGTCGAGGTGGTCCGGGCCCGCGCCCTGGACGTACGCCTCCTCGACGACGCGACCCTGGAGGTGGCC
>NZ_JAAGLU010000964.1 GCF_010550245.1 Streptomyces sp. SID12501
CACCGGGTCCTCAACCAGGGGCTGTTGGCGGCGACCGCCGCATCGCTGGTGGTGCTGCTGTGGCTGACGGTCGGGCAGAGCGTGGCCCGTTCGGAGCTGAGCGAGGCCCGGGCGGACGGGCAGGAGTCGTTGAAGGTGTTGAACGACGCGCGGATCGCCTCGCTCCAGGCGCGGGCCGGCGAGAACCTGACCCTGATCGCGCGGGGCGCCGTACTGGCCGAGGACAAGAAGTCCGACAAGTACGACGTGGACTTCTCGAACGACATGAAGGACCTGGACGCGGGGCTGGCGACGGCGGCGAAGCTGGCCGACGACACGGCCGGCCTCGATCCCGTGGCCCGCGCCGCGGAGGGCGTGCGGCAGTGGAAGGGTCTGCACGCGGCGGCCCGGGAGACCGAC
>NZ_JAAGLU010000965.1 GCF_010550245.1 Streptomyces sp. SID12501
CCCTCGTCGAACTCGAAGTCCTCGGGGTAGACGATCGTGTCGACGTCCGGGACGTGCCCGAGCTCACGCAGCTCGAGCGGCGAGAACTTGGCCTGCGCGGGCCCGCGGCGCGCGAACACGTGCACGTCGGTGACCGGGCTGGTCTTGAGGATGTCGTAGACGTTGGCCGGGACCTCGGTCGGCAGCAGGTCGTCGGCGTGCTTGGCGAGGATCCGCGCGACGTCGAGCGCGACGTTGCCCGCGCCGAGGACCGCGACGTGCTGCGCCTCGAGCGGCCACGTGCGGGGCACGTCGGGGTGCCCGTCGTACCAGGACACGAAGTCGGCGGCGCCGTACGAGCCCTCGAGGTCGATGCCGGGGATGGGCAGCGCGGCGTCGCGGATCGAGCCGGTGGAGAAG
>NZ_JAAGLU010000966.1 GCF_010550245.1 Streptomyces sp. SID12501
CTTCTGCAGCAGCAGCACGGCGCCGAGCGCCTCTTCGCGCTCGCCGTCGGTGTCCGCGAGGATCAGTCGCTCCACCAGTTCGCGGCGCTCGCCGAGGAACATGTGCTCCGTGCGGCACAGGCCGATGCCCTGGGCGCCGAAGCGGCGGGCGCGCAGCGCGTCCTCGGCGTTGTCGGCGTTGGCCCGCACCCGCAGGCGCCGGACGCGGTCCGCGTACGCCATGATCCGGTGCACGGCGGCGACGAGCTCGTCGGCGTCGTCGGCGCCGGCGTGCATGCGGCCCTCGAAGTACTCGACGACCGGGGACGGTACGACGGGTCCCTCACCGAGGTAGACCTTGCCGGTGGAGCCGTCGATGGAGACGACGTCGCCCTCTTCCATGACGGTCTCGCCGACCGT
>NZ_JAAGLU010000967.1 GCF_010550245.1 Streptomyces sp. SID12501
CGGAGGAAGAGGCCGCGCGCAAGGCCGAGGAGGAGCGCCTGGAGAAGGAGCGCCAGGAGCAGCTCGCCCGGCTGCGCGCCGAGGAGGAGGAGCGCAAGCAGCGCGAGCTGGAGGAGGCCAGGCAGCGCGAGGCCGAACGCCAGGCGGAGGAGGCCCGGCAGCGTGCCGAGGAGGCCCGCCGCCGCGCCGAGGAGGACCGCCGGCGGCTGGAGGCCGAGGAGCGGGCCCGCGAGGCCGAGCAGGAACGCCTCCGCAGGCAGGCCGAGGAGGAGGCGCGGCTCCGGAAGGAGGCCGAGGCGCTCCGGCTGGAGAAGCAGCGGAAGGCGGAGGAGGCGCTGGTACGGGCCGAGGAGGCCCGCCGCCGGGCGGAGGCCGAGGTGGCCGCCCGTACGGCGGCG
>NZ_JAAGLU010000968.1 GCF_010550245.1 Streptomyces sp. SID12501
CTCGGCCACGAGGGCCGGGTAGTAGCCGCTGCGCTCGATCGCCGCGCGCAGCCCCTGGGTCGTCGTACCGGATTTCGCCATGAGGTCCATCCTAAGGCCCCTCCGGGGTCCCCCTACCTGCCCGGCGCTCAGTAGCTGGGCAGGGTGCGCGGGCCGAGGTCGCTGCGGGCGGGCGGGTGGGCGACGCGGACGGTGGCGCTCAGCACGGAGAGGCCCTCGGTGGCGACGACGACCGGCTCCAGGGAAACCCCGACGACCTCGGGGTGGTCGTCGACGAGTCGGGACAGCCGGAGCAGGAGTTCCTCCAGGGCGCGGGTGTCGACGGGGTCGCTGCCGCGCCAGCCGAAGAGCAGCGGGGCGGTGCGGATGGAGCGGATCAGCGCGGCCGCGTCCCGGTC
>NZ_JAAGLU010000969.1 GCF_010550245.1 Streptomyces sp. SID12501
CCGTGCGCCGCGGTCGCGTCCGGGCCGGCGCACCGGGGCGACCGCGCCTGGCAGACTGGGCCGCCGGTCCGCCCTGGTGTAACGGCAGCACGCAGGCCTTTGGAGCCTTGCGGTCCAGGTTCGAATCCTGGGGGCGGAGCCCGGTGCGGCGGGTGACCTCCGTCCCCTGCCACGGCCGGTCCCGCCTCCCTAGCGTGGACGCATGAGCGACCCGTTGCCGTACGGCCCCGTCCTCGCACGCCTCGCGGAGCCGCTGCGCCGCGGCTTCCTGGTGGTGAACCGACGCGTCGCGGCGCCCCTCCTGCGCCGGGGCGGGGGTGTGCTGCTCGCGACGCCGCTGGCGGGGTCGATCCTGCTGCTGGCGACGCGGGGCCGCGCGAGCGGGGAGCGTCGGGAGG
>NZ_JAAGLU010000096.1 GCF_010550245.1 Streptomyces sp. SID12501
TAGTGCGCGCCGACCCAGACCCGCGAGGCCGCCATCGCGGCGGCGGCCACTGCGGCGACCGTGCCGAGCCGGCGGGAGACGAAGAGCAGGGCGACGGCCGCGGCGGCGGCGATGGCCGCGTGGTTGCTGGGGAAGGACCAGTCGCCGGACGCCGGACACGCCTCCAGCGTGGCCACCCGCAGGCTCTGGCAGGGCCGGTCCTCGCGCACCAGCAGCTTCAGCCCCGCATCCACCCCGTAGGCCACGACCACGACGAACGGCGCGGCGAGCGCCGTCATTGACGCGGCGGCGCCCACTCGCCGGGCCTGCCACCAGCCGACGGCCATGAGCACCGCGAACAGGGCGAGCCCGTACGTCGACCACGCGGCCACCATGTCGTTCAGCCACGCGGGAGCGTGCCCGGCCAGGTTCACGACGTCGGTGTAGGCCGGGCCGTCGACCGACGAGCCGTCGAGGGCCAGGATCATCCGCGCACCTCCGGTGCCTTCGCCCTGGCCTTCGCGTCCCGGCGTGAGCGGTGCACCTCGGAGGCGACCGGGATCAGCGACAGGGCGACGATGACCGCGACGATCGGCAGCAGATACCGGTCCACGTTCGGTACGGAGGAGCCCAGCGCGTATCCCGCCAGGGTGAGACCCAGGCTCCACACCAGCCCGCCGGTCACCTGCCAGAGGGTGAACGTCCGCACCGGCACCCCCAGGGCGCCCGCCATCGGATTCAGGACCGTGCGCACCACCGGAACGAAGCGGGCCAGCACGATCGCCTTCGCATACCCGTAGCGCTCCAGCAGTTCCTCCGTACGTTTCGCGCCCTCGTGCAGGCGGGCCGAGCGGCTGCGGGCGAGCAGAGCGCCGCCCGCTCTGCGGCCCAGGAGATATCCGCACTGCGAGCCCGCCAGTGCCCCGACCGCCGCGGCGACCAGGAGCGGGGCGAGCGACAGCTTCAGGCCGCGGTCGGCGGCGCCGGTGCACAGCAGCCCTGCGGTGAACAGCAACGAGTCGCCCGGGAGGAAGAAGCCGATCAGCAGCCCGGTCTCGGCGAACAGCACCACACCCACGCCCAGCACGCCGAACGCGGACAGCAGGGACCGGGCATCCAGCACGTTGACGGCGAGCTGCGACGATAGGTGCACGGCTGTGGTCATCGTCAAGAGCACCTCATCCTTCATCCTTCTTGCGGACCGTCGGATGCGGCGCAACGGCACACCCGACGACTGACTACAATTCTGTAGACGGTCTACTGGACTGTAGACGATAGCGGGATGAGGAAGGTTCCATGACCGACGCGAAGGACGAGAGGCGGCCGGCCGGTGAGCTGGAGGCCGCTGTCATGGCCGCGCTGTGGGCGGCCGGAGCGCCGCTCAGCGCGGGCCGCGTGCAGATCGAGCTCGGCTCCGGCCTCGCCAGGACGACGGTGACGACGATCCTGACCCGGCTGCACGAGAAGGGTGTCGTCAGCCGTGAGCGGCAGGGTCGCGGCTACGCTTACTTCCCCGTCCAGGACGCTCCCGGCCTGACCGCCCGGCGCATGCACACCGAACTCGACCGGGACACCGACCGCGAGACGGTCCTGGCCCGCTTCGTCGCCCAGCTCAACCCCGGCGACGAGCAGCTCCTGCGCCG
>NZ_JAAGLU010000970.1 GCF_010550245.1 Streptomyces sp. SID12501
GCGAGCTCGCCGCCGCGCGCGAGCAGCGCGTCGCGCAGCTCCTCGTCGCGGCCGCCGTTGCGCAGGTACCACTGCCGGCTCGTGACGATCTCGAGGGGCTTGTCGCCCTTCTCGTAGAAGTTCGCCTTGCGCTGCGTCGCGACCGGCTCGCCCAGCAGGTCGCCGGACTCGCGCAGCCCCGCGACGACCGCCTCGCGCGCGCTGAACGTCGTCTTGCCCGCGAGCTCGCCGTACGTCGCGCGGCCCGCCTCCGACGTGATCCAGTCCGGCGTCTCGCGCAGCACGCGGCCGTCGCGGCCCACCACCGAGCGCGTCGGCAGGCGCAGCTCGCGCCACCACTGCACGTCGGTGAGGTCACCGAATGTGCAGCACATCGCGATGCCCGCGCCCTTGTCGGG
>NZ_JAAGLU010000971.1 GCF_010550245.1 Streptomyces sp. SID12501
CGTACGTGTCCTCGTAGGCCCCGGCCCGCTCCGGTGAGCGATCGCCTCGTCGGCGCGAGCCCGGGCGGGCGGTGGCGAGCCCCACCCCGCCCGCCCGGGGCTGTGGCGGTCCCGGTCCCGCCACGCCCCCGTGGCTACTTCGGGAGGGCGGGGAGGGACGGGAGCTTGCCCGGCTCGCTCTTCTGGAAGGTGTCGGTGCCGGCCGCGCCCTCCCAGGTGACCTTCAGGGTGGTGGCGTCCACGGAGTCGACCTTGCCCTTCGAGCGCTGTGCGCCGGCCGGGCACTTCAGGTCGATGGTCTTGCCGTTGGTGGTGCCCTCGCAGGTCAGGCCGGTGGCGGCCTCGACGACGAACGCGATCTGGCCCTTGACGGTCAGGATGACGCCCTTGCCCGGGTT
>NZ_JAAGLU010000972.1 GCF_010550245.1 Streptomyces sp. SID12501
GGTCCCAGGGCGTGGCCAGTTGGGCGATGTCGTAGACCAGGTTCTGCACCAGCAGCATGATCGCGAGCATCGGCTGGAAGGGGATGAACGCGCTCGCCACCAGCACCGAGAAGACGTTGCCGAAGTTCGACGACGCGGTCATCTTGATGTACTTGATCGTGTTGCCGAAGGTGGTCCGGCCCTGGACGACGCCCTGTTCCAGGACGGTCAGGTCCTTCTCCAGCAGGATGATGTCCGCCGACTCCTTCGCGATGTCGACGGCGGTGTCCACCGAGATGCCGACGTCGGCGTCGCGCAGCGCGGCGGCGTCGTTGATGCCGTCCCCGAGGAAGCCGACGGTGTGACCGTCCGCCTGCAGGGCCCGTACGATCCGGGCCTTCTGGACCGGGTTGACCTTC
>NZ_JAAGLU010000973.1 GCF_010550245.1 Streptomyces sp. SID12501
CGCACCGAGGTGATCTCGTCCGGGCAGGACAGCATGCGCCTCGCCGACCTGGTCCGCATCACCTGCGACACGCTCAACGCGTTCCGGGCCGAGCACGGCGTGGATCCGATCGCGCAGCCGCCGACCGTGTCCACGGACAGCTGGAACCGTTTCTTCCTGCCGTTGGCCGCGCAGTGGCTCTCCCCCGTCCAGCAGGAGGCCGTGAAGCTGCTGGCGATGTTCCAGAGCTACACCAGCATGAGCGAGCCGTTCGAACCCACCCACAAGGTCCTCGACCCGGGCGGGGTGATGGCGGCGTCGGTGCTGCACTGGGCGCGGAGCAAGCCCCGTCAGGCCCTCGGCCGTACCGTGCCGTGGACGTTGATCGACGCCGCATGAGGGACGGGGGCACGCCGCC
>NZ_JAAGLU010000974.1 GCF_010550245.1 Streptomyces sp. SID12501
CAGACCGGCCCTGAGCTCCCCGACGAAGTCGGCGTATCCGGGAGTGTCCAAGATGTTGATCTTGATTCCGGCCCATTCGACGGGCACCAGCGAGAGCTGCACGGACCGGTGCCGGCGCTGCTCGATCTCGTCGTGGTCGGAGACGCAGGTGCCGTCCTCGACCCGCCCGGCCCTGTTCACGGCCCCGGCGGTCAGGGCCAGCGCCTCGACCAGAGTGGTCTTCCCGGCGCCGCTGGGGCCGACCAGCACGACGTTCCGTACGGAATCGGGGCGGTCGGCCGTCAGTGCCCTGCCGGCGGCCCCGGCTTGGTGTGATGTGGCTCCCATGGTGCTCGTGCCTCCCGGTGTCGCGGTGAGGAGGGGTGATCGGGGTCCTTCGAGCTTTGCACCGGCGTCA
>NZ_JAAGLU010000975.1 GCF_010550245.1 Streptomyces sp. SID12501
CACGCGCATCGGACGCCGCGTCTGCGACGCGAGGGCCCGCAGCGTCGTCGTGAGGTAGCCCGTGCGTCCGCGGGTGACCACCACGGCGGTCACGGGTGTGGTCACCGGTACCGCAGCGGTCGTCAGGAGGGGGTCCACGGGGGACAGCGTGTCAGTCATGCTCGCGCCATGATGCGCGACGGCGCGGGTCCACGACGGCAGGTCGCCCCGGCGTGGCGCGACGTGCCGTGCGTGCGGGCCGTCAGACCACGCGCCGCTTCAGCTTGCGGCGCTCGCGCTCGGACAGGCCGCCCCAGATGCCGAAGCGCTCGTCGTTGGCCAGGGCGTACTCGAGGCACTCGGACCGCACGTCGCACTGCGTGCAGACCTTCTTCGCCTCGCGCGTCGACCCGCCCTT
>NZ_JAAGLU010000976.1 GCF_010550245.1 Streptomyces sp. SID12501
AGACGCACGGCCTGGACCTGGCCACCGACGGGCGGTTGTTGGAGGCGGGCAACGTCTTCGAGGGCAAGACCTTCGGCGTCGGCGACGGCGCGCTGCGCCGGCCGGGCAACTGGAAGCACCTGACGAACCCGTTCAAGCCGTCCTGGGGCGAGCCGTACGTCGAGCAGGTCGTGCGGATGATGAGCGCGATCGAGGCGGCTCGGGACGCCGCGCGCGGGCACGAGGCGGTGGCGGTCAGCCACCAGCTGCCGATCTGGATCGTGCGCAGCTTCGCGGAGAAGCGGCGGCTGTGGCACGACCCGCGGCGCCGGCAGTGCACGTTGGCCTCGCTGACGTCGTTCACGTACCAGGGCGAGCGGCTGGTGTCGGTGGGCTACAGCGAGCCGGCGCGCGACCT
>NZ_JAAGLU010000977.1 GCF_010550245.1 Streptomyces sp. SID12501
ACACCTCGGCGTCCGAGCCCTGCGGCCGCTCCCCGTCCGCCCGGGCCAGGGACTCGGCGAGCAGGGCGACGCTCTGGTGCTCGAACACGTCCCGGACGGAGATCGTCAGACCCTGCCCGCGGGCCCGGCTGACGAGCTGGATGGACAGGATGCTGTCGCCGCCCAGGTCGAAGAAGCCGTCGTCGACGCCGACGGACTCCAACCCGAGGGCCTCGGCGAACAGCCGGCACAGCAGCTCCTCGACCGGACCGTCCGCCGCCCGGCCGGTGGAGCGCTGCCCGTAGTCGGGCGCGGGCAGCGCCTTGCGGTCCAGCTTCCCGTTGCCCGTCAGCGGCAGCACGTCCAGCGCGACGAACGCCGACGGCACCATGTAGTCCGGCAGCGCGTCCCGTACGAA
>NZ_JAAGLU010000978.1 GCF_010550245.1 Streptomyces sp. SID12501
CGCGGGCAAGCTGTTCCTGCTCGGTGAGCGCGGCACCTCCACGAGCACGGTCGGCATCGGACTCGTAGACGGACAGCGGCAGGAAGAGGTGGGACTCCTTCTTGTCGCGGCTCATCATTGTGTAGAGCGCGTTCGCCTGCGCGCCGGGGCCGTAGACCAGTGCCTCCTGGACGCTGAGGCCCTGGGACTTGTGGCCGGTGATCGCGTATCCGAGGCTGAGTCCGCCTTGTGCGATGTAGTCGGCGTCGACCCATTCGGCGACGTCGCGGTGTCCGTCGGCGGTCTTCTCGCGCCACTCGACCAGAACCCGGCGCTCGGCGTCCACGGCTCGCACGATTCCGCGGTAGCCGTTCAGCACGTCTTCGTTCTCGCCTCGGCTCCGCTTGCCCCGGTAGTC
>NZ_JAAGLU010000979.1 GCF_010550245.1 Streptomyces sp. SID12501
CACCGGTGAACAGGAACGCGGGCGCGGTGCTCGACGTGCCGACCCACGAGCCGCACTGGTGCACGGTCACGGCGGAGCGGCCGGCGGCGGTGTCGGCGCCGACCGTGCCGTGCACGACGACGAGCGACCAGCCGGCGTAGTACGTCGGCTCGCGGTCGGTTCGCGTCTGGCTGACCGCGGCGTCCGCGAGCTCCCACGTGCCCGCGCCCTGGGCGGCGACGAGGTCGGTGACGTCGACGGCCGACTGGTAGTACCGGCGGTCCTTGTTGTCGGTCACGCGCACGACGTCGTCCGGGTCGGCCGTCACGGTCGTCCACGTGCCGTCGGGGCCGCGCAGCCGCGCCGTGCCGAGCGCCGTGCTCCACGCGTCGTCGGGCCCGCGCACACCCGACCAGTA
>NZ_JAAGLU010000097.1 GCF_010550245.1 Streptomyces sp. SID12501
CCGGGGTCAAGGGTTGGCTGTGGCACCGGATGAAGCCGCACACCCCGCCGTGGCTGATGACGGTCGGCACGGGCGTGGCGGGTGCCGGCGCTCACGTGATGTGGTCCGACAGTGCGTTCGCGGGTGCTGGCCTCACCCTCGTGTCGGTCGGCTTGACGGCCGCGACGTGGTTCGCGGCGAAGGGGACCGGTCCCCAGCGTCGTCTCCACTCCGCCATCACCGTGGCGGCCGGCACCAGCTGGACGACGTGCGCGGCCATCGCCGGACCGTTGGAGGGACCGCTCCCCGACCTCTACCTGATGGGTGGGGCGGCCCTGGCGCTGTCCTGGAACATCCGCCAGATGATGAGGACGAACCCGGACGCGACGACGTCCGGCGACTCCTCGGGACTCCTGGACGCGATCGGCCTCGCGAAGCTCAAGCTCGGCAAGGCGAAGGTCAGCGACACCGGTCAGCTTCGGGTCCCCTTCGAGCTGGAGAAGGGGGCCACGGCGGACGAGCTGACCAAGGCGCTCCCGAACCTGGAGTCGGGTCTGGACCTGCGGCCGGGCGCCTTCCGGGTCGAGCGCAACCCTGAGTCGCACCGCAAGGGCGTACTCGTCGGGGTGCCGGTCGATCCCCTGGCCGGCGCCACGTGGTTCCCCGGCCCGTCGTCCCCCGGCGGCTCGATCACCGAACCGCTGGTGATCGGCACGTACGACGACACGATGCCGCTCCTGATGACGCTCCACCTGGGCATCCACTACCTGATCTGCGGCGTCACCGGCTCGGGCAAGACCGAGGCGGCGATGGACATCCTGACCGAGGTTCTGACTCGGCGGGACGTGATCGTGTGGCTCTCCGACCCGGTCAAGCAGGGGCTCGACCTCGGCGAGATGTTCGACGCGTGCGACTGGGTGGCCACCACCCAGGAGGACACCGAGGCGATGACCGAGGCGCTCCAAGCTGCCATTCCGGTCCGCGCCGCGTGGCTGCGCGCTCACTCCTACCGGACCTGGGTCGCTGAGGCTGCTCAGCCGCAGACCGACCCGAAGCACTCCTGCAAGCCGGGCGGCGCCTGCGGCTGCCCGGGGATGCCTTTCCTCCTCGCCTGGATGGAAGAAGCCGCGGCGGCACTCCGGCACATGGGCGACGACGCGTCCACCGGGATCAGCCAAGAGGCCCGCGCGGTCGGGGCCTGCATCGTGGTCAGTCTCCAGCGCCCCAGCCACGACCAGATCAGAACAAGTACCCGCGCCTCGCTTCCCTCGGTCCTGTCCTTCGGTCTGGACGAGAGGGACGAGACGCTCGCACTCCCCGGCGAAGTCCTGGACGCCGGCGCGCACCCGGGCTCCTGGGGCAACAAGTTCCCCGGCTACTGCGTGCTGGTGCAGGCCGGCATCGACGCGCCCCGCTGGGCGGCGTCCGCGCGGACCTTCCGCAACGACCCGCTCGTACTCACCTGGGCCACCACGGCGTTCGCGGACGTCCGGATGGGCGTGGACCCCGTGACCGCCGGAGCGGCCGAGCGGGCGGCAGGAAGCACCTACACCGACCGGGGACAGACGGCCCCGACGCCCGTGCAGGACGC
>NZ_JAAGLU010000980.1 GCF_010550245.1 Streptomyces sp. SID12501
GGAGGTTCCGGTCGACCCAGCGGGGTACGTCGTCGGCGTACCCCATGTAAGCCAGCGCCTCGGCCGCCATCGGCGCGTGGTTGACGAACCGGGGCCCGTGCTCGAACCCGACTCCGCGCAGCCGCTCCAGGGCTCCGCCCACGGCATCGGTGTAGGTCAGTGGGGACATGGGGTGTGCCCTCAGTCCTTGATGTCGCAGATGGCGGCGCCCGTCGACACGGTGGACCCGGTGGCGGGCAGCCCGCTGACGGTGCCGGAGCGGTGGGCGGTGAGGGGCTGTTCCATCTTCATGGCCTCCAGGACGACGATCAGCTCGCCCTCCTCGACCTTCTGGCCCTCCTCCACGGCCACCTTGACGATGGTGCCCTGCATCGGGGAGGCGAGGGTGTCGCCGGAG
>NZ_JAAGLU010000981.1 GCF_010550245.1 Streptomyces sp. SID12501
GCTGATCCGCACCCGGCGGCGCACCGCGCGGGAGAACCGGAAGAACTACTCGGGGAAGCATAAGGCGCATGGCCTGCTGTTTCTCGCGCTGACCGATGCGAAGGGGCGGATGTTGTGGATCTCATCGGCCCGCCGCGGCGCCTGCAGCGAGATCACGGCCGCCCGCTACGAAAAGCTGTGTGCGCGGCTGCGGGAGTTTCAGCTGGGTGCGGTGGCCGACCTGGGGTTCGTCGGTCTGGACGATGGGGCTGAGGAGCAGCCGGCGGTCATCACGGGGTTCAAGGCGAGCGGCGGCAAGCGCCTGTCGTCACCGAAGAAGGTCGTGAACCGGCTGATCAGCAGCCTGCGGGCACCCGTCGAGCACGGCTTCGCGAGTCTGAAGACCTTCAGGATCCTG
>NZ_JAAGLU010000982.1 GCF_010550245.1 Streptomyces sp. SID12501
GCCTCGATCTCGGCGGCGAGGGCCTCGCGCGCGTCGGCGCTCAGCGAGCCGTTCTCGGCACGGACCACCAGGACGCGCGTGGCGTTCGCGATGGACAGGGACTCGCGGACCGCCTCGTCGACCGTCGCGAGGGACACGCTGACCGCGACGGCGCCACCGGCGGCCACCACGTCGCCCAGCTGCGGCAGGTCGCGCCGCAGCAGCGTGCCCTTGGTGAGGACCGACAGCGGCGTGCCGGAGCCCGCGAGCGCGTCGATGATCCCGGGCATGAGGCGGTAGCGCCCCTCGGCGCGCTGGTAGGGGTCGGTGTTGGTGCCGAGGGCGACGTGCTCGCGCCGCCAGGACGCCCGGGTGACCTCGGCGCGCAGCACCTCGACGACGTTGGTCTTGACGACGA
>NZ_JAAGLU010000983.1 GCF_010550245.1 Streptomyces sp. SID12501
GCCGGCATAAAGCCCGTGACGAACCCGACCTCGACGGCGATCTTCAAGTCGCTCATCTCGCTCAAGACCCGCAACCCGTTCATCTTCGCGTTCCACCCGAACGCGCAGCGGTCGTCGGTCGCCGCCGCGCGCATCGTGCGCGACGCCGCGGTCGCCGCGGGCGCCCCCGAGCACTGCATCCAGTGGGTCGAGCTGCCGTCGCTCGCCGCGACCGGCGCCCTCATGAACCACCCCGGCGTCGCCACGATCCTCGCGACCGGCGGCAACGCCATGGTCAAGGCCGCGTACTCGTGCGGCAAGCCGGCCCTGGGCGTCGGCGCGGGCAACGTGCCCGCGTACGTCCACAAGAGCGCCCGCCTGGCCCGCGCGATCGACGACATCGTGCTCTCCAAGGTCT
>NZ_JAAGLU010000984.1 GCF_010550245.1 Streptomyces sp. SID12501
ATCTGCACCCACGGCCCGTCCCACGCGTCGGAGAGGACGATCACGCTGACCCGCTCGTCGCGCTTGGCGTTGCGGGTCTTGGCGCGTTCCGGGTACGTCGACATGACGATCCGGCCCGAGTCGTCGACCCCGCAGGTCAGCGGGGAGCCCTGGGGGCGGCCGTCGGCCCGGGTGGTGAGCAGGATCGCCCGGTGCCGGGGCCGTACGAACGCCAGCAACTCATCGAGTTCCACGGCGCTGTTGGTCGCGATATTGGGAGCCATGCCCACCACCCTACGACCGCCCCCGGTCACTGCTGGGGCAGCGCCTCGCCCTGGACCGCCTGGATGTCCAGCTCCACGCGCAGGGTCGTGCCGATCGCGGAGATGCCCGCCTGGACGACCTGGTTGTAGTTCA
>NZ_JAAGLU010000985.1 GCF_010550245.1 Streptomyces sp. SID12501
GTCGCCGTCAGGGGACGAAGCGGATCGTCAGCGGGTAGCGGTACCACTCCCAGCGGCTCGCGGCGACGGCCGCGAGGACGCCGAGCACGACCCACGCCACGAGCACGCCGAGCAGCACGGGCGACAGCAGCCCGAACGTCACCACGGCCACCACGGCCGCCAGGGCGAGGGCGACGAGCGACGCGAGCTGGAAGTTGAGCGACTCCTTGGCGTGGTGCTCGAGGAACGGCCCGCGGCCGCGGAAGACGAGCCACACGACGAGCGGCGGCACGAAGCCGAGGCCGAGCAGCGGGAGCACGTGCGCCAGGATCGCCCACGTGCGCTCCTCGTCGGGCCGCAGCGGCGGGGCGGGTGGCGGCGGGCCCCAGGCCGGTGGCCCGTCGGCGGGGTGGGTCA
>NZ_JAAGLU010000986.1 GCF_010550245.1 Streptomyces sp. SID12501
GGCTCATCGCGAAGACGGTGGCCATCGCCCCGGCCAGCGGGCCGTGGTGGGTGCGATGGGCGTAGACCGGCACCCGCTGCGCGCCCCGCGATCCGGAGACCAGCCGGTGGCCGGCGTACCGCACGGCGATGGCGAGGGTGACCCGGGCGGAGCCGACCGCGCAGGCGCTCATGGAGAGCTTGCCGGGGGTGACGCGCCCGATGGAGAGGAGGAACCGCCTTCTGCGGTTGGCCAGTTCGCTGGTGAACCGTCCGTCCTCGCCGATCCGTCCCTGCTTCCCGGCGAGCAGGGCGTCGCGCGGGACGAAGTACCGGTCGAAGGAGGTGAGGCAGTGGTCGACCGGGGAGCCCATGCGGCCGGGCAGCCGCCGTACCCGTACGCCGGGCAGAGCGGTGA
>NZ_JAAGLU010000987.1 GCF_010550245.1 Streptomyces sp. SID12501
CGGGCGCGCTGCTCCTGGTCGACCATGGCGATGGCGACGGCCGCGCCGACGGCCCAGAACCCGGCGCAGGCGAGCGCCGACACAACGCGGGAGGCGAAGAGCAGCCCGTACGAGGGGGCCAGCGCGCCCGCCACCTGCCCGAGGCCGAACAGGATGATCAGCGCGATCAGGGTGGTGCGGCGCGGCAACCGCAGGGTGGCCACGGCCAGCAGCGGGGCGCCGACGACCATGCCGATCGCGAAGGCGGATATGAGCAGGCCCGCCTGCGGGATCGTGACGCCCATGTCCTCGGCGATCGGCGGCAGGAGCCCCGAGAGCATGAACTCGCTGGTGCCGAGCGCGAAGACGGACAGGCCGAGGACGTACACGGCCACGGGCATGCGGCGGCGCGGGGCG
>NZ_JAAGLU010000988.1 GCF_010550245.1 Streptomyces sp. SID12501
TGGTGTCCCTTGTCAGGTCGACCCTGTCCGTTTCACCCCGGTTCAGGCTCGGCAGGCGTCCCGCGTGACGGGATCGCCGTCCAGTTCATTCACCTTTACCCAGTTCGTACCGGAAGTTGGATTTCCGGTAGGAAGCTACAGCAGCAGCACCTTCGGGGCGGGATCGAAGAGCGTGGTCGCGGCATCTGCCGCCCCTCTCATGCACCCGCTGCCGGAGGTCATCAACAACTGCGTCGACGGCGGTGTCCGCGAGGGCAGCTTCCCGTGTGGCGGGACGGGTTCCTATCTTGTCGGGGCGGTGGGCCGGTGAGCGGCGTGGCGGCCCCGGCCGTCGCCCTGGTCCCCGCTCAGCGCTCGTCCGTGGCGGCTGTCGCTTCCAACGCTGCCCAGACGGTG
>NZ_JAAGLU010000989.1 GCF_010550245.1 Streptomyces sp. SID12501
GGGCGTGGATCGCTACAGCGGGCTCGACGGCCACCACCTCACGGATCACCGGACGGGCTTCGCACCGCACGGCCTCGCCTGGATCGCCTGCCGCACCACCTCCTCCCGCATCGACATCGCCCTCGCGGCCAGGACGGTCACCCGACCCGGCGCACCCGTCGTCACGAACCGCACACCAGCCGGAACGGTGCAGACGTTCCGGCTACCCGTGGCCCCCCGGCGATCCGTGACGGTGGTGAAGACAGCAGCCCTGTACACCTCCCTCGACAGGCCCGCCGGAGACCTCGTGGAGCGCGCGATGGAACACGCCTCGCGGGCACCCGGATTCCCGGCACTGCTCACGACGCAGCACTCGGCCTGGGAACGGCTCTGGGAAGAAGGCGAGATCAGCGTCT
>NZ_JAAGLU010000098.1 GCF_010550245.1 Streptomyces sp. SID12501
GTACTACAGCCTCAGATCATGTGACTTCTGATCGTTGCTGACGTTGTCTGGACATGCTGGTTGATGTGAGTCTTGAGCAAGTCGATGGCTGGGCCGAGGAGTTGGCGGCGCTCACGGAAGGGCTGGGACATCTGTTCGCCCGGCCGGAGCCGCGGGAGGTGTTCGCCGATCTCGTCGAGGGGCTGTTGTCGGACCTGGGCCGCAAGAACGGCTGGACGATGGCGGGGAGGGCCGGGCATGCCACCCCGCACCGGATCCAGAAGTTCCTGGGTGAGGCGTCCTGGAGCGCGGACGCGCTGCTGGCCGAGGTGCAGGCGTACGTGACGCGGGAGTTGGGGGATCCGGGCGCGACGCTGGTGCTGGACGATACCCAGGTGATCAAGAAGGGTGACAGGTCCGTCGGAGTCGGCCACCAGCACTGCGGGACAACCGGTGATGTCCGCAACTGCCAGGTCATGGTGATGCTCACCTACGCCGCCGCGCGTGGTCACACCTTCGTCGACCGGCGCCTGTACCTGCCGCAGTCCTGGACGAAGGACCGTGAGCGGTGCCGGGCGGCCGGGGTGCCCGACGAGGTCACCTTCGCGACCAAGCCGCACCTGGGCCTGGCCATGCTGGAGGCCGCGGTCGTCGGCGGCCTGCCGTTTTCCTGGGTGGCCGCGGACGCGGACTACGGCAAGGACCCCGCCCTCAGGTCCTGGCTGCAGGAACGGAAGATCCGCTACGTACTCGCTGTGCCGGTCACGCTGCCGGTTCAAGGTCCTGCGGGCAAGCCGTACCTGCCGAAGGTCACGGCGGCCGGTGACCTGCTGCACTACGCCACGGTGCGCGAGAAGTGGGAGCGCCGCAGCCAGGGCGAGGGATCCAAGGGGCAGCGTGCCTACGACTGGACCTGGTTCGAGGTCATCCTGCCCGGACAGATGCCGGCCGAGGGCTTCGCCCATCAGCTGCTGATACGCCGCAGCACGGAGAAGAAGCAACTGGCCGGCGGCCGCGTCGACCACGAGTACGCGTACTTCCTTGTCCATTGCCCCGCCGACGACCCGGTCACCGAGGCGGTCGTAAGGGCCGGGGTCCGCTGGAAGATCGAGGAGAACAACGAACTCGCCAAGCAGGTCACCGGACTCGGCCAGTACCAGGTCCGCCGCTGGACCTCCTGGCACCGGCACGTCACCTGCGCAATGCTCGCCCTGGCCTTCCTGACCGTCCAGCGTGCCCGCCACTGCGACCCGGAACCCGAATCCGAAGCCGCTCTCCCCGAACAGCCCGCCGGCCTGAACCCGGCAGACGAGGGAAAAGCACAGGTGACAGCAGGAAGGAGCGCCGCCTTCCGCTGATCCGGCTGACCGTCCCAGCCCTCGCCACGCTCCTCGCGGCCACCGCCCTGACCACCCACCACGGCGACACCTACCACCTCCGGCAGCACCACTGGCGAGCCCTGCACCAGACCCGGGCCACCATCAGCCACTACAACCGGCGCGGCGACCCCCTGCCCACCCGCCTACGCCCCTGGCGGCAACCCGAGCAGAACCGATCACAACCTCAAGATCTGAGGCTGTAGTAC
>NZ_JAAGLU010000990.1 GCF_010550245.1 Streptomyces sp. SID12501
AGGGGGGCTGGCGCCTTCCGCGACGCGCTGCGCCGCGCCAACACCATCGCCGACGACGCTGGCAGGTTTAGCCTGCCCGACGGGTTCGCCGTACCCGGCAGCGCAGCCGACGTCGTCGCGGACCCCGAAGAGCTCCTCGAGGTCGTCACCGCGATCGACAGGATCGACCCGGTCAACTGGCCGGCGCGCACCTTCATCACTTCGCTGCTGTGGCGAGCTCGCGAGCGCGAGCCCGTCGCCCACACCCTCGTCGCTCACCTGCCGCAGTAGCCCGATAACGGTCGGTTCCGGACGCCCTCGCGGTCGCTGGCGGCCCGTGTCCGTAGGTCGTGCTCGGAGCAGCAGGGGCTTTCGGTCATCTGGACGTTCGGACACGGGTTTCGGACACGGTCCGC
>NZ_JAAGLU010000991.1 GCF_010550245.1 Streptomyces sp. SID12501
CGACGAGGTGACCAGCCGTGCGTGCTTCGATCGCTTCGTCGAGGGCCGCGGCAACTTCTTCGACACCGCGAGCACCTACACCGACGGGAACAGCGAGCGACTGCTCGGCCAGTTCATGGGGTCCGACCGCGACCGCTTCGTCGTGGCGTCGAAGGTCACGCTGTGTAGCCCGGCAGGCTCCCGCCACCCTGGTGATCCGAACGCTACGGGCAACAACCGCAAGCACCTGCGGGAGGAGCTGGAGACGTCGCTTCGCCAGCTGGGGACCGACCGGCTCGACGTCCTGTACCTGCACGCCTGGGACTTCGCCACGCCGATCCTCGATGTCATGCGGACGCTGAACGAGTTCGTCACGTCGGGAAAGGTCGCCTACCTGGGTGTCTCGAACACCCCCG
>NZ_JAAGLU010000992.1 GCF_010550245.1 Streptomyces sp. SID12501
CGGGCTCGCGCCCAGGCGGCGCTCGCCCTCCGGTACGCAGGCCAGTACGGTCGGCGCCGGCCGGCCCTCGGCGCCGAAGAGCTCCTCCGGTCGGTAGGAGCGCATCCAGCTCTCCAGTTGCTTCAGGTGTTCGGGGTTCTCGCGGACCCCTGCGAGCGGCACTTGGTGCGCGCGCCAGGTGCCCTCGACGGGTTGGCCGTCGACGGTCTCGGGGCCGGTCCAGCCCTTGGGGGTCCGAAGGACGATCATCGGCCAGCGTGCGCGCTCGGCGCCCGGCTCCGTGCCCGCGGCGCGCGCCTCCTGCTGGATGGCGTGAATGCGGTCGAGGGCCTGGTCCATGGCTCGGGCCATGGCCGGGTGGACGAGGGCCGGGTCACTGCCGGAGACGTAGAGGG
>NZ_JAAGLU010000993.1 GCF_010550245.1 Streptomyces sp. SID12501
ATGGAACAGGCCTTCAGGAAGGCACTCCAAGCCCGCTGGGAGGGGCTGGGCGTACCGCCTTGGCAGCCTGGCCTGGTGTCCGCCCCGGAGTACGCGCCGCGGTCGTCCGTCATGTCACTGGTACGAGCTGCGGTGGCTGAGCACGGCCTGGATGGCGACGTGTTGGCGGCCGTGCAGGCCGTCCGTCCCCATGTGAAGCCGGCGACTGTGACCCGGTACCTGTCGCGGGTTCGCGCAGAGATCGCTTGATGGTTTCCCAGTCGTTTCCCAGTGAGGTCTAAGCTGGGTAATCGGCCGCTGGTCAAGGCGATCTGAGACGCCATTCCCTCAACATGCACATGTTGACCGGCTACATGTCCGCGCAATTCTCGCAACCAGGGGAAACGGCTCCGACC
>NZ_JAAGLU010000994.1 GCF_010550245.1 Streptomyces sp. SID12501
GGTTCGTCCGCCGCCGCGGCCAGCGCCTCCTCGTACTGGCGCTGCCAGCGCGGCGAACCCGGCTGCCAGAGGATCACCTGCCAGCGCATTTCCTCGGGCTCCCGGTCGGCGGCCATCCCCTGCAGCCGCTTGGGCTGGAACCAGAAGTCGGCCCAGACCACGACCTGTTGGCTGAGAGTGAGTGCGGAGGGCAGCGGCCGCCCCCACACGAAGTAGACGCCGACCGGCGGTCCGATGTAGAGCACCGACGTCACCACCGAGATGCCCAGGAAGGGCAGGAAGGCGGAGAGCGAGAGCAGCGTCACCAGCCAGACGATGGCGAAGCCGAAGGCCGCACCCAGAGCGGGCAGCAGCAGACCGGGAAGCGGGATGTTGCCCCAGTTCCAGATGCGCTT
>NZ_JAAGLU010000995.1 GCF_010550245.1 Streptomyces sp. SID12501
GCGCGAGCTGGTGCCAGGCAACCACGGTCTTCCCGTGCCGGGCCACGACCTCCTGCGCGCGGTCCATGAAGGCCGCGTAGTCGTCGGCCGGCGTCGCGTGCGCCTCGTCGCCCCCGATGTGCAGGTACTTCCCCGGGGTCAGCTCCGCGATCTCGCCCAGCACCTGGTCCACGAACTCATAGGTGCGCTCCTGACCCACGCACAGCGAGCTGAAGCCGACCTTGACCCCGGTGTAGCGCTCCCGCGCCTTCCCGTCGCAGTTCAGTTCCGCGTAGGAGGCCTGCGCCGCGTTCATGTGACCCGGCATGTCGATCTCCGGGACCACGTCCACGTACCGGCGGGCCGCGTACTCCACCAGGTCCCGGTACTCCTCCTTGGTCCAGTGGCCCCCGGG
>NZ_JAAGLU010000996.1 GCF_010550245.1 Streptomyces sp. SID12501
GACGGTGATGGTGTCGATGAAGAGGTTGACGGCCCGGGAACCGGACCAAAGGGGGAAGGCGAACCCGAGGGGGATCAGGTCCGGTCGGCCGCGGCTGGTCACGTCGTCCAGCATCGGTTTAGCGATGTCGTTGACGCCCCGGTCGGAGAGCACCGTGCCGACCGCGCGCAGGATGTTCTCCTCGATGCTCTGCACGGACTGGGTGTCGGTCCAGCCGTCGACGTAACCGAGCAGACCGAGCAGACCGAGGAAGAGCGGCGGCAGCGACAGCAGCGTGAAGAAGGCCGCTTCGGCGGCCAGTCCGAGGATCCGGTACTCGATGCACGAGTTGACGGTGTCCTTCAGCAGCAGCCAGGCCATCTTCCGCTTCGAGACGTTGCGATAGAGGGCGCGG
>NZ_JAAGLU010000997.1 GCF_010550245.1 Streptomyces sp. SID12501
GAGCACAAGCCCGAGACGATCGGGATCGCCGACCACGTCGTCGACCTCGGCCCCGGCGCCGGCACGGCGGGCGGACGCGTGGTGTACGAGGGCTCGGTCGAGGGGCTGCGCACGGCGGACACGCTCACCGGCCGGCACCTCGGCTACCGCGCGACGCTCAAGCCCGAGGTGCGCACGCCCACGGGTGCGCTGGAGATCCGCGGCGCGTCGACGCACAACCTGCGGGACGTCGACGTCGACGTGCCCACGGGTGTGCTCGTGGTCGTCACCGGGGTCGCCGGGTCGGGCAAGAGCTCGCTCATCCACGGCGCCCTGGCGAAGCGCGAGGGCGTCGTCACGATTGACCAGACCGCGATCCGCGGCTCGCGGCGCTCCAACCCGGCGACGTACACGG
>NZ_JAAGLU010000998.1 GCF_010550245.1 Streptomyces sp. SID12501
CGACGACCCCATGCCGAGCATCGGCAGCAACTGCATCAAGACGCCCTCCTGCTGCCCCCGCGGCAGGGCCGGTGGCGGCTCCAACCGCACTTCTTCCGAGGGAACTTCCGGCGGCAGCGACCGGGGCGGGCGTTTGACGACGATCTGGCTCACCGGAGCACCAGTCCCTTGATGACGGCCGGGCCGCCACGGCCGGCGCCCCCAACTCCCGCGCGCGGAAGGGGAAATCCGTCGCGGGCCGGTGATCCTAGTGGCCGACCGGCCGCCCCCCGGCCCGGCTACGGTGACGCCCCGCGGCCCGCGCGCGACCGAACCGGTGGCCGCCGCGGGGCGCCGACAAGGAGGTCACACAGGTGAACACGGCCGGATCGACGGGATTTCGCAGGGTCACCGT
>NZ_JAAGLU010000999.1 GCF_010550245.1 Streptomyces sp. SID12501
GGCCGGCTCCGTACCGGACTACGTGATCGTGCGCGGCAACGGCCACCCGCTCTACACGCTGGTCAACCCGGTCGACGACGCGCTCATGGGCATCACGCACGTGCTGCGCGGCGAGGACCTGCTGTCGTCGACCCCGCGCCAGGTCGTGCTGTACCGCGCGCTGCTCGAGCTGGGCGTCGCGAGCGTGCTGCCGCAGTTCGGCCACCTGCCGTACGTCATGGGCGAGGGCAACAAGAAGCTCTCGAAGCGCGACCCCGAGTCGAACCTGTTCCTGCACCGCGAGCGCGGCTTCACGCCCGAGGGCCTGCTCAACTACCTCGCGCTGCTCGGCTGGTCCATCGCGCCCGACCGCGACATCTTCTCCGTCGCCGGGATGGTCGAGAAGTTCGACGTC
>NZ_JAAGLU010000099.1 GCF_010550245.1 Streptomyces sp. SID12501
CGGCTCGACCGTCAGGTCCGGTACGCCGAGGCGGTCAACTTCCCCGGCAACGGGACGCAGGGGCGCCGCTACGTCGAGTTCCGCGTGTCGGCGGCCGTGTCGGCGACCGGCCGGGCCACCTGCACGCAGTGGCGGTGGGACCCGACCGCGGGCACGCTCGATCGCCGCAGCTGGGAGGACCGCGCCGGGGTCGCGGTGCCCGCCTTCGCGACGGTGGTGGCCGACGTGCAGCCCCCGGCCGACGGCGTGACGGCGACGTACCCGTTCGAGCTGCTCAAGGCGACCTCGGACAACCCCCGCCAGCGGCTCGTCGTGCGGCTGCGCGCCGGTGACCCCGCGGTGGGCAACCCGGTCGAGCAGCGCACGGTCTTCGTCGCGCGCAACAGCTCGACCGGTTCCCTGACCAACAGCGACACGAACGCACCCGGGGTCAGCGACATCCCCGTGTGCATGGCAGGAGGACGGCCATGAGGGCGATCCGACGGGCGTGCGACGACCTGCGCCGCGGCCAGGACGAGGGCATCGCCATGATGAGCGCGATCATGCTCGCGCTCATCCTGACGACGCTGAGCGTGCTGGTGCTCGGGCTCGTCCTCTCGCAGGCGATGCCGACGCAGTTCCAGCGCAAGAGCACGCAGACGGTGTACGCGGCCGAGGCGGGCATCGAGACCGCGCTGAGCTCGGTCCGGACGGCACTCGGCTCGCCCGACTACGTCGGAGCGGTCTACGGCGACGTCCGCAAGCTGCCGTGCACGCTCCAGGGCAGCGTCGCGACGCCGGGTGGTGAGCTCGGCTACCAGGTGACCGTCCGCTACTACCGTGACAACCCCGCGGGCCAGAGCGAGTCCTGGCTCAACGCGAAGAAGCTCGCGTGCGTGCCCGGCAGCGGCACGACCCTGCAGCCGCTCTTCGCGTACATCACGTCGACCGGCGAAGCCCCGACCGGCTCGACGCTCGGGCAGGACGACGCGGTCCGGACGATGTCGAGCATCTACCGGTTCAACACGACCAGCACGAACGTCGTCGGCGGGCGGCTGTACAGCTACGACACCAAGTACGGTCGCGGCGGCGACGGCCCCGACGATCAGCTACGTCCCGGTCGCCCAGTGCGGCGTGGACGACGACCGCGGGCTGTGGGTGTACGACAAGGACTACCGCCTCATGCTCGCGGTCTCGACGCTGCCCGGCCCGGGCGCTGCGCTGTGCATCACGGGCCCGGCGAGCAACACGACGACCGTGACGCTCGCGTACCTGCGTGACTGCGCGCCGGCGACGAGCTCGGCCCGCTGGAACCAGCTGTGGAGCTGGGAGGCGGGAGCCATCTTCAAGGGCGAGAACACGACGATCTCGGGCTACAGCGACTTCTGCCTGCGCGCCAACTCGAACAACCCCTTCAACAGCAAGCTGTACACGGGCGGCTGCGCCGACAAGGCGGACTGGGGCTCCTTCAACCCCGACCCTGCCGTCGGTGCCGGGGCCGCGGGGCCCGACACGTACCAGATCGTCAACTTCCTGGAGTTCGGGCGCT
>NZ_JAAGLU010000009.1 GCF_010550245.1 Streptomyces sp. SID12501
GGCTGAGCGCCGCGTTGAACCGGCTCGCCGGGGTCCCCGTGCAACGACTGCTGGCCCGCCCCGAGCTGCCGGCCGCCGTCGCCCTGGCCAACCGCGGCCTGCCCGCCCGTACGGTCGAGGGCTTCCTGCGCCCGTTGCTCGCCGCGCTGCTCTGCGACCCCGGGCTGACCACGTCGAGCCGGTGCGCGGATCTCGCGCTGCGGGCGTTCGCGAGCGGCCGGCTGTGTGTGCCGGAGGGCGGCGCGGAGACGCTGCCGGAGCTGCTCGCGCGGTCGCTGCCGCCCGGCACGGTGCACACCGGGGTCCGGGTCACGTCCATCGCCACGAACCTCGTGACCACCGCCGACCACGGCGAACTGCGCTGCCGGGCCGTCCTGGTGGCGACCGACGCGCGCGCCGCCGCCGGTCTGCTGCCCGGCCTGCGCGTACCCGGCTTCCACCCGGTGACCGTCGTCCACCACACGGCCGACGAGGCGCCGTCGACCGGCGCGTTCCTGCTCCTGGACGCGGACCGCGGGGGCCCGGTCGCGCACACGGCGGTGGTCAGCCGCGTGGACCCGTCCCGCTCCCCCGCCGGGCGCCCGCTGATCTCGTCGACGGTGCTGGGCGCCCCTCCGCAGGACGTGGACACGGCAGTGCGGGCCCATCTGTCCCGCCTCTACGGGATGTCCACCACGCGCTGGGAGACGCTCGCCGTGCACCACACCGCCGAGGCGGTGCCCGCGATGCGTCCGCCGCACGACCTGCGCCGCCCGGTACGGCTGCTGGCGGGCCTGTACGTGTGCGGTGACCACCGGGACACGAGCACCGTCCAGGGCGCCCTGCACTCCGGGCACCGGGCCGCGTCCGCGATCCTGACGGATCTGGGCGCGGGCCCGATGCACGCGGCGGAGCCGTTGCGGACGACCGCGACGGCGACGGCGACGGCTGCCTCGGACGAGGAGGAAGAGGAAGCGGCGGCCGCGTGAGCTATCCGAACGCGGCGACCTTGTCGCGGTACCCCCTGACCGGCGCCGCGTCCCTGTAGGGCTCCAGGCGCCGCTCGAAGTCCCGTACGTACTCGAGCGCCCGCACCGAGCGCATCTCCGTCGCCGCGCCGGCCGCCTCCGCGCCCAGCTGGCAGGCCTGGTCGAGCTCGCCGAGGCCCAGCCGGGCCGAGGCGAGCACGACACGGCAGAAGAGGCGGCTGCGGGCGAAGGCGGGGGCGCGCAGCTGGAGCGAGCGCTCCGCGTGCTGGGCGGCGGCCCGGAACTGCTGGAGGTCGCGGTGGCAGTGCCCGAACTCGTCGGCGAGCTGTGCCTCGTCGAAGAACCGCGCCCAGTGCGGGACCTCGTCGCCGGGCCGGGACGCTTCGAGAGCGCGTTCGGCCCGTACGAGGGAGGCGGTGCAGGCCCTGACCTCGCCCAGCACCCCGTGGGCGCGCGCCTCACAGGCGTGCAGCAGGGACTGGACGACGGGCGGTGCGGTCGTACCGACACCCTGCTGGGCCACCCGCGCGAGCTGCACGGCCTCCCGCCCGTGCCCGAGGTAGACGGCCTGCCGGCTCATGGTGGCCAGCACGTACGAGCCGTACGCCCGGTCCGCCGCCGCCTGCGCGAGCCGCAGCGCCTGGACGAAGTAGCGCTGGGCGAGGCCGTGCGCGGCGATGTCGTACGACGTCCAGCCCGCGAGCCGGGTGAGGTCGGAGGCCGCCGCGAACAGGCGGCGGCCCGTCTGCTCGCCGTACGTGCCGCGCAGCATGGGCTCGGTCTCGTGTTCGAGGTAGCGGACGAGGGCCTGCCTGGCGTGGCCGCCCCCGTAGGCGTCGTCGAGGGTGCGGAACAGCTCGCCGACCGAGCGGAGCGCGGCGATGTCACCTCCGGTGACCTTCTGCCCGGGCCCGCGTTCGGCCTGCCCGCGCTGCCGGGGCACGCCGGGGCGCCCCTGCACGGGCACCCGTACGACGGGCTGGTCGCCTCGCCCGACCCGGTCGTCGGGGCGCCCGATCAGCCAGTCCCGGCTGGGCACGACGAGCCCGGCCGGAGTGAAGGCGATCTTGCGCAGCTCGGCGTGGCTGCCGGAGTCCTTACGCCACAGCCCGCTGACGATGTCGACGGCCTCCTCGGGGGTGGACGCGAACTCCAGCCCCGCGTAGACGGGCGCGCAGGCGTCGAGCCCCAGGTCCTGGGCGGTGAGCCGTCTGCCGAGGCGCCGGGTGAACACCTCGGCGATGAGCGCGGGGGTGGTGCCGCGCGGCTGCTGCCCGCGCAGCCAGCGGGTCACCGATGTCTTGTCGTATCTCAGATCAAGGCCGTGTTCGAGACCGAGCTGGTCGACCCGGCGGGCCAGACCTGCGTTGGAGAATCCCGCTTCTGCGATGAGCGCGGCGAGCTGTCGGTTGGGCGTGCGCTGCGCGGGTCGTTCCGTCATCTGCGGTGCGGTCTCCTGCCTTCGGGCCCTCTGATGTGCCCGGATTGCTGGTGAGCAGCCCTATTTGGCCTCGTGAACGGCGCGAATGTAGCGGAGCGTAAGCAGCCGATCGCACATTCCGCCGCACATTCATCCGATCGTGTGAGAATCGGGCGTCGGACTGACGGGGATCGACCGGACGTACAGTGGCTTGGGCGCGTTACGTGCCTGACGCACAGCTGCTGAGGAAGCCGCTGAAACAGCCAGGGAGGCGCCCCCGTGAGTGGTGAGTTGCGGTTCGTCCGGATGGGATTCGGTGCCGACGGCGTCGAGTACGTCGACTACCAGGTGGCCTGGGACGAGCAGCGCAGGGTGCACGCGGCCCGTTTCGCGGACGAGATCCCCGACACCTGCCTGCTCCTCGAACACCACCCGGTGTACACGGCCGGGCGGCGCACCGATCCGAGCGAGCGGCCCCTCGACGGCACTCCGGTCATCGACGTGGACCGCGGCGGCAAGATCACCTGGCACGGTCCGGGCCAGCTGGTCGGCTACCCCATCCAGAAGCTGCCGCGTCCGGTGGACGTCGTGGCGCACGTACGGCGACTGGAGGACGCGCTGATCCGTACTTGTGCGGAGTTCGGGGTGGAGACGTCGCGGGTGGAGGGGCGCAGCGGGGTGTGGGTGCTGGGCGATCCGGTCGAGCAGCGGGCCGCCGCGCTCGGCGGTCTCTCACTGGACCTGGATCCGCGCCTGACGGACGACGAGTTCGATCCACGGCTGAACGGGCCCGAGTACGCGCCCTCGAACGCCGGGCAGCGGCGGGAGGACCGGAAGCTGGCTGCGATCGGGATCCGGGTGGCGAAGGGGGTCACGATGCACGGCTTCTCGCTGAACGTGAACCCGGACAACGTCTGGTTCGACCGGATCATCCCGTGCGGCATCCGGGACGCGGGGGTCACGTCGCTCGCGAACGAACTGGGGCGGGATGTGACGGTGGGGGAGGTTCTGCCGGTGGCAGAGCGGCATCTGCGGGACGTGCTGGAGGGCGCGGAGCCGCAGGCGCGGGTGGTCGAAGGGGCTTCGGCCTGACTTTTCCTCGCCCCCGCCGCCCCTACCCGTCCCATCCTCGGCCTGAGGGCTGCGCCCCCAGACCCCCGATTCGACCCTGAACGGGCCTCGTCCTCACACGCCGGACGGGCTGAACGGGAATGCACCCCCGGTCTCAAAGGTTGCCCGTCTCGTAGGGCGGGAAGCGCACGGGCGTACCCTGGTGTACGCCGAAGAATCGAAGCTACAGGGAGCCATCGTGTCCGCAGTCGCACCCGACGGACGCAAGATGCTGCGCCTGGAGGTCCGGAACGCCCAGACCCCCATCGAGCGCAAGCCCGAGTGGATCAAGACCCGGGCGAAAATGGGTCCCGAGTACACGAAGATGCAGAACCTCGTGAAGAGCGAGGGCCTGCACACCGTCTGCCAGGAAGCCGGCTGCCCCAACATCTACGAGTGCTGGGAGGACCGCGAGGCCACCTTCCTCATCGGTGGCGACCAGTGCACCCGGCGCTGCGACTTCTGCCAGATCGACACCGGCAAGCCCGAGGCACTCGACCGCGACGAGCCCCGCCGAGTCGGCGAGTCCGTGGTCACCATGGACCTCAACTACGCCACCATCACCGGCGTCGCCCGCGACGACCTCGAGGACGGCGGCGCCTGGCTGTACGCCGAGACCGTGCGCCAGATCCACCAGCAGACCGAGGGACGGGCGGAGGGGCGTACCAAGGTCGAGCTGCTCGCCCCCGACTTCAACGCCGTACCGGAGCTGCTGGCCGAGGTGTTCTCCTCCCGGCCCGAGGTCTTCGCGCACAACATCGAGACGGTCCCCCGCATCTTCAAGCGCATCCGCCCCGGCTTCCGCTACGACCGCTCGCTCAAGGTCATCACCGACGCCCGCGACCACGGTCTGGTCACGAAGTCGAACCTGATCCTCGGCATGGGCGAGACCCGCGAGGAGGTCAGCGAGGCGCTCCGGCAGCTGCACGAGGCCGGCTGCGAGCTGATCACCATCACCCAGTACCTGCGTCCGACCGTCCGGCACCACCCCGTCGAGCGCTGGGTCAAGCCGCACGAGTTCGTCGAGCTGAAGGAGGAGGCAGAGCAGATCGGCTTCTCCGGCGTCATGTCCGGCCCGCTGGTGCGTTCCTCGTACCGCGCCGGCCGCCTCTACCAGATGGCCATGGAGCTGCGTCAGTCAGCCGCTCCGCAGCGGGACGGTTCACACATCGCCTCGCAGGCCGTGTGAACAACGCTCTTGCCACCTGACACACCGTCACCCGCCCTGCCCAGCATGGGCGCGGCCAACGTGTGAATTCGCGCACAAGTAACTACCCGCCAGTAACGGCTGATTCCGTGCGGTCCTGACCGTCCTCCCAGTTGAGGGCATACGTCAGGGCCGCATCGGCGTTTTCACCTTCCGTATCAAGGCTTCACCGGCGTTTGACCGGCAGGTCACGCCCTGGTAACACCAATCAGTGAGCCTGTCTTTACACGATGTGCACCCTTATCCAGAGCCGTTCCGAGGGGGGACCTCCACCATGCAGACCGCGCCCGTCCGCGCCACACCCATCCCGTCGTTCGCCGACGCACTGCGCGCAGTCGAGTCGTTGCTGCTGAACAGCGGCCAGCGCACCGCCCGCCAGAACGCCTGGACCTCCGTCCAGGAGGACCGCCGTCGCGCCAAGGACCGGGTCGAGGCGCAGCGCGTCCTCGAGCAGGCCCTGGCCACCCACTCCTGACC
This sequence comes from Streptomyces sp. SID12501, assembly GCF_010550245.1. Classification (GTDB taxonomy): domain Bacteria; phylum Actinomycetota; class Actinomycetes; order Streptomycetales; family Streptomycetaceae; genus Streptomyces. The sequence continues at coordinate 5,183 of NZ_JAAGLU010000009.1, forward strand.
ACTGCTCGCACACCTCCCGGCCGCCTCCCGGCGACACCGCCGTCGTCGGCGCCTCCCAGGCCACGTAGACTTCACGGCATGGCGAGGAAGGAAACCGCGGCGGACGCCGCGAACCCCGGGCGACTCAAGCAGATCGCTCTGACGTACAAGATGACCCGCAAGGCCGACAAGAAGATCGGTCTCGTACTCGCGGCCGTCGGAATTTTCACCTTCGGTGTCTTCCTTGCGATCGGCTTCCTGATCGGTCATCCGATCTATCTCGGCATTCTCGGCCTCCTGCTCGCCTTCCTCGCGACGGCGATCGTGTTCGGGCGCCGGGCCGAGCGGGCCGCCTTCGGGCAGATGGAGGGTCAGCCGGGCGCTGCGGCAGCCGTGCTGGACAACATCGGCCGAGGCTGGACGACGACTCCGGCGGTGGCGATGAACCGCAGCCAGGACGTGGTGCACCGCGCGGTCGGCAAGGCCGGCATCGTCCTGGTCGCCGAGGGCAACCCGAACCGGGTGAAGAGCCTGCTGGCCGCCGAGAAGAGGAAGATGGCCCGCATCGTCGCGGACGTACCGGTGCACGACCTGCTGGTCGGCACGGGTGAGGGCCAGATCGAGCTGAAGAAGCTCCGCACGACCATGCTGAAGCTGCCCCGCGTTCTCGCCGGCCCCCAGGTGACCGCCACCAACGACCGGTTGCGGGCGATGGGCGACCTGATGAGCAACATGCCGGTGCCGAAGGGCCCGATGCCCAAGGGGACGCGCATGCCGCGCGGCGGCAAGATGCGCTGACACAAACGACCTCGTACGACGACAGCGACCTCGTACGACGATGGGGGCGCCCGGATCACTCCGGGCGCCCCCATCGTCGTACACCCAAGGGCCCGAGAGGAGCTAGATCCGTACTTCCACGGTGCGGGCCAGCCGGTCGTGCAGTCCGCGGCCGTCGCGGTCCCAGACCAGGGGCGGGAGGGCGAGGAAGAACAGGACCGTTCGCAGCGCGGCACGCAGGGGGCTGACGCGGCCGGTGTCCAGGGCGACGACCCGCAGGCCGAAAAGCCTCTTGCCCGGGGTGTAGCCGAGCGTGCTCAGCGTGAGGAGGAGCAGCGCGAGGAGAATGAGCGGCGCCCAGATCTGCGCCGCCTCGTTGTAGCTGTCCGTGATGAGGCCGTATGCGATCAAGAGGCACAGGCCCCAGTCGACGGCCAGCGCGGCGATCCTGCGGCCCGGGCGGGCGATCGAGCCGGGGCCCTCCTTCGGCAGACCGAGCTGTTCGCCCCGGTATCCGAAGTCGACACCGGCTTCCTCCGCGGCTGCGCGCGGTCCTGAGAGCCACGATCCGATTACTTGCCTGTTGTCCACCCGACCACGGTACTGCGCGCGATTTTCGATCCGTACAGGTGGGTCGCCCGGCCGGAGTCCGGTTAACTTGGTCGAAACAAATGGGTCATGCCTGAGAAATCACCTGTCCCTATGGTCGGATCCAACGTGTGCCACCGCACTGGCCGCACGAACGAACTACCACCCCGGCACGGACGGCCGGGAGTAGGAGGAGCTGGATGTTCCAGAACGCCGACGAGGCCAAGAAGTACATCGCGGACAAGGACGTCAAGTTCGTCGACGTCCGCTTCTGCGATCTGCCGGGTGTGATGCAGCACTTCACGCTGCCGGCGACGGCCTTCGACCCGGACGAGGAACTTGCCTTCGACGGCTCCTCGATCCGCGGCTTCCAGGCCATCCACGAGTCCGACATGGCGCTCCGCGCCGACCTGTCCACGGCGCGGGTCGACCCGTTCCGCAAGGACAAGACGGTCAACATCAACTTCTTCATCCACGACCCGATCACGGGCGAGCAGTACTCCCGTGACCCGCGGAACGTGGCCAAGAAGGCGGAGGCGTACCTGGCGTCGACCGGTATCGCGGACACCGCGTACTTCGGTCCCGAGGCCGAGTTCTACGTGTTCGACAGCGTGCGCTTCGCGACCGGCGCGAACGAGTCCTTCTACCACATCGACTCCGAGGCCGGCGCCTGGAACACCGGTGCGGTCGAGAACAACCGTGGCTACAAGGTCCGTTACAAGGGCGGCTACTTCCCGACCCCGCCGGTCGACCACTTCGCCGACCTGCGTGCCGAGATCTCCCTGGAGCTGGCCGCGTCCGGCCTCCAGGTCGAGCGTCAGCACCACGAGGTGGGCACCGCCGGTCAGGCCGAGATCAACTACAAGTTCAACACGCTGCTCGCCGCGGCCGACGACCTCCAGCTCTTCAAGTACATCGTGAAGAACGTGGCGTGGCGCAACGGCAAGACCGCGACCTTCATGCCGAAGCCGATCTTCGGTGACAACGGTTCGGGCATGCACGTCCACCAGTCGCTGTGGACGGCCGGCTCGCCGCTCTTCTACGACGAGGCCGGTTACGCGGGCCTGTCGGACATCGCCCGCTACTACATCGGCGGCATCCTCAAGCACGCCCCGTCGCTGCTCGCCTTCACCAACCCGACGGTGAACTCGTACCACCGTCTGGTCCCGGGCTTCGAGGCGCCGATCAACCTGGTGTACTCGCAGCGCAACCGCTCCGCGGCCATGCGTATCCCGATCACGGGTTCCAACCCGAAGGCCAAGCGCGTCGAGTTCCGTGCGCCCGACTCCTCCGGCAACCCGTACCTCGCCTTCTCCGCCCTGCTGATGGCGGGCCTGGACGGCATCAAGAACAAGATCGAGCCGGCCGAGCCGATCGACAAGGACCTGTACGAGCTGGCTCCCGAGGAGCACGCGAGCGTGGCGCAGGTCCCGACCTCCCTCCCGGCCGTCCTCGACTCCCTCGAGCGCGACCACGAGTTCCTCCTCCAGGGCAACGTGTTCACGCCGGACCTGATCGAGACGTGGATCGACTTCAAGCGCACGAACGAGATCGCGCCGATCCAGCTGCGTCCGCACCCGCACGAGTTCGAGCTGTACTTCGACGTGTGATCGACCCGCTCCACCAGCGTTCCAGGGCCGTCCCCGCGAGGGGGCGGCCCTGCCGTGTTTGGGCTGATCGATATCTTTTCCCGCTTCACAGACCGGCCACAGCCAAGGGATCATCCTTGTCTATTGTCCAGACGGTTGTTCGAACCAGACATGAGAGAGGGAAACGGGGATGTCCGAACAGGACGACGTGGAGCGGGAGTTCGACGTCAGATGGGCCGACGGCGCCGAGCACAAGGAGCCCTCAGCGCGGGCCCGGATGCTGGCCGCGCGGTGGAAGGAGAACCCGCCGGAGGCGGTGCCGTTCCGAGGGGGTCCCGACTACTCGGGTCCGCGTCGGTCGTCGTGGGTGTCGACGGCGCTCGTACTGGGGTGCGTGGCCGCGGTGATCCTGCTGCTGGGGTACGCGAACTTCCGGGCTCCGTAGTAGCCGTAGCGGCCGTAGCAGCTGCGCTGGGCGTAGCGGCCGTACCGGAGTGCGTTGCCGGCCGCCCGTATATCGCGCGACCGGCGGCCGGTCCGGGCATACCATCGCGCGATACGGCAGGCTGGACCGGGGGCGGGCATGCGCGGGGACATCAGGGGCGGCGAAGTGGCGGCGCGGCGGCTGGCCGAGGGGGCCGCTCTGCCGGACGTGCTCGACGCCGGGGACCCGGTGGCCTGGCTCGGGCTGGACGCGGGGGTCAGGTCATGGTTCCACTGGCTCCCGCCGGAGCTGTTGCCGACCGTGACCGAGCTCGACGGCCGACGCCCCTGGCTCGCCGCCCCCACCGAGGCCCGGCTCGCACTCGCCCTGTGCCACCGCGACGGGCGGGTGCGTGCGGCGGCACTCGGGCAGGCGGTCCGGTGTCCCGGGCTGTGGCCGCTGGTCGTCGTCCGCACCGCCGACTGGGTGCTTCCCGTGCGGGAGCGCGCCCGGGAGGTGCTGCGCACGGTCCTCGACCTGGACGCGGCCGTCCGGCTCGCGCCGCTGATCCTGCTCGGCGCCCGCCGCGGCCGGGGTGTCTTCGCCGTCGACCTGCTCGACGAGGTACTGCGCCGGGCACCCCGCGAGCGTCTCACGCCGCTGTTCACCGACCCCGACCGCGTCGTACGCCGGTACGCGTACCGCCTGGCCGTCGACGAGGGGCGCCTCTCCCCCGCCGAACTCGCCCGCGCCGCAGCCCGCGACACCGACCCCGTCGTCCAGAACCTGTGCGCCGAGGCCGCCTTGGCCCCCGTACCGGAGGGCGATGCGGCGGGCGGTGTGGACGTCGTCGTACTCGACGCGCTGCTCGGCTCGCGCGGGCCCCGGGTGCGGTCCGCCGGGGTGACCGCGCTGCGGCGGGCCGGGCAGGGGGAACGGGCGGCGGGGTTCCTCGACGACCGGTCCGCGCTGGTGCGGGCCTGTGCGCGGTATGTCGTACGGCAGTCGGGGGGCGATCCCCGGGCCTGGTACCGGCAGCGGTGTGCCGGGGTGGACGACCCGGCGCTGACGCCCGGCGCGGTCGCCGGGCTGGCGGAGTGCGGGGTGCGCGCGGACGCGGAACTGCTGTGGCCGCTGCTCGGTCATCCCACCCCCGGGGTGCGGGCGCGGGCGGTGGCGGGTCTGCGGACACTGGACGTGACGGACGTACGACGGCTGCGGGCGCTGCTCGACGACCCGGCTCCCGGCGTGGTGCGGGAGGTGACGCCGTCGCTGCTGCCCTTCGCGCGGTCGCTGGACGCCGACCGGCTGGCGGAACGGCTGGGCGACGGGTCGCCTCGGCATGCGCGGGTGGCCGCGTTCCGGCTGCTGGACGCGCGGGGCGGGCTGGTGCGGCTGCGGGCGGCGGTCACGCTGCTCGACGATCCGGACGTCCGGCTGCGGGCCCGGGCCGCGCAGTCGGTACGGAGCTGGTCTCCGACTCCGGACATGCCGCACGGGTCGGCGGAGGTGGGTGAACTGCTCGACCGGGCTCAGCGCCTGCTCGGCGAGTCCGCGCTGAGAATGCCGATGTGGGAGGCCGGCTTCCGAGGCTGAGCTTTGCCGGGCCCAGGACCGATCGCGACCGCTTCATGGGACGGGGCGGGTGCACACTGGGCAGTGGGGCGAGTGCCTGACTGCGGGGTGGTACGGATGCCGAACCGAATGCGGAGCGATCGACGCCTGACCGTGCGGATGACGGTCACGCTGTTTCTGCTCGGACTGCTGTACGTGGCCTTTGTCGCCGCGTTGATCGTGTTGCTGAAGTCCTGGGTGCTGGTCGTGGTGGTCGCGGCGGGGTTCCTCGCCGCGCAGTACTGGTTCTCCGACCGGGTCGCCCTGTTCGCGATGCGCGGGCGGGTCGTGGAGCGCGAGGAGTATCCGCAACTGCACGGGGTGATCGACCGGCTGTGTGCCGTGGCCGACCTGCCCAAGCCGGTGGTCGCCGTTTCGGACATGGATATGCCGAACGCGTTCGCGACCGGGCGGAACGCCGATCACGCCGTGGTGTGCGTGACCACCGGTTTGCTGCGGCGGCTGGAACCGGAGGAGCTCGAGGGTGTGCTCGCGCACGAGCTGGCGCATGTCGCGCACAAGGACGTCGCCGTGATCACCGTCGCGTCCTTCCTCGGCGTCATCGCCGGGCTCATCGTTCGGTTCGCGTTCTACTCGCAGATGTTCGGCGGGGGCCGGCGGGACCAGAACACCGCCGTCATCTTCATGGCGGTGATGGGCGTCTCCGCGGCCGTGTACACGATCAGCTTCCTGCTGATCCGTGCCCTCTCCCGATACCGGGAACTGGCCGCCGACCGCTCCGCCGCGCTGCTCACGGGGCGGCCGTCGGCACTGGCCTCCGCGCTCACCAAGGTCTCCGGCGACATCGCGCGGATCCCGTCGAAGGACCTGCGGACCGCGCAGGCCTTCAACGCCTTCTACTTCACGCCCGCCATCGGCAAGGAGCCGGGCCTGGCCCGGTTCTTCTCCACCCATCCCAGTCTGGAGCAGCGGCTCGACCAACTGGGTCGGATCTCCGGCGAGTTGGGTGAGGCGGCGACTCCCGGCACGGGAAACTCGTGAGCTGAGGAGCGAGGAGAACGGAACCCATGGGGCTGCTGGACATTCTGCTGGGGCGCACCAAGCCCGTCGCACCCGATCTCGACCGGCTCTTCGGGCTGCCGTCGGCCGCCGTGACCCTCCAGGCCGCGGCCGGCTTCACGCCCACGGGCGGGGGGTCGGTGTGCTTCGCCACGGTGGAGGGCGCGGCCTTCGACGACGTACGCAAGGAGGTCCAGGCCCTGCTCGACGCGGATGCGGAGCGGACCGGGGCGCCTGTCGAGCTGGTCCGGGACGAGTACGGGTACTCGTGGATGGTGTCGCGGCGCGGGCCGGAGGATCTGCCGGCGCTTGTGGGGGATCTGCACGCGGTCAACAGTGCGCTGGAGGCCAGTGGGTTCGGGCCTCAGTTGTTGTGCTCCGTGGTCGGGTTCGAGGATGTGGGGGGTTCGGAGAGCTCTGGGGCCTCGGAGGGCTCGGGGGGTTCGGGGGGTTCGGGTGGGAGTGCTCGGCGGCTTGGGCTTGTCTATCTGTACAAGCGCGGGACCTTCTATCCCTTCTCGCCGCTGCCGGGCGGTGACGGTCAACGGCGGGACAGCTCGCTGGAGTTGCAGGTGCGGGCCGCGCTCGCCGACGATCTGCGGATCGAGCAGGACCTGAACCGCTGGTTCCCGGTGTGGGGTGCCCCCGGTCTGTGAGACGGACCGACCGACCGGAGGCACACCCCCTTTCTCGACTCTCGACTTCGCTTACTGACTTCGCTTACTGGCCCCGACGGTCCTGGCGGCGGGTCTCGACGGGGTGCTCGCGGCGGTAGCGGCGCTCCCACCTGGCCTGCTGGTCCCGGCGCTGGCGGTAGGCCCGGTAGCTGGCGGGTGCGGAACCCGCGGCCGGGCCGCCGCCGCCGGACGAGGAGGTCGCCGTACCGCTCCCCGTGCGGCCGTAGCGGAAGTAGACGAAGAGCAGGCCGGCGGCGACGAGCCACAGGACGCTGTTCTTGAAGCCCATGATGATCAGAACGACGATCGCGGAAATGATCAAGGTTCCCATGACGGGACTCCTTGTGAGTGACGTGGGTGGCTGAGCGGTGATGTACGTGACGGTGGATGTCGGGTGGGGCGTTTGGGGCGGGTGTCCGCCCGTCGGTGCGTAGAGAGTAGCCCCGAGTCCCGCAAGTCATGCCGGTCCGGCGGAAAGCGGTATGGACGGCTTCGCTCTGCCTGTCCAGCCTAGGGACGACAGGGGAGCCCGCGCATCCGTATTTCGCGGGGTGTGTGACGGGAGGGGCGTGAGTGAATGAGCCTATGAGTGAGCTGCTTCCCTTCGTGTACGACGTTGACGGTGAACGACTCAGCGGGGTGTACGGGGGTGCCCGGGACGGGGATTCGGGCCGGGATTCGGGCGGGGCCGCCGTCGTTCTGCTGCACGGTGCCGGCAACGGGAGCAAGGAGCGGCTGGTGCCGTTGCTCGCCGAGTTCGTCGCGCGTGGCTGCCAGGGGCTCGCCTTCGACTTCTCGGGGCACGGTGAAAGTACGGGTGAGCTGCGGGAGTTGAGTCTGCGGCGGCGGTTCGAGCAGGCCGTCGGTGTCATCGGGGCACGGATTCCGGTGGGCAGCCCGCTCGTGCTGGTCGGGTTCAGCATGAGCGGGCAGACGGTGGCCGATCTTGTCGGCCACTACGGAGAGCGGGTCGCCGGTGTGGGGTTGTGCGCGCCCGCCGCGTACGGGGCCGAGGCGTGGGATGTGCCGTTCGGTGAGGGAAGTGGCCGCTTCAGCGAGTTGATCCGGACGCCGGGCAGTTGGCGCGGGGCGCCCGCGCTGGGTGCGTTGCGGGCGTTCGCGGGGCGGGCGGTGCTGGTGGTGCCGGGCACCGATCACGTCATTCCGGGCGAGGTGACGGAGGCGGTGACTGAGGCCCTGGCGGCGCGGGCGCGGTTCACGCGGCTTGAACTGGCGGATGCGGACCACTTCTTGGGGCTTCGGTTTCGTGAGCATCCGGAGGAGCGGCGGGAGTTTGTGGATGCTGTGCTGAAGGGGGTGGGGTGAGCAGAGTTTTCGCCCCCGCCGCCCTTACCCGTCCCATCCCGTTCCTGGGGGCTGCGCCCCCAGACCCCCGCATCGGCCCTGAAGGGGCCTCGTCCTCAAACGCCGGACGGGCTAGGGGTGCGGGCCGATGGCCGAAGTGCCGGGTGCCCCTGGGACAGACAAGGCACCCGGCGGCCGTTCAGCGGGAGTAGCGCATCAGGGCTCGTACCATGTGGCACGTCGTTTCCGACGGTGGGTGGACGCCGATCAGGTCCGCCGCGCTGCGGATCGTCTCGTTGCGGGCCTGGTTCGGCATGTAGACGCCGGAGTCGAGCAGGGCGATCGCGAGCCGCATCGCCTTGAGTCGGCGGTTGTGCGTGACGTACCACTCGCGGGGTCGCCCCGGCGGCAGCGGGCGCTTCTCCACGGGGGCGCACGGCAGTTCGAGCAGGACCCCCCTCTTGGCGGTGGACTGGGTGGGCATCAGCTTGAGAGCGGCAGCGGGCACAGGCATCCTCCTGTCGCGGTCAGGGTGGCACCGGACCCCCCGGCGACACCCTCGAACACTGCTTCTATTCTACCGCCCAGCACTGACAAAAGCCCCTGGCCACAAGGCCTCTGGCGTACCGTGAGCCCCATGGAAATCTGGATCAACCCGGCCTGTTCCAAGTGCCGTGGAGCCCTGTCGCTGCTCGACGCGGAGGGCGCCGAATACACCGTCCGCCGCTACCTGGAGGACCTGCCCACCGAGGACGAGATTCGCGACGTACTCGACCGGCTCGGGCTCGAACCCTGGGACATCACCCGGACCCAGGAAGCCGTCGCCAAGGAGTTGGGGCTGAGGGAGTGGGGCCGGGAGGCGGCGGACCGGGAGCAGTGGGTCGCCGCTCTCGCCGCGCATCCCAAGCTCATCCAGCGGCCCATCATCACCGCCGACGACGGGAGTGCCGTCGTGGCCCGTACCGACGAGGCCGTGCGGGATGCTCTGGGGCGGCGTTCAGCTGAGTGATGTACGTCACTTTGGCGGCGCCTGTGATCGCTGAGTGACCTTGTTCGGTATCTCGTACATAGCGGCGTACGCTCCCCTATCTCTTCAGGAGGCGCGCATGTCGCGTAGGAGAACTGTCAGTACGAAGAAGAAGCTGGCGCTGTTGATCGGTGCCGGTGTGATGGCGGGCGGTGGGGCTTTCGCCATGGCGGCCACCTCGAACGCGGCGCAGACCGCCGCGGACTCGACCGTCTGTCAGGGGCTCGCCACCGCCCTCGGCAACAACCAGAAGTTCATCGCGGACCAGCGGGCCGATCCCGACGCCCTGTCGACGGCCCGGATCGCGAACCGTGACGCGGTCGTCGCGCAGATCAAGGTCCAGCAGGAGGCGTCCGGTTGCGTGGTTGGGGAGTCGGCTCAGGACTCCCAGATCACGCAGCCCGGCACCCAGCCTGCGGCGCCCTCATCGCCTGCTCGGACCACCTCGCCTGCCACGGCCGCCCCACCTGCCACGCCGGCTTCTCCGGCCACGCCAGGCGACAGGCAGCAGGTCTGTGACGGGTCCACCGTCACTCTCTCCGGGGAGGGCGGAGACCCCGCCGCGTCCAGCAACCAGTTCCCCGCCGGGACCACGTTGCGCGTCACCAACCTGGACAACGGCAAGTCCACGACGGTGGAGGTCACTTCGTTCTCCGGCAGTTGCGCCCTGCTCAACAACGCGGCCTTCGAGCAGGTCCGCGAACCGGGCAAGTTCCTGATCCGCCGGGCACTGATCGAGAAGGTGGGGTGAACTTCCAGCGCTGATCTGCTCGGACAAGGGTCCTGTCGCTCCCGGCCAGGGGCGGCAGGACCCGCCCGTTTCCCGGATTTCCCCAACCTCTTCGCATACGAGTCCCGGAGCGCTCCCCCTCGCTTCCCCTCCGCGGTCCGTGCCGTCCTCCCCACGTGAAACGCGCCACAAGAACACCAGGTAACACGGGGTTCACATTCGAGCAATGATCGGGAAATCGCCTGTTGACAGGCTTCCGGGTAATGGCGCGGTGCCTCAGTGCCGCAGCACCGCAGCACCCGCAAGTGCGCATAGAGACCCACCCCGAAGGATGTGTCCCCGTGACCTTCAAGGCTGAGTACATCTGGATCGACGGCACCGAGCCGACGGCCAAGCTCCGCTCCAAGACCAAGATTCTGGCCGACGACGCCAAGGGCGCCGAGCTGCCGATCTGGGGCTTCGACGGGTCTTCCACGAACCAGGCCGAGGGTCACGCCTCGGACCGCGTGCTCAAGCCGGTCTCCTCCTACCCGGACCCGATCCGTGGCGGTGACGACATCCTCGTCATGTGCGAGGTCCTCGAAATCGACATGACGCCGCACTCGTCCAACACGCGTGCCGCGCTGACCGAGGTCGCCACGAAGTTCGCCGCTCAGGAGCCGATCTTCGGCATCGAGCAGGAGTACACCTTCTTCGACGGCTCCCGCCCGCTGGGCTTCCCCGAGGGCGGCTTCCCGGCCCCCCAGGGCGGCTACTACTGCGGTGTCGGCGCCGACGAGATCTTCGGTCGCGAGATCGTCGAGGCCCACCTGGAGAACTGTCTCAAGGCCGGTCTCGCCATCTCCGGCATCAACGCCGAGGTCATGCCCGGTCAGTGGGAGTTCCAGGTCGGTCCGGTCTCCCCGCTGGAGGTCTCCGACCAGCTGTGGATCGCCCGCTGGCTGCTCTACCGCACCGCCGAGGACTTCGGCATCACCGCGACGCTGGACCCGAAGCCGGTGAAGGGCGACTGGAACGGCGCCGGCGCGCACACCAACTTCTCCACGAAGGCGATGCGCGAGGGCTACGACGCGATCATCACCGCGTGCGAGTCCCTCGGTGAGGGCTCGAAGCCGCTCGACCACGTCAAGCACTACGGCGCCGGCATCGACGACCGTCTCACCGGTCTGCACGAGACCGCCCCGTGGAACGAGTACTCGTACGGCGTCTCCAACCGTGGCGCCTCGGTCCGTATCCCGTGGCAGGTCGAGCAGGACGGCAAGGGTTACATCGAGGACCGCCGCCCGAACGCCAACGTCGACCCGTACCTCGTGACGCGGCTGATCGTCGACACCTGCTGTTCCGCCCTGGAGAAGGCCGGACAGGTCTGATTCCCATCTGATCCCAGATAGTGAGAAGGGGTGTTCACCGGACGGTGGACACCCCTTCTCTGCTTCGCCCCTTCTCTGCTTCAATGGACCCATGGCCAGCTTCCAGAAGTGCATCGCGACAGGTCGCCACGACCTCGAGCCCTTCTGGCCTTCCCGCCAGCACCACGACTTCGACCGGGTGTGTTGTCGCGCGATGAACGCGCCGGCCCTCTAACACCAGCCGTACGGCCCCTCTGACGCCGTACTTCTCGGTCTTCCGCCGACGCGCACGACGTACGTCCCCGACGAACTCCTCGCGCGAAAGAGCTGACCTCTCATGGCGACCACTCGTACTCTCCCTCCTCTGGCTCCCCTCTCCCCCGGCGGCTCCGCCCGGCACCGGCTGCGCGCCGTCGACCGGGACGAGGTGGTCGACGTCAGGGACTTCCTGCCGCCGGGTGCCACCTGGCTGCCCGCGCCCCCGCACACACTGCCCACACTGCCGGGCCAGCCGCCGATGATCGGCTACCTGGTGCTCGTACCGGCCGACCAGCAGCCGCCCGTACTGCCGTTCGCGCTCCCGGACCCGGAGCTGCTGACCCCGGCCGTGGCCCCGGAGCAGCCCCGGACCGACGGCGGCCGTCACCTCGTGCTCGTCGACAACGTGCAGCGCACCGCCGAGGTCGAAGGGCGTCCGCTGGATCTCACGTACCTCGAGTTCGAGCTGCTGGCCCATCTCGTCGCCCACCCGGGCCGGGTGCACACCCGTGATCAGCTGGTCACCACGGTGTGGGGCTACGGGCACGTGGGCGACGGCCGGACCGTCGACGTCCACATCGCCCGGCTGCGCCGCAAGCTCGGCGCGGAGCACCGGCAGGCCATCCAGACGGTGCGCCGGGTGGGATACAAGTACACGCCCCCGACCGCTCGCTGACCTGCGCTCCTGCCCAGGGGGTGTCTCTGGCACCACCTCCAGGTACGGGTGTTCGGGCCCGTGACCCGGCGGGGTGTGCTCGGCGAGACTGACCGCATGGACGACGCCATCAACGCACGATTCCGGGTTCCGGCTCGGGTTCGAGTTCGGATTCGTACGGTCGTGCTCGCCGGGGTGCGGGCACTGCTGCTGGCCGTCGGCTCGATCGCCGGGTCGGTGCCGCTCTTCGTGCTCCTCCTCGTCTCCCTCGCTCTCGTGCCCGTCCTGGGCATCGGTCTCCTCACCACGCCCCGGGTCGTCACCTGGATACGGGCGTGGGCCGACTGGCGGCGGCTGACGGCCGTGCGGTGGGGCGGGGTGCGGATTCCGCCCCGGTACCGGGTGCCGACGGCGGACGCGGGGCGGTGGGCGCGGGCCCTCGGGGTGCTGCGTGATCCGGCGACCTGGCGGGAGTTCGCGTGGCTGCCCCTCGACGTCGTGCTCGGTTCCCTCACCGCGCTGGTGCCGGCCGCACTGGTCTTCTACCCCTTCGAGGGGTTCGCGCTGGCCCTCGGGCTGTGGCGGATGTTCACGGACGGGACCTACGTCGGCTGGTGGTACGGCTTCGTACCCATCGGCGGGCAGGGCAGCGCGCTCGCCGCCGGCGCACTGGGGGCCGTACTCCTCGTGGCCTCGTACCACCTCACCCCCGCCCTTCTGCGTACCCATTTCCTGCTCACCCGAGCGCTGTTGGGCGCCGGGCTCGGTGAACTCCGCGAGCGGGTGAGGGTGTTGACCGAGTCGCGGCGGGATGTGGTGGACACCTCCGCCGCCGAACTGCGGCGGATCGAAAGGGACCTGCACGACGGGGCGCAGGCGCGGCTGATCTCCATGGGGATGGATCTGGGGACCGCCGAGGCGCTCATCGAGAAGAACCCCGAGAAGGCGCGGGAGTTGCTCGCACGGGCCCGGCGGTCCTCCGCCGAGGCGCTCGCCGAGCTGCGCGACCTGGTGCACGGCATCCATCCGCCGGTGCTGGCGGAGCGTGGACTGGGCGACGCCGTACGGGCGTTGGCGCTGCGGCTGCCGGTGGACACCGAGGTCACGGTGGAGTTCGGGGGCGGCCGGGTGGAGGCACCGGTCGAGTCGGCGGCGTACTTCGCGGTGAGCGAGGTGCTGACCAACGCCGTGAAGCACTCCGGCGCCGAGCGGGTACGGGTCGATCTGCGGTACGCGGACGGCTCGCTGCGGATCACCGTCACCGACGACGGTCGGGGCGGGGCACGGGTCGGAGGCGGGTCGGGGCTGGCCGGGGTGGAGCGGCGAATCGGTACATTCGACGGCGTCCTGGCCGTCAGCAGTCCCGCGGGCGGTCCCACCATGGTGACCATGGAGATTCCTTGCGAGTTGTCCTAGCCGAAGACCTGTTCCTGTTGCGCGACGGGCTGGTCCGGCTGCTGGAGGCGTACGACTTCGAGATCGCCGCGGCGGTGGAGAGCGGCCCCGAACTGGACCGGGCGCTCGCCGAGCTGGCACCGGACGTCGCCGTGATCGACGTACGCCTGCCGCCGACGCACACCGACGAGGGGCTGCAGTGCGCGCTGCGGGCCCGCCGAGCGCGGCCGGGGCTGCCGGTGCTGGTGCTGTCGCAGCACGTGGAGCGGCTGTACGCACGGGAGTTGCTGGCCGACGGGGACGGCGGGGTCGGCTATCTGCTCAAGGACCGGGTGTTCGACGCGGAGCAGTTCGTGGACGCCGTACGACGGGTCGCGGCGGGCGGTACCGCCATGGACCCGCAGGTGATCCAGCAGCTGCTGGCGGGGCGCGCCGGGGACGGCCGGCCGCTGGGGCGGCTGACGCCCCGGGAGCTGGAGGTGCTGGATCTCATGGCTCAGGGACGTTCGAACGCGGCGATCGCTGGGCATCTGGTTGTCACGGAGCGGGCGATCGCCAAACACACGTCCAACATCTTCGCCAAACTGGGACTCGAGGTGTCGGACGATGACAACCGACGCGTCCTGGCGGTACTGACATATCTCGACCAGGGACGCTGAAAGCACGCCAAAGTCGACAGCATCCGCTCCCTCGCCGAACACTTGCCGTAAGAGATCCGCAACTCCCGGTATAACCGGTGGAGTTCAGGCTGAATTGTCCTACGAATCTCTCATCAATTTCTGAGGCGGCTGAACACTCCTGAGGTCCCCCTCGTATGGAACGACGCCGCTTCATCCTGTCGGGCGCCTCGATAGCCCCGCAAGGAAGTCAGAGGAGTTCCATGGGACGCAACGCACGTAAACGACGCTCACCACTGGCCGTTCGCGCCGTGGCCGCATCCGCGGCTCTCGCGATCGGTGGTGGTGGACTTGTCTGGGCGAATTTCTACGCCTCCGCACACGAGGAGAACGGCGCCCAGAACCAGACCAAGGCCGCTGCCGTACAGATCGCCACGATCGACTGCCCGGACATCGGTCAGAAGCTCTCGAACGTCCCCAGCGGCGCCCGCGCCGGTGTGGACAAGGAGCTCGCGAATCTGGACAACCAGATCACCGAGGCCTACGCACGTCTCGCCTCCACTCGCCAGGCGCAGGCCGGCGACGCCAGCTTCGTTCAGAACGCGATCACCGGTCCGCTGAAGGACAAGCGGATCGCCGCGATCGACCGGATCCGCATCAACATCAAGCGGGCCGGTGGTTCCGGGGCTGACAACCTGGCGCAGTTCGCCCAGTGCACCGGCGTCGCGGCCGCGCCGCAGACCAACGCCGGCCAGGGCAACAACAACCAGGGCAACGGCCAGAACAACAACGGCAACCAGAACAACGGTGGCCAGAACAACAACGGCCAGGGTCAGAACAACAACGGCCAGGCCGACGCCGGTGCGGCCAACGCCGGTGCGGCCGACGCCGGTGCGGCCAATGCCGGAGCCGGCAACGCCGGTGCGGGTGATGCCGATGCCGGTGCGGGCGACGCTGGTGCGGGCAACGCCGCCGGCGGCGGCCAGGGCGGCAACGGTCCGGTGGCTGCCGACTTCGTCGACATCACCAAGGTGCAGGCCAACGCCCAGCTGGGTGTCGGCGCCAACGGGCTCGCCGCGAACGGCAACAGCGGCTCGCGTGGCTCCTTCACCACGAAGTGCGGCACCAACGGGAACGACAACCACAACACGGACAACGTGATCGTCGCCCCCGGTGTCACCAATGGTGCCCACCACCTGCACGACTACGTCGGCAACCAGAGCAACGACGCGTTCGCGAGCGACCAGGAACTGGCGGCGGCCCAGACCAGCTGCCAGAACCAGGGCGACAAGTCGTCGTACTTCTGGCCGGTGCTGCGTCTGCAGGACGGTTCGCAGGACTTCGACCAGAACGCCGCCGGTGGCGGAACCGAGGGCAACGTCGGCAAGATCCTTCAGCCGACCCAGGCGCAGATCAAGTTCGTCGGCAACAAGAAGGGCAACGTCGTCGCGATGCCGACCGCCCTGCGCATCATCACCGGTGACGCCAAGGCCTTCGTCAACGGCAACGCGAACGCCAACGTGAACTGGAGCTGCACCGGCTTCGAGAACAAGGTGCAGCTGGAGGACAAGTACCCGATCTGCCCGCAGGGCAGCTCCGTGGTCCGTACGACCAACTTCCAGAGCTGCTTGGACGGCCAGAACATCGACAGTGCGAACCACCGCACTCACGTGTCCTTCGTCCAGGCCGACGGCACCTGCGCCAACGGCTTCCAGGCGATCCCCCAGCTCCAGGTCCGTCTGGTCTACAACGTGCCGGCCCCGACCATCGAGAACGGCACGGTGGTGAACCCGTACGCGGTGGACTCCTTCCCGGAGAACCTGCACAAGCCGATCACCGACCACAACGACTTCATCAACTTCTTCTCCGTGAAGACGATGAACAAGATGGTCAACTGCATCAACACCGGCAAGAAGTGCCAGTAGATCCACCAGTGGCCCACCGACGGTGGGCCACGTGAGAAAGCCGGTGGCGGGAGAACCCGCCACCGGCTTTCTCATGTCCTTCTCGTTGCGTTGCTGCTTCCGCTCAGCCTTCGTGGCCGGCCGCGTGGTGGTCGGCGCCCACCTCGGTGGTCCCGCCGAGCTTGCTCTGCAGCTTCGCGATCATCTTCTGGTCGCCGACCGCGGTCCACTTGCGGCCGAGGAGGTAGAAGCCGCCGTAGTCCTTGGCCCCGTTGATCCACTCGCGCTGGCCGCGGTCGGTGGCGTAGGTCAGGAGAAGGAACTTGCCGTAGGTGGTGGTCTTGCAGGCGGCCTGGCGGAGCTCGTCCGCGTCGATCTGCATGATCGGCTTGCAGCCCGCCTTGCTCGCGAGCTGCTCCAGGCTGCCCGTCGCGGCGACCGGCGTGGCGTCGATCGCCGTAGCCGCCTGATCGCTGTTGCCGCCTGAGCAGCCTGTCAGTGCCAGCGCCGCCACGGCTGTGACCGCGGCAGCCGCGAGCTTCGGTCGCGTCACCATCATCTGTTCGTCCTCCGGTCCGTTCGCCGCCGACATTACTCTCGGCCCATGCCGCGGGTGGCCCCGTCGAGGAGCCCTCGCCCTCGATACGGCTGCCGGGCACAGACCACTCAATCAGGGAACGTGTGTGCGAGAGTGGGCAAGTACTGCATCTTCCCGGGGGCTCCGACATTTGCGGCTGCCGCCGCGGGCCCCCGGACCCCCAGCAGAAAAGCAGGTCAGCAAGCATGACCGGCACGGACATCGCGAGGCGACCCGAGTGAACGCGGACTGGAATGAGCGTGTGGACGCCGCCTGGGCCACCTTCGACGACTACGACGAGGACCACGGGGCCGACTTCCGCGCCGTGATCGACGCCCTCGTCGCCGAACTGCCCGCCGGCAGCCCCCTGGCCCATTTCGAACAAGCGCGCGCCTGGGACTCGACGGGCCACTCGGACCGGGCGGTGCCGCTCTACCGGGAGGCTCTCGCGCTCGGGCTCGGCGAAGACAGCGGCTACAAGGGCCGGCGCGCCAAGATCCAGCTGTCGAGTTCACTGCGGAACATCGGGCAGGCCGAGGAGGGCGTCAAGCTGCTCACTCCCGAACTGGACGCCCCCTCCGACGAGTTGGACGACGCCGTACGAGCGTGTCTGGCGCTGTGTCTGTCCAGTCTCGGCCGCGACCGTGAGGGCCTCTCACTCGTCCTGGGCGCCCTCGCTCCCCATCTGCCGCGCTACCAGCGGTCGATGGCGAACTACGCCCGGCTGCTGACCGACCCCGACCGGTAACTCCGGAAGGCCAGGTGACCATCCGACCATTCGCTCGTTCTGCTGAACGTGCAGTCACAGGATGTCGCCTTCAGCCCCACCACCGGTAACAGCGCCAAGGGCCGCCCCGTCGTCGACGTGGAGCAGGCCGAGGCCGCACTGGTCGAGCACTACCCCCGGCTCGTCCGGCTCGCCTATCTGGTGCTGCCGCCGAGCCTGGGCCGCAACCGGCGCGTCCTGACCGCGCACGCCCTCACCCAGCGCGCGCTGCCCAGGGGACGCACGGCCGCGGCCGCGATCCCGGCCCAGCCGAAGGGCCGCGCGGGCGACCCCGGTTACGCGCTCGTCCGCCTCCAGGTGCTGCGTACGGCACTCGCGGCGGGGCAGCCGTGGCGGGGCCGCACGCTGCCGAAGCGGTCGCAACTGCCGCCGCTGCTCCCCCAGGTGTGGGGCCTGCGACTCTTCCCGCGTTCGGGTGGCGCCGAGGAACTCGCTCTGGATCAGCGGCTGTCGGCCCTTTCCGGCCCCGCGCGGGCCGCGTACGTCCTGCGCGGTCTGGAGAAGCTCCCGGACTCCGACGTCACCACCGCCCTGGAGGCCGCCGGGGTCGGCCGGCCGATCGAGGCGCTCCGCGAGGCGGACGAGGTCCCGGCGCAGTACGCGCTGCTCGACTCCGCCGAGTTCGACCCCTGTTCGCTCCAGGCCCGCCCGACCGACCTGATGCGGCGCAGGCAGCACCTGAAGGCCGCGCTCGTCGCCGCCACGGCCGTCGCGGTGTGCGGCGCGCTGCTCGGCCTGCCCGGCGACGGCTGGGCCCCGGACGGCGCCGCCGCCCCCGCGTACGCGAAGAACCCGGCCGCCGAAGCCGCCCTGGACCCGGCCCGGCTGACCCTGGTGGCCCCCGCCACCTGGAGGTCCTCCGCCCGTACCGACTTCTCCGTCTGGCCCGCGCGCGGTGACCTCGTCGGCGACAGCGCCCTGCTGCGCCGCGCCCTCGCCGTCTGGGCCCGCCCCGGCGAGACCGTCCAGGTCTCGGCCACCCCGGGCACCCCGTCCGGCGGCCCGGCCGGCCCGCCCCAACTCCTGTACGCGGGCACTGTCGACGCCGCCCACATCGTGATCCTGTACGACGGTCTGCGCATCGCCCGGTACGCCGAACCGAAGGACGGCACGAGCGGGGCCGCCCTCGACTTCGCCCGGGTCGACGGCGCGACCGGCGCCGAGGCCGACGCGGTGGTCCTCGACCGGGCCGACGGCAACGTCCGCTATCTGACGGCACCCTGGGTGCTCAAGGCCGAGATGCGGGATCTGCGCCAGCCGGGCGCGACGCCGATCGACCTGGGGCTGACCGACGGGGTGAGCGGGCCAATGGCCAGCCCGATCGCGCAGAAGGGCACCTGCCAGTCCTGGAACACGCTCCAGGTGACCGACGCCGGTGGCGCCCGCCTGCTGAGCGACCTCGGTGAACTCGTCCCGGCCCACCTCACCACGGGCCGCCCGACCGCACCCCGCGAGGCCTCGGCTCCGGCGGCGCTGGCCACCTGGTCGCCGTTCGCCTGCTCCCTCGCGGCGATGCACTCCCAGGGCGTGCGCGCCGTGAACGCCTGGCAGTACGCCCGGCAGCCGCTGCCCGACGCGAGCGGCGCCGCCGACTGGGTGTGCACCCGCGCCGAGACCTGGCGGGGCGACGGCGCCCAGGTTCTGGCCCAGTTCCACACTCCGGGCGGGAAGTACGGGGCGGTCGCCGCGAAGTCCGGGACCAGCCCGGCGTGCGGACCCCGCGACCCGAACGTGCTCGCCGGTGTGCTGTGGAAGTCGGGGGCGGGTGAGTGGTACATGCTGGCCGCCGGCGCCGAGAACACGGCGTCGATCACGGCGACGGGTGGGGTGAGCTCGTCGGCGCGGGGTGCCATGCTGGCGGCGAAGACCCAGCAGGGGGCTCAGGCCGGGTTGAAGGGGACGCTGAAGGATGGGCGGGCCATCGGCGGGCTGCGCTAGCTGACACTGGCGTCAACAAGTCGGCGCAGAGGGGTTTCCCCACCGGCTACCCGTCAGTACATTGACGCCATGTCCAACAGTCCCGATCCCGGCCCCTCCGAACACGTACCGCCGCACATGCAGTCGCACATACCGGCTCACCCGCTCAAGGCGCGCAAGGTGTCCTTCTCCTGGGAGGGCACCCCGTTGCACTGGGTGCCGGGGGATCCCTTCACGTCGCACACCATCAACGTGCTGCATCTGCTGCTGCCCGCCGGTGAGCGGTGGTTCGTGCACGTGTACAAGCAGGTGCTGCCGTACATCCGTGACGAACGGCTGCGGGCGGACGTCGTCGGGTTCATCGGCCAGGAGGCGATGCACTCCCAGGCCCATGACGAAGTCCTCCCGCACCTACGGGAGTCGGGGCTCGATCCGACCCCGTACACCGCTCAGGTCGACTGGCTCTTCGAGAAGCTGCTCGGCGACCGGTTCCTCCTGCCGGGCCGCCGGGCCCGCAAGTGGTGGCTCATGGAACGGGTCGCCGTCATCGCGGCCATCGAGCACTACACGGCGTTCCTCGGCGACTGGATACTCAACGCGCCGGAGCTGGACCGGCGTGGCGCCGATCCGACCATGCTGGACCTGCTGCGCTGGCACGGCGCCGAGGAGGTCGAGCACCGGTCGGTCGCCTTCGACCTGTTCACGCACGTCGACGGGAGCTACCGGCGGCGCGTGCGGACGTGGCTGACCGGGCTGCTGGCGCTGTTCTTCCTGTGGCAGCGCGGAGTGCGGTTCTTCATGGCGAACGATCCGGCCCCGAACCTCCGCAAGCCGACCTTCCGGGGCTTCTACGTGCGCGGGAAGCGGGGCCTGCTGCCGTCCACCCGGGCCATGGCGAGATCGGTGCCGCGCTATCTCTCCCGGAACTACCACCCGTCCCAGGAGGGGTCCACCGAGCAGGCCGTCGCCTATCTGGCCTCCTCCCCCGCCGCCGTCGCCGCCGACAGGGGCGCCGCCTGATGCCCCGGCCGCTGGCTCTCGCGCTCACCGCCGGGGCCGCGCTGCTCGCCCGGCGGGCCATGCGCCGCCGGATCGGGGCCTCGCCGCTGTGGCCGCTGCCCGCGCTGGCGGAGCCGGTCTCCGGCCGGCCGCGCTCACGGGCCCTGCGGCTGACGGTCGCCGCGCACGAGTCGGTCGCCGACGGGGTCGTGCAACTCCGGCTGGAGGGGCGGGAGTTGCCTGGCTGGGCGCCGGGGGCGCATCTCGATCTGGTGCTGCCGTCGGGGCTCGTGCGGCAGTACTCGCTGTGCGGGGACCCGGCGGACACCTCGTCGTACACCGTCGCCACCCGGCTGGTGCCGGACGGGCGCGGCGGCTCGCGCGAGGTGCACGAGGGGCTGCGGGCGGGCATGACCGTCGAGGTGCGCGGCCCGCGCAACCGTTTCCCGCTCGCCCCGGCTCCGGCGTACGTCTTCGTGGCCGGCGGTATCGGCATCACCCCGATCCTGCCGATGCTCCGGGCGGTGCACGCTCAACCCGGTCTGGAATGGCGGCTGTTGTACGGGGGCCGCAGCCGGGCCTCGATGCCGTACCTGGCCGAGATCGAGAAACTGGGCGCGGGTGACGGTACCGGACGCGTCACCGTCGTCGCGGAGGACGAGGACGGGCTGCCCGACCTCGACGCGCTGTTCGCGGGAGTGGCGGCGGAGCTGCCCGAGGGCACCGCCGTTCACTGCTGCGGGCCCGAGGCGCTGATGGCCGCGGTGGAGGCCCGGGTTCCCGAGGGTGCCGTTCTGCGTCTGGAGCGCTTCACTCCGCGTACGTCGATCGGCGGCAACCAGCCTTTCGAGGTCGAACTCCGGCGCAGCGGGCGGACGTTGACAGTGGCCGCCGACTCGACCGTGCTGGCCGCCGTACGGGCGGAGCTGCCGGACACCGCGTACTCGTGCGAGCAGGGGTTCTGCGGAACCTGCCAACAGCGCGTGCTCGCGGGGGAAGTCGACCATCGTGACGAGCTGCTGACCGACGCCAAGCGGGCGGACTCGATGCTGATCTGTGTGTCGCGGGCACGACGGAGTCCACTTGTGCTGGATTTGTGAACACCCTGGGTCGGACCCGTCCGTTGCGGGCCGTATCCGATCGGTAAGGTGTTCGCATGACAACCGGGGTTCGCCGCAGAATGGGAGTCGAGGAACGCCGGCAGCAGTTGATCGGCGTCGCCCTCGAACTGTTCAGCCGCCGCTCGCCCGACGAGGTCTCCATCGATGAGATCGCGTCGGCCGCGGGCATCTCGCGCCCACTGGTCTACCACTACTTTCCCGGCAAACTCAGCCTGTACGAGGCCGCGTTGAAGCGGGCGTCGGACGATCTGGCGGGCCGGTTCACGGAGCCGCAGGAGGGTCCGCTGGGGGCGCGGCTGCTGCGTGTGATGGGCCGGTTCTTCGACTTCGTCGACGAACACGGGCCCGGTTTCGCGGCGTTGATGCGCGGCGGTCCGGCGGTGTCGGCGGACGAGGTGCGTTCGAGCAGCGCCTCGGCGACGAACGCGCTCATCGACGCCGTACGACAGGTCGCGTACGTCCAGATCCTGTCGCATCTGGAACTGACCGCCGAAGAGGCGCCCGCCCGGCTGGAGTTGGTCATCCGGACGTGGATATCGCTCGTCGAGTCGACCGCGCTGATCTGGCTGGACGGGCGGCGGGTGCCGCGCGGCGAGCTGGAGGCGCAGCTCGTGCACGACTTCGCGGCGCTGGCCGCCGTGAGCGCCGCCTATGACGAGGAGATGGCCGCGCTGCTGCGCCGGATGCTCAAACAGGAGCCCGCCGACGGCCCGTTCAGCGACCTGGTCGCACGGCTCATCTCGCTCGCGTCGTAGCCCACCGGCAAGTCGGCCGGACAGGTCAGTTGTCGAACTTCCGGTAGGAGTCGTCGAGTTCGCGGACCTCGACCGAGGCGTGCAGGGCGAGTCCTTCGACGGGCTTCACATGGGCGCGGACCAACTCCAGTACGGCTTCCGTCAGTTGGGCCTTCGTCTCCACCGTGCGCCCGGTGAGCATGCCGATCCAGACGTGCACGATCGCATGGCCGTCGCTGTCCGCGCCGACCGTGGCGTCCTCGGTGCGGCGGAACTGCGTCTTGCACGCCTCGGGCTTCGCCTTCGCCGTGGCGACGACTTCCTCGTGCAGCGCGAGCGCGAACGCGCGCCGGTCGAAGGCCTCGGCCAGCGGACCCGAGTAGTCGACGGTGATCTGCGGCATGGGTCAAACCCCTGTTCTACGACTGCTACGACTGGGACTGCTACGACTGCACGACTTGTATGACGGCACGGCCATCACACCCTAGCCGCTGGCCCAACCGCTGGCCTTGGCCGTTGGTCCTGGCCGTTGGCCCTAGTCAGCGAGCCGCAGCGCCAGCATCGCGATGTCGTCCTCCCGGTCGTGTCCGAAGGAGACGAGCAGCGTGTCGCAGAGGGCGTCCAGGCCGGGCAGCGCGCCGGAGGCCGCCGCGCGCAGGTGTTCCATGGAGTCCGCGAGGTCGGTGCCCCGGGTCTCGATCAGACCGTCGGTGATCATGAGGAGCCGGTCGGTGGGCTCGAGGAACAGTTCGGTGGGCGGCGGATGGGCGAGGCCCACGCCGAGCAGCGGGCCCGCGGCCTTGGCGTAGTCGGCGCTGCCGGTGTCGCGGATGATCAGCGGCGGGATGTGGCCCGCGTTGGCGATACGGGTGCGCCCTGTGCCCGGGTCGACGTGGACGAGGCACACGGTGGCCGTGACCTCGGGGTGGTAGCGCTGGAGCATCCGGTCGAGGCGCTCGGCGAGCACGGCCGGGTCACTCTCGTCGACGCAGTAGGCGCGCAGCGCGTGCCGGATCTCGACCATGACGGTGGCCGCGTCCAGCGAGTGCCCGACGACGTCACCGACCGCGGTGAGCATGCCGTCGCCGGTGCGCAGGGCTGCGTAGAAGTCGCCGCCGATCTCGGCGTCCCGGGACGCGGGCACGTACCGGACCGCGACGTCGATGCCCGGCAGGTCGGGCAGCCGGTCGGGGCGGGGCAGGAAGCTGTGCTGGAGGGTGAGGGCGACATACCGTTCGACCTGGTACATGAGCAGCGGCTCGGCGGCGAGCACGGTGGCCTGGGCGAGCCTGGCCACCAGGGACTCGTTCTCCGGGCTCACCCTGCGCGTCCCGCGGGTGGGCGTGGCCAGGCACACCGAGGCCCTGCCGTCCTCGGTGGGGATCAGCACCAGGCGGGCGTCGTGCTCCATGCCCGGCCGGAAGAACCCGGCGGGCCACAGCGGCGAGGGCACCGTGGTGATCCGCACCCCGCTGTGCCCACGGGTGAGTCGCCGCAGCAGCCCCGCCACGACGCGGTGGGCACCCTCGTCCGGCATGGCGAGCGTGGTGCGGTCACGGGAGGTGGCGCGGTACAGCTCGTCGTCCGGGCCGAGGAAGAACACGGCGGCGGGCGAGCCGGTGAGCCGCGCGGTGCCCTCGGCGGCGGCGTCGGCGAGTTCCTGCAGGGAGCGCGCCGACTGGATGGTGAAGACCGTCTCCGACAGCCGGGTCAGCCGCCGCGCCAGTGCCTGGTCGTCGGCCCGCAGCCGCGAGGCGCGCACCGCGGCCCGCAGCACCGCGTCGATCTCCCCGGGCTCGGCGGGCACCGTCAGATACGCGTCCCCGCCCGCCTCCAGCCCGTCGCGACGGTCGCCCGGGGACACGACGGAGGCCGAGAAGTGGACGACGGGCAGGCCGGCCATGTGCGGCCGGGTCTTGATCCGGCGGCACAGTTCGACCCCGCTCACGCCGGGCAGGTTCATGTCGATGAGGGCCACGTCGGGCAGGATGCCCTTTCGCAGCCGTACGTCGAGTTCGGCGAGCGCCTCGTGACCGCCGGCGACCGGGACGACCTGGTAACCGGCACGCCGGAGCAGGGCACTCATCGCGTAGCGGCCGGCCGCGGTGCCGTCCACGACGAGCACGGTGGTGTCGGTCCGCTTGCCGTTGTCGTCCATCTGACCGCCCTTGGACACACCGGTGGGGCAGACCGAGGTCCATGGTCTGCCCCACCAGGGTAATGCCCTCGTCAGGAGGTGCGCGAGAACACCGCGACGGTTTTCCCCGGAACGGCGAACGTGCCCGAACCCCGGTCGTACGTGGCTGACTTGGTGACGGGGTCCGATCCCGCCCGCAGTACGGGGTGAAGCGCGTACGAGGTCCCGGCGAGCGGGCCGACCCGCTGCTCGCTGCGCTGCGGTGTCGCGTTGAACACGATGACGAGATCGCCGAGTTCCATGGTGATCACGCCGGGCGTCTCGTCCCTGCCGGACAGCGGGAAGGAGAGCGCCGACTGCACCTGTCCGGCCGTGTCGAGGGAGAAAGCACTCTCCGTCGTACGGATTCTCAGCAGATCTCGATACGCGGCCGAGGCGCCCTCGATCTGGCCGCAGCCGACCCCGATGGTGGTCAACAAGGGCTTGGCGTAAGGCCACTTGGAGGCGTTGTCAGCCGCCATGGGCAGTCCGCGACCGAAGCCGTTGCCACTGCCGCTACCAGTGCCGGTGCCGGTGCTGTCCGCGCAGTTCCAGTGGATGGCGTTGAACCAGTCGCCGCTGTCGTAGGAGTTGCGGTCGAGGGACTTGGAGCGCAGCAGGTCGCTGCCGGCCTGGGAGAGGGCCGGGCCCTGCGAGAGGGTGGCCGTGGCCATGGCGAGGACCTGCATACGGGCCCGGTCGGCGGCACTTGTCGTGGCCGGCAGTTTGAAGGCGAGCGCGTCGAACAGCGACTCGTTGTCGTGCGCGTCGGCGTAGGCGAGGGCGTCGCCGGGGGCGTCGGCGTAACCGGCTGGTTGGCCGTTGTAGTCGACCTGGGCGCCGGTGACCTCCTTGCCGTCGGTGCCGGTGAAGCGGTAGGCGGCGAGGTTGCCGGAGAGGCCCACCTTGATCAGGTCCTGGTAGTGCAGGAGACGAGCCTTCTGCTCGGCCGAAGTGCCGTTACCGGTGGACGAGTTGGGGTCGGTGTACAGCCCGGACGCGAAGCCCTGGACTCCCGGGTCCTCGTCGAAGGGGCCGCCGCCGCGTACGGCGTCACGGGCCCGGTCGGAGAAGGTCGCGATGCCCGTCCCCGCCATGTTCTTCTGCGTGGCCTGCACGAACCGGGCGTCGTCGGCGACCTCGCCGAAGTTCCAGCCCTCCCCGTAGAGGATGATCTTCCTGCCGTCGACGCCGTCCTTCTTGAGGGTGAGCGCGTCGAGGGCCTTCCTGACCGCCAGGATGTTGGCCTTCGGGTGGTGGCCCATCAGGTCGAAGCGGAAGCCGTCGACCTTGTACTCCCTGGCCCAGGTGACGATCGAGTCGACGACGAGCTTGCCCATCATGGTGTTCTCGGGCGCGGTGTTGGCGCAGCAGGTGGAGTTGGCGACCGACCCGTCGGCGAGGAGACGCTGGTAGTAGCCGGGGACCACCTGGTCGAGGACGCTCGTCTTCGCCTGGCCACTGGCGGGGGTGTGGTTGTAGACCACGTCCATCACGACCCGCAGCCCGTCGCTGTTGAGCGACTTCACCATCTGCCGGAACTCGACCGTGCGCCGCGTCCCGTCCGGGTCACTCGCGTACGAGCCCTCCGGCACGGTGTAGTGGTACGGGTCGTAGCCCCAGTTGTACGCGTCCTTCGCGGCGATCTTCGCGACGCACGCCTGCTGCTGGTCGGAGTCGGCGGCGTAGGAGGACAGGTCGCAGTCGACGGTCGCCTGGTCCGCCTTCTTCTCCGGGATGGTCGCGATGTCGAAGACGGGCAGGAGGTGTACGTAGGAGGTACCGGCGTTCGCCAGTGCGCGGAGGTGCTTCGAGCCGTCGCTGTCCTTGTCGGTGAAGGCGAGGTAGGTGCCCTTGTCCTTCGCGGGCACGGTGTCGTCGGCGACCGAGAAGTCCCGGACGTGCAGCTCCTGGATCTCGGCGTCGTGCAGCGGCACAGCCTTCGGCTTGCTGTACGACGTCCAGCCGCTCGGCGCCAGGGAGTTGTCGTCCAGGTCGACGACGAGGCTGCGCTCGGAGTCGGCGGTCAGGGCGACGGAGTAGGGGTCGGTGACGTGGTTGGTGACGACCTTCGCGACGCTCGGGGCCCAGACCTTCACCACGTACCGATAGGCCTTGTTCTTCCAGGACTTGCCGCCGGTGACGGACCAGACGCCGGTGGTGTCGTTCCGCTTCATCGCCACGCCGGTGCCGTCGAGGTCGAGCTTGACCGACTGGGCTGTCGGCGCCCAGACGGAGAGCGTTGGACGGCCCTTGCTGAACGTCGGTCCGAGGTCGGCGATCGACGCGGCGGTGCCGTACACGTCGTCGAGTACGCCGGCGATCTGGACGCCTGTCGCCGCCAACACCGCGCCGTTCGCGGCCCGTTGGGAGGCCACGAGTTGGCCGCGCAGGGCCTCGCGGACCCGGTCTCGGTCGCGCGGGTCGACCGTCCAGGCGGTGTACGAGGCGAGGTGCGGGAATCTGGCCTTCTGGGCGTCGGTGAGGGACGACTCGGTGAGGCGGAGCCAGCGCTCGTCGGTGCTGGTCAGCGCGCCGTTCTTCGCCGTGATCGAGCCGGTGCGGGAGTACAGCAACTGGGTCGAGGCGGCGGTGTCGTTGCCGTTCCAGGCGACGGTGTTCCGGTCGATCCAGACCGCCTTGGAGGTGGTCAGGTCGAGGGCGGCCGAGCTGCCCGCGGGCTGTGGGAGCAGGTACTTCTCCTGGCCGTTCAGGAGCCAGACCTCGTGGCCGTTCGCCTTGAGGTCGAGGGCCTGATCGGTGGAGAGGTCCTTCTCGTCGCCCTTGTGGATGATGTAACTGAGGCTGGTGGCACCGGCGTTGAGCGGCACCTCGTAGACCGCGCCGTACGCGTCGGTCCGTACCGGCTCCAGGGGCTTCGACCAGTCGGTGGGGTTCGTGGCTCCGGACCAGACGTGCAGGCCCCAGCCGTCGTAGTCGCCGTCGGTGCGGTGGTAGTGGAGGACCGCCTTGGACGTGTCCTGGTCGGGGTAGTCGGCGGCGGGCCTCTGGGTCAGTACGGCTTCCTTGCCCTGCTCGGCCCAGATCTCACCGGTCTTGGTGACGTCGATCGAGCGGTCGGAGGAGACGTCCTTGTTGCCGTCCTTGTCGATGACGAGGTAACTGACGCTGGAGGCACCGGGCTTGAGCTTGACGTAGGCGAAGGCACCGTACGCGTCCCGCCCGACGAAGTCGTGGCCCGCCGGCCAGGTCGTGCCCTCGCCGTCGGCGATGTCGCCCCAGGCGTACAGGCGCCAGTCGGTGTAGTCGCCGTCCGCGCGCTTGTAGTGGACGACCGCGTAGTCGCGCGAGGAGGCCGTGGGGACCTCGGGGGCGGGCGGGGTGCCCGTGGTGGAGGTCGCCATGGCGCTCGCCGTACGTCCGGCGCGGTCGATCACAACTGCCTTGTACCGCAAGGGTGTTCCGGGGGCAACGTCCTTGGCGATGGTCTGGGTGACCCGGTAGGGCGCGTGGTCGGCGGAGCCGAGGGTCTGCCATGCGCCGTTGCCGGTCTGGGCGGCGAAGACGACGCGGTTGAGCTGCCCGCCTCCCCCATCGTCGGCGGTGATGTTCACGGTGCCGGTGGCGCCGGTGGGCGGGGCAGTGAGGGTGAGGGAGGGCTCGGTGGCGGAGGTGTCGAGCTTGCCGGCGGCCTTGAGGACGATCGCGGTGCCGGGCCGGACGGTGACGGTGATTTTCTTGTCGGGGCCGCTTGTCGTCGTGGCGCCGGTGCCGTATATGCCCTTGAAGGCCACGTCCGCCGAGCCGGTGGGGAAGGTCGCCGTCTTCGCCTCGGGTGCGTTGTTGAAGGCCACGACGTACTCGGTGCCGGACCTGGCATCGGTGCGGGAGAAGGCGTAGACGCCGGGGCCGTCGGCCGCGTAGCGCTCGGTCTGGACGCCGTCCGTGAGGGCCGGGTTGGCCTTGCGGAGCCTGGCGAGAGCACTGATCTGCTGGTAGAGCGGCGCTCTCGTGTCGTAGGCGTCGCTCGCGTGCGTGCGGTCCGTGCCGAGTTCGTCGTCGTCGAGGTAGTCGGAGACCTTCGAGGCGAACATGGTCTGGCGGGCGTCCTTGTCACCACCCGCACCGGTGAAGCCCTGCTCGTCGCCGTAGTAGACGACCGGGTTGCCGCGGCTGAGGAACATCAGCTCGTTGGCGAGCCTGTCCTTGGCGAGCAGTTCGGCGTCGGTGGCGTTCGCGTTGTCCTGCTTGAGGAAGTAGCCGATCCGGCCCATGTCGTGGTTGCCGAGGAAGGTGACCTGCTCGTACGCGTTGGCCTTGTCGGTCGTGTACTTGTAGTCGTCGCCGAAGACCGAGGCGAGCTTCTGGGCACTGCCACCCTGAGAAGCGTACGAGCGGGCCGCGTCCTGGAAGGGGAAGTCGAGCGTGGAGTCCAGGCGGCCCTGGGTGACGTACGGGGAGGTCACGGACGTGTCGGCGGAGTAGACCTCGCCGAACATGAAGAAGTCGTCGCGGCCCTTCTTGGCCGCGTACGCGTCCAGCGCGGTGGCCCACTGGGTCCAGAACTCCATGTTGACATGCTTCACGGTGTCGATCCGGAAGCCGTCGATGTCGAAGTCCTTGACCCAGCGCTCGTAGATCTTCTCCATCCCGCTGACGACCTCGGGACGCTCGGTCCACAGGTCGTCGAGCCCGACGAAGTCGCCGTATGTGGCGGACTCTCCGGCCCAGGTGGAGTCGCCCCGGTTGTGGTACATCGTCGGGTCGTTGAGCCAGGACGGGACCTTGGCGTTCTTCTTCGCGGCGGGGACGACGGGCGTGCGCGGGAAGGAGTCGGCGTCGACGGACGGGAACTCGGCCTTCCCGTCCGCGTAGTTCGCGTCGTCGAAGGGCTCGCCGGCCTTGGTCAAGTACGGGAAGGCACCCTTGGAGAGGTAGTCGTAGGACTTCTCCTCGTAGTCGACGACATCGGCGGTGTGGTTGGTGATGACGTCGAAGAAGACCTTGAGGCCCTTGGCGTGTGCCTTGGAGATGAGGGTTTCGAGGTCCTCGTTGGTGCCGAAATGCGGGTCGACCTGGGTGAAGTCGGTGATCCAGTACCCGTGATATCCGGCGGAGGCGTCCACCCCGGTGCCCTGCACAGGCTCGTTCTTGAAGATCGGGGCCATCCAGATGGCGGTGGTGCCGAGGCCCTTGATGTAGTCGAGCTTGCTGGTGAGGCCCTTGAGGTCGCCGCCCTGGTAGAAGCCCTTGTCGGTGGGGTCGTAGCCGGTGGCGAGGCGTGAACCGGTGAGTCCGCCACGGTCGTTGGCGGTGCTGCCGTTGGCGAAACGGTCCGGGAGGACGAAGTAGAACTGCTCACGGGTCAGGTCGTTGCGGGCGGCGGTCTTCGCCAGCTTCCCGTCGGAAGGGGGCGCGGGCGGAGTGGCTGCCCCGGCGGACCCCGCAGCCAGAGGCTGGACGAGGGCCGCGGCCAGCGCGATCACGGTGACCGCGGCGACCCGTCCGGCGAGGGCAGTACGGGTGGAACGCGTGGAACAAGTAGCACGGGCAACGCGGGCTGAACGGGCTGTACGGCGCCTTGTCGGCGACGGCCATCTCGGTATCACGGATGGACTCCTTGCGATCACGGCTCTTCGGGTCCGACCCCGCGCGACCGTACCGCCGCCGAAAGGCTTACAGCAAGACTCCTGAAACTTCTGGAAAGAACTTTCAGCAGTTGGAGTTGGTCTGGGTCAGCAGGCTCAGTCGCCAGGGCAGCGTGCTGTAGGACCCCGTGGCCGCCGGGTCCATGCCCTGGTACAGGTACTGCAGGCGGCACGGGTTGACGGTGAGGGTCTGGTCGACGCCGGCCCGGATCATCTCCCCGTGGCTGATGTCGTTGGTCCAGGGGGTGCCGCTGAAGGTGACGTTGCTGGACCGGGCGAAGGGGTTGGCCTCGGTGTCCGCGAGTGCCGTCCAGGTACCGGTGATGCTGGTCGACGTCCAGGACCGGAAGTACCGTTTGCCGTTGCTGCCGATCGCCTCGACGATCAGCAGGTAGGTGTTGGAGCCGGCGAGCTTGTAGACGTTGCTCGCCTCCCACAGGCGGTATCTGCTGGTCTCCGACATCACGATGACCGTGTCGGTGAAGCCGTTCGGGAAGTTGGCCAGGCTGGTCCGCGAACGGTAGAGGTGGCCGTTGTCGTCGGAGGAGAACAGGTAGCAGTTCACCGTGCCGCAGATGGTCCAGAAGTCGACCCAGTAGCCGCTGCCGATGTTGTCCTTGACGATCTGCGGCATACCGTCGGCGTAGAACGTCTTCGGCGCGCTCCACGACGAGGGGTTGGCGATGTCCGTGGTGGTCGAGTACGCCGCGTTGCTGCCGGTCTGGTAGACGAGGTACCACAGGTTCTGCGGCGCGAAGAAGAACACCTGCGGCGCCGTCTTGTACCCGGTGCCGATCGCCGTCTGGTCCAGGTAGTGATGCTGTGCGGCACCGGCCTGCGACCAGTCGGTGAAGTTGAGGTACACCATGCTGTACGCGCCGGTGCTGCTCGTGGTCGAGGCGAACACGTGCCACTTGCCGCCCGAGTAGACCACCGACGGGTCCTTGACCGCGCTGAGGCTGTGGGTGGCATCCGACTTCGGGGCGATCAGTGGCCCGCTCGACGACCATGTGAAGCTGCTCGGCAGGGCGGTCGCCGCCGCGGACGACGGGGCCGCCGCCGCTCCGATCAGCAGGGCGAGCCCGCCGAGCAGGGCCCCCAGACGTCTTGTCACGCGCATCGCGACTCCTATCGCTTGACGGTGTAGGTGACGAGCGATCGGGCCGGGACCGTGGCGGTCAACGCGCTCCCGCTGACTGCGACGGCCGCCTGCTGGGCCATGTTGTTCGAGCCGTTGGTCAGGTACGGAGTCGCCGTCCCGGTGGTGATCCCGGTGTTCTGGAGGCTGTACGAGACCTGCTGGGCGCTGGTGGATGCGTTCAGCGCCACGACGGTCAGCGTGCCGTCGGTGTTGCGGAACGCCGACAGCTTGAGGTTGGTGTCGGGGGTGGTGGCGGCGACGCGGGTGGCGCCGGGGCGGATGAAGCGGCTGTAGTTGGCGATCGCCCACAGCCGTTTGGAGACGTGGTAGTTGTCGCCGTCCATCTGGATCAGGCCGCGGGTGGCGCCGGTCGAGGCGCCGTACCAGTACACGTAGCCGCTGGTGTTGCCCAGTGTGAGGGCGTCGTGGACCGCGGTGGCGACGGTGAACCCGTCGTAGCCACTGCCGTCGTCCCAGTTCTCGTTCCAGGTGGTGCCGTTGGGCGACCACTCCGACATCCAGGTGCGCTTCTGCGTCGGCAGGGGGCCGGTGATCGCACCGGTGTACGTGTGCCCGGTGTGCGTGGTGACGAGGTCGCGTGCGGTCGCGTCCGCCTCGATCGCGTTGCTGTAGCTCTTCGCCTGGCTCCAGCCGAGGGAGTCGCAGCAAGTGACCTTGTATCCGGCCGCGTTCGCGATCGGGCCGAAGACCTTCGTGAACTCGACGGCCTGGGCGGGGGTGAGCCGCATCGAGTCGTAGGTGGCGGTCCAGTCGGGCTCGTTGGTGAACCCGATGTCGGTGACGCCGATGCCCTCCTGGGCGTAGAACTTCGCGTACTGGACAAGGAAGTTGGCGTACGCCTTGCGCCAGTCGCCGCTCGAACAGGTGGCGCCGCTCAGGCCGCAGAGGGTGCCGCCGTTCGCGTCCGCGCCGTTGGTCTTCATGTACCCGGGGGCGGTCCAGGCGTCGGCGTAGAAACGGTTCACTCCGTAGGCCTTGGCCTGCTTGGCCAGCCACACCTGGCCCTTGTCGACACCGTTCCACACGTACCTGGGGGTCGCGTTCGGGCCGCCGGGGTCGGTCGGCTGGATACCGGAGTCGATGCCGAGTCGCAGGATGCTCAGCCCGGCGCCCGTGGTGCGGTTCAGCAGCAGGTCGAGGATCTCCTGCTGGTGCTGAGCGGACAGGCCCTGCGAACCGTTCATGATGGCGGCCCGGCCGAAGTGCTCGGAGAATCCGAAGCCGTCGATCGGCTGATATGTGGTGGAACCGTTGATCGTCGCCGAGGTGGCGGCCCAGGCGTTCGACGTACCCGTCGCGATGAGACCGACGGCTGTCATCAGTACGGCCAAGGACGTCAGAGTGCACTTTCTCAGTCTGCTTACCATGAACCACCCAATCGTGGGAGCGCTCCCATGCCGAAGCCGAAGGTAGGGCAGGGCTCCGACACCGTCAACCCCTCACGCACCGCGCACAGTTCGTCGCACTGTGCGCGGTGAGGGGTGAGGGGTGAAGGCGACTTCAGCAGCTGGACTTGCCGGCGTAGATCGCCAGGGCGGCGTTGGAGCCGAGGGTGGCGGTGAACTGACCCGAACTGTTCACAGTGACCGTGGTGTTGCTCTGCACGTTGCAGTACGACCCGGCGGGCAGGGAGGTCTGATAGGTGCGACTCAGGCTGCTCGACTCGTGGTTGATGGCGACGAAGCCCTTGGCGCCCCGCCCGAAGGCGATGGCGTCGCCCCCGTTGTCCCACCAGTTGGAGACGGACTCGCCGCGCACGGTGTTGCGGAAGGCGACCATGCGCAGGATCTCCGGCCAGGCATGCTGGCACTTCCAGCCGTCCTGCCAACAGGCGCTGACGGTACCGCCGTTGGGCGGGCCGGCGTCCGTGTCGGAGAACTCGTACCCGGAGTTGATGTCCGGGGCGCCGTACGGGTACGCCAGCATGAAGACGTTGGCGAGCGTGTAGTTGGCGTTGTCCTTGTAGCTGAGCGTGCTGCCATTGCGCTCGGTGTCGTGGTTGTCGACGAAGACACCGGCGACCGAGCTGCTCATATAGCCCCAGCCCTCGCCGTAGTTCTTCAGGTAGGCGAGGTTCTCGTTGTTGAAGACGCGCTTGAGATCGTACGCGTAACGGAACTCCTGGACGTCGCCGTTGCCCGTGTACTCGGTGGGCTGGACGGCCTCGCCGCTGCCGTAGATGACCTCCTGCTTCCAGTACGCCGACGTGTTGCTCAGCCGGGACTTGATGTTGGCCAGGTCGGCCGCCGGGATGTGCTTGGCCGCGTCGATACGGAAGCCGTCGACGCCGTAGCCGAGCAGGGAGTTCAGGTACCCGGCGATGGCCGAACGGACGTACTCCTCACCGGTGTCGAGGTCGGCGAGCTGCACGAGCTCGCAGTTCTGGACGTTGGCGCGGTTGGTGTAGTCGCTGATGGTGGCCGTGCAGTCGTCGAAGTCGTAGGAGGAGTACAGGCCGGGGTAGTTGTACTTCGTGTACGACGAACCGCCGGTGCCGGTACCGCTGCCCGCGGACATGTGGTTGACGACGGTGTCGACGACGACCTTCACACCGGCCGCGTGACACGTGTCGATCATGCTCTTGAAGGCGGTGGCGTCACCGAGGCGACCCGCGATCTTGTAGCTCACCGGCTGGTACGACGTCCACCACTGCGAGCCCTGTATGTGCTCGGCGGGCGGGGAGACCTGGACGTATCCGTAGCCGGCGGGGCCGAGGGTACTGGTGCACTCCTTGGCGACCGAGGCGAACTTCCACTCGAAGAGGACGGCGGTGACGTCCTTGGTGCCGGGTGGGGAGGCGGAGGCGGTGGCACCGGGGGTCATGACGGCTGCCGCCGCGACGAGTGCGGTCAGGGCAGCGGACGCGGTACGGCGCTTCGAGGGCGCCGGCCATCTCGATATCACAGGCTGAACTCCTTGCGATTGCGGCTCAGTTGACCCCCCTGCACCGCGGCCGTGGCCTCATTGCCGGGCGCCGACGGGAACGTACCGCTAACGAAAGGTTTACAGCAAGAGGATTGAAAGAAATAGCAAACACTTTCACTGCGCAGGGTGCGTGGCGAGGCCTTGCGCGGCGGAGACCCTCCCCCTGGACGCCGGGGCGACTGATGCCGTAGCGCACGCCTTGCCGATCGATAGATACAGAGAGCTATAGTGCTAGCTAACTAGATAAACGGAGGAACGAGTGATCGAGTTCCACCTGAACGGCCGGTCCGGTCTGTCCCCGTACCAGCAACTGGTCCAGCAGGTACGGCACGCACTGCGCCTGGGTCTGCTGAAGGAGGGGGACAGGCTGCCGACGGTCAAGGACGTGGCGAAGCAGATGGCGGTCAACCCGAACACGGTGCTCAAGGCGTACCGCGAGCTGGAGCACGACGGCTTGGTGTCCGCCCGCCCCGGCGTGGGCACGTTCGTGACCCGGACGCTGGCCGACGCCACGCTCGCCGCGCACGGCCCGCTCCGCAAGGACCTGCGGCGCTGGCTGACGAAGGCCCGCCTGGCCGGGCTCGACGAGGAGAGCATCGAGGCGCTGTTCATGAACGCCTTTCACAACGCAGCCGGAGAGGACGTGGCGTGAGCGCCGTCTTACGAGCCCAGGCACTGGGCAAGAAGTACAAGCAGCGCTGGGCCCTGCAGAACTGCGACCTGGACGTCCCGGCCGGCCGGGTGGTGGGCCTGGTCGGCCCCAACGGGGCCGGCAAGTCCACCCTGTTGAACCTGGCCTCCGGCATGCTGACCCCGACGGCCGGCACCATCGAGGTGTGCGGCGGCCGTCCCGCCGAGGGCGTGGATCAGCTGGCCAAGGTCGGCTTCGTCGCCCAGGACACCCCGACCTACGCCTCCCTGAGCGTCGCCGACCACCTTGACCTCGGCAAGCGCCTCAACCCGAGCTGGGACGACACCGTGGCGCGTGACCGGATCAGTCGGCTCGGCCTGGACCCCAAGCAGCGGGCGGGAAGACTGTCCGGCGGCCAGCGCGCGCAGCTCGCCCTCACCCTGGGCATCGCCAAGCGCCCGGAGCTGCTCATCCTGGACGAGCCGGTCGCCGCCCTCGACCCGCTCGCCCGACGGGAGTTCATGCAGGACCTGATGGAGGCCGTCGCCGAGCACGAGATGAGCGTCGTACTCTCCTCGCACCTGGTCTCCGACGTGGAGCGGGCCTGCGACTACGTCATCGTCCTGGTCGACTCCCGGGTGCGGGTGGCCGGTGACATCGACGACCTCGTCGCCTCGCACCACCGGCTCACCGGCCCGCGCCGTGACTCGGCGACCCTTCCGGCGGGCCTGCACGTCATCTCCGCCAGCCACACCGACCGGCAGACGACCCTCCTGGTGCGCACCGACACCGCGGTCCACGATCCGTCCTGGAGCGTGAGCCCGCTCGGCTTCGAGGACATCGTCCTGGCCTACATGACCAGCCCCGCGAACGCGTTCCGGGACTCCCGACCCACCCTTGAGGTGCTGCGATGATCTGGCTGACCTGGCGACAGTTCCGCACCCAGGCCACGGTCGTGTATCTCGCCCTGGCCGCCCTCGCCGCGCTCCTGGCGGTCACCGGCCCGCAGTTGGCCGACCTCCACGCCCGTGCCGGTGACAACCTGTTCGGCCGGATCACCAGCGCCGACCGGAGCGTGTACTACCTCGGCCTCGCGGTCGTCCTGCTCGTGCCGGCCGTCATCGGCATGTTCTGGGGCGCACCGCTGATCACACGAGAGCTGGAGACCGGCACGTACCGCCTGGCGTGGAACCAGAGCGTCACCCGAACCTGTTGGCTCGCCACCAAGCTCGTCCTCACCGGCGTGGCCACCATGGCCGCCGCCGCACTGGCCACCCTCGCGGTGACCTGGTGGAGCGGCCCGATCGACCAGGCCGTCAACAGCGGCGGAACCGGCGCGGACCCCTTCTACCCGCGCATCGATCCCCTGGTCTTCGGCGGGCGCGGCATCGTCCCGATCGGCTACGCCGCCTTCGCCTTCATCCTCGGCGTCACCCTTGGTGTGCTCATCCGCCGCACCGTGCCCGCGATGGCCGCCACCCTCGCCGCGTATGCCGTGGTTCAGATCGCCGTGCCGCACTGGATCCGCCCCCACCTGGCCACGTCCGTCGATGCCACCTTGTCCTTCGCCGAGGCCAAGCCGGTGAACATCGGCATCGACGCCGTGCGCGAGGTGGACTTCGGCAAGCCGGGCGCCTGGATCCTGTCCCAACAGACCGTCGACGTCTCCGGCCAACCGGCCGCCCTGCCCCCGTCGTTCACCGAGTGCGCATCCATGTCGGACTGTGCCTCCGCACTCACCAGGGCCGGTTACCGGCAACGGGTCACCTACCAGCCCGCCGGTAACTTCTGGACACTCCAATGGGCCGAGACCGGGCTCTACCTCGGCCTCGCACTGGCCTTGACGGGGTTCTGCGCGTGGTGGATCCGCCGCCGACTGAGCTGACAGACGCCGGCGCCACTACGAGTACGGGAGCAACTGTGAGGGGCAGCCGAGACCCGGCTGCCCCTCACCGCACCCGCAGGCGGAGCGGGGTGCCCGTCAGCGTCCGCGGCTACGGGCCATGTACGAGAACTGGGGCTACCGGCACGCGGGAGAGGAACTCCCGTTCCCCGGCTCTCCGCTGTACGACGTCCTGGCCATCACCCTGCGCTGAACCCACGCCGTTGAGTCATCGTCCGGCGGTTACGGTCGTCGACACGACGGTCGGAAGAGAGGCAGTGCAACTGTGTCGGTCATCGATGTGTGGATGCAGCATCCCACCCTTCGCCACTCCAACCACGAGATGTTCGAGTCGCTGCGCCGTTGGACGGGACAGGGGCTGCTGGAGGAGCCGTTGCCGGTCAAGGTGACGGTGGCCGCCATGGCGGCTGCCGACGTCGAGATCGCGCTGTCGGCCGCCTGGTACGGACCTCAGGGCGCGTTGATCAGCAACGATGAAGCGGCCGAGTTCATCGCCCAGTCCGACGGACTCCTGCGAGGGGTGGCCGGCGCGGACCTCACCCGCCCGGTCCAGGCCGTTCGGGAACTGCGCCGCGCCGTGCAGGAGCTCGGCTTCGTGGCCCTGCGAATCGTGCCCTGGCTGTGGCAGCTCCCGCCCACCGACCGGCTGTACTACCCGCTGTACGCCGCCTGCGTCGACCTCGGCATCCCCTTCTGCACCCAGGTCGGCCACACCGGCCCGCTGCGACCGTCCGAGACCGGCCGTCCGATCCCCTACATCGACCAGGTCGCCCTCGGCTTCCCCGAACTGACCATCGTGTGCGGACACATCGGCTACCCATGGACCACCGAGATGATCGCCGTGGCGGACAAACACGCCAACGTCTACATCGACACCAGCGCCTATACCGCCCGCAGATATCCCCGAGAGCTGGTGGACTATCTGCGCGGCCGCGGACGCGGGAAGGTGCTGTTCGGCACGAACTACCCCATGATCACCCCCGCCCAGGCGCTGAAACACCTCGGCGATCTCGACCTGGACGACGAGGCAACCGAGCTGTTCCTGTCCGGCAACGCCCGTCGGGTCTTCAGGCTCTGAACCGGGCGCCGGGCACGGTCGTGACCGGCATACTCGGGTGGAACTGAGTACTTGCGCTCTGGTCGGCCATCTGGTGAACCGGAACGCTTGGGGCATGAGACGACAACTACCCGAACCCGTTCGCCAACTGCTGCCCACCCTGGCGCTCGCCGGGGTGACCCTGGCCGCGTGGGCTGCCTGGCTGGGCTGGGACCAGCAGTACGACGTGCAGCCCGACGGCTCGACGACCGGCCCGTACGAGGTATGGCAGGTGATCGGGCTGGTGCTGACTCTGCTGGCACCGGTGTACTGGGCGGCGTCCCGGCGCTACTTCGTGGGCGCTGTGCTCGGCACCACGGCCGGCCTGACAGTTGCCGCCTACTACGACTGGTCGGACGACTCCAGCGGCCTGTTCGTGATCGGCGTGGGAATGGTCATGCTCGGGAGCCTCGGCGTGACCGCCGCCCTATCCACTGTGATCGTCCACGCGAAACGGGAATGCCCCTCGACCGCCGCAACCCAGTAGGGCCCGCCGCCCCGAACTGGGCGGCGGGCTCTACAAGTTGGAAGACCTCAGGCAGTCGTCCACCACACAGTCGTGTCCGCCGGCAGCTTCGCCTCCTCCTCCACCACCGTCACCTCACCGCTGGCGACCAGGATCTCGCCGTACGCCGGGATCGTCACCGACTCTCCGCTCGTGTTCGCCACGCACACGAACTCGCCGCGCCGGAAGGCGAGTACGCCCTGCGGTGCCCTCAGCCACTCGACGGAGTCGCCCGCGCCCAGGCCGGGGTGTTCGCGCCGGGCGGCAAGCGCCGCGCGGTACAGCTCAAGGGTGGAACCGGGCGTGCCCGTCTGCGCCTCGATGCTCAGTTCGGCCCACTCGGCGGGCTGCGGAAGCCAGGAGCCGCCCTCGCCGAAGCCGTACGACGAGCCCTCGCGGGTCCACGGGATCGGTACCCGGCAACCGTCGCGGAAGCCGTCCTGGCCCTCGCCCCGGAAGTACGCGGGGTCCTGGCGGACCTCGTCCGTGAGGTCGACGACGTCCGGCAGGCCCAACTCCTCGCCCTGATAGACGTATGCCGAGCCGGGCAGCGCCAGCATCAACAGGGTTGCCGCGCGGGCCCGGCGCAGGCCCAGCGCGCGGTCTCCGGCGAGGCGGAGCTGTGTGCCGAGGCCGGGCTCGTTGGCGAAGCGGGTGGCGTGGCGGGTGACGTCGTGGTTGGAGAGGACCCAGGTGGCGGGGGCGCCGACCGGGCGCATGGCGTCCAGGGTGCGGTCGATGACGACCTTCAGCTCCGCCGCGTCCCAATAGGTGGCCAGGTACTGGAAGTTGAAGGCCTGGTGGAGTTCGTCGGGGCGGACGTAGTTCGCCGTGCGCTCGATGGTCGGGGTCCAGGCTTCGGCAACGAAGATGCGCTCGCCCGCGTACTCGTCGAGGAGCAGGCGCCATTCGCGGTAGATGGCGTGTACTCCGTCCTGGTCGAAGAACGGCATGACATCGTTGCCCAGGAGCTTGAGTTGGTCGTGGGATCCGAGGTCGGGGAGGCCTTCCGCCTTCACCAGGCCATGCGCCACGTCGATACGGAAGCCGTCGACGCCCATGTCGAGCCAGAACCGCAGGACCGAGCGGAACTCGTCCCCGACAGCCGGGTGTTCCCAGTTGAAGTCGGGCTGCTCGGGAGCGAAGAGGTGCAGGTACCACTCGCCGGGGGTGCCGTCGGGCTCGGTGATCCTCGTCCAGGCCGGGCCGCCGAAGATGGACTCCCAGTCGTTGGGCGGGAGTTCGCCGCTCTCGCCCTTGCCGGGGCGGAAGTGGTAGCGGTCCCGGTGCGGTGAGCCGGGGCCCTCGCGCAGCGCCTGCTTGAACCACTCGTGCTGGTCGGAGGAGTGGTTGGGGACCAGGTCGACGATGATCCTGAGGTTCAGTTCGTGGGCGTCGCGGATCAGGGCGTCGGCATCCAGGAGGTTGCCGAACATGGGGTCCACGGCCCGGTAGTCGGCGACGTCGTAGCCGGCGTCTGCCTGCGGGGAGGCGTAGAAGGGGCTGAGCCACACTGCGTCGACGCCCAGGTCGCGCAGATACGGCAGCCGGGTTCGTACGCCCTCCAGGTCACCCATGCCGTCGCCGTTGCTGTCGGCGAAGCTGCGGGGGTAGACCTGGTAGATCACGGCGTCCCGCCACCAGTCTCTGCTGGCGGCGAAGGTGCTCTTCGTCGTGACGGCGGAGGTTTCGGCCGGGGCTGCGGAGTGCTGGCTCATAACGTCCTTGATACGTAACGGAGTTCGGGTCATGGGCTGTCGAGGAGTGTGGATGGCTGCGGGTGCGTCGTGGCTGGTCGCGCAGTTCCCCGCGCCCCTAAAGGGGCGGCCCGCGGTGACAGCGGGGTCGGATGGTCACTGGGGGCCGCCGACCCGTACGACGGAGCCGTACGGGAGTTTTACGCACGACCGGGCGTCAGCCCTTCGTGCCGCCCGCCGTCAGGCCTGCCACCAGGTTCTTCTGGACCAGGTAGAAGAAGGCCGAGACAGGTATCGCGACCAGTACCGCGGTGGCGGCCATCAGGTTGCGCTGGGCGTCGTGCTCGCTGACGAAGCTCTGCAGGCCGACCGCGAAGGTGTACTTCGTGTCCGACAGCATGAACGTCGAGGCGAAGGCGACCTCGCCGAACGCGGTGATGAAGCTGTAGAACGCGGCAACCGCCAGGCCCGGTTTGGCCAGTGGCAGGATCAGCCGCGCGAAGGTGCCGAAGGGGGTCAGCCCGTCGACGCGTCCCGCCTCGTCGATCTCGAAGGGGATCGTGTCGAAGTATCCCTTGAGCAGCCAGGCACAGTAGGGCACGGCCGTCGAGCAGTAGACGAGGACCAGGCCGAGGTAGTTGTCGATGAGTCGGAGGTCCGAGAGGATCTGGTACATCGGCACGATGAGTACGGCGATCGGGAACATCTGGGTGACCAGCAGTACCCACATGAACTTGCGGTAGCCGGGGAAGCGCATCCGCGAGACCGCGTATCCGGTGGTCGCCGCGACCATCACCCCGATGACCGTCGTACCGAGCGAGACGATCAGCGAACTCTTCATCCAGTCGAAGAAGTTGGTGTGCTGGAGGACGAACGAGTAGTTGTCGAACGTCATCTTGTCCCAGATGCCCCCGGGGTGGAGGTAGTCGTCCTTGTCAGGGCCGAGGGACAGGTAGAGCAGCCAGGCGATCGGGAAGAGCGCGATCAGGCTCGCGACGGTCAGGATGCCGTGGGAGGCGAGGTCGGTGGTCAGTCTGCGTCGGCCGGGTCGCCCGGGCTGCGGGGGCACAGGTGTGTCGGCCGGGTCCGTCGGCTCGGACTTCTGAACGGTCATGGCACTCATGGGGGTTGGGACTCCTGCCTCAGATCGCGAGCTGCTGGTCATTGCGGTTCAGCCAGCGGCGGTAGAAGGAGGTGAAGACGACGAGGATGGCCAGCAGCAGCATCCCGTAGGCCGCCGACTGCGCGAAGTCTCGCGGCTGTTGGCCGAAGCCGAGGTAGTAGGCCCAGGTGACGAGGATCTGCGCGTCCGGGGCGGTGCTGCCGAACAGCAGGAAGATCACGGCGAACTGGTTGAACGTCCAGATGACGCCGAGGAGTACGACGGTCGAGCTGACGGAGCGCAGGCCCGGCAGGGTGACGTACCGGAACCGCTGCCAGGCGTTCGCGCCGTCCATGTCCGCGGCCTCGTACAGCGTCGAGTCGATGGACTGGAGGCCGCCGAGCAGCGAGACCATCATGAACGGCACACCGCACCACGTGTTGACCATGATCGCGGCGAACCGCTGCCAGAAGGTGTCCTCCAGCCACAGCGGTGACGGCAGGTGCACCGCGTCGAGCATCGAGTTGATGATGCCGCCGTCGGCGAGCATGAACCGCCAGCCGAACACGGTGACGAAGGTGGGAACGGCCCACGGCAGGACCAGGATCAGCCGGTAGAAGGTGCGCCCGCGCAGCTTCTGGTTCAGCAGGAGGGCCAGGCCGAGGCCGATGCAGTAGTGCAGGGCCACGCACAGGGCGGTCCAGACGATCGTCCAGATGAAGTGCGACCAGAAGCGGTCGTACGCGGTGTCGCCCCACAGGATGTCGGCGTAGTTGTCGAGGCCGATGAACTTGTAGGTGGCGTCGATGTGGTTGACGCCGATCGTGCGGGCCGAGTTGAGGCTGTTGGCGTCCGTGAGCGTCAGGTAGAGGCCGCGCACGAGCGGGTAGAGCACGAGTCCGCCGAGCACGACGACCACGGGGGCGATCATCGCGTACGCGTACCAGTACTTCTGGTAGGCGTGCTTGAGACGATCGAGCCGTCCGGGGCGCTGCCCGGGTTCGCCCCGGCGCTTGCCGGTCGCGCGGTCGATGGCGACTGTCATGGGTTCGACACCTTCTGGAGGATCAGGGGGCTACGGCACACACCGATGACCGCCGGAACCGGTCAGTTCCGGCGGTCATGCGGGATCACTTGCTGAAGTCCGGGACCAGCTTGGCGATCGCGGTCTCCGCGTTGCCGAGGCCCTTGTCGAGGGACTCCTTGCCGCCCGCGATCTGCGCCAGCTCGGTGTCGAGCGGACCCCACAGGGAGCTGTACTCGGGCAGCGCCGGGCGGGGCTGGGCGGCGGCGAGGACGCCCTGGTAGCCGGCGAGGCCCGGGTCGGCCTTGACCTCGGCGGTGTAGGCGTCGTCGCGGGTGGGCAGCGTGGAGTTCTTCAGGGCGATCTGCGACTGGGACTTCGCGGAGGTCATGAAGTTGACGAACTTCAGCGCGGCCTTCTGGTGCGCGGCGTCCGAGCCCGCGTACACGGAGAGGTTGTGGCCGCCGGTCGGGGCGCCCGCCTTGCCGGTGGAACCGGCCGGGACGGTGGCGATGCCGAGGTTGGCCTTGTCCTTGAACGCGGCGCCGTTGTAGAAGTTGGTGATCTCCCACGGGCCCTGGACGATCGCCGCGACCTCGCCGGTGACGAAGGCGTCCTGGATGTGGGCGTAGGCGTCGGCGGTGGTGTCCGCCTTGTGCAGGCCCTTGCCGTCGAAGAGGCCGAGCCAGGTGCCGTAGGCCTTCTTGGCGGCGGCCGAGTTGACGGTGATCTTCTTGGCGGCGGCGTCGACGGTGTCGGTGCCCTCGCCGTAGAGGAACGACTGGGCGTAGTAGGCCTGGGTGGATCCCCAGTAGCCGTCGACGCCGGTCTTGGCCTTGATGGTGGCGGCGGCCGTCTTCAGGTCGGCCCAGGTCTTCGGGGCCTCGGTGATGCCGGCCTTCGTGAAGAGTTCCTTGTTGTAGACCAGCGCGAGGGTGTCGGTGACCAGCGGCGCGCCGTACGTCTTGCCGTCGTACTTGGCCTGTTCGATCAGGCTGGGCTGGAACTTGGCCTCGTCGGTGAGGGCCTCGGTGCCGTCGAGCGGCAGCAGGAAGCCCTTCTTGGCGAAGGCGGGGGTCCAGCCGACCTCGGATCGCAGCACGTCCGGGGCGCCGGAGGCACCGGCGGCGGTGTCGAACTTGTTCTGCGCCTGGTCGAAGGGGACGTTGACGTACTTGACCTTGACGTCCTTGTTGGCGGCCTCGAACTCCTTGACCAGGGCCTGGTACGTCGGCGCCTCGTTGGTGGCGTTGGAGGTGTCCCACCAGGTGATGGTGACCGGACCGTCGGCCTTGTCACTGCCGCTGTCGTCTCCGCCGCAGGCCGTCGCCGCGAGGGCGATGGACGCCACCAGCGCGGTGGCCG
Organism: Streptomyces sp. SID12501; assembly: GCF_010550245.1. GTDB lineage: Bacteria > Actinomycetota > Actinomycetes > Streptomycetales > Streptomycetaceae > Streptomyces. The sequence goes on from NZ_JAAGLU010000009.1 coordinate 48,421, forward strand.
CTATGCCACGCCGCATGAGTTCTCCTTGAGGGTGAAAGCCCGTGTACTGACGGAAACGGGCCCGTCCGCCGTTTCCGCCGACTTGCCGGCCGCGCCGTTGCCGCCGCCGGGCGACGTGAACGTAACAGCCATGTAAGCGCGACGAAAGACCTTGCAGCAAAAAAGTGCAAGAACCGGCGACAGTTACCGCCCCGTGACCCTTCCGGCTCCCACCGCAGGGTCGCCCGAACCCCGGTCCTGCCGGGGCCCAGCGGGATCTGGGACACTTGTGCAAGACTCTGCAAGCTCTTGCCATGTACGCCCCATCAGACACACGCCAGACAGACGCCAGACCCACGCCAGACACACGTGCCAGACACGAGGGAGCGCGATGACGCAGCAACCCGCGGCGGCGAGCGGCCGTCCCGGCCGTCCGGTGGGCCGTTCGACGGCCCGTGCCCGGCGGCCGTTCGGTGGGCAAGGCGAGAACCGGCCGGTACAGTCCAGCCCTGTGACCACACGGCTTGCCGACATCGCCGCCCAGGCGGGGGTGAGCGAAGCGACGGTCAGCCGGGTCCTGAACGGGAAGCCGGGCGTCGCCGCCACCACCCGCCAGACCGTGCTCGCCGCCCTCGACGTACTGGGCTACGAGCGCCCGGTCAGGCTGCGGCAGCGCAGCGAGGGCCTGGTCGGCCTCATCACCCCGGAGTTGGAGAACCCGATCTTCCCCGCGCTGGCGCAGGTCATCGGGCAGGCCCTGACCCGGCAGGGTTACACGCCAGTCCTGGCCACCCAGACGCCCGGCGGCTCGACGGAGGACGAGCTGACGGAGATGCTCGTCGACCGGGGCGTGGCCGGCATCATCTTCGTCTCCGGTCTGCACGCGGACACCTCCGCCGACATGCAGCGTTACGATCAACTGCGCGCCCAGGGCGTTCCGTTCGTCCTCGTGGACGGCTTCTCCCCCAAGGTGCAGGCGCCGTTCATCTCGCCCGACGACCGCGCGGCGATGACCCTCGCGGTCACCCACCTCGTCTCCCTCGGCCACACTCATATCGGACTGGCCCTGGGGCCGAAGCGCTTCGTACCGGTGCAGCGCAAGATCGAGGGCTTCGTGCGGACGATGCAGGATCTGCTGGGCCTGACGGCACAGGACGTCGAGACGCGGTTCGTCCAGCACTCCCTGTACACCCTGGAGGGCGGCCAGGCGGCGGCCACGGCACTCATCGAACGGGGCTGTACGGCGGTGGTGTGCGCGAGCGACATGATGGCGCTGGGCGCGATACGGGCGGCCCGGCAGCGCGGTCTGGAGGTCCCCCGGGACGTCTCGGTCGTGGGCTTCGACGACTCCCCCCTGATCGCCTTCACCGACCCGCCCCTCACCACGGTCCGCAAGCCGGTCCCGGCGATGGGCCAGGCCGCCGTCCGCACACTCCTGGAGGAGATCGGCGGTACACCCGCTCCGCACAGCGAGTTCGTGTTCATGCCGGAGCTGGTGGTCCGGGGTTCGACCGCCTCGGCCCCCGGGGAACGCACTCGTTCCAAGTAGCGCTGCCAGGCCCGGTGGCGCCCTCAGGCCCCGTAGCACTCTCAGGCTCGTCCTCAGGGTGGAGAATGCCCCCTTTCGGCCAGTGCCCTGGTAGTACTCGGGGCCGCCTCTCCCCACCGTAGGACGTGCGGGTCGGACAGGACCAGGGGATGATCTGGGAGGGGACCGTATCTGGCAGACTCTGTGTCCATGGGTGAGACGACCGTGACGACAAGGGAAGGCCACGACCGGGCCGCTCCACACTCCGTCACGGACGAGACGGCGGAGGGGAACGACCGCGTGGTCAAGGGACTCCTGCGCCGAGTGCGCGCTCCACGCCGGCCACGGCTGTGGTTCGAGATCCTTCTGATCGCGATCAGTTACTGGACGTACTCACTGATCCGCAACGCCGTTCCGGAGCAGAAGGCCGAGGCGCTGCGCAACGCGGACTGGCTCTGGAAGACCGAGCACAGCCTTGGCATCGCCGTCGAGGAGTCGGTCAACCACACGGTCAACTCGGTGACATGGCTGATCGTGGGCATGAACTACTACTACGCCACGCTGCACTTCATCGTCACTCTCGGTGTCCTGGTGTGGCTGTACCGCAGTCACCCGGGGCGTTACGCGGCGACGCGCCTGACCCTCTTCGCGACCACGGCGGTGGCCCTGGTCGGTTACTACCTGTATCCGCTCGCCCCGCCCCGGCTGATGAACGGCGGCGGTTTCGTCGACACGGTGATGATCCACCACACCTGGGGTTCGATGGCCTCCGGCGACCTCAAACACGTGTCGAACCAGTACGCGGCGATGCCGTCGATGCACATCGGCTGGTCCACGTGGTGCGGTCTGACGATCTTCGCGCTGGCCAGCGTCCCGTGGGTGCGCGTGCTCGGGCTCCTCTACCCTGTGGCCACCCTGGTGGTGATCGTCGCCACCGCCAACCACTTCTGGCTGGACGCGGTGGGCGGCCTCATGTGCCTGGCCTTCGGCTTCACGGTGGCCCGCCTCTGGTACGGCAAGCTCCCGTACGCCCTCCCGAAACTGGTCCCGGTGCAGGGGCGGGGCGGCCCACTGCTCCCGGTCAAACCATGAGGCGACGGCGACCTGCCGGGAACTGCCGGCCCTACCCCGCCGCCCCGTAGAACAGCGTCTCCACGACACCGCGGGCCCGCCGGGTGGTCCGCCGGTACGCGTCGATCATGTCGCCGACATGCCCCGGCCCGTACCCCAGGTACCGCCCGACCGCGCCCAGTTCACGTCCGTCCGAGGGGAAGGTGTCCCCGGCCCGCCCGCGCACCAGCATCACGGCGTTGCGCACCCGGGTGGCCAGGACCCATGCCTCGTCCAGTATCGCCGCGTCCTCCCCGGAGATCAGTTCGGCGGCACAGGCGGCGGCGAGGGCTTCGCGGGTACGGGTCGTCCGCAGCCCCGGTTCGGCCCATCCGTGCTGGAGTTGCATCAGCTGGACGGTCCACTCCACGTCCGACAGGCCGCCTCGCCCGAGCTTGGTGTGCAGGGTCGGATCGGCGCCGCGAGGCATCCGCTCCGACTCCATACGCGCCTTCAGTCGCCGGATCTCGCGCACCGCGTCGTCGCCGAGCCCCTCCGCCGGGTAGCGCAGCGGGTCGATCAGCTCGATGAAGCGGCGCCCCAACTCCAGGTCCCCGGCGACGACTTCGGCTCGCAGCAGCGCCTGGGACTCCCAGCCGAGGGACCAGCGTCGGTAGTACGCCTCGTACGACGGCAGGGTGCGGACCAGTGGCCCCGACTTGCCCTCGGGGCGCAGATCCGCGTCGATGAGCAACGGCGGGTCGGCGCTGGGCACTTGGAGGAGGCGCCGCATCTCGGAGACGACGGTGTTCGCGGCCTTGGCGGCCTCGTGCTCGTCGACGCCCTCGCGGGGTTCGTGCACGAACAGGACGTCGGCGTCGGAGCCGTAGCCCATCTCGTGCCCGCCGAAGCGGCCCATGCCGATGATCGCGAACCGGGTGGGCAGGGTGTCTCCCCATCCGTCCCGCACGACCGCCCGCAGGGTCCCGGCCAGGGTCGCCGCCGTGAGGTCGGAGATCGCGCCACCGACCTGGTCCACCAGCGCGCCCTGGTCGGCCTCGGCGGGCGACTGCTCGGTGCCGTAGGAGCCGACGATGTCGGCGGCGGCCGTACGGAACAGCTCGCGACGCCGGACACCGCGCGCGGCGTACACACCCTGTTCCCCGGACTCGGAGCGGCCGACGGCGGCCAGTATCTCCTGCTCCAGCTGGTCCCGCTCGCGCGGTTCAAGACCGCCTGTCCCGTCACCGTCGCCGAGCAGCGCGACGGCCTCCGGGGCACGCATCAGCAGGTCGGGGGCGAGGCGCCCGGCCGACAGGACGCGGGCCAGGTTCTCGGCGGCGGCCCCCTCGTCCCTCAACAGCCGTAGGTACCAGGGGGTTCGCCCCAGCTCGTCCGACACCTTGCGGAAGTTGAGCAGCCCCGCGTCCGGGTTGGCGGAGTCGGCGAACCAGCCCAGCAGGACGGGCAGCAGGGTCCGTTGGATGGCCGCCTTCCGGCTCACCCCGCTGGCCAGGGCCTCCAGATGCCGGAGCGCGGCGGCCGGATCGGCGTACCCGAGCGCGACCAGCCGCTCCCGCGCGGCGACGGTGCTCAACCTGGTCTCGCCGGGCGCGAGTTGGGCGACGGCGTCGAGCAGCGGCCGGTAGAAGAGCTTCTCGTGCAGCCGCCGTACGACGGACGCGTGCCGCTTCCACTCCCGGTTCAGCTCGGCCACCGGGTCGGTGCGCAGGCCGAGGGAACGCCCGATGCGCCGCAGATCGGCCTGGTCCTCGGGCACGAGGTGGGTGCGTCGCAGCCGGAAGAGCTGGATCCGGTGCTCCATGGACCGCAGGAACCGATAGGCGTCGTCGAGCAGCACGGCGTCCGCGCGCCCGACGTACCCGCCCGCGGCGAGCGCACCCAGCGCGTCCAGGGTGGTGCCGCTGCGCAGGGAGGTGTCGGCGCGCCCGTGCACCAACTGCAGCAGCTGAACGGCGAATTCCACGTCCCGCAAGCCGCCCGGCCCGAGCTTCAGTTCCCGCTCCACCTCGGCGATGGGAATGTTCTCGACGACGCGGCGGCGCATCTTCTGCACGTCGACGACGAAGTTCTCGCGCTCGGCGGCATGCCAGACGAGCGGGGCGAGCGCAGCGACGTACGCCTCCCCCAGTTCGATGTCACCGGCGACCGGGCGGGCCTTCAACAGGGCCTGGAACTCCCAGGTCTTGGCCCAGCGCTGGTAGTAGGCGAGGTGGCTGCTGAGGGGGCGCACCAGCGGCCCGTTACGGCCCTCGGGGCGCAGATTGGCGTCGACGGGCCAGATGCTCCCCTCGATGGTGGTCTCGGAGCAGATCCGCATCAGGTGCGAGGCAAGCCGGGTGGCGGCCTGCAGCGCCTTCCCTTCGTCGGCCCCGTCGACAGCCTCACCGACAAAGATGACATCGACGTCGGACACGTAATTGAGCTCGTGGCCACCGCACTTGCCCATCGCGACGACGGCGAGCCGGCACAGTGCGGCGTCGTCGGGCGCGGCGGCCTCGGCGATGGCGAGGGCGGCGCGCAGGGTCGCGGTGGCGAGGTCGGCCAGCTCGGCGGCGGTCTCGGCGAGGTCGGTGGTGCCGCACACGTCGCGGGCGGCGATGGACAGCAGGCAGCGCCGGTAGGCGACGCGCAGCGACACGGGGTCGGCGGCCTGGGCGAGTCCCCGCTCGAACTCCTCCACCCCGGGATGGAGGTCCCGGGGCTCGTACATGGCGAGGGCCTGCCAGTCGCGGGGATGGCGGATCAGATGGTCGCCGAGGGCGGCGGAGGCGCCGAGCACCCCGAGCAGCCGGTCGCGCAGCGGCTTGGCCGCTATCACCGTGTCCAGCAGCTCGTGCCGGGCGGTCCGCCCGTCCTGCGCCTCGGCGAGCCGCACGAGCCCGAGCAGCGCGAGATCCGGGTCGGCGGTCGCGCCCAGCGCGTCGAGCAGCACCGGGTCGTCCCGCATCGGGGCGAGCTCGACGCTGTCGAGGAGCCGCTCGGCGGCGGAGGGATCGGTGAAGCCGTGCCGCAGCAGCCGCGTGAAGGTACTGCTCCTGCGCCCCGGCGCCATCATCCTGGGCCTTCCCGTCGGACCATCGGATCAAGGTCGTACGTCCACGAGCGTAACCGGAGAGGCTTCGGGAAGCGCCGGACGGAGCGGGCCGATGTCCGTGCTGGTCGGAACGACGGCTTCCGCCGCCGACGTGGCCGTTTCGGTGGCGCCCCGCACGGTTTTCGGCTTCGGTGAGGGGAGCCGTTCCGTAAAGGTGATCTGGAGGACCAGCGATGCAGTACACGCTCGAAGTGATCCCGCTGCCCGTGAGCGACATCGACCGGGCCCGGGACTTCTACCGCGACAAGGCCGGTTTCCACGTCGACATCGACCAGGAGGTCATGCCGGGGATGCGCATCGTCCAGCTCACGCCGCCGGGCTCGGGCTGTTCGATCGCCCTCGGCGACACCATCTGGGAGACGATGTCCGGCCCGACGCCCGCACCGGGCTCGTACCAGGGCCTCCAGCTGTGCGTCGCCGACATCAAGGCGGCCCACGCGGAGCTGGTCGAACGCGGCCTTGAGGTGTCGGAGCCGATGCAGTACTCACCGGACGACGGCGCCACGTTCATGTACTTCAAGGACCCGGACGGCAACGGCTGGGCGGTCCAGGAGTACCGCCAGCGTGCGGCGAAGCCGCTGCACGCGCTGCTGAGCGAGTCGGCTGCCGACTCGGGCTGACGGCCGTGTCCCGGGGCCGCCGCTGCGGCCCCGGGAATGTCCGGCTACCCGCCTACAGAACCGGCAGGTTCTTCCGCAGCTCGAAGGCCGTGACCTCGCTGCGGTACTCCTCCCACTCCTGGCGCTTGTTGCGCAGGAACTTATTCGGGGCGGGAACGGCCTCGCGTGATCGGTGTCGACGTGTCGCTGACCAGCGCTGGGACGGTCGTTGTTGGTCGTTGTTGGTCACTGTGGGCCGCCCTTCGACGGCCCACAGGCGGCCCCGCCCGAGGGGCCAGCAGATTTACAGTCTGCGCGAGGAACCTACCGCTACCTGCACGATGCTCCGTTTAGTCCGAACTCGCCCCCACGCGTACCTCACGGATCACCGGCTTTCTCCGTCGACCAATGTCAGACTGACGCCGATGGTCCAGCCGCCCCCGGGTACCCGGTCGAGGCACCCCGATAAGCCTCGGAACGCTCAGAGGGAACTGGAGCGCCAGAGCCAACACCGAGATCCTTCCGCATTGCTGCCTGCATCTCGGTGACAACATCCCAGAGACCCAGCAGAAGACTGTGCAGTTCAACCCACTCGGTCCCGCTCGCAGCGTCGTTCCTTGCTTGAGCATCGATCCTCGTACGCGCGTCTGCCAGCACAATCCGAACCCGGTTAGCCGCATCCAGGACAGGATCCGGAGCAAGCATCTGCACTTGGGCAAAACGGTCGTGGAACGCCTGCCGCGCTTCCTCCGAACGCTCGTCTACCGTGCCGCCTGCGCGCAGAGCATGTGTGTCCTCCATGAGGAAGATGCGCCACTGCCTGGCGCTCTGGTTTAGGGCTATGTATGCCTCGCGCCGACGCTCCAAGTCGGCTGCGGCTGACTCTTCTCTACGCACCACGGCACTTGCGCGCTGTTGCAACTCGAAATCCTGCAACCGCACTCGTGTACTCACCCACGCTGTTGTCAGTGGCGAGAGCAGCGTGCCCACTACTCCCACGAGTGCGACCAGAAGTGTTGCAGTGCCTGTGCCCATATTCCCCCCAGCTCACCCTTGATAGCCAAAGCCTCAGCCCAGAAACGGACTGACGTGTACGCGGGTCGCGTCCCATCCTTGAGTCGTTCAGTCGCTCACGACAGGCCTCACCCTTCACGCAACAGCTTTACAGTCCACCCAAGATCGACACCGGTGAACCGCGTTGACCTGCTGAAACTAAGGAGTTCGGACGGGGTGTCGGCGACACCCGTCCGCGTGCCGTCCGTAGAGGTGAAACAAAGCAACGGGTCAGCGCCCTGCATTTCAGAGCAGCGACCCCCATACGCGTTCAGTAAGCTCAGCTCAGGCTTGCGGAGCGCCATCCCCAGGCTACGCAGCCGATCAGCAAAGCAACTTGGCCAGTCCCAACTGGCCTGCACATAAGTAGCTTTGAGCCTTTCCCTTGACCGTACGGGTCCCTCTATCAGTCCATTTTATGAACTACCTCGGCAACAACCCGAAGCCTGTTCTTCCAGACATCAAATGCCTCTCCTCCCAATATCTGGGCGGCACTAAGCGCAAGCTTTGCGACTTCCGATCTCGCATCAGGGACGTGACATATAACCCATTCGCCTTCCTGTTGCCCCCAGAGGATGGCTGGAACCATTTGCTCCACCATGCTGGAATTCCAGACATTCTCGGCGATCTGGAGCGCTTCTTTAGGTACCCCTATGAGCAAGTTGCACATCATGCGATTATGTGCGTTAATAAACGGCTGATCGTAACCAGACCTTGCAGCAGCGGTTAGATGACGCAGAGCTTTACGCGGATCATCGGGAATGAGCGAGAATCCCAAATTGTTTCGGACCCCTACGTCTCCCGGTGCGATCTTCAGGATCATGCGATAGATCGATGCCGCTTGATCCCTATGCCCTGCCTTGACAAGCTGACCCGCTTGTATTTCAAGCTGCTCCACAGTTTCTCGCTGGACACGATCACTCGCCCCCATAGCCGCTCGTTCGGCAATCTCGGCATTTAGTGCATCGCACTGAACTGGGCGCAAGTTAAATATTACATCGGGAAACACATTGGGCATTCCACCCTTTTGCCAGCGAAATTCCAAGTGAAGTGATTTCTCGCTCCAATCGGATAGATAGGTCTCCGTCAGCCTGTCGACAATCCAACCATAGTGTTCCCCAATCTCCACATCTGGAATTTCATGCCCGACTAGGGAGTCGAAAACCTCCTCCACCGGGCAAGCCCAGCCAATTAGTTCCGAAAGACTCGCTTGCTGAATCCACACATTGACGCGCCCGTGCCAATCATGGGTGATTTCCATGAGGCTATTCAGGAGAACGCCTTCCGGGTTCCCACTCCCGACACTCTTTTTCTTCGGGGAGGCATCTGCGGCACAGAGATGCGACCAACTTTCCAACTCTTCGGGAAGGGTTTCGAGGATTTGCGAAATCCCCTCAGGCGTTCCACCCTCAGGGACCAGCGCGAGTAGCTGGGGAAGTGAGGCAAAAGCGGCAATGATGTCGCCGAGCCGGGGTCCGAGTCCATAGCGAACGAAGGCGGAGGCATCGAGTCCACGATCAGTGAGGGCACTGATCGCTTGCAAGATCTTCACCCCCGCGCCGACTGGGTCACTACGGCGAGAGGGGGGCGTGAGGACAGAGTCACGGATGTACTTGGCGAGGCTGATGGTGCTCCAGTCGGCCGGCACGCTTCCAAGTGCCTCAGCCAGCAGGATGACCGACGCATCGAACGGCCTAGCAGCGGGTTCGTCCATCTGTACGCCTCATCCTGGTCAAAGCTTCACACTTTCGTGGACAACATCATGCATAGCATCTTGCCGCTTGACAACTAGGATCCTGGGCAGGATGCTGATTCACCTAGAGAGGAGGCGGCGTGAGCAGCGGTGATGTGATCTTCCAGTCATCTGACCTGGCTACCCAACGTCGCACAGAGTTCTTGGACGCGGCGCGCAGCGGTCTGGCGAGACTGCGAGACAAGGACGGCACTAGTTTGGTGATGCTTCCCGAGAAGCATCTTCAGCTTCTTGAGGAAATTCGGAAATGGTCTTCCGCACACCTCAGGCTGGCACGGCTTCTCGCGCGACCAGACTCCAAGCCAACTGTGCATGAACTCGGCGATCTAGCATGGCTTCGGGTATTCGACTGCGAGGACTTGCGTGAATTCGCTGACGAGTTGAACGAAGCGATCGTGGCCGCAGACAGCGACAACGACGCGATGGTTCTTCACGAGTGCTTGGACGCCTGGAAAACAACAGCGCGTCAGTTGGAAGACCCGCTCAGGCGAAGCATCCTGCTGAAAAAGGGGTCGATTCCGGATCTCGTTGAGGTGGCGCGCCCAGAAGGCGAAACGGAGTAACGTGTGGCTCCATCAAGCGCCTATCAACCCTATGAGCCCGCGAGAAGGCCTGGAGGAAGTCCTTCCGAAGCTCCCGCTTACCGAGTTTTGATCCATCGACAGTTCAGACATCACTTCGATGAGCTGGTCGAACGAGTGGGAATTCAGCAGGCTCAGCAGTTCTGGGATCACCTCGCACAGAGTCCGGACAAACCGTGCGCCGTGGCGAGCACTTCGATCCTCCGAGGAAAAGCCGGTCGCCCAATGGACGACGGATGGTCGAAGACTAGACATTTCGAAATCACGAGTAAGGCGCGCGCGGACTATCAGTTCCACAACGCGTACAAGACAAGCATAGAGGGCGATCCCCATCCTGTGGTCGCCATCCTCACACTAAACTTCTCAAGTCATTAGGCTTATTTTCCTGGGGGGAACATGAAGCCTTAATTTGCATTACGAACGCTCAGATTTGGCCCTTGATTATGATCATTAATCAAGGGCCCTTTGCGTTACTCTGATGTTTCTTATAGATCCGTCACGGAGGCGGGCTAGGCTGCGAATCGGAGCCGCTCGGGGGGCGTACGGTCTGTGAATCCGTAATCCGTTGTCAGCCGCGCCTTCCGCTGCGCGAGCCATCCGGAAACCCGTGGTCCGCCGTTAATCGCCGTGCCCTCATTGACGGTGCGAACGTGCGTAAAGCCCTGTGCTAGGTAGTACCACTGGAGACCCTCATTCGTCGTCCAGGCGTGCAGCCGGAGCCATCGAGCACCCGCACGGTCGCCAGCCCAATCGACCAAGCGTTCACCGAGGTTCTGACCGCCGTACTCACGTGCAACGGTGAGCTTGTTGGCGAAGATCGACGGTTCGACCAGTTCCTCGTCAGTCCACATCCCCTCTTCGGCGTCCGGGGTGAGCGTGATCGCGCCGGCCGTCGTATGTCCGTCACGGAGCATGAACACAGTGCCGGCTTCGATCGTGGCCAACAGCTTGTCAGCCGGGTACGGACGGCTCCGGCCCCCACAAGGCGCGATCAGCACCCACAGGCGGCGCGCGACAGCCGTCAGAAGGCGAATGCCCATCCTGGGCACCCCTCCACATAGCTCCCCGAAAGTCGAATATCCTTCTTTTCGTCCATCAGGTAATCAGGCTCAACTCGGATCACGTGATCACCACGGGCAAATAGGCCACGACGGATGGTCACACCCCGCGAGGGATCGAACTTGATTTCCGCCAGTATCTTGCGCGCCCCACCCCTGATAGTCAGAGCGGTTCCCACCAGTTCAATGTCCCACGAATCAACCGAGTATACGAGCTCATTTTCATAAATTTCCAGCAGACGCCTACCATTGCGCCCATAGATTCGCAGAGAGAGCAGCAGATGACCATCTGACTGCTCAAATTTGATTACTGGAAATCCATCAATCATGAGCGCGTTCGCCACAGGCGAATGGCTAAAGTAGTGCAGCGCCTGATTGCCCCCCATGTCGACTAGACATGTATCCCCGGAAAAGCGGAGACTATAGGGCGCCGAACCCACCGACTGTAGATTTTTGGGGTTCAAATTCGCCTGCATTACATCTGCCACCGAAAGGAATCCGCGCGTCTTCTCGGCGTGATGCAAGTTACAGAGGAGAGTTATCTCATCGGCAACGTGGCGCTTCGTTTTCGACCACTCAATCATGTGTTCATACTCATACAACGGCAAGCCGCAGACAACACAACCGAAACCGCAGCGCTGACGCACCTCGCGCTTTATAGGATCAGGAATTTTAGGCCGAGACTCTTTCACTGGTCCTCGCTTTACCGTAGGTGAAAATGTTTCTCTATTCCCGATTCTAACTAAAGACCAGGACAACGAGTGGCGCCCCGGGAAAGTTCTATCCGTCACCGCTTGCGGGGCTCCATCTGCTCCGTCGTCGCCACACATCGGAATCCGGTGTCATCGTCGTGCATCGTGCCGTTGGCATCGTTTGGGATGGCCGGCGCTCCCCGGAACAGAGGGCTCGTGAAGGCGCTACCACGGAGTTCATAACGATGAGGCGTAGTCGCCGTTGCGAGCCACTCCCACACGTTGCCCACCATGTCGTAGACCCCGTAGGGCGAGACGCCGCTGTGGTACCGAGAAACGGACGTTGTGCGTTCCACGCCGGTCTCCCGGACGTTGCACTTGGCTGCGGTCTTCTGATCCCCCCAGGGGAAAGTACGCCCGGTGGTGCCTCGCGCCGCCTTCTCCCACTGCTCGGCTGTCGGCAATGACTTGCCCGCCCATGTCGCGTACGCGTTCGCGTCTTGCCATGTCACGTGCACAACGGGGTGGTCGTATAGGTCGCGGGGACATCGGCCGTTCTGCCAATGCTCGGGTACCACGTGCCGTGTGGCCGCGCAGAACCGCGCGTAGTCAGCGTTGGTTGTCGGGAACGTGTCTATGTGGAACTCATCCACCCATACGGGGTCGTCGTCCTCCCCTGCCAGGAAGATTCCTTCTGGGATGTGCGCCATGAGCTTTCCGTCGCCAGGATGCTTCACGTAGTCGCCACTGCTTGTCTGGTCGTCGTCGGGCTCGATGATGGCGAGGGCGGGGACGTCGTCCACTGCCAAAATTCCGACGAAGCGACCTTGGGCGTCCTTGTCTGCTTTGGCAAGCAGGGTGTCTAAGGCAGCTTGGTTCACCATTCGGAGGGAGGCATGTTCACCGTCTGCCTCCCACCGGGAAACGATGCGGTCGGATACCCCCAGCTTCTCGGCAAACTCCATGAGGCTCATGCGTACCGCCTCACGAAGCGCTTTGACTTCACGTCCGGTCCATTTCGTAACGAGTGGCATGGGCTACCTCTGTCGTGAGTCGCCGCCCCCGGTGAGGGGCGGCGGCACGCGTCTACAGCCGCTCACCGGGGATGCCGGCGTAGGCGTCACGCAGCGCTGCGAGCACGGGGTGGTCCTGCGGGAATTGCACGTCATCGAGCGCGCTGACAGAGCGCACGCCGATGGTGACGTTCGTGGCGAATGCCGCCGCCATGTTCGGGATGTCGGCAAGCCGGACCGGGGTGGTGATCTGCTTCGGAGCATCGAGGCTTTGGAGCAGCAGCATCGTCGTGCCAGGTAGTACGGGAGCGTCCGGCCAGATGACTGCGCCGTCCCGATCGACGAAGCCGAGGTTCCACGTACCTCCCTCGGAAATCCGACCGTCCGGTTCGATGAACACGGCGTCATCGAATCCGGCGAGTTGTGCGTCACGGCGAATTCGAAGCTGGGGGTAGAGACCGATGTGCTTCACCTGCGGGTTGTCGCGGGTGAAGGTGAAGGTCTTGGCCCTGAGGGGCGGCGGCGGCATGGCGCCCCCAGGACGCAGGTTGACCAGGATGTGGGGTTCCTTGGCGTCGCTAGGGCGCCCCATGTCGGTCGCGGGATCGAAGACGGTGACCCGAAGGCCAACGACTCCGGTGACGCCGTCGGCTACCTTCCGGATGTAGTTCAGCGTCCGCTCTCGGTCCAACTCGACACCGAAGACGAGGCGGCAGTCTCGCTCCAAGCGGTCGAGATGGAGCGACAAGCCCCGGACGGTGCCGTCCTCCATCCGCATTGACGTGAAGTGCCCGTAGTTCGTGAGGGCGAGGCTCTGAAGGTCGTCAAGGGTGACGGGGTTTCCGTTGAGTTCTGCCATGCGGCCAGTCTTACAGCCGCTCAGACCCGCCAACACCCCGTTAGACAGCCAAAGTTCGGATTAGTTCGGTGCGAGGGCAGCAGGAGTACGTACTCACTGGGCACCCGCCGGGACACGCTAGATGCATGACGACGAGCACACCGCGAGCGACGCTAGGCGCCGGACTGCCCCTCAGCGGGACCCATGGCTGCCTCAAGCTGCTGGACGCGCTCAACGACGCCGGCCAGTCCGGTCGAGAGGCGCGCGACCTCGGCTTGCAGGTCGGCCAAGCCCAAGGCCGCTTCCTGGGGTCCCTGCTCACCGGGGGCGGTGTCGCGGACGTAGGTGCCGCTCCCCGAGACACCTTCCACCAGTCCTTCCTCCCGAAGTTGCGCGTAAGCGTTCTGCACGGTCATCAGGGACACGCCGAGTTTCTTGGCGTAGGCCCGACCGCCAGGGAGACGGTCTCCGGGGCCGAACGTCCCGGCGGCGATCTCGCCTCTGACCCTGGCAGCGATTTCGCGGGCGTTGGGCTTCCTCTTCTGCTGTGAGTCCACCCCGAAAGCGTACTTGACCTAGGTCGCTCGAATTCAGAGCCGTGCGAGCACTTGACGCTCGGAAGCGACCTAGGTAGCTTTCACATCAACGACAAGCGACCTAGGTCGCTTTGCGGGACGGTACGACCGCACTTCTAGCGCCGATGGGTCCCGTGAAGACGGGAATCCCTCTGACCAGGGGTTACCGCGCTTATCGGCAGCGACTGCGCCTTGAGAACTCAACAGTGTGCCGACCCAGCCACCTGAACACGGGTGGTCGATGGGTTGCCTCCCCTGCCCGGCCACGACGGGCGTACGCAGCAAAGCAGGCAGGGGAACGGGGCCCGCCGATCCGTTCGGCGCCGGCCCACACCTACGACACCTCAGGAGTCACACATGTTCGGCATGAAGTCGCAGGAGTCCACCACTGACCTGACCTCCCCGGAAGCCGTGCAGCGCGGTCAGGAGGTCTACGACCGCATCACGTCCGGCGAGTGCACGGACGTCGTCACCGAGCTGAACGAGGCCTACGGCCGCAACGGCTGACCAACCCACCACATCAACGGCAAGCGCCCCCGGTGCTCTAACACCGGGGGCGCGGTTCGGGCCGTAACACCTACTAGGGAGACCACGACCCATGAAGCACATCGTCACTGTTCAGGATGCTGTTACCGCGTTCGCCGAATGGATGGAGCCGACGGCCGCTGAGCTGGACGGCATCGAGCGGGAGATGCCGCTGATCCTGGCGGAAGTCGACCTGTTGGACGCGCAGATCGTCACCATGGACCGCACCCCCACCGAGCTGGACGTGCGGCGTATCCGTCGGGCTCGCCGCCGGGTGCTCGCCGCCGGCCGCGAGCTGGCGAACACGGCCGCGACGCTGCCGAAGGTGGGTGCGTGATGGGCCGCCGGTTCAAGGACATGCAGACACCCGAGCAGCAGTACGCGGCTCAGCAGGCCGCCCGCTCCGTCGACGCTCCCGCGCCGTCCGGCTCGGTGGTTGCGGCCACGCACCGCGAGTGGGTGGCCATGTCACCGCGTCAGCAGGCCGCGCACCTCGCCCGGCTGGACGGCCGCGAGGACGAGGCCCGCCGCTGGGAGCAGCAGGAAGCACCGGCGACCGCCCCGGCACAGAAGAAGCGGGGGTGGTTCCGGTGAGCGGGACCCTGACACTCGACAGCCTCACCCTGCCCTTGCGGGCGTTGCGGGTGCTGGCAGTGGACTTCGGGCACCTGCCCGCGCCGACCGTGGACGTCACCACGGTCTACCCGGACCGGCTGCGACTCGCCTTCCATGACGACCTGTCCGCGTTCGAGGCGTGGCGGAGCGCCCTGGGGATCGACCCCGACTCGGTGGTCTGCCGCGAGCAGAACGCCGGCCAGACGCGCGTGTTGAAAGCGTCCGTCGACCTGGCGGGTGCCGAGTTGGAGCTGATCGGCTACGGCGACGTGCACGCTGTGGCGGAAGCGAGTGCGGCATGAACGCCAAGACCGTTCTGCCCGCCGTCGCCATGACGGCGGTGTCCATGGTCCTCACTCTGGCCGTGGTGATGATGTGGCTCGGCACGGCGATGCCGTGGCCGGTCGCGCTGGTCGTCGGTCTCGGCATCGACGGCGGCTGGCTGGCCACCCTCGCCTACGAACGCCGCCTCGCCGCGCAAGGCGACCACAACCGCGCGGTCACCGCTGTCGGTTGGTCGTTCGGAGTGATCGCGGCCGGTGTCCTGGTCGCTCACGCGCTCACCGCAGAGCAGGGCACCGGCGCGTGGTTGGCCGTGGCCTGGCTGCCGATCGCGGCGAAGGCGCTGTGGTTGGTGCACGGTCTGTGGGAGCGCACCGCGCTGACTCAGTCCGCGCTCAGGGCGATCCGGGGAATTCAGCAAGAGGCGCGTGACGAAGCGGCTGTTGCCCGTGCCCGGTTGCGGGCTGAGGCGGCGACCGAGGAGACCCGGCTGACGGCCGTGACGCAGGCCGGTGCGCGCGTCGCACGCGTCCAGGCCAAGACGGCCAAGTCTCTTGCCGGGGCGTGGTCGACGCTGGAAGCCGCCCGGCAGGGGGACGACACCGGCAGGGCGCTGACCAGCGTGACGAGCCGCGTCACACCCGACGTCACACCCCGCTGGGAACTCCCCGTCTGGGGACCCACACAACCTGTAGGAACCCGCTCGCTGGAAGCGGTACCCGCGCTCAGTGACCAGGAGCTTGACGACCTGGTCGACGAGATCCGCCACAGCGAAACCCCTGCCCTGTCCTACCGCGAGATGGCGATTCGCTTCCGCGCGGCCGGCCACTCCGCGTCCGAGGTCCGCCTGAGGGCGGCATGGAAGCGGGTTGCGTGATGGGTGGGTCGTTCGCCAAGTGCTTCGACCCGACCGGCGCCCGTCACGGCATCCCCACCTTTCCGTGGCGGTGCGCCCCGGACGGCTATGCGACTCGCCGACAGCTCCGGGCGCGCGGTCTGCGTCCCGGCGGTCAGGACGTGGCCGGACAGGTGCTGCGTCCGCGCTTTCGGCGCGGCCCGCTGGTCGCCTACCTCTACCGCGTCGACCAGGCCAAGCCGGTCCGGCCCATGACGGCGGCCAAGTGGCGCGCGCTGGCCAAGGCCAACACCGCGCGCCGCACCTGCCCGCAGTGCCGCCAGGACGCCGGATACGTCATCCCCACCTCGCTCGGCACCTGCGTGACCTGCGCCTACCCCGAAGAACAGTGCGCCGCCTGAACCACCCCGAAAGCAGGGTCCGGCCGTCCACCTCCTACAGCGCCGGCCGGACCCCGCAACTCCCGTGAAGGAGCTAGATCCATCGTGACCGAGAATCCCATGTTCCCGCCCCCGAACGAGCCGGAAAACACCGATCCCGAGCGCACGGCCGACGTCCTCCCGTTCCCGCTCAAGAAAGACACCACCCCGCCCGCCGGTCCCGAGATGCTCGCCGGGGGCGTGGTGAAGCCGGGCGAGTGGCAGGCCGAACTCCCCGACACCGACGACCCCGAGGCCGACGGACTTGCCGAGGGGGCCCCGGTCGACCCGCCCCGCGAGATCTACCCGCCCTCGGTGTCCGAGTGGATGGAGGCGCGGGACAAGACGCGCCTGCCCGTGCTGCCGGACTGGGTGAAGCTGCCCGACCAGCGCACGGCCGTCCGCAAGTGGGCCGTCCGCCACTACTCGGCTGTGATCGGCTACCACGCCGTTCGCCTGCCCTGCATCTACACCCCCAAGGTGCTGTGGTACTCCCCGCGCGGGGCGTGGCGCTGGTCGGCCGCTGTCGGCCGGTGGGTGTTCGACGCGGAAGGCAAGACACTCCGGATCGCGTCCGTGGCCAACGAGGACGCTGCCGAGTACCTGAAACTGTCGCGGCAGCGCAACGACCGCGTACGGCTGCGCGGCATCGTGGCATTCCTCGCCGGCATCGTCGGCCTCGCCGCCACGTTGACGCTGTTCGTCATGGCGCCCTCGTGGATGCTCCTGCTCGCCGTGGCCGCGTTCACCACCACGCTCGGTGTAGTCGGTGCGCCGGCGGACCGGCCGCTGATCGACATGGCCAAGGTGACGTTCCGCAAGCGCAAGCTGTCTTCGGACGTCGTCATCCGCGCCCACGAAGCGGCTGGCCTGACCAGCAAGGATCAGACGATCGCGTTCCCCCGGCCGATCGGCCGCGACGGCGACGGCTGGCGCGTGGTCGTGGACCTGCCGTTCGGCAGGACGTTCAAGGACGCGCTCAAGGCACACGGCCGCCTCGCGTCCGGCATGGACATCGCGCCCACTCAGCTCTTCCTCGACACGGACGAGACGAGCAACCGGCGGGTGTCGTACTGGATCGCGGACCGTGACCCGCTCGCCGTTCCGTCGGGCAAGTCCCCGCTGCTGGGGGCGACCCGGGTCGACTTCTGGAAGCCGTTCCCGTGGGGTGTCGACGAGCGCGGCAACGCGGTCATGGCCACGATGTTGTGGCTGTCGTTGCTGGTCGGTGCCGTGCCGCGTCAGGGCAAGACGTTCTCTGCCCGGACGATCGCGCTCGCCGCCGCGTTGGACCCGTACGTCAGGTTGTACGTGTTCGATGGGAAGGCGTCTCCGGACTGGCGGAAGTTCGCGCTGGTCGCGCACCGGATCGGGTTCGGGATCGTGCCGAAGAACAACATCGATCCGGTGTTGCATCTGCTGACGTCGCTGCGGGAGTTGAAGGCGGACGTCGAGGACCGCTACCACCGGCTGTCCGAACTGCCGCTGCACATCTGCCCGGAGGGCAAGCTGACTCCGGAGATCAGCCGGGACAAGAAGCTGAACATGCCGCTGACGCTGTTCGTGGTGGACGAGGTGCAGGAGTACTTGCAGCACCCCGAGCACGGCAAGGAGATCCTGTCCCTGCTGGTCTACCTCGCCCGCGTCGCCCCGGCGGTGGGTGTGAGCGTCATGACGTCCACGCAGAAGCCGGACGACAAGGCGTGCCCCTCGGAGCTGCGTGACCAGCACCAAGCCCGGTTCGCGCTGCGGGTCGGTGCCTACCAGGTGTCCGACACCATCCTCGGTGCGGGCTCGTACTCGGAAGGGCTGGACGCGTCCAAGCTGCTCAAGTCCCACAAGGGTGTGGGACTGCTCAAGGGCATGTCGGACGACTCCGGGATCGTGCGCACCTACCTTGCAGACGGCCGCGACGCCGAACGCGTCCTGACCCGCGCGGCAGCGCTGCGCGAGGCAGAGGGCACCCTGTCCGGCGACGCGGCCGGCGAAGCACCCGCCCCCGAGACGTCCGCCACGATCCTGGACGACGTCGCCGCCGTGCTCGGCAAGGGCGAGACAAAGATCTGGTCGGAAACGGTCGTCGACCGGCTGGCCGACCTGCGCCCCGACGTCTACGGCCCGTGGGCCGAGATGGACGCCAAGCCGAAGGCGGAAGCGCTCACCGCAGCGCTCAAGCCGTTCGGTGTGGGCACCGAGCAGATCGGGCGCCGCGTCGAGGGCAAGACGGTCAACAAGCGCGGTATCAAGCGCGAGGACATCGCCGCCGCGATTACGCAGCGCAACGAACAGCGGGACGCCGGATAGGCCCGAAGGGTCGCTAACGCTAGCGGTAGCCGTCGCTAGCGTTAGCGACCCTGCTAGCGACCAAAACCCTGCCTGATCAGGTTGCTAGCGGCTAGCGGCTCACCTGCGGAAACCCCCAGAACCCTGCCTGAGAGGCCCCTGATGAGCCTTCCCCTCCTCGCTATCGCCTGCCTACTCGCCATCACACTCTGTTACAGCGCCAAGTGCTGGGTGAGCCCGTTCGGCGACTGCCGCAAGTGCGACGGCATGGGCCACGCCTTCAAGACCGACCGCAAGGGCAAGACCAAGCGCGGCAAGGACTGCCGCCGCTGCCACGCGACCGGCAAGCGCATACGCATCGGCCGCTGGATCTACAACCGCGCCACGCGCACCTACCGCGCCGGCACCCGCTGACCCCACCCGGAGGACCCGTGGTCATCACCATCCCGCTCGTGCTGCTGCTCGCCGTCTTCGTCGTGCTGCTGCTGCGCTTCAAGGCCGTCGGCGCCGGTGCGGCCGTCGCCGTCGCGCTCTTCGGCTTCTACCTCGCCCACACCGGCGCGGCCGACACCGTCAACGAACTCGTCACCGCCGTCACCGACGCCGTTCCCGGCGTCGGCCGCTGATCCGAACGGAGACCAGCACCATGAACGAACCCACCGCGTACGGCCGTCCGGCCGGACACGAGAGGGCGGCCGTGGAAGTCCACATCCCCACCCCGCTCGCCCCCGCCCACACCACGCCGCTCGGGCCCATGCAGCCGGGCGCCATCCCCGCCGTGACGAGCGTCGTCCTGCCCGACGGCCGCGTTGTCACCGGCTACACCCTCAACCCCGTCCACCCCGAACCGGTCGTCACCACCCCGCCGGCCGTCTCCCGCGCGGCCGTGAACGTCGCCCTCGGGGGCGTCGGATTCCTCGCGGTGTGCGGCGGACTGCTGCTGCTCACCACGTTCATCGCCGCCCTGACGGCCCTGGTGACCCAGCTCGTCATCCTCGCCGCCGTCATCTTCGGCGGCTGGATCGCCGTCCAGGTGTTCGGCGCGAGCGGCCCCCGGGGCGGGACCACGGTCAACATCCGCAAGGCAGTCATCAAGCGCAACCGGTTCTACGGCTGAGAAGGAGAGCAACACCCGTGCTCCGAAAGGAAGTTATGACCACGCCCGCCACCGCATCCGCCGCCCTCTGGGACGACAAGGACCCGCTCATGGAAGCGATCGCCCTCGCCGTCTGGGAACAGTGCGAGCGGCAGGACTACCGCGCCACCAACGACGACCCCCGCAACATCGCCGCCGTCGCCGCCACCGTGGCCCGCGCGTTCCTGCTGCCCGACACCGCCGCCAACGCCGACCCCGGGCCGGAGCCGTGGCCGACGGCGGAGGACGCGTACGCCGGCGCCCCGCACCCCCGTGCCGAGTTCGAGTGGCTCGTCAACGAGGCGCACGCCGGAAGGCGCAACCGGGAGTGGTGGCTGCGCCGTGCGGCCGTCGTCGACCGCAGGAGCGCCGATCTCCCGTCCGACCACTGCCTGAGGGACGAACACGCCCTCGAACTGGCCCGCTTCCTGATCGAACTGGACGGCGCCACCGTCACCGGCGACCCCCGCCGCTACGTCCGCCGGCAGTACCTCTACTGGGCCAGGAACAACTAGCTACGCCAAGGGCGGCCCCCTCGTCTCGCCAAAGTCGCGGGGCCGCCCTTGTTGTCCACCTGCCCTCAACAGACCTGCGGAGGTCTCCAGCATGACCCAACCCACCGACATCCGGCGAGTCCCCGGCCCACGGCCGCGTCTGCTGGACGCGTTCTGCCGACAGGGCGGAGCAGGCAAGGGCTACGCCGATGCCGGATTCGACGTGACCGGCATCGACATCGACCCGCAGCCCCTCTACCCCTACCCGTTCATCCAGGGCGACGCGGTCGCCTACATCCGCGAGCACGGCGGCGAGTTCGACTTCATCCACACCTCGCCCCCCTGCCAGCTGGACAGCGACTGCCAGAGGCTGCACGGCAACATCCACCCCGACCTGATCGACCCCACCCGCACCGCCCTGGAAACCACCGGGCGCCCCTGGGTCATCGAGAACGTCCGGGGAGCACTCCCCAAGCTCCGTACACCCGTGCTGCTGTGCGGCGCCATGTTCGGTGTGGAGACCTACCGGCACCGGTACTTCGAACCCGGCGGCGGCTTCACCCTCCCCCAGCCCGGACACCCCGCGCACACCGCCCCCCAGGCCAAGATGGGCCGCCCCGTCCCGCCCGGCCACTACGGACAGTTCGTCGGCAACTTCTCCGGCGTCCCCCTCGCCCGCCACGTCATGGACGTGCCCTGGATGACCCGCGAAGGCATCCGCGAGTGCATCCCGCCCGCCTACAGCGAGTTCATCGGCCGCGCCTACCTCGCGGCCACCGGGGCGTTGGAGGCGGCGGCATGAGCGCGATGCCCGAACCCCTGCGGGTCGCCCTCGCCCTCGCGGCGGCCGGCGTCCCGGTCCTGCCCCTGCGCGAGGGCAAGTTGCCGTTCGGCAACTGCCGTTCCTGCAAGGGCAGTGCTTGTGGGGACCGGCCGAACATGAAGGCGGCGGGTCCGTGCCGATGCCCCGCTCCTTGCCATGGATGGGCCGCCGCGACCACTGACCCGCACGTTCTCACCTCGCCCCTGTGGGCGCCGGTGTGGCGTGAGGCGGTGACGCTCGCCTACCACCCCGGCGGGGCCGGGCTGACGGTCGTCGATCTGGACAACGAGGCGGCCGTCGCATGGGCCCGCGCGACTCTGCCCGCGACCCGCAGGGTGCGGACGACGCGCGGTGAGCACTGGCTCTACCTGGGTGCCATGGCGTCGTCGAACGCGGTCCGCCCGGGTGTCGACATCAAGTCCCTGACGCAGTACGCCCGTTGGCTCGGACCCGGGACCGGCCGTATGGCCGTTCTCCCAGCGGCCGTGCGCGCGCTGCTGGTGAAGGAAGAGACCACCCCCGCCCCGGGGGAGGTGGACTCTTCTGTCCCCGACCGCGCCACGTGGGGCCGGTCGGTGGCCACCGGGTGCCGTCACACGGAGCGCTACGTCCGCATCGGTCTGGAACGCGGCCTCGCCCTCGTACGGGCCCGTACTGAATCTGGCGCCGGATCCCAGGCGTTCGGCGTCGCCCGATTCCTTGCCGCACAGCACACGGCCTGTCCCGGACCGTGCGGACTTACGGCGATCGGCGAAGAGATCGTGACGGCCGCCGTGTTGGTGGGTGTCCCGGAGACCTACGCGCGCCGCGCGGTCGCCAACGGCCTGGAGACGGCTGTGGAGCGTGCGGCATGACCAAAGCATCCCGAACCCCCATGAAAAGCCCTCAGGGCGCCGTACAGCGCCCGCGACGGCCGACGGCATGCGAACTGAGGGTCGCCGCCCGTATGGGCGTCCTTTCTGCCGTTGGCTCTGACCCGCAGACGGTCACCGTCACCGGCATCACCCCGGGGCTACAGATCCAGTGCGAGGGCGTGCCGGTCGCGGACTGGCTGTGTGCCTGTGGGCATCACGAACGCGCCCGGGGCCGTGCCGCCGTCATCCGGCTGACCGCCCGCGTACGCGTCGGCGTCTGCCCCCACACCACCACCGATGAAGGGAGGGCGGTCTCATGACTCCACATCCTGTGGACAGTCCCGACCTGTGGGCCGGACTGCCCACCCTGGAAGACCCGCCGGGCGAGGACGACGCGGCACCGGACGTGTGGGAGGACCCCATTCCCCTCACCGGCCGCCGAGAACGTCCGGCGTTCCCCGCGCACGTCTTCCCCGCCTGGTTGGGGGAGTTCGTGGCGGCCGTCGCGGAAGAGACACAGACCCCGGTCGACCTCGCCGGTTCGGTCGCCCTCGCTGTGCTCGCCACGGCGGCCGGCGGCCGGTCGGTGGTCCACGTACGCGGCCACTGGCGTGAGCCGACCAACCTCTTCACCGTGGTCGCGCTCCCGCCCGGCAACCGTAAATCGGCCGTCTTCGGGCTGCTGACCGACCCGCTGTACGAGGCGGAGAAACAGCTTCAGGCGGCGATGAAGCCGAGGATCGTGGAAGCGGAGTTGACGGCGCGGTTGGCGAAGGAAGCGGCGGACAAGGCCACCGTCAAGGCCGCGTCCGCCGACGCGGACAAGCGAGACGAGATGGTGAAGACCGCCGTCGGTCTCGCGCAGACCGCCGACACGCTCACCGTGCCGGCCGAACCTCTGCTGCTGGCGGACGACTGCACACCCGAGACGGTCACCTCGCTCATCGCGGAGCAGGGCGGCCGGCTGTCGGTGATGAGCGACGAAGGAGGAATCTTCGACATCATCGCCGGCCGCTACTCGGGCAGTCCCAACATGGAAGTCTTCCTCAAAGGCCATGCCGGAGGGCGCCTGAGGGTCAACAGGCAGACCCGCCGCGAGTACGTCGACGCCCCCGCCCTGACCATGGGACTGGCAGTTCAGCCCGATGTGCTGCTGGACATGGGGAAGATCAAGGGTGGGAAGGGTCGCGGCCTGCTGGGCCGTTTCCTGTACTCGCTGCCGGTGTCGACGGTCGGTGACCGGAAGGTCATCACCGATCCGGTCCCCGAAGAGACGGCCGCCACCTACTCCGCGAGGGTCATCGACCTCACCCTGTCCCTCGCAGACTGGACCGACCCGGCCGTCATCCAGCTCACCCCCGAGGCGGACGCGTCCCTGATCGCCTATCAGGAACGGGTCGAACCCTGGCTCAAGGCGCGCGGCGGCAGGCTGGGCCACATCACCGACTGGGCCGGGAAACTCGTCGGAGCGACCGCCCGCATGGCCGCGCTGCTGCACCTCGCCGAACACGGCGGCAACGGCTACGCCCACCCCGTCACCGAAGCCACCGTGAACGCGGCCATCGAGCTGGGGGAGTACTACACCGCCCACGCCCTCGCCGTGTTCGACGCCATGGGCGCCGACCCGGTCATGGGCCGCGCCCGCAGCGTGCTGGACGCGCTGAGGGACAACGGATGGGACGACGTCAGCCGGCGGGACGTCTTCACCGCCCTGTCCCGCAGCGAGGTCCCCACCGTCGCCGACCTCGAACCCGCCCTCGCGCTACTGGAAGACCACGGATACCTGCGCTCCTACCAACCCGAGCGCACCGGCAAGCGCGGACGCCCCCCGGCACCCCGCCTACTCGCCCACCCCGCCCTACGACAGCGAGGCCGATAACCCCGGCCGCGCGCACAAACCCTGCCGCACAAACCGCAAAATCCGCAATAACCCCCGGACACCCCCGCTGACCTGCGACGCAGCCCCCGCCCCAATCCGGTCGGGGGCGCGTCGCACAATCCCGCGATATTCCGCAAAAAACCGAGCACCACCCCACCGCCCGGGGCCGGTCGACGACCGCCCCTGATTTTTGCGGAATATCGCGGAATTTTGCGGAGCGCTGTCCACCATCACCCGCACACCACAACACCGCAGGTCAACGGCCATCCTCGGCTTTTCTGCGGATTTTGCGGTTTGTGCGGCGGCACCCGCCCCGTTTGGAGCCTGATGACAACTCCCCCAGAGTCCGACCCCCGCGCCATCCTCCGAGGTGGTCTCCCGGACCAATACCTCACCCCCGACGACATCGCCACGCTGCTCAAGGTGCCCAAAGAGACCGTCTACCAGTGGCGCAAGAAGCACACCGGCCCGCCCAGCTTCCGCATCGGCAAACACGTGCGCTACGACCCCGCCGTCGTCCACGCCTACATCGCCCAAAGCATGGCAAACGACCGGACTGCCGCCTGACAACACCGCCACAACCACACAGTTCAACACCCCAGGGAGGGCCACACCGTGGCCCTCCCTTCCCATACCCAGAAGGGACCGCCACCGCATGGCTGGCCACATCCAAGACCGCTGGTTCAAGACCGAGACCAATGCCGCCGGCAGGACCGTCCGCGTCAAGACCGACCGCCACGGAACCGGACTCCGCTACCGCGCCCGATACATTGGCCCCGACGGCACCGAGAAGAGCAAGTCGTTCCGGGACAAGGAAAAGCGTCTCGCTGACCAATGGCTCGCCCACATCGAAGCCGACATGTCGCGCGGGCAGTACGTCGACCCGTCCGCCGGACGCATCACGTTCGGGCAGTACACCGAGAAGTGGCTGACGACGCAGTCCACGGACGCGACCACGCGTGAGTCAGTCGTATCGCAGCTCCGTGGGCATGCGATCCCCTACCTCGGATCGCGTCCGCTCGGGTCGTTCAAGCCGGAACACATCCGGGACTGGCTGAGCGAGTTGGAACGGGTCATCTCCGCATCGTCGTATCGGCGCGTGATCTACAACAGCGTCTCGACGGTTTTCAACGCGGCTGTCGACGACACGCACCTGCCGAAGAACCCCTGCCGCGCGCGTTCCGTACGGCCACCTGCGGCAGGGATTGGCCGCGTCGTGCCCTGGACCGCTGAGCGCACGTTCGCCGTGCGCGCCGCGCTCCCCGAGCACTACCGCGCCGTGGTCGACTTGGGAGGCGGCTGCGGGCTCCGGCAGGGTGAAATCTTCGGCCTGCCGGACGATGCGGTCAGGTTCGACACGGGATGGCTGCACATCGCGTGCCAAGTCAAGGTCGTCGGCGGGCACCTCGTCTTCGGTCCTCCCAAGCGCAACAAAGTGCGCGACGTGCCTTTGCCTGATCACGTCGCGCGCGTTCTCAAGCGGCATCGCGAGAAGTTTCCGCCGGCGGAGGTCACACTCCCCTGGCTTCGGCCGGACGGTCCGCTCGTGACGAAGCGGTTGTTGCTCACCAGGGCCAACGGCGTAGGCGCGGTTCGCCGTACCGACTTCAATATGCGGGTGTGGAAGCCCGCTCTCGTCACGGCCGGCGTCATCCCCAAGCCGAAGCCCGGCGAGCGGCACCAGGCTGCGCGCGAGCATGGCATGCACGCTCTGCGGCACTTCTATGCCTCAGTGCTGCTGGACTCGGGCGAGAACATCAAGGCTCTGAGTACGTACCTCGGTCACACCGACCCAGGGTTCACGCTCCGGGTCTATACGCACCTCATGCCGAGCAGCGACGGACGGACCCGGAAAGCCGTGGACAGCATGTACGCGGGCACCGATTCGGCGCCTGACGGCCCAGAGACGGCCCAGGGCCACTGACACGCCGTAGGGCCGACGGTTCGCAACCGTCGGCCCTACGTGTCGTTCTGGCGGGAAAACCCCTCTGACCTGCGCCTACAGAACCGGCAGGTTCTTCCGCAGCTCGAAGGCAGTGACCTCGCTGCGGTACTCCTCCCACTCCTGGCGCTTGTTGCGCAGGAAGAAGTCGAACACGTGCTCGCCGAGCGTCTCGGCTACCAGTTCGCTGCGCTCCATGAGGGAGAGCGCCTCGCCCAGGTTCTGCGGAAGCGGCTCGATGCCCATCGCGCGGCGCTCCGCGTCCGAGAGGGCCCAGACGTCGTCGTCGGCACCCGGCGGGAGCTCGTAGCCCTCCTCGATGCCCTTGAGGCCGGCGGCCAGCAGGACGGCGTACGCCAGGTACGGGTTCGCGCCCGTGTCCAGGGAGCGGACCTCCACGCGCGCGGAGCCCGTCTTGCCGGGCTTGTACATCGGGACGCGGACCAGGGCCGAGCGGTTGTTGTGGCCCCAGCAGATGTACGAGGGGGCCTCGCCGCCGGCGCCCGCGGTGCGCTCCGAGCCGCCCCAGATGCGCTTGTACGAGTTCACCCACTGGTTGGTGACCGCCGCGATCTCCGCCGCGTGCTTCAGCAGGCCGGCGATGAACGAGCGGCCCACCTTGGAGAGCTGGTACTCCGAGCCCGACTCGTAGAACGCGTTGCGGTCGCCCTCGAAGAGCGAGAGGTGGGTGTGCATGCCGCTGCCGGGGTGCTCGGAGAACGGCTTCGGCATGAACGTCGCGTTGACGCCCTGCTCCAGCGCCACCTGCTTCATGACCAGGCGGAACGTCATGATGTTGTCCGCCGTGGAGAGCGCGTCGGCGTACCGCAGGTCGATCTCCTGCTGGCCGGGGGCGCCCTCGTGGTGGGAGAACTCGACCGAGATGCCCATGGACTCCAGCATGGTGATCGCCTGGCGGCGGAAGTCCTGGCCGACGTGGGTCGGGGTGTGGTCGAAGTAGCCGGAGTTGTCGGCCGGGGTCGGGCGGCTGCCGTCCAGCGGCTTGTCCTTCAGGAGGAAGAACTCGATCTCCGGGTGCGTGTAGAACGTGAAGCCCAGGTCGGAGCCGCGCGTGAGGGCCCGCTTGAGGACGTAGCGCGGATCCGCGAAGGACGGCGAGCCGTCCGGCATGAGGATGTCGCAGAACATCCGGGCGGTGCCGGGGGCCTCCGCGCGCCACGGGAGGATCTGGAACGTCGACGGGTCGGGCTTGGCGATCATGTCGGACTCGTATACGCGAGCGAATCCCTCGATCGCGGAGCCGTCGAACCCGATGCCCTCGTCGAAGGCCTGCTCGAGCTCGGCCGGGGCCACGGCCACGGACTTGAGGAAGCCCAGGACGTCCGTGAACCACAGCCGGACGAACCGGATGTCACGCTCCTCCAACGTCCGGAGCACGAACTCCTGCTGCTTGTCCATCTTCCGCTTCCCCATCCTTGCTGGTCAGGCCGCCTGTCTCCCGCACCACGGAAGGCGGTCGGGCACCTGAGCATCCCACCACAACAGCATTTCATGCGCATTGCGCACCTTGATCGTCCAGCCGACCTCGGAGTGAACGCCTCGCATACGGCAGGTGCACCGCTCTGCTCCTCATCTTGCCTGTTCGCGGCGACATCCGTAATGGGTGACCCCCGACGGGAACCGTTGCGGACGGTCGCGGATTACGATCAGTGGCCACCGATTACGATCAGACACCGAGCAACCGACCGGCCAACCGCCCGCCCCTTTCCCCAGAAGGACCGATCCCATGGGTTCCGCAGCCAAGAAGAGCGCCAAAGACGCCAAAGACAGTGGCAGCGCGGCGCGCAAGGCGCGCATAGAGGAGATGCGGCGCGCCGAGCGCTCGCGTGAGCGCCGGAACCGGATCCTCACGATCGGCGTGAGCGTTGTCATAGTGGCCGGCCTGGTCGTCGGTGCGACGGTCCTGGTGAAGAAGCAGTCCGACGACAGTGACACCGCGGCGACCGACTCCAAGGGTGCGGGCAAGTTCGTCACCGCCGCGGACGGGGTGAAGACCTGGGACAAGAAGCTCACCCAGAACCACGTCACCAAGACCGTGGACTACCCGATGGAGCCCCCGGTCGGCGGTGACCACAACCAGGTCTGGATGAACTGCAACGGCGACGTCTACGCCAAGGCACTCAACAACATGAACGCCGTGCACTCGCTGGAGCACGGCGCCGTGTGGGTGACGTACAACAGCAAGGCGTCGAAGACCGACGTCGACGCCCTCGCGGCCAAGGTGAAGAAGACGCCGTACACGCTGATGAGCCCGGACGACAAGCAGGCGGACCCGATCATGCTGTCCGCCTGGGGCAAGCAGCGCACGGTGACCAGCGCCAAGGACCCGAACGTGGACAAGTTCCTCGAGGAGTTCGTCCAGGGCAAGCAGACTCCCGAGCCGGGCGCCGCCTGCACGAACGGGCTGTCCCAGTGAGCCGGTCGGCCTGGATAGCCGGCGCCGCCGCGACGGCGCTCGTCGCGGCCGGCGCGATCACCTACGCGGTCGCCGACGGCGACGAATCCGGGATGAAGGCACCCACCGCCGACTCGGCGGACGCGGGCTTCGCGCGTGACATGGCCGTCCACCATCAGCAGGCCGTCGAGATGTCCTACGTCGTGCGCGACCGCACGAGCAACGAGGAGATCCGGCGGCTCGCGTACGACATCTCACAGACGCAGGCCAACCAGCGCGGCATGCTGCTGGGCTGGCTCGACCTGTGGGAGCTGCCGAAGGTGTCCTCGGACGCGCCCATGTCCTGGATGGACATGGCGGGCATGGCCGACGGCAAGGACGGCGCGCTGATGCCCGGCATGGCGACCAACACCGAGATGACGAAGCTGGGCAAGCTCAGCGGCAAGCAGGCCGAGGTCTTCTATCTCCAGCTGATGACCAAGCACCACCAGGGCGGTGTCCACATGGCCGACGGGTGTGTGGAGCGGTGCGAGGTGGGGGTGGAGAAGCGGCTCGCGCAGGGCATGGTCAACGCGCAGCAGTCGGAGATCTCCCTGATGGCGGGGATGTTGAAGGAGCGCGGCGCCAAGGCTCTTTCCTAGGCCTTTCCCCCAGTGCCTTTCCCAGGCCTTTCCCAGGCCCTTCCCACGGTGGGCGGTTCGGCGGGACGATTGGGGCCTTAAACCTCAAATCACTTGCGTATACGTTCCCTTGGGGGCTTCTTGGCACAGCTATTCCCCGTCCATTCCCCTGGCATGAACAGTTCATCGCGAGAGTGGCCAGCGGCGAGTGATCACTCGCCTTGCTCGCGTTGAACCGCATCAGGGGGTTCCATGAGATCCACTCGCGCCGTCAAGCGCGCCGGTGTGAGCCTGGCAGCGACACTGCCTCTGCTCGCCGGCGCGCTGGCGCTCGGCATACCCGCGGCCCATGCCGCGGACGCCCCGGGCCGGGACACGCTCGCCGGCACCAGGCCCGCGTGGGCCACCGCCAAGGCGGACAAGGGAGCCACGTCCGACAGCTCCAAGGTCACCGCCCGGGTCTACTTCGCCGGCCAGGACGCCAATGGTCTGACCGCGTACGCGAAGGCCGTCTCCGACCCGACGTCCGCCTCGTACGGCAAGTACCTCACCGCCGCGCAGGTCCAGAAGCGCTTCGGGGCCTCCCCGGCCCAGGTCGCCGCTGTCAAGGCGTGGCTGAAGGCGTCGGGCCTCACGGTCACCGGCGTCACGGCGCACTACGTCACGGTGACCGGTGACGTGGCAGCCGCCGAGAAGGCGTTCAGTACACAGCTACACAACTACGCCAAGGGCAAGAAGACGTACCGGGCGCCCGCGAAGGCCGCCTCCGCGCCGGAGAGCCTGAACGGTGCCGTCCTGACCGTCACGGGTCTGGACAACGCCCCGCACCACGCGACCCACGACGACACCCTGCCGGCGCCGGAGACGGTGTTCCGCAACTCGGGTCCGTTCTCCACGTACTACGGCTCGAACACCGCCTCCACGCTGCCGACCGCGTACGGCGCGCAGATCCCGTACGCCATCCAGGGCTACACGGGCAAGCAGCTGCGAGCCGCGTACGGCGCGGGCAGCTGGACCGGCAAGAAGGTGCGCGTCGCCATCACCGACGCCTACGCCTCGCCGTACATCGCCGCCGACGCCGCCACCTACGCGGACGCCCACGGTGACGCCACCTACCGGAAGGGCCAGCTCAAGCAGGTCCTGCCGGCGGACTACCGGTACACCGAGGACTGCTCCGCGGCCGGCTGGTACGGCGAGGAGACCCTCGACGTCGAGGCCGTGCACGCGGTCGCGCCGGACGCCGACATCACGTACGTCGGCTCCGCGTCCTGCACCGACGACGATCTGCTCGACTCGCTCGGCAAGATCGTCGACAAGCACCTCGCCGACATCGTCTCCAACTCGTGGGGCGACATCGAGGCCAACCAGACGCCGGACCTGGCCGCCGCCTACGACCAGGTGTTCAAGCTCGGCGCGGTCCAGGGCATCGGCTTCTACTTCTCCTCCGGCGACAACGGCGACGAGGTCGTCAACACCGGCCAGAAGCAGGTCGACACCCCGGCCAACTCGGCGTGGGTGACGGCGGTCGGCGGAACCTCGCTGGCGGTCGGCCGGGGCGACAAGTACCAGTGGGAGACCGGCTGGGGCACCCAGAAGGCCGCGCTGTCGGCCGACGGCAAGAGCTGGACGAACTTCCCGGGCGCCTACACCTCGGGCGCGGGCGGCGGCACCAGCGCGACCGTCGCGGAGCCCTTCTACCAGAAGGGCCTCGTACCGGACTACCTGGCCAAGGCCAACAGCTCCAAGGGCAACCGCGTCGTCCCGGACATCGCGGCGATCGCCGACCCGAACACCGGCTTCAAGGTCGGCCAGACCCAAACCCTGCCGGAGGGCGGCACCGCGTACAGCGAGTACCGCATCGGCGGTACGTCCCTGGCGGCACCGGTGATCGCGGCCGTACAGGCCCTCGCGCAGGAGGCCCGCGGCGGCAAGGCGATCGGCTTCGCCAACCCGGCGATCTACGCGACGTACGCCTCGCACGCGAAGGTCTACCACGACGTCACCGACAACCCCACGGGGTACGGACTCGCCGTGGCACGCCTGGACTTCGCCAACGGCTACGACGCCACTGACGGGATCCTCACCTCTGTCCGCAGCCTCGGCAAGGACAGCTCGCTGCAGGCCGTACGCGGCTACGACGACGTGACCGGCGTGGGTTCGCCCTCGAAGGGTTACGTGGAGTCGTACCGCCGCTGACCCGGCGACGCCGCCGACGCGGCAACATGCCCGAAGCCCGTCCCCGGAGCGTTCACCGTCCGGGGACGGGTGCTTTTCGGGTGGCCCGCTCGATCATGAGGAAGATCACGAAGCCCGCGACGAACACGAGCACGCCACCGACCAGGAACGGTACGGGGGTGTACTCCTCGGTGCACGTCTGCCCGCCCGCCGACGAACGGCAGACATCCCCCGGGCCTCCCCGGTTCAGGTAGGCGATGTAGAAGAGCGGCAGCGCCAGACCCGTGAGACCTCCGGCAACGGCGTTCCGCGGCCCCTTCCGCAGCAGCAGCCCCGCGGCCACGGCGGCCAGGACAAGAAGAACCAGCCCCACCGTCAGGATGGCGGCGAGCCCGGCAGCCGCGCACGCTCCCACCGCGAACCAGGCCAGGAACCAACCCCAGCCCGTCCCGCGGCCCTGACTGTCCACATGTGCCGTATGTGCCTCGCTGTACGCCATATCCCCTACTGAAGACGCGGCCATGACATCCGGGCAATGCACTTCAAGATCCCATTGCCCCACCATCAGGGAGAGATGACCTCAAGCTCCTTACCATGGGACCGACTTGCGGCATATGACCGGAAACCCTAGACCGAGCTCCCAGGCCCGGCGTGGGGCGACCCACACTCCCCCACCCCCCATCGCGTCGCATTGACGATTACACTTGGCGGCGTGCCTCAACTACGCCTCGCCCTGAACCAGATCGACTCGCGCGTCGGCGACATCGCCGGAAACGCGGACTCGGTCCTCCGCTGGACCCGGCACTCCGCCGAGCAGGGAGCGCACCTCGTGGCGTTCCCGGAGATGGTGCTGACCGGGTACCCCGTCGAGGACCTCGCCCTGCGCTCCTCCTTCGTGGAGGCGTCCCGCGCGGCCCTGCGCTCACTCGCCGCGCGCCTCGCCGACGAGGGTTTCGGTGAGCTGCCGGTGGTCCTCGGCTACCTCGACCGGTCCGAGAGCGACCTGCCGAAGTTCGGCCGCCCGGCCGGCTCCCCGCGCAACGCGGGCGCGGTGCTGCACGGCGGCGAAGTGATCCTCACCTACGCCAAGCACCACCTCCCCAACTACGGCGTCTTCGACGAGTTCCGCTACTTCGTGCCGGGCGACACCATGCCCGTACTGCGCGTGCACGGCGTCGACGTGGCGCTCGCGATCTGCGAGGACCTCTGGCAGGACGGCGGCCGGGTCCCGGCGGCGCGCTCCGCGAAGGCAGGCCTCCTGCTCTCGATCAACGCCTCCCCGTACGAGCGCGACAAGGACGACACCCGCCTGGAGCTGGTCCGCAAGCGCGCCCAGGAGGCGGGCTGCACGACCGCCTACCTCGCGATGGTCGGCGGCCAGGACGAACTGGTCTTCGACGGCGACTCGATCGTCGTGGACAGGGACGGCGAGGTCATCGCACGGGCCCCGCAGTTCACGGAGGGCTGTGTGGTCCTGGACCTGGACCTGCCCGCGGCCCTCGCCGACGCTCCCACCGGTGTGGTGGACGACGGTCTGCGCATCGACCGCGTGGTGCTGTCCGAGGAGCCGCTGCCGGCGTACGAGGCCGAGCGGACCGGCGAGTACGCGGAGCGCCTGGACGACGACGAGGAGGTGTACTCGGCGCTGGTGGCGGGCCTGCGGGCGTACGTGACGAAGAACGGCTTCAGGTCGGTGCTGATCGGCCTGTCCGGCGGTATCGACTCGGCGCTGGTCGCGGCGCTCGCGTGCGACGCGGTGGGCGCGGAGAACGTGTACTGCGTGGCGATGCCGTCGAAATACTCGTCCGACCACTCGATCGGTGACGCGGCGGAACTGGCGAAGCGGACGGGCCTCAACTTCCGCACGGTGCCGATCGCACCGATGTTCGACGCGTACATGGACTCGCTGGGCCTGACGGACCTGGCGGAGGAGAACCTCCAGTCCCGCCTGCGGGGCACGATGCTGATGGCGATCTCCAACCAGGAGGGGCACATCGTGCTGGCGCCGGGCAACAAGTCGGAACTGGCGGTGGGTTACTCGACGTTGTACGGCGACTCGGTGGGCGCGTACGGCCCGATCAAGGACGTGTACAAGACGTCGATCTTCCGGCTCGCCGAGTGGCGCAACAGGGCTGCGGTCGAGCGGGGCCAGACCCCGCCGATCCCGGAGAACTCGATCACCAAGCCGCCGAGCGCGGAGTTGCGTCCGGGGCAGATCGACACGGATTCCCTGCCCGACTATCCGGTGCTCGACGCGATTCTCGAGCTGTACGTGGACCGGGACTCGGGGGCCGACGCGATCGTGGCGGCCGGGTACGACGCGGCGCTGGTCACCCGGGTGCTGCGGATGGTGGACACGGCGGAGTACAAGCGGCGCCAGTATCCGCCGGGGACGAAGATCTCGGCGAAGGGGTTCGGGAAGGACCGGCGGCTGCCCATCACCAACGGGTGGCGGGAGTCGGTCTGAGGGGCCGGTAACCCGCGAGGTCACTGGTTCGGCATTTCGAGCAATTCATTTTGGTTCGGCATTTCGATCACACGCCGTTCGGCATTTCGACCGAATTCCATTACAGCCCTTCCCTGCGCGAAAACTTGACGATCTATTGGCTGACGTTTGACGACTTGTTAGCGCTCGCATACGACTCACGCCGGAAAAATTGACGCCACCTCACACCAGGAACATACTGGCGGCCACCTGACCTCCAGGTACTCCCACTGGTCGTTCGAAGTCCCGCACAACCACCCTCCCCAACCTTCCTTGACCTTCCCTTGAGCGCAAAAAATGTTAGCGCTCACATCGTGCACTCGCGACGAAGTCTCCGCTACACCAAAACCCCATCCGGTCAGCGGCATCTTCGGGTATTCGTCATGCCCAAAAGGAACGGAGATCAACGATGATTTCTCTTTCACGTCGTCAACGCATCAGAGGGATACTTCTCTCGGTCGGCGCGACCATCGCGGTGGTCGCCGGCCTCCTGGTCGGCGCCGCCGGACCGTCACAGGCCGCCACCTCGCTCCCTTGCGACATCTACGCCGCGGCCGGCACGCCCTGCGTCGCCGCGCACAGCACCACACGCGCGCTCTACGCCGCGTACAGCGGCTCCCTCTACCAGGTGAAGCGCGCCTCGGACGCCACGACGACCAACATCGGCACCCTCGCCGCAGGCGGCTACGCCAACGCCGCGGCGCAGGACTCCTTCTGTTCCGGCACGACGTGCATCATCACCGAGATCTACGACCAGAGCTCCAAGCACAACGACCTCACAGTCGAAGGCCCCGGTGGCAACGGCGGCCAGGACGTCGGCGCCATCGCCAACGCGCTGCCGGTGACGGTCGGCGGACACGCGGCCTACGGGATCTTCGTGTCGGCCGGTGTCGGCTACCGCGACAACAGCACGTCGGGCGTCGCCACCGGGAGCAGCCCCGAGGGTATGTACATGGTGACCAGCGGCCACCACGTGAACAACCGGTGCTGCTTCGACTACGGCAACGCAGAGACGTCCGGCAACGACACCGGCAACGGCCACATGGACGCGCT
The DNA here is from genome assembly GCF_010550245.1 of Streptomyces sp. SID12501. Lineage (GTDB taxonomy): Bacteria > Actinomycetota > Actinomycetes > Streptomycetales > Streptomycetaceae > Streptomyces. Next base: position 83,114 of record NZ_JAAGLU010000009.1, read on the forward strand.
CAACTTCGGTACGGAGTGCTGGTTCTCGTGTTCGGGCGCCGGATCGGGCCCCTGGGTCGAGGCAGACCTGGAGAACGGGCTGTTCTTCGGAGGGAACGGCTCCTACCCGAGCAACACCGGCAACAGCAGTGAGTTCGTCACGGCCCTGCTCAAGAACAACGGCACGACGACCTATGCCCTCAAGGGCGGCAACTCGCAATCGGGGTCGTTGACCACCTGGTACAACGGAGCCCTGCCCAACCTGGGCGGATACACCCCGATGCAGAAAGAGGGCGCCATCGTCCTCGGCACCGGCGGTGACAACAGCAACGGCTCCGACGGCTCCTTCTTCGAGGGCGTCATGACCGCCGGCTACCCGACCGACGCCGCCGACAACGCCGTACAGGCCAACATCACCTCCGTCGGCTACACCACCCCGGCCGTCACCTTCCCCGTCGCCGGCACCGCCTACCGGCTGACCAACACCAACTCGGGCAAGGTCCTGGACGCGGTGAACTGCGGCACCGCAAACGGGACGACGATCGACCTCTGGTCCTCGCTCGGCAACACCTGCCAGCAGTGGAAGTTCGCCGGCGCGGGCAACGGCCACTACACGATCACCAACGTCAACAGCGGCACGGTCCTGGACGACAAGAACTGCGCTCAGAGCAACGGCACGGCCGTCCAGCTGTGGGCCTCGCTCGGCAACCTCTGCCAGCAGTGGGACGTCACCCACGTCGGCAGCCACTACACGATCAGCAACGTCTACACCGGCATGACGCTGGACGTCACGAACTGCGCAACGGCCAACGGCACCATGGTCCGCCAGTGGCAGCAGCTCGACAACACCTGCCAGCAGTGGGACATCGCGCCCTAGCAGGCGCCCCCACCCCGAAGGCCTGCCGGATGCCCACACCTCCGGCAGGCCTTCGGCGGCCGCCCCGGCGGGGCGGTCCCGCCTGCGCCACCGGCCTCTGCCAGAAATGCTCGCCCCGCAACTGCGTCACCGCCCTGGCCAAGATCGCCCTTGCCCTGGAGCTGACCACGTCGGCCTGAGGCAGGTAAGCACTCATGGCTGTGTGCGGCGTGGGGCCTGAGATGGGCGTCGGGATCCAGCTGGTGCCGGCGAGTCAGAAGCTGTTGCCGCTGGGGGTCGTCAGAGGCTCCTGCCCAGCGGCGGGCGATAGGTTGCCCGCCATGACTGAACTCGGACCCGTCGCCTGGCCACCTGCCCCGATACGAACCGAGCGGCTCGTGCTCCGCGAGTCCGCGGCCCGGGACCGAGGGGCATTCATCGAGTTGTTCGCATCGCCAGAGGTGCGCACCTATCTCGGTGGCCCTCGACCGCGGGATGAACTCGAACGCGCGGTGCCTGAGGAGCCTGGACGGCGCCCCGGCCTTTTCGTGATCGATCTCGACGGAGCCACGATCGGCACCATCACACTGGATCGGCGCGACTCGGAGCGTCCAGGTCGCGTCCGTCCGGATGGCGGGGAGGTCGAACTCGGCTACATGTTCCTGCCGGAGACGTGGGGCTGCGGGTACGCCGCCGAGGCGTGCAAAGCGGCACTCGACTGGTTCGCCGACACGCTTCCCGGCGAGGCGGTGGTGCTCTGTACCCAGACCGCCAACGCCCGCTCGATGCGCCTCGCGGAGAAGCTGGGGTTCACCGAGGTGCAACGGTTCGAGGAGTGGGGCGCCGAGCAGTGGTTCGGCGTGTGGTCTCCGGGCACGCAATCTGGTTGAGCTGATTTCCTCGGGCCTGTTGAGCGTAGGCGTGCTTCCCAAGCGCACTGGCCCAATCCCAGTCCTCACTTGCGGAAAGCTAACGCGCGGGGACGTTCCACTGGCCGGTGTTGTCGGCGAAACCACTGCTCATTGTGAATTGCACCCTGGCGATCGTAGAGGTGGAGGGGACCTCGAAGGAGATGAACCCCAGTGCGGTGTCGCCCGGTGCGGCGGTGACACTGCCGGGGAAGCCGGGGCCGGCGGCGGTGTCACCGTATGTCTCGTCGAATCGCTGACCTGCGGTATCCACGAGTCGCGCCCCGTTTCCCGGAGAATCCGAGTACACAGCCGTACCGGTGTTCTTCAGCCGGAACTGGACCGCCACGAACCTCTTGCCTGCTTTCGGAGTGGCGTACGGGTTCTCGGCACGTGCCGGGTCGACGACTTTGACCACCGTCACGGCCAGCGCCTGGCCGTCCTCAAGACCGGTCAGGTTCACGGTGTCGCCCACCACCGCAGAATCAGACGGGGACGGCTCCGCGCTGGGAGTGTCGGAGGAAGAGGATGCCCGTACGGCCAGCGCACTCGCCGACGCTGAGCTGGCAGCCGGAGCGGTGATGACCTTCTCACCGGCAGAACATCCGACTGCGGCGGTGGCCAAGAAAGCAGTGACGACGAACCCGACAGCACCACGCATCGCAACCTCCCCGGGAAACCCGGCAGGACACTCCCTATGATCCCGCGATCGGACACACCCCGCACGCGGAGCCCGTACTCGCCACAAAGGAAGGTGCGGGAACAGACCGGGCGTCGGACGGCGACAGAGAATGGAGACGTCCTCGAACCGCTCAAGAGATTGAGGTGCTCCCTTCCTTCCCTGAAGCGCCAGGGGAGACGGCCCACGCGCCAAGTGGAGCGGCGCCAATCGCATCGTGCCCCGGCATTGCCACGGGTACCGTTCTGGTGTCGAGTCAGAACGGAGCCCAATATGCCCCCGCATATGGACGAGCACACGGGCGCACGCATCGCACGCACGCGCAAAGCCCGCCGGTTGACACAACGCGAGTTGGCCGACCTCTCGCATGTCTCGTACAGCACGCTGACCAAGGTGGAACAAGGCAACCTGCCCGCGAGCCCCTCGGTCACCGGGGCATTGGCCCGCGCCCTGTCCGTGGCGGTCACCGATCTGACCGGTCAGCCCTACCTCGACGAACTGCGACAGGACCAACTGGACGGTCTGATCAACCCGATCCGCGAGGCACTGAACATCTACGACCTGGGCCCCGACCTGGACGTGACCCCACGCCCGGTGGCCGAACTGGAGGCCGACGCGGACAGGCTCTGCGCCATGGTCCGCGCGACAAACATCAAGCAGGTTGCCGCTGATCTGCCGACACTCATCCATGAAGCCACAACGACCGCTCACACAAATCCCGTTGACCGCAACTGGCAATTGCTGGCGAGCACGTACCGGACCGCGTACGACGTGACCACGAAGCTCGGGTTCTCCGACCTGTGCACGGTGGCTCTGGACCGACTGGACTGGGCAGCACAGCGGGCATCAGACCCTGTACTCGGCGGCATGCGTCAGTATCTGCGGGCCCTGGCCTACTTCCGGGCGAGTGACTACCGCACGGGTGGACGGCTGGTCCGGCTGGGGATGACCACTCTGGAGCAGGCCGAGACGGGCCGCGTACGTGATGTCCTCACCGGCCAACTCCACCTCGGCGCTGCCGTATTGGCGGGACGCTCCAAGGACAAGGAGACAGCAGAAGGCCACCTCGGTGAGGCACAGCGCATCGCGGAGCGGACCGGCCCGGCGGAGAAGGTGCACTGGCTGTCGTTCGGCCCGACCAACGTCGGCGTGCACCGCGTGAGCGTGCTCGCGGAACTCGACCAGTACCCCGAGGCCGTGCACGCAGCGCAGGAGATCGCGATTCCGGACAAGTGGCCGCCGTCCCGGCTGGCACATCACCACGCCGAGGTCGCGCGGGCGGAGATGTGGACGGGCCGCACTGACGCGGCATTCAAGAGCCTGATGAGAGCACGCAAACTCGCGCCCCAGCAAACCCGGTACCACCCCACGGTCCGCGAGACCTATGCCGGACTGGAAGCGGCCAAGCGCACAATGCCGGACACCTTCAACAACTTCGGTTCCTGGATCGGCATGTGACACTCCGTCAAGCAAAGGCCGGGGCTATCAGCGATGTCTGATAGTTCCGGCCTTCCGTTGTCCCCACGATGTGGAAGTGCAAAGACCCCCGCGACCGTGCAACCGGTCCGGAGGCGTGGCCCACCACTTCGAGGAGTGATGAACATGGCCGAGCGTAGCGCTGCCGCACTGCGCTGGCTTCTGGCGCCCCTGGTTCTCTGGGGCATCACCCGCCTGCTCCCACCGACCGGCACCCACCGGATGGCGCCGACGGCAATTCGAACCTTCATGACCAGCAAGAACTCAAGAGATCATGTGAGTCTGCCAGCACGGGTACCGGCTCAGCGCAGGTCGCCGTACAGCACCGACCAGGCCCTTCTGGACGGTTCCGCGTCACCTCTGTCACGGCCGTACCTGCCTGAACTCGTCGAGTACGCCCCGGAGGCGGTCACGACGCTCCGGACGGCCCCTGTGCGGCCCTACTGGACAGCGCGCGAACCCATGGCCCGGTGGCGGCGACGCCGCGTACTGGTGCTGGCGGCTCACTTCCCCCTCGACCTCGACACCCGCAACATCCGCACGGCCCCGGCGGTCGGTGACGTCCGATGACCGGCGCGAAAGTCAGTACGGCCGTACGGCAAGCCGAGTTGCCCATACTGCGCGCCTACCGTCTGTGGTTCGAGCACGCCCGCAGGTGCGTCGACTGCAAGGGCGTCCGCAAGGCGCAGGACGGCTGCGGAAGCGGGCGGGAACTGTGGGACGCCTACCGCCTCGCGTACACCGGAGGCGAACGATGACCTCCCCGACGACAGACGAAATCCGATGCGGGGAGATCCGCGCCTCGCTGTTCTACCGCGCCCCGATCTTCAGCGAGGCGGGGGCCTGCGTCCTCCTCCAGGGGCACGACGGGGATCACCGGGACCCGAGGGGTGGTACTTGGAACGTAATCCCGCTCTACCCGATGATCAACGCCGACAGGAGGACGCACGAGTGACCCGCGCCCCCGAGCCGGCATGGACGCCGGAACACCCGTACGTCTCCGGCCGCTGCTCCATCGGCACCCATGACCAATGCCAGGACTCGGAGCCCCGGGAAAGCGGCGTTCCGGGACTGCGCTACCTGGTGTGCACGTGCTGTTGCCACCGCCTGAGGGCTGTCCCGTAAATGATCTTCGAGGTGCCTCGAGAGTCCTTGGCCTTGTACGGGCCGCTCGTCTATCCGGCGAGGGTGAGGTTGTGCATCCGGGCGATGCCGAGCATGGCGTGGTGGACTCCGTCGCCTTTGAGGCGGCAGTCGCGGAGGATCTTCCAGGTCTTCATGCGCGCGAAGACGTGTTCGACGCGGGCGCGGACCTGCTTGTGGGACTTGTTGTGTGCTTCCTTCCAGTCCGGAAGGTCTTCGCCCTTTCGTCGGCGGTGGGGCATGACGAGCCCGGTGCCGGGATAGCCGCCGTCGGCGATCGTGAGTGTTCTGCCGACGGCTGCTTTGGCGCCGGATTCCTCCCATGCCTTGCAGTCGTTGCGGTTGCCGGGCAGGGGCCGGCCGACCACGACGACCAGGCGGGTGTCGGCGTCGATGACGACCTGGTGGTTGGTCGAGTACCGGTAGTTCTTGGACTGCGCGGCGATGGTGTGGTCCCGGGTGGGGATCAGGGTGCCGTCCACGATGAGCACGGTGTCCTTGGCGAACCGCTTGCGGGGCTGGAGCGCGAGCATGGGCCCGAGGTGGTCGATGATGCGGTCCGCCGCCGACTTGGACACCCCGAAGAGCGGGGCGATCTGGCGCATCGTCAAGTTCGTGCGCCAGTACGCCGCGACCAGCAGAGCCCGGTCCTCCAGCGGGAGGCTCCACGGCCGGCCCCTGCGGACCGCATCCGCGCCCTCGCGCAGGAGTACGGTCACCAGCTTGCCGAACAGGCGGGGGCTCAGCCCGGTGAACGGGGCTATCCAGAACGGCTCCGAAGCCGTGATCACACCAGACACAGCGAGATCATTTCACCCGTCACCGGGTGTCCCGTTCAGGGCAGTTCTGGACTGTCGCACCGAACTTTGAGCGGCGCTCCTCACAGGCCCCGTTGACCTGAGTCAGTCGAAGAGTGCGACGAGACCATTCACCCAGATCGCGACGAACACCAGGGCCGCCACCAGGCATCCGGCCCCTGCCAGGAAGTCGGCGAAGGAGCTTCGCCTGCTGTCTTCATTCTCGCCGGATGGCACCGTGTCCCAGTCGACGGGGCGTCCCATGGCATCGGAGCAAGCTGCTCGTACTGCTGCCAATTGCTCTCTGGAAAAGTCTGTTCGGGCAAGCGACTCACGGCCCTGCCAGGCAAGTGCCCGCATGCGCTGCTGAGCTGTGTGGTATCTCGCCTCGAAGGCGGAGGTCTCAGCTGCGTCCCTGTCCTGTTCGAGGTACATCCAGCGACCCGCTTCGGCAGGCTCTCCGTACAGGCGGTACGCCTCGGCCAGGCGCCGGCGAAGCATCAGGTCGTTCGGAAAGGACGACACCAGCCCACGCAGGCGCTGGCGCGCGACGGGAACCCGGCCGGCGGCCAGGTCTGCATCAACTCGGGCAAGGGTGTCTCTCATGGCCATGAACGCATGATCGGGTACCGCACTGACTCACGTCGACCTGGTTTTGTCGCTCAGCACTCGCTCGCTCTCAACGGCATCGGCTGAACCTCCCTGAGACGGGACACCGCCAGTTACGGGACAGCCCCTGGGGATGGTCCCGGTAACGGAGTTGGTTCAGCGCGGCCTGGTCACTCCATAACTGAGGACGGGGACCGGGAGTACGGCACTCCCGCCGGGCTGCGAGTCGGAGACCAGGTCAGCGGACCACGTCGAAGACGTTCTTCTGGAGGCCGTTGGCGTACACCTCGGACTCGACGAGCTTCAGCTTCTGGGTGTCCTTGTCCGTGCCGCTGAACAGCCGCTTGCCCGCACCGAGGAGCAACGGGAAGACCAGCAGGTGGTAGCGGTCGATGAGGCCGGCGTCGGAGAGGTCGCGGGTGAGGGTGGCGCTGCCGTGGATGATGATCGGGCCGCCCTCGGTCTCCTTCAGGGCGGCGACGTCGTCGAGCGAGCGCAGGATCGTGGTCTCGCCCCAGTTCGACACCAGGTCGTCCTCAGTGAGGGTGGTAGAGACGACGTACTTCGGCATCACCTTGTAGTCGGCGAAGTCCTCCATGTCGGGCCAGACCGGGCTGAACGCCTCGTAGCTGGTCCGGCCCAGCAGCATCGCGGCGGCCTCCTTCTGCTCCCGGCCCTTGATCTCGAACGCCTCCGGGAGGAACTCGATGTCCTTGAAGGTCCAACCGGCGTTCCGGTAGCCGGGCTCGCCGCCCGGGGCCTCCACGACTCCGTCGAGCGAGACGAAGGCGGTGCTGATCAGGGTGCGCATCTTGGGTCTCCTGGGGTGCGTCTCGTGGCTGGCTCTCAGCCGTTTCTACCCTGACTGACTCCGGGTCGCGGTGAAACTCATCGGACGCCGTCCAAGAACGCGGCGGCAAGGAGCGGTGCGTCACCCATCTACGCCGGTCGGACCGAGGAGTTCGGCGGCACCCGGCAAACGGACTGGAAACGGGCGGGTGGGTGGGACAACACCCCTCAGTGGTGCACCTTCTCCGCCCGTACAGGCACATGCGACGCCACCACACGCTCCCGCCCAGCCGACGGAGTCACCCTCACACCGCGCCGATCCACCACGTACGCGATCCCCGCGACGCCCAACCCCAGTACCGCCAGCCCTGCCCCGACCAGCGCCGGAGACGTCACGCCGAAGCCCGCCGCCAGGGCGAGACCGCCGATCCACGCTCCCCCGGCGTTCGCCAGGTTGAAGGCCGCCTGGTTCGCGGAGGACGCCAGGGACGGGGCCGTGGACGCCCTCTCCATCACCATCAGGTTCAGCGGCGAGCCCGTGACGAACGCGGCCACGCCGAGCAGTACGACCGCCAGGGCCGCGCTCCACTCCGTACTCATCAGCAGCGGGAACGCGCCCAGGACCGCGATCAGCGACACCAGGCCGCCGAACAGCGTGCCCCGCATCGAGTGGTCCGCGAGTCGTCCGCCCACCAGGTTGCCGATCGTCGCGCCGACGCCGAACAGCGCCAGCAGCAGCGTCACGCTGGAGTCGGCGTACCCGGCGGAGTCCGTGAGCATCGGGGTGATGTAGCTGTACGCCGAGAAGAGGGCGCCGAAGCCCGCCACCGTCGTCCCGAGGGCCAGCCAGACCGGCAGCGACCTCAGCGCGGCCAGTTCGCCGCGCAGGCCCGTCACCGGTGCTCCCACCCGATCGTGCGGGATCAGCAGCGCCAGCGCCGCTATCGCCGCCACGCCGATGACGCTCACGCCGAGGAAGGTCGCCCGCCAGCCCAGCTGCTGGCCCATGGCCGTGGCCACCGGGACGCCGATCACGTTCGCGACCGTCAGGCCCAGGAACATCAGGGAGACCGAGCGGGCCTTGCGCTCGGGGGCCACCATGCTCGTGGCCACCACCGCGCCCACGCCGAAGAAGGCGCCGTGCGGCAGCCCGCTCAGGAATCGGGCGGCCAGGAGGTAGTCGTAGGTCGGCGCGAACGCGGAGAGCGCGTTGCCCGCTATGAACAGACCCATCAGACCCATCAGGACCTTGCGGCGCGACATCCGGGCCGTGACCGCCGCGAGCAGCGGGGCGCCGATGACGACGCCGAGCGCGTACGCCGAGACCAGGTGCCCGGCGGACGGGATCGAGACGCCCAGGTCGTCGGCGACTTCGGGCAGCAGGCCCATCATCACGAACTCGGTCGTGCCGATACCGAAAGCACCCACAGCGAGGGCGAGCAGAGCCAGGGGCGTGGTTCTGCGGGCGGACACGGTGGGTGCCTTCGACAGCTTGGTGGGCGGCGTGGTCGGCGTGGGCCGGGACATCAGAACGGGGGCCTTTCGGAGGGTGCGGCGGGCGTACGTCCGAACAGTTTATGTTCAAGTACGGAACAAAGCCTGCCAGCCGCAGTATTCCCCCGGCGTTCCCCCGGGTTACGAGCCGGTTGCCGATGCCGGAATCTTGACCCTCGCCGCGATCGGCAGATGGTCGCTCGCCGTGCGCGGCAGCGACCAGGAGCTGACCGGTTCCACGCCCTGCACCATGATCTGGTCGATCCGCGCCAGCGGGAACGACGCCGGCCAGCTGAACCCGAACCCGCTGCCCGACGCGCCCTGCGTGGAGCGCATCTGGGCGGTGACGGCGTTGAGCGCACGGTCGTTCATCGTGCCGTTGAGGTCGCCGAGCAGGATCTTGCGCGTCAGCTTCTCGTCGAAGAGCGCCTCGCCCAGCGCGTCCGCGCTCTTGTCGCGCTGGCGGGCCGTGAACCCGGCCTCCAGCTTCACGCGCACCGACGGGAGGTGGGCGACGTACACCGCGACCGGTCCCTCCGGCGTCGCGACGGTGGCGCGCATCGCGCGGGTCCAGCCCAGCTTGATGTCCACCGGCCGGGAGGCGCTGAGCGGGTACTTGCTCCACAGGCCGACCGTGCCCTGCACCGAGTGGTACTTGTACGTCGACGCGAGGGCCTTCTCGTACGTCGGGACCGCCGCGGTCGTCAGTTCCTCGAGGGCGAGGACGTCGGCGCCGGAGCCCGCCACCTCGCGGGCGGTGCCGGACGGGTCCGGGTTCTCCGCGTTGACGTTGTGGGTGGCCACCGTCAGGTCGCCACCGGTGCCGGCGTTGCTGCCGAGCAGCCCGCCGAAGAGGTTGAACCAGACCGCCGTGGGCAGCACGACCGCGATCAGCGCCGTCGCGGAGCGCCGGATGAGCGCGACAACGAGCAGCAGCGGTACGGAGATGACGCCGAACCAGGGCAGGAACGTCTCGCTGAGGCTGCCGAGGTTGCCGATCCGGTTGGGGATCTGCGCGTGCAGCACCATCACCAGGGCGAGCAGGATCGCCAGCGCCGCAGTGATCAGGCCCCGGCGCCAGATTCTTGGATCGTCTCGCCAGCCGGCCGTCAGACGGCTCATCAGGCGCCGAAGCCGGGGTCCCCGGCGCTCGGGTCCCGAGCCTCCGTTGTCCGTCTCCGTCATGTACGCCTGCTGGGCCATACCGTCGCCTCACAACCTGCTGTGCATACCGTCCATCCCCCGCGCCTAAGACCCTAGGGGATGAACGGTTCCGATCTCGCCGTCTCATGACGGCCGTACGGGGACGATGACGAACAAGTCGGCACGACCAGTTCCGGTTGCCGCCCGCAGATGGCCCTCTGTGACGAAACACGCACAGTCGAGCGTCGGTCGGCCCGACAGGCGTACGAATTCCCGATTACGGGGCCACCGGCCGCAGACCTTCCAGCAGCGTGTCGACGATCAGCTCGGCGAGACCCTCCGGCAGGTCCCCTTCGGGGCGCAGCACGACGCGCAGGAGCATGGGGCCGAGGAACAGGTCGTACAACATCGTGGCGTCGATGTCCGGGCGCACCTCGCCGTTCCGCTGACCGCGGCGCAGGAGTTCGGCGCCGAGCAGGCGGCGCGGTTCGATGACGGTGGCGTGGTAGGCGGCCCAGAGTTTGGGGCTGCTCTTCACCTGCGCCTGGACGTTGTGCAGGAACGCCGAGGACCGGTTGGCCAGTCCGCGCCGGCGCAGCGCCTCCAGCAGGACGACCAGGTCGTCGCGCATCGACGTGCCGGACAGCTCCGGATCCGCGGGCTCCATGACGAGCATGACGTCGACGAAGAGCTCCTCCTTGCCCGGCCAGCGGCGGTAGATGGTGGCCTTGCCGACACCGGCGGTACGGGCCACCCGCTCGATGGAGATGTCCGCGAGCGGCACGCCTTCCTCCAGGAGCTGCATCACGCCCTCGATGATGGAGCGCTCCACGGCTTCGCTCCGTGGGCGGCCACGGGTGCTGCTCCGACCGGCCAGGCCGTCCGCGAGGTTCACGCGACCTGCTCCTTTCCTCGTCCTTCTGCTGTCGTGCGTCGCGCGTCGATTCTCTCCGCTGCTCGGCTGCTCAGTGGTCCGCCGACGCCAACTGCGGCTTCTCCTCGCCCTCTTGGGGGGCGGCGGCGCGGCCCGGCAGGCACAGGACGACGACCAGGGCGCCCAGGAGGGCTACGCCCGCGCCGCACAGCGCGGTGAGGTGCATCGCGTGCAGGAACGCGTCGTTGGCGGGGGCGATCAGGGCGTCGCCCTTGGGGCCGAGCTTGGCGGCGACGCCGAGGGTGGCCTCGATGGACTCGCCCGCGGTGTGCCGTACGTCGGCGGGCAGCGCGCCGAGCTTGTCCTCGATGTCGCTGCGGTAGGCCGCCGAGAGGACCGAGCCGAGTACGGCGATGCCGAGCGCGCCGCCGACCTGGCGGAAGGTGTTGCTGAGCGCGGAGGCGGAGCCGGCCTTCTCGCGGGGCAGGGCCTGCATGATGACGACGCTGGTCGGCGTCATGATGTGCGCCATACCGGTGCCCATCAGGAAGAAGACGACTTCCAGCACCCAGATGGGCGTGTCGGTCTCGAACGTGGCGAACGCGGCCAGCGTCGCGGCGATCAGGAGCATGGCGGCGGTGGTCGTGGCCCGGTTGCCGAAGCGGTCGACGGCCAGCCGGGCGCGCGGCGCGAAGATCAGCTGGGCGGCGGCCAGCGGCAGCATCAGCAGACCGGTCTGGAGGGGCGAGTAGCCGCGCACGCTCTGGGTGTAGAAGACCGAGAAGAAGGTCACGCCCATCAGCGCGAAGAAGACGAGCGCGATGACGGACATCGCCGCCGAGAAGGTCTTGTTGCGGAAGTACGTCACGTCGATGGACGGGTGGTCGCTGCGCTTCTCGAACAGCACGAAGCCGACGAGTACGGCGAGACCGGCGCCGATGGTCGCCAGCACCTGCGGGTCGGTGAAGTCGGCGAGCTGGCCGCCCTTGATGATGCCGTAGACCAGCAGCACGAGCCCGACGACGGACAGCACGACCCCGACGGGGTCGACACGGCCGGGCTTCGGGTCGCGGGAGTCGGGCACCAGGACCGTCATCAGGACCAGGGCGATGATCACGATCGGCACGTTGATGAGGAAGACGGAACCCCACCAGAAGTGGTCGAGCAGGACGCCTCCGGTGATCGGTCCGATGGCGATGGCGAGCCCGACACCGCCGGCCCAGATACCGATGGCCTTGGGCTGCTCCTCGCGCTCGAAGACGTTCATCAGGACGGCGAGGGTGGCGGGCATCACGAAGGCGGCGCCGAGGCCCATCACGGCCCGGAAGACGATGAGCTCGGTGGGCGAGCCGGCGAAGGCGGCGAAGGCGGAGCCGAGGCCGAACACGGCGAGACCGCCGAGCAGCACCTTCTTGCGGCCGAGCCGGTCGCCGAGGATCCCGGCGGTGAACAGCAGCCCGGCGAAGACGAGGGTGTAGGCGTTGATCGCCCACTCCAGCTCGCTCTGGGTGGCGCCCAGGCCGGTCGGGGCGGGGGTGGAGATGGTCTTGATGGCGACGTTGAGGATGGAGTTGTCGAGCACCACGATCAGCAGGCTGAGCATGAGCACGCCGAGGATCACCCAGCGTCGCCGGTGCACGGCCTCGGGGATCCGGGGGCCGAGGGTGGACGGACCGGCGGGAGTAGTCATGGCGGCAAGCCTAGAGCTATTTCGATACGGTACCGTCTCGTATCGAAATTCTTTACCGAACTCTTTACCGAGACCTCATGCATGGCCACCCCTCGCCTCGCGCGAGAGACGTTCAGCACACAGGCCCCACTCCACGGGCGACCACTAGCCGTTCCCGGAGGGGAGGTGCCACCATGGGTGGTGATCCGGGGACGCCGTCAGGGCGCCTCGAGATGATTGAAGGAGCCGTTGCCATGACGCAGCTTCAGCCTGCCCACCAGGCCTCCGCCGGCAGCACCAACGCGACGAACGCGCTGTACGGAGGCAAGGGCACCCGCCGCATCACGGTCCGGGACATCACCGCCGCCAAGGAACGCGGTGAGAAGTGGCCCATGCTCACCGCGTACGACGCGATGACCGCGTCCGTCTTCGACGAGGCCGGTATCCCGGTCATGCTGGTCGGCGACTCGGCGGGCAACTGTCACCTGGGCTACGAGTCGACGGTACCCGTGACCCTCGACGAGATGACCATGCTCTCGGCGGCGGTCGTCCGCGGTACGAGCCGGGCGCTGATCGTCGGCGACCTGCCCTTCGGTTCCTACCAGGAGGGCCCGGTGCAGGCGCTGCGCTCGGCGACGCGGCTGGTGAAGGAGGCGGGGGTCGGCGCCGTCAAGCTGGAGGGCGGCGAGCGCTCGCACCGCCAGATCGAGCTGCTGGTCGAGTCGGGCATCCCGGTGATGGCCCACATCGGTCTGACCCCCCAGTCCGTGAACTCCATGGGATACCGGGTCCAGGGGCGCGGCGAGGAGGCCGCGCAGCAGCTGCTGCGGGACGCGAAGGCCGTGCAGGACGCGGGGGCGTTCGCGGTGGTCCTGGAGCTGGTGCCGGCGGAGCTGGCCGCGGAGGTCACGCGGACGTCGCACATCCCCACGGTGGGGATCGGGGCGGGGGCGGAGACGGACGCGCAGGTGCTGGTGTGGACGGACATGCTCGGGCTGACCGGGGGGCGGATGCCGAAGTTCGTCAAGCAGTACGCGAATCTGCGTGAGGTCATGGGGAGCGCGGCGAAGGCGTTCGCGGAGGATGTGACCGGCGGGACGTTCCCGTCGGAGGAGCACTCCGTGCACTGAGCGTCTGTTGCCCGGCCGTCGCCCGCCTACTGACCGACAACTGACCGTCCACCGGGTTCACGGGTCCCACAGAGCCACTGCGGCACGAAAGCAGCCCGCCGACTTCCCCCATCGGCGGGCTGCGGCTTTTGTTTCCTGGCCCCCGCCGGCCGGCTCAGTCGTCGGTCGCGTCGGAACTGGCCACGACATCGCCGCTGGACGGTACGGACGACACCGAACCGCTGGTGCCGGAACTCGGGTCGGCGGTGGGACTGGAGCTGGGGACGGGATCAGAACTGGTCTCCGGCGCCTCGCTCGTGTCCGGCGCGGACGAGCTGTCCGTCTGCGGTGCCGTACCGCTGGACGCGTCCGGGGTGGGCGTCCGGCTGACGGCGGGAGCGGGGGTACCGGCCGTGCCACCGCCCATCGAGGTTCCCCTGCCCGGCTCGCCCTTGACCACGGCCGCCACCGGCTTGCCCGCGATCAGCTCCACCGAGGTCACCGTGATCATCGCCAGGGCGAACACCAGGCCTGTGGCCAGGGCATATCTCTTCCAACCGATGGAGCCGCGGAGGGAGCCCCCGCGGTAGGTGGTGACCGACTCGCCTTCAGAGGGCGCGGAGGACGGGGAGGACGGGGAGGACGGCATCGCGTCAGCAGCCGTGGCACTTCCCGGTGGCCCGAAAGCCGCCCGAGCGTCCGCGCGCTGTTCCGCCCGCTCCTCCAGCGGCGTACGCGGCATCCCTACCTGCGGCATCCCTACCTGCGGCACCCGGCTACGGATTCCCTCGCCCGTCCGTCGGAAGGCGTGCGAGAAGACCGCCGCGCCGGTGGTCGCGCTGGTACTGACCACAGCGGCGCCGATGATCGTCCCGGTCACCCCCAGCAGGGACGCGAGCACCGCGCCCACCACGGTCGCGAGAGCACTTGCCGCCACCTGCACAACAGTCAGGTCGAGCACCTTGCGCTTGGGCGCCCGCCCCTCTTCTTCTCCTACTTCTCCTGCTCCTACTTCTTCTCCTGCTTTTCCTTCTGGCCGCTCTTCTCTGCGACTCTCCATCGATCTCCCTTGGCAGTTCTGGAGCCGGACATCGGCGCACGAGCGGGACATCACCGGAACGTGAGGCTCCTCAAGCCATGCGGACGGTACTTCGGGACGACTGCCCAGTCGGCGGCGTTTCATCTGCGCACAGCACTCCTCGTCCCGGCCACGGCTGTCGGTGGTCTGTAGGTGGTTTGTCGGTGGGGGGTGACAGGTTCGGTTCATGACGCGAATCGACAACCACCCCGCCGACGGGGTCACACATGCCGTTTCCGTGCGGGGGCTGGTCAAGCACTACGGCGAGACCAAGGCGCTGGACGGCGTCGACCTGGACGTCCGGGAAGGCACCGTACTCGGTGTGCTCGGACCCAACGGCGCCGGCAAGACCACCCTCGTACGCATCCTCTCCACCCTGCTGCAGCCCGACTCGGGGCACGCGACCGTCGCCGGGTACGACGTCCTGCGCCAGCCCCGGCAGCTGCGGCGGGTGATCGGACTCACCGGGCAGTACGCCTCCGTGGACGAGAAGCTCCCGGGCTGGGAGAACCTGTACATGATCGGGCGGCTCCTCGACCTGTCCCGCAAGGACGCCCGCACCCGGGCCGACGAACTGCTGGAGCGGTTCTCGCTCACCGACGCCGCCAAGCGGCCGGCGAGCACGTACTCCGGCGGTATGCGGCGGCGGCTGGACCTGGCCGCCTCGATGATCGGCCAGCCCCAGGTCCTCTTCCTCGACGAGCCCACCACCGGCCTCGACCCCCGTACCCGCAAGGAGGTCTGGACCGAGGTCAAGCGGATGGTCGGCGACGGGGTGACCGTCCTGTTGACCACCCAGTACATGGAGGAGGCCGAACACCTCGCCTCCGAGCTGGCCGTCATCGACCGGGGGAAGGTTGTCGCCGGCGGTGCCATCGACGCGCTGAAGGCGAAGGTCGGCGGCCGTACCCTGCGGATCCGGCCGGCCGACCCCCTGCAACTGCGCCCGCTCGCCCGCGACCTCGACGACCTCGGTATCACCGGGCTCGCCACCACGGCCGTGGACACCAGGACAGGCAGTGTCCTGGTACCGATCCTGAGCGACGAGCAGCTCACCGCCGTGACCGGCGCGGTCGTCGCGCGCGGCATCACCATCGCCTCGATCTCCACCGAACTGCCCAGCCTGGACGAGGTGTTCCTGTCCCTCACCGGCCATCGCGCCGGTGCCCCGCAGGACGACGACGCCAGCGCCCCCGCCGACACCCGAGAGGAGGTCGCCGTATGAGCGCCGCGACCACAACCGTCAAAGAGATCCACAACGACATCCGCAACGACAACGACAAGACCGGCAGGGACGACGTCCAGGCGGACGGCCGGATTCCACTGCGCGCCCATCTGCGCCACACCGGCGCTCTCGTCCGCCGCAACCTGCTGTGGATCAGGCAGGACCCCGAGTCAATGGCCGACGCGCTGCTGATGCCGATCATCTTCACCCTGCTGTTCGTGTTCGTCTTCGGCGGCTCGATCGGGCAGGCCCTGGGCGGCGGCCAGGACGGGTACGTGCAGTACGTGATCCCGGGCATGATCGCGATGATGAGCATGACGCTGTCCCAGGGCGTCGGCACCGGGTTCAGCCAGGACTTCAACTCCGGTGTCATGGACCGCTTCCGGTCCCTGCCGATCGGGCGCGGCTCGGTGCTGTTCGCGAAGATCTCGGTCGAGCTGATCCGGATGCTGTTCGCCACCACCGTGCTGATGATCGTCGCCGTCCTGGTCGGTTTCGACATCAACAACTGGGTCGGGCTGTTCGGGGCGGTGGGCCTGGCCACGCTCTTCGCCTCGTCGATCATGTGGGTGTTCCTCACCCTGGGCGTGATCATGAAGAGCGCGCAGTCCGTACAGGCGATGGGCTTCCTGGTGCTGTTCCCGCTCCAGTTCGGTTCGTCGATCTTCGCCCCGACGCAGTCGATGCCGGGCTGGCTGCAGGCGTTCACCGACTACAACCCGCTGTCCACGCTCGCGGACGCGGCCCGCGGACTGATGGTGGGCGGCCCGGTCGCGCACGACCTGTGGGTGACCATCGGATGGTCGGTGGCCATCACGGCGGTGATGGCGCCGGTCGCCATCCACAAGTTCCGTACGAAGAGCTGACAACAGCGGTAAGTCGGTATGTCTGTACGTCTGTGCCGTACGCGTCGATGTCAGATGAGGGCGGTCGCCTCCCCCACGGAGAGTCGGCCGCCCTCCGCGTACGCGGCCTCGTACGCCCCGTCGCCGAGCACGTCACGGACCGCGCGGACGGAGCGGGCGCGGACCTCGCGCTCCATGTGTCCGGAGACATGGCCGGGCGGCAGCAGGGCGGCGGCGGCGCCCAGGCAGCGGGCGGCATCGTGGGCGCGGCCGGGGTCGAGGCCGACGAGGGCGGCGGCGCCGGTGGTCAGCAACGTGGAGCGCATGTGCGGGGCGATGGCGACGGACAGCTCGTCGTCGGCGCGGGTCACCGCCTGTCGCGCCTTGCCGAGGGCCTCCTCGTGGTGCCCTTCCACGACATCCAGCCAGGACTCCGTGCCGAGGATGAACGCGTCGAAGACGACGAACGAGGCGGCTCCGAACTCCACGCGCAGCAGCCGGAGTTGCTCGCGCGCCTCGGAAACCCGGTCGGTGATGCCGAGCCAGGCCGCGAGGAAGAGCCGGGCGGCGGGCATGGCCTCGTTGACCATCCCGTCCGCCTGCTCGATCACCTCGCGCAGCAGCTGTTCGCCCTCTTCGTTCCGGCCCGCCTCCAGGAACACGTTGCCGAGGCGGGCGGCGAGCACGGCCTTCTGGGAGCGGGCGCCGAGTTGTTCGGCCAGTTCCATCGCGTCCTGGAAGTCGGTCGCGGCGGCGGCGTACTCGGCCTTGCGTTCATGGGCCTCGCCGCGTGCGGAGAGCGCCTCGGCGGCGCCCCAGGAGTCACCGAGGCGCAGGAAGATCTCCAGCGACTCGTCGGCGTCGCGGGTCGCGTCACCGGCCCAGTCGCTGCGGTTGGCGAGGATGTTGGCGCGCAGCTGCAGACAGGCGGCGAGTTCCCACTCGTAGCCGGGTGCCGCGTCACGGCAGGTACGCACGGACTCGCCGGCGATGACGCTGAGCCGCTCCATGTCGCGGGTGAGCATGACGGCGTAGAACCAGAGGAGACCGGGGAAGCGGCAGGTCTGCGGGGCGCCGGGTTCGTAGACCTGGGTGATGGCGCGCAGTTTCTGTCGGGACTCCGGTGTCTGCCAGACGTCCAACTCCATGTCCATGGAGGCGAGATGGATGAGGTGGACGCCACGCCGGGCCTCTTCGAGGTGCTCGCCGCGCCAGGGGGGCGGGGAGTTCGTGCAGCGCTCCCACACGGGCTGGGCCGGGCGGATCGGGAGGGCGAAGGGGTCGGGGCCGAGGTTCATGACCTCCCGGGACCAGTTGCGGCCGGCGAGGCGCAGATCGCGCATCTGCCAGTACCAGGAGATCGACAGGACGAGGCAGAGCGCCTCCTGTTCGTCCCGTGCGGTGACGGCGTGGCGAAGGGCGGCGCGGATGTTCTCGCTCTCCCGCCGGAAGACGTCGAGCGCGGCGATCTGGCCGGGCCCGCGCAGCAACGGGTCGGTGGTGCGGGCGAGTTCGCGGAAGTACGTGAGGTGCGCGCGCTCCGCTTCGGGGCGGACACCTGCCTCGTCGAGGCGCTCACCGGCGTACTCGGCGACGGTCTCCAGGAGCCGGTAGCGCATCGCACCCGCGCCGTTCTCGTCCGAAGGGGCCGCCACGACAAGGGACTTGTCGACGAGCGAGCCGAGTGCCTCCAGTGCGACGGGCCCGCACACCGCTTCGGCGGCGGGGAGATCGCAGCCGCCGGCGAAGACGGACAGCCGCCGCAGGACGTCCCGTTCGTCCGCGTCGAGCAGGTCCCAGGACCAGTCGACGACGGCCCGCAGGGTCTGCTGGCGGGGCAGGACGGTACGGCTGCCGGAGGTGAGCAGCCGGAAACGGTTGTCGAGCCGGTCGGCGATCTGCCGCAGCGACAGCATCCGCAGCCGGGCGGCGGCCAGTTCGATGGCGAGCGGCAGCCCGTCGAGCCGCCGGCAGATCTCGGCGGCGGCCTCCGGATCGTCCTCGACCCGGAACCCGGGCCGGGCGGCCGCCCCACGGTCGGCGAGCAGCCGTAGCGCGACGGGCTCGGGCAGCGGTTCGACGGGGCGCACCAACTCCCCCGGTACGCCCAGGGGTTCACGGCTGGTGGCGAGCACGGTGACTCCCGGGCAGCGGGCCAGCAGCTCCGCGACGAGCTGCGCGGCGGCATCGATGACGTGCTCGCAGTTGTCGAGGAGGATCAGCATCCGCCGGTTCGCGCAGTACTCGGTGAGGCGTACGAGGGGGTCGTCGTGGCGTTCGGCGGAGGCGGCGCGCAGTTCCTCGGCGCCGGCTCCGCGCAGCACGGTCTCACGGGCGCCGACGGCGGTGAGTACGGCTTCCGGTACGGCGTCCGGGTCGACGACGGGCGCGAGTTCGGCCAGCCACACCCCGTCCGGCGCGGCATCCCTCGTCCGCTCCCTCGCCCGGTCCCTCGTCCCGCCCCACGTCCGGTCTCCCGCCCCGTCCCATGTCCCGTCCCGCACGGCTTCGGCGGCCTCCTGCGACAACCGTGTCTTTCCGGCACCGCCGGGCCCGAGCAACGTCACGAGCCGGGCTGTCGCGATGTCCCCCCGGATGGCCTCGATGTCCGCCTCCCGGCCGACGAAGGAGGTGAGGCGGGCCCGCAGATTGCCCCGGGGCGAGGGTGATGGTGCGGGCGAAGGCCGGGGCGGGGTGCGGGGCGGGTCTTCGGGTGCGCCGTCCGGACTCAGCAACTCCACGTGCAGCGCCCGCAGTTCGGGACCCGGGTCCGCGCCGAGCCGGTCCGCCAGCAGTCGGCGTACGTCCTCGTACGCGGCCAGTGCCTGGGCCTGGCGGCCCGCGTCGCGCAGGGCGCGCAGGCGGAGGGCCTGGAGGGGCTCGTCCAGGGGGTGGCTGTCGCACAGGGCGGTGAGTTCGGGCAGTGACTGTTCCGCGGCGCCCAGGGCCACGGCGGCGGTGAGGCGGGCGCGGCGCGTGTCCAGGCGGCGGGTCTCCCAGCGGGCCGCCTCGGCGGTGCGGTCGGGGAGGTCGGCGAGGGCCGGGCCGTGCCACAGGGCGAGCGCGTCGTCGAGTACGACGGCGGCCTTGGCGGGGTCGCCGTCGGCCAGCGCGCGCGTGCCCTCGTCGGCGAGCCGCCCGAAGCGGTGCAGGTCGACGTCGTCCGGCGCGGCGCACAACCGGTAGCCGCCCTCGGCCGAGGCGATGCTGTCCGGGCCGAGCGCCCGGCGCAGCCGGCCGACCAGCGCCTGGAGCGCGGCCGGCGCGTCGGCGGGCGCGTCCCCGTTCCACACCTCCTCCACCAGGACGCCCGCGGGCACGGTCCGGCCGGGCCGCAGGGCGAACACGGTCAGCAGGGCGCGCAGCCGCGCGCCGCCGACCGGGACGAAGGTGCCGTCGGGACGGAGTGCCTGGGTGGTGCCGAGGATGCGATAGCGCACGGGCCCATTCTCTCCGGTGAGGGCACCGTGGCGCGCATGGGTTTACCCGCGTGTGAACAGGAACGTGAACAGGGAGAAGTCCAGGATCTCCGGGAACCTCCAGGAACCTCCGACCCTGGGTGGCGCGTTCTTCACATGGCACGGGTACCGTCGACCCGCCCGCACCAGCCGCGTACGGCGTTTCCCGCCGAGTCCCCTCAGGAGTCCCGCCCCATGACCACCGCCACCTCCCGCAACAGCGACCGGCGGATCAGCCCCGTCTTCCTAGGGATTGTGGCCGTCATGGCGGTCACGGGCTGGGCCACCTGGACCGGGTTCGCTGAAAAGCCCGGTGTCGCCGTGTTCCTGTTCGTGACGGCCGCGTGGATCGTGTCCCTGTGTCTGCACGAGTACGCGCACGCGCGCACCGCGTTGCACGGGGGCGACATCACCGTGGGGGCCAAGGGGTATCTGAGCCTCAACCCTCTCGCCTACACGCACGCGCTGCTCAGCATCGTGCTGCCGGTGATCTTCGTGATCATGGGCGGGATCGGGCTGCCGGGCGGTGCCGTCTTCATCGAGCGGAACCGTATCCACGGCCGTTGGAAGCACAGTCTGATCTCGGCCGCCGGTCCGCTGACGAACATCCTGTTCGCGGCGGTGTGCGCGGCGCCGTTCTGGCTGGGCGCGCTGGACGGCGTACCCACGGAGTTCCGGTTCGCGCTCGCCTTCCTGGCCCTGCTCCAGGTCACGGCGGCCATCCTGAACTCCCTGCCGGTGCCCGGTCTCGACGGCTACGGGGTCATCGAGCCCTGGCTGTCGTACAAGATCAAGCGCCAGGTGGAGCCGTTCGCGCCGTTCGGGCTGCTGTTCGTGTTCGCGGTGCTGTTCATCCGGCCCGTGAACGCCGCGTTCTTCGACATGATCGACACGGTGCTGCGCGGGCTGGGGATCGGCGAGTTCGAGACGTACTGCGGTCAGGAGCTGTACCGCTTCTGGCAGGGGACGAACGAGTTCTGCTCGGTCAACTGACGAGCGTCAGCTGACGGAGCGGGGGTCTGCGGCCACGGGGGCGGCGGACCGGGCGCGCCGGGCGTAGTACCAGCACATGTTGGACGACAGCCCGGCCAGCAGTACCCACACGATCCCCAGCAGGTTGCCCTGGACGAAGGACACGACGGCGGCTGCCACGGCCAGCAGGCAGACGATCAGGGCGTAGACGGCGAGGCGGGGCATGGGGTGAGCTCCTGTCGGGGACGCCGGTCGGGGGGACACCGGTTCGCGGCGTCCAGTGTCCCCCATCCGCTCAGATGTCGGTGACGCGCAGGCCCGCGTGGGCCTTGTAGCGGCGGTTCACGGAGATCAGGTTGGCGACCAGCGACTCGACCTGGTGGGCGTTGCGCAGCCGGCCCGAGAAGACCCCGCGCATACCGGGGATACGGCCGGCCAGGGCCTGCACGATCTCCACGTCCGCCCGCTCCTCGCCGAGGACCATCACGTCCGTGTCGATCTCCTCGATCGCCGGGTCCTGGAGCAGTACGGCCGACAGGTGGTGGAAGGCGGCCGTGACCCGGGAGTCCGGCAGCAGGGCGGCGGCCTGTTCGGCGGCGCTGCCCTCCTCCGGCTTCAGCGCGTACGCGCCCTTCTTGTCGAAGCCGAGCGGGTTGACGCAGTCGACGACGAGCTTGCCGGCCAGTTCCTCGCGCAGGGATTCGAGGGTCTTGCCGTGTCCGTCCCAGGGCACGGCGACGATCACGATGTCGCTGCGGCGCGCGGTCTCGGCGTTGTCGGCGCCCTCGACACCATGGCCGAGTTCGTCGGCGGCGGCCTGGGCGCGGTCGGCGGCGCGCGACCCGATGATCACCTTCTGTCCGGCCCTGGCGAGCCGGTAGGCGAGGCCCTTGCCCTGCGGCCCGGTCCCGCCGAGCACGCCGACGACGAGCCCTGAGACGTCGGGAAGGTCCCAGGGGTCCTTGGCGGGAGCCTTCGCGGGGGTCTCGGCCGGGGTCTGTGCACTGTCGGTAGAGGTCATGGGCCGACTTTACGTCCGTGGCCGCGTAGCCATGAGATCAGGTGAGCTGGGTCACGGGGACCCGGCGGAAGGGGATCCTTTCGTAGGGGCCGAAGTCGCCGGTCTCGAAGAGGAGCCCGACGGTCTGGGCGTCGATACGGACGAGGTCGGAGTATGCGGCGGGCAGTCCGTCCACCGTGTCCACCGGGTGCCAGGTGGTGCCGGCGTCGGTGGAGGCGCGGATGGTCATCAGGGCGCGGGCGGCGGGATCGGCGGGGCCGGAGAAGAGGAGCAGGTCGGGGTCGCGGATCTGCAGCACGCTGCCCTGGCAGATGGGGGCGGACAGGCCGGCCTGCGGACGGAAGGGTTTGACGAGGGTCTGGCCGCCGTCCGTGGAGTGGGCGTCGGCGCGGTTGCCGGGGGACGGCGAGTCGTTGCGGGTGTTGAAGTAGACGCGGCCGTCGGGGAGTTCGGCGGCGGTGGTCTCGTTGACGTTGATGTAGCCGTCGGTGTTCTCGTCGAGGTACCCGATGCGCCAGGTCCCGCCGCGGTCGTCGCTGAGCAGGCAGTGGCCGCTGTTGTAGCGGGCCTCGTTGCCCAGGTCCGTGCCGGTGGGCGGGATCGTGTGGTTGGCGGCGACGACGACCCGGCCGGTGCTCAGCTGGATGGCGTGGCCGGGGGTGGTGGCGTACCAGCGCCACTCCGGGTGCTTCACCTGGGCGGTGATCTCCACCGAGGAGGACCAGGTGACGCCGTCGTCGTCGCTGTAGCGCGTCCAGACGCGGCGCCCTTCGGCGGCCGACACGTTGCCGAGGAGGATGTCCTTCTCGGTCACCGTGCCCGAGGCACGGACGTACACGAGCAGGATGCGGCCGGTGTCGAGGACGACGGGGGCGGGGTTGCCTGCGAGGTTGCCGCCGTTGGTGGCGGCGGTGGCGAGCGGGCCCCAGGTCCGGCCGCCGTCCGTGGAGCGCTTCAGGACGATGTCGATGTTCCCGTGGTCCGAGGCGGAGTCGACCCGGCCCTCGCAGAAGGCGAGCACGGTGCCGGCGTGGGTGACGACGACGGCCGGGATGCGGTAGCTGGCGTAGCCCTCCTGGCCGGACCAGAAGGGGACGCTTGTCTCCACTGTCATGTGCGGCTCCTTGCTCTGAGTGGTGATGGCGCTGATGACGGTGACTGTCCGTACGGGCAGTGGTTCGGGTTCTTACCCAGGTTGGGCGAAATCATGGTGAAGGATGCGCCCTGAGTTGCCTGTTGCGGCAGGATGCGCGGTCATGGACGCCGTACGGGTCGCGTTGTTGCGTGAAGTGCTCGCCGGAACCGAGTGGTTGGGGGCCACCCGGAGGTTCGCGGGGGCGTTACGGGGGTCCGTGGTGTCGTACGGGGGCGGCTTGCTGTTGGTCGGGACGCCGGCGTACGAGCCGTGGCACCTGGCGGCACATCTGGTGGACGAGGCGACCTGGTCGGGGACGCCCGAGCTGGCCCCGACACTCGTACGGCACGACCCGCGGGCGTCCGGTCCCGGGCGGCTGTCGGTCGGGCTCGGGCGGATCGAGGCGGCACGCCGGGGTGAGACGTTGCTGGTGGTGGCGCCGGACGGGGTGGGCGGCGCCCTGCTGGAGCGGGTTCATGATGCTCGGCGGGGTGGGGCGAAGGTGCTGGTGCTGGGGGCGGGCGAGGGGGAGTTGGTGTCGATGGCGCATGAGTCGCTGGCGGTGCCTGACGGGTTGGAACTGGAGCTGGACCTGGACACCGTGCAGCACCTGGTGAGCGCGGCGGCCGGGGAGAACGCGGTGCCTGTCGGCCGGGGGCGGCGGGGTTTCCGTGACCGTCTGGCCCGGCTGGCGGACGTCCTGACGGCACCGCCACCGTCCCGCTGGTAAACCCGTCTCCCACCCACCGCCCGCCTCGGCACCTCACCCGCCTTCGGCGGAACGACGGAAGCCCCCTCCCCTCACCCGGCGAGAAGCGGATGCCCCGGCCTCCCCCACCCGAAAACCTGTTGCCCCCTTCTCCCCCACCGCTCAGCATGACCCCACGTGACCTCCCCCCTCCGTGCCCTCCTCCCCGATCTCGCTCCCTGGCGGGCCTCCGTCGATTTCCGGAAGCTCTGGCTGTCGGGGCTGATCACCAACTTCGGGAGTTTTCTGACCTTCGTCGCGCTGCCGGTGCAGATGAAGGAGCTGACCGGGTCTGCCGCCGCGGTCGGGGCGATCGGGGCCGTGGAGCTGGTCCCGTTGATCGTGTTCGGGCTGTACGGCGGGGCGCTGGCCGACGCTGCGGACAAGCGGAAGCTGATCCTGTGGACGGAGGCGGGGCAGGGGGTGCTGTGCGCCGTGCTGCTCGTGAACGCGGTGCTGCCCGAGCCGCTGGTCTGGCCGCTGTACGTGGTCGCCGCGCTCACCTCCGCCCTCGGGTCGGTGCAACGCCCGGCGCTCGATTCGCTGATGCCGCGGGTCGTCGCCCATGAGCATCTGCCGGCCGCCGCCTCGTTGAACTCCCTGCGCTGGACGGTCGGCGGGGTCGCGGGACCGGCTCTGGCCGGAGTGGTCGTGGCGTATGCCGGGCTCGGCTGGGCGTACGCCGTCGACCTCGTGACCTTCGCCGTGTCCCTGCTGTTCGTGGTGGGGCTCGCCTCCTCCCCCGCCTCCCACGAGGCCGCGAAACCGTCCCTGCGGTCCATCGCGGAGGGCGCCCGGTACGCGTGGAGCCGTAAGGAGCTCCTCGGGACGTACGCCATCGACCTCGCCGCGATGTTCCTCGCGATGCCGCTGGCCGTGCTGCCGTTCCTCGCCGACGAGCTGGACGCCGAGTGGTCGCTCGGGCTGATGTACGCGGCGATCCCGGCCGGTTCGCTGCTCGTGAGTCTCACCAGCGGCTGGACCTCCCGGGTGCACCGGCACGGGCGGATGGTCGTGCTCGGGGCGGCGGGGTGGGGGCTGGCGATAGCCGCTTCCGGGATCGTCGGCAACGTATGGCTGGTGCTGCTGTTCCTTCTCCTCGGCGGCTGCTTCGACATGGTCAGCGGGATCTTCCGGGGCGCGATGTGGAACCAGACGATCCCGGACGAGCTGCGCGGACGCCTCGCCGGCATCGAGCTGCTCTCCTACTCCGTCGGCCCTCAGCTCGGCCAGGTCAGGGCCGGTGGCGTGGCCGCGTGGCGCGGGGTCCGGGCGTCCGTGTGGTCGGGCGGGATCGCGTGCGTGGCCGGGGTGGGGCTGCTGGCCCTGTGCCTGCCGGGCCTGATGCGGTACGACGTACGGACGAACGAGCACGCGCTGCGCATGCGGAAGCAGCGGGAGTCGGCGACAGGCCTAGCGGCAACCCCCTAGGGGCGCGGGGCTGTGACATTTGCGGCTCCGCCGCGTGGGCGCGACCAGCCACAGCGCACCCGCACCCAAAAACCGCCCCAACCACACCGACCGTCAGTCCTCGCCCTCGCCGCGCGCGTGCGCATCGTGCCACTTGGGGTCGTTCTCCCACTGGAGGTTGCGTTCGCGGGCCGTCTCCATCGCGTGTTCGGCCTCCGCTCGGGTGGTGTACGGCCCGAAGCGGTCCTTGCCCGGGCATTCCGGGCCCTCCTCGACCTTCTTGTGCTCCAGGCAGTAGTACCACTCGCCCGGTTTGCCGACCGTGCGCTTCTTGAACAGGGCCATGGTTCGGACTCCTTTCACCAGGGTCATCGTCCCCCACCAGGGCTCGTTAAACTCCCTGGCATGTCTGGCCAGTCACTGCTCGTACCAGGGGAGCTCTCTCCCATCCGTTCCGTGCCCGGAAACATCCGCCGCCCCGAGTACGTCGGCAAGCCCGCGCCGACCCCGTACACCGGGGCGGAGGTGCAGACGCCCGCGACGATCGAGGCGATGCGGATCGCCGGGCGGATCGCCGCGCGGGCGATGGCGGAGGCCGCGAAGCTCATCGCTCCCGGTGTGACCACCGACGAGCTGGACCGGGTGGCACACGACTACATGTGCGACCACGGCGCCTATCCGTCCACCCTCGGCTACCGGGGCTTCCCCAAGTCGCTGTGCACGTCCGTCAACGAGGTCATCTGCCACGGCATCCCGGACTCCACCGTGCTGCGGGACGGCGACATCGTCAACCTCGACGTGACCGCGTACATCGGCGGGGTGCACGGCGACAACAACGCCACGTACCTGGTCGGGGACGTCGACGAGGAGTCCCGGCTGCTGGTGGAGCGCACCCGTGAGTCCCTGGACCGGGCGATCAAGGCGGTCAGGCCCGGACGCCAGATCAACATCATCGGCCGGGTCATCGAGTCGTACGCCAAGCGCTTCGGATACGGCGTCGTCCGGGACTTCACCGGGCACGGCATCAACTCGTCGTTCCACTCCGGGCTGATCGTCCCGCACTACGACAGTCCGCACGCCACGACGCTCATCCAGCCCGGTATGACCTTCACCATCGAGCCGATGCTGACGCTGGGTTCGTACGACTACGACATGTGGGACGACGGGTGGACCGTCGTCACGAAGGACCGCAAGCGCACTGCCCAGTTCGAGCACACCCTCGTGGTAACGGATTCGGGCGCGGAGATCCTCACACTGCCGTAGCCCACCCACCCACACCCACCCACACCCAGCAATACCTAGCCACACCCACCCAGCCTGCCAAGCGCGCAGCCCGCCCTCTTCCGGGGGCGGGCTCGCTGCGTATCCGGGTACGCTTTTACCGACAGTCCGTCGGTAAAGTATTGACTAAGGTTAGCCTTACCTTAGAGGATATCCCTCATGGACTCCTTCTCGACAGTCATCCGCACCGCGTCCCACGAGCAGCACGTGGAGGCGGAGACCTCGACGTTCATGAGCGACCTGCTCGGCGGCAGGCTCGGCGTGGAGGCGTACGCGCGCTACACCGAGCAGCTGTGGTTCGTGTACGAGGCTCTGGAGGCCGGCGCGCACCGGCTGGCGTCCGACCCGGTGGCAGGCCCCTTCGTCCAGCCCGAGCTGATGCGGCTGACGGCGCTGGAGACGGACCTCGCGCATCTGCGCGGCCCCGACTGGCGTACGACGCTCACCGCGCTGCCCGCGACGCGGGTGTACGCGGAGCGGGTCGCCGAGTGCGCCCGGGAGTGGCCGGCGGGTTACATCGCCCACCACTACACGCGCTACCTCGGCGACCTCTCGGGGGGCCAGATCATCCGCGACAGGGCCGAGAGGACATGGGGCTTCGCACGCAAGGGTGACGGCGTCCGCTTCTACGTCTTCGAGGAGATCACCAACCCGGCCGCCTTCAAGCGCGGTTACCGCGAGCTGCTGGACCGGGCGGGCGTGGCGGTGGACGAGCTGGAGAGACAGCGGGTGGTCGCGGAGTGCAAGCGGGCGTTCGCGCTGAACACGGGGGTCTTCCGGGCCCTGGGCGAAGAGTTCCCCCTGTCCGCGTGACCGTCACCTCTGGGTGTTTCAGCCCCTCCGGCGATTGAGGAGCGGGGGTTCGGGGGCGGAGCCCCCGAGGGCGGCTGGGGCGACGGGGGCAAGAAACTCAGCGTTCCAGGAACACGCGTCCGCCGACCTCCACCCACCCCATCGGCTGCGGCGCCGTGAGTATCTGTGACCCCTTGCCCTGCGTGATGTTGAGCGCCCGGCCCAACTGGTCGGTGAGCAACAGCGCCGCCGCCCCCGTCGCCTCGTCCTCCTCGATCCCGTCGCCACGCCCGGGGAAGGCGCGGGCCCGCACCCGGCCCGCGGCCTCTTCCTCCCAGGCCCACGCGTAGATCCACTCTCCCGGCGGCGGCACCTCCAGCGCGTCGACCTCGGCAGCGGAGGCGTACCGGCGCAGCGTCCGCGCCGGCACCCACTCCGCCCGGGCCTCGATCCAGCTGAACTCCCCGTCCAGCCGCGCCCCCACCAGCCCGGCAGGTGTGACGAGTTCGGGCACGTCGAGCAGCCAGGCCGTACCGACGCAGGGGTGGCCGGCGAAGGGCAGACGGAGCGTGGGCGTGTAGATGTCGATGATCCCGCGCTCGGGGTCGTCGACGAACACGGTCTCGCTGAAGCCGAGTTTCGCGGCGAACGCCTGCCGCTCGCTCCGCTCGGGCATGACGGAGCCCTCACGGACCACGCCCAGTTCGTTGCCGTAGCCCCCGTTGGGCGCGCAGAAGACGCGGAGTACGTCGTAATCAGTCACGCGCGCATTCAAACACCCAGGTGGCAGCCCTCACCAACTACGCGTACCAACTACACGTACCGACTACGCGTCCGTACGCCGACGTCGTACCGCCACGACCACACCCGCGCCCGCCGCCATCGTCACCGCCGCGGCCGTACCCAGCGCACCCACCGGAACGCCCGCACCGGTGGACGCGAGGCCACCGGTCACCCCGCCGGTCGTCGAGCCCGAACCGCCGATCGTGGAGCCCGTCGTACCGGAACCGCCCGCAGTACCGCCCGTCGTGCCGGAGGAACCGCCCGTGGACTCCGATCCGCCGTCGCCGCTTGGGAGTTCGGCGCCCTCGGCGACGGCGACGGACAGGTCGACGGGGTCGAGTTCCGCGCCCGTCTCGTAGAAGTCACCGAAGGCCTTCGCGCCGGCCGCGGTGAGCTCGGCGGTGACGTCGGAGAGGGTGATGACGTCGTTCACGGCGGCGAGGTCGGCCGTGTCCGTCGTCAGGTCGGCCAGGACCACGTCGTCGGACTTCTCGCCGAGGCTCTCGACGTCGGCGGTGAGTTCGCCGGCGCCGTTGCCGATCGTCGCCCTGAGATCGCTGAGGGTGAGGTCGAGACCGTAAGTGCCGTTGTCCTCATGCCCCTTGAAGTTCACGGCGCCCGCGAAGGCGGCGGAGAGGGTCTCGGCGTCGGTGTCGTAGGTGCCCGAGCCGTCGACGAAGGTGAACACCCCGTTGCCGACGGCCTGGGTGGCACCCTCGGACACCGTGATCGCACCCTTGGCGACGCCGTCCACGACGTACGTACGGAAGGACTGCTTCACGCCCCAGCCGAGCGTGCCGTCGGTGATGTCCCCGCTCACCGGGGCGTCCGCGGCGGTGTCCGAGGGGGATGCCGAAGCGGAGGAGGACTCGGAGGCACCCTGCGTCGGCGTGGGGGACGCCGAGGTCGATGCGGACACCGACGCCGAGGCGGTGGGTGATGCCGACGCACTCGCGCTGGCACTGCCGCTGGCACTCGTGCTCGCACTCGGTGTCGCCGACGGGCTCGGGGACTCCGTCTTCTTCTCCACCACCGTCAGCGGGTCCCCGGCCGCCCCGCTGTAGCCGGCACTGCCGAGGACGGTCGCCGCCTCCGCCGTCAGCCTGGTCGCCATGTCCGTCATCTCGCGGGTGACGGTGACGTCGGCGAACGGTACGTCGTCCTGGGTGGTGCCGCTCTTCGTCACGTCGGCGGTGATCTTCGCCGTCCTGCTGTCGAACTTGACGTCGGACAGGGTGAGTTCGAAGCCGTGGAGCGTGGAGGCGATCTTCAGGCCGCCCTTGAAGCCGAGGGCAAGGGTGTGGGCCGTGGAGTCGTAGGACCCCGTGCCCTCGGTGAAGGTGAACGCGCCGTTGTTCGCGGCCTGCGTGGCGCCGTCCGCCGGGGTGAAGGTGCCGGCCGCCATGCCGGTCACGTAGGTGCGGTAGGACTGCTTGATGCCCCAGGTCAACTCGTAGCCGCTGAGCGGGATTTCGGCGGCCGACGCGGTGGAGGCGACGGTCGTGGCGAGCGCGGTGGCGCCGAGGGCGACGGCCGTGGCCACGGCGGCGGCGAGAGCGAGGGGTCGTCTGGCGGCAGGCATGATCGTGGTTCTCCTAGGTGAATGGTCCGCGCGGCAAATGGTTCGCCGACTGGCGTGCGGAGTGCGGGAGTTCAGGCCTGGGGACGGTCCGACGCGTCGGCGGCCGGCCGGGCGCGGCGCCTGCGTACGGCGTACGCGAAGGCCGCGGCCACCAGCAGCAGGGAGCCGGCCGCCAGGCCGACGGGCAGCAGCGGGCCGCCGGAGTCGGAGGTGCTCGCGGTGTTCTCGGTGTCGGCAACCGGTGTGGGTGTGGCGTCGGTTGTCGAGGGCTCCGTTGTCGCGGACGGCTCCGTCCCGGTGGCCGCGCTGCCCAGGTCGGGCAGGGCGGGGAGCCGGGCGTCGTCGGTGAGGGCGACGGCGAGCGAGACGGGGTCCATCTCCGTGCCCGCCTTGTACATCCCGCCGAAGGCCTTCGCCCCGCGTTCGGTGAGTTTCGCGGGCGCCTCGGTCAGCGCGACCAGGCCGTTCCTGGGGGCGATCTTCCCGGCGGTGAAGGTGACGATCGGGACGTCGGTGCCCGTGAAGTCCGTGCCCGCCACCACGTCGGCGTAGAGCGTGCCGGTGCCGTTGGCGCCGACGGTGGCCCGCAGCCCGCTCAGCGCCAGGTCGAGCCCGTTCTCGCCGGTGAAGCGCACCGCGCCCGCGAAGGAGGCGGTCAGCTTCCCGTCCCTGTACGTTCCTTCGCCGCTGGGGAAGCGGAAGAGCGCGCCGCCGTCCTGGGCGCCGGAGGAGAGCGTCCACTTACCCTTGGCGATGTCTCCGGTGACGTACTCACGGAAGGTGCGGCGCACGCCCCAGTCGACGGCTC
Source organism: Streptomyces sp. SID12501 (assembly GCF_010550245.1). Taxonomy (GTDB): domain Bacteria; phylum Actinomycetota; class Actinomycetes; order Streptomycetales; family Streptomycetaceae; genus Streptomyces. The sequence goes on from NZ_JAAGLU010000009.1 coordinate 113,777, forward strand.
CGTCCTTGATCGTGCCCGAAGTCTCCTTCGGGGACGGGGACTTGGAGGCCGACGTCGTGGGTGCCTTCGTCGTTGCCGCTCCTGTCGGTGTGGCCGTCGGCTGTCCGGTGGCCGCCGCCCGGACATCCGCCGAGAGGCTCACCGGGTCGAGTGCGGTGCCCGCCTCGTAGTACCCGGCGAAGGACTTGGCTCCCTCGGCGGTGAGTCTGGCGGGGAGGTTGTTGAGCGCGACCGCGTTGCCGCCGCCCCGCATGTCGATCCCGCCCAGGGTGAGGGAGGCGAAGGGCACCTGCGTGGACGTCGTGACCGTCCCGGTGTCCTTCGCCTTGCTGCTGACGTCGACGTAGAGGGTGCCCGCGCCGCCCGAGATGCGCACGGTGGGGCGGCTGATCGTGAGGTCGAGCTGGTGGGTCCCGTCGGCCTTCCGGTGGCCGACGAAGTGGACTCCGCCCAGGAAACCGGCACGGAAGGCGCCCGTGTCGCCGTCGTAGGCGCCCGTCGCCGAGTGGAAACGGAACTGGCTGCCGCCGACGGTCGCGGCGCCCGCCGTGAGGGAGTAACTCCCCTTCGCGATCGGGCCGGTGACGTAACTCTGGAAGGACGACTTGATGCCCCAGTCGAGCCTTCCGCCCTGCACGGTACGGCTCGCGGCGTGCGCGGCGTCGGCCGGGAGGAGAGCTCCCAGAACGGCCGCGCACAACACGGTCACCAGGGCACGAAGGTGCGCGGGCATGGATGTCCTCCGGATCCGACCACCAGTAGCGAACAAAGGTAAGGCTAACCTAAGCTTCGCTCAGCTGAAACGTAAGAAGGCCGAGAGAGTCCAAGAGAAATCCACGGACACCAAAAGAAACGGACGGCATCGTGGGACGCTTGCGCACGCGAATAGCGGGAGCACTACTGTCCGCACTCGCCCTCACCGCGACCGGTTGTGCCGGGACCCAGGACGCATCACAGGACACACCGCAGGGCACTTCACAGGGCACGAGCAAGGCCGTCGCAGGTGTTGTCGCCGCAGATCGTGTCGAACCCCTCGCGAACCCTGCCGAGCCTCAACTCCCCGTCACAGTACGGTCGTCCGACGGCGTCGAGGTGACCGTCGAGGCCGCCGGGCGGATCGTGCCCCTCTCCGGCAGCCTCAGCGAGATCGTGTTCACCCTCGGGCTCGGCGACCGGGTCGTCGCCAGGGACATCACCGCCACCTTCGCGCAGGCGGAGAAGTTGCCCGTTGTCACCCGCAACCATGACGTCTCCGCCGAGAGCGTGCTCTCCCTCAAACCCGACCTGGTCATCGCCGAGACGACGACCGGGCCGCAGGAGGCCGTCGGCCAGATCCGCGATGCCGGAGTCCCGGTCCTGGTGATCGGCCCGGCGAAGGACCTCGGCGACGTCGGCCCGCGCATCCAGGCGGTCGCCGACGCACTCGGCGTACCGGCCGCCGGGAAGGAGCTGACGAAGCGCTCCGAGGACCGGATAGCCGCCGTACGCGCGGAGATTCCGCAGTCCTCCGGGTCCGGCGAACAGCCCCGCGTCGCCTTCCTCTATCTGCGCGGCTCGGCCTCCGTCTATCTCATCGGTGGCAAGGACTCCGGTGCGACCTCGCTGCTGGAGGCCGCCGGGGCCGTCGACGCGGGCGCCGACTCGGGGCTGGAGAAGGACTTCACGGCCATCACCACCGAAGCGCTCGCCCAGGCCGCACCGGACGCGATTCTCGTCATGACCAAGGGACTCGAGTCCGTCGGCGGTATCGACGGCATGGTCGGGATCCCCGGCGTCGCGCAGACCCCGGCCGGGATGGACCGCCGGGTCGTCTCCGTCGAGGACGGCGTGCTCCTCAACTACGGGCCACGGACGGACCAGGTGCTGAAGTCGATCGTGGCGCAGCTGTACGCGGACGGCAGCGGGGATGCCCGATGACCCTGCTGGACAAGGTGGTTGAGGCTGAGAATACGAAGGAGAAGCCCGTGCGCCGGGTGCGCGGCGGCACCTGGCTGCTGACCGCCGGACTGGTCGTCGCGCTGCTCGTCCTCGTCCCGGTCGCCGCCGGGCTCGGGGCGTATCCGATCCCCACCGGTGACGTGCTGGGCTCGGTGCTCCACCGGACCGGTCTCGGCGGCGCCGAACTCGACCGCGTCCCCGAGTCCGTCCTGTGGAACGTCCGCTTCCCGCGCATCGTGCTCGCGCTGCTCGTCGGGGCGTCGCTGGGCTGTGCGGGGGCGCTGATGCAGGGCATGTTCAGCAATCCGCTCGCCGAGCCGAGCATCATCGGTGTCTCCTCGGGCGCGGCGGTCGGCGCGGTGGGCGCGATCTCGCTGGGCCTCAACTTCCTCGGCACGGTGACGATTCCGGCCGTCGCCTTCGTCACGGGCCTCGCCACGGTGCTGCTGGTGTACTCGATGTCGCGCTCCGGCGGCCGTACGGAGGTCGTGACGCTGATCCTCACCGGCATCGCGGTGAACGCCTTCGCGGGCGCGCTGATCGGTCTGTTCCTGTTCTTCGCGGACACGGCGGCGGTCAACCAGATCACCTTCTGGCAGCTCGGCTCCCTCGCCCAGGCCACCTGGTCCAAGGTGCTGGCCGTCCTGCCCTTCGCGGCCGTGGGCCTGCTGGTCGCCCCCTTCTACACCCGCCGCCTCGACCTTCTGTCCCTCGGCGAACGCCCCGCCCGGCATCTGGGGGTGGACGTGGAGCGGCTGCGGATCGCGCTGGTGCTGGTCGTCGCACTGCTCACGGCGGCGGCGGTCGGCGTCTCGGGAATCATCGGCTTCGTCGGCCTGGTGATCCCCCATCTGCTGCGGATGGCGGCGGGGCCGGGACACCGGTTCCTCGTCCCGGGCAGCGCGCTTGCCGGTGCGGTGGTTCTGCTCGGCGCGGACTTGGCAGCGCGGACGGTTGCCGCCCCCGCGGAGTTGCCGCTGGGTGTTCTCACCGCCCTGCTCGGGAGCCCGTTCTTCTTCTGGTTGCTGCGGCGGACGCGGCGCGGGCAAGGGGGGTGGGCGTGAGCGGTTGTATGTCGGCTGCCGGCCCGTGGGGGCTGGTCGCGCAGTTCCCCGTGCCCCTAGGTAGGTCTCCGGTGCCGCCCGATTTCACGTTGCCCCTGCTCCGCTGACCCTCAAGGACTCTTCCCGTGAGACTTATGCGCCCCCGTCCGACCCCTCCGCCCGCCGCCGAACCAGGAGATGTTCTCGCCGAGGCCGTCGGGCTGCACATACGGCTCGGGGCGCGGGAGGTGCTGGCCGGTGTCGATGCGACCGTCCGGGCCGGTGAGGTGCTTGCCCTCGTCGGACCCAACGGGGCCGGAAAGTCGACCCTGTTGGGCGCGCTCGCCGCCGATCTTCCGGCCGCCGCAGGGGTCGTACGGATTCACGGGCGGCCCGCCGGCGAGTGGCCGGCGGCCGAACTCGCGCTGCGTCGGGCCGTGTTGCCGCAGGCGGCGTCGCTCTCCTTCCCGTTCACCGTCGAGGAGGTCGTCCGGATGGGCCGGGCGCCCTGGGCCGGTACGGAGCGGGAGGACGAGGACGACGTGGCGGTGGCCGCGGCGATGGGGGCCGCCGAGGTGGCCGGGTTCGCCGTACGGCCGTTCTCGGCGCTCAGCGGCGGTGAGCGGGCCCGGGTGGCGCTCGCCCGGGTGCTCGCCCAACGGGCACCGCTGCTGCTGCTCGACGAGCCGACCGCCGCACTGGACCTGCGGCACCAGGAGCTGGTGCTGCGGGTGTGCCGGGAGCGGGCGCGGGCCGGGGACGCGGTGGTGGTCGTCCTGCACGATCTGGGGCTCGCGGCGGCGTACGCGCACCGGGTCGCGATCCTGAGCGCCGGGCGGGTGGTGGCGGACGGACCGCCGGCCGGAATTTTCGACGAGCGCGTGTTGTCGGAGGTCTACCGCCAGCCCATCGAGGTGTTTCCGCATCCACTCACCGGAGCTGTCCTGATCTCGCCGATCCGGGACTCTTGACCTGTGCATTGCCTGTGCATGGGATTTTCTTTAGGCCACCTTTAGGTCGTCATTAAGCAGTCGTGATCAGGGCGTGGCCCGCACCCCCCATGAGAGGTGAATCACCGATTGCCCGGGTATCACTGAGGCAAGCCTTAGGTAAGTTAGGGCCGCCTCACCAAACCTGTGTGAGCCCGGACACGTCGTTTTTTCGCCACTCGCGATTCCCAGGAGCCCGCATGCGAGCCGTCAGACTCTCCGTCGTCACCGCCGCCGCCACCGCGGCGGCCCTGGTAGCCGTCACGGGGTGCACGGAGAAGGGCAGCTCCGGGAGCGGCGACCGGGTCATCAGCGTCACCGCGACGGACGACAAGTGCGAGATCTCCAAGAAGGAGTTCCCGGCCGGGCACATCGAACTGGCCATCGAGAACAAGGGCTCCAAGGTCACCGAGGTCTACGTCCTCTTCCCGGACGACCGGATCGTCACCGAGCGCGAGAACATCGGCCCCGGCACCAAGCAGAAGGTCACCGCCGAGGTGAAGGCCGGCGACTACACGATCGCCTGCAAGCCCGGTATGAAGGGCGACGGCATCCGGCAGGCCGTGAAGGCCACCGGCGGCAAGGTCGCCAAGCGCGACCCGCGCCTGGACGCGGCCGTCGCCGCCTACCGCAAGTACGCGCAGGAGCAGGCCGACGCGACGCTGCCGCTCGCGGAGACCTTCGCCAAGGCTGTCAAGGCCGGCGACCTCGATGCCGCGAAGAAGGCGTACGCGCCCTCCCGTATCGGCTGGGAGCGCACCGAGCCGGTCGCCGAGTCCTTCGGTGACATCGACCCGAAGGTCGACGTCCGCGCGGACGGTCTGGAGGCCGGCCAGAAGTTCACCGGCTGGCACCGCCTGGAGAAGTCCCTCTGGGAGGACAAGAAGATCACCGCCGAGGACAAGACCCTCGCCGACGAGCTGATCACCGACCTCACCGACTGGCAGAAGCGGGTCGGCAAGGCGGAGATCACCCCGACCTCGATGGCCAACGGCGCCAAGGAACTCCTCGACGAGGTCGCCACCGGCAAGGTCACCGGCGAGGAGGAGCGCTACTCGCACACCGACCTGGTCGACTTCAAGGCCAACGTCGAGGGCGCCGAGCAGTCGTACGAGCTGCTGAAGCCGGTCGCGAAGGAGAACGACGCGGCACTGGTCACGGAGCTGGACAAGCAGTTCGCGGCCCTGAACACGCTGCTCGACAAGTACCGCACGGACAAGAACTCGTACGACTTCACCTCGTACGACAAGGTCGGCGACGCCGACCGCAAGCAGCTTTCGGACGCGGTGAACGCGCTCGCCGAGCCGCTGTCCAAGCTCGCCGCCGCCGTCGTGAAGTAGAGGGGACCGACTGTCATGACGGAGACACCGGAGACACCCGAAACCACCGAGACCACCGAAGCCACCAGCAGTGCCGAAGGCAGTACCTCGCGGCGGGCGCTGATCGGCTGGGGCGGGGCCGGGCTCGCGCTCGGGGCTGTCGCGGCCGGGGGTGGCGTGGCGATGACCCGGGCCAGCGACGAGGTGCAGACGGTCGCCGCCGACGCCGGCGGGGCCATCGGCTTCCACGGCGACAACCAGGCGGGAATCGCGACGCCGGTGCAGGACAGGCTACACTTCGCCGCGTTCGACCTGGCGACGGACGACCGAGCCGAGTTCGTGCAGATGCTCAAGGACTGGACGGCGGCGGCCCGGCGGATGACCGGCGGGCAGACCGTCGGCGAGGGCGCGTACGGCGGTCTTGCCGAGGCTCCGCCGGACGACACCGGTGAGGCGCTGGGGCTGAAGCCGTCGCGGCTGACGCTGACGATCGGGTTCGGGCCCGGCCTGTTCGAGAAGCTGGGGATGACGGACCGGCGGCCCGACGCGCTCGTCGATCTGCCGCAGTTCCCCGGCGACAACCTCGACAGGAACCGCAGCGGCGGCGACGTGTGCGTGCAGGCGTGTTCGGACGATCCGCAGGTCGCGGTGCACGCGATCCGCAACCTGGCCCGGATCGGCTTCGGCAAGGTCTCGGTGCGCTGGTCGCAGCTCGGCTTCGGCAAGACGTCGTCGACGACCCCCGAGGAGCAGACCCCGCGCAACCTGCTGGGCTTCAAGGACGGCACCCGCAACATCGCGGGCACCGAGACGGCCCGGCTGAAGAAGTTCGTGTGGGTGGACGGCGCGGACACCGACGACAACTCGGCCTGGATGGAAGGGGGTTCGTATCTCGTCGCACGGCGCATCCGGATGCACATCGAGCCCTGGGACCGGACCTCGCTGCAGGAGCAGGAGGACATCTTCGGGCGTGACAAGGGCGAGGGCGCCCCGGTCGGCAAGGCGAAGGAGCGGGACGAGCCGTTCCTGAAGGCGATGCTGCCCGACGCGCACGTCCGGCTCGCGCACCCCGACTCCAACCACGGGGCGACCCTGCTGCGCCGCGGCTACTCCTTCACGGACGGCACGGACGGCCTCGGCCGTCTGGAGGCGGGCCTGTTCTTCCTCGCCTACATGCGGGACATCCGCAAGGGCTTCATCCCGGTGCAGCGCAACCTCGCGACCGACGCGCTCAACGAGTACATCCAGCACGTGGGTTCGGCGGTCTTCGCGGTTCCTCCGGGCGTCCGGGACAAGGACGACTGGTGGGGCCGAGCACTGTTTTCCAAGGAGGCGTAGGCGCCGTGTTCGCGAACTATCTGATCGGTCTGCGCGAGGGCCTGGAAGCCAGTCTCGTCGTCTGCATCCTCATCGCCTACCTGGTGAAGACGGACCGTCGGGACGCCCTGAAGCCGATCTGGATCGGCATCGCGGTCGCCCTCACGCTCGCCCTCGGCTTCGGCTGCGCGCTCGAATTCGGCTCCCAGGAGCTGACGTTCGAGGCGCAGGAGGCGCTCGGCGGCTCACTGTCGATCGTCGCCGTGGGTCTGGTGACGTGGATGGTCTTCTGGATGCGGCGTACGGCCCGGCATCTGAAGTCGGAGCTGCACGGCAAGCTGGACGCGGCTCTCCGGATGGGCACGGGCGCGCTGGTCGCGACCGCGTTCCTGGCGGTGGGCCGGGAGGGCCTGGAGACCGCGCTGTTCGTGTGGGCGTCGGTGCGGGCGTCCAGCGACGGCACCGAAGGGCCCCTGATCGGCGTGCTGTTGGGCATCGCGACGGCGATCCTGCTCGGCTACCTCTTCTACCGGGGTGCCCTGCGCATCAACCTGTCCAAGTTCTTCACGTGGACCGGCGGCATGCTGGTGGTGGTCGCGGCGGGCGTCCTCGCGTACGGCTTCCACGACCTCCAGGAGGCCGACTGGGTGCCCGGCCTGACGAACAAGGCCTTCGACATCAGCGAGACGATCCCGCCGGACAGCTGGTACGGCACGCTCCTCAAGGGCGTCCTCAACTTCCAGCCGGACCCGACCGTCCTCCAGGTCACGGTGTGGGCGCTGTACCTGGTCCCGACGCTCGCGCTCTTCCTGGCCCCGGTAGGGTTCGCCTCCGGGAAGGGGAAGGTGAAGCCAGCTGATGAGCACGGTGAGCACGGGTCGCAGCCCTCGAAGTCCGCGGACCCCGCGGACTCTTCGAACGCCACGAAGTCTTCTTGACCGGAGCGTCCTCGCAGCGGCCTCGGTGACCGTGTTGTCCCTGGCCGCGAGCGGCTGTGTCGTGGTGCACGGCGAGCGCGAGGTGCTCCCGGCGGCGACCCCGACGGAGGCCGCCGCGGCGTTGAAGGACTTCACGGCCGCGTACAACAAGGCGGACAAGGCGTACGACCGTGCCCTGGACGCCGACTACGTCACCGGTGCCCTCGGCGCGATCGACGCGGCCCGGCTGGACGCCGGTCACGAGGTCAGCCCGGCCGGCAACCCGTCGTACACACCGCTGGAGTTCACGGACACCCGGTTCACGATCCCGAAGAAGGCGGGCTGGCCGCGCTGGTTCGTCGCGAACGCCGACGCCAACAAGGGCAACGAGGCACGCTGGCTGCTGGTGTTCACGCGCAGCAACGTGGCCGAGCCGTGGGCGGTGGCGTATCTGACGCTGCTCGACCCGGACGACGTACCGGTGTTCAAGACGGACAAGGACGGTCTCGCGGAGCCGGTGACGGTGAACTCGGCCGAACTGGCCGTCGCCCCGAAGGACTTGAGCGCGGACTACGCGACCTACCTGAAGGACGGCAGCGGCGACGTCTTCGCGCCGGGTGCGCACACGAGCGGCTGGGTGGAGCAGCGAAAGAAGAGTGCCATCAAGCCCGGGCTCGTCACCCAGTTCATCGACGAGCCGCTCGGCAAGGGCGACTTCGCCCCGCTGGGCCTGCGTACGGCGGACGGCGGCGCGCTGGTCTTCTTCGCCACGCACCACTACGAGAAGCAGACTGCCGCGCAGGGCACCTCGATCCCGGCCCAGAGCGACAGTGTGCTGGCGCTGACGACGGGCGAGATCAAGCAGTCGCTGACACTGGAGTTCGTGTCGAACCAGGTGGTGCTGGACCCGGGGAAGGCTGCCGCGAACCAGGGCGTGGAGTTCCTGAGCCGCATCCAGGGTCTGACGGCGGCGCAGGGCGAGTAACTCAGGCTTGCCGGGCAGCGGTTCAGTTGCGGTGGGGCCAGGCCGCGGTGGCGTGGTCGGGCTCCTCACCGGCGTACCGGGCGCAGGCGTCGGTGAGGACTTCGAGCAGGCTCAGCGGGTCGGGGAGGGCGAACTCCGGTCCACGCACCCAGTAGACGCCCTGCTCACCGGTCAACCGGGCGGGCGGTACGAGGACGTAGGACCCGCGGCAGTGCCAACGCAGGCCCGGATGCTCGTCCATGGTCTCGGGGTGGCAGTCCAGTTCGCAGGGCCACCACTCGTCCTCGTCGTCGGGGGTGCCGCGCGTGAGGGTGAAGAACAGGAGCCGTCCGTCGTCGCTCTCGGCGACGGGTCCGACCTCGATCCCGGCCCCGAGCAGTCGCTCCAGCGCCTCGCGGCCCGCTTCGAGAGGCACGTCGAGGACGTCGTGGACTATGCCGGTCGCGGTGATGAAGTTGGCCTGCGGCTGGTGCCTGGCCCAGCGCTCGATCTGGGCGCGGTCGGTGGTGGACTGCGTGTGCCAGGCGAAGGAGATCGGGTGCCGGGCGGGCATGGGACAGCCGACGCGGTCACAGGAACATCGGTAGGCGGAGGGGTGCGCGGCGGGCGCGATGGGCAGTCCGGCACGGGCGGCGGCGAGCAGCAGTTCCTCACGGCGCCCGCTCTCGGCGGCGGTGGCGGCGTCCGCCCGGGCATTCGTACGGCCTCCACGCAGCCACTGGAAGATCCTGCCCTGCCAGCCTGTCGTACTACCGCCGAACTCCGCGCTCATGTATCGCCTCGCCTCGCTGCTGTTGTGCGGACAGCCTGCTCCATGCTCCCACCATCCTGCGGTGTGGGAGGCCGGAGTCGACATCCGGGGTAGGGGGGACGAGGCGTACGGGGAGTGGAATAAACCGTTTTCAGGCTGATTAGCAGGATTTACCACCCACCACTTTCAGCCATTCCCGCTCCGGCCGTCGCCGGGTGCGGCGATCCCGCCCAGGGCGTAGTCGACAAGGGTGTCCGTGTACTCGTACGAGATCGGTCCGGTGCGCTGGAGCCAGCGCTGGGCGAGCGGGGAGACGAAGAGTTCGAGGGCGATACGGGGGTCGACGCCGGCCCGGACCTCCCCCGCGTCCTGGGCGGCGCGCAGTCGCTGGACGTAGAGCTGGAGGGAGGGTTCGAGCAGCCGGGCGACGAACCTGCGCCCGAGCTCCTCGTTGACGAGGCCTTCGGCGGCGAGGGCGCGGGAGGGGACCTCGAACGCGGGATCGAGCAGTTCGTCGACGGTGGCGCGCAGTACGGCCTTGAGGTCGGCGGCGAGATCACCGGTGTCCGGGATGGCGTACTGTCGCCCGGGCTGGGCGGCTTCGGCGGCCTGCTCGCTCAGATCGACGAAGGCCTCCATGAGCACGTCCCCTTTGGAGGCCCACCAGCGGTAGATGGTCTGCTTCCCGACGCCGGCCCGGGCGGCGATGCCCTCGATGGTCGTCTTCTGATACCCGACCTCGCCGACGAGCGCGAGTGCGGCACCGTAGATGGCGCGGCGGGACTTCTCACTGCGGCGGGTGGAGTCGGGGCCGGGTTTGGCTGGGGTGGGTTTGGCTGGGGTGGGCTTCTGGACCATTTCGGCAATTTATCAGGTTGACAAGACGGAGCGTCTCGCCTCAGGGTGAGGTCGAACCGAACGAGACGATACGTTTCGTCAGAAACGAAGGAGATGGGTCATGGCACGAGGTGGCGGAAACATGCTCGGAGTCGGCGGCACCCGCAGCAACCTGGGCAAGGGCGCCCTGCGGGGCGGCGGCCGGGGCAAGCAGACGGGCGGCGGGGCCGACCCGCAGGCCCAGAAGCGGGAGCTGGTGCGCAAGCTGCAGGAGAAGCGCGCCGAGGAGGAGGGCGCACAGGAGAGCGCGCAGGACGGGCCTACGTCGGACGGGGCCGACCCGACGGCCGAGTGACCGGGGCCGCTCACCGCAGTACCGGGGACCGCTCACCGCAGTACGGCCGCCAGCAGGTCGGTTCCGAGCGCCGTCAGGTCGGGCAGATTGAGGGTGTAGCGGACGTAACGGCCGTGCCGGCGGGCCGTGAGCAGGTCCGCGCGGCGCAGGACGGCGAGATGGCGGGAAACCTCCGGTGGTGAGAGGTCCCACACATGGGCCAGTTCACGGGTGGTGCGGGGACCGCGGGCCAGGGTGCGCAGCAGCCGCAGCCGTACCGGATGGGCGAGTGCCTCAAGCCGCAGGGTGACCGTTTCCAGCGGCACCGGCTCCGCCGGACCCGGCTCGGCCACGGGGTACTGGACCACCGGCTGCCAGCCGGGCGCGTGGACCGCGACCAGGTGCGGGCGGCCGAAGACGCTGGGGATGAAGGTGACTCCGGTGCCGTGGGCGGCGGTCGCCTTGTCCTGCAGCTTGTCGACGATGATGCAGTCGCCGTCCGGTGCCAGGGTGACCGCGCCGGAGACCGACGCGAGTGCCGCTCCGACGCCCTGGCGTTTCAACAGGTCGTTCTTCAGGCGCAGATCGGTCGCGAGCCGCACGGCGACGTCCGTCCAGGCGGCGTCGAAGAAGGCCTCGGCACACTGTTCGAGGGTGTCGCGCACCCGTGCCCGTACGGCGGCCGGGTCCGCGAGCAGGCGTTCCGCGAAGGCCTCCTGCCGTGCGCCGCGGGCCTGGGCCAGACCCAGGGCCCACTCGCGCGCGGTCGCGTCGGCGAGCGGCGACGGCGCGCCGAAGTGGACCCGGTTGCTGCCGCAGGTGGTGACGAGCGCGGCGGTCACATACGTCTCGTCGTCGATCCGGTCCACGTCGTCCAGCTCCTCGGCGAGGGTCGACCGGGGCCGGGCGGGGATCAGGAAGTCGGCCTGCGAGGAACGCCAGAGGAAGTCCGCCTCCCTGAGCCGCTCGGCCAGCTCCGGCCGCAGGCCCGCCCACACGTCCGCGGCCCAGCCGGCGAGCTGCGGATGATGCCCGGGTTCGGCCAGCACGTGCAGCATCGCGGTCAGCTCGGCCAACGGGGAGGCGGCGAACCGCAGTCGCTCGGACGGCAGTCCGCTGATGTCGATGCGCAGCGTCATCCGCCCATCATCGCTGGCCGGACGGCCGGCGACGGCGTCGGTTGACGGTGTCCGTCAACCGACGCGGCCGACCGGGCGGCCGTACGCACCGTTGACGCCATGCCGACCACTACGGCCACCACGACCACCACGACCACCACGACCACCAGTACGAAGATCCGGCCCCGCGCCCTCGTCCGCGCCTCCGGAGGACCCCGCTATGCCGTCGCCCTGGCCGTGGACGCGCTCGGCACCGGCCTGCTGCGGCCCTTCCTGCTGCTCTACGGGGTGACGGTGCTGAGGCTGTCCGCGCCGGCCACCGGCGTCGCCATGACGGTCGGCATCGTCGCCGGACTGGTGTGCATGCCCGCGGTGGGCCGATGGCTGGACCGGGGCGCCCGCAGCACGGTCGTGGCGGCGTCGATGCTGGTGCGGGTACTGGGCGTGGCGCTGTTGCTGGCCACCCCGGCGGGGCACATCGGGCTGTTCGCGACGGCGGCGCTCTTCCTCGGCATCGGCAACCAGACCTGGCCGGCCGCCCACGCGGCTCTCGTGGCCACGATCGCCCACGGCCGGGACCGCGACGCCGCCCTCGCGGCGGGCCGCGCCCTTCGTAACGCCGGCCTGGGCGTCGGCGCGCTCATCGCCACCGCGAGCCTGACGGGCGGCGCCGCCGCACTGCAGGTCCTGGCAGCCGTCACCGGGCTCTCCTATCTCACGGCTGCGGCCCTGGCGTGGTCGGTCCAGCTGCGCGCGCATCCCGCCGCCGCCGGGGCCACGGACGGACCCGCCGCTCCCGCCCCTCGGATGCGCGCGGTGCTGGCCGCGAACGTGGTCTACGTCTTCTGCCTCAACGTCCCCGAGATCGCGCTCCCGCTGGTCCTGGTGACCCAGTTGCACGCGTCCCCGGTGTGGTCGGCGGCCATCTTCGTGGCCAACACGGTGCTGGTGGTCACCCTGCAGATCCCGGTGACCGTCCTGCTGTCCCGCTTCCCCAGGCGGACCGTGCTGGCCGGCGCCGGCGTCGTACTCTCCGTGTCCTACCTCGGTTTCCTCGCGGCCACCTCACTGGGACACGGCTGGGCGGCCCCGGCCGTCGCCGCGGTGTCGGTGGTCTGCACGATCGGCGAGATCGTCTACGCCGGCAGCGCGACCGCGCTCGTCAGCGCCCTCGCCCCGGCCCATGCCCTGGGCCGCGCCCTCGCCCGCTTCCAACTCTCCACGGGCTTCGGCCTCGCCGTCTCCCCGGCGGTCATCACCTCCCTCGCCCCCCACGGCCCGACCGCTCTCTGGGGCAGCCTCGCGGCCGCGACGCTCGTCTCCGCCGCAGCCGTTGCCGGCGAGAAGAACGAGGAGGACGGGCAGGACAAAGAGGCAGGATGAGCAGGGTGAGCAGGGTGAGCAGGGTGAGGAGGACGAGGATCAGGAACCGCGGCGGATACTGACTTGCGCGCCCTCGTCACCTGGGTCAACGTCTCCTGACACCTCACGAAAGCGGAGAAGATGACCAGCCGACCCCACCCCGTCGACCACGAGCTCATCGAGGCCGCGGCGCACATCGCCCGCACGCGTTGCCGGGGCGACAACCACACCATGGCTGCCGCGGCCCGTGCCCAGGACGGCCGCATCGTCACGGCCGTGAACGCCTACCACTTCACCGGCGGCCCCTGCGCCGAACTGGTCCTCATCGGCACGGCAGCCGCTCAGGGCGCGTACGACCTGGACACGATCGTCGCCGTGGGCGACCGCGACCGAGGCGTGGTCCCGCCGTGCGGCCGGTGCCGTCAGGTCCTCCTCGACTACTTCCCCACGCTCAAGGTCATCGTCGGTACGGGCGACAGCATCAGAACCGTCCGCATCACCGACCTGCTTCCCGAGAGCTACGTCTGGGCCGACCATCAGCTGGACGCCGAGTAGGCCCGCCACCAGACCCGGCGCCGCACTGCCGACGACGGTCGGCGTACCGATGCCGGCAAGCAGTTCATCCGGCCGAAGGTCCCGGTACACACCATCGGCCAAGGCTGGGCGGAGCCAAAGGACGAGAACGCGTCGGCGGCGAAGCCCAGAACCCGGCCGCCCGGGTCCTTGGAGCCACGGGCGGGGACCACCCCGCGCGAGGCGAGCAGGTTTACGGCAACCGCTGCGCAAGCGCCGTCACCGCATCAGAGCGGGTTGAGGCGGGCCTTGAGCAGGCAGAACTCATTGCCTTCGGGGTCGGTCAGGACATGCCACTGCTCCTCCCCTGTCTGGCCGATGTCGGCCGGACGCGCACCGAGTTTCAGCAGGCGTTCAAGCTCGGCGTCCTGGTCCCGGTCGGTGGCGTTGACGTCGATGTGCAGCCGGGTCTTCCCCGGCTCCGGCTCGTCCCTGCGGCTGAGGATGATCGTCGGCTGCGGACCGCCGAACCCCTCGCGCGGCCCGATCTCGTACATGTCGTCGCCCTCGCGATCGAGCACGACGAAGTCCAGGACCTCGCACCAGAACCGCGCCAGCACCTCAGGGTTGCGACAACCGAGCACGAGCTCACTGATACGACATGCCATGACGAAACCTGCTCTCAACCTGGGAACCGCCGGGGGCCACACGTGAACCCCACGTGCTCCCAGCAGTGAAAACAACCTCGCGACCGTATCGAACGAGGCGAGTGCGGGCGAATGATTTCAGGGCGGCTACGGAGAGCGGGCGCCAGGGCCACCGGGAAACGGGTGGGGCGGCGACGTGGCCGAACTTCTCGTCCTCGTACGGGGCCCACAGACAGCCGTGAGAAAGGCTGGGCGACGCAGCAACAAAGCCCCACCATGCTCCCTCCTGACAGGGGGCGCGGCGGGGCCTCTGCTGCTGCGCACTACGTGCGGAGCCAGACGGTCAGACGGTCAGACGGTCGGACGGTCAGACGGCGCCGAACTCTCCGGCCCTGACGCCCTTGATGCTCTTGACGCCCTCGACAAAGGACGAGAACGCGTCGACGGGAAAGTCCAGAACCGGGCCGCTCGGGTTCTTGGAGTCACGGACGGGGACCAGGCCGCGCGAGGCGACGAGGTTTGCGGCGACCGCTACGCATGCGCCGCCGTTGTTGCTGTACGAAGACGTGAACCAACGCGGGGATTCGGTCGTCACGAGGTGCCCTTTCGTAACTGCTCGATCATGGCCACAGATGCCGCCTGAGAGAGCGCTTCAGCCTGCAACTGATGGTAGGCCGTCAGCATCGGCAGTACGAAAGTGCTTTCCCGTTCGAGATGACCGCGGTGAGCGGACTCGGCGTAGGACACCAGCGATCGGTCCGGCAGAGTCAGGATGTAGATCGGCAAGTCGAACGGACGACGGGACCCCATCGCGAACGGAGCGACCTGGAGGACAGTGTTCGGCAGCTCCGCGAACTCGACCAACCGCGCCAACTGGGCCTCCATGACGGCGGGTTCACCAATGGGCACACGGACGCAGCTTTCGTCCAGCACCACGAAGACCATCGGCGGGGGTGTCCGGACAAGCGTGGCCTGCCGTTCCGCGACGAGCGCGACGCGTTCGTCCGCCTGGTCGCTCGTGATCGCACCCCGCCGCACGGCGCTCCGCGCGAGAACCGCCGCGTACTCGGGCGTCTGGAGCAGACCGGGGACGACACCCACCTCGTACAGCCGGATCTCCACCGCCTGCGCCTCGTGGTCGACGAACTGCGGGAAGCCTTCCAACAGCCCCGCGTTCCGCACCTTGCGAAATGCGCGCTCGAACGTGTCGCCTGTCCCCAACGCCGAATCCGCACTCCGCGCGAGACGCAAGGTTGGAAGTTTGCGACCGGTTTCGACCGACGAAATGTGTGTGCTCGAGTACCCCATCCGCTCTGCCAACTCATCCTGCGTCCAGCCGCGCGCCTCTCGTGAACTGCGCAGTCGCGCCCCGAAGGCCGCCTGGGGCGAGCTGTCCGGGTCCAACTCCTTGCGGTTCAAAGTTTTTCCATCAACCTTCCGTCCTCGCCTGACAAGTTGAAGGGTTCCCGCCTCTGGGTCACGCTGAAACGCCTTGGTAGTGGAACGACTACGGAGAGGAGGGGTTGTGTCCGGAGAGAGTGTTCCCGCACACAGGCGAGAACCCCCACACCTGCCGACCCCCGGCACACTCGTGGTGGACACCAGCCGTGAAGGCCGAGTCGGGGAGTTCCGGGGTACGGCCGGCCCGTACTGGTCACTGCGTCCGGTCTGCGGCGGAACGGAGTGGGACGCGGACCCCGAACACGTCCGGCCCGCCACACCCGCCGAGTGCCTCAGCGCCAGGACGGCGCGCGAGAACGCCAGAAGCCGGGGAGAAGTGGCGTGACCGACACCAATACCGACACCGACCTCAACAGCAACGCCAACAGCGCCCAGTCCGACGGATGTTGGGGCTGCCAGGAACTCGACCGGACCGAAGCCGCCGCCAGAGCCGAACGGGACGCGAGCAAGGTGAGCGACTGCCGCGTGCTGCGTACTCGGCACCGGGTTGCCGAACACGGGGAGCGATCGTGAATCGGGAGAGAAGAGCCGGCATGCTCGGCGGCATAGGTTCTCCGCGAGGGAGAAAACGACCCGCCCGTGTGGAGCAAGTCGCCTACGCAGAGCGGTCGTTAGTCATCGGCGGCTGCCGGGGCCGCCAGACTGCACGCCGACCACGCGACGCACGGGCGACTCGGAGCGGGGCTGTCGCTGCTGGACCTGGGCATCTCGCGCGAGATCCACCAAGCCCTCCTCCAAGCCCTCCTCGCCTCCGAGAGGAAATCCCCCAGCGCCAACTCCCGCCCGTCGACATCCATCGGGCCATCAAACTCACGGTCCGCCACGAAGTGACCATGACGGGTGCGCCCTTGCTGCCTACAGATTGATCCAGTAGCGGCGCTTGATGCCGTCGTCGGTGGTACGGACGTCTTCCAGGACGCCGCCGTTGCGCTCGATGGTGCACGCCGATCCGACATTGTCGTCGTCGCAGGTGACGAGGACCCGGCCAAGCCCGAGCGTACGGGCCTCGATGAGAATCGCCCCGAGGGCCCACGTGGCCAGGCCACGTCTCCGGGCGGAGGGCCGGATGCTGTAGCCGATGTGCCCGCCGAGATCAAGCAGAACGGCGTTCAGATAGTGCCGTAGATCGATGGCACCCAGATAGCTGTCGCCCTCGACGATCCACCAGTGGGTGGCGTGGACGTGCCCTTCTCTCACGGCAACCGATCTGTCCGACTGCTGCCGCAGTCGCTCGACCCACTCCGCGAAAACCTCGGGGCTGTCGAGGCCCGTTTCAGGTGCGAGACGCAAGCCGGTTCCGTCCTGGTGGGCACCGGGAGACCACTCGTCGCGCGCCGCGAGCCATGAGGACTGGAGCCGGCCTGTGGGTGGGATCAGTTCTGGCATGCGGGCGACGATAACACCCGTCTAGCCCCTGTGATCAGGCATTTTATGCGATCCACTTTCACCTCAGGCCCTGGTTCCCGTCCGCCGCGGCCTGCGGCCAAGCGTCCCCCCAGTCCGCGTCCCGGGCGGCCCGGTAGAGAACACCGTGCCGCTTCGTGACCGTTTCCCGGCGGAGCGAGAGGTCCGTCTCGCACAGGTCCAGGAGCACCTGCCCCTTGCGGATCTGCGGCCTGCGTACGATCCGGGCAGGCACCGGGGTCACCGGGAAGCGGGTGGCGGCGACGTAGCTGAACTTCTCGTCCTCGTACGGGAGGGAGCCGCCCTTCACCTTGCGGTGGAGGGCGGAGCGGCTGACCCGGGCGGAGAAGTGGCACCAGTCCTCGCCGGGGACGATCGGGCAGGCCGCGCTGTGCGGGCAGGGGGCCGCGATGTGGAATCCGGCGCGGACGAGTTGCTCGCGGGCCGCGATGACGCGGAGGTAGCCGTCGGGGGTGCCGGGTTCGATGACGACGACGGCCTGGGCGGCGCCGGCCGCCGCGTCGACCACGGAGGTGCGGTCGGCGTCGGTCAGTTCGCCGAGCACGTAGGCGATCGTGACGAGATCAGCGCTCTCGATCTTGAGCGCCGCTCCGATACGAGAGCGCTGCCACTCCGCACCCTTCAGCTCCGGGTTGGCGGCGGCGATCTCCCGCCCGAGGGCGAGCGCCGGCTCGGCCCAGTCGAGCACGGTGACGGGCCGTACGCCCGCCCACACGGCGTTGACCGCCCAGGTCGCGGCCCCCGTCCCGCCCCCGACGTCGACATGGCTGCCGGGCACCCATCCGGGCGCCGCCCCGGCGAAGGCGTCCAGCGCCGAGCACACCGCCTCGAAGGTGGCCGGCATCCGGTAGGCGGCGTACGCGGCCACGTCGGACCGGTCCCGCAGCACGGGCGCGTCGGTCGGCGTCCGCCCCCGATAGTTGGCGATCAGCCGCTCGACCGCCTGCGTGGCCGCCTTCGGCGGCAGCCCGTGAAGCAGACCGGCGAGGGAGGCGCGTAGGGCGTCGGCTGGGGAGACGGGGGAGTTCACGGGGTGATTCTAGAGGTGGGGGTGAAGGTGACGAGTTTCCCTCGAGAATGACCGGAGGCCGGGGTGCATGAGCCGCGCGAATGCCGGCCACCACGGCGGGCGCGCCGACCGATCACGCACGCGTGCGTCCCGCTGTACCCCACCCGCCTCACCTCGCGTCCTGGGCGGTTGAGGACATGGGTGTCCCAGGGGCGGGCGCATGGTGGGTGGGGGTGTTGTGGTGCTGCCGCGCCATCGGCCGACCTCGGCCGGTGTTCAGTAGGCCGTGTGAGCGTTCCGATCAGCCGCTGGGAGGCGGTTCCGATCGGGGACCGTCACGTCACTTCGACATGATGAAGTCCAGGGCGAAGCCGGGAGCAGTCGTCCAGTAGGTCACCCGCTGAAAGTCGTTGGCGTACAACGTGTCGACGGGCATGGGGACATCGATCGGCTTGCCCGCGGGGCTGCCGGTCTCACGACCCTGGAGGCTGAGGGTGATGCTCTTCGCCTCGTACTCGTCCATGGGGCCGTTGACGAGCAGTGCGGCATATGCCTCCTTACCCGGAGCGAGGGTGACGGGCACGCCCGGGGTCGCGTCGCTCTCCTTGATCACGGGGGCTGTGGTCCGACCGTTGCCAAGCCGCACGAGAGGGTAGCGGTAGAGGTTGCACTTCCTGTCGCCGGCGTTCTGGACGGTGAGGAGGAGGTGCCTGGCGTCCTTGCTGTCTGCGGGCTCCGTCACGGCGGACACCCCGAGGTCCTTCTGGGAGCAGGCGGCGATGGTGCCCTTGGCGCCGCTGCCGCCCGAGCGGTGCGTCACCGCGGCATCGGCGGCCTTCCCGCTGATCGTCTGCGGCCCGGTGGTGGAGGCCTGTCCCGACACACCACACCCAACAGCCAGGACGAGACCTGCGGCCACGGCCACATGGTGGACCGCAAGGGACTTCATGTTCATTTGCTTGTTCCTTTTCTGATCGGTACGAGTCGGCCGCTTCAGCCGGTGCGACAACCACAGCGTCGGGTGCCCCGTGGGGCTGGGACAACGGCTGCCCTCAACCTGCAACGGTGGGACGATCCCACCCCCGCCGACCTGCGGGGACGAGGAAGCCTGGGATGTCTGTCCGGGATGGGAAGCCCCCTGGGACCGGCGTCCGGACGCCCGGGGGACTCGATCCGCCCCCGCCGCCTCGGCCTTCGAGTGAGCGGGGCAGCCGGCCGGCGGCGCGGAAGGCGGCGCCCCAGGGCCGCTGGTGAGGGTGGTCCCGAGGAGAGGGATGGCGCAACCCTGCAACCATCCCGGCCTTATTGACGTGCAGGTATGGGGAGTGCCCGGGATGCCGTCCCGGATCTGGACATGACGGGACGGCACAGGCCGACGGATGGATGCGAGTACG
Source organism: Streptomyces sp. SID12501 (assembly GCF_010550245.1). Classification (GTDB taxonomy): domain Bacteria; phylum Actinomycetota; class Actinomycetes; order Streptomycetales; family Streptomycetaceae; genus Streptomyces. The sequence continues at coordinate 133,136 of NZ_JAAGLU010000009.1, forward strand.
GACCACATGGATGCAATCCACGACGACGTAGCGGAGTTCGCGCTGCTGCTGACGCGTCTGAAGGACCGCACGGACCGCAGCTACGCGGCACTGGCCCGCCGTCTGGGCCTGAATGCCTCCACGCTGCACCGCTACTGCGCCGGTGAGACGGTTCCCATGGAGTTCACCCGGATCGAGCGGTTCGCCGCACTCTGCGGAGCCTCCCCCGAGGAACGCGTGGAGTTGCACCGCCGGTGGATCCTGGCAGTCGCGGCACGGCAACGGCCACGCCCATCCGATGCCCGGCGGGCACCGACGCCCCACGACACCACGAGCACCGTGGCGCCGTCCGCATCCGCGAGCCACAGCAGCCATGCGGACAAGGCACCCGAGTCGGCCTCACCGGCCGACCGGCGGCCCCATGCCGGGCGCCCCCGACGACGGCCCCTGCGATCGACAGCGCTGGCGGCCTCGCTCGCCATCGCGCTCGCCGGCCTCACCACGTCCGCTGCCGGTCCCTCCTCCGGTGGCGGAGGGTCGTCGGCGAGCGCCGGCACGGTCCCACCGCAGGCCCCGCTCACCTGGACGGCCAACTCCCAGCTCTGGCAGGACGAATGCGACCACAACTACGTCATCGCCAAGCCACCGCAGGAGGTCCCACCGCCGCCGGCCCCGGCAGACGCCGCGGTGTGGGCCGCATCCCAGGGGGCGGTGCACGGGCGCACCACCAATCTGCGGATCTCGGTGCAGGGACGTGACTCCGCCGCAGTCGTCCTGGAGGCACTGCATGTGCGCGTGGTAAATCACACCACCCCCGCCTCCCGCCGGGGCATCGCCTACTCCACGTATGAAGGCTGCGGCGCCATCCTCGTCCCCCGTTACTTCTCCGTGAACCTCGACGCGCGCCGACCCCTGGCCCGTTCGATGCCCGGCAACGACCCGGACCGGCCGGCCCCCGCGATCGGCTTCCCCTACCAGGTGTCCCTGCGGGAGCCGGAGGTCCTGCTGCTCGCCGCGCGCACCGAGTCCTGCACCTGCGACTGGTATCTCGAACTCGACTGGTCCTCACAGGGTCGAACCGGCTCGGTGCGCATCGACGACCACGGCCGCCCGTTCCGCACCACCAGCATCAAGGGGCTACCGCAGTACTGGTACCGCGCCCCCCATGGCTGGGTCCCCATGACCGGCGGCTGACGAGGCAACAGGCCGCGCAGCCCGTCCGACAGGTCGAGAGGGAGTTGCTGTCCCAGGGTTACGAGGTACGGGAGGTGCGCGACGCACCCGACCGCCCCGGCCGGGAGTTCGTGTTCGTGGCACGGCGGCCTGCCTGACGGACAGCGTGGCGCGCCCTCATCTTCCCCGCACCCCTCGAGCAACCCGGTCCCCCACCCTCACCCGGGGCCCGTTCCCCACGCGTCCCCAACTCCGTTTCGGATGCACCGCGTTCGTCAGCAGCACCACGAACGTGTCCGTGGCCCGGTCCAGGACCAGGGACGTACCCGTGAAGCCCGTGTGGCCGGCCGCGCCCCGCCCCGCCAACTCCCCCATGAACCAAGGCTGGTCGATGGCGAAGCCCAGACCCGGCGGGGTCAGCAGCAGTTCCACGTGGTCCGGGCCGAGGATGCGTGCCGGGCCGTACGCGCCGCCCGCCAGCAGGCAGCGGCAGAAGACCGCCAGGTCGTGGGCCGTGGAGAACAGGCCGGCGTGGCCCGTCACCCCGCCCAGCGCCCACGCGTTCTCGTCGTGGACCTCGCCCCGCACCATCCCCCGTTCCGCCTTGGCCCACGGCCTGCGCTGGTCCTCGGTCGCCGCCGCGTCGGGGCAGGGGCCGAAGTCGGTCGCCGTCATCCCGAGGGGGCGGGTGATGCCGTCGCGGATCAGGACGTCCAGGGTGCGTCCCGTGACGCGCTCCAGGACGTACTGGAGGAGCAGCATGTTCAGGTCGGAGTAGGCGTAGTGGCCCGGCTCGGACGACGGCGCCTCCGCCCGTAGCAGTGCTCGGCGGGCCGCGTCGTCCGGGCAGTCGTACAGCGGGAGTTCGGGGCGCAGGCCCGAGGTGTGGGTGAGTAACTGTCGTACGGTGATGCCGTGTTGGGCCGCCGCCGTGAAGTCCGGCAGGTACGCGGCCACCCGGGCGTCCATGCCCAGTGTGCCGCGCTCCAGTTGCTGCACCGCCGCCACCGCCGTGAACAGCTTCGTGAGGGAGGCGAGGTCGAAGGGCGTCGACGTCGTTGCCGGGATCCGTGCCGCCGCCGGGAGTTCCACTCCCGCGTCCGTGCGCTCGTCGTACGAGGCGTACCGCACCGCCCAGCCCGCCGCCGCCTCCACCGCGATCACCGGGCCGCGCCCGACGATCACGACCGCGGCCGGGGCCCAGGGGCGCTCGCCGGTGGTGAGGGTGCGTACCTCTCGTGCGAGGTGACGCATCTCCTCGGGGTCCAGGCCGGCCCGTTCCGGGGTGTCGGCGCGCAGTCTGGGTACGGCGCTCAGCTCTCCACTCCCTCCAGGGTCGTACGTCTGTTCCAAGGACGGCACAGTCCCACGAAGCAGCCGACCGCCACCAGTGCCGCCACCAGTTGGACGACCGCCATCGGGACGGCGGTGTGCTCGCCGGCGATGCCCACCAGCGGGGAGGCGACCGCGCCGATCAGGAAGGAGGTGGTGCCCAGAAGAGCGGACGCGGCGCCCGCCGAGTGGCGCGTACGCATCAGGGCGAGGGTCTGGGTGTTGGGCATCGCCAGGCCCATCGCCGACATCAGCACGAAGAGCGCGGTGGCCACCGGGAACAGGCCCGCCTCGCCGAACACGCCCGTCGACATCAGCAGCAGCGCCGTCGCCGACAGGGTGATCACCGCCAGGCCCACAGCCAGCACCTTGTCCATCGACACCCGGCCGACCAGGATCCTGCCGTTGATCTGGCCGACGATCACCAGCCCGACCGAGTTGACGCCGAACAGCAGGCTGAACGTCTGCGGGGAGGCGCCGTAGATCTCCTGGATCACGAAGGGGGACGCGGCGATGTACGCGAACAGGGCCGCGAAGGCGAAGCCGCCCGCCAGGACGTACCCGGTGAAGACCCGGTCCGCGAGGAGGACGCGCATGGAGTGGAGCGCCTCACCGACTCCGCCGGCGTGACGGTCGGCCGGGTCGAGGGTCTCGGGGAGGCGGAACCAGACCAGCACCGCGAGTGCGATCCCGACCACCGTGAGGACGGCGAACACGCCCCGCCAGTCCGTCACGCGCAGGATCTGGCCGCCGATGAGCGGCGCGACGATCGGGGCGACGCCCGAGATCAGCATGAGGCTGGAGAAGAAGCGGGCCATGGCCACGCCGTCGTACAGGTCCCGTACGACCGCCCGGGCGATGACTATCCCGGCCGAGCCCGCCAGTCCCTGGAGCAGCCGGAAGGCGACCAGGAACTCCAGGCTGGGCGCGAGGGCGCACAGGACGGTGGCCACGACATACACCACCAGGCCGGCCAGCAGGGGGCGTCGGCGGCCCCATCGGTCGCTCATCGGGCCGATCAGGAGCTGGCCGAGGGCCATGCCCGCCAGACAGGCGGTCAGGGTCAGCTGGACGCTCGCGGCGGACGCGTGCAGGGAGGTCGTGACCTCGGGGAGGGACGGGAGGTACATGTCCATCGCCAGCGGGGGTGTCGCCGTCAGCCCGCCGAGCATGAAGGTGACGAGGAGGCCGGTGCGGCGGAGGGAGCGGGCGGAGCCGGGTATGTCCTTCCGTATCTCTACCGCTGCCGCTGCCGCTGCCAGTGCCACTGTCTCCGCCGCCGGCTCTGTCTGCCCCGCTGTCTGTGCCGCCGGCTCTGTCTTTGCCGCTGGTCCTGCCCCTGTGTCCGTCTCCGCCTGGGGACGCTTCCCGTCCCGCGTGGTTTGGCCACGCTCGGGCATACGCCCTCCCTTTTCGAGTAATCCGCCACCTATGCTCTCAGCTCGTACAGGCGGTTCGTACATTCCGTTCGTACAGGATGTTCGAGGTAACAAAGGTCACGGGACTAGGGGCTGGCATGTCGGCTGAGCGCGTGCGGTGGGGAATTCTGGCTACGGGAGGGATCGCGGCGGCGTTCGCGGCGGATCTGGTGGATCTGCCGGACGCGGAGCTCGTGGCGGTCGCCTCACGGACGGAGGCCTCCGCGAAGGCGTTCGCGGAACGTTTCGGCATCCCCCGGGCCTACGGCGACTGGGCGTCGCTGGCCGAGGACGCCGACGTGGACGTGGTGTACGTCGCCACTCCGCACGCGGCGCACCGAGCCGCCGCGGGCCTGTGTCTGGAGGCCGGGCGGAACGTGCTGTGCGAGAAGGCGTTCACGCTGAACGTGCGGGAGGCGGAGGAACTCGTCGCGCTGGCGAGGGAGCGCGGCACCTTCCTGATGGAGGGCATGTGGACGTACTGCAACCCGGTCATCCGGCGGCTGAAGGCGCTGGTCGACGATGGTGCGATCGGGGATGTACGGACCGTTCAGGCCGACTTCGGGCTTGAGGGACCCTTCCCGCCCTCGCACCGGCTGCGGGACCCGGCGCAGGGCGGCGGGGCGCTGCTCGACCTGGGCGTCTACCCGGTGTCGTTCGCTCATCTGCTGCTCGGGGAGCCCGACGGCATCTCAGCGAGAGCGGTGCTCTCCGAGGAGAACGTCGATCTCCAGACGGGAGCACTGCTCTCCTGGGAGAGCGGTGCTCTCGCCTCGGTGCACTGCTCCATCGTCGGCGGTACGTCCACCAGCGCGTCGGTGACCGGTTCCAAGGGCCGGATCGACGTTCCCGGCGGGTTCTTCTTCGCGGACCGGTTCGTGCTGCACCGTGACGGCCGCGACCCCGAGGAGTTCGTCGCCGCCCCCGACCACGGCGCCCGCAACAGCTTCCGGCACGAGGCCACCGAGGTGATGCGCGCTCTGCGGGCCGGCGAGACCGAGTCCCCGCTCGTCCCGCTCGACGGCACGCTCGCCGTGATGCGGACGATGGACACCATCCGCGAGCAGATCGGCGTCCGCTACCCCGGCGAGGCCCGCGCGTGAGCGAGGGGAAGATCGCGGTCGTGACCGGTGCCGGTTCCGGTATCGGGCGCGCGGTCGCCCTCGAACTGCTCGGCGCGGGCTGGTCGGTGGCGCTCACGGGCCGCCGTACCGAACGCCTGGAGGAGACGGCGGCGCTCGCACCCGAGGGCCTCCCGTCCGAGGGCGCACACAAGGGCGCCTGTCTCGTCGTACGCGCCGACGTGGCCCGACCCGACGACGTGGCCGCCCTGTTCGCGGCCGTGCGTGAGCGGTTCGGGCGGCTCGACCTGCTGTTCAACAACGCGGGGACGTTCGGTCCTGGCGGGGTGGCGGTGGAGGATCTGGCGTACGAGGCCTGGCGGCACGTCGTGGACACCAACCTCAACGGGGCGTTCCTGTGCGCGCAGGCGGCGTACCGGCAGATGAAGGAGCAGGATCCGCAGGGCGGCCGGATCATCAACAACGGTTCGATCTCCGCGCACACGCCCCGGCCGAACTCGGCGCCGTACACCGCGACCAAGCACGCGCTGACGGGGCTGACGAAGGCGCTGGCGCTGGACGGGCGGCCGTACCGTATCGCGGTCTCCCAGATCGACATCGGGAACGCGGCGACGGACATGACCGCGCGCATGCAAACGGGCGCCCTGCAGGCGAACGGTGAGATGGCGCCGGAGCCCGTCATGGACGTGGCGGACGTGGCACGCACCGTGCGTCACATGGCGGAGCTGCCACTGGAGGCGAACGTTCAGTTCGCGACGGTTCTGGCGACCGCGATGCCCTATGTGGGACGGGGTTGAGGCGGCCTCGCGCACGCATTCGAAGACTCAACCTGCACAAGTGGAATTGATTGCTCCGTAGCGTTCGGTCCGGTCGCAGGCATATGCTCAACACGCCTTCTCCACCGGAGCTTCACACTTGATGCTCCGGGGTTCCGGTAACACACAACGGACCATGCCGAGGGGTGGGAAGACGACAGCCGCTCCATGACACATCCGGGTGGGGGTGGACCTCGCGTGGGACCGCGAGGTACGCACCGGGTCATGGAGCGGCTGTCGCGTGCTCCGGCACACGAACATCACAGGCCGCACCACGGGCAGCGCCAACAGCCACGCGACGCGCCTTAATTGTTCGTGATTGTTTCGGTCCCGCTTTCTCAGCCCGCACACATCGTTTACCCAGTTCTCCACAAAGGTTCCTCCTTAGCTTGTGACAGCGCCCACAGTGGGCGCCGTCCGCAGCTGGGCGCCCATGAACCTTTGAGGAACGGGATGTTTGGCATCTATCTCAAGCGTGAGCTGAGCCGGCGCAAGAAGGCCGCTCTGGTCATCGCCATGGGTCTGGCGCTCGGTATCGCGCTGGTCATCACCGTCAACTCGGTGTCGGCCGGCATGCAGCAGGCACAGGAGAAGGTCCTCCAGTCGCTGTACGGCCTCGGCACCGACATGACCGTCACCAAGGCCAGATCGGCCCCGACCGGCACCCAGTCGGGCCGGCCGAGTTTCGACTTCGACGCCAGCTCGAACGACTCGACCGAGACGCAGAGCAGCGACCGCGTGACGACCCAGGGCGGACAGACCCTGAAGTCGGCGCTGGTCACCAAGGTCGCCGCCCAGAAGGGCGTGGCGACCGCGGTCGGCGCGCTGAGCCTCAACGTCACCAAGGTCGACGGCTCCTTCACCCAGGGCAAGGCGAAGACCGACACCTCGTCGTCGTCTTCGTCGTCGTCCTCCGGCCAGGGTGGTCCCGGCGGCGGCCAGGGCAACAACTCCGGCAGCACCGCCCCGCCCGAGATCCAGGGCGGCGGCGCCTCGTTCGACGTCAACTCGTACTCCGTCACAGGCGTCGACGTGACGAACCAGGCGCTCGGCCCGCTCGCCACCACGACGATCACCAGCGGCAAGACGTTCACGACGGCGCAGGCCAACGCGAAGGTCGCGGTGCTCAGCAAGTCGTACGCCAAGGAGAACAAGTACACGGTCGGCAAGACCGTCACGATCTCCGGTACGAAGTACACGGTCATCGGCATCGCGACGCCCGAGAGCAGCGAGGCCACTACCGACGTCTACCTGCCGCTCAAGCAGGCGCAGACGCTCGGCGACTCCGCGAACCTGGTCTCCACGATCTACGTCCAGGCGACCGACTCTAAGCAGATCGACACCGTCAAGTCGACGATCCAGAAGAACATCTCGGGTACGACCGTCACGACCTCCGCCGACCTCGCGGAGACCGTCTCCGGTTCCCTCTCCACTGCCTCGAACCTCGCGACCAGCGTCGGCAAGTGGCTGTCCATCGCGGTGCTCGCGGCGGCGTTCCTGGTGGCCGCGCTGCTCACGTCCTCGTCCGTGTCCCGCCGGGTGCGGGAGTTCGGCACGCTGAAGGCGCTGGGCTGGCCCTCCCGCAGGGTGACCCGGCAGGTCGTCGGCGAGTCCATCGTGAACGGTCTGCTCGGCGGCGCGCTCGGCATCGGCATCGGCCTGGCGGCGGCGTACGCGGTGACCACGTACAGCCCCAAACTGACCGCACAGCTCGGCAACACCGGCGGCGGCGGCGGCATGGGTGGCGGCCCCGGCGGTGGCGGCGGCCCGGGTCAGCAGTCGGCGGCCAACACGATGGAGATCGCGCTGTCGGCGCCCGTCTCCCTCACCACCATCGCGCTCGCGGCGGGCCTCGCCATCACCGGCGGTCTGATCGCCGGGGCGATGGGCGGCTGGCGGGCCTCCCGGATGCGGCCCGCGGACGCGCTGCGCAGCGTGGCGTAGACCCCCCTGGTTCCCCTTCCAGCTCCACCGTCCCCCTGCCCCAATTCCCGTACGTCACGGAGTCGTTCATGTACAAACTCACCGGTGTCACCAAGAGATACTCGCGGGGCAAGGAGACGGTGGAGGCGCTGCGCGGCATCGACCTCGTCATCGAGGACGGCGACCAGCTCGTCATCCAGGGCCCCACCGGCGGCGGCAAGTCCACCCTCCTGCAGATGATCGGCGGCCTGGACCGGCCGACCGAGGGCAGCGTCGAGCTGGACGGTGTCGACCTCGGCGCCATCAGCGAGGCCAAGCTGACCCGGCTGCGCGCCGAGAAGATCGGCATCATCTTCCAGTCGTTCAACCTCATCCCGACGCTGACCGCGCAGGAGAACGTCGAGACGGCCCTCGTACCGCTCGGTGTGAAGGCCGCCGAGCGGCGCGAGCGGGCGGCCGAGGCACTGCGCTCGGTCGGTCTCGGCGACCGCCTGAGCCACGCGCCGGCCGAGTTGTCCGGCGGTCAGCAGCAGCGGGTCGCCATCGCCCGCGCCCTGGTGAAGAAGCCGAAGGTACTCCTCGCGGACGAGCCCACCGGCAACCTCGACGAGGGCACGCGCGACGACATCATGGCGCTGCTCGAAGGGCTGTGGCACGAGTACGGGCTGACCTTCATCCTGGTCACCCATGACTCGTCGATCGCCCGGCGCGCAACCCGCGTGGCGACCATCAAGGCGGGCCAGCTGACGGTCACGGACCAGGACCAGTACGTCAGTTGATCGCCTGCTCACCTGATCACCCGGTCGTCTGACACATGACGGCCCGTGGGCCGTTCACCGCCCGAGCAGTTGGTCGATCTCGGCCAACTGCCCTGCGGTGAGCGGCCCTTTCGCGATCGCGCCGGCGTTCTCCTCGGCCTGCGCGACAGACCGGAAACCGGGGATGGGGACGGTACGGGGGCTGCGCGCCCACAGCCAGCCGAGGGCGCCCTGCGCGAGCGTACGGCCGCCGCTGGTGAGGACGGAGCGGAGCGCGTCCACGTGCGTCAGCCAGTCCGGGTCGGCGCCCGCACCGGCCGTGAAGCCCGGCAGCCAGGTGGGCGGCGCGTTACGGATGTCCCCCGCTTCGAGCGCCTGCCCGGCGGTCCGCTTCCCCGTGAGCAGCCCCATGGCGAGCGGACTCCGGTTGATGCTGGCGAGCTCCAACTCCTCACAGAGGGCGAGCATTTCGGGCGCGTCCTGGATGATGTTGAGACGGTGCTGTACGGCGGCGCAGTGCGGCCCCTGGGCGAAGAGGGCTGCGCGGGCCGGGTCGTCGGTGCTCCAGGCGTAGGTACGGATGAGCCCTTCGGCGACCAACTCCTCGCACACCTCCCGGAGTTGAGCAGCCGCGTCCAAGTCGCCCTCGGACAGGTGCAGTTGGTACAGGTCGACGTAGTCGGTGCCGAGGCGGGCGAGGGAGGCGGTGAGGGCGCGGCGGATGTACGCGGGGCTGTCGTCCTGGCCGTCCGCGATCCGCGTCCGCTCGTCGAAGAGGTTGCCCCACTTGGTGGCGACCACGACATCCGTACGGTGCTTGCCGAGGGCCCTGCCGAGGACGCGCTCGCTGTGTCCGGTGCCGTACACGTCGGCCGTGTCGAAGAAGGTGACGCCCAGGTCGAGGGCGCGCCGGACCGCCCGTACCGACTCGTCGTCGTCGACCTTGCCCCAGCCCAGGGGCTGCCCGTCCGGGGCGCCCCACTCTCCGCCGATGGCCCAGCAGCCGAAGCCGAGGGGGCTGACCTCGATGCCGCTGCGGCCCAGGGTCCGGTTCGCGAAGGCCTGGGTGGTGCCTGTGCCGTTCGTGCTGTCCGTGCTGTCCGTGGTCTCCATGGATAAGGACACTAGGAGTTGGAGCCCACTTCAGCACAAGGGGACGTACCTGCGACTCCTGCGAGTGTCAGGCCTGGCCCGTCTCGAAGCGGAGGATGCGGCCGTCGTCGACGGTGAAGCTCCACTTGGTGCGCATCTCGCCCCAGGTGTCGTTGCTGTAGTTGGCGACGAGGACGTGGCCTCCCCGTGACTCGTTGTCGACCTCCATGTGCCCGTGGGAGGAGAAGATCTCGCGCTCGGTCCAGTCGGCGACGTCACGGTCCGAGCCGTCGTCGGACATGGTCGCGTCGGGCGCCAGGACGGCCTGGAAGGCCTCGCGGTCGTGCGCGTTCACGGCGTTGACGAAGGCCCGGACGGCCGGGTCGCTGAGCTTGGCGGTCTGAATCGTCATGCCGGTCACACTGGCACCGCGCCCGGGCACCCGCCACCCGAACGGCAGGCATGGACGGCCCCCGCAGGTGCGGTGGACGCGATCGGTGCGACGGTGGAGGCATGACCTGTGACGACCGATGCAACCGTTACGACCGGCGTGATCTGGGTCTCCTGTTGCTCCGGCTGGGGACGGGCGGGGTGCTGGCGGCGCACGGCGCGCAGAAGCTTTTCGGGTGGTTCGGCGGGCACGGCCTCGAAGGCACCGGCGCCTTCATGGAGTCCGTCGGCTTCGCTCCCGGGAAGGCCAGCGCCGCGGCGTCGGGCCTCGCGGAGACGGGCGGCGGTGCGCTGCTCGTACTGGGCCTGGCGACTCCGGCGGCCGGCGCCGCGGCAGCGGGCGCGATGGCGGGCGCCACCGCCGTGCACGCGCCCAACGGATTCTTCAACACGGGCGGCGGCTACGAGTACGCCGCCACCCTCGGCCTGGCCGCGGCGGGCCTCGCGGTGACGGGCCCGGGCCGGCTCTCCCTGGACCACGCGCTGGGCCACGTACTCGACCGAGGCTGGATGGTCCCGGCCGCCCTCGCCGGAACGGCCGCGGTCACGGCGGTGGTCGTGGGGGCGCGGAACCGGCGGGTGCGGGAGCGTCAACAGGGCACGCAGGACGCGCTGTTCGAGTAGTAGAGGAGTAGGGGGCGCAGAGGCGCAGGGCGCAGGGCGTGGGGCGTAGGGAGTAGAGGACCAGGCGGATTCGGGGGGTGTCGGGGTCGCGTGGGAGGCTTCTCCCATGGCCGATGACGACGTCTGGGCAGTGATCGACGACCTCTGGACCTGGCTCGACGCCAACCAGACTCATCCCGACCGCGAGTCCCTGCTCCTGCGCATGCTGAAGCTGACCGAGGAGGTCGGCGAGGTCGCCCAGGCGGTCATCGGCGCGACCGGCCAGAACCCGCGCAAGGGCACCAGCCACACGTGGGACGACGTCCGGTCGGAGCTGTGCGACGTCGTCATCACGGCGATGGTGGCCCTGCGCACCCTGACCCCGGACGCCCGGGAGGTCTTCACGACCCACCTGGAAGGAGTCAGGGAACGCTCGCTGGGCCCCGCGTCATGACCGGCTCATGACCGGCACGATGCCTTGCGGCACCCAAAGGACAGGCGAACGGGCACGAGTTGATGTCCGCGCGCCTTGTTCGATTACCCGTTCGGTCAGATGTAGCCTTCGCGCAAGGCATAGGCCACGGCATGCGCCCGGTTGCGCAGATGCAGTCGGGTGGTGAGTCCATGCATCACGTTCTTGACCGTGCGCTCGGAGTAGGACAGCTTGCCGGCGATCTCCCCCGTGTCGAGCCCCTCGGCGACGAGGCGCAGGACATCGACCTCGCGCGGCGCGAGGCCCGAGGTGGGGGCACCGGGCTGGCCGGCCGCCGTGCGGTGCAGTGTGCCCACCTGGCTGATGAGCCGGCCGAGCAGGTCGGAGGGCAGGTCGCCGTCGCCCCGGGCGGCCGCGAGTACGGCCTGCGCAAGCCGGTGTCCGGTGGCCTCGTGGCGCCAGACGATGGCTCCGACGCCGCACTCGATGACGTCCAGGAGTTCGTTCTCCCGCAGCACGCCCACCACGAGAACGGCCTTGGCGCCCTCGCTCCGGACGAGTCGGCGCAGTCTGGACAGCGTTGTCTCGTCGAGGATCTCACTGACCAGCAGGGCAACGACGCCGGGCCCGCTGTCGGATTCCTCCCGGAGTTCGACCACCGGGTGCTGCCGCAGCTGGCTGACCGCGCCCGCACGGGAGATCGGGTCGGCCGCGTGCACGGCCACGGGTACACGGCGGCCGGCTTCGGGCGGCCCGGTACTGGCCCTCGTGCCGGCCACGGCCCCCGTGCCGGGGCCTGTGGTGCAGAGTGTGGTGCGCAAGAACTGCCCCCAGGGTCAGGTGCCGCCACCTTCGAGGGGTCGGTGGCCGACGTACACAGCCCAGACTTCTGTGACACATGGGGCGCGCACAATCGTGGACCACCACGAGACACACCACGAGATCGGCCACCAGTTCGACCACGAAACCGGCCAGTAGCTACCCAAGACAGGAGGCAGGCATGCCACCCCCATCCGGATCCCCATCGTCATCCGCGTCCTCACCGTCACCATCATCGTCATCGTCATCTGTGTCCCCATCTGCGTCCTCATCTGCGTCCTCATCGCTGTACGAGCGCCGGGAGGCACTGGCTCTGGTGGCCGACGAGGCAGCCCGCGCCCGTGAGGGGACGGGCCGTCTGGTCCTGCTGCGCGGCGCCACCGGCACCGGCCGCACCGCACTCCTGGAGGCCGCCACCGAGCACGCGGAGGCACACGGCATGCGCGTCCTGCGCGTCCGTTGCTCCACCGGGGGCAGCGCGCCTGACGTCCGCCTGGCCGTCATAGAGCAACTGCTGTCTCCGCTACAGGAGTTGACCACCTCACCCCTGCCCGGCTCCCCAGCCGAAGCCACCGGCGCTCCGGACGGGTCGCTGCCGCCCGCCGCCCGGCTCTGGCGGTTGCTGCGCGCGTACGCGGCCGAGGGTCCGGTGCTGGTCGCCGTGGACGACGTACACCTCGCGGACGAGGACTCGCGGTGCTGGCTGATCGAGGCGGCTCGCAGGGTGGACCGATTACCGCTGCTGCTGCTGGTGACCGAGCGCAGCCAGTACGACGTGGACCCGCCGTCCGCCGGTCTGGTCCACACCCTCTCCCCCTCCCTCGTACGCACCCACACCCTCGCCCCGCTGAGCCGCGACGCGGCGGCGGAGCTGGTGCGTTCGGCCGTCGGCGACGACGTACCGGAGAAGTGGGTGACGGACTACGTTCGGGCGGGCGCCGGCAACCCGCTGCTCCTGCGCGCGCTGCTGGAGGACCTGAACGCCACCACCGCCGCACCGGCCGCGCTGCCGGAGACGTGCGCGGCGCTGTATCCGGGGGCGTATCCGGCGGCGGTGTCTTGGTGGCTGGACTGTGCCGGGGCGGCGACGGCCGAGGCGGCGCGTGTGCTCGCCGCGCTGGACGAGCTTCCGGGGGGCGCCGACGTCGACGTGTTCGCCGAGACCGCGGACGCCCTCGGTGCCGACCCGGCCCGGGTACGGGGCTGGCTGACCGCCATGCCCCGGCTCGGCATGCTGCGCTTCGGCGACGACGGGCTGCCCCGCTATGCCCACCCGCTGCTTCGGGACGCGGTGCTCACCGGCTGGTGCGCCGCCGACCGGCAGGCGGCGCACGGGGCGGCGGCCGAGGCGATGCTGCGGCGCGGCGTCCCGACGGCGACGGTGGCCCAACTCCTGCTGCGCTCGGGCACGATGGGCGAGGTGTGGGCAACGGAGGTCCTGCTGGACGCGGCGGGCGGCGCCGTCAGCGACGACCGTACCGACGACGCGGTGGTCCTGTTGCGCCAGGCGCTGGACGAGCCGATGTCGGACGGCCGCCGGGCCGAGGTGCTGACCGAACTGGGCTCGCTGGAGTTCACGGCAGTACGTTCCTCGACGGGCATCCCCCGCCTGACCGAGGCGATGCGGCTGCCGGGCCTGCCGCAGTACCGCGTACAGGCGGCGGTGGCCCTGGGCACGGCGCTGGCCAGACGCGGCGAGGCCCGCGCGGCGGTGACCCTGCTCCGCGACCTGGACGGCCAGTTGACGGACCACCCCGATCTGCTCCGCACGGTCCAGACGGCCTCGGCGCTCCTCTCCGACCACGACCAGATGATCCGCGAGGAGATGTACCGCCGACTGCACGAGACCGCCCAACACTCCCCACAGGCACTCGGCCCCGCCGGCCACGCCCTCCTCGTACGGTACGAGGCGACAGCGGGCCTGATCTCGGCGGACGCCGCCATGAAGCGCGTACGAACCCTGCTGTCGGAGCCGGCCGGCCCACTGGCGGAACCCTTCCTCCTGGGTACGGCGGCGGCGGTGGCCCAGTGGGCCGACGAACTGGACGAGGCCGAACGCCTGACGGACCGAGGCCTGACCGGCCAACGCCCGACCCTGCTCCACCCGATGCACGAGGCCTTGCTGAACGTACGCGCCGACATAGCCGCCGCCCGCGGTGACTACGGGCAGCTGCTGAGCGAGCATGAGTCGTGGCGGAGGGATGGGGCGGGGCCGGGAGCGGGGACCGGTGAGGGGTCTGGATTCGGTGGACTCGGGTTCAAGTTCGGGCTGGAGTGCGCGGCCGGGTCCGGGACCGGGACCGGGACCGGTGAAGCCAAGGTTGTGGCTGTGGCTGAGTCCGGGACAGGAACCGGCACCGTTCCCGGTACCGGGAACGGACCGACGAACGTGGAGGCGCACGTACTGCTCGCGCTCGTCGAGACCGGCCGTGTCGACGAGGCGTGGCAGCTCGCCGACGCCTTCGACCTGCGGGAGGCGCACGACTCCTGGGAGTTGAACCGTTTCCTCTACGCGCGGGGAGTGGTGCGCGCCGCCTCCGGTGATCCGGCCGGCGCCCTCGGGGACTTCCTGGAGTGCGGACGCCGCCAGTCCGCACGCGACGTACTGAGCCCGGTGGTCACCCCTTGGCGGGCCGCCGCCGCACAGTGCCAACTGGCCCTCGGCCACCACCAGGAGGCACTCGCGCTGGCGGAGGAGGAACTGCGGCTGGCCCGGGTGTGGAACACGCCACGCCTGGTGGGCCGTTCACTGCGGATACTCGGCACGGCGACGGGCGGGCGTCACGGCCTCGACCTGACCGGCGAGGCGGTACGAATCCTGCGTGAAGCCGCCATCGAAACGGAACTGATCCCGGCCCTGATCGCCCGGGGCCGTCAGCTGACCGCCGCCGGCGAACGCGCCCGAGCCCGCAAGTCGCTGCGCGAAGCAGCCGAACGCGCCGAACTCCTGGGTGCCGTACGCCTGCGTTCCGCAGCCGACGAGTCCCTCCGCGAGGGCGGCGCCCGCAGCACGACGACGACACTGACGGCGAGCGAACGCCGGATCGCGGAACTCGCGGTGAAGGGCCGCACGAACACCGAGATCGCGGAACTGCTGCACGTGGCCCGCCGCACGGTGGAAACCCATCTGACCAGCGCCTACCGGAAGTTGGGCATCCGGAGGAGGGGCGAGCTGACGGCGGCGCTGGGCCGCGTTCCCGGAGCCGGCCATCGGACCGACCCGACGTAAGGACTTCTCGCCCCCTGGCCCGGACCGCAGCAAGAAGCGATCCAGCGATCTTCGGCTGAATCCTTTCACCGACCCGCGGATATCGGTCGCCTGTGCGGAAAGGATTCATCTAGGGAATCGGTGCTTACATACGCAGGGTCGGGGGCGCGAGTGCGGAGGGACGGGCGCGAGTCCCACAATGAGTTGAGTGGCACCGTGCACGGCCCCGCCGTCCAGGCAGGTGCCGTCTACGGCGGTATTCACATCGGGTCGGAGTGGAACTCCGCCAGGCCGACGCCTCTGCAACTTCCGCCGCTCGTGCGGGTGATCGACCGGTCGCCGGAGCTGACGGCGCTGGAACGCCATCGTGCCCGTGCCGCGAGGGACGGCCGGTCGGCGCTAGCCGCGGTGAGCGGTCTGGGCGGAGTCGGGAAGACCACCGTCGCGCTGAGATGGCTGCACACGCTGCGCCCCCAGTTTCCGGGCGGACAACTCCACGCCGACCTCGGGGCCCAGTCACCCGACGGACCTGAGCACCCCGGAGAGATACTCGCCCGCTTCCTACGGGCCCTGGGCGTCCCGGCGCAGCAGGTCCCCGCGTTGCTCGCGGAACGGACAGCGCTGTACCGGTCATTGACCGCAGACCAACGCCTGGTGGTGCTCCTCGATGACGCCGCGACCGCGGCCCAGGTACGGCCATTGCTGCCCGCGGGCGGAAGCGTCACCGCGGTCACCAGCCGAAGACGGCTGCCGGGGCTGACGGTCGACGGCTGCTTCGCGGTCCACCTGGAACCGCTCGGCCCCGAAGCGGCGGTCGAACTGCTCGCGGACACCCTTTCGGACGGGCGGGTGGCCGAACAGCCTGACGACGCCCGCGCCCTGGTCGAGTTGTGTGCCGGCCTGCCGTTGGCCGTTCGTGTCGCCGGTGCTCGGCTCGCGGCACGCCCCGAACGGAGTATCACCACGATGGTCCGCGCGCTCACCAAGGAGCACCAACGACTGGAGGCACTGGCCATCGACGGCGACCACAATGTCCGAGCCGCGCTGGACCTGTCGTATCAGGCGTTGCCTCCGGCTGCCGCCCGGCTCTACCGGCTGTTGGGTCTGCACCCCGGTCGGGAGTTCGACGGCTCGGTGGCCTCGGCGTTGTTCAGTTCGGGGGACGAGGCGGAGAGGGACGGGGTTGCGAGGGACGCGGCGGACTCACTGGAAGTGCTCCATGACGCGAGTCTGCTCGTCGAGGCCGCAGGAGAACGGCATCGCTTTCACGATCTCGTCCGACTGCACGCCATCGCGAAGGCGAGGGAGGACGAATCACCGCAGGAGCGTGCGGAGTCGATGCGCCGTATCGCCGATCACTACCTCGCGAGCGCCACTCGCGCCGAGGAGATCATCGACCCTCAGCACCGGACCACGGCCCGGGACTACGGGCCCGAGCCAGTGGCGGTCGCGGATGTGGGCCCCGGCTCCGAAGCCGCTCTGGACTGGCTGGAGCGTGAGTTGCCCAATCTGATGGCCGTGATCCACCAGGCTCGTTCCGCCGGATTCCCGACCGTCTGCTGGCAGCTCACGGACGCCCTGTGGCCGCTCTTCCTGCGACGGAAGTTCTACGACGACTGGTGCGCCGCGCATGAGGAGGGGCTGGCAGCGGCACGGGACCTGGGGGACACGGCGGCCGAATGCCGGATGCTCACCTCCGGCGGGGTCGGCGAACTCGGTGCCGGGAACCCTGACCGCGCTCTGGAGATGTTCGAGCGAGCGGCCCGACTGCTCCTGGACAGCGGCGACCGACTCGGTCATGCCCGCACGCTCAACTACCGTGGGCTCGCCCTTCAACGCCTCAGCCGTCCGAACGAGGCAGCGGAACTCTTCCTGCGCGCCACCACGGAGCTTCCGGCGAACGGGGACCAACGGGCCGGGGGGTTGGCCAGGCTCAACCTCGCCGATGTCCAACTCGCCACGGGGCAGGCCGAGCAGGCGATCCGCGAGGCCGATGCCGCCCACGGCACCCTTCGAGCAGCGGGCGACACGTACAACGCCGCGCGCGCGGCCACACTCCTGGGCCGCGCGCATCTCGTTCTGAACCGACTCGACCAGGCGGAGGAGTCGCTGTCCTCAGCGCTGTCGGTCCTGCGTGGCATGACAGCGAACTACGAGTCTGCCCGCGCCCTCAGGAGCCTGGCCGAGGTCGCCGAGCGGCGCGGGCGGACGCGCCTGGCCCGGGACCACTACCAGGAGGCGCTTGACCTCTACTCCTCCGTGGGCCGGTCGCAGTCGGACGAAGCGGCGGCGACCCACAGCGGGCTCCGCCGGCTGGCGGACGACGAGTCCGGGGCCTGAGTCCGCAGGATGCCTGCGGCCACGGGCACCAGAGCCGCTGCGGGCAGTCCGGCCACCAGACAGGAATGAGCCAGCGAAGCGAGAGTTTCCCAGACACTCTCCGGCCGGCCCGGTCCTCCGGCCTCGACCTCGAGTGCGTGGCCGCCCAAGCCGAGCCGTAGCCAGCAGTGAGGACCGTGATGCACCGCCACGACCAGAGCACCTGGACAGGAAGCGGCCAGCCGAGCGGCCTGCCACGCTCCCACGCCGGGCCCGATCAGCACGTCGGCGAACGCGGACCACTGTTCCCGTGCGGAGAGTCGGACTCTGACGTGCTCGTCCACGGACAGGGTTCCGGAAGCCGAGTGCAGGAGCACGGTCCGGATCCGGCGTACCGGACTGCCGACGTCCCTGCCCCTGCCCGTGCCCGTGGCTGTGGCTGTGCGCACCGACGTCTGGGACACCACGGCGAGGAGAATCATCGTGGCATCACGCTGCCGGGTTCCTCGTAACGCACCGCCAGCGGGAGTCGTGCGGGCTCCGTGGTCGTCTGTGCGACAGGTGCTCGCAGATGGAGCTTCCGGTAGAGCAGGGCACGCATCCGGCGCGCGAACCGGCCGGGTTCCGAAGTGATCCGGGCTGCGACCCGCTCGTATCGCTGCGAACGACGGATCACGGAACTCCGCCTGAGCTGGGGACGCATCGGACGGTCTCCGTGCAGTCGCGGTGCGAAGGACATGAGTTCGGCCATCGGCGAACCCGGGTCGATGTCGGCGTCGGAGCGGCCCGCCATCAGCACAGGCACACCGGTCATCGCGGCGTAGAGCGAAACCGAGCCGTGATCGCCCACTATGTGATCGGCGGCGACGACCGCGCCGGTCCAGTCTCCGCGCGGGCTGAGCAGGATCAGGCCCGAGCGCACCAGCCCGGCGAGCCAGGTGCGGACCTGCCAGTCGCCGTGCGCGTTCCAGACATGGGGATGGAGCAGCACGGCGATCTGGTACTCGTCTCCGGGTAATTCGGTGACCAGCCGTTCCAGCGTGCCCCACCCTTGTCCCAGCAGCGAGTCGGGCCCCCAGGTGGAACAGACGAGGACCAGTCGTTGCCGGGCCCCGACCGCCAGTGCCTCCCGGTACAACGCTCGGGAGGGAAGGCTCGCGACGATGCGGTCGAAGCACGGGTCGCCCACCACTTCCGCCACCGGCAGCGCCTCGGGGCATTCGCGGCCGAGCCTGGTCAGCTCCTCGCTGTGGGCCAGAACGATCGCCTCGGGCACCACCGCACCGTCCCGCACCAACCGCTGCCTGCTGAGCCCGTACACACCCCGCTGGGCCGCTGGGCGGCCACGCTGCCCCATCGAGGTGATCTTGTTGTGTCCGGCCCCGTGCGGTAGTACGACGACGGGCGCCTGCAGGTCGTACAGGCTGCCATGGCTGGCGGCCAGAGCAAGGTCGAAATTCGTCTGTACCGCCTGACTCCAGGGCAGCACGAGGCCGCCCAGCCGTTCGAGGAACTCGCTCACCCCGTTGCTGAACACGTCCGGTGCCTGGGTGAAGAATGTCTGCACCCTGAGGTCGCCTTCGAGCAGGCGAATCACGTCGAGTAATCGCTGGCCCGCGATCACGGTGTGCACCACGACCAGAACTCTCCTGCGGGTCCGGCGAGTTGCCCAGCGCTCGACATCCAGCCGCACCGGCACATGCCGCCAGTGCGGTTCCGGAACAGTCACGCTCATCGTTGAAATCCCCCGGTTCTTCCTTCATGGCCTTCGTGGCCTTCGTGCCGCGACTTTTCGCGGCCGTGTCAGGGGGATTCCCAGAAGGCTGGATGGTGGGCTTGCAGGAATCCTGCACTACCACAACAGTGGTACAAGTCACACGAACGTACGTCGCGCGAACGCATGTCACATGAACATACGAACGATGCCGAAGGCCGTGGGAAGAAGCACACCCGTCGGGGGAGATGGTGGAACTTCTTGCTCTGGGACCTCTTGAGCTCTGGCACGACCAGCAGCAGCACGAACTCGGATCACTGAAAGAACGCTGCGTGCTGGCCGTTCTGATCCACGCGCGCGGGGAGCCCGTCTCGGCGGACGCGCTGATGGACCGGGTCTGGGACGGTGACCCACCTCCAACTGCCGTGGACACACTGCACAGTTACCTCTCCAGGCTCCGCGGACGGCTGCGCCGGGCCGTCGGCGACGACAGAGCGCGGGTGGAGCGGCCTTCATCCCGGCTGTACCAACTGCGCGCCGATCCTGAGGACATCGACCTGCTGCGCTTCCAACGACTGCGGTCGGACGCCGTGGCAGCGGCAGCACGGGGCGAACACGAGCTGGCCATCGGCCTGTTGCGTACCGCGGAGACCCTGTGGCGCAGCGAGCCGCTGACCGAGTTCGCCGACAGTTCCTGGGCGCAGGCGGCACGCGCCCGGCTGATCGAGGACCACCGTCGAGTGCGGGAGGAACGGATCGGCCTGGAGATGGAGTTGGGCCGTCACGCGGACCTCGTGGGCGAACTCCAGGAGCTCGCCTCACAGAGTCCCTTCGCCCAAAAGGTGATCGGCTCCCTGATGCTGGTCCTGTACCGTTCCGGCCGTCACGACGAAGCACTTGCCGTCTATCGGAACACGCGCGCACGACTGCACGAGAGCCAGGGCATCGAGCCGGCCGCGGAACTCCAGCAGCTTCATCTCCGCATGCTCGAACAGGATCGCGGCCTCCTGCGGACAACGGCCGAACCCCCCGTCTCCGCCCCGTCTCCGGAGCCCCGCAACTGCCTGCCGCGCGACATCCGGGACTTCACCGGCCGGGTCGGCGAACTGCGCATCCTGCTCAACGAATCCGCTGCCGAGCACGGCAGGACGAGCGCTCTACCGGTCACCGTGATCCACGGGATGCCCGGTATCGGCAAAACGTCCCTTGCGGTGCGCGCCGCTCACGAGCTCTCCACGGCCTATCCGGCCGGCCAGTTCTACGTGGACATGCGCGGCTACAGCGGTCAGCAGCCGCTCGATCCGGCGGACGCCCTGGCCAACCTGCTGCACTCGGCCGGATGGCCCGGTGAGCTGCCGGCCACGCTGGACGAACGAGCGACCAGATGGCGCGAGTGGACTGCCCGCCGCCGCGCACTCGTGGTCCTCGACAACGTGCGGGACGCCGCTCAGGTCGGCCCCTTGTTACCCGGCTCCCCCACCTGCCGTGTCCTGGTGACCACCCGGAGCCGGCTGGCCGGACTGGACGGCGCCACCGACCTGTTCGTGGACACCCTGTCCAGGACGGAGGCTGCGGCGCTCTTCACCCGGATCGTCGGTGCGTCAAGGGTGGCGACCGAGCCCGGGGGCCTGAGGCAGATCGTGGACGCGTGTGCGTGCCACCCCTTGGCCCTCCAGATCCTGGCGAGCCGCTTCCGCCACCGGGAATCGTGGGACCTGCAGCACCTCCTCGACCGCCTGACACACGCGAGCGACCCGCTGCAGGAGTTCGACGGCCTGATGACCGCGGTCTTCCAGTGCTCATACACGGAACTCAGCGGTCCCGTGCGAGAACTGTTCCGCCTCCTCGCCCTGCACAGCGGCCCCGACATCACCCTCCGGGCGGCAGCGGCGCTGGCCGGTCCGGACTTCGGAAGTGAGCCGGGGCTACTGGAGCGATGCGTGGAGGATCTGCTCGACTCCAGCCTGCTGGAGGAACCGGTCCGTGGACGCTACCGACTACACGATCTGACCCGCGCCTTCGCCCTGCAGGCCGGCGTCCACACGGATTCGGACAAGGCCCGGCATGCCGCGGCCGGCCGCCTCATCTCTCACTACGTCACCACAGCGCACCGGGCCGACCGGCTTGCCCATCCTCATCGCCGCGCGATGCCTCTGCCCCCGGACCAGGAATCCCGCCACGCACCGACGCTCTCCGGGCCGGACGAGGCGTCGGCGTGGCTGACCGTGGAACGCGGCAATCTCATGGCGGTCGCGCGCACGGCCGCCGCCGAACACCCGGAGTACGCCGCGCTGTTCCCGCGTGTCCTCGCGAGATCGCTCAAGTTGTGGGGTGCTTGGGACATCGCAGCCGAACTCTTCGACGCGGCCGTACCGGCTCTCCGTGCATCCGGCGACCGATCCGCACTTGCCCGGACCCTCACGGACCACGCGGATCTACTGGCCCAGCGAAACCACGGCGAGGCCCTGCGCTGCGCGACCGAGGCCCTGGCCATCCACGAGGACCTGCACGACGCGTACGGCCGTGCCGACGCCCTGTTCCAGTCGGGCCGCGCCCACCTCGCGGCGGGCCACGGCGGCACGGCGTTACGCGTTCTGGAACAGTCACTGAAGCTGTACCGCGAGGTGGGCGACCGCTCCGGCGAGGCCGACTGTCTCAACGTCGAGGGCGCGGTCCTCCACTACGCGGGACAGTACGCCGAGGCCCTCCACAAGGTGGAGCAGATGGGGGCGATCTACGAAGAACTGTCCGACCCGCACGGCTTGGCGCAGGCTCTGAACAACCGCGGCGAACTCCATTTCCTCCAGAAACGCTACGCCGAAGCCCGTGACTGCTACGAACGGTCCCTGGTCCTGATGCGGCAGCACGGCGGGCGCTGTGACCTGGCGATTCTCGACACCAACCTCGGGGCCGTGCATCAAGCTGTCGGCCAGACGGACCAGGCACTCACCTACTTCAAGAGGGCGCTCGCCGCCCACCGAGCCAGCGGCGACGCCTTGGGGGAGGCCGACGTCCTGATCAGCATGGGTACGGCCTACGCCGAGTCAGGACGCCGCGGCGAGGCCCTGCTGCACCTCACCATGGCCGAACAGGTCGCCACCGCCATCGACAACCCCTTCGAGACCCTGCGCGCGATGATCGGCGCGGCGGACGTCCAACGGGAATCGGGACGGCTCGACACCGCGTCCAAGGGCTACGAGCAGGCTCTTGAGGTGGCTCGCCGCATCAACTTCCCCATGGGCTCCGCACACGCGCTCGCGGGACTCGCCCGGACGGCTTCCCTGTCCCATCGTCCGGTCGAACGGGCCGTGGAGTACGGCGATCACGGCGAACAGGCGGTCGCTCTCTATCGGAGCCTGGGCGCGGAAACGGAAGCGGTGAAGCTTCTCCGGTTCCTGACACGGCACAGATCGACCGGCTCCTGAGCCCCGCCCCAGGAGCCGGCACTTCCACCCTCCGGGCCTCGGTCAGCCGAGGCCCCGACCGACGATGCCTACACCGGTGTCGCCCACATCCAGCGGAGCACCTCAAGCGCCACCTGGGTGACAGGCAGGACAGAGAGGGAAATGACGCACAGCGTGTAACGCTTCACGTGGCTCCTAGCACTAGTTCTCTGACAAGACCGGCGCCAAACGATCTACCGGTACGCGCAGAAGTTACGTGCTCAGAAGCCTGACTGGAAATGATTTGCGAAACTAGCTCACATGTGCTAAAAATCCGCCCTTCTCTTCGCCATTACCCCTGGGCATCGACCCCGCTCGGGGCGACCTCGTCCGACGGGAACGCCAAGGACCCGGCGACGCACACGGATTCCATCGAGCAGGACCACCCTGACATCGTCGAACCGCCCACACAGCGAAAATCCGTACTAGAATCTGTACAGAAACAAGACTCTATATGGGTACGGTGACAGCATGCAGATCCCCGAGGTCGTGACTGTCAGCGACGCGCGCACCAGGCTGTCGCGGATCCTGACCGACTTGTCGGAGTCCGGCGCCGATGCCGACCCGGTCCTGATCGGCGCCCATCGAAAGCCCCAGGCCGTCCTCCTGTCCGTCGAGGCCTTCGAGGCACTGAGCGGCCGGGCTGCACGACGTACGGCCGTCGCCTCGGCCACCGGCTCCATCGAGGCCGAAGGGCTCCACGCCTCCGAGGCCTCCGACCGCGACACCGA
The DNA here is from genome assembly GCF_010550245.1 of Streptomyces sp. SID12501. GTDB lineage: Bacteria > Actinomycetota > Actinomycetes > Streptomycetales > Streptomycetaceae > Streptomyces. The sequence continues at coordinate 156,428 of NZ_JAAGLU010000009.1, forward strand.
GGCGTACGTAAAGGGTGACGTCGACGCGGACACCCTGGTTGCCCGCGCGATTGCCCGCCACCAACAGACCACGGAGCGACGAGCAGGGTGAACGATCCGTACGCCATGCCCAACGGCGTGCTGCGCAACAAGCTCGGTATCACCGACGATCAACTGCTCGCGGCAGCGGAGGCGGACATCACCCGGGCGCGCCTCGTCCTACTCGCCGAACGGCCCCTACCAGGCAGGTATGACCTGGACCATCTCCAGGCGTTCCATGCCACGATCTTCGGCGACATCTATCCCTGGGCAGGCGAGTTGCGCACCGTGAACATCGCCAAGCGCACACCGTTCTGCCCGGCAAGAAATCTGGTGCCCTACGCCGGAGAGGTCTTCGGCCGCCTCGCCTCGTCCGGCCACCTACGGGATCTCCCCCGGCAGGAATTCGTCATCCGACTTGCCGCACTGTACGGCGACTTGAACGTCCTCCACCCCTTCCGCGAGGGCAACGGCCGCACCCAGCGGGCGTTCCTGACCCAGGTCAGCGCCGACGCGGGCTACATCCTGAACTGGTCGACCCTGGACCCTCAACTCAACGAGGACGCCTCGGTGAAGAGCTTCCTCGGCGACAACAGCCTGTCGGAACGACTACTGGACGAGCTCATCACGTTCGCGGGGTGACGGAGTCGTCGACCCGGAAGTCTCTCATCCCGGGGCTACCGGAGAAGCTGCGTACGCACGCGAGAGCATCGCGGCACATGCCCATCACGTCACTGCTCTTCGACGTCGGCCGAGACGATCACGCCGTCGCGAACGGTGTACGTACCGGCGAACAACTGATGTGTCCCGTCCGTCTGCAACGCGTCGAGTCGCATGGCCACGGTGTCCCCTGAGACGGAGTCAATGGTGACCGTATCCGAGACGGTGTCGGAGAGGCCCTTGACGAAGGAGTCGTAGGTCCCGCCCAGGTTCTTCGCGCCGAGGTCCCATGCGTGTGGATAGTCCCCGGCGTTGATGGCTGCGAAGTACTTCTCGACGACCTGTTGGGCAGGCGCGACGGCGGTGGTGGTCGGAGAGGCTGATGTCGGTGCGGGGGTGGGTTGTGCCGGTGCCGGGGGCTCCTCGGCCTTGGTGGGAGGGCTTTGTGTGGCCGTCCGGGTGACAGTGGCCAGCGAAGTGACCGTGTTCTCCGAAGTGACTGTGCTCTCCGAGGTGGCGAGTGCGGACGAGGCAGTGGGTGTGGACGAGGTGGCGGGTGCGGACTGCGGGGTACCCCCCGAGTGGCTGGTCATCACCACAGCCGCGGCGCCGCCGCCCACCAGTGCCACCGCCAGGGCCGCCCCGGCGATCAGCAACGACTTGCGCCGCCCGGGCCGACCGTCGCCTGCGCCGCCGGGATGGGCGTAGTGGTCGGCGGAGAATATCCGTACCGTCGGCGGGGTGGACGCCCGGTCCTCGTCGTAGGCCGCCGGGCCGGGCTCGGTTCGGTTGCCCAGGCCGTATGCCGGCACCGGTGTGGGCGGTGTCGTCTGCGTCGGTTCCCGGGCGAAGCGCTCCCTGCCTGTGCTGGGGGTCGGCGACGCCAGCTGCGTGGGCGGGTGCTCCTCCGTCCCGGGCGCAGGCGCGCTCACCGGCAGGCCCGCCGCCACATCGCCCAGCATCCGCTGAGCCTGCTCAGCCGTCGCGCGCTCATTCGGGTCCTTACGAAGCAGCGCTTCTATGACAGGGGCCAGCGGGCCCGCGTGCCGGGGTTCCGGAAGCTCCTCGGCGACCACCGCCTGCAAGGTGCTCATCGTCGTGGCGCGGCGGAACGGTGACTGGCCCTCCACCGCGGCGTACAGCGTCACGCCGAGCGACCACAGATCGGACTCCGGGCCCGGACGGTGTCCCGTGGCACGCTCCGGGGCGAGATAGTCCGGCGAACCGACGACGTCGCCGGTGCGGGTCAGGCCGCTGGAGCCCCCCATCACCGCGATGCCGAAATCTGTGAGCACCACCCGACCACCGCGCTCAAGCAGCACGTTGGCGGGTTTGACGTCCCGGTGGAGGACCCCCAGTTGATGCGCCCGGTCCAGCGCTGCCAGCAACTGCGCTCCGAGCCGGGCCGCGTCTCGTGGCAGCAGTGTCCCCTCCGTGGCGATGACGTCGGCGAGTGACTGGCCGTCGATCAGCTCCATCACGATCCACGGTTGACCGTCCTCTTCGAGCACATCGAAAACGGTGACGACCCCCGGGTGCTTGACGCGCGCCGCAGCCCGCGCCTCCTGCTCCATGCGAGCGTGCAGCACCGCGAGCTCTTCGCGCGGCAGGCCGCTGACCGTCAGCTCCTTCACCGCCACCTCACGGCTGAGCACCTGATCCTGAGCCCGCCACACAGTGCCCATCCCGCCACGTCCGAGCTGCTCGACGAGGAGATACCGGCCGGCCAGCAGCCGTCCTTCGGGGGCACTCATGGTGTTCCGGAACCCGAGCCGTGATCGGGCAGGCGTGGGCACCGTGCGGAAGATGTACGCATCTTCATAGCTCCTCACTTCCGCCGTCATGCGGCCGAGGATCCCGCCTCTTTCCATGCTGAGCCGATCGCTCCGCGTTGTCGCGCCGAACCGCGTGGGAAGACCCCTCGTAAAGATGCGTCACCCCGCTCTGGGACCGTCCAGCATGTACGTAGGCGCGCGGTCCGGTATGAACAGGTACGGAGTGGGTCCAACCACGTCCCCTGATCAGACAAAAAGGACCCTGTCCAGCATGTTCGCCGGTCAGGGTCCTTTGGCGGCAGACGAGCCGGGCCGTACGCCGGATAGAGTCCCACTCAGGGAGCGATCACGCTCTGACCTGTATGTTTGCTGGCATCCGGCGGCTGGTATCGCCCTCTGGGACTTCTCATCCTGACTCTGCCGGGGATCTTGGAGTTTCCCGGTGCGCCGACTTGATCAGCGGGCATGCTCGGGGCTGTTTCGCAGGCCGATGCAGTTGCCGAGGTGTCTGTTGTCGCTCCGTGCTCGTTCCGGTGAGCAAGTCCCGTCTCTGACCGCGCGGATCGCGCGGGCGAGCAACCCGGGCGGGACCACGGCGATGTGGGTGAGAGATCGCCTCGACGGGCTGTGGTGCGACGAGGACTTCGCCAACTGGTATTCGCGTGACGGTCGTCCGGGTCTGTCGCCCGCCCGGCCGGCGGCTGTCCGCGTGCTGCAATTCCTGCTCGGCCTGTCGGACCGTCAGGCCGCGGAAGCGGTCCGCTGCCGCATCGACTTCAGGTACGCCATGGCCCTGGAGCTGGACGATCCCGGCTTCCACCACAGCGTGCCGGCCGACTTCCGCGACCGTCTCGCCGAGGGCGACCGCGCCGACCGCCTCCGCAGCCTCGTACTGGCCCGTCTCAAGGAGGCCGGTCTCGTGCGAGAACGCACCACGCAGCGCACCGACTCCGCCCACGCCCTGGCCGCGGTGCGCGACCTGACCCGGCTGGAACCGGTCACCGAGGCCGTCCGCGCCGTCCTGGAAGAAGTGGCCCGCACCACTCCGACAGCGGGCGGCTCACCGCCGAAGCCAGAAAGTCGGCGCCGACCCCAGGCATACCGAACCCCACGAATCACCCGCACGAGATACGCACCTTTTCGGTTTGAGGCCGAGGGGCTCGTCGGCCTCAAACCTCCGACGCCCACACATACCGGCCGCACAATCTTCACAATGTGATGATCTTGACGTGTTCTCGCCACGTGTGCCAAAGTCAGTGCGCCATGAGGATCTCCGACACTCCGCCTCGGGCTGCATAACGTCCCTCGCGGCGCATGCCGTTGAGGGTTGTCCCTTCCGTCAGCAGTGTCTGCGGTGCCCCGTCCTGGGCTGTCACCGCCAGATCAACACCTCACGCATCACCGCACCGCACCACCATCCCGGGCGACTTCAGCCCAGGCACTCGCGCGCCACCACATACCGCTGGCTCCACCGCGCTTCGAACATCCCGAGGGGATCACATGGGCAACATCGCGTTACTCACCAACGACCTGCAGGCCGACGTCGTCCACAAGACCCCCGAGCGCACCGCCGCGATGGCCGAGGCGCAGCCTCAGTTCGTGAAGTTCCTGGACGACATGCGTCAGCGCGGACACGTGGTCTACCACCTGCAGTTGGTGAACCTACCGGACGACCCCAACGTGGAGCGCGACCTCGACGGCACTCTGCCCCTGCAGCGCGGCAGCGCCGGAGGCGCCATCCTGCAGGACTTCACCGCCCCGGGCGACGTGGTCGTGGAGAAGAACAAGGACAGCGGCTTCTACGAGACCGAACTGCACGATCTGCTCCAGAAAGCCGGTGTCGACACCGTGGTGGTGACCGGCCTGCAGACCCAGATCTGCGTCCAGACCACGGCCGCGGACGCGTTCTTCCGCGGCTACAACATCTGGGTTCCCTCCGACTGCGTGGTGTCCGGTGACCCCGAGGCCCGCGACCGGTCCCTGGAGTGGCTGCGCGGGTACTGCGCCACGGTCGCCACCTCGGCCGAGATCCTCGAAACCCTGGACGCACAGGGCGAGTTGCCCCGCAAGGTCGTCAAGATCCTCCCGTAGTCCCTTCTGTTCCACTCGCTGCGCGGCTCGCGTCCGGGCTCGCACACCCCCGACCGGCATGACCCGAAGGGACACCGGATGACCACCTTGGAAGCCGACCTCGGCGAAATCGTTCTCGACCACGGAAGCGGCACCCAGCTCAGCCACGAGCTGGTCTCGCTCATCGTGGAAACGCTCGGCGATGTCTACATCGGCGAGATGGAGGACAGCGCCATGCTCCCCATCACGGGCGGGCAGATCGCCATGACCACCGACTCGTTCGTCGTCGACCCGCCCTTCTTCGGCAACGGGGACATCGGCAAGATCGCGGTCTGCGGAACGGTCAACGACCTCGCCGTGGTCGGCTCCAAGCCCCTGTACCTCACGCTCGGCATGATCCTGGAGACGGGTCTGCCGATCGCCCGCCTGGTGCGGGTCCTCACCTCGATACGGGAGACGGCCCGGGAGGCCGGCGTCCAGATCGTGTGCGGTGACACCAAGGTGGTGCGCAAGGGTGAGGCGGACCAGATATACCTCAACACCGCGGGCGTCGGGGTGTTCGAGCGCACCCCGCTGCGGATGCGCAACGTCAAGCCGGGCGACCGGGTCATCCTCAGCGGCCCGATCGGCAACCACACGGTGCACCTGCTGTCGATCCGTGAGGGTCTGGGGTTCGAGCAGCGGGTGCTCAGCGACTGCGCGCCGGTGAACGGCATGCTCGACGCCCTGTTCGCGAGCGTCGCTGAGGGCGAAGTGCACTCTGTGCGCGACGTCACCCGGGGCGGGCTGGCGGCGGTGCTGCAGGAGTACTCGGAGGCGGTCGGGCGCACCATCCAGATCGATCAGGCCTCCCTCCCCATCCAGTTCGAGACCGTCATGGCGATGGACATGCTCGGGATCAACCCGATCCACTCCGCCAACGAGGGGTGCGTCTGCCTGTTCGTCGACCCGTCGGCCGAGCAGGAGGTGCTGGACGCGCTGCGCTCGCACCGCTACGGCGTCGGCGCGGTGACCATCGGTGAGGTCACCGAGCAGGCCAAGGCCCAGGTGCTCCTGCGGGACGCGGACGGCCGTGACTCCGTGGTCGAGGAGCTCGCGGGCGCCGAGCTTCCCCGGCTCTGCTGACCCGGTGCGGACCGTGGAAGAGACACACGACATGGCAGGCGCTACGGCCCGCCGGAGTATCCGGGTCACCGGTGTGGTCCAAGGCGTCGGCTACCGGCCCTTCGTCTACAAAGCGGCCCTGGCACGGCAGTTGACGGGCTGGGTCCTCAACGACCCGGAAGGCGTGTTGATCGAGATCACCGGGCCGGCCGGGGTCCTCGACGCCTTTGCCGTGGAGCTGAGCGAGCAGGCGCCGCCGCAGGCCCGCGTCATCGCCGTGCGGGTCGAGGAGCTGCCGCTGTCGGAGACCGAGCCGGAGGGCTTCCTCATACGGGAGAGCGTGCACACCGGCAGCAGGAGCGCGATCGTCCCCGCCGACGGTCACGTCTGCGGGGACTGCCTCGCCGAACTGCGCGACCCGGCGGACCGTCGCTACCACTACCCGTTCATCAACTGCACCAACTGCGGGCCGCGTTACTCGATCGTGCGCGCCCTGCCGTACGACCGGGCACAGACCACCATGGCGGCCTTCACCATGTGCCCGCCGTGTGCCGGGGAGTACGGGGACCCGCTGGATCGGCGCTACCACGCCCAGCCCAACGCTTGCCAGGACTGCGGGCCCGAGCTGCTGCTCGCGAACGCGGCCGGGGACGTGCGGCGGGGCGAGGAGGCTTTGGCCGCCGCCGTCCAGGCGCTGGCCGGGGGGCGCGTCGTCGCCGTCAAAAGCGTGGGCGGCTTCCACCTGGCCGTCGACGCACGCAACGCCGAGGCGATCGACCGGCTGCGGGCGGGTAAGCGGCGGGACTCCAAGCCGTTCGCCGTGATGGCCCGCGATCTGGACACTGTCACCGGGTTCGCGGAGTTCAGCCCGGCCGAGGCCGCCCTGCTCAGTTCCTCGTCCCGCCCGATCGTCCTGATCCGCAAACGGACCGGCGCCCTGCCGGAGGCCATCGCCCCGCGCAACCCCAACCTCGGGGTCATGCTGCCCTCCGCACCCCACCACCACCTGCTGATGGAGGGCGGCGAGCTCAGCGCGCTCGTGATGACCAGCGGGAACATCTCCGGCTACCCGATCGCGTACCGCAACGAGGAGGCGCTGGACCAGCTCTTCCGGATCGCCGACCTGGTGCTCTACAACGACCGTGACATCGAGACCCGGGTCGACGACTCGCTGGTGCGGCACTCGGCGCATCCCGCACTCGACGAGCCGGTCGTCAGTTTCCTGCGTCGGGCGCGCGGCTATGCACCGTACCCGGTCGAGGTGGGCATCGAACTGGCCCCCCTGGTGGCCTACGGCGCGGAGCTGAAGACCACAGTGGCGCTCTCCAGCGGCAGCCGGGTCTATCTCAGCCAGCACATCGGCGACCTGAAGAACGACGAGACGTGGGAGTCGCACCAGCAGACCGCCCGACACCTCGCCGACCTCCACCAACTGACGCCTCGACACGCGGCGGTGGACCTGCACCCGCAGTTCCGGGCCACCCGGCTGGCACTCAGGGAAGAGGGCGGCGAGTTCGGCCGGGTGGTCCAGGTGCAGCACCACCACGCGCACATGGCCTCATGTATGGCCGAGAACCGACTGACCGGCACCACCCTCGGGGTGATCTTCGACGGAGCGGGATACGGCGAGGACGGCACGACCTGGGGCGGGGAGTTCCTGCTGGGCACGTACCGCGAGGTCCGACGGGTCGCCTCCTTACGTACCGTGCCGCTGCTGGGCGGGGACCGCGCGGTGCAGGAGCCGATCAGGACGGGCTTCGCCCTGGCCCTGGACACCTTCGGTGACGCCGATGCCGCAGGCAGCGCCTTCCCGGTGCTGGACAGGTTCGACGCGCGGCAGCGACATGTCTTCGCGGCCATGGCGCAACGCGGCATCAACGCACCCCTGGCGTCCAGCATGGGACGGTTGTTCGACGCCGTCGCGGCGCTGCTGGACGTCACCACCCATGCCGAGTACGAGGCTCAGGGCCCGATCGAGCTGGAGGGTCTGCTCGCCCGGGACCTGTCCATGGCCGCCCCGGCGGAGCGTTACCGGTTCGGGTGCACGACCCCTGCGGGTGTCCCCGAGATCGACCCGCGGCCCGTGGTGCGGAGCATCGCCGCCGACCTCGCGGCGGGCGTCGACACCGCCACCGTCAGCCGGCGCTTCCACTCCGGGGTCGTCGACATGGTCGTCGAACGCTGCCGGGCGGTACGCACGGAGGAAGGCGAGGCGGCGATCGAGCAGGCGGTGCTCTCCGGGGGCGTCTTCCTCAACGAGTTCCTGCTCGTCAACTGCCTCGTGGAACTGCGCGCGGCGGGCTTCGACACGTACTGCCAGCAGCAGGTGCCCACCAATGACGGGGGCATCGCCCTGGGACAGATCATGGTGGCCAACGCCCAGCTGGCACCGGAGACCACCGGGATGGTCCGATGACGGAGCCACTCGGGCACATCGTCGTGCTGCACCGCTGGCGCGACCGGCACGCCCACTACGCCGACTACATCGACCACGACGCGTACCGGGTCAGCTACGTGACGACGGAGCTGGGTCGGGTCTCCGTCCCGGCTGGCGCCGCCGCCGTTGTCATCGTCCCCGCCACCGACTCGCTGACCGGGACCGACGCGGCGATGGCGGAGCTGGTCGAGCGGTTCGGGCCGGTCCGGCATCTGGTGGCGCTCAACGAGGGCGACCTCGACACGGCCGCCGCGCTGCGCGCCTCGTTCGGCCTGCCCGGGCAGAACACCGAGGAACTGGCCCGGTTCCGGGACAAGCTCGCCATGGTCACCGTGGTGGACAAGGCCGGAATTCGAGTCCCCCGCTACGCCGACGTCGATGGCCCGGAGTCCATCCGGAGGTTCGGCGAACGCCACGGCTGGCCGGTGGTGGTCAAACCGCGGCGCGGCACCGCGAGCCGTGGCGTCATGGTGGTGCGCGGCCCGGCCGATCCGGATGACCCCGCTTTCGGCGAGGCGCCTGCGGAGCCCTGTATCGTCCAGTCCTTCGTCGCCGACCCGGTGTTCCACATCGACGGCCTGTGGACCGGCACGCAGCTGGGCCCCTGGCGGGCGTCGCGCTACGTCAACAGCTGTCGGGATTTCACCGAGGGGACGTTCCTCGGCTCGGTGGAGGTCGATGATTGCGAACTGCGCTCCTCTCTGGAGCAGTTCACCGCCTCGGTGGCCGCGGCACTCGGGGAGGGACGGCCCTGGGTCTTCCACCTGGAGGCGTTCGTGGGGACCGGCCCGGATGGTGCGCCCCGGCTCACCTTCCTGGAGGCGGGCGCCCGGGTGGGCGGCGGCGAGATCCCCTTCGTCTGGCGGGAGGTCCACGGCCTCGACCTGATGGCCGCGGCGGTGGACATCCAGCTGAACCGCCCACCGACCGTGCCCGCCGTGCCCGTCGATCCCCCTGGGTCCGACGACCCCGCGGGGGCCGACCGCGCGGGCGGGACCGCCGGCTGGCTGCTCGTACCGGTACCCGTGCCGACGCCCTGCCGTGTCGTCGAGGTGACCCTCCCCCCGGGCTCAGCCGACTCGGGCGGGAACCCGTACGCCCATGTGGTGCCGGAGCCGGGCGCCGTCATTCCGCGGACGGGCGGCTACGAGCACGTCGCCGCCCGCTTCCGGTTTCGCGGTGCGTCCAGCCGCGAGGTCGAGGCCGCGATCGAGAAGACCGCGCAGGGCTTCCGTATGCGCTGCGAAGCCCTGCCGGTCCGATTACCACAACCATCGAAAGAAGTGTGAGCATCCGATGCGAGAGCCCAAAAACCGTCTCATAGTGGTGGGAAGCCGGTTGAAGGCCTACCGCGAGTATGCGATGGCCTCGCTCGCCGGAGAGTACGAGATCGCTCTGGTGACCTCCCAGGAGATCACCTGGGAGAAGCCCTACGTCTCGACGTATCGGATCGCCGACACCACCGACGCCGACGCCCTGCGTGTCGCCGTCGAGGAGCTCCTGGACGAGATACCGGCCGGGGCGGGGCTGTTCACCTGGGACGAGCTGTCGCTGATCGCCACGGCCGAGGTGGCCGAGCAGCTGGGCCTGCGGCATCTTTCCCTACGGGCGGCCACCGCGTGCCGCGACAAGTACACGACCCGGAGCCTCCTTGACCAGGCCGGCCTGCCGGGTGTACGGCACCGCCTGACACACTCCGCCGAGGAGGCCTCGGCCGCCGCCGCCGAGATCGGCTACCCGGTGGTACTCAAGCCTCGTTCGCTGGCCGGCAGCATGGGCGTCACCGTGGTGCGGGAGGCCGCCGGCCTCCCGGCCGCCTACGCGGCGGTCGCCGCAACGACGTTCGCCGGGATCCGTACCGCGTCCGGCGTCCTGATCGAGGAATACCTGCAGGGTCCTGAGATCAGCGTGGACAGCTGTGTGGTCGACGGGAAGGCCGAGCTGGTCTTCGTCGCCCGCAAGCGGCTCGGCTTCGACCCGGCCTTCGAAGAGGTCGGTCACCTCGTCGGCCCGTGGCGCCAGGAGCCCTGGGCCGCGGAGGTCGAGGAACTGGTCACGGCGGCCCACCGGGCGCTCGGCGTCGACCTGGGCCTCACCCACACCGAGATCCGCCTGACGCCCACCGGCTGCCGGCTGATCGAGCTCAACGGCCGCCTCGGCGGCGACCTCATCCCCCACCTGGGGACCCTGGCCACCGGGATCGACCTGACCCTGGCCGGAGCCGCGCTGGCTTCGGGCCGACGCCCCGACCTCACCGCGGCCCGCGACCGGTGGGCCGAGGTCCGCTTCCTCTACCCGCCGCACGACGGGGTGCTGGAGCGGCTGGACCTGGGCGACGCGGCCGAGGTCCCGGGAGTAGCCGAGGTCGTCGTACTGGCAGACCCGGGCGACGAACTGCTGCTGCCGCCGCAGGCCCTCACCCCTCGGACCGCGGCGCTGATCGCCGTCTGCGACGACGCGGCGGGCTGCACCACCGCGCTGGACCGGGCGGAGGCCGAGGTGCGCCCCGTGCTGACCGGGTCCGCGCTGGACGGTCTGGGCGCGCTGATGGAAAACCCCATCACCCGCCGCTACCTGGCGCTGGACAACGGCCTGGAGAACATGGTCGTCCCCGAGCTGCGCAACGACTGGAACAGCTACGGGGCGGGCGGCGGAAAGGCGCTGAACCGCCCGGTGTTCCTGGCGACCGCCGACCGGCAGAGCCTGGAAGCCGACCTCAACGGGCTGTTCGAGCTGCTCACCACCATCCCCGTCCGCCTCTTCGGCGGCGACCGCCGGGCGTTCGCGGAGGCCGTCGGCATGACGCCCACACAGATCGACCTGGTGATGCGCGGCGCGGGCCTGCGCATGCCCGCGATGTCCCGGGCCGACATGTACCGCGAGCCCGGCGGCTTCAAGCTGATGGAACTCAACACCGGCAGTTCTCTCGGCGGCTGGCAGATGGGCGAGTTCTCCCGGCCTGCCGCCGGCAACAAGGCCTTCCGTGCCTTCACCGACGCCGAGGGACTGGTCCACCCGGATCCGATCGGACGCATCACCGACGTACTGCGCACCGAAGCCGCCGATGCGGGCTTCACGCTCCCGGCCCGTCCGGTGCTCGCCCTGACCGAGTGGCCCGACGGCTACGACTACACCAAGCCCTGGCTGGACTTCGTCGTGCCCGACTGGCTGCGGCACGGCTTCGACACCGTGGTGTGCAGCCTCGCGGAGTTCGACTACCGCGACGGGGTGCCGTACATCCACGGCCGCAAGGTGGACGTGGTCTACCGGATCTTCCTGCCGGGCGAGATGGCGGACGAGCAGCGCAGCTACGACCTGGTCGACCCGCTGCTGGACGCTGTGAGCAAGGGCCATACCTTCCTGTTCGCCGGCCTCGACTGTGAGTTGTACGGCAACAAGGGCTCCCTCGCCATGCTCAGTGACGAGCGCAACCGCGGTGCCTTCAGCCCCGCCGAGCACCAGCTGATCGACCGGATCCTGCCGTGGACCCGCTTCCTACGCGACGAGTCCGTGCAGCGCGAGGGCGAAAGCGTCGATCTGGTGCCGTACGTCTTGGCGCACAAGGACCGGCTCGCGCTCAAGCCCACCCTGCTGTACGGCGGGGTCGGCGTCGTCCCCGGCTGGTCGGTGGGCCAGGAGGAGTGGGAGTCGCACATCCGCGGCGCGGTCGGCGGCCCGTACGTGGTCCAGGAACGGGTGCTGCCGGTAGCCGAGCGGTTCGTTGCCGAGGACGGCCTCGGATTCGAGCGGATGGTCGTCGCCTACGGCGTGCTGATGGTCGGCGGCGACTACGCCGGCATGCTGGTGCGCGGCACCCCCGATTCCGGGGTCGGCATCGTCAGCATGTCCAACGGCGCGCAGATCGGCTGCTGCTACCACGTGGCCGACGCCACGGCCGACAGCTCGGGCGCGGCGGAGGTCCGGGCGTGACATCCCCTCGGTTCGGCGGTCTGTGGCGCGACCGGGAGTTCCTGAAGCTGTGGTCCGGCGAATCCGTCTCCCAGATGGGCGCGCAGGTCACCCAGTTGGCGCTGCCCTTGGCAGCGGTCTACCAGTTCGAGGCCTCCTCGACCCAGCTGGGCCTGCTCAACGCGGCGAGCTTCGCGCCGTTCCTCGGCGCCACGCTGTTCATCGGGGTCTGGGTCGACCGGCGCCGACGTCTGCCTCTGATGATCTGGAGCAACATCGGGCGCGGCCTCTTGGTGGGCAGCGTGCCGCTGTGCGCCGCGCTCGATGTGCTGAGCATCGGCTACCTGTACGTGACGGCGTTGCTCATCGGTGTGCTGACGGTGCTGTTCGACGTCTCCTACCAGTCGTACCTGCCCTCACTGATCAAGCGCGAGCAGCTGATCGAGGGCAACAGCAAGCTCCAGGCGACCAGTTCCATCGCCCAGATCGGCGGCCCCGGCCTCGCCGGGCTGCTGGTGGGCTGGCTCACGGCCCCGGTCGCGCTGCTGGCCAACGCGTTCTCGTACGTGGTCTCCGTCGCCGGACTGCTCACGATCCGCCGTCCCGAGCCCGCCCCCGCCGTGTCCGAGCAGCGTGTGTCCACCGGGCGCAGCATCGCGGAGGGCCTGCGGATGGTCTTCCGCAACGCCTCGGTCCGGGCCATCGCCCTGGAGGCCGGGACGTACAACCTGTGCTGGATGTCGCTGCAGACGGTGTTCGTGCTGTACGCCGCCCGGGAGCTGGACATGGGGCCGGCGACCATCGGTCTGATCCTGGGCGTCGGCGCCGTCGGCTCCCTGGTGGGCGCGGTCGGCGCCGGCTGGCTCAAGCAGCGGCTGGGCCTGGGCCGGGCGGTCATCGCCGAGCTGGTGCTGTGCTGTGCGGCGCCGCTGCTGGTCCCGCTCGCGCCGGGCAGGGGCCTGGTGTCGTACGGCATGTACGTCCTCGCGTTCGCGTGCTGCGGGATCGGGTCGACGATGTCGACCATCCATGTGGTGAGCCTGCGCCAGGTCATCACTCCGGATCATCTGCTCGGCCGGGTCAACGCCGGATGCCGGTTCATCGCCTGGGGCCCGCTGCCGCTCGGTGCACTGATCGGCGGGTACCTGGGTGACGTGATCGGGCTGCGGCCCACGCTGTACGTCACGGCGTTCGGGTTCCTGTTCGCGCTGCTGTGGGTGGTGTTCTCCCCCGTCGCGAGGCTGAAGGACTTTCCGGCGGGGCCGCCGCAGGAGCCGGCCGCCGCCTCGGGGTCGCGGCCCGGCGCCGGGCCGCCCGAGTAGCCGGACGCCCCTGCTTGCCCGCGTCGTTCCTCGCACCCGTCGTCGTACTTGCTCGCCCTCGCTGGTCGCCGTGGCGGTCGCCCGTGACTTCTGTCGCCCGTCCCATCCCGTAGGAGATCATTCGTGACCACGACCGTGCCCGACCCGCTGTACCAGCCCGCCGGGACCGCCGCAGGCCTGGAGAGCGTCCGGACGCTGGTGAACACCGCCCTGGACATCCTCCAGGAGGTGTCCGCGGCGCGCCTGGGCCCGGTGGCGCCCGGTGGTCCCGAAGGCGCCAGGGCCGCTGCCCGGCGGGCGCTGGCCGAGCCGCTGCTGCCGGAGGACGGCGGCGACCCCGCCACCGTGCTGGCGGAGCTGATCCGCCCTTACGCCCAGTGGTCGGTGGACGTCACCCACCCGGCCGCTCTGGCCCGGATGCAGCCCCCGCCCGCCGATGTGGCCGCCACAGCGGAACTGGTGACCGCCATCCTCAACCAATCCCTGCACGCCTGGGAGAGCGGCCCCTTCGCGCTTGAGCTGGACCGCTGGCTCATCGCCCAGCTGGCCGAGCTGGTGGGCTACGACGCCACCGAGGCCGGTGGCGCGCTCACCCCCGGCGGGAGCGTGTCCAACCTCATGGCGATGACCATGGCCCGCGACACCACCCTGGCCGAGAAGACCGGTGAATACCCCTTCCACGGGGGCCTGCGCAAACTCGATGTCCAGCCGGTGGTGCTGTGCCCCGAAGGCGTGCACTTCTCCGTCGAACGCGCGGTGCGCCTGCTGGGTCTGGGCGAGGAGCACATCCTCACCATCCCGGTGGACAAGGACGGCCGGATGATCCCCGAGGAGGCCGACCGGGTACTCACCGAGCTCCCCGGCCACCAGCTCGCGGTCGCGATCGTGGCCGTCGCAGGCTCCACCGACCTCGGCATCGTGGACCCACTCCCTGCCCTGGCCGCGATAGCCCGCCGGCACGGCGTGTGGCTGCACGCTGACGCGGCCTACGGAGCCGGGGCGCTGTTCTCCCCCCGGCTGCGTGGCATGCTCGACGGACTCGCCGAGGCCGACTCGATCACTGTCGACCTGCACAAGTTCGGCTGGGCCCCGGCCTCTTCCGCCGTCCTGCTGGTCCGCAGGGCCGAGACCATGCTCTCGTTCGGTCTGCAGCCCACCACCTGCCTGAGTGCCGACGACGACACCTGCGCCGGGTTCATCGGTCTGCAGAACACCTCGCTGCAGACCACGCGGCGGGCGGACGCCCTCAAGATCGCGGTCACCATGCGCACGCTCGGCAGCAAGGCCATGGGCGCCATGGTGGACACCTGCCACGACCTCGCCCGGCACACCGCGTCTCGGATCGCGGCCGAGCCGCGCCTGGAACTGGGCACCGAACCACCGCTCACCGCCGTGCTGTTCCGCTACCTCCCGGCAGGCGACCTGGACGCCGATGCCTTCAACGGCGCCCTGCGCCGCCGGGTCATGGAGCAGGGGCGCGCTCTGATCGCCCGTACGCACATCGCCGGGGAGGACGGCGGCAGCCGGGTCTTCCTCAAGCTGATGTTGCTGAACCCGGAGACCACCACCGAGCAGATCGACACGGTCCTTGACGAGTTGCTGGCCGTGGCCGCCGCCCAGGAAGCAGAAGCGCTCGGTTCCTGAGCGGCCCCGCCCACTTGTTTCCCGGTTCGGCTCGAAGTTCAGCGGAGAGAGAGCGGCGATGCCCGAGGTGAATGACCCGCGCCCCTGCCTTGACAGCGGCCCCGGCGCGCCGGACAGCGTGCGCGAATCCATGCGGGTGCTACCGCGTGCGTTTGCCGTACCGCTCACGTTGCTGACCGGCCGGCCGCACGCCGGGCAGCGGCCGGTCCACTACACCCCCACCCGGCACCTGGTGAACGCCGTCGTCTCGGTCGCCACCGGGATGGCCCTCAGCGGGGCCGCGCTGAGGACGGCCGGCTGGTTGCTGGTCCTGCTGCTGCCGGGGTGGGCGATGACCCTGCACGGAGCCCGGAACCTACGGATGATGATCTACCACCAGTGCGCTCACCAGAACATGTGGCGACGGCGCGGACCGGACGCCACCCTGGGCCGGGTGCTCGCCGCCGTCCTGCTGGTCCAGGACTTCGGGAGGTACAGCGCCGAGCACGTCGGCGACCACCACGCCCTGCACCACATGACCCGCCGCGACCCCACGGTCCAGGCGTTCCTGGTGAGTCTGGAACTGCGACCCGGCATGACCCGCCGTCAGATGTGGCGGCAGGTTCTGGGGAAAACCTTCTCCCCCTGGTTCCACGCCCGATTCCTGACGGCCCGGTTCCGCTCGTTCTACGCCTTCGCGAGCACCCCCTGGCGGGTGGGGGCCACGGCGGGCCTCGTCGTGATGGTGGTATTGGCCACCTGGCTGCAGGTGTGGGTCTTCCTGGGGGTGGCCTGGGTGCTGCCCATGACGGTCTTCTTCCAGATGAGCAATGTCTTCCGGCTGTGCGTCAAGCACACCTTCCCCAGCCCGGAACAGACCGACCGACGGGGCAAGGAGTACTTCGCGAGCCTCACCAACGCCATCTTCATCGGCGAGGCCGCCCCCTCGCCCGGCCTTCCGCCCACGCGCCGGTACGTGGCCTGGGTGCGCTGGTGGGCCCGGATGCTGCTGATCCACTTCCCCACCCGGTACCTGATCCTCACCGGTGACACGGTGGTCCACGACTTCCACCACCGGCATCCCATGAACAAGAACTGGGCGAACTACCTCTTCGCCCGCGAGGACGACCACCGCCGTGGCAGCCCGGGCTGGCCCGCCTACCACGAGGTGTGGGGGATGGTCGCCGCGATCGACCTCGTCTTCGACTCACTGCGGGCCGCCGACCCCGACGAGTACCACCGCGACCGGCTCGCCGAGGTGAATCACCGTCAGCTGTTCATGGCCTTCGACGACTGACCCCCCGCGTCCTGCCCCGTCCCGTGCCCACCCACACTCCACAGAAAGAACGCCGATGAACACGCTTCCCGGGCCGAGCGAACGCCTGGTCGTCCTGGGCGTGGCCGAGAGCGACTCGCACGCCGTCGCCAACCACCTCATCACCATGCAGCTCCAGGACCACGGCTTCACCGTGATCAACCTCGGTGTCTGCACCCCGCTGAGCGACTTCGCCGACGCCGCGGACCGGTACCCGCAGGCCGAAGCCGTCCTGATCGGCACGCTCAACGGCCACGCACACCAGGACCTCAAGGCGCTGCCCGAACTGCGCGCCGCCGGCCGCCTCAACTGCCCCGTGGTGGTGGGCGGCAACCTCTCCGTCGGAAGCCACAAGAGCGACGCCGACCGGCAGCGGCTGTACGATCTGGGCGTCGACCACCTACTCAGCGACGCTGGCGAACTCGTACTGCTGCTCGACCAGCTCCACGCGCTCCGCGCGACGATGGTGGCCGAGTTGCAGAATGGCTGAACTGAACGGCCTCGAACTGGATCCACAGATCGCCGCCGATCTGCCCGGCTGGTCCGACATCCTGGCGTATCTCACAGAGCCCCGGCGACCCTTCGTCGTCAACGTACTGCGCGCCGCCGACGCGGCAGGTCGTCCGGCCGTCCAGCCGCGCTGCGGAGTCGGCGGGCACGAACCGATGCTGGCGCTGCTGCGTGCGCTGGAGCCCGCCGGGCCGGACATCCTCTCGGTCACCATCGACTCGCACACCCGGCTGCGGAACTTCGCCACAGCGCGGGACCTCATGCGCGACAGTCCGGCGGACCTCAACGGGTATCCGCTGATCGCGCACGGCTGGCAACGGGGCCGGGAACTGGGCGAGGCCGTCGCGGTCCCCCTGGAGGTCCGGCACGGCTCACCCGACGGCCGTGACCTGTTCGCGGTAACGCTCGCGGCTGGCATCACCTCGTTCGAGGGCGGCGGCATCGGCTACAACCTGCCGTACTCCAAGAACGTGCCACTGGCCCACTCCCTGCGGGCCTGGCAGCAGGTGGACGCCCTGTGCGGCACCCTCGCCGCGTCCGGGCTGGTCATCGACCGGGAGCTGTTCGGCACTCTCACGGCCGTGCTCGTCCCCCCTTCGGTCAGCCTCGCCATGACGCTGCTGGAAGGCGTCGCCGCCGCCCGAGAAGGCGTCAGCTGCCTGTCGATCGCCTACCCGCAGGGCGGCGAGGTGCACCAGGACGTCGCCGCCCTGCGCTCCGTGCGGACCCTGGCCCGCCGCTACCTCGGCACGGCCGTCGAGGTCTACCCGGTGCTGCACGAGTTCATGGGGGTCTTCCCCGCCACCCCCGAGTTCGCCGCCCTGCTGATCCTCCACGGCGGCCTGACGGCTCGGCTCGGCGGCGCGACCAAGGTGATCAACAAGACCGTGCAGGAGGCCTATGGCATTCCCGACGCCGAAGCCAACGCCCACGGGCTGCGCACCGCGGCCCTGGGCGCCTCGCACCTGCTCGACTTCGTCCGCATCGACGAGGACCGAGCGGCCGAGGAACAGCACTGGATCGAGCGCGAGGTCGCCGAGATCATCGAGCCTGTGCTCGCCACCGGTGACCTGTTCGACAGCATCGACTCGGCGTTCCGCGCCGGCCGCCTGGACATCCCCTTCAGCGCCAGCATCCACGCCCGCTCCCAGGTGATCCCCCGACGCGACCGCACCGGCGCCGTCCGATACGGCGACAGCGGGGACCTTCCGTTCTCCGGGGCGGTGCTGCGCCGCCAGGCCGACCTGCTCCGGGAGCCCCCGGGCACTCGGCCCCGCACCCGGATCGAAGCGGCCACCGCCGACATCCACTACTTCCTCGACAAAGAAAGCGCGTCGCTTCCCGACCGCTCGCGCTACGCCCCGTCCTCCCCGAGCCCCGATCGAGGTTCTGAATGACCACCGAAAACCTGCCCCCCACGCCGTCGTCCCCTCTGGTGCCTGACCCGGAGAAGGGAGCCCGCGTCGTCGCGGACGACCGCGCCCACCTCTTCCACTCCTGGGCCGCCCAGGGCAGCGTGAACCCCCTCCCGGTCGCGGGCGCCTCGGGGCGGTACTTCTGGGACTACTCGGGGAAGCGCTACCTCGACTTCTCCTCCCAGTTCATCAACCTGAACATCGGGCACGCGCACCCCAAGGTCGTCGCGGCGATCAAGGAGCAGGCCGACAAGATCTGCATGATCGCTTCGACTTTCGCCAACGACAAGCGCGGCGAGGCGGCCAAGCTGATCGCCGAGGTGGCGCCCGAGGGCCTCAACCGGGTCTTCTTCACCAACGGCGGCGCCGAGGCCAACGAGCACGCGGTGCGGATGGCCCGCATGCACACCGGCCGTCCCAAGATCCTGTCGGCCTACCGCTCGTACCACGGCGGTACCTCGACAGCGATCAGCCTGACCGGCGACCCGCGCCGCTGGGCCAACGAGCACTCCGGCAGTGCCTCGGGCAACATCGCCCACTTCTTCGGCCCCTACCTCTACCGTTCGCACTTCCACGCGACCACCGAGGCCGAGGAAAGCACACGCGCGCTGGCCCACCTCGAACAGGTCATCATGTTCGAAGGGCCCTCGACGATCGCCGCGATCGTGCTGGAGACCGTCGTCGGCACGGCCGGCATCCTCATACCCCCGGCCGGTTACCTCCAGGGCGTGCGCGACCTGTGCGACCGGCACGGCATCCTCTACATCGCCGACGAGGTGATGTCCGGCTTCGGCCGCACGGGCGAGTGGTTCGCCGTCGACCACTGGGGCGTCACCCCCGACCTCATCACCTTCGCCAAGGGCGTCAACTCCGGGTACGTACCGCTCGGCGGCGTGATCCTCTCCGACGCCGTCCACGAAACCTTCCGTGACGTGGCCTACCCCGGCGGCCTCACCTACTCCGGCCACCCGCTGGCCTGCGCCGCGGCCGTGGCCACCATCACCGCGATGAAGGAGGAGGGAATCAACGAGAACGCCACGCGCATCGGCGAGGACATCATCGGCCCCGGCCTGCGGGCGATCGCCGACCGCCACCCGTCGGTCGGCGAGGTCCGCGGCCTGGGCGTGTTCTGGGCGGTCGAACTCGTCCGCGACCGCGACACCCGAGAGATGCTCGTGCCCTACGCCGCCGGCGGCGACCTGACCCGCCCAGTGGACGAAGTCGTCGCCGCCTGCAAAGAACGCGGCCTGTGGCCCGTGTACAACTTCAACCGCATCCACATCGTCCCGCCGTGCAACACCACCGACGAGGAGGCCCGCGAGGGTCTTGCCATCCTTGACGAGGCGCTCGCCGCCGCGGACAAGTACGTCGGCTGACACCACTGACGGCAACGGTGGGGCCTACGGGGCCGGGGCGTGATCCACGCCCCGGCCCCGTAGGCCCCACCCGGGGCGAAAGCGACGGCCCGCTCGGACCGTCGCGGGCGGGTGGGTGGTCTGTCGGCGGCGTTCGCCGTTCTGCCCGGCCGCGGGCAGGATCCGGTACATCGTCCGCTCTGAGCACCAGTACTTGCCTGCGTCCAGCACGCGCACCCAGACCTGCGCGGGCGGCAGGTCGGCGCACTCCGGCCGGAGAGGGTGCTGGGCCGTGTGATGGTTTTGCCCACGTCCTGGTGGGTGGCGGGGTGCCGGTTCTTGGAGCCGGGTGGGCGTCCGGGGCCGGGACGGCTGGGTTTGGGCACCCTGGCCGGGCAGGGCAAGTGAGGTCGGAGGTGTCGTAACCCGCGTCGGACGCGGGTCGGCGTGAGGACCGTGCCGGGACGGGTGACCTTCTCCCAGGGCTTGCGCTGGTCGAGGGTCAACGGGGCGGCGAGGCGGAGTTGGGTGTGGGCAGCGATCACGAGCCATGTCCAACGATCCGCCGCGTGCGGGTCACGCATGCGCGGCCGGGTCCAGCCAAGAAGGGGTCTCCGTCCCAGATCAGAGGCCCTTTCCCAGGCAAAGCCGCAAGTGGCGGCAGACGAGTCGGGCTATACGCCGGGTTCTGTCGCCCGGCTGCCTCGCGGCGGCCGGGGAGACGGCCATCCATCTAGGGCCGGCGTTGCCGCCGGCCTCGTGCGGTCTACCCAAGGACTCGGGCGGGCAGCCCTCGAACGTCCTCGCAGGAGCGTCGTCCATATCCATGGGGACGTTCCCTTTTGACCTTGCTCCGGGTGGGGTTTACCTAGCTGCCCAGGTCACCCTGGGCACTGGTGGTCTCTTACACCACCGTTTCACCCTTACCGGGGAGCGCCCTCTTTCAAGGACACAGCCCTGGCGGTCTGTTTTCTGTGGCACTGTCCCGCGGGTCACCCCGGGTGGCCGTTAGCCATCACCCTGCCCTGTGGAGCCCGGACGTTCCTCGGGGAGCGCCCCCGAAGGGGAGTCCACGCGGCCGTCCGCCCGGCTCGTCTGCCGTGTCAACCATGCTACCGGGCGTCCGCCCCGACGCGGTCCAGTGGCCGTCGCCAGGACAGACCCCGCCAGGATGAGAGCGAAGGCGGCTAGGATGCCGACCGTCAGCGGTTCGTCCAGGAACACGGCACCCGCCGCCACCGCGACCGCCGGATTGACGTACGTGAACACCGTGGCCCGGGTCGGACCGACCTCCTTGATCAGCTCCAGGAACGCCACGAAGGCGAGAGCCGTGCAGACCACGCCCAGGACAGCCAGGGCCAGCAGTACGTGCGTGGACGGAAGTGTTTCCGGGCGGGTGATCACCGCCGCCGGGGCGTACACCAGCGCCGCCAGCGCCAGGCACGGCGCCGTGAGGTGGAGCGACGGGACGTCCTTCAGATGGCGCGCCACTATCAGCGGGGCCGAGGCATAGCCGATCACCGTCAGCAGCACCTCCGCCAGCGAGCGGGCGTCGCCGCCCGTCAGGTGCGGGACGGTCAGGACCGCGACGCCCGCCAAACCCAGGGTCAGGCCCGTGAGTCGCCGGGCCCCCAGCCTCTCCGTGCTGCCGAAGAAGCGGGCCAGCGCGAGCCCGACTATCGGCACCCCCGCGATCAGCAGGCCCGCCGTGGAGCTGGAGAGGTGGCGTTCCGCGTCTGTCAGGGTCCACCACGGGCCGATGATCTCGATGACCGCGAACGCCAGCATCGGGCGCCAGGACATTCGTATCGTTCGTGCGAGACCCCCTTGGCGGATCGCGAAGGGGAGGAGGATCGCCGCGCCCAGCAGACAACGCGTGAACACCACCGTCGACGGGGACAGGTCCGCCTCCACCGCCACCTTGATCAGCAGATACGGGATGCCCCAGACCACTCCCATCAGGGAGAACAACAACCAGCCGCGTGCAGTCATGCGGGCAAGTGTCGGCCCCTTCCCCTCCCGCCGTCTTGAACGCTGTTGCGGTAGGCCGCCGGGGTCACCCCCATCACGCGCCGGAACCAGCGGGTCAGGTGCGCCTGGTCGGCGAAGCCTACGAGCGACGCGACTTCCGCGGGGCGTAGTCCGCTCTCCAGCAGGGCTCTGGCCCGGGTCACGCGGTGCTGGGCCAGCCAGGCGTACGGGGGTATCCCGACCGTCGTACGGAAGGCGCGCAGGAGTTGGTAGCGGGACAGGCCCAGGCCGGTGGCGAGGTCGGCGAGGGAAGGCGGGGCGGTCAGTTCGTCGGCCAGGCGGGTTCGTACCGCGTGGGCTATCCGGTCCGCGCCGGGAATCCGGTCGTTCACCGGGCGGGCCGTGGAGTGGCGGCGGGCCAGTGCTGTGAGCAGCCAGGGGAGGCGGGACTCGGCCTCCAGAGGGTCCGGGCAGGCGCTCAGGTCGGTGTGCACGGCGCGGAAGGCGGCGGCCAGTTCGGGGTCGTCGAGGAGAGGCTCACGGAAGTACGGGAAGTCGCCGGTGGTGCCGTCCGTGAGGAGGGAGGTGTCGGCGTACAGGGCGCGGTAGGCGTAGCCGTCGGCGGTGTCCGGGCCGCCTGTGTGCATCTCTCCGGGGCCCAGTACGACGATGGAACCGGGCCTGGGGCGGAGGCGGCCACCTCGGTAGTCGATTACCTCGGAGCCGCCGACGCACAGCCCGACCGTGAACTCGTCGTGGGCGTGCGGGGCGTAGACGTGCCGGTCGAAGCGGGCGGTGAGCAGGTCCAGGGCGGGGCCGCAGCGGCCGAGTCTCGCCCTGGTCCACAGCGCCTGTTCCCGTGTGCCCCCGTCTGCGTTCACGGTTCCACGGTACTTCGCAGGCGTCCGAGGAAGTCCGTCGTGTCCGGGCGACCGTCACGCCGGTGCGAACCTCACCCCCGCCACCCCCAGCTCGGCCCGTGTGAGCCGTACCCGCAGTCGCTCCCCCAGCGGCAGCGGGACCCCGTCTCCGCCCTCGATGCGCGCGACCACCGCCGGGGAGTCCAACTGCACTGTCCCGACCGTCGGTTTGTGTTCCTCCACGTCCACCACGCACCCCTCGAAGACCTCCCCCACCCGGTCCTTGAGCAGTGCCGCCTCGACGATGTCCACGCATCCGCGTTCCACCGCGCCCGCCCGTCTCCCGCCCTCGGCCATCTCCTTGGGGAGGGCGTCCAGGGCCGCCAACACCCAGTCGGGCGGGGGCTGTTCGGTGACGGCGGCCAGGCAGATCTCCGAGGCGTACCGGTCGACCAGGCGGCGTAGGGGAGCCGTGCAGTGGGCGTAGGGGGCGGCTACGGCGGCGTGGGTGGTGAGCGGAGGGAGGTTGCCGTCGCGGAAGATCGTGTAGCCCGCGCCTCGTAGCAGGGTCGTGCACTCCTGGAGGAAGGCCGCGTGGTGGGGGCGGTGTGGGTCCAGGGAGCGGATCAGGGCCGCGTACGAGACGTGGTGCGGCCAGTCGATGTGCAGGGCCTGCGCGGTGCGGCGCAGGCGGCCGACCGCGCCGTCCGGTGCTGCGGGGAGGGTGCGGAGCACTCCGGTGCCGTGCGTCAGCATCAGCTCGGCCGCCGCCATGCCCGTGAGTAGGGAGATCTGGGCGTTCCAGCCTTCGGCGGGCAGTGGTGCACGGTAGGTGAGTGAGTACGTACGAGCGCCCTCGTTCTCGTTCTCGTCCTCACCCTGGCCCTCGTCCTCGTCCTCGTCCTCGTCCTCGTCTTCGACTATTTCCTGCTCCGGGACGTTCAGGGAGATTCCGCCGCGTTCGGCTTCCAGGCGTTCCCTCGCCTCGCCTATGTCCTTGAGGAGGGCCAGGGGCTCCTCCGCCGTTCCTGCGTCGAGTTGCCGCTGCACGCCCTCGTAGTCGAGTTTGGCGCGGCTGCGGACCAGGGCCCGGTGGACGTCCACGGCGACCGTACGGCCGTCCGCGTCCAGGTCGATCGTCCAGAGGGCGGCCGGGCGGGTCCGGTCGGGGAGGAGGCTCGCGGCGTTCTCGCTGAGTACCGGCGGGTGCAGCGGGGTCTTCTCGTCCGGGAAGTAGAGGGTGGTGACCCGGCGGTGCGTCTCCGCGTCCAACGCCCCGCCCGGTACGACGAATGCCGCCACGTCCGCGATGGCGTACCGGACGCGGAAGCCGCCGTCGGGGCGGCGGGACAAGTGCATCGCCTGGTCCAGGTCCGTGGACGTGGGCGGGTCGATGGTGAAGAACGGGATGTCCGTGGCGTCGAGCGGCGGGAGAGCGGGGTTCTTCGCCGCCCGGTCCGCCTCCGCCAGTACCGCGGGCGGGAAGCTGTCGGGGACGCCCAGTTCGGTGCGTAGCGCGGTGAGGGCGGCCCGGAGAGGGGCTTCGGGGGCGCCGGTCACTCGTATGCGGCGGCGAGGCATGGAACGAGCGTAGGCATAATCCGGACGACCCGCCTCACCACGTAATCTGACGCGGGTCGACCCGCGTACCTGCGTACCCGCATACCTGTGTAGCCGTTTGGAGAACTCACCGTGCTTGTCCTGCTGCCCCCCTCCGAAGGCAAGGCCGCTTCGGGTCGTGGCGCCCCGTTGAAGCTGGAGTCGCTGTCTCTGCCGGGGCTCACGGGTGCCCGCGAGGCTGTTCTCGGGGAGCTTGTCGAGCTGTGCGTCGGTGACGAGGACAAGGCGCGTGAGGTGCTCGGGCTGAGTGAGGGGCTGCGGGGTGAGGTCGCCAAGAACGTCGACCTGCTCACCGCCGGCGCGCGGCCTGCCGGGCAGGTCTACACGGGGGTGCTGTACGACGCCCTCGACCTCGCCTCTCTCGACGCCGCCGCGAAGAAGCGGGCCGCGCGTTCGCTGCTCGTCTTCTCGGGGCTCTGGGGCGCCGTACGGGTCACGGACCGTATCCCCTCGTACCGGTGCTCGATGGGCGTGAAGCTGCCCGGGCTCGGTGCGCTGGGCGCGCATTGGCGTGCCCCGATGGCCGCCGTCCTTCCCGAGGTGGCCGCTGACGGGCTCGTTCTCGATCTGCGGTCCTCCGCGTATGGCTCCGCCTGGAAGCCGAAGGGCGAGGTTGCCGGGCGGACGGCGACTGTGCGGGTGTTGCACGCGCCGACCCGGAAGGTGGTCAGTCACTTCAACAAGGCGACGAAGGGGAGGATCGTGCGGAGCCTGGTGAGTGCGGGGGTGGCACCCTCCGGGCCCGGGGAGCTGGTGGAGGTATTGCGGGATCTCGGGTACGTGGTGGAGGGGGAGGCTCCGCCGAGAGGGGCGGGGACTGCGTGGGCGTTGGATGTGCTGGTGGACGAGATTCACTGAGCCATGGGTTGTCGGCCGTCTACTGCGTCGTTGTGGCTTGTCGCGCAGTTCCCCGCGCCCCTTCGGTAACGCGCCCTATTGCAGCATGCACAACGCCCGTTGCGCGCACTGTAGGCCGGGGGCAGGATGAGGCGCATGCTCAGCCTCCCCATGGCCGGCCCCTCCTGCCCCTCCGGCCCCTCCGTTCTTGATCTTGCGCCTGTCGTCCCCGTGGTCGTCGTCGAGGACCTGGCCGACGCCGTGCCGCTTGCTCGGGCGCTCGTCGCCGGGGGGTTGCCTGCCATCGAGGTCACCCTGCGTACGCCCGTCGCGCTCGACGCCATCCGGGCCATCGCCGACGGAGTCCCCGGCGCGGTGGTCGGCGCGGGCACCGTCATCTCGCCGGCGCAGGTGTCCGACGCGCTCGCCGCCGGGGCGCGTTTTCTCGTCAGCCCGGGCTGGACGGACGTACTGCTGGAGTCCATGCGGGCTTCCGGGCTGCCGTTCCTGCCCGGAGTGTCGACGACGTCCGAAGTCGTAGCGCTGTTGGAGCGTGGGGTGCGGGAGATGAAGTTCTTTCCGGCGGAGGCGGCGGGCGGCATCGCGTATCTGAAGTCGTTGTCCGGGCCACTCCCCCAGGCCCGGTTCTGCCCGACCGGGGGGATCAGTTTCGCGAACGCACCCGAATATCGCGCGCTGCCCAACGTCGGTTGCGTGGGCGGGAGTTGGATGCTTCCGGCGGATGTCGTCGCCGCGCACGACTGGGGCCAGGTCGAGACGCTGGCCCGCGAGGCAGCAGGACTCCGCTGAGGGAGTACGAGGCTCAGCGCAGGTGGGATGTGTCGTTGAAGAGCCGTACGCTCGCGTTGCCGTCCGCGTAGTACGCCACCGCCGACAGTGAGGCCGCTGAGAGTTCCATGCGGAACAGGGACTCGGGTGGGGCGCCCAGGGCCAGGCGGATGAGGGTCTTGATCGGGGTCACGTGGGTGACCAGCAGGACCG
This sequence comes from Streptomyces sp. SID12501, assembly GCF_010550245.1. GTDB lineage: Bacteria > Actinomycetota > Actinomycetes > Streptomycetales > Streptomycetaceae > Streptomyces. Next base: position 182,231 of record NZ_JAAGLU010000009.1, read on the forward strand.
TACGGCCCGCGTGGGCAGCGATCAACTTGTCGCGGGTGACGGCCATTCGGCGTGCGGTCGCCGCGAAGCTCTCGCCGCCGCCCGTCGGTTCGGCCTTCGGGGAGGCCAACCAGGCGTTCATGTCGTCCGGGTAGCGCTCGCGCACCTCGCCGAAGGTCAGCCCCTCCCACGCGCCGAAGTCCGTCTCGCGCAGGCCGTCGTCGATGGTCACGTCGAGGCCGAGGCGGGTCGCCACAGCGGCGGCGGTCTGGCGCGTGCGGGTCAGGGGGGACGCGACGATCGCCTCGATCGTGCCGCGCCCGGCCAAGGACGCCGCCACCCGCTCGGCCTGGTCCAGGCCCACGTCCGAGAGGGACGGGTCGGTGCCGCCGCTGCCCGAGAAGCGCTTCTGGGGGGTGAGGAGGGTCTCGCCGTGGCGCAGGAGTACGAACGTTGCCGGCGGGCCGAGATCCGCGGGCGCCGACCAGCCGACGGCCACCTTCGTGGCAGCACCGGTGTCCGCGTCAGCGGTCGTGGAGGTGAGGCCCGCGTCCAACTCCGCCGTCGACGTGGACGCCGACCACTGTTCGCCGCGCTTGCCCGCGTCCATCGCCTCGTTCGCCAAGCGGTCCGCGTGCTTGTTCCTCTCGCGCGGGATCCACTCGTACGTCACCTGCCCGGCGAGCGGGAACACCTGGGCGGCCTCCGCCGCCAGCGGCTTCATGTCCGGGTGCTTGATCTTCCAGCGGCCCGACATCTGCTCGACGACCAGCTTGGAGTCCATCCGGACGTGCACGGCGGCGGTCGGGTCCAGTTCGCGTGCCGCGCGCAGGCCGGCGACCAAGCCCCGGTACTCGGCGACGTTGTTCGTGGCGACGCCGATGTACTCGGCCGTCTCCGCCAGCGTCTCGCCCGTGGCCGCGTCGATGACGACGGAACCATAGCCCGCGGGCCCCGGGTTGCCCCGGGAACCGCCGTCGGCCTCGACGATGAACTCCCGCACGCCACAAGCTCCTTGCTGACCTACAACTGACTTACAGACCCGACTCCGACGTGCGCACCAGGATGCGGCGGCAGTTCTCGCAGCGCAGTACGGCGTTGCGGGGGGCGGCCTTCACCTCGTTGACCTCGGTGATGTTCAGCTCCAGGCGGCAGCCCTCGCAGCGGCGCTGGAAGAGACGGGCGGCGCCGACCCCGCCCTGCTGCTGGCGCAGCTTGTCGTACAGCTTGAGGAGTTCGTCGGGCACCGAACCCGAGATGACCTCGCGCTCCTTCGTCGCCGTGCCTGCCTCGCCGGCGAGGGACTCGTATGCCGCCTCGCGCCGCGCGGTCGCGTCGTCGATCTTGCCCTGGAAGGCGCCGACCCGCTCGGTCAGCTCGGCGACCCGTTCCTGCGCGGACTCACGGCGCTCCATGACCTCCAGGACGATGTCCTCCAGGTCGCCCTGCCGCTTGGCGAGGGAGACGATCTCGCGCTGGAGGTTCTCCAGGTCCTTGGACGAGCTGACGGCGCCGGAGTCCAGGCGCTGCTGGTCGCGGGTGGCGCGCTGACGCACCTGGTCCACGTCCTGCTCGGCCTTGGTCTGCTCGCGGGCGCAGTCGCTCTCCTCGGTCGTCGCGGCCACCAGCAGGTCGCGCAGCTGCGTGAGGTCCTTGGTCAGCGACTCGATCTCGGCGTGCTCGGGCAGCGACTTGCGCTTGTGCGCGAGCTGCTGGAGGCGTACGTCGAGAGCCTGGACGTCGAGAAGTCGGATCTGGTCGGCGGGCTCGGCGTTCAGTTGGGGGCTCCCAGTGCTTCAGAGGTGGTGGTGGACGCCGCGTGGGCCGTCCAGGGGTCGGTGACCGTGGCGGAGACGTGGACCCGAAGGCCCCATCCGTGCCGGTCGGAGATCGCGTCGAGCTGGGCGGCGGCCAGCTCGCACCAGGGCCACTCGGTGGCCCAGTGCGCCGCGTCGAGCAGCGCGAGGGGGTTGTGGGTGCCGGCGCCATGGGCACTTTGGGCGCGGGCCTCGCTCGCCGGGTGGTGGCGCAGGTCCGCGGTGAGGAAGGCGTCGACACCGGCCGCGCGTACGTCGTCGAAGAGGCTGTCGCCGGAGCCGCCGCTGACGGCGACCGTACGGACGAGGGCCTCGGGGTCGCCGGCGACCCGGATGCCCTGCGCGGTCGCGGGCAGCCGTTCGGCGGCTCGGGCGGCGAACTCGCGGACGGTCAGCGGGTGGTCCAGCTCGCAGACCCGGCCGAGGCCGCGTCTGCCCGCCGGGTCGGTGGGGTCCGGTACGAGCGGTCGTACGACCCGCAGGTCGAGGGCGCCGGCGAGGGCGTCGCTGACTCCCGGGTCGGCGACGTCGGCGTTGGTGTGGGCGACGTGGAGGGCGATGTCGTGCTTGATGAGGGTGTGCACGACCCGGCCCTTGAAGGTGTCCGCCGCGACCGTGGTCGTACCGCGCAGATAGAGCGGGTGGTGGGTGACCAGCAGGTCGGCGCCCAGCTTCACGGCCTCGTCGACGATGTCCTGGACGGGGTCCACGGCGAACAGGACCCGGGAGACCTCCTGATCGGGGTCGCCCACGACCGTGCCGACCGCGTCCCAGGACTCGGCCCGCTCGGCGGGCCACAGGGTCTCCAGCGCGGTGATGACTTCAGACAGACGAGGCACGAGCGCAAGGCTACCTGGCTGTTCCGTACGGCTGAACCGGTGTGTCCACCCCGCTGTCGCCCCACGGCCGTCCCACCGCCGCCCCCACTGCCATCCCCACCTCCGTCCCCACTGACGTCCCCGGTCCCCGTCAGCACACGCGCCACCGTTTCCTCAGGCGAATCGTTACTGGGCCACCCTTATGTGTGAAATGGTCGCCGCCCGGTCCCACGTCTGTGCGTGCGAAAACTAGTTTCGTCGCCGGAGGTGACCGATCGATGACGGCCTGTGCGATCGAAGCGATCGAGCCCATGATCGAACCCATGGCGATCGGACCCATGGCGGAGGACGGATTTTCCCCCGGGGCGGAGTTGGCGATCACGGCGGACGGCGCCTACGCCGCCCGGCTCGTGCGGAGTGGCGACTCGCGGAGCGGCGACTCCTGGTTTCCGGAGCGCTGGACGCTCGACGGGCCCGAGCCGTACGCCGTGCCGCTGCCCGGCAACCAGCCGGAGGAGCCCGGCACACAGGTACTGCCGATGGGAGACGGGCGGGTCCTCATCCACCGCTCGATCGACGGCCGGCACACCTTCGCGCTCCTCTATCCGACCGGCCCCGGCACCGGCGAACTCCCGCTCGGCGCGGTCGAGTGCCCCGACGCCGGTACCCGGCTGCGCCTGCTGCCCCCCGCTCCGGGCGGCGACCGCGCGTACGCCCTCGCCCTGGGCCGGCGTTCCACGACGGTGTGGCTGGTCGCGGGCGGCGCCTTCGGGCCCGAGTACGTCACGGAGGTGCCCGGCCGTTGCTCGGGCGGGGTCTGGCTGGACCGCACGGGGCGGCTGCTCGCCCTCGACCGGGAGGTCGGGGGGCGCACGAAGGCGATCGTGGTCGATCTGGAGCGCGACGGCGAGGTGTCGCCGCTGCTCCAGATCTCGGCGGAGAGCAACGACCGGCTGCTGCTCGCGGACGCGGACAGCGGACTGCTGCTGATCGGCTCGGACGCGCCCTCACCCGGGCAGCAGGAACGGTTGGGCTGGGGAGTGCTCGGCAGCACCCTGCCGGTGCGCTTCCCGGAGTGCCTGCGCATCGACGGGTGCACACTCACGCCGTTCGCGATCCAGCCGGGGCAGGTGCTGACGCCGGAGAGCTGCGGGGTGGCGTTGCGCGTGGACGGCTCGGCGGGGAGCTGGGTGGGGGTCTGGCGGCCCTCGGAGCGACAGGTGCGGCATCTTCCGGCGCCGGAGGGGTGGTTGCCGGGGGCGGGGCTGTGGAGCAGGGACGGGGAGCTTCAACTGCCTTACGTGACGGGGGAGATGCCGTGCGGGGTGGCTCGACTGCGGGCCGAGAGGTCCGAAGGGGTCGAGAGGTCCGAGGAGACCGCGGCGTGCGTGACGTTGGAGTCGGGAGCGGCGACAGGCCCGGAAACGACTGCTCCCGCGCCCGTCGCGGTGGCCCGGCCGGTGCCGTTGCAACAGGCTCCGCTGGGGCGGCTCGTGGCGAAGGCAGGGAAGCCCGGTAACGAAGTGGCGAAGCTTGTAACGAACTAGTCCCGGTCGGTGCGTGCGGCTCGTGTCACCCCGAGTTGTGCTGGTTAAGATCACCCGGCTGTAGAAAGATCATGTTGACGGGGTGAACACTTTCCGATGAACGACGCAAGCACCATGCAGCCGCTGTCCGCCGATGCCCACGAGGCTACGGGCCACAGCAGTGGCTACGGCAGACACCGGGGGCCGGTCTCGGCCCACAACGACGAGACGGCCCCGCACGGCCGTCATCGCAAGCCGTCCGACCAGGCCGAGAACATGGCCTGACGGTACGTCGAGCAACGTGCGGCCCCGCCCGGTTGGCTGGTTACGGGCGGGGCTGCTTTTTGCTGTCAGGCGCTGTGCCGGCCGCTGCGTCAGGCGCGCTTGAGTCCGAGTACCTCCGCCGCCGCGAACGTCTCCCCGGCGGGCCGCTCCGCGTAGTGCGGAGTGAGGAGCGCGTCCAGTTCGTCGTAGGTGAAGGTGTCCTGCTTGCTGTCGAACTTCGCGGCCACCCGCGGGCGTTCGACGACTGCGACCATCCCGCCATGGACGACGAGCAGCTGTCCGTTGACGTGTCCGGCGGCCGGGGACGCCAGGTAGCCGACGAGCGGGGCGACATGCTCGGGGGCGAGGGGGTCGAGGCTTCCGTGACCTTCCTCCGACCGCTCGACGCCCTGGAAGACGTCCTCGGTCATACGGGTCCGGGCGCGGGGGCAGATGGCGTTCGCCGTGACGCCGTACTTGGCGAGGGCGAGGGCCGTGGAGGTGGTCAGGCCGACGATTCCGCCTTTCGCGGCGGCGTAGTTGGGCTGTCCGGCCGAGCCGGCGAGAAACGCCTCCGAGGAGGTGTTCACGATCCGCCCGTACACCGGTGCGCCGGTCGCCTTGGCGCGCTCCCGCCAGTGCGCGGCGGCGAAGTGGGTCGTGTTGAAGTGCCCCTTGAGGTGAACCCGTATGACGGCGTCCCACTCCCCCTCCGTCATGGAGAAGACCATGCGGTCGCGCAGGATGCCCGCGTTGTTGACGAGGACGTCCAGCTTTCCGAACTCGGCGATCGCCAACTCGACCAGTTCACGCGCCTGTTCGTGATCGGCGACGTCTCCGGTGTGGGCGATCGCCGTGCCGCCCGCCGCGCGGATCTCGGCGGCGACCTCCTCAGCGGGGGTGGCGGACGCCTCGCCGGAGCCGTCCCGGCCGGGCTGCCCGTAGTCGTTGACGACGACGGCCGCGCCGAGCCGGGCCAGTTCCAGCGCCTCGACCCGGCCCAGACCGCGCCCCGCACCCGTGACGATCGCGGCGAGTCCCTCAAGTGGCAGTGACGGTGGCAATGACGGTGACAGTGGTGACATCGGCGTCCCTCAGATCTCGATGCACGTACGCAGCGCGGTTCCGGTGCGCATCTGGTCGAGGGCCTCGTTGATGCCGGAGAGCGGTACGCGGTGGGTGATGAGGCCCGCGAGGTCGACGCGTCCGGCACGCCAGAGGGCGATCGTGCGCTCGTAGGACCGCAGAACGTCGCCGCCGCCGTACATGGACGGCAGGATGCGCTTCTCGTCGAAGAACAGCTCGAACATGTTGAGTTGGAGGTTGTCGTCCATGGCGCCCGCACCGACGACGACCATGGTGCCGCCGCGCCGGGTGGTGTCGTAGGCGGTGCGGGCGGTGGCGGAGCGGCCGACGACCTCGAATACGTAGTCGAACCCCTCGCCGCCGGTGACCTGTTGCTTGGCGTCGGCCAGCTCGTCCGGTGAAACGGCCCTCGTGGCACCGAACTTGAGGGCCGCCTCCCGGCGTGAGAGCACGGGGTCGACGGCGACGATCTCGGCGGCGCCCTGGAGCCGCGCGCCCTGTATCGCGGAGATGCCGACGCCTCCGCAGCCGATGACGGCGACCGACGAACCGGCCTGCACATCAGCGGTGTTGAGGGCGGCGCCGAGTCCGGTGGTCACACCGCAGCCGATGAGGGCGGCGATGTCGAAGGGCACGTCGTCGGGGATGGGCACCGCGCAGCCGGCGTCGACGACGACCTCCTCGGCGAAGGTGCCGGTGCCGGCCATGCCGAAGATGTCGCCGCCGGGGCGCCGGAAGTTGGGGGTGCCCGCGTTCATGAACCCGGCGAGACACAGTTCGGTCTGGCCGCGCTTGCACGCAGGACATACGCCGCAGGCGGGCAGCCAGCAGACGACGACCCGGTCACCGGGCTTCACATGGCTTACGCCGTCCCCGACTTCGAGGATCTCGCCCGCGCCTTCGTGGCCGGGGACGAAGGGCGCCGGCTGCGGCAGTACGCCGTTCATCGCGGAGAGGTCCGAGTGGCACAGCCCGGTGGCCCGGACCCGGATCCTCACCTTGCCGGGACCGAAGCCCACGGCCTCGACGTCGTCCAGGATGTCGAGCTTGTCCTGCCCGATCTCATGCAGTACGGCTGCGCGCATTGGTGCGGCTCCCTTCGGGGACCTACAGGGATGTACAGGGATGTGCAGGGAGTACAGGGACGTACGAGTGCGTGTACGTGTGCGCGGTCATGGTCACGAGTGTTCGACGACCGTGTCGGCCAGTACCGGCGCCTCGTCCCGATCGACGGCGGTGACCGACACCTGGACGCGGTCCGGTTCGTGCGTCCACATCCGGATACGGAGGGTCTCCCCGGGGAACACGACCCCGGCGAAGCGGGTGCGGTACGCGCGGACCCGGCCGACGTCCCCGCCGAGCACCGTGTCGACGACCGCCTTCAGCGTCATGCCGTAGGTGCACAGGCCGTGCAGGATGGGCCGCTCGAACCCGGCGCGGGCGGCGAAGTCGGGGTCGGCGTGCAGCGGGTTCCAGTCGCCGGAGAGCCGGTAGAGCAGCGCCTGGTCGTCGCGGACGGTCCGCTCGACGACCTTCGCGGGCTCGGTGTCGGGCGCCGGGAGCCGGTTCGAGGGTCCCCTGTCACCGCCCCATCCGCCCTCTCCGCGTACGAAGATCTGCGCGTCGCTCGTCCACAACGGCCCTTCAGCGTCGGCGACTTCGGTGCGCATGACGAGGATCGCCGCGTTGCCCTTGTCGTACACGGCGGCGATGCTCCCGGTGGCGCGCGCCTTGCCCTCGACCGGGATCGGACGGTGCAGCTCGATGCTCTGGCCGCCGTGCAGGACGTGGGCGAGGTCGACGTCGACACCGGGCATGGAGAGACCGCTGATCACGTCCGGGGAGTCGTTGCCGGCGACGGTGGCGAAGCTGGGCAGGACGTGCAGCCGGGATTCGAGGGTGTAGCGCAGCTCGCCGGGGTCGGTCGCCGGGACGCCTGCGCCGATGCCGAGGTGGTAGAGCTGGACGTCCTTGCGACCCCAGGCGATCTCTGCGGACCGGGGTTCGGCGGCGACGGCCTTGGCGGCGTCAATGGGCATGGGGCTCCTGGTCGACTGGCGGGACGGACATCCCACACGACAGACATCTCGCAGGGACATCTCACAGGACGGAAATCTGGCGGGACTGAGACCTCGGTACGACCGTCCGCACCGTCGGCCGCACCGAGGTCGATACGGGCCGTTCTAGAACGGGTTCCAGCCCGGCGCCCCCTGTTGTATAGCCGAGCGGTCCTGAGTTGTGAATACTCCTGACGATGCGTCAGCTCAGCGATCCCGGACCGGCCGGCACACCGGGCCGGGACATTTGTCCTGCCGGAGTCCGTACATCGGCATCTGCCCGGCGTGCCCCTCGCTTCGTACGCTGTCGTCCATGTTCTGGATGCGAGAGGCCGCCTGCCAGGTGGGCGAGTGGCGGGCCGAACGGGTGCGCTGGCGGGCGGACATGGCGCGGTACAAGGCTGCCCGGCGGGCCGCGCGGAAGTCGGGCGGCCGGATGCCGGAGCCGGAGAACCCGGGCCCGCCACCCACCGGATTCGCCCTGCTGCCCTGGCTGCTGATGGGCATGGGCTCCTTCTCCAACCTGCTCCAGGGCCGGACCCCGCTGCCCTGGATCGGCGCCCTGGGCCTGCTCACCTTCAACTCCCTCTACATCTACGTCACGTTCCGCGCCTTCTCGAAGGAGACGCGGGACGCCAGATCGACGCGGGTGGCGCTCGTCGTGATGGGCGCGGTGACCTGCGCGCTGGCGATCGTCTACGGCGGCAGCTGGCTCTACTTCTTCCCGCTGCTCGGGCTGGCCACGGGCGCGGTGATGCGGGGCCCGTGGCTGGGCAGCACCGGACTCGCGCTCACCGCCCTCGCGGCGACGGTCTCCTCGGTCCGGGAGGGCTGGGACGCGCTGAACGTGGCATACGGGACCTTCCTGTCGACGATGGTGACGGCGGCGATCCTGTCCCTGACCGAGGCGGTACGTGAACTGCGGGCGGCGCGTGAGGAGTTGGCGCGCCGCGCGGTCGAGGAGGAACGGCTCCGCTTCTCCCGCGACCTGCACGATCTGCTGGGCCACACCCTGTCCGTGATCGTGGTGAAGTCGGAGGCGGCCCGGCGGCTGGCGCCCCGGGACATGGACGCCGCCCTGCTCCAGATCACGGACATCGAGTCGGTGGGCCGCCAGGCCCTGACGGAGATCCGCGAGGCGGTGACCGGCTACCGGCAGGGCAGCCTGGCCACGGAGCTGGACCGGGCGGACTCGGTCCTGACGGCGGCGGCCGTCACTCCGGTGATCCACCGCTCGGGCGCGCCCCTGCCGTCGCCGACGGAGGCACTGTTGGGCTGGGTGGTACGGGAGGCGGTCACGAACGTCCTGCGGCACAGCCGTGCCACCCGCTGCGAGATCACGGTGGAGGGCGCGGGCGTGGAGGGCCTGGGAGTGGAGGGCACGGGCGGGCGGGTGCGGCTGACTGTCGCGGACAACGGGACGGGCGTGACGCTGCCCGCTGAGGCCGCCCGGACGGGTATCGGCGGTACGGGGCTCAAGGGTCTGACGGAACGCCTGGCGGCGGCGGGAGGCTCGCTGTCGGCGGGTCCGATGCCTCGGGGCGGGTTCCTGGTGACGGCCGAACTGCCCGACCTGCCACACCTGTCCGACCTGCCACACCTGGCGGCCGAAACGCCTTCCCCTGCATCTTCTTCGTCGCCGTCACGGTCACCGTCACCTTCTTCATCGTCCTCTTCCTCTCTTTCGGCCTCTCCTTCCCAGGTCAACCCCCACATCCGCCCTACCCTTACTCCGTGAACGAGATGCCCCGGGACTACCGTCCCTCGAAGTCCATCAGGGTCCTCCTCGCCGAGGACCAGCAGATGATGCGAGGTGCTCTCGCCCTGTTGCTCGGGATGGAGCCGGACATCACCGTCGTCGCCCAGGTCGCGGCCGGTGACGCGATCGTCGACGCTGCGCTGCTGCACCGCCCGGACGTGGCGCTCCTCGACATCGAGCTGCCGGGTATCAGCGGACTGGACGCCGCCGCCCGACTCCGCGACGAGGCCCCGGACTGCCGGGTGCTGATCCTGACCACCTTCGGCCGCCCCGGCTATCTGCGCCGGGCCATGGAGGCGGGGGCCGCCGGTTTCCTCGTCAAGGACGGGCCCGTGGAGGAGTTGGCGGCGGCGATCCGCCGTGTGCTGACGGGGGAGACGGTCATCGACCCGGCCCTTGCCGCGGCTGCGCTGAGCGCAGGGCCCAATCCGCTCACGGCTCGCGAGTGCGAGGTTCTGAAGGCCTCGGTGGACGGGGCGACGGTCGCCGATGTCGCCGGCAGGCTTCATCTCTCCGAGTCGACGGTCCGGAACTATCTGTCGGCGGCCATCGGTAAGACCGGGACCCGTAACCGGATGGAGGCGGTGCGGGAGGCTCGGCAGCAGGGGTGGCTCTAGGCTTTAGCTGCTTCGGCGTGGGCCCGGCGCTTGCAGCGGCCCGCGGTGCGGTTCTCGGCCCCGCCACCGAGCTCCTCCCCCGCTACCCGGTCACCTTCACCGACTTGAACGCCCTCTCCTCCCCTCCCAAGCACACGAACCAGGCCGCCTGAGACCCCGCGACCGGCCTGATCACCGGCTCCTCGCTGTTCAGCTCGTAGTTCGCCGGGACCTTGCGGGCGACCGATGTGGTGCCGTCGTCCCAGGTGCAGGTGACCGTCCGGGCCGTGGGGGCCACCTCGCCGATCACCAGGCGATGCACGGCTCCGACCTTGAGGGTGTCGTTCCGTTCCAGTGGCATCGCGGCCGACTGCAGATCCGTACCGGACATGGTGTTGGTCTTGTCGATCTCGCCAAACATCACCTGCGTCCCGCTGCCGCCGACGACACGGTGGACGACGAAAAAGCCCTTGCCCACCAGGTCCTTGGGGATCTTCGCGTCAGGCGGACTCACTCCTTCCTCGGCCATGGAATCGAACTGCCGCACCGCCTCCGCCTCGTTCCTCGGTGCTCCCCAGATGTCGATGGTGACTCGCCACTCCACCCCCCGGTCCGTGCCCGTCGCGATCGTGGTCCGCTGAGGCTCGTACACGTGCCGCTCCTCCGCCGTCTGTGGCTGGATCGCCGCCTGGTTCACTCCGTCGCCGTTGCCGTCGCCGATGCCCGCCAGGGCCAGGGTTCCCGTCGACGCGGCGATCACCAGGGCCGCCGCCGACGCCACCGCCCAGCGGCGGGCCCTGCGGCGACGGCCGCCGCGGACCACCGCCTGGTAGGGGGCTATGCCGATCTCGACCTCGTCCGCCGCGCCGGCCAGCAGAAAGGTGATGTCCGTGTGTGCGGTGTCGCCGTGTGCCATGTCCTGGTTCTTCTCCCGGTCCGCGCTCATCACTTCCGCCCTCCGTGTGTCACCGTCTCGGCCAGGCCCGGTATGGCGCGGAGTTTCGCGATCCCCTTGGCCGCGCTGCTCTTCACCGCGCCCACCGAGCAGCCCATCGCCTGTGCGGCCTGCGTCTCGGTCAGGTCCTCCCAGTACCGCAGCACCACCGCCTCCCGCTGCCGGGGCGGCAGCTGGGCCAGCGCCTTGAGTAGCGCCCCTCGGTCGTCGGCCCTGGCGATGTGGTCGCCGGTGTCGGGCAGCTCGTGCGCCAGGCCCTCGTCGTCCTTGGGCGCCAGGAACTCCTTGAGCCGCCTGCGGTGCTTGCGTGCGTGCGCGTTGATCATCACGCGCCGCACATACGCCTCCGGGTCGTCGGCCGAACCGACTCTCCGCCAGGCCACATAGACCTGTTCCAGCGTCGACTGGACCAGGTCCTCCGCCGCGTGCTGCTCCCCCGTGAGCAGAAACGCCGTACGCATCAGCCTTGGCCAGCGGCCGATGACGAAGCTCTGGAACTCCTCGTCCCGAGCCACTTTCCGATCCCGTTCCCCCATGAGCACCTCCTAGATGTTCAAAGGAGTCCATGAGCCGCCCAAATCGTTGCCCCGATCCCAGAACATTTTCTGTGAGCCCGCACAGAACGGCAGACAGAACGGCAGACGGGACAGCAGAGAGGACGCCGAACGGGGCCGGACACGTGACGGCAAATCAGATTCCCACGAGCAGGTCAAGGATTAGTTAGTACGCCAAAACATCGGAATAGTTGCCCAGGCACACGGGTTCATCTCACACGTACCCCCGCCCGGACCTGCCTGGAGGCCCCACCCCATGACGCACACGACGACCGACCGGCCCGCCGGTGGAACCGGCAGAACGGGCGGAGCCATCGTCCCGGTGCTCGCCTTCGCGGGCATCGTTGTCGCGGTCATGCAGACCCTGCTCGTCCCCGTCATCAAGGACCTGCCCCAACTGCTGAGCACCTCGCCCAGCAACTCCACCTGGGTGCTGACCTCGACGCTCCTCTCCGGAGCCGTGGCCACGCCGATCATGGGGCGGCTCGGTGACCTGTACGGCAAGCGGCGCCTGCTGATCGCCAGCCTCTCTGTGATGGTGGTCGGCGCCCTCGTCAGCGCGCTCACCAGCGACCTGCTGACCATGATCGCGGGCCGTGCGCTCCAGGGCTTCGCCATGGGTGCCATCCCCCTCGGCATCGGTCTGATGCGCGACCTGCTGCCCCGCGAGAAGCTCCCCTCGGCGATGGCCCTGATGAGCTCCTCCATCGGCGTCGGCGGCGGCCTCGCGCTCCCTCTCGCCGCGCTGATCGCCCAGCACTCCGACTGGCACGCCCTCTTCTACGGCGCGGCCGGCCTCGGCGCCCTCGCCATCGTCCTCACCCTGCTCGTCGTACCCGAGTCCGAAATGCGCGCCGAGGGCACCTTCGACGTCCTCGGGGCCATCGGACTGTCCGTCGGCCTCGTCCTCTTCCTGCTGCCGATCACCAAGGGCAGCGACTGGGGCTGGACCTCCGGCACCACGCTCGGCCTGTTCGGCGCGTCCGCCCTCGTACTCCTCCTGTGGGGCGTGCTGGAGCTGCGGCTGAAGGCCCCGCTGGTGGACCTGCGGACCACCGCCCGGCCCGCCGTCCTCTTCACCAACCTCGCCTCGATCATGGTCGGCGTCTCCTTCTTCGTCGTCTCGCTCGTCCTGCCCCAGCTCCTCCAGCTGCCCACCTCGACCGGCTACGGCCTCGGCCAGTCGATGGTCATGGCAGGCCTGATCGTGGCGCCCCTCGGCCTGACGATGATGTTCACGGCGCCCGTCTATGCCCGCCTCTCCGCCAGGTACGGGCCCAAGGTCACCCTCATCCTCGGCCTGCTGATCATCGCGATCGGCTACGGCGCCGGCCTCGGCCTGATGAGCGCCGCCTGGCAGTCCCTGATCATCGCGGTGGTGCTGGGCGCCGGTATCGGCCTCGCCTACTCCTCTCTCCCCGCCCTGATCGTCGGCGCGGTCCCGGCCTCCGAGACCGGCGCGGCCAACGGCCTGAACACCCTCATGCGCTCCATCGGTACGTCCGTGTCCAGCGCCGTCATCGGCATGGTGCTCGCCAACACCGCGGACCATGTGGGCGGCGTCGTGATCCCCACGATGCACGGCTTCCGCGTCTCCTTCCTGATCGCCACGGGTGCGGTGCTGGTCGGCCTGCTGCTGGCCCTGTTCCTGCCGGGGCGGCGCCCGGCGAGCAAGCCGCAGCTGCGGGCGAGCAGCGAGGAGGCCGCCGTGCTCGGCTCCGGGTTCCGCGGGCGGGTGCTGGGTGCCGACGGCAGCCCGGTCGCCCGTGCCAAGGTCACTCTGATCGATCAGCGCGGGCGCCAGGCGGGCGCGACGCTCTCCGAGGCCGACGGGAGTTACGCGCTCGCCGTTCCCTCGCAGGGTGCGTACGTCCTGGCCGCGCGGGCCTCCGGCCATGGGCCGCTCGCCTCGTCTGCGACCCATGCGGGAGCGGACGGGACGGTCGATCTCGACCTGTCCCTGCCTGGGGAGACCGTCAGCGCGTAGGCGCTGCGCGCCGGGCTCGGGGGTTGTGTTTTGGGTGCGGGCCCGCTGTGGCTGGTCGCGCAGTTCCTCGCGCCCCTAGGTAGGCATGCGTGCCCCTGGTCATCCAGTGAACCGGGGGTGCGGCAGCATGGACGTTCCCGCACGCTCGTACGACCGAGAGGAACCCCATGACCACGGCGGCGCCCAAGCCCGAGATTCTGGCCGCTTTCGAGGCGGCCAAGGGGTTCATGCCCGTCGGTGAAGGGCTCGCGCTGTACGGGGCCGCCGTCGAGGCGGGGGCGCTCGGGCTGCCGTTGCTTGAGGTCGGGACGTACTGCGGGCGTTCCACGATCCTGCTCGCCGACGCGGCCCGCGCTGCCGGGGTCACGGCGGTCACCGTCGATCATCACCGGGGCAGCGAGGAGCAGCAGCCGGGGTGGGACTACCACGACCCGGAGACCGTCGACCCGGAACTCGGTGTCATGGACACCCTTCCGCTCTTCCGGCGCACCCTGCACACCGCGGGCCTGGAGGACCACGTGATCGCGGTCGTCGGGCGTTCGCCGCAGGTGGCGCGGATCTGGAACTCGCCGCTCGGCCTCGTCTTCATCGACGGCGGGCACACCGACGAGCACGCCACCGCCGACTACGAGGGCTGGGCCCCGCACGTCGCCGAGGGCGGCCTCCTCCTCATCCACGACGTGTACCCCGAACCCGAGGACGAGTTCACCGGCCAGGCGCCCTACCGCGTCTACCTCCGCGCCCTCGCCTCCGGCGCCTTCACCGAGGTCTCCGCGACCGACTCGCTGCGCGTCCTGCGGCGAACGGAAGCCGGCGTCCGAGGCCCCGGTTAGAGTCGTTGTCGTGTCCTACGCAGGCCCCGGCTTCGAGCCGCCCCCGCCCCGTTCCCCTCTGCGCCGTCCACTGGCCGTCGCCCTCACCGTGCTGGTGCTGGGCGCGACAGGCGGGTGGTTCGTCTGGGGGGCCGTGGCCGACGACGGCAAGGGCCGGGCCGAGTCCGGCGGCGTCCTTCCGGCCCTGTCGCCGATCGAACCGCCCGACTTCTCCGCACCCAGCCGGCCCGCGACTCCCCTTGAGGGCAAGGTCGTCGTCATCGATCCCGGACACAATCCCGGCAACTTCAAGCACACCGCCGAGATCGCCCGCAAGGTGAACATCGGCACGAACTCGAAGGAGTGCGACACCACCGGTACCGCCACCAACAGCGGTTACACGGAGGCCGAGTTCACCCTCGATGTGGCGCGGCGGCTGCGGACGGTCCTCGAACGGGAGGGCGCCACCGTGAAGTTCACGCAGGACGGCGACCGGTCCGACTACGCCTTCGGGCCGTGCGTCGACGAGCGCGCCCGGATCGGGAACGCAGCGCACGCCGACGCCGTCGTCTCCATCCACGCCGACGGGAGTACGCAGGGCAACCGCGGGTTCCATGTGATCCTGCCGGGGGCGGTGCACGAAGGGGCCGCGGACACCCGGCCGATCGTCGCCTCCTCCCGGCTGCTCGGCGTGGACATCAAGGCCGGGTTCATCAGCGAGACGGGCTCCGCGCCCTCCAACTACATCGGTGGCGGTACCGGTCTGGACACCCGCACGGACCTCGGCGGTCTCAATCTGTCAACGGTTCCGAAGGTGTTCATCGAGTGCGGCAACATGCGCGACAGCAAGGACGCCGCCCTTCTGACCAGCGGAACTTGGCGCCAGGAGGCCGCACAGGGGATCTCTGAGGGAATCGTGAGTTTTCTGCGCGGGTCGTGATCAACGTGTGCATCCCGGCGGACAGTCCACTCGGGCGGACGATAATGTCGTGCCCATACGCACGATCGATCGACGGCCGGCCGAACACGGGCGGCCGACCGACCGAACGACGACGCGACATGACCTACGAAGGACCTGAGGACCTGAAGTGAATATCCGCTCCCTCACTCGAGGCGACGGCGTGGTGATCGGAGCAGCGGTATTGCTGTTCATCGCGTCGTTCCTCGACATCTACTCCGTCGACGGCGCCACGGGCGTCGACATGCCGAGCGCCTGGGCCAGCGGACCGCTCCTGCTGGGCGTTGTCCTCGCGGGCCTCATCGGTGCCGCGCTCGTCGTGGTGTCGCACGGTCTGCCGCAGGTGCCCAAGGTCGCGGGCATCGAGCTCGGCCAGTTCGGTGTCGCCTTCACCGTCTTCGCCGCCTGGAGTGCGCTGGGCAACGTCTTCGACCCGGCGGGCGGCATCGACAACGTCGGCAGCAACGCCGGTTCGGGCCCGGACGCCGGCACCGGCCTGATCCTCTCCCTGATCGCCACGGTGGTCATGGCCGCCGCCGCCGTCGCCACCCCGCTGGTCCCGGCCCTGAAGGGCGCCCTGGTCGGCGCCCCCAAGCC
This sequence comes from Streptomyces sp. SID12501, assembly GCF_010550245.1. Classification (GTDB taxonomy): domain Bacteria; phylum Actinomycetota; class Actinomycetes; order Streptomycetales; family Streptomycetaceae; genus Streptomyces. Next base: position 197,996 of record NZ_JAAGLU010000009.1, read on the forward strand.
GCCCGCCCCGCAGCCGTACGGCGGCGGTCAGCCCTTCCCCGGCGGCCAGCCCCAGGGCAGCTACGGCTATCCGGGCGCCGACGCCCAGCAGCCGCCGTACGGCGGTCAGCCGCAGACCGGTCAGCCCTTCGGCGGCGGTGCGAGTGGCGGCGTGAGCCAGCCGCAGCAGGTGCAGCCGCCGGCCCCGGAGTTCTCCCCGTTCTGGTTCGCCGTGCCGGTGCCGCGTGCGCTGTTCGCGGAGGACGGCTCCGCGACGGCGATCGCCGAACTGGCCCCCGGTACCTGGTACCTGGCCGTCGAGCAGCGCGGCCAGGGCCTCATCGCCCAGACTCAGGACGGCCGCCGGGGCGTCCTCCAGGACACCTCCGGCATCCAGCGCGGATAACACCGCCCGCGGGATACGCGAGCTGCGGCCCCTTGCCCTTCCGGGCGAGGGGCCGTTGTCGTACAGTCACGGCCGGCGCTCCCGGATCTGACGTACCGTCAGGAGGCAGGCATGCGGCTCGGTCTCGCGCTCGGCTACTGGGGTCGCGGCCCCTCCCCGCTCCATGTACCGCTCGCCCAGGAGGCCGAACGGCTCGGCTACGACTCGGTGTGGACCGCCGAGTCCTGGGGCTCGGACGCGTTCACCCCGCTGACGTGGATCGCGGCGCAGACGTCAAGGATCAAGCTGGGTACGGCGGTTGCCCAGATGGCGGCCCGCTCGCCGACGACCACCGCGATGCACGCCCTCACCCTCGACCATCTCTCCGGCGGACGCGTCATGCTCGGCCTCGGCCTGTCCGGCCCACAGGTCGTCGAGGGCTGGTACGGGCGCCCCTTCCCGAAGTCGCCGCTCACCGCGACCCGGGAGTACGTGGACGTCGTACGCCAAGTCCTCAGGCGCGAGGCTCCCGTTGAGCTGGAGGGTCGCTTCCACTCCCTGCCGTACGGCGGCCCGGACGGCACGGGCATCGGCAAGCCGCTGAAGTCGATCACCCATCCCCTGCGCGCCGAACTCCCCATCCTGCTCGGTGCGGAGGGGCCGAAGAACATCGCCCAGACGGCCCGGATCGCCGACGGCTGGCTGCCCCTGTACTGGTCCCCGCTGCGGGCCGGGGTGTACGAGGAGCCGCTGAGCGGTGCTCCGGAAGGGTTTCTGGTTGCGCCGATGGCGCAGGCCCGCGTCTGCGCCGACGTCTCCGAAGGGCTGCTGCCCGTCAAGACGATGCTCGGCTTCTACATCGGCGGGATGGGGCACGCGGCCCGCAACTTCCACGCGGACCTGATGGCGCGCATGGGGTACGAAGAGGAGGCCCGGCGGATCCAGGAGCTGTTCCTCGCCGGTCGGCGTGAGGAGGCCGTGCTCGCCGTGCCGGACGCCTTCGCCGACGAGATCTCCCTCGTCGGACCGCGTGAACGCATCGCGGAGCGGCTGGAGTTGTGGCGCAAGGGGCCGGTGACCGACCTGCTCGTCCTCTCCCCCGACCCGCACACCCTGCGCGTGCTCGCCGAGCTCAACTCCTGACGGCAAACTGACGACAGGCCGGCTGCCGGAAGTTGGTTTCATCCGGGGTTTCCGGGCAATCCGAAGGACATGTCCCCTGCATATCGCCGTGGTAGCAATCAGGCCGGGTCGGTCGTCGCGATCATCGCCGACATCATGGCCTTCATTCTCGGCCTCTGGATCCTGATGTACTTGCTGGACGCCAACAGTGCGAACGACTTCGTGCAGTTCGTCCATGACGCAGCCACCTGGCTGGCGGGCTGGTCGCATGACCTGTTCACGTTCGACGAGCAGTGGGCGCGGGTCGTCGCCGGGTACGGACTGGCCGCCATCGTCTATCTGTTCGTGGGCCACGCGATCGCCAACCGCATCAACCGTCACTGAGCACCGGCCAACAGCTGGACCCCGACTGCCGGCATCCGTTACTGGCAGCAGTCGGGGTCCAGCCCTGTCGGCAGCAGTTCCCCGCCGAACACCGCGCAGGTGGCCTCGTGGCCGCCGAGTGCGGCGACCGCGAGGAGCAGTGAACCCGCCGTCCAGGTGGTGAGTTCGCGCGGCCAGATCGCCTTGGCGTCGAACACGTACCCCGTCCAGTAGAGGCCGCTCTCCGTGTCGCGCAGATGCCTGATGGACTGGAGGATCTCCAGGGCCCGGTCGGACTCGCCCACCACCCAGAGCGCCAGGGCCAGTTCGGCCGACTCACCGCCCGTCACCCACGGGTTGGGCACGACACAGCGCACCCCGAGTCCGGGGACGACGAAGCGCTCCCAGCCCTCCTCGATACGGGACTTGGCCTCCGCACCCGTCAACGCGCCGCCCAGGACCGGGTAGTACCAGTCCATCGAGTAGCGGCCCTTGTCGAGGAAGCGCTCCGGGTGCCGACGGATCGCGTGCCGCAGCGCGCCCACCGCCAACTCCCAGTCGGGCTGCGGCTCTTCACGTGCATCGGCGATGGCGAGCGCGCAGCGCAGCGCGTGGTGGACGGACGAACTGCCGGTCAGCAGCGCGTCCTTGATCTCCGTGCCGTCGTCCTCGCGCTTCCACCCGATCTCGCCGCCGGGTTGCTGCAGCCGGAGGACGAACTCGACGGCCGCGAAGACCGTCGGCCACATCCGGTCCAGGAAGGCGTCGTCGCCGGTGGAGAGGTAGTGGTGCCAGACGCCGACGGCTATGTAGGCGACGAAGTTGGTCTCCCGGCCCCGGTCGGTGACGGCGGCGGCGTCCCCGTCGGCGTACGCGGCGTACCAGGATCCGTCCTGGACCTGGTGGGCGGCCAGCCACAGGTACGCCCGCTCGGCGGCCTCGTGCTCGCCTGCCGCGTCCAGGGCCATCGCGGACTCGGTGTGGTCCCACGGGTCGAGATGGTGCCCCCGGAACCACGGAATGGCCCCGTCCTCCCGCTGCTCCAGGAGAATCCCGTGGACGGTGACAGCGGCCTGCTCGGCGGTGAGGACCCCGGGCAGGACGAGGTGTTCTGTCCGGGGGGTGGTCACTTGGCGGCCACCTTGGAGTCGGGCTCGGCCTCGGACGTGGCGTCCGGCTCGGCGTCGGGCTTCGAAAGGCTCGGGAGGTGCGGCTTGGTCGCGTAGGCCACGAAGCTCTTTCCGATCAGCGGGTTCAGCGCCTGCTCGGCGACCCGGGTGACCAGCGGCTTCTTCATGATGTCCCAGACCAGCAGCTTGTGGTAGGCGCGCACCGGCAGCACCTTGTCGTTGTCCACGCCGAACGCGCACTTCAGCCACCAGTACGGGGAGTGCAGGGCGTGGGCGTGGTGCGTGCCGTAGGGCTTCAGTCCGGCTTCCCTGATCTTCGCGAGCAGCTCGTCCGCCTTGTAGATGCGGATGTGGCCGCCCTCGACCTCGTGATAGGCGTCGGAGAGGGACCAGCAGACCTTCTCGGGCCCGTAGCGCGGCACGGTGACCGCGATCCGGCCGCCGGGCTTCAGCACCCGCACCATCTCCGCGAGTACGCCCTTGTCGTCCGGGATGTGCTCCATGACCTCGGAGATGATCACGACGTCGAAGGACTCGTCGGGGAACGGCAGCGCCAGGGCGTTGCCCTCCATGGCCGTCGCGGTCGCCCCCGCGGGCGCCTCGCCCGCCTCCTTCATCGCCGCGAACCACTTGGCGACCTCGCGGATCTCCTCACCGTTCTGGTCGAGCGCCACGACCTGGGCGCCGCGCCGGTAGCACTCGAACGCGTGCCGGCCGGCCCCGCAGCCGAGGTCCAGGACGCGGTCGCCCGGGGCGAGCGGGAACCGGGTGAAGTCGACGGTCAGCACGAAGTCCTGCTTTCGCGGTCGGGGGTCACGTTGGGGGCGGGCATCGACTTGGGCGCGGGCGCGGAGCGGGCGATCGCCTCGCGGTAGTGGGCCGCCGTGCCCGCCGCGGCCCGGGCCCAGGTGAAGCGGTTCAGTACGCGCTCGCGGCCCGCCCGGCCCAGGCGCGCCCTCAGTTCCGGGTCGGCGAGGAGGGTCGCCAGGGCGGCGGCCAGGGCTCCCGGGTCGCCCGGTGGGACCGCCAGACAGGTCTCGCCGTCGGGGCCGGCCACCTCGGGGATCGCTCCGCCGGTGGTGGCGACCAGGGGCGTGCCGGTGGCCATCGCCTCCGCCGCCGGGAGGGAGAAGCCCTCGTACAGGGACGGCACGCAGGCGATCTCCGCCGAACGCACCAGGTCGACGAGTTCCGCGTCCGAGATGCCCTTCACGAACTCGACGGCGCCTTCGAGGCCGTACCGCTCGATCGCCTGGGCGACGGGTCCGTCCTCGGCGCGCTTGCCGACGACCACGAGGTGGGCGGCGGGATGTTCCGTACGTACCTTCGCCAGCGCCTCGACGAGGAACACCAGCCCCTTGAGGGGAACGTCCGCGCTGGACGTGGTCACGATGCGGCCCGGTACCTGACGGACCGCCGGGTCGGGCGAGAAGAGGTCGGTGTCCGCGCCGATGTGCACGACATGGATGCGCTCGTCCCGTACGCCGAGATGGTCGACGATCTCCTGGCGTGACGTGCCCGAGACGGTGAGTACCGACGGCAGGCGGCGCGCCACGCGCTTCTGCATGCGCGTGAAGCCGTACCAGCGCCGTACCGACATCCGGCGGCGCGCGCTCTCGGCCGCGTCCAGCTCCAACTGCCGGTCCACGGTGATGGGGTGGTGGATCGTGGTGACGAGCGGGGCACCGATGTCGCCCAACAGGCCGTACCCGAGCGTCTGGTTGTCGTGCACGACGTCGAACTCGCCGCTCCGGGCGCGCAGTTGGCGGCGAGCCCGGAGGGAGAAGGTGAGCGGTTCGGGGAAGCCGCCGGTCCACATGGTGGCGACTTCGAGCGCGTCGATCCAGTCGCGGTACTCGTCACGCGCCGGAGTGCGGAAGGGGTCCGGGTGACGGTACAGGTCGAGGCTGGGCAGCTCGGTGAGAACGGGGTCGGGGCCGGTGCCGGTGCCGGGGCTGAAACCGGCTTCGGACCCGTCGCGGCCGTCGAGTACGTCCAGTACGGGGTACGGCTGGGAGCCGATGACCTCGACGCGGTGACCGAGCCGGGCGAGTTCGCGCGACAGATGGCGTACGTAGACGCCCTGGCCGCCGCAGAACGGGTTCCCCTTATAGGTCAGAAGTGCGATGTTGAGCGGTCGCTCGCCGTCCGCTGCAGGTTCCCCCGGAGGGCCTGCCTCGCTGGCCTCGGCCGTCACTCCTGGCCCCCTTCTCCCCACGGTTTCCCGCGAGACTACGACGGGACGCTAATCTAGAACAAGTTTCAGACTTGATCGTTCAGGAGGCTCCGAATCTACCGGCAGGTACCTCGGCTGTGAGCGGTGGATCAGGTGATTCGCGCCACGGCGGCCGCACAACACTGACGTGCCATGCTGACTGTTTGCTGACATACGACTGCCAGATCGCTGACTGATCGCCGCCCGATCGTCACGCGATCACCGACTGTCACGGAACGGGACCCATGCCTGCCGACGCGAAGGTGGAAGCACATACGGCGCGACCGAGTTCGCCGTCCGGTTCGACGTCCCGTCCGGCCTCCGGTCCGGCGTCCGGTTCGCTGCCGGCCGCGTTGCCGCCGTCCGCTCCGCTCACGGAGCGGCAGCAGGCCCGGCGGCGCCGGATCCTGCACGCGAGCGCGCAGTTGGCGAGCCGGGGCGGTTTCGACGCGGTACAGATGCGGGAGGTCGCCGAGTCCTCGCAGGTCGCGCTCGGGACGCTCTACCGGTACTTCCCGTCCAAGGTCCATCTGCTGGTCGCCACCATGCAGGACCAGCTGGAACACATGCACGGCACGCTGCGCAAGAAGCCGCCGACGGGTGAGACGGCCGCGGAGCGGGTGGCGGAGACCCTGATGCGCGCCTTCCGCGCGCTCCAGCGTGAGCCGCATCTGGCGGACGCGATGGTGCGGGCGCTGACGTTCGCGGACCGCAGCGTTTCAGCGGAGGTCGACCAGGTCTCCCGCCAGACGACGGCGATCATCCTGGACTCGATGGGCCTGGGCGACCCGGGCCAGGGGCACCCGACGCCCGAGCAGCTCTCGGCGGTCCGCGTCATCGAGCACACCTGGCACTCGGCGCTGATCACCTGGCTGTCGGGCCGGGCGTCGATCGCCCAGGTGAAGATCGACATCGAGACGGTGTGCCGGTTGATCGACCTGACGGATCCCTCCGGGGAGGCCGGGGAGAGCCGGTAGGTTTCTCGCCCCCGCCGCCCCTACCCGTCCCATCCCTCCCCCAGAGGGGGACCCCCACTGGGGGCTGCGCCCCCAGACCCCCGCTTCGGCCCTGAACGGGCCTTGTCCTCAATCGCCGGACGGGCTGAAAACGCGGGCGGGGGGATGGACGGGTGGGAATCACGGCCCGGGCTGCACCCACCCCGCCCCCACTAGTCCTCCGGCGGAAACACCGGCTCCCCACCCCCCAGGAGCGTGATCATGATCGCCTCCACCGGGCAGTTCTCCGCCGCCGCCAACACCTTCTCGTTCGCGTCCGTGTCCGGTTCGACCGGGTGGGACTGCATCCCGGTGTCGAGGCGGAAACCGTCCGGTGCCCGGTGGACGCACTGGGCCGAGCCGATGCACAGCGAGCGGTCGACCTCCACGTGCCAGCGGTCGCCCATCGCGCCTATCCCTCCCAGCCGGCCGGGAGGTGGATCATCTTGTGCTCCAGGTACTCGCTGAACCCCTCGGGCCCGAACTCCCGCCCCAGACCCGAGTTCTTGTAGCCGCCGAACGGGCCGAGCATGTCGAGGCTGAAGGTGTTCACCGAGTACGTGCCGGTACGGACCTGGCGGGCGATCTCGATGCCGTGCGCGACGTCGGCCGTCCACACGCTGCCGGAGAGCCCGTAGTCGGAGTCGTTCGCGATCTTCACCGCCTCGGTCTCGTCTCCGTACGGGATCAGACAGATGACCGGGCCGAAGATCTCCTCGCGGGCGATGCGCATCGAGTTGTCGACGTCGCCGAAGAGGGTCGGTTCGACGTACCAGCCGCGGTCGAGGCCGGCGGGGCGTCCGCCGCCGGTGAGGATCTTGGCGCCCTCCTCCTGGCCGATGCGGATGTAGTCGAGGTTGCGCTGCTGCTGCCGCTGCGTGACCAGCGGGCCGACCTGCGTCGCCGGGTCCAGCGGGTCGCCGACCACCAGCGCGCTCGCGGCCTGGGTGAAGGCGTCCGCGAACTCGTCGTAGCGGGAGCGTGGGAGGAGGATGCGGGTCTGGGCCACGCACGCCTGGCCGTTGTTCATCCAGGCGGCGGAGACGATGCCGGGCACGGCGGTGTCGAGGTCGGCGTCGGGGAGGACGACGGCCGCCGACTTCCCGCCCAACTCCAGTGTCACGCGGGTGAGTTGACGGGAGGCGACCTCCATCACACGCCTGCCCGCGGCGACCGAACCGGTGAAGGAGATCTTGTCGATGCCGGGGTGCCCGACGAGGTACTCGCTGACCTCTCGGTCTGCCGGGAGAATGGAGAGAACGCCGGGCGGCAGTCCGGCCTCCTTCGCGATCTCCCCGAGGATGTACGAGTCGAGGGGTGACTCGGGCGACGGCTTCAGGACCACCGTGCAGCCGGTGAGCAGCGCGGGCGCGAGCTTGGCCGCCGCGACGAACTGCGGGACGTTCCAGGGGGCCACGGCAGCGACGACTCCGACCGGCTCGCGCCGGACGAGGATACGGCCGAGGACGCCGTCGCGTGACTCCTCGTACGTGAAGTCGCGGGCGACCGTGATCGCCGCGTCCCACACCATCATCGCGCCGAGGGCCTGGGCGAGGACGCTCCAGGAGTACGGGGAGCCGTTCTCCGAGGAGATGACGCGGCCGATCTCCTCGTACCGTGCCGCGATCCCGTCCTTGATGCGGGTGACGACGGCGATCCGCTCGTCGAGGGTCAGCCGCGGCCAGGGCCCCTCGTCGAAGGCGGTGCGCGCGGCGGCGACAGCCCGGTCGACGTCGGCCGTCGAGGCGTGCGGCACGCGGCCGATGACCTCTTCGGTGTGCGGGGAGATGACCTCGATGACATCCTTGCCGAGGGGGTCGGTCAACTCCCCGCCGATGAACAGCTGTCCGTGTTCCACGAGCTCGGTCATGGCCGACTGCCTCTCGCCGACTGCCTCTCCGGGTACCGTCTCTGACGGATCGTCAGATAGATACGGAGACAGTTACCAGTTCCCTCCGGAGGAGTCCACAGCTCTGGCACCACTACGCGGTAAGTGACTCGGGCTCCCATTGGAACTGGTTCTAGTTATAGTTGCTGGCAGCCCAGCCACAGGGGAGCCCATGACACAGGTGTCGACGCAGGTGACCGATCACGGCGGGGGCGTACGGTCCCTCCGGGTCCCCATTCCGAACAATCCCCTCGGATACACGCTGGTGTACGTCGTCGACACCGACAGCGGGCCGGTGCTCATCGACACGGGCTGGGACGACCCGCTGTCCTGGGACGCGCTCACCGAGGGCCTGTCGGCGTGCGGCACGTCGGCGGGCGAGATCCACGGCATGGTGATCACCCACCACCACCCGGACCACCACGGCCTGTCGGGCCAGGTCCGTGAGGTGTCCGGGGCGTGGATCGCGATGCACGAGGCCGACATCTCCCTCGTGAGGCGGACTCGCGACAACCGTTCCGAGCGCTGGTACACGTACATGACCGCGAAGTTGGCGGCGGCCGGCGCGCCCGCCGACCACGTGGCGACCCTGACCAGGACCCTCGTCGACATCCTGCCCGGCTTCTCCCCGGCGCTCCCCGACCGCGAGATCGTCCCCGGCGAACTCCTCGACCTCCCCGGCCGCCGCCTGCGCGCGATCTGGACGCCGGGCCACACCCCGGGCCACGTCTGCCTCCACCTGGAGGAGGCCCACCCGGCCCAACTCCCCGGCAACGGCCGCCTGTTCTCCGGCGACCACCTGCTCCCCGGGATCACCCCGCACATCGGCCTGTACGAGGACCCGGACGACACGACGGTCGCCGACCCGCTCGGCGACTACCTCGACTCCCTGGAGCGCATCGGCCGCCTCGCCCCGGCGGAGGTCCTCCCGGCGCACCGCCACGCCTTCCCCGACGCGACCGTCCGCGTGCAGGAACTCCTCGACCACCACGAAGACCGCCTCACCGGCCTCCGCTCCCTCCTCACCACCCCCCTCACCGCCTGGCAACTGGCGGAGCGTATGGAGTGGAACCGCCCCTGGTCCGAAATCCCCCCGGGATCACGGAACATCGCGGTCTCGGAGGCGGAGGCCCACGTACGCCGCCTGGTCAAACTGGGCCAGGCTGAAGCGATGACGGGAAGCGATCCGGTGACGTACGTGGCGGTTTGAATCCTCCCCTCCCTGAAGGGGAAGGGGATTCCTGGCTCAGGCCGCCTCCTGGAGCAGCGCTCCAGGAGGTCTTCTGCCATCGGCGCCAGCCGGGTTGAGACCAGCCCGGACGAGCATGACGTGTGCGGAGTTCTTGTCCCGTGGGGACACGTTTCCGCATACGGTGCAGGTGTAGGTGCGCTCACCCAGCGGCAGGCGATGCTTGGCTCTCGCATCGCAGTGCGCGCAGTCCATCGTGGTGTGCGCGGGGTGGACGAGGCGGATGTCCCGCCCGTGCTTGCGGCCCATCTCGATCAGCGCGGCCTTGGTGGCGCCGATGGCGGCGTCAGCGGCCTTGCGGGCCATCGTGGTCTTGGCGAGGAACTTGGGGCGGAAGTCCTCGACAGCGATGGCGTCGTGATCGCGGACCACCTTCTTGGCCCACTTGCGGCCCGTGTCCGCACGCTGCCTGGCGACCTTCTTGTGCGCCTTCGCCCGCCATTTCTTCGCCTCGCGGTAGCCCCTCGACCCGGGCTGCCCCTTCTTGGGCTTGCGGCGGGCCATCATCCGGTCGTACCGGGCCACCTTCGTCCGGGCCTTCCTCCCGTGCCCGGCGTGCGGCAGGTCGTGCCCGTCGGAGGTGGTGGTCGCGGTCTCCTTCACGCCCCAGTCGACGCCGAGTACGCGACCGGTGCGAGGCAGGGGCTGAACCTGGGCGGGGACGACGAACGAGCCGTACCAGTGCCCGAGGCTGTCCTGGTACACGCGCACCGAGGACGGCTCGGCCGGCAGTTCCCGCGACCACACCACCGCCACGACGATGCCGCCCGCCAGATGCAGACGTCCGTCCTTCAACCGGAACCCACGCTTGGTGTAGTTGAGGGTCGCCGGCGCCCCGTGCTTCTTCTTGTACGTGGGCATACCCGCCCGGCGTGCCATGGGCAGGCGCTCTTTGATGTCCTTGTGCGCCTTGGCGCGGGAGCGGCCGAAGTCACGGATGACCTGCTGCTGGACAACCGACGAGCCCTCACGCAGCCACGGTGTACGGGCGCGGGCTTCGGTCAGCATCCTGTCGAGCTGAGCCGGACCGCACGTGGCCTTCTGACCGGTGGCCTTGTTGTGCAGGTGCACGGCCTTGGACTTGGCGGCACATTCGTTCCACACCCACCGGCATCGGCCCCACTCCGCCGCCAGAGCGGCGCCGGCAGCGCACGACACGCGCAGCCGGTAGGTGTAGCGGGCATGCCCGGCCTCCACAGCCGCCCCCACCTGCGCCATCTCGCCCCCTCACGCTCCCCGGCCGGGACACCGTGCCGTCCCGAACCCCCCGAAGGACCATACGTACGACAGCCGCACAAACAGACCCCGATCCCCCAGCCTCACCCCGACCAGCGATCACAGGCACACACGTCCGCATCGCCTCGGGGTGCCTGCAGGCAGAGGTGGGCACTCCGCGCCCGGAACCGGATGCGGCGACGCTCCGCGTCGCGGCACCGGGATGCGCTTCCTCCCCGGCGTGAACGCCAGGGCCTCCCCGCAAGAAAGCAGGTGAACCTGTCTCCGTCCGCAGGGACCTCTCGACCGTTCGCCACCGGGCCGCCTTCGAGAGCCAGGTCACTTTCGACGCGCCCTGCGCGTGAAGCGGCCCACAGGACGCAGATCACCTACGAGGCGGATTAGTAGACCGAAGTCCGTGTCATGCCCACACAGAAACAGCCTCCGACCTGCGCATTGAGAGTCACGTCACAAAGTGTGCCGACCACCCACATACGAACACAACTAGCAAAAGGGGTGATTGCGGACGGCCGCCGGGTTTGTTTCTCTGGAGCAGTCGCACGGCGCCGACGAACCCTCACGGGTCGCGGCGCCGCCGCATGTCACCGCCACACACGCAACAGACGCAGTACGTGGCACCGGCTTGCCCGCGACGGTCCTGACCCCGAGGAAAAGGTTCTCCGTGTTCGTCTCCCGTATCGCCCGCACCATCGCCTCCCCCAAGAAGGCCCTCACCGCCGCCGCCGTGGCCGCCGCCACCGCCGGTATGGTGCTGGCCGCGGCTCCCGCACAGGCGGCGACCACCGCCTCCGCGTCCGACGCCAAGGCGATCGCGCAGAAGCTGATCCCGAACGACGCGCAGTACAACGCCTTCAGCAAGATCGTCGAGCACGAGAGTGGCTGGGACGTCGACGCCACCAACGCCTCCTCCGGCGCATACGGCCTGGTCCAGGCCCTCCCCGGCTCGAAGATGGCCTCCGCCGGCTCCGACTGGAAGACCAGCGCGGCCACCCAGATCAAGTGGGGCCTGGACTACATGAACGACCGCTACGGCAGCCCGGTCGGTGCCTGGAACTTCTGGCAGACCCACCACTGGTACTGAGCCGGCCCGGCAGGACGCGGGTAGTACGAAGGCGCCGGCCCCCGATCACTTCGGGGGCCGGCGCCTTCGTACTACCCGCCTGTCCGGGTCCCGCCCTGTCCCGCCCTGTCCCTCCGTATCCCCCCGTGGTGGACTGACCCGATGAGCACAGAGGCAACCGAGCCGGACCGTCCGTCGCCGCCGTCGCCGTCGTACGATCCCGAATCGCGCGGTCTGCGGCTGGTGGCCGTGCTGCTGGTGCTGACGGTGGTCAGCGGGTTGATCGACGCCGTCAGCTATCTCGGGCTCGGCCATGTGTTCACCGCGAACATGACCGGAAACGTCGTCGTGCTGGGCTTCGCCGCCGCCGGGGCGCCCGGGTTCTCCGTATCGCACACCCTGGTGTCGCTGTGTTCGTTCCTGGTGGGCGCGGTGGCCGGCGGGCGCGTCGCGGGGCGGCTGGGCGGCGGCTCGCGCCGGCGGTGGGCCCGGGTCACCCTCGCCGTCGAGGCGGTGTTCCTTGGCGTGTCCTCGGCGGTCGCCTTCGCGGCGCCGGACGCGAAGGCGACCGTCTACACGCTGATCGCGGTCACGGCCTTCGCGATGGGCCTGCGCAACGCCACCGTACGCAGACTGGGCGTCCCCGACCTGACGACCACCGTCCTGACGATGACCCTCACCGGTCTCGCCGCCGACTCCCGCGCGGCCGGCGGCACGGGCAGGCACTCTCCGCGCCGTTCGGCGTCGGTGGCGGCGATGGCGGTGGGCGCGCTGCTCGGCGCGTGGCTGGTGGTCCATCACGGCCTGGGAATTCCACTCCTCGTCGCGGCTGCCGTGGTGGCCGTGTTGGCGGTGAGTACGTCGGGGCGGGAGTGATCGGGGCCCGCGGCGTGCCGTTCGAGGTGGCGAAAGTGGCTACCGATTCATAACTCTTCGCGATCATGCTGTGCACGGCCAGGCCGTCCGACGGGCCTCCGAAGGGGCTCGCACCGGCCCTCCATACCCCTCGTGACCTGCACGATCCATGTCGGCGAGTGATCTTTCCCCCGTCCCCGCGCGCGTATACGCGGACCGGGCGCAGGTGTGGCCCGCGAGAGTCGGGGGTACCCACCGGGCCCATGACGGGCCCGCGCGGAGCATACTGGAGTCAATGACAAAGACAGCGGTAACGCGGGCCCATCTGGCCACCAGCCCCTTCAAAGCCCCTGTGGCACCTCCTACCAAGCTGTTCGCGGTAGGCGACCGAGTCACTCACGATGTCTTCGGCCTCGGCCGGGTGACCACTGTTGAGGACGGCATCGCAGTACTCGTCGACTTCGGCGGGCGTCAGGAACGGATCATCAGTCCCTACGCCAAGCTGACTGTTCTCTGAGTTCCGCACTGCCGTCTCGAGGATCAGGAGACCTTCCATCGAGCTGACTTCTCTGTTCTCCGCGCCGGAACCGACAGCGTTCCGCGCGAGGACCGATTCGCCGACCCCGGATATCGACCCCTTCCAGGCGCCGGCCTTCCGGGAGGGCACTCCCGGCGCCTCCGCCGACCTGTCGGAGGACCCCGGCAGCTGGGAGCAGCTCTGAGCCGCCCCACCACGTCCGTGTGACCGCCGACCGAATCGCCCAGTGAGCGGGTCGCGGGCTCCCGGGTGCCTTCAGGACCGAGGCACCGGAAGCGCGTACACCCTGTCGAAGTGCTGGGCGATCAGCGGATGGTCGGTGCCGCCGTCGGCGTCGCACGACAGCTGCCAGTCGTTGATGCCCGTGTCCCGGCCGTCGGTGAAGTTCCACAGCAGTTCGCCCCGCCGGGCGTCGATCGCGTAGAAGCCGTCCTTGTTGGCCTCGGCCGTGACGAACACGGCGTCGCCGCCCGCGACAAGAGGGTTCCCCAGGTCCAGCCTGGGGGTTTCGCAGAACCAGCGCCGGGAACCGTCGATGGCGTCGAACGCCTCGACGCCGTGCGGGTTGCTCGTCGTGCAGTAGACCGTGCCGTCCGCCACCGCGACAGAGGCGAAGCCGCCCTTCCCCTCCCTCACCCGCCAGCGCAGCGCCCCGGTCTCCAGGTCCACGGCGACGAGTTCGCTGTCCACCGCGAACACGGTCCCGTCCAGCACCACCGGGGCCGACCGGCCCTCCGAGTCGGACGCCATGCGATGGCTCCACAGCACGTCACTGCGGCCGTCGCGGCCCCTGGCCGTGAGACGGTGCAGCCCGTCCAGGTAGACGAAGCGGCCGGAATCGATGAACGGTTTCAGTTCGAGGCCGATGTCCTGCGTACTGATGGGAATGACCTGGGCCACACGCGCCTTCAGATCCGCACCGAGGACGACGTTCGTGGAGGTGGCCGGCCCCCGCGACCCGTCCGGACGGTCCTGACGGTCGAACCTCAGGCCGACGATGGTAGCTGTGCCGGCGGCCCCGCTGCCGAGCAGCGTGTCGAACCGGAAGTCCTCCCCGAAGTCCAGCGAGTACTGCTCCTCACCCGTGACCGGGTCGACGCCGATCACGGTCGCGCCGGTGCCGAGGGCGACCACGACGTCCGAGACGATCAGGGGCGGGGTGGGCGACTGGCTGATGCCCCGGTAGGTCCACCGAGGGCTGGCGCCGTCGGCGAGACCGAGGCAGAACAGGGTGCCGGACTGCGTCTTCAGCAGGGTCGTGCCGTTGTAGAAGACCGCCGGCGCCTGGACGAGCGGGTCGCTGCGGTACGTCCACAGTGGTTCCGGCGCCGGACCGGTCGGCGTGGCCGCACCGCTCGGTCCGTCGTCCTTCGATCCGTGGAGCAGTGCGGCGACACCGGTACCCAGGGCCAGTGCGGCAACGGTGAGGACCCCCCGGCGGGAAAGGGCCGGCCGCGACGGGCGCGGAGCTCGGTGGTTGCCCCGGTCGGGCCACAGCTCGGGCGGCTGCCCAGGGGGCTGCTCGCGCGCCGGGCCGGGCTTCGGTCTGTCGGGGAGTTCGTCGGATCCGGGGTGGTCCGGGAAGACGACGCGTCGGGGGCTGCTCGGGCGTCCCGTGGCCAGTCGTTGAACGGCTGCCAGGCGCGGGTCGACGCGGAGGCCGCCGGAGCCGGGGGCGGCTCCCACGGCGGCAGGGGCGGACTGGCGTCCGAGGGCTTCCGTCTTCGCATCGAGGCCGAGGTCCAGGTCCATCAGCTCGGCGGCCTGGCGTCTTATCGCGGAGAGAACGGCTTCGGGCAGCCAGCCGTCCCAGTCCAGCGCGTCGACGCCGCCGGGCGCGCACGCCGCCGACACCCGGTCCGGGCTGGGCCGGGCCACCGGGGACTTCTCAAGGCACAAACGCATGATCGTTTCCAGCGGTTCCTGGACGCCTGTCAGGTCCGGCGTGCCGTGCACCACCTGGTACAGCAGGGTGGCCGCCGACGCGCCGTCGAAGGGCGCCTTCCCGGTGGCCGCGTAGGCCAGGACCGAGCCGAGGCAGAACACGTCACCCGCCGGGCCCATCGGGTCCCCTGTGGCGTGCTCGGGGCACATGTACCGCGGGGAGCCCAACAGCACGCCGGACAGGGTGAGTTCGTAGCCGTCGGTGGCGCGGACGATGCCGAAGTCGATGACGCGCGGGCCCTCGGCGGAGAGCAGCACGTTGGACGGTTTGAGGTCGCGGTGCACAAGTCCCGCGGAGTGCACGGCGATCAGCGCTTCGGCGAGTCCGGCGCCGAGGGCCAGGACGGATCTCGGCGGCAGCGGCCCGTACGTCTCGATCGCGTCGGCCAGCGTCGGTCCGATGATGTGCGTGGTGGCCAGCCAGGGGACGCGGCCGTCCGGGTCGGCATCCACGACGGAGGCCGTGTAGGTGCCGCTCACCGCCCGCGCCGCGTCCACCTCGCGGCGGAACCGGTCGCGGAAGGCCTTGCCCGAGGCGAGCTCAGGACGGATGACCTTGACGGCCACGGTCCGTTGCCGGTCGTCCTTGGCGAGGAAGACCTCGCCCATCCCTCCGGCGCCGAGTCGCGCGACAGGACGGTACGGCCCCAACCGCTCCGGATCCGTGGGACGAAGTGGCTCCATAGGTCGTCAGCTCGCCTGTTCTCCGTCTGTCCCCCGTCGAATGGTTTTGGAGGGAGAGTAGGTGCTGGAGGGACGGATGGCGTACGCAACCAGGCAACTCGTGGCCAATACTTGAGACTTCAGGCAGGGACTGTCCGGACGTTACTCGTGACGACAGGGCGAACCGGACACGTTCACGACCCTCAGCTCGCTGTCGCGTACACGATGAGGTTGTCGACCGGGTGCCCCTGCTCGTCGAAGTCGCCGTCGCACGTGATGAGCCGTAGAGCACGCTCCTGGGTCGGCCCGTAGACCTTCTCCGTCGGGAAGGCGTTCTTGCTGACGCTCTCCGTGGCCCTGACGGTGAAGTGGAGGGCTTTTCCCGTCGCGTCGGTGACGGTGATGTCCGCACCCACCTCGATCTTCCTGAGGTCGTGGAAGACAGCCTTGCCGAAGTGGGTGTCGTTGTGGCCGATGATGACGGCCGCACCGACCGCACCGGGCACGGCACCGCCCGTGTACCAGCCCGCGGTCATCCCCTTCTCGGCCGGCGGGACCTCGACCGTCCTGTCCGTGTTGAGGCCCAGCTTCATGAGCGAACTGGTGATCCCCACGGAGGGGATGGCGACCTCGGCGGGGGCAGCCGGAGCGTCGGGGGCCGGTGGCCGCTCGGACTTCGGGGCGCCGGGCGCGGCGGCGGAGGCGGTGGGGGCGACCCGCACTGTCGGGTCGGGGCCGGCCGAGCAGCCGGTGAGCACGCTGACGAGGGTCAGCAGCGTGAGGGTCGCGAGGCGGGCCCGGGACAGGGCCGGACGGTGTGCAGGGGGCAACTCGGGCTCCAGAACAGGGTGCGGAGGTTCGCCGGAACGCACAGGGCGCCGCCCGGTGAAGGGCGGCGCCACCGTGTCGTACGAGAGGTAGTGCTGCCGGGTCAGCCTTCGCGGCGGGCGGTGGTGCGGCGGCGCAGTACGTAGGTGCCGGCGCCCGCGAGCAGCAGTGCGCCCGTGGCCGAACCGATGAGCGTGCCGGTGTTGTCGTCCTGGGCGGGGGCCTCGCCGGCGGCGACACCGCCACGCGGGTAGTCCTTGCCTCCGGCCTTCTGGGCTGCGGCGGCCTTCCTGGCCTCGGCCTCCTTGAGCGTCCTGGCGTCCTCGGCCTTCTTCTTCGCCAGGGCCTCCTTGTCGGCCGGGGTCGAGTCGGTCGCGCCCGGCGTCGGAGTCGAGTCGGCGAAGGCCGCGGTGGCCGGGACGAGCAGCGCGCCGGCCGCGACGCCGGTCAGGACAGCGAGGCGCAGCGGGCGCAGGGTGAGACGGCGGGACATGTAAGGGCTCCAGTTCCAGCCCGGCTTGGTCGTTCCTGGGTGCCGATCCGCACCAGGTTCCGGGCATGGCTTCACCCTGACGGCCACTTGTGAGGAACCTGTCAGAGCGCCGTGGTCATCCCATCAGGGTCGGTGGAGGACCTCGCCGGCAGCCGCAGGGTGAAGGTGGCGCCCTCCCCCTCCGTGCTCGCCACGTCCACCGTGCCGCCGTGGGCCTCGGCGAGCTTGAGGACGATCGCGAGGCCCAGGCCGCTGCCGCCGGTGCTGCGGTTGCGGGACTTCTCCGCCCGCCAGAAACGGTCGAACACGTACGGGAGATCACCCGCCGGGATGCCGCTGCCGGTGTCGGACACCTCCACGGCGAGCTCGTCCCCCGCGTCGGTGACGTACGAGCGCAGGGTCACCGTGCCGCCGGCCGGTGTGTGGCGTACCGCGTTGGAGAGCAGGTTGCTGACGGTCTGGCGCAGCCGTACGGGGTCGGCGTCGAGGAGCGGTGGGCGAGGGGTGCCCGGCGCGGCCGGGAGAACGGTGAGGGTGACGCCCGCCGTCTCGGCCGGCACCTGGTGCGCGGAGGCGACCTGGCCGAGCAGCTCGTCGATCCGTACCGGCTTGCGGTGCAGCCGCAGGGCGCCCGCGTCGGCCGCGCCGAGGTCCTGGAGGTCGTTGATGAGGTGCTGGAGCTGCACCGCCTCCTCCAGGAGCGAGGAGACGAACGCCGGGTCCGGCACGGCCAGTCCGTCGTGGGCCGCCTCCAGCCAGCCCCGGATGTTGCTCAGTGGTGTCCGCAGCTCATGGGCGACATCGCTGACCATCACCTTGCGCTGCTCCTCCAGGCGGGCCCGGTGCGCGGCCATGTCGTTGAAGGCCGCCGTCAGCCGCCCGATCTCGTTGTCCGAGACGACGGGCACGGGCACCGGAGTCGCGTCCAGGCCCTCCCGCATCCGCTGGGCGGCGCCGGTGAGCGCTTGCAGCGGGCGTACGAGCCTGGCTCCCGCGAGTACCGAGGCACCGACGGTGAGGGCGAGGACCAGGGCGGTGACGCCGGCGATGCGTGCGGTGTTGGCCCGGGAGAGGTCGAAGCCGGGCACACCGGCGGCTCCTGGGCCGTCGATGAACAGCAGTGCGGGATCGGCGACATAGCCCGCGAGCTGTTCCCGGCGGGCGCTGTCGACACAGTCGCCCACGGCCCGGTCGTACGCGCTGTCGCGGATCTCGGCGGGGGCGTAGTCGAGTGCGCCGCCGGATGCCGCCTTGCGTTGGGCCGTCGCGGCGTCCTCCGCCTTCTTGGCGGCCAGGGCCTCCGCCTCCCGAGCGCTGAGGCCGTCCTCGGCGGCGGGGGCCACGTCGTCCCGTCCGTACCCGTAACTCCGGTCCCAGGACAGGTCCAGGTTCAGTTTCACGGCGGTGCGACCCTGTCGTTTCAGGCAGGCGTCGGCCAGTTGGTTGAGGGCGCTCAGGGCCTTCCGCTCGGTCGCGGTGGGACCGAGCGGGTAGGACGACAGACACTTCGCTGCCATGTCACGGTCGGTCACGCTGTCGGTACCGCCCTCGGTCTCGTCGCTCACGAACTGGACGCGGGGCCGTCCGCCCGGGCTCTCGACGACGTCGGCGGCGATACCCATCTGGCTGAGGCACTCCACCCTCCGGTCGGAGGCCTTCCGCAGTGCGTCGCGTTCCTTCGCGGGCAGCCGGAAGGGCCCCACGGCCCGTGGATCGACGCGGTTGGCGCCGGCCCCGGCGGCGTCGGGCACGAGCACGGGGTCGACGGCGCGGGGGTCCACGACCGCCGAGGCCTGCGGTGCGAGCGGAGCCGACGTGGAACTGCCGCCCGCAGAGCGGGAGTCGGCCGAGGCCGCCGAGTCCACGAACGGGCGTCGGCCCGGCGTGGTGAGCACGATCCGGCGCCCGGACTCACCGGCCAGCTCTCGCACGGTGGTGTCGACGCCGTCCCAGTCGGGGTGGGTGGCCGCGTAACCGAGGAGGGTGTTGTAGATCTTCGCGTCGGACTTGAGGGTCTGCCCCTGCTCCTGGCGGATCGCGACGGAGGTCGTCTGCACGGCCAGCCAGGCGGTCGCGGCGACCGAGCACGAGGCCACCAGCGCCGACACGGTCAGCAGCCGCCCCGCCAGGCTCTTGCGGAGCGGCAGCCGGGCCCCCGCCGGGCCCCTCCTGTCAGGACGAGGCATGGCGTACGTTCCTCGCCGGGTCCGTCAGTTTGTAGCCGACGCCGAAGACGGTGATGAGGCGGTCCGGCCGCCGTGGAGCGCGCTCGATCTTCTTGCGCAGGTTCATGACGTGCACGTCCACGGTCCGGCCGCTGATGTACTTGTCGAAGCCGTGCAGTTCGTCCAGGAGCCGCGCCCTGGTGAAGACCCGGCCGGGCTCGGCCGCCATCGCCGCGAGGATACGGAACTCACCGGGCGTGCACTCGACGGGCGTACCGGCGACCGACACCTCGTGCCGCGCGGGATCGACCCTGAGCGCGCCGACCGCCAACACCTTCTCGTCCGGGGTCACTTCGGGCTCCGGGGCAGGAGCGGGGACGGTGACGGGGAGGGACACGGTCACGGAAGCCGGGTCGGTGCCGCGCCGGTTGCGGCGCAGCAACGTCCTTACCCGGGCCGTCAGTTCGCGCGGGCTGAACGGCTTGGTCATGTAGTCGTCGGCGCCGAGGTCGAGGCCGAGCAGCATGTCGTCCTCGGTGCTGCGGGCCGTCAGCATCAGCACCGGCACCTCCCGGCGTTCGGCGCGCAGGATCCGTACGACGTCGAGGCCGTCGGCTCTGGGCATCATCACGTCGAGGACGACCAGATCGGGTTCCTGGTGCCGGACCGTCTCGAGAGCCGCCCGGCCGTCCACGACGACCGTGACGGTGTGACCCTCGTGCTCCAGGTAGCGGCGCACGAGTTCGGCCTGCTTCGCATCATCTTCGGCGACCACAATGTTTGCGCACACGCCGCAGATCGTAGCGACCGCCGACGCCGGGAGAGCGGAAGTGTCCTTACCGTGCGGGCGGTTCGGTGGTGGACAGCCGAGGGTGCAGGCGCGCCGTCGAGCGTCCCGTGAGGTCGAGGAGCAGCTCGGCGAAGAGGGCGTCGCCCCAGCCGAACCAGGGGCGCGTGAAGGTCGCGGGGTCGTCGACGTGGAAGCTCTCGTGCACGCAGCCGGTGCCCCCGTCGGTGCGCAGCAGCAGCTCGGCGAGACGGACCCGCTCGGCCTCGTCGTCGCTGGTCAGCGCCTGCATGGTGAGAGAGAGCGGCCAGACGTGGCCGGGCGGGGTGTGCGGGCTGCCGATGCCGGCCGCCGAACTTCCCGCGTAGTAGAAGGGGTTGACGTCGCTGAGGACGAACTCACGGGTGCGCAGGTAGAGCTGGTCGCCCGGGTCGCACCAGCCGAGGTAGGGCAGCGAGAGCAGGCTCGGGATGTTGGCGTCGTCCATCAGCAACTGCCCGCCGAGACCGTCGACTTCGTACGCGTACACCGTCGGGTCTGCCCCTGCGGTCACCCCGTGCGTACGTACCCCGGTGGCGATCTCGCCGGACAGCGCGGTGGCGTCGGCGGCCAGGCCGGGGTCGCCGATCGCCGTCGCCAGTTCGGCGAGGCCGGCGAGGGCGACGGCCGCCATGGCGTTGGCCGGGACGAGATAGCCGTACTCGCAGCGGTCGTCGCTGGGGCGGAAGCCGGACCAGGTCATGCCGGTGGACGCGGTCGGTCCGCCCCGGCCGCCGCGCGGCAGCGTGTCGTACTCGTAGTCGCCGAGGCGCCGGAACTCGTACGGCGAGCGGTTCTCGTGGTCCTGCTCGACCCGCCACAGGGCGATGATCCGGCGGGCGGCCCGGACGAAGCGGTCGTCGGCGGTGAGGTGGCCGAGGCTGCCGGTGGCCCGCCAGATGCCGTAGGCGAGCTGGAGCGGGGCGCAGAGCGAGTCGACCTCGTACTTCTGCTCCCAGACCAGCGGGTCGGGCGTCGGCTCGTCGATGTGACCGGCGCCGGAGCCGTCGGGTTCGACGTTGAAGGCGTTGGCGTACGGGTCGGCGAGGACGTAACGCAGCTGGCGGCGCAGGACGCCGGTGAGCGCGCCGGCGACGGCGGGGTCGTCGGCGGCGAGGAGGTACGGGCGGACCTGGGCGGTGCTGTCGCGCAGCCACATCGCGGGGATGTCGCCGGTGAGGACGAAGACCTCGCCGTCGGGGAGCGGGCGCATGGCTCTGCCCCAGGTGCCGGTCAGCAGCCGGGTGAAGCGGTCGGCGGCGCGCGGGTCGAGGGAGCGCAGCTCGCGGTGCACGTCGGCGCGCAGGGCGCGGAGGCCTTCCGGCAGCCCGTCCTCCGGGTCACTGACAGGCAGCATGATCGTCCTCTCGCGCACTTCTCACAGCACTTCTCATCCACTGAGACAACGTTGTTTTGAAACAACGTTGTCAGACCATACAAACCGGTCCCCGCAATCCGCAAGGCATGCAAAATCCCTGTTCCAATCCATTGACAACGTTGTTTCACAGAGGTTTGCTGTGCGGCACACAGCGACACCCAAGTGACCCTTTTCGGAGTGATGCCGGACATGCGAACGCCCACCATGCGGGAGGTCGCCGCCCTTGCCGGGGTGTCGATCAAGACCGTCTCCCGGTTCGTCAACGGTGACGAGACGGTCTCCCCCGCGATCGCGGAGCGGGTGCGCGCTGCCATAGACGAGACCGGCTACCGCCGTAACGACCTCGCCCGGAGCCTGCGCCCCGGCCAGCGCAGCACCACGCTCGCGCTGCTGGTCGGCGACCTGACCAACCCCTTCTACGGCTCGATCGCCAACGGCGTCATGGGGGTGGCCCGCGCCCACGGTCACAACGTCGTGCTGGCCAGCTCCGACGAGGACCCCGAGGCCGAGCGCCGGGGCATCGACGACCTGCTCGGGCAGCGCGTCGCCGGGCTGCTGATCGTGCCGGGCGCGATGGACTACGGCTATCTCGGCCGCGAGGTCGACCAGGGCACCCCGGTGGTCTTCCTCGACCGGCCCGCGCTCGGCCTGGACGCGGACACCGTGCTGCTGGACAACCACGGGGGCGCCCGGAAGGCCACCGAGCATCTGATCGCCGCCGGTCACCGGCGGATCGGCGTCCTGGTGGCGGCCAGCTACTACACCACGGGCCGCCGTCTCGACGGCTACCTGGACGCCGTACGCGCCGCCTTCGGCGAGGTCGACGAGGCCCTGGTCGCGAGGCTGGAGCACGGCACCCGGGCGGAGGCCGAGCAGGCCGCCGCCGAACTGCTGGCGCTGCCCCCGGACCGGCGCCCCACGGCGCTGTTCACCACCACCAACTTCCTGACCCACGGCGCCCTGCGTGCCATGGGCCCGGGGCAGGGCCTGGCCCTGGTCGGCTTCGACGACTTCCCGTTCGCCGACCTGCTGCCGACCCCCGTGACGGTCGTGTCCGGGGACGCCTACGAGATGGGCCGCGAGGCCGCCCGACTGCTGCTGGCCCGGATCTCGGGCGAGAGCGGACCACCCCGCCGGGTCGAGCTCGGCACCGTACTGACCCCCCGTGGAAGCGGAGAGCAGAAGCCATGAGCATCCCCCCTCCGGCCACCCCGACCCCGGCCGCCTCGGCTCCGGCCACCTCGAATTCGGGCTGTGCCGGCCCGACACCGCACGGGGCCACCGCCGCCACCCCGGTCCTCGAACTGACCGGCATCGTCAAGAACTACGGCCAGGTCCAGGCGCTGCGCGGCGCCGCCCTCACCGTCTACCCGGGCGAGGTGGTCGCGCTGGTCGGTGACAACGGCGCCGGCAAGAGCACCACGATCAAGGTCATCTCCGGGGTGATCCAGCCCGACGCGGGTGAGATCAGGGTCGACGGCAAACCGGTGAGCATCCCGGACCCGATCGCCGCCCGCCGCCTGGGCATCGAGACCGTCTACCAGGACCTGGCCCTCGCGCCCGACCTGGACCCCGCCGAGAACCTGTTCCTGGGCCGCGAGATCATGCGCCCCGGTCTGCTCGGCAAGCTCGGCTTCCTGGACCGGAAGGCCATGCGGACCAAGGCCGACGAGGCGTTCGGCTCGCTCGGGGTCGGCATCCAGGACACCGCCGCGCAGGTCGTCACGATGTCCGGCGGCCAGCGCCAGGGCATCGCGGTCGGCCGGGCGGTGAACTGGGCGGACCGGGTGCTGCTGATGGACGAACCGACGGCGGCGCTGGGCGTCGTACAGACGGAACGGGTCGGTCAGCTGATCCGGCGGGTCCGGGCGTCGGGCGTGGCGGTGGTGCTGATCAGCCACAACCTGCCGTTCGTGTTCGAGTACGCGGACCGTATCGAGGTGCTGCGGCTCGGCCAGCGGGTGGCCCGGCTGTCGGGCGCGACGGCCACCAGCGAGAACGTCCTCGGCGCCATGACGGGCGCGCTCACCTTCGAGGACGCCTCGGATCCCGCCATCGACCCGGCAGACAGCGAGGACCAGTCATGACTCCCACGACCGAGGTGAAGTCCGCCGCCGCCGGACCGGACAAGGAGACCCCCCGCTCCCTGCGCTCGGCGGCCCTCGCCGCCGCCTGGCGCAACATGAAGGGCACCCGGAGCCTGGCCCTGGTCGTCCTGCTGATGCTGCTCGCGGTGTTCGGCGCCATGTACCCCGACAACTTCCTCACCGCGTACAACCTGCGCAGCGTCGCCATCGAGGCCGCCTCCTACTGTGTGCTGGCCATCGGGATGACGTTCGTGATGACCACCGGGGGCATCGACCTGTCGGTCGGCTCGGTGCTGATCTTCTCCGGGGTCGTGGGCGTGAAGGTGATGTCGGCACTGGGCGGCGAAGGCCCGCTGACCCTGCTGGCGGGCCTGTTGACAACGATGGCGACGGGCCTGGCCTGGGGCGTCCTGAACGGCCTCCTGGTCACCAAGGCCAAACTCCCGCCGCTGATCGCCACGTTGGCCACCCTCTCGGCGGCGGGCGGCGGCGCCCTGGTCCTCACCAACGGCCTGGACCTGCGCGGAGTCCCCGACTCCCTGGTCAACGGCCTCGGCTTCGGCCGCTTCCTGGGCATCCCGTACACGGTCTGGCTGGCCATCGGCCTGACCATCGGCGGCGCGATCGTCCTCGGCCTGACCCGCTTCGGCACCTACACCCGCACGATCGGCTCCAACGTCGAGGCCGCCCGCCGCGCCGGAGTCGCCGTCGACCGCCACCTCATCAAGGTGTACGCACTCTGCGGGCTCCTCGCCGGAATCGCCGCGTACGTCAACCTGGCCCGCTTCTCCACCACCACCGTCGGCGGCCACACCGGGGACAACCTCCAGGCGATCGTCGCCACCGTGCTCGGCGGCACCAGCCTCTTCGGCGGTGTGGGCAGCGTCCTGGGCACCGCCTTCGGCTCCCTCATCCCGGCCGTGCTGAGCAACGGCCTGGTCATCATCGGCCTCCAGCCGTTCTGGCAACAGGTCGCGGTCGGCGCGGTTCTGGCGGGGGTCGTGTACGTCGACCACGTCAACCGGCGCCGCCGCACGCTCCGTTAAGGCCCCCCGAGTACCTCCGAGTACCTCCAAGTCCCCCCTTGATCGCCCCCCGCGCAACGCCCTCGCTCAACGCCCCGTCGCACCAATGGAGTTGCACCATGAAGACCGCCCACCTCACCCTCAGAGGCGCTGCCCTCGCCACCGTCATAGTCCTGGGCGCCACCGCCTGCGGGTCCGGCGATTCCTCCTCCTCCACCTCGAACCCCAAGGTGACCGTCATCCTCGGCACCGCGTCCGACTCCTTCTACAACACCCTCGGCTGCGGGGCGAAGGCCGAGGGCAAGAAGCTCGGCGCCACCGTGGACGTCCAGGGTGCGACGACCTTCGACCCGGCCACTCAGACGCCGATCCTGACCAGCACCGTGGCCAAGAAGCCGAACGCCATCGTCATCGCGCCGACGGACTCGAAGGCGCTGGGTACGCCGTTGAAGCAGGCCAACGAGGCCGGCATCAAGATCGTGACGGCGGACACGGGCCTCGACGACACGAGCTTCATCTCCTCCGCCGTCTCCTCCAACAACGTGGAGGGCGGCGCCGAGGCGGCCCGCACGCTGGCCGAGCTCGTCGGCGAGAAGGGCAAGGTCGTCATCATCGGCGGCACCCCGGGTGTCACCACGGCCGACCAGCGGATCAAGGGCTTCGAGGACGAGATCAAGAAGTACCCGAACATCTCCTTCGTGGGCGTCCAGCCCTCCACGCCCAGCGGCGGCGTCGTCGAGGCCGCCCGCCTCACCGCCGCGTCCCTGTCCAAGGATCCCGACCTGGCGGGCATCTTCTCCATCAGCACCCCGGCCAGCGACGGCGCCAACAACGCCATCAAGGACGCGGGCAAGGTCGGCAGGATCAAGGTCGTCGGATTCGACGCGGGCCCCGCGCAGGTCGAGCAGCTGAAGAAGGGCACGGTCCAGGCACTGATCGCCCAGAAGGCGGAGGAGATCGGCGCACAGGCGGTGCAGCAGGCGGTGAACGCGATCCAGGGGAAGAAGGTGACGAAGTCGATCGGCACGTCGTTCGTGTCGATCACGGCGGCCAACCTGGGCGACGCGGACGTGAGCAAGTACGTGTACCGGTCGACCTGCTGACGTCTCGTCAGATTTGTTCGTACTCTGTTCCGGCGCGGACTGCCGGGTGACTCCGTCCCGTTACCGGGGCGGAGTCACTTCGACGCCCGCAGGTTGTCCCAGGTCGCGCGCTTCACGATGCCGTTGACGGCCAGGCCCTTGTCCACCTGGAAGTTCTTCATCGCCGCCTCCAGGCCCTCCCCGAACACGCCGTCCACGCCGGTGCCGCCGATGTCGTACCCGCGCAGCATGAGGATGCACTGGACCTGCTTGACGCGCTTCCCGGTGTCGCCGATGGCTGTGCGGACCTTGCCCGCGTAGTACGTGCAGTCGGTGACCCAGGGTGCCGAGGCGGGCTCGGTCGTGGAGGTGACCGGGGACGGCGTGGGGGTGGGCGTGGCGGCGGTGCCGCCGTCCGTTCCGGTGCTGGGGTCGGTTCCGGGGTCGGTGCCCGTACCCGTACCCGTTCCAGCGGTCGTGTCCGTGCCCGTAGACGTGTCGGGGTCCGTGGGGTCGTTCCCGGCGTCGCCGTCGCCGTCTGTGTCGTCGGTGTCGTTGGCGACCTGGGAGGGGTCGGCGGGGCCGTCCGCGGTCTCGGTGCCGTTGCCGGACGTGCTCGGGACCGACTTCCCGTCCGAGGTGCCCGGCTTCGGCAGGGCGTCGCCCGCTTCGGCGGCCGTGTCGGCGGAGGCCGTCGTGCCGGGCCCGGGCACAGCGGAAGCCTCCTGGTCCGACGGGCGGGCGAGTACGAAGCCCAGCGCGGCCAGGGCACAGACGGCGAGGGCCGCCGCCACGGCCGGTACCGGCCTTCTGCGCGCCCAGGCGACAGCCCCCTTCGGGCGCCGCCGTCCCGGGGACGTCTCGTCGGACGCCACCGCCGGGACGGCCGGGTCGGCTGCCGGGACGGGCGCCGCACCCTTCGCGGGCACCGGTAGCGCCGACGCCGGGTTCGGGCGGTGGCCCTGGAGACGCAGCTCCGCCACCCGCGCGACGGGGACGCTGTACAGGACGTCGTACGCCCGCTGCCGCTCCAGCACCCTGCCGAGCAGCGGTTCCGGCCATCTGGACGCCTCAGCGGACTCTCCGGCACACTCACGCGCCGCCTGGACCAGCGCCCTCGGCGTCGGCCGCCGCTCGGGTTCCTTGGAGAGGCAGGCGGCCAGCAGCGCGCCCAGCGCAGGGTCGATGGCCGAGATCTCGCCGATCACCTCGGCGTCGGGCTCCTCGAAGGCGACCCGGTGCATCACGTCGACACCGGTACCGTCTCCGAAGGGGGCCCGGCCGACCGCCGCGTAGATCAGTGTCCCGGCGAGCGAGAACACGTCGGAGGTCTCGTCGCAGTGGCCGGTCCGCAGATACTCCGGGGACATGTAGGCGGGCGTTCCGACCCGGTTGCCGGTGCCGGTGATCGCGCTCGCGTCGGCGGCCTTGGAGATGCCGAAGTCGATGACGTGGGCGCCCCGGAGCGACAGCAGCACGTTGGACGGCTTCAGGTCCCGGTGCACGATCCCCGTGGCGGCGAGGTCGGCGAGCGCCTGCCCCAGCTCCGCCACCAACCGCCAGACGGCGCCCGGCCCCAGGACACCGTCCTCCCGTACGGCGTCCGCGAGGTCGAGCGCGGCGAGGTACTCCGTGGCCATCCACAGCAACTCGTCCTGGAACCCCGTACCGCACAGCCTCGGGGCGCGCGGCGAACGGACCCGGCCGTGCACCAACGCCTCCTGCTCGAAGCGGCGCCGGAACGTCGGGTCCTCGGCGTACTCGGGGCGGATCACCTTGACCGCGAACAGGCCGGGACCGTCGTCCGAGGGGCGCGCCAGATAGACCCGCCCCATGCCACCGCTGCCGAGCAACGCCAACGGCACGTAGGGGCCGATGTGTTCAGGGTCTACGGGACGCAGGGGGGCCGCGCCGGCCTGCCGCAGTGCGGCAGCTTCGACTGTCACAAAACCCCCGAAGTGATGTTCTACATACGCCAGTTCGCCTCACTGGCAGAACGAGGCTAACTCAGCTCGCGCGTACGTACAGGGTTTCGATCACTTCCGCAGTGCAATTGTGAACGACGCCCAGGCGGTGAGAGGGAACACGAGGGCGGGACCGTGCGGGTTCCTGGAGTCACGGACAGGCACGACGGGGAGGTTGTCGACGACTTCGAGGCACTGTCCGCCGCGCCATGTCGCGCACCGAATCGTACGCACGTTGCAGCTGCCACAGGCTCTCCCCGCCGGCCTCGCGCAACGCCTTCAGTTCCTCGGCGAACCGCTGACGCGGCTCCTGGCTGCGACTCGTCGCCGTACGTCGTTGAGCGAGCCGCAGCCGCAACCGCAACCCTCACAACCGCTGGATGATCGTCCCCGTCGCCAGCGCCCCGCCCGCGCACATGGTGATCAGCGCGAACTCCTTGTCAACGCGCTCCAGTTCATGCAGTGCCGTGGCGATCAGCCGCGCCCCGGTCGCGCCGACCGGATGCCCGAGGGCGATGGCCCCGCCGTTCACGTTCACCTTGTCCAGGTCCTGCTCGAAGACCTGCGACCAGCTCAACACCACGGAGGCGAACGCCTCGTTGATCTCGATCAGGTCGATGTCCTTCAGCGTCATGCCCGCCTTGCCGAGCACCGCCCGGGTCGCGTCGATGGGACCGTCGAGGTGGAAGTGCGGGTCGGAACCCACCAGCGCCTGGGCCACGATCCGCGCCCTCGGGCGCAGCTTCAGCGCTCGCGCCATCCGCTTCGACGCCCACAGCAGCGCTGACGAACCGTCGCTGATCTGGGACGAGTTGCCCGCCGTATGGACAGCGGACGGCATGATCGGCTTCAGGGAGGCCAGCGCGTCCATGGACGTGTCGCGCAGCCCCTCGTCCCGGTCGACGAGGCGCCACATGCCCTGCCCGGCGCCCTGCTCCTCCTCCGTCGTGGGTACCTGAACGGCGAACGTCTCCCGCTTGAACCGCTCCTCCGCCCAGGCGACCGCCGCCCGCTCCTGCGAGAGAAGGCCCAGCGTGTCCACGTTCTCCCGGGTCAGTCCGCGCCGCCGGGCGATCCGCTCCGCCGCCTCGAACTGATTGGGCAGATCCACGTTCCACTCCTCGGGGAACGGCTTCCCGGGGCCGTGCTTGGACGCCGAGCCCAGCGGCACCCGCGACATGACCTCGACCCCGCAGCTGATGCCGACGTCGATGACGCCCGCCGAGATCATGTTGGCGACCATGTGCGAGGCCTGCTGGGAGGAACCGCACTGGGCGTTGACGGTGGTCGCCGCGGTCTCGTACGGCAGGCCCATGGTCAGCCAGGCGGTGCGGGCGGGGTTGGCGGACTGCTCGCCGGCCTGGGTGACCGCGCCGCCGACGATCTGCTCGACGCAGTCGGCGGGGATGCCGGTGCGGCCCAGAAGTTCGCGGTAGGTCTCGCCCAGGAGGTAGGCGGGGTGCAGGTTGGCGAGGGCGCCGCCGCGCCTGCCGATGGGGGTGCGTACGGCTTCGACGATCACGGGTTCCGCGGCCATGATGGGGAGTTCCTCTCCTCAGGTCACCCGCGCGGCGCGGGCGTCCCGGCCACCCGCCACGCAGAACTAGTACGCGTTCTAGTTCTGCTTGCAGTCTGCTGACGGCCTGTCCGACACCGCAACCCCCTTGCAGCGCCCGATAGCACAAGAGGTGCCCGGAATTGATGGCGTCGCACCCCTTGCCTCTTCTGGAACCCGTTACTACCTTCGCGACACCCACCCATTCCTGATGGTCCGTCAGATACCGGTCAGATGACGGGAGTTTCCGATGGCGTCCTGTCCCGCGCTGCCTGAAGGGTTCGACTTCACCGACCCCGACCTGCTCCAACACCGCGTACCTCTCCCGGAGTTCGCCGAGCTGCGCGCCACCGAGCCGGTCCACTGGGTGCCCCAGCACCCCGGCATCGCGGGCTTCGCCGACGAGGGCTACTGGGCCGTCACCCGGCACGCGGACGTCAAGTACGTGTCCACGCACCCGGAGCTGTTCTCGTCCACCACCAACACGGCGATCATCCGCTTCAACGAGCACATCGAGCGCGACGCGATCGACGCCCAGCGGCTGTTCATGCTCAACATGGACCCGCCCGAGCACACCCGGGTCCGCCAGATCGTGCAGCGCGGCTTCACCCCGCGCTCGATCCGCGGTCTGGAGGACAACCTGCGCAGCCGCGCGCTCGCCATCGCTGCGAACGCCGCCGCCCGCAGCGGCTCCTTCGACTTCGTCACGGAGGTCGCCTGCGAACTGCCCCTCCAGGCCATCGCGGAGCTGATCGGCATCCCCCAGGAGGACCGCCTCAGGATCTTCGAATGGTCCAACAGGATGATCTCGTACGACGATCCGGAGTTCGCGATCACCGCGGAGGTCGGCCAGCAGTCGGCGATGGAACTCATCGCGTACGCCATGAACATGTCCGCCGAGCGCAAGCAGTGCCCGGCGAAGGACATCGTCACCACGCTGGTGGCCGCGACGGACGAGGGCAACCTCGCCTCGGACGAGTTCGGCTTCTTCGTGCTGATGCTGGCCGTCGCGGGCAACGAGACGACCCGCAACGCCATCACCCACGGCATGCACGCCTTCCTCACCCATCCCGAGCAGTGGGAGCTGTACAAGCGCGAACGCCCGGAAACCACCGCCGAGGAGATCGTGCGCTTCGCCACCCCCATCATGTCCTTCCAGCGAACGGCCACCCAGGACACGGAGCTGGGCGGCCAGAAGATCAAAGAGGGCGACCGCGTCGGCATGTTCTACTCCTCCGCCAACCGCGACCCCGAGGTCTTCGAGTCCCCGGACGTGTTCGACATCACCCGCGACCCCAATCCGCACCTCGGCTTCGGCGGCGGAGGCCCACACTTCTGCCTCGGCAAGTCCCTGGCCGTCATGGAGATCAACCTGATCTTCAACGCCCTCGCCGACGCCATGCCCGGCCTCACCCTGGTCGGAGACCCGCGCCGACTGCGCTCGGCCTGGGTCAACGGCGTCAAGGAGCTCCAGGTGAGCGCGGGCTAGCCACAGCCACGCGAGAAGGCCGCGAGACTCGGGCCGGCGGCCTCCCGGCGTCGCCGGCCCGTCCCGACGTGAGGCAGGGGCACATCCCACGCCCCGCCCCTGCCTCCGCCCACCGCCGGTCGTAGACTGCGAAGGCAAACGCAACTACGACGGTGAGGCGTGCCGGTGCGATCCTGGCAACGTTGTCTGGACGCGGCGGGAGTGACCAGCGGCAGTGACCGCGCCGCCTACCTGAAGGCAAAGCAGTTCATGCTGAGCCGGGAACCCGCCGGCCATGTGGCCGTACGGCTGCTGATGCCCGCCCGTCTCCAGCCTCACATCCTGGCCGGATACGCGTTCGCGTCGTTCACGGACGACCTGTGCGACCGGGGCACGGTGGCGGAGCGGACGCACCGCTACGAGGGCTGGGCCGAGCAGGTGCGCACAGCACTGGACACCGGAACCGCCCGGCACCCCCTGCTGCGGGCCTTCCTGCACACCGCCGAGGCA
This sequence comes from Streptomyces sp. SID12501, assembly GCF_010550245.1. Lineage (GTDB taxonomy): Bacteria > Actinomycetota > Actinomycetes > Streptomycetales > Streptomycetaceae > Streptomyces. Next base: position 228,999 of record NZ_JAAGLU010000009.1, read on the forward strand.
CGTGAACTGCCGCGCTCCTGGGTGGACTCGTATCTCCTCGGGGCCGAAATCGACCTGGACTTCGGCGGGTTCACCATCGAGGACGACTACCAGGCCTACATCGACAAGCTCACCTGGCCGTTCCTCATGATCACCTCGGGGCTGTCGATGCCGGGCGGCGGCAGCAGTGCCTACGCGGACAGCTGCCGGCTGCTCGCCGACGCCTGCCAGCGCACCGACTTCCTCACCGACCTGGCCGAGGACCTGCGCGACGGACGCCTCTACCTCCCCACCGACGACCTGGAAAAACACGGTGTCGTACGGGCCGACCTGGAGCGCGGCCGGGACCTCCCCGGCGTCCGTTCCCTGCTCTCCGCCACGGCGGCGACGGCCCACGCCACGCTCCACGAGGCCACCCGGATCGTCGCCGAACTCCCGGCGGAACAGCGCACGTTGACCCGCTTCGTGATCCTCCTGCACGACCACCGCCTGCGCCGGGCAGCCGCCATGGGCGCCGCGGTCACCCGCCGCCCCGTCCGCGACAACCCGGTCGCCTGTCTGCGCCTGCTGGCCCGCTCACACCGCCCGGACCTCAGCCTGCCCGCGCTACGCGCCGGTTCCTAGTACAGCCACCGCCCACCAGCCACCGCCCACCGAACGCCGACTCCGGGCAGCCGCGCCGACCGAACCGCAGGACATCGCGAAGGGGTCCGCCGGCGGACGGGTGGTTCGGGTGCCGGGCGGGAAATAAGGTCTCGTCATCGACTTGAGGCGAGGGAGCGACCGGGGATGCTGGCAGAGGCGATGATCGCGGCTGCCGCCGCGGCGGGCACGACGGTTGTACAGAGCGCGAGTTCGGACCTTTGGACCGCGTTCCGGGACCGGTGCGCCCGGCTCGTCGGCCGCGGTGATCCCGCGCGGGAGAACGACGCGCTTGAGCGGCTCGACCAGACCGCCGCCGTACTGGACGCCGCCGGCGATGACGAGGCCGGGCGGGTCCGGGAGCTTCAAGTCGGCCTCTGGCAGGGGCGGTTCGAGTCGCTGCTGGAGAGCCTGGAGCAGCCCGAACGCGAACGCTTCGCCGCCGAACTCCGCGCGCTGGCCGAGGAGTCGACGGCGAAGCAGGCAGGCCGGGGCGTGCTGTCCGGCAACACCTTCCGCGGCCCCACGGCGGTCCAGGTCGGCGACCACAACCACCAGGACGTCCACTTCGGACCCACCGGACCCACCGGACCCACCAGATCTGTCGGACCCACCGGATGACCGACACCGGCCCGGACGGACCGACCGAAATACCCGACAAGCCGGACAGCCCAATGGAGTTGAGGGAATCAGGGGAGTTGAAGGGCAACACCTTCCACGGCCCCACCGCCCTCCAGGTCGGCACCGGCAACACCATGAACGTCCGCTACGACGTCACCGCGCCGTCCCCCCTCGACGCGGCGGCCGACGAACTGGCCACCGTCGTACGCCGCCAGTGGGAGCGGGAGGCCGGACTCCGCCGGCTCCTGGACCCCGCCCCGCTGCCCGTCCGCTGGCAGCTGAGCGACCGCAGGATGACCGGCCGGGTCACCGGCGCCACCGCCGAGGGCGCCCGCGCCCGCTTCGCCCCGCTGCCGGGGCTCGTCCCCGCCACCCGCGACGGGCTGCGCCGGGGCGGCGGTCCGGGCGAACTGCACGCCGCCTACGGCGGGTTGGCCTCCGGGCGGCTCCTCCTCGTCGGCCCGCCCGCGGCCGGCAAGACGGCCGCCGCCGTGCTCCTGCTCCTCGACGCGCTCCGGTACCGCGCGAACACCGCCTCGGCCGACCTACGCCGTCTCGTCCCCGTGCCGGTGATGCTGTCGCTGCACGGCTGGGACCCGGCCGCCGAGAGCCCGGCCGACTGGGCGGCGGGCCGACTGTCCCGCGAGTACACCCTGTTCCGAGGCCGGAACGGCCGCGCCCGCGCGCTCGAACTGCTGGAGTCCGGCCGCATCGCGCTGTTCCTGGACACCCTGGACGAGGTCGGCGGCAAGCTGCGTACGGCCATGATGAGCGCGCTGGAGTCCGCCGACTTCCGCCTCGTGCTCGTGTCCCGCTCGAAGGAAGCCGTTCTCGCCTCCAGGCGGGCCCGGCTGAGCGGTGCCGTGGCGCTGGAGATCCTCCCCGTGCGCCCCGCCGACGCCGCCGCGTATCTCCTCGGCCCGCTCCCCGAACCGCCCCCGCCCGCGTGGGAGTTACTCGCCCGCACGCTCCTGGACGCACCCGACAGCGCCGTCGCCGGAGCCCTCTCCGGCCCTCTCGCCGTCGGCCTCCTCCGGGACGTCTACGGCGACGCCGACCCGGTCGACGAACTCCTCGACCCCGTCCGCTTCCCCACCCCGCGTGCCGTCGAGGACCATCTCCTCGACCACGCCGTCACCGCCGCGTACACCGCCCGGCCGGGACGGCCGCGCCCCCGGCACTCCCCCGAGGCTGCCGACCGGGCACTGCGTCACCTGGCGGTCCGCCTCACCGAGCAGGGCACGCGCGACCTGCTCTGGTGGCACATCCCCAGCTGGGCGGACCGCCGGCCCCGGGCGGTCGCCGTCGGAGCCGTCGTCGGTCTGCTGTACGGCGTGAGCTGCTTCCTCCTGGTCTGGCGGCTCTCCGGTCCCGTGTGGGCGGGCGTGCTGGGGCCCGGTTCCGCGATCGGTGCCGGGTACGCGGCCGGGCGGCTCAGCCTCCGCAGCGGCGACCCGCAGCCGTTGCCGAGCGCCGGATGGCGGGACATCTTCAGCCGGTCGGCCGTCCGGACGGGCGTGGTCCAGTGGCTGCTGACGGCGGTCGGCGTCTGGCTGATCTTCGGGACCGGGCTGCTGACGGACGCCGATCTCCCCGCCTGGCTCTGCTTCGTCTCCACGACTCCGGCCGGCTTCGGCACGACCCTGGTCTACGGCCGAGGCTACGAACTCGTCGCCGGAACCTTCATCGGCAACGGCTCGGGGCGCTGGTTCGACGGGGTCAGGGAGGAGCACTCCAACCCGCCCGTGGCGGACAGCCGGTCCATCGGTCCCCGGGACGTATGGCTGCACCACATCAGGCTGCGGCTCTTCCTCGGTCTCCTCGTCGGCCTCGCGGTCGCCCTGCTCATCGTGCCCGCCGCGACCTGGCAGCACGGTTTCTGGACCGGCGCCCCGCTCGGCCTCGGCGCCGGCCTGTGGGCCGGCCTCACGGCAGGTCCGGTGACCAACCTGGGAGTCGCCACGGCCATGACCGCCGTACAGCTCTCCGCCGCCGAGGGCACCCCCGTACGCCTGATGTCCTTCCTGGAGGACGCCCGCCGCCGCAACCTGCTGCGGGCGACGGGCCCGGTGTACCAGTTCCGCCACGCCAGGCTCCAGGAACGACTGGCCCGGCCGCGCTCCCGGTGACCATGCCGAGGCCGGCGGCCGGTCAGGTGCGGCTTTTCGCCGCCCAGGCCGGCCGCGGCCGGCCATCGTCATCGTCCGCCGCTGCCGCCACGACCGTACGGGCACGCGGCCCCATGAACACGTACGACAGTCCGAACCCGGCGAGGACCACCGCCGCCCCGCCCGCCGCGTCCAGCACCCAGTGGTTGCCGGTCGCGACGATCGCGGAGACGGTGAAGAACGGATGCAGCATCCCCAGCGCCTTCATCCACCACTTCGGGGCGACGATCGCGATGACGAGCCCGCACCACAGGGACCACCCGAAGTGCAGCGAGGGCATCGCCGCGTACTGGTTGGTCAGGGCCGTGAGCGTGCCGTAGTCCGGCTTGGAGAAGTCCTGGACGCCGTGCACGGTGTCGATGATGCCGAGGCCCGGCATCAGACGCGGCGGGGCCAGCGGGTAGAGCCAGAAGCCGACGAGGGCGAGCAGGGTGGCGAAGCCGAGGGAGGCGCGGGCCCAGCGGTAGTCGACCGGGCGGCGCCAGTAGAGGACGCCGAGAACGGTCAGGGGCACGAAGAAGTGGAACGACGTGTAGTAGAAGTCGAAGAAGTCCCGCATCCAGCCGATCTTCACGACCGTGTGGTTGACCCAGTGCTCGATGTCGATGTGCAGGAACTTCTCGATGTCGTGGATCTGGTGGCCGTGCGCCTCGGCGGTGGTCCGGCCACCCGTGGTCGTCCCGCCGGTCGCGGCCAGCCGGACCTTCTGGTAGGCGGCGTACGTGACCCGGATCAGCAGCAGTTCGAGGAGCAGGTTCGGGCGGGTGAGCACCCGGCGCAGGAAGGGGAGGAGAGGGACCCGGCCGAAGCGGGCGGGGACCGGCGCCGCGAAGTCCGTCGGTACCGGTGAGCGGTAGTGCTCGGAGGTCCGGGACAGGAACGGTACGACGGTGGCGGCGGCGATCGCGGCGAGCAGCACGATGTTGTCGCGGACCGGGTAGAGGGCGCCCATGTTCGGGATGACCATCTTGGCGGGCAGCGTCATCACGATGATGACGGCGACCGGCCACATGTAGCGGTCGGAGGCACGCTTGCCGACCCGGCCGACGACCGCGAGCAGCACCCACAGCAGCTGGTGCTGCCAGGTCGTGGGCGACACGGCGACGGCGGCGCAGCCGGTGATCGCGACCGCCAGCAGCAGCTGGCCGTCCTGGGCGTAGCGCACCGCCCGGCGCAGGCCGAGGGCGGCGACGCCCGCGCCGAGCACCAGGAACAGGGTGATCTCGACGGGCCCCTCGAAGCCCAGCCGCAGCAGGGCGCCGTGCAGGGACTGGTTGGCGAGGTCGTCGGCGGCGACGGCGAGCCCGACCCCGCCCATGTGGTGGACCCAGTAGGTGTACGAGTCGTCCGCCATCGCGACCCACGCGAGCGCGGTGCAGGCGGCGAAGGTGATCCCGGCGGAGACGGCGGCCCGGCGGCGGCCGGTGAACCAGAGCAGCGGCGCGAACAGCAGCACGGTGGGCTGGAGGGCCGCGGCGAGGCCGATCAGGACGCCGGCGGCCCGTTCCTCGCGTGCGACGAAGCAGCCGAGCAGGACCAGCAGGACGGGGATGATGCTGGTCTGGCCGAGGTAGAGGGTGTTGCGTACGGGCAGCGACAGCATCAGCAGGCTGATCGCGACGGGCGCGGCGAGCAGCGAGGTGCGGCGGCTCACGGGCGCGGGCAGGGCGCGGGCGGCGACCACGCCGAGCGCGACGACCAGCAGCAGCGTGCCGAAGGTCCAGCCCCAGCCGAGGGCCTGCTCGGCGGCCCGGGTGAGCGGTTTGAGGACGAGTCCGCCGAAGGGCGTGCCGGTGAACTGCGTCGAGTCGTAGAGCGAGCCCTTCACATGCAGGACGCCGTCGGGCCCGACCCAGGTCTCCAGGTCGATCAGCCGGTCCGCCTTCGGGGTGCCGAGGACGACGGCCACCTGTCTGACCGCGAGGACGGCGACGACGAGCCAGAGCGCCACACGGGCCAGCCTCAGCCGCGCCTGCGCCGTCCCGGCGGCGCCCACTCCGTAGGCACCTCCTGCTCCACCACCGTGCTCTGCGTTCGCCACGCCTCGCAGGCCTCCTGCCTGATCTGCCCTGTACGCACCATGGGCACTATTTGTCCGACACGTATCATCCTGTACGAATCCCCCGAGGATCGCACCGCCCCTGATGTGGGACGCGAGCAACCCCCGCTTCACCTGAGGGACCCCGGCCATTCGCCCGGCCATTCGTGCGGTCGACCATAGTCGGCCCGAGGTACGGTCCCGTCCCCAGGCCGCGACGCGGACCGCACAGAAGCGGGAAACCGGCCGCTTTCAGGCCGGATCGGACAATGTCCGCCCGAAGGCGGCCATGGCCGGTCGGGGCCCGGAGTACCGTCGCCGGAATGCGGATACTCCATCTCTCCGACACCCACATCAACCACGCCGGCGCACCCAACCGCCACGGCGTCGACACCACCGGGTCACTGCGCGGGATGCTCGCCGCCGTCCGGCATCTCACGGGCCTGGGAGCCGTCGTCGTCAGCGGGGACCTCGCGGACAGCGGGGCGCCCGAGGAGTACGCGATCGTACGGGACCTCGTGGGCGCGTTCGCCCGGGAGCGGGGCATCCCGGTGTTCTGCACCACCGGCAACCACGACGAGCGCGGCGCCTTCGCGAAGGCACTGGGCAGCGGCCACCTGGACCCGGCGGGCGAAGACCGAGCCGAGTCCCGGTTCACTTCCGCTGAAGGTGAGTTGGCGGCATCGAGCATGGTCGACGGACATCGGATCGTCACGCTCGACTCGCTCGTCCCGGGCAAGGTGTACGGATATCTCGGCGCCGACCAACTGGACTGGCTGCGCGAGCTGTTGCACACCCCGGCGCCGCACGGCACAACGGTCGTGCTGCACCATCCGCCGGTCACCCTCGACAACGCGCTCCAGCGGGCACTGGGGCTGGGCAACCCGGCGGACCTGGCCGACGCGGTCCGCGGCAGCGACGTACGGCTCATCCTGTGCGGCCACTTCCACCTCCAGATCATGGGGTATCTGGAGTCGGTGCCGGTGTGGGTGACGCCGGGAGTGTTCAACCGGATCGACCTGACCGGCCCGGCGGGCACGGAACGGGCGGTGCGCGGGGCCTCGGCCACGCTCGTCGACCTGGGCTCGCCGCACGGCCCGCTGTTCCACACGCTGCACTCCCCCGATCCCCGGGCAGGCGAGACGGTCTACGAGATCGACGCGGCGCGGATCACCGACGTCGTCGCCCGTGAGGGCTACAAATAGCCGCGCCACAACCCGCGGGGCCGCGAAAGACTCGGCACGCGCTTCGCACCTCACATCCCGGTCACGAACGGAAGGTACGGCTCACATGAGCGAGTCCCAGCGCTGGGAAGACGTCGACGACTACTTCACCGGCCTCCTGGCCCCGGCCGACGAGGCCCTGGAGGCGGCCCTGCGCGACAGCGACGCGGAGGGACTGCCGCACATCAACGTCGCCCCGAACCAGGGCAAGCTGCTCCAGCTCCTCGCCCAGATCCAGGGCGCCCGCCGCATCCTGGAGATCGGCACGCTCGGCGGCTACAGCACCATCTGGCTGGCCCGCGCGCTCCCGGCCGACGGCCGGCTGATCACCCTGGAGTACGACGCGAAGCACGCCGACGTCGCCCGCCGCAACCTCGCCCGGGCCGGCCTCGACGGCATCACCGAGGTGCGGACGGGCCCCGCCCTGGAGACGCTGCCCAAGCTGGCCGACGAGAACCCCGGTCCGTTCGACCTGGTCTTCATCGACGCCGACAAGGCCAACAACCCGCACTACGTGGAGTGGGCCCTGCGGCTGACCACCACGGGCAGCCTGATCATCGTCGACAACGTGGTGCGCGGCGGCGCGGTGACCGACGCGGACTCCACCGACCCGAGCATCCGGGGCACCCGCGCCGCCCTCCGCCTCATCGCCGAGCACCCGAGGCTGAGCGGCACGGCGGTGCAGACGGTCGGCAGCAAGGGGTACGACGGCTTCGCGCTGGCGAGGGTCGTGGCATAGCGGCCGGAGTTCCTCCCCGGGGCCCCTCCCCCGGGCCTCCGCCCTCGGACCTCAACCCTCGTGGTAGAAGCCCACGTTGACGCTGCGCGGCCCGGTGCGGTCCTGGACGATGATCTCGCCGGAGCCGCCCCGGGGCAGCGGCACGCTTCCTCCGTACGGCACGGTCTGGGCGTACTCGCCGACCACCAGCCGGACTTCGGAGGACGGGTCGGGCTGGGAGCCCTGCAGCCAGGAGAGGTGCCAGGTGCTGTCGGGGCCGCACAGGAACTCCAGGTGGACCCGTGAGACGAACAGCCAGTCGTCGGGGGTCACGAGACGGCACACCGCCTTGTCCCGGCCCACCCGCATGATGGCCCCCGGTTCGCTGGGCGCCTCGGCCATGAGCATGCCGGCCGTGGCGCCGGCGTCCGTCCCGGAGACGGTGGCCATGGTGAGTTCGAGCACGTGCGCTCCTTCTGAACAGTCACCGAGGGTGACCCGACCGGTCCTCGCGGAACAGTCGTTGCTGAACAGTCCCTGTACGGCAGCCATGTTGCCGTACGACGCCGCATGATAAATCGTCCGATCGTCGGGTTGGGCGAAGTCCGGCACAATGGACAGATGACCGAACGGAAGCCACCCGGTGTGAGTTTCGAGTCCTGGGTCGACCGGCAGATCCGCGAGGCGGAGGCGCGCGGGGAGTTCGCCGGGCTGCCCGGTGCGGGCAAGCCGCTGTCCGACGGTCCTGACACGTCGTACGACGAACTGTGGTGGATCAAGCAGAAGATGGCCCGCGAGGGGCTGTCGGTCCTGCCGCCGACGCTGGCCCTGCGCAAGGAGGCGGAGGACGCGCTGGCGGCGGCGCGCAGGGCCCCCTCCGAGGGGGCGGTCCGCCGGATCGTGACGGAGATCAACGTCAAGATCCGCGACATGATGTTCAAGCCGCCGCCCGGCCCCCCGCTGGGTCTCAAGCCGTACGACATCGACGAGGTCGTACGGGAGTGGCGGGAGGCGCGGGCGGATCAGGCGGAGTAGCCGGGTGGTGCACAGGCCTCAGCGGTGTGCCGGGGCCTCAGCTGCGCAGCAGCCGGTCCGCCAGTTCGCGGTAGTCCCGCAGGGCGAGACGGAGCCGCTCGGTTTCGCCGCCGGTGTCGTTGGCACCGGCGGACTGCAGGGTCGCGCGCACGGTGCGGCGGCTGCGCGCCACCGCCTCCGTGAAGCGCTCGGTGATCTCCTCCAGTACGCGGTCGGCCTCCTCGACGGACTCCTGGGGGCCGTCCACGAACCCGGTGACGGCGTGCTGGAGCCGTAGCGTGAGCTTGTCCCGCTCGTCCTGCGCGAGCAGGGCGACCCCGTGCGACGACTGCCCCTCGTGGGAACGGGTGGGGGCGGGAGCGGAGCCGGGCGGCCGGACGGCGGCACCGTCGACCGGGTTCCTGCTGTCGGACCTCTCGGCGACCGACCGTTCACCGGCCGGCTTCCTGACGTCGGACCGTTCGGTGGCCGACCTCTCGGTGGCCGACCGATCGCCGGTCTGCCTGTCGCCGGACAGCCCCTCGCGGCCCGCCCTCTCGCCGGTCAGCCTGCCACCGTTCGACTTCTCGGCGGCGGACCGCTCGCCGGTCAGCCTTTCGCCGGTCGCACTCGTGGTGCCCGACTTCCCGGCAGCCGACCTGTCGCCGGGCATGCCTTCACCGGTCAGCCCCTCGCCGGCCGCGCTCGTGGTGCCCGACCTCTCGGCGGCCGACCGTTCACCGACCTGCCTCTCGGCGCCCGCCCTCTCGCCGACGGCCCTCTCGGTGCCGGACCTGTCGGCGCCCGACCTGTCGCCGGTCGCCTTCTCGCCGGTCGCCCGCTCGGCGGCCGACCTCTCCGCGGCCAACTTCTCCGGATCCAGCCTCGTGGTGTCCGGCTTCGTCGTGTCCCGGTTGCTGTTGTCCGTCATGTCCGTCAACTTCCCTTCAGCTGAAGCTTGTTGAGTCGCGACTTCGACTTCTGCCGGGGCCGCTCCCCTTCGTCGACCAGGTCGTCGAAGAAGGCGCGGGCCTCGATCATCGCCGTGCGCATCTCCTCCGTGTCGGCCCGTTCCTCGTGGGCCGCGCTGTGCACGCGCCGGTAGCCGTGCACATGCTCGGCGTGGTGCACCGAGAGCGCGGCGAACTGCTCCTCGTACTCGCCGCCGACGGGGAAGCCACGGGCACCGGCCAGCTCACTGAGGAGCAGGTCGGCATCGGCGACCGCCTGGTGCGGCGACTCGACGAACTGTTCCTGGGCGGCCGCCCAGCGGGCCGTGAACCGTTCGCGCTCGGCGGGCTCCAGCGGCTGTTCCCGCAGCTCACCATGGCGTTGGAGGCGCTCGGCGAGCTCGTGGTCGGCTGCCTTGGTGTCGCCGTCGTGACGGGCGAGGACCCGGTCGTACTCGGGTCCGAAGTGCCGTTTCAGGTTGCGTGGGCCGTGCGCTCCGGCGGCCCGCCGGTTCAGGGCGACCGCGCCTGTGACGACGGCCGCGACAATGAGCAGGATCAGAACGATGAGCACTCCTGTGGACATGAACGCCTTCCGGGTTTCTCGACCGACTTGTCGACCGACCCGACCGACGGTCCGAACAGGGCGGTCACAGTCCCGAGTTGCCCGGAAGTCGCTCCCCAAACAGGCTGGTGCGGGACTCGCAGGTCACGCATATTCGGTTGCGCACCCGCCGGGGCCGCTCCGGAGAATGCCGGTCATGACCTGGACCATCACCCCGGAACCCTTCGACTCCCCTGTCGCCGCCGCACTCTGGCGGGCGTACTACACGGAGGTCAGCGACCGCTGGTACCTCCTGCACCAGGGCCGGCGTACGGACCCCGGTGAGCTGGAACGCGGGGTCACGGCCGAATCCGGTGCCGAACTGGCCCCGCCGGACGGACAGTTGCTCGTCGCCCGGTACGACGGCGAGCCGGCCGGCAGCGCGGGCGTACGACTCCTGGACGCCACGACCGGTGAGCTGAAGCGGGTCTTCCTGCGCGAGGGGATGCGGGGCAGGGGCGGCGCCGCGCTCCTCGTGGCCGCGGCGGAGGGGGCGGCACGGGCCCTCGGCGCCCGGCACCTGGTCCTCGACACCCGCTCCGACCTGGCCGAGGCACGCGCCCTGTACGCACGCCTGGGCTACTCGGAGACCGCGCCCTACAACGACAACCCGTACGCCGAACACTGGTTCCGCAAGAGTCTGGACGACGACCAGGAGAGGGACGGTCAGGAGCGAGACGATCAGGAGAGGCCGGACCGCGTCAACTGAACCTGTCCGCCGAGCCGTTGTACGGCTGTTCCGCGTCCGAGCCGCACAGCTCCTCGTTCAGCAGTTTCACCAGCTGGACCAGGTCGGTGGGCCGGTCCGGGCCCCACCAGTCGCCCAGCAGCTCGGCCAGGGACTCCTCACGGGCCTGTGCCAGCCGTTCGGCGGCCTCACGGCCCTCGTCGGTGAGGATCATGTCGAGGCCCTCGCGTACGACGAGCCGCCGTTCCTCGACCTGTCGGGCGGCCTTGATGATCACGGCCGGCGGTACGAGGCTCCGCTCGGCCAGCACCGCGGGCTCCGCCCACCCGTACCGCCGGATGCGCAGCAGCAGCCAGCTCGCCGCCGGGTACAGGTCGAGGCCGGCCCGTGCGGTGATCGTCCGGTAGATCTCGCGGCGCCCCTCGCGGGTGCCGAGCACGGACAGCGCGCGGCACACCTCGTCGTACGACGACCGCTGGACCGGGTTGCTGGCCAGGGTCTCCGTGACGTCGGGCGCGGTCACCGAGCCGCGCAGCCGGTCCTCGCGCAGGAACCAGGCGAGGACGAAGCCGAGAACGGCGACGGGAGCGGCGTACAGGAAGACGTCGGTGATGGCGGACGCGTAGGCGTGCAGCGCGGGCGGGCGGAGGGCCTCGGGGAGGGCGGCGATGCCGCGCGGGTCGGACTCCAGCGCGTCCGCCGAGACCCCGGCGGGCAGTTGTACGCCCCGGAAGGCGTCCGTGAGCTTGTCGCCGAGGCGGCCGGCGAAGACCGTACCGAAGACTGCCACGCCGAAGGAGGCGCCGATGGAGCGGAAGAAGGTGGCGCCGGAGGTGGCGACGCCCAGATCCTCGTACGAGACCGCGTTCTGCACGATCAGCACCAGGACCTGCATGACCAGGCCGAGGCCCACGCCGAAGACGAGGAAGTAGGCGCTCATCTCGCCGGTGGAGCTGTGCTCGTCGAGCCGGTGGAGCAGGAGGAGGCCGAGGGCGGTGACGCCGGTGCCCGCGACGGGGAACACCTTCCAGCGGCCCGTGCGGCTGACGATCTGGCCGGAGGCGGTGGAGGCGAGGAGCAGGCCGAACACCATGGGCAGCATGTGCACGCCCGACATGGTCGGCGAGACGCCATGGACGACCTGGAGGAACGTCGGCAGATAGGTCATCGCGCCGAACATGGCGAAGCCGACGATGAAACTGATGACGGCGGTGAGGGTGAAGGTGCGCAGCCTGAACAGCTTGAGCGGGAGGACGGGTTCGGCCGCCCGCCGCTCGGCGAGGACGAAGGCGACAGCGAGTACGACGCCGAGTACCGCGAGGCCCACGATCCGTGCCGAGCCCCAGCCCCAGGAGGCGCCGAGGGAGGTCACGAGGATCAGGCAGGTGGCGACGGAGGCGATGAGCAGGGTGCCCAGGTAGTCGATGACGTGCCGTGCGGACCGGCGCGGGATGCGCAGGACGGTCGCGATCACGGCGAGGGCGACGGCGCCGACGGGGAGGTTGACGTAGAACACCCAGCGCCAGCTGAGGTGTTCGGTGAAGAGCCCGCCGAGCAGTGGCCCGAGCACACTGGTCGCGCCGAAGACGGCACCGAACAGGCCCTGGTAGCGGCCCCGTTCACGCGGCGGGACCAGATCGCCCACGATCGCCATCGACAGCACCATCAGCCCGCCGCCGCCGAGCCCCTGCAACGCCCGGAATCCGATCAGCTGGGGCATGTTCTGCGCCATTCCGCACAGCGCGGAGCCGATCAGGAAGATCACGATCGCGGCCTGGAACAGGCGCTTGCGGCCGTACTGGTCGCCGAGTTTGCCCCAGAGGGGAGTCGCGGCCGTCGACGCGAGCAGATAGGCGGTGACCACCCACGACAGGTGATCCATTCCGCCGAGATCACTGACGATGGTCGGCAGCGCGGTCGACACGATGGTCTGGTCGAGGGCGGCGAGCAGCATGCCGAGCAGCAGGGCACCGATGGAGACGAGGACGTTCCCGGGCACGTGTTCGGGCCCAGGAGCCGCCGGTCGCCCGTCAGCGACATCTCCCGTCCTGCCGTGCGCTTCCCCGGCCATGAAGTCCTCCTGTGAAGTCCCCCTGTGACTCTTGTGACACCCCCATCGTGGTCGGTGTGACCGGTTATGGCCTGTCGAATCCTCACGAGATTCGATGGAAGCCCGGATTCCGGGTGCTTCCGGGAGAAGGTGTGAAGAGGCTTTGGATAACCTCTGAGATTCGTACGGGGGTTCGTACGCGAAAGGAACCGACGCGCAGTGAACGATCCGAAGGGGCACGTGTGTCCGGAGTGCGGCGCGCCCAGGGGAGCCGACAACACGCCCTCCTGCGCCTGCGCCGAACGCGCCGCCGACGCCCACCTCGAAGCACGCACGGCGGAGGCCGCGGCGGCGGAGGACTTCGACCCCCTGCGCATACGCCCGTACGTGGAACTGACTCCGGACAATCACGCGTCGCCGGAACATCCGGTCCCTGACCAGGCAGCGGCCGAGACCACGATGCCGATACCGGCGGTCCAGGTACCCGGCTGGGGGGCCGACGAGGCCGCGACCACCGCGATACCGGCCGTACGGCACCCCTCGGACAACCCCGCCCGCCCGGCCGATGACGAGCTGCCGAGCGTTTCGGGCCGCCGCCCGCGGGTCCTGCTCCTCGGTGCCGCCGGAGCGGTCGTCGTCCTACTGGCGGCGGGCGGACTCGCGGGCGGGATGTTCACGTACGACAAGCCGGACCGGAACAACACGGCCGCCCAGGAGGTCCGGGAGAGTGTGCCGGCGGCGACGACCAGCGCGGCGTCCCCGACTCCGTCCGGCAGTCCTACGCCGTCGGCGTCGACGTCACCCACCCCCACCCCCATCCCGTCCCGCAGCGCGATCCGGACCCTCTCGCCCACGCGGACGGCCCCCTCCGCGACCCCGTCCAGGTCGGCCACCCCGACCCAGGCACCGGCGACCGCCCAGGCCACCGGCACGATCACCTCGGCTCCCGGCGGCGACGAAAAGGAGACCGCCCCCGTCCTGCGACCCGGCGACCACGGCGCCGAGGTTCTCGAACTCCAGCTGCGGCTGCAGCAGTTGGCCATCTACCTCAACGACACCGACGGCGTCTACGACGACAACGTCGAGACCGCGGTGACCAAGTACCAGACGACGCGGGGCATCGCCGCGGAGGAACCGGGCGTGTACGACCGGACAACGCGGGAGCGGTTGGAGTCGGAGACGACGGAACCGTAGGGCCGCGCAGGCTTGGGGGGCGCCCGGCGTTCGCGTGAACGTCACTGGGGGCTGCCGCCCCCAGACCCCCACTTCGGCCCTGAAGGGGCCTCGTCCTCAGTCGCCGGACGGGCCGGAAACGCCGCCCGCCCCGAAACTCAGCCGCAACTCCCCACCCTCCACACGTTCGACCCGCACCCCCACCAGATCCGGCACCAGCACATCCGGCCGGTGGTAATGGGCCCGCGGTCCAACCCCCACCACGCGCATCCCCGCCGCACGCCCCGCCGAGATCCCGGCCCCGGAGTCCTCGAAGACGACACAGTCGGCGGGGTCGACCCCCAACTCGGCAGCGCCCTTCAGGAACCCCTCGGGATCCGGCTTGCTCGCGCCGACGGACTCCGCGGTGACGCGAACGTCGGGCAGCCCCAGCCCCGCCGCACCCATCCGCGCGGTCGACAGCGCGACGTCGGCGGAGGTCACCAGCGCGTGCGGAAGCCCCTGCAGGGACGCCAGGAACTCGAAGGCACCCGGTATCGCGACGACACCGTCCAGGTCGGCCGTCTCCTCCGCGAGCAACCGCGCGTTGTCGGCGTGGTTCTGCTCCATCGGCCGGCCAGGCAGCAGCACCGCCATGGAGGCGTACCCCTGCCGTCCATGCACCACTTTCATGACCTCGTCGCCGTCCAGCCCGTGCCGGTCCGCCCAGCGTCGCCAGACGCGCTCGACGACGGCATCCGAGTTGACAAGGGTGCCGTCCATGTCGAGGAGAAGGGCGCGGGCGGTGAGCACGGTGGTGGCCGTCATCGGCAGGCTCCAAGGAACAGGTACAGGGCCAAGGCGGCCCCGCCCGCCGGTCAGGGAAAACGGGCGGGAGCCACTTTGTTCCTACACGGTACAAAAGAAACCGTGCCTCCCGCTACCGCCTTGACCGATCGTTCACCGCCCGGCCACTTCCAGGGCGGCCCCGCACGCCACCCACCTGCCGCCTACCCGGTCACCGCCTCCCAGAGACTCCACGCCCCGAGCCCCAGCATCAGCACCGCCGCGACCCTGGTGATCAGCTCCAGCGGCACCCGCTTCATCAGCGCCCGGCCCCCCACGATCCCCAGCCCCGCAACCGCCCACAGCGCGAGCACCGCGCCGAGGCCGACCGAGAGCGGATCGTCGTAGCGGGCGGCGAGGTTGGCCGTCATGATCTGCGTGAGATCGCCGAACTCGGCGACCAGGACGATCATGAAACCGGCCCCGGACACCTTCCAGAAGGACTGGTCCTCGGGCCGCCGCACCTCCCCGTCGGCATCGGCCGCCCCCTTCTGCAGCAGCAGCACGGCGGCCCCGCCCAGGAAGAGCACACCGGTCAGCGCGTGGAGGAGCTGCTGCGGCAGCAGCGTGAGGACGCTGCCCGCCGCGACGGCCAGCGCGACATGGACGGCGAAGGCGGCGGCGACGCCCGCGAAGACGTACGAGGCGCGATAACGGGTGCCGAGGACGAGCCCGGCGAGGGCGGTCTTGTCCGGGAGTTCGGCCAGGAAGACGACGCCGAAGACGAGCGCCGTGACACTGAAGCTGATCAAGGTTCCTCAATCGGTCGGGGCTGCCCCACCGAGAGTGCGATGACTTCACGCCTACCGCGCTGCGACACCTCGGCACGGCAGCACACGTAACACGCATGTGCTGCTCTGCCGAAGGTCTCGCCGGCCGGTCCGCACAGCCTGTGCGGAACCTGCCTCCGGGCGCCGGCCCAGACGAGCTGAGCGGTATGTCGACGGTCCGGCGAAGAGCTACTCCCCTTCTGCACCGTCCACGATAACCGACCCCGAAGGGTTGTTATGTCATGCCCACGTCACTAACTTCTTACCAACCGCACATCTCACGGCAATCAAGCGACGCGACGATTCACTCGCTCGCGCTCAACACCCCCATCCCCCGAGGGAGTTCGCATGCCGAAGTTCTACGCGCGTCGACGGCTCAGCATACTCGCGGCGCTCACCGGACTCATAGCCTCGGTCGGACTTTTCAACGGTCCGACCGCCTCCGCCGCTCTCCCCACCCCGGTCAGCGCCGCCACCGCCCGCACCTACCTCGCCTCGCTCACCGTGGCGACCGAGGACCGTACCGGCTACGACCGCGACCTGTTCCCGCACTGGATCACCATCTCCGGCACCTGTAACACCCGAGAGACGGTCCTGAAGCGGGACGGTACGAACGTCGTCACCAGCTCCGCCTGCGCCGCCACCAGCGGCAGCTGGTACTCCGTCTACGAGGGCGCCACCTGGACCGCCGCCTCCGACCTCGACATCGACCACCTCGTCCCGCTCGCCGAGGCCTGGGACTCGGGCGCCAGCGGCTGGACCACCGCCCAGCGCCAGGCGTTCGCCAACGACCTCACCCGGCCCCAGCTCATCGCCGTCACGGACAACGTGAACCAGTCGAAGAGCGACCAGGACCCGGCCGAGTGGATGCCCCCGCTCACCTCGTACGCCTGCACGTACGTCCGCGCCTGGGTCCAGGTGAAGTACTACTACGACCTCTCGATCGACTCCGCCGAGAAGACCAAGCTGAGCTCGGTCCTCAGCGGCTGCTGATTAACTGCACCATGCACAGAACCTCCCCGCCCTCCGATGTCGTTCCGTACCGTACGGGGCGACGTCGGAGGGCGAGCCGAAGAGGCTCGCCCCACCATGGAAATGGAAAGGGTCGGGAGATCACGTGGCGAAACTTCGCCTGGGACCGCTGCTGAGGTACGCCGACAGTTCGTCCGCGACCGTCTGGGTCGAGGCGAGCCGTCCCTGCACCGCCGAGGCGCGCTGCGCGGACGGTGCCGGCGGTGGGACCCGCACCTTCCAGGTCGCGGGGCACCACTACGCTCTGATCCCGGTGACCGGCCTCACCCCGGGCACGACGACTCCGTACGAGGTACTGCTGGACGGCGTCCGCGTGTGGCCGCTGCCCGACTCGTCCTTCCCGCCCTCCGTCATCCGCACCCCCGAGGAGGACGCGGGCGAGGGAACGGGCGAAGGAGCGAGTGAAGGAGGGGGCGACGCCTTCCGGGTCGCCTTCGGGTCCTGCCGCTGGGCGGCGCCGGCCGCCGACGAAAAGGACCCGGTGGGCGCGGACGCCCTGGACACCCTGGCGGCGCGTATCGCGGCCGACCCCACGGCCGAACGCCCGGACGTCCTCGTCCTGTTGGGCGACCAGGTGTACGCCGACGAGGTGTCCGACGCGACCCGCGACTGGCTGGCCGGACGCCGCGACCTGTCCGAACCGCCGGGCGCCGAGGTCGCGGACTACGAGGAGTACACCCACCTCTACTACGAGTCCTGGCTCGACCCCGAGGTCCGCTGGCTCCTCTCCACCGTCCCCAGCTGCATGATCTTCGACGACCACGACGTCATCGACGACTGGAACACCAGCGCCGCCTGGCTGGCCGACATGCGGGAGACCCCCTGGTGGCGGGAGCGGCTGCTGAGCGGCCTGATGTCGTACTGGGTGCACCAGCACCTGGGCAACCTCGCCCCGGCCGAGCTCGCCGCCGACCCGCTGTACGCGGCCGTACGCGAGAGTGCCGACGGTACGGACGCCGTGCGCGCCTTCGCCTCCCGGGCGGACGCCGACCCGGCCTCGGTCCGCTGGAGCTACCGGCGTGACTTCGGCCGTATACGTCTACTGATGGTGGACAGCAGGGCGGCCCGGGTCCTCGACGAGGACCAGCGCGCGATGCTGGACCCGGGCGAGGAGGCCTGGGTGCGGGAACAGGCGCTGGCCGACCCCGGCAGTTACGACCACCTCCTCATCGGCACCTCGCTCCCCTGGCTGCTGCCGCACCTCGTGCACGACGCCGAGGCGTGGGACGAGGCCCTGTGCCGGGGCGAACGGGGCGCGCGCTGGGCCCGGTTCGGGGAGAAGCTTCGCCGCGGGGCCGACCTCGAACACTGGGCGGCCTTCTCCACCTCGTTCACCGCCCTGGCCGACCTGATCGCGGAGGCCGGCTCGGGCCCCGGCGCGCCGGCGACGGTGCTGGTCCTGTCGGGGGACGTCCACCACGCGTACGCGGCCGAGCCCACCTGGCCGGAGGCCGACCGCCCGGACGCCCGCGTCTTCCAGCTGACCTGCTCCCCCGTCCACAACGCCATCCCCCGCTACATCAAGGTCGGCTTCCGCCTGGGCTGGAGCGGCCTGGGCCGCGCCCTGGGGCGCAGCCTCGCCCGGCACGGCCGGGTCCCGCGGCCACCGGTCACCTGGCGCAAGACGGACGGCGGCCCCTGGTTCGGCAACATGCTGATGACCCTGACCCTGCACGGCCGTTCGGCCCGGCTGCGACTGGAGCGGACCCAGGGTCAGAAGAACGGCGCCCGGCTGGAGACCGTCATGGAGTCGAAGCTGAGCGGGTGAGGCATCCCACACCGGCGGCGAGCCTCGTCGGTGCTTCCTGATGACTCGTCAAGGACGGTCACAAGCAAGGAGGTTGGCGTTCGGTGTGCCCACGGAGGGCGTGCACTGGGTGACGGCCGCCGGGGCCCGCCCTGGCGTGGATTCGGTCACGCTTTCGGACGCGGATGCGGTCGCACGGGCGGTGCTGCGGATGCCCCCAACAGCCGCTCCACGTGCGGAAATCGGCGAACCGGAACGGCAGGCGGAGGCCCATCGGGAGGCAGAGCAGTGGCCAAATGTTGAACTTGCAAGCGTCGATTAGGCGCCCCTACGGTGGATTACCCGCTCGGTTCCGCCCCCCGGACCGCTCCGTCCGCAGTTCTCGAAAGATTTCGAACGGAACGGTCCCGACCGAAGGAGACATCCCCCACATGTCCGCTCGCCTCAACAACGCTCAGCCCTACGCCATCGGCCTCTTCAGGATCGTGGTCGGCCTGCTCTTCGCCTGCCACGGCGCCCGTTCGCTCTTCGGCGTCCTCGGCGGCGAGGAGACCGTCGCGGCCGGCACCTGGCCCGGCTGGTACGCGGCAGTCATCGAGCTGGTCGGCGGCACCCTGGTCCTGCTGGGCCTCGGTACCCGCGCCGCCTCGTTCATCGCCTCGGGTGCGATGGCGTACGCGTACTTCGACGTCCACCAGCCGAGCGCCCTCATGCCGATCCAGAACCAGGGCGAACTGGCCGCCGCCTTCTGCTGGGCGTTCTTCCTGCTCGTCTTCACCGGCTCCGGCGCCTTCGGCCTCGACCGGTTCCTCGCGAAGCGCTCGTCGGGCGCGACGAAGGGGTCGCGGGAGAAGACCCCGGTAGCCGCCTGATCCGGCCGATCCAGCTGATCCATCGCTCGTTCGTACGCCGGTGCCCATCCTCGAATCCCGTGGATGGGCACCGGCGTACGTCAGGGTGAACATCGTGTGCCGAACACATGCGCCCCAGTGGATCTCCTGTCAGACCCCCCGCGTACGCTGTATGGCTGTCACACGCCGCCCGCCGCTCCCCCGCGAGGTAGCGGCACGGATCGGGCCGACGGGGGAGTTTCGGGGAGTCTGCGGTGCTTGAGAGTGTGGGGTCCCTGACCGGGACCCCGTGGATCTACGCCCTGGTGGGTGTGTCCGTCCTGTTCGACGTCCTGGTGCCGGTACTGCCGAGCGGCGTCCTGGTCATCACGGCCGCCACGGCAGCCGCCGCCGGTTCGGGCGCGGCCACCGGGCAGGTACCGCAGCAGGTCCCCGACATCCTCGCGCTCACCCTGTGCGCGGCCACGGCATCGGTCCTCGGCGACCTGGTGGCGTACCGGCTGGCCTGGCACGGCGGGGCCCGTCTGGACCGCGCGATCGCCCGCTCCCGGCGCCTGACCAGTGCGCAGGAACGTCTCGGCCAGGCCCTCGCGCACAGCGGCGGCATCCTGGTCGTCGTCGCCCGCTTCGCCCCGGCCGGCCGCTCGGTCGTCTCCCTCGGCGCGGGCGCCGCCCACCGCCGGGTCGGCGAGTTCCTCCCCTGGTCCATCGTGGCCGGCCTCGCCTGGGCCGCGTACAGCGTCGCCCTCGGCTACTTCGGCGGCCAGTGGCTGGGCGCGACCTGGCTGGCAACGGGCGTATCCGTGGCCGCCCTCTTCGGAGCGGGCGCGGGCGCGGCCTTCCTGATGCGCCGACCCAGGGTGACGGGCGCACCCGGATAGGCGGTGCCGTCCGCACGGGCACCTATTGACGGGCGCCGCGGAGACGCGCCCCTATGGGGGCGCGGGGCTGTGTCATTTTGCGGCTCCGCCGCGGGGCGCGACAAGCCACGACGGCGCCGCACCCGCCACCACGCGGGACCCCCGCGAGCCCATAGGCACCCTCACTCCCCAATCCCCGCCTGAAATCACCCGGTTGGGAAAACCCTTTCTGTCCCACCCGTTGACTTAACCCTCCCGTCGCTCTAATTTCAGCCCGCCCCCTCGTTCGGTTCGCCGATCGTGGTTCGAAATATCGACCAACTCTCCGGGAATCGCAACGCCGCGCCCCGGAAAGGAGCCGCATGTACCCCCCGCCGCGCTCATCCCTCTTCAGACGCACAGCGATACGCGCCCTCGCCCTGGCCACCGCGGCGACCGCCGCCCTCCTCTTCGCCCAGCCGCAGGCCGAAGAGGCCACCGCCCTCGGCGACACCGCCCCCGTCGCCGCCTCCACACGCCAGATACCGGTCCCCACCGCCCCCATGGGCTGGGCGTCCTGGAACAGCTTCGCGGCGGTCATCGACTACAGCGTGATCAAGGGCCAGGTCGACGCGTTCGTCGCCTCCGGGCTGCCCAAGGCGGGCTACAAGTACATCAACATCGACGAGGGCTGGTGGCAGGGCACCCGGGACAGTGCCGGCAACATCACGGTCGACCAGGCCGAGTGGCCCGGCGGCATGAAGGCCATCGCCGACTACATCCACAGCAAGGGCCTCAAGGCCGGCATCTACACCGACGCCGGCAAGGACGGCTGCGGCTACTACTACCCGACGGGCCGCCCCGCCGCCCCGGGCAGCGGCAGCGAGGGCCACTACGCGCAGGACATGCTCCAGTTCTCCACCTGGGGCTTCGACTTCGTCAAGGTCGACTGGTGCGGCGGTGACGTCGAAGGCCTCGACGCGGCGACCACGTACAAGTCGATCAGCGACGCGGTGGCGACCGCGTCCGCGACCACCGGGCGCCCGCTCACCCTCTCCATCTGCAACTGGGGCTACCAGAACACCTGGAACTGGGCCCCCGGCCTCGCTCCCCTGTTCCGGACCAGCACCGACATCGTCTACTGGGGCAACAACCCCTCGATGACGAACATGCTGTCCAACTACGACCAGGGCCTGCACCCCACCGCCCAGCACACCGGCTACTACAACGACCCGGACATGCTGATGGTCGGCATGACCGGCCTCACCGCCGCCCAGAACCGCACCCACATGGCCCTGTGGGCCATCTCCGGCGCCCCGCTGCTGGCCGGCAACAACCTCTCGACGATGACCGCCGAGTCCGCCGCGATCCTCAAGAACCCCGAGGTCGTCGCCGTGGACCAGGACCCGCGCGGCCTCCAGGGCGTCAAGGTCGCCGAGGACACCACGGGCGCACAGGTGTACGGGAAGGTGCTGGCCGGCACCGGCAAGCGTGCCGCCGTGCTCCTCAACCGCACCTCCTCCGCCCAGAACATCACCGTCCGCTGGGCCGACCTCGGTCTGACGAGCGCGTCCGCGACCGTCCGTGACCTGTGGAGCCGCACCAACATCGGCTCGTACGCCACCGGTTACACCGCCAGCGTCCCGGCCGGCGGCTCGGTCCTGCTGACGGTCACCGGCGGCACGGAGGCGGCGAGCAGCGCGTACGAGCCCGACTCCGCCGCCACCTACACCGGCGTGAGCGCGGCGAACACGGGTGTCGCGGTCGCCGACTTCACGTACACGAACAACACGAGCACCGCCCGGACGGCGACCCTCAAGGTCAACGGCCAGACGGCGACCACGGTGTCGTTCCCGCCGACCGGCTCGACCCCGGGCACGATCTCCGTCCAGGTCGCCCTGTCCAAGGGCACCGCCAACACTCTCGCCGTCACCAACGGCCCGACTCTGGGCACGCTGACCGTCCAGCCGGTCCCCGGCACGAACGGCAACCTGATCGTCGGCAAGCAGTCCGGGCGCTGCGTGGACCTCTTCAACAGCACGATCACCAACGGCACCCAGGCCGAGCTGTGGGACTGCAACGGCGGCTCCAACCAGGCGTGGACGTACACCTCCCGCAAGGAACTCGTGGTGTACGGCAACAAGTGCCTGGACGCCTACGACAGCGGCAAGACCAACGGCACGAAGGTCGTCATCTGGGACTGCCACGGCGGCAACAACCAGAAGTGGAACATCAACACCGACGGCACGATCACCAACGTCAACGCGGGCATCTGCCTGGACGCGTACGGCGCGGCCACGGCCAACGGTACCCAGCTGGTGCTGTGGGCCTGCGGCACGGGCGACAACCAGAAGTGGACGGTCGGTTAGAGGTTCGGTGGCCTCGGTTCACCGGCCCAAGGGCTCGGTGACTCAGAGGCTCAGCCAATAACCTCCCAGCCCAGCCCAGCCCGGCGCGCGTTCCTCAGGACGCGTGCCGGGCTGTCGTCGTACCACCGCCCCCACCCCCGCCACGCACCTCGATGCCGGCGAGCAGTTCGGCCGTGGCCGCCGCGATGACGTCGACGGCGTGTTCGAAAACCTCGCGGTTGTGGGCGGCCGGTGCCCGGAAGCCGGAGACCTTGCGGACGTACTGAAGGGCGGCGGCCCTGACCTCGTCCTCGGTGGCCTCTTCGGGGAGTACGGGCGGGCGGAGGGTCTTGATGCTGCGGCACATACCTCCAGTCTCGCGCGTACCCGGCGATCCGCGCCGCCCGCATGCTGAACGGGGAGTGCCCTACGTCCGTACCGGCTGCGATCATGGTCAGCGAAGCGGCCACCTGTCAGGGGCCGACCGATGAGAGGTTCGATCAGCCATGCAGACGGACACACCCGCAGGCGTACGCCAGGACACGCTCACCTTCGCCGTTCTCGGCCCCGGAGGCATCGGTGGCCTCCTCGCCGCCCTGCTCTCCCGCGCCGGTCACCGCGTGCTCTGCCTGGCCGGGGACGACACCGCGCGGACACTGCGCGAGGGCGGAATCCACGTCCGCAGCGGCCGGTTCGGCGAGTTCACGGCGAAGGTGGACACGGCGACCGAGCTGCCGGAGGCATCGGGCCCCCTCGGTGGAGTCGACGCCGTTCTCGTAGCCGTCAAGCACACGAACCTCGACGCGGCCCTGGAGCGCGTCCCGGCGAGGGCGCTGGGCGACGCCCTGGTCGTACCGTTCCTGAACGGCGTCGAGCACCCGGCCGCACTGCGCGCCCGCTACGGCGACGACCGCGTCGCCCCGGCCGTGATCCGCGTCGAGTCGACCCGCACGGCACCCGGCGTGATCGAACACGCGAGCCCCTTCGCGGAGATCGACCTGGCCGGCGACCCCGTACCGCGCGAGCGTCTCGACGCGCTGGCCGCCGCCTTCACGGCCGCCGGACCGGCCACCCGGGCCCTGCCCGACGAGGCGGCGGTGCTGTGGGCGAAGATGTCGTTCCTCGCCCCCTTCGCCCTGCTGACCACCCTGCACGGACTCCCGCTGGGCGACGTCCGCACCCGCCACCGCGACGAACTGACCGCCCTGGTCGAGGAGACGGCGGCGGTGAGCCTGGCCTGCGGCGGCCCGGCGGACCCCGCCCAGGCCCTGACCCGCTACGACACCTTCCCCCCGGCCACCCGGTCGTCGATGCAGCGCGACGCCGAGGCGGGCCGCCCGCTGGAACTGGACGCGATCGGCGGAGCCCTGCTGCGCGCGGCCGAACGGCACGGTGTGGACGTACCGGTGGCCACGCGGGTGGTGCGGGAGCTGGCAGCCGGGGGCCGCTGACCGCCCTCCGATGACCGCCTTCCACCGGCCATCCCGGCCCGTTCACTCGTTCGCGTGAAGACAGGGAGGAAGTCCCCGGAGGAACTCGCTTCTCAAAATCGAACAGGCGTACCATTACCGCGTGGCGACGACCTATGACTTCCCGAGTGACCTCCTGGCCGGTCAGGAGGAGCTGCATCAGGTCCGGGCCGAGCTGTCCGTCCTCCTGAAGCGGCTCCCCTGGTCGGTCGAGCCGCTGGACGGTTTCAGTGACACCGGCGGCTGGCGCAAGGTGGAGCGCCCCGCGTCGCCGGGCTGGTCGGCCGACGAACAGGCCGAGGTGGAGAAGCTGCGGCGGCGGGAGCACGAGCTCGCGGTGTTCGTGAGCGGCCACCGCTTCTGGGCCGAGGTCACGGGAGCGGACCGGGTGGACGCGCGCACGCGGCTCAAGCACGCGCACGAAGGCACAGAGGACGAGGCCTGAGGCCTGCGCGGCCCGGACTCAGGACGGCGGGGTGGAGGTTGCCGTCGACGTGGAGGTGGAGGTGGAGGTGGTGCGGAAACCTTCCCGCACCCGGTCGAAGACCGGCCGGTAGGTGTCCCACGTCTCCTCGGGCGCCGAGACATAGATGTCGTACTCCCGGCCGCCCTCCTGCCCGAAACCGAGCTCGATGGCGTGGAAGTCACGCGCCCGGCCCGTGAAGGTGAACTCCCAGACGGCGGCCTTCTGGCCGCGGTACGTCGTCCGCTGCAGATAGAGCTTGCGGTACTTGTCCCCGGGATAGTTGACCTTCGTGTTCGCCTCGATCTCCTTGAAGTGCGCCAGGGGATCGCCCGCGGGGTCCACCATGCCGATGGTGAGGCCGGCCAGCCCGGTCCCGTCGACGTAGACGACCCCGTCGGACTTCCGCTTGTCCAGCTTCCAGCCGTCCGGCACCGGGAAGGCGACACCGAGCGCCTTCTCCGTGACCAGGTGGTAGCCGTCGGGGACGGGCGAGGGCGCGTAGGCCGTCGGGGTGGGGCTCGTCGCCGAACCGGCGCTCTGCGTGTCCTCGCCGGACGAGTTCACGTAGTAGAGGCCGCCCGCGGTGCCCCCGGCGACCAGGATCACCGCGACCGCGCTCCAGAGGACGGTACGGCGCCCACGCCCGCCGCGTTCCTGTACAGGAGCCGCCTTCCTGGTGCCGGTCCTCCTCCGGGTACCCCCTGTACCGTCCGTCGCGGGTCCCGGCGTCGGCAGCGGAACGGACGCCGTCCACGCGCGCGGCACCGTGTCCTCGGTCACCGCCCGCAGCGCCAGTTCCGTCTCCTCGGCCGAGGGCCGCTCGGCCGGGTCCTTGGCCAGCAGGGCCGCGATCAGCGGCTCCAGCGGGCCGGCCTGCTTCATCGGCTCCAGGGGCGCCGTGACGATGGAGTACGCCGTCTCCACCGGCGTGAGCCTGCGGAACGGCGGCTGCCCCTCCACCGCCTGGTAGAGGGTCGCGCCGAGCGCCCAGAGATCGGAGGCGGGGCCGGGGGTGTCGCCCTGGATGCGCTCCGGCGCCATGAAGTCGATGGAGCCGACGATCTCGCCGGTCCGGGTGAGGGTGCTGGTACCGGTCGCCGTGGCGATGCCGAAGTCGGTGAGGACGACCCGGCCGCCCTCGCCGAGCAGGACGTTGCCCGGCTTGACGTCACGGTGCAGTACGCCGGCCTCGTGAGCGGCCCGCAGCGCGCCGACCATGCCCCGGCCGACGCGGGCGGCCTCCTCGGGAGAAACGGTTCCGCCGCTCTTGAGCAGGGCGCCCAGTGTGGTGGAGGGCACGTACTCCATGACGATGCACGGCAGCCCGTCGTCCTCGACGACGTCATGGACGACGACCACGTTCGGGTGCGCGATCCGGGCCGCGCTCTGCGCCTCGCGGCGGGTGCGCTCGTACATCAGGGGAAGTTCGTCGTCGGCGAACCGCGAGTCCTCGTGCAGACGCTTGAGCGCGACCCGGCGGTTGAGCATCTCGTCGGCGGCCAGCCAGACCGTGCCCATACCGCCACGGCCGATCTGCTCGGTCAGCCGATACCGCCCGGCAATCAGCCGTCCCTCGTCCGACACGTCCGACCTCTCTGCTCCCACCCGGCACTGCCACTCACGATATCCGGCACGAACACGGGGCCGATCCGAAGGCCGCGTTCACCACGCTTCGCCACACGAAACGGCCCCCCGGCGAAACCGCCGGGGGGCCACTCGTCACCTGGATCCTGCTATTTGCCCTGGTGGGCGCGGACGGTTTCGAACCGCCGACATCCGCCTTGTAAGGGCGGCGCTCTACCACTGAGCTACGCGCCCAGGACGAGTCGTCAGCCTACATTGCCCGGGGCACTGCCTCGCAAACCAGTATCCGCCCCGGAGATCACCGGCTCCGGATTCGGGGGTTTTCCCCCGTACAGATCGGGGAGCGACCCGGATGCCCCGCCGGGCGGCGGCTCCGTACGGTCGAAGAGTGTCGCAGGGCCGGCTCAACCGATCGCCGATCACCGGTCCCGTGTTCGCCTCAGGGGGAGTAGGACCATGGCCCGTTCAGCATTTCCGCGCACCCGTGTCATCGCCGTCGTCGGCGCGGTGGTCGCGCTCGTCGCCACCGCGTCGGCCTGCTCCTCCGCGGGGGACGACAAGGATCCGGAGCACCGTTCCTTCGCCCTGCAGGGGCGCACGCTCACCGTCGACTCGAACGAGTCCGGGCTCGACATCGTCGCCGCCGACTCCGGCAAGTCGGGCCGGATCGAGGTCACCCGCTGGTTCCAGGGCTCCGTCACCATGGGCAAGGACCCCAAGGTGACCTGGTCCATGGAGGACGACCGGCTCGAACTCCGGGTGAAGTGCTCGGGCGTGGTCGCCGACTGCTCGGCCAAGCACCGGATCGAGGTGCCTCGCGGTGTCTCCGTCGTCGTGCGGAACGGGGACGGGAAGGTCACCGCGCGCGGCTTCGACCAGGCCCTCGACATACGCTCCGAGGACGGCTCCGTCACCGTCGAGAACTCCACCGGCCCGCTGAAGCTCTACACCGACGACGGTTCGATCCACGCCCTCGGTGTGCGCTCCCAGCAGGTGCGGGCGCACTCCCAGGACGGCTCGGTGCGGCTCGAACTCGCCTCCGTGCCGGACCTGGTCGAGTCGAGCAGCGACGACGGCTCGCTCACGATCGAGCTGCCCCGGGAGACATACCGCGTGACGGCGGACTCGGACGACGGCTCCGTGAAGGTGTCCGTGCCGCGCGCCGACCGCAGTACGCATGTGGTGTCGGCGAAGACGCAGGACGGGAGCATACGGGTGCGGGTCGCCGGGGAGTGAGCCTCGTGGTGGCCCGGTGCGCACTCGGTTCGCGGCTGATCGTGACTGGGTACGCGCAGCGCGAACCGACCGGGCCGTGTGTTCGTCCTCTACCGGTGGGAGAATGAACCGGGCAGGGCAGATCACAGCACGGGAGAGGGAAGTGACGGCGACTACTTCTGAGCCGTACACGCCGATTGCGCCGCGCGCGCACCAGCCACCTCGCCGTTCGCCGCACCGCCCACCCGAGGCCTCTCGCAAGGCCTCTCTCACCGGCGTGCGCTCCGCGGCGCGGGACGCGCTGACGCTCGTACTGCTCCCGTTGCCGCTGCTCCTCGCCCTGCCCGCCGCCTTCGCCGGTGGCGGTACACGGCGGTGGTTCGGTGGGCGGGCCGAGAGCCAGCGTGCCGAGGCGCAGGCCGCGAAGGACGCCGCCGCCGCTGCCTTCTACGAACTGGACACCGCCCAGCGGGATCTGCGGATCTCGATAGAGACCATCAAGGCCGTCGACGACACCCCCGCCGCCCGGCGCGCGGTCTCCGACTTCGAGGGGCTCGGGCGCCGGATCGACGAGGCCAGCGGCCAGTACATCACCGCCATCGACGCCCACGATCTCGACCGCGACGATCTGGAGGCCTCGGCCGCCACCCACGCCCGGTCCGAGCTGACCCGGGCCAAGGAGGAGCTGGGGCGGGTCAAGCAGGACCTGGACCGCTTCGCGGACGGGCTCGGGCCGCTGCTCGGCAAGGCCGAGACCCAGTTGGCCCGGCTCGCGCCCTCCGTGGAGCGCGCCCGGCAGTCGCTGCTGGCCGCGTCGAACGCCCTGGACGCGGTACGGGGGTCGGGGCTGCGGGCGGACGACCTGGCCGCCCGGCTCGCCGCCCTCGGGCCGGAGCTGACCCGGCTCAACCAGGGCGCGGGACAGCACGGTGTGCCGGAGACGCTGGAGCGGGCCGACCGGGTCGCGCGCGAGGCGGAGGCGGTGCGGGCGGAGGCGGCGCGGCTGCCCGAGCGGGCTGCGGAGATCGATCACCGGCTGGTGTCGCTGCGTACTCGCGCCGAGGCGCTGACCACCCGGTCCGGGCAGGTGGAGCCGCTGCTGAGCGAGCTGCGCAGACGGTTCTCGGCGGCGTGCTGGCAGGACCTCCAGCACGTACCGGAACAGGCGACGGACCATGTGCGGCAGGCCGAGGCCAAGCTCAAGGAGGCACAGGCCGCTCGGGACGCCCAGCGCTGGCCGGACGCGACAGCGCTGCTGTCGACGGTGCGGGCGCTGCTGAACACCACCGACGAGGCGGTGTCGGCGGCCGGGGACCGGCTGCGGCGGCTGAACGCCGTACAGAAGGACCCTCGGGGCGAGATCGACCGGACGCGCTTCGCGATCCGGGACGCGCAGCGGCTGGCCATGTCGGGGCGCAACACCCCGGACCCGCGGGACGCCCGCCCGCTGGACGAGTCGGTGGCCCGGCTGGACCGCGCGATCGCCGGGCTGGAGGGCCGCCATCCCGACTACTGGCACTTCCTGACGGAGGCGGAGGCGGTACGGCACACGGTGGCCGGCGTGGTCAGCCGTATCCGCGAGGAGCGCGGGACGACCGCCCACTGAGCGCGCATCCCTCCTGGCGTACATCTCTCCTGCGGAGGCCCGCCGCCCGGCCCGGGAAAGGGCCGGAGCGGTGGGACCGGGGTGAATCAGGTGCGGTAGGCGTAGTAGTAGGCGTTCGGGTTCGACGCGATGATGCTCGCCACCGACCTGCGGTAGGTGTTGGCGGAGTGGTACGTCAGGTACGGCACGCCCTGCGCGCTGCGGTACGTGACGAACATCGTGTGGTCCTTGGACCCGTCCTTGTCGAAGTCCATCTGGAGCACGTCGCCGACGTCGAGCTGGTAGACGTACGCGAGGCTGGTGGTGCGCTTCGAGTTCTGGGCGAACCAGGACCACTCGTTGACGCCGACGAAGGAATCCGACTGGATGTCGGCGTTGCCGAACCACTTGGTGTAGTCGTAGACATAGCCGGGGGCGTGCTTCCAGCCGCCGGCCTTCAGGGACTGGCTGGCGAAGTTGGTGCAGTCGCCGCCGGCGCTGTGCCCGTTGAAGTTCGGGTAGGCCTTGTTGTAGGTGCTCCAGTACTTCTCCGCGTACGTGGCCATGGCCTTGTAGTCGTAGGCGCCGGTGGTGAGGTTCTTGGCCTTGGCCGGTGCCGTGCGGGTGGTGGCCGCGCGGGGCGCGTTGGGGGTGGTGCCGGCGGCGACCCGGGACGTGCCTGCCCTGGACACGACGGACGGCTCGGCCGGCTGGTTCACCGCGAGGTCGGCGGCGGCGTCGGTGTTCCGGATGCCCGTCAGCTGCCAGTGGCCGCGCGCGTCGGCGGTGAACGTCAGCGCGTGGTGGGCCTGGAAGCCGGTGGTCCCCGGCTCGTCGCCGCGGACCTTCTGGTACGTCAGGGTCGTGGTCTCGGTGACCGCGACCTCGGCCTTGGTGCCCCGCAGGCGGGTGCTGTTCAGGGTGACGACGGTGTTGGCCTTGCTGTACTTCTCGCCGAGCGCCGAGAGGCGGTCCTTGCGCCTGTCCAGCGAGGTCAGTGCGGCGTTCTCGCTGCGGGCCAGTGCGGCGGACAGCTTGACGTCACCGGAGAAGACGTTGGTCAGCGGCTTCTTCCGGTTGCCCTGCGCGCCGTCGACGAGCGCGTCCGTGCGGTCGGTGAGGACCGCGTCGGCCAGGCGCTGGAAGGTGGCCCTGGTCTGCTGGTCCACGATCGGGGCGGCGGAGCGCGCGGTCGCCGCGCTCGCGCTCGCGACCGGCAGCAGCGCCGCTCCCGCGGCGACCGAGGCAGCCGCCGCGACGACTATGGCGGCGCGGCTGCGCGTACGGCCCATGTTCCTTGACTTCACGAATGTTTCCCCTCTTGCCCCGGCGATGGGGGATGCCGGGTTGTGGAATTTTTGCATGCCATGTGGAGCTCCCGTGAACGGGGATACCCTTTGCAGGCAAGGGAGTTGACGGACCGTCACATACCGGCTGTCACTTCACGACCGTCGACCAGTCCGGCGACTGCGCCGGGTCCAGGCCGCGCAGCCGCTCCAGCGTCGCGGGGGTCTGCACGTCGAGCCAGTCGGCGAGTTCCTTGAAAGAGACGCACTTGACGTCCTTCTTCGTGCACATGGTCGCCATGACCTCGTCGACGGCCTTCATGTAGATGCCGCCGTTCCAGTTCTCGAAGTGGTTGCCGATGAACAGCGGGGCGCGGCTGCCGTAGTACACCCGGTCGAAGCCGGCCATGTAGGAGGCGACGGTCTCCTGCTGCCACTTCGGGTAGTTGACCGCGGCCCCGTCGGTCTCGCCCTCGGACTGGTTGTAGAGGAAGTTGAAGTCCATGGACAGGCCCTGGTAGTCGCCGCCCTCGTACGGGAGCATCTGCAGCGGGAAGTCCCAGATGCCGTCCTTCTTCTTCGGCCAGATCTGGAAGTCGCCCGCGGAACTCGCGTCGTAGCGCCAGCCGTAGCTCTCGGCGGCCTTCAGCAGGTTCTTCTGGCCCTCCAGACAGGGGGCGCGCCCGCCGGTGACCTCCTTCTTGATGTCGAACGGCAGCGGGGCGAGGTCGGTGTAGCCGGTGTTGGTCTTCCACTTCTGCACGAAGGAGAAGAACTGGTCGATCTCGCTCTTCCACTCGGCGACGCTCCAGTCGCCGCCGCCCTTCTCACCGC
The DNA here is from genome assembly GCF_010550245.1 of Streptomyces sp. SID12501. GTDB lineage: Bacteria > Actinomycetota > Actinomycetes > Streptomycetales > Streptomycetaceae > Streptomyces. The sequence goes on from NZ_JAAGLU010000009.1 coordinate 259,718, forward strand.
AGAAGTGGCCATTGAAGTGGGTACCGATCTCGTTGCCCTCCCGCCACGCCTTGCCGAGCTCCTCAAGCGTGGTGCGGATGTGCTCGTCGGTCGCGTAGCTGATCGCGGCCGACCCCACGGGGTGCTGCGGGGGCTTGTAGAGGTTCGCCTTGCTCTTGGGCAGCAGATAGATGCCCGTGAGGAAGAACGTCATGTGGGCGTCGTACCGCGCGGCCAACTCCCGGTAGTGCTCGAAGAGTTCGTCGTCGCCCGCCAGTGCGCCGTCCCAGGAGAAGACGACGAACTGTGGCGGTTTCTCACCGGGCTTGAGCGGCACCGGCTTCAACCGGCCCTGCTGCGGGCCGGTGTACGAGGTGGAACCGTCCCCCAGGACCTTGGTTATGCCGTCCCACTTCGGTTCGTCGGTCGCCTGCGCGGAGGCTTTCGCGGTTCCCCCGGACCGCACGGAGGCTGTCGGCGCGGTGTGGTCGGTGCGGCCCAGCATCAGGTATCCGGCGGTCAGGGACGCCATGGTCAGGGACGCGACGACGAGGTACGCCGCGAGCCGCGGGCGGCGGCTGACGGGCGGAGGCGTTGCCGGGGCCTTGCGACGGCGGCCCGACGCTTGTCTCATGTGCTGCTCATTTCGAGGGGGGGTGGGTTCCTGCACCGTCCGGTGGTCAGCCGAGCGGGCTCATGGCACCCGACCAGATGCCGTACGGAACGCTGTCGTCGTCGGTGCCGGCAAGGCCCTTCAACGGCAGCGGTTCGAGGCTCTTGGCCAGGTCGATGCGGTAGACGACGACAGCCGTGGACACGAACTTGTTCGTGCCGACGAACCAGGAGGCGGTGTCGCCCGGGGTGGTCCCCGCCTTGCCGGCCACCTTCCCGTCGGCGGACGCGGCCGCGACGGGGTGGGCGGTGCTGAAGGCGTCGGTGAGCGCCGAGGTGACCTCCTCGGCCACGTCGGCGCCGATCGCGCGGGTCGGGGTGGGGGTGTCCAGGGCGATGCCGGCTCCGTTGCGGGTGATCCTGCGCACCGAGTAGGGCTCGGTGCGCCTGCCGCCGGCGATGAACGTGGTGTAGCCGCCGGCCATGCGGATCGCGCTGGGCGTGGAGGTGCCCGTCGAGAGGGCCGGCACCTGCGCCCCGATGCTGGCGGGCAGCAGTCCGGCGGCCTCCGCGGTCGCGCGGACGTTGTCCAGGCCGGTGTCCATGCCGAGCTGCATGAACGGCGTGTTCACCGACAGCTCCAGCGCCCGGTGCAGGGAGATCTGCCCGTAGGACAGGTCACCGTCGTTGCTGGCGGCCACCTTCTTGCCGCTGCGGTCCCAGTAGGGCCCCTCGGGCGTGGTCACCGGCACGTCGTCGTTGCCGTCGTACAAGGTCTCCCCCGTGACACGTGTCGCCTCGTCGTCGCGGCTCTCGTGGACGCCGTGCTCCAGGCCGGCGGCGTAGACGAACGGCAGGAAGGCCGAACCGGCGGGGACGGTGGTGGAGTTGGACTCGTTGTAACCCTGCGTACGGTGGTCGGGGCCGCCGTAGACGGCGAGGATCCGGCCGTCGGCGGTCACCGAGGCGGCGCCGTAGTGTGCGGTCTTCGCGGCCTTCGGATCGTCCTTCAGCGCCTGCTTACGGGCTTTGGCCACGGCGTCGGCGAGCTTGCGCTCCCGGTTGCGGTCGAACGTCGTGTAGACCTGGTAGCCGCCGAGGTCGAAGTCCTTGTCGGAGATCCCCCCGGCCTTCTTGGCGTACTGCGAGGCCACTTCCACCAGGTAGTCGGTCTGCTCACCGGTGTCGTACAGCGGGTTGCTCTTCAGCGGCTCGGGGAACTTCGTGTACGTGGCCCGCTCGGCCTTCGTCAGCCTGCCGATGTCGACCATCCGGTCGAGGGTCCAGGACCAGCGCTCCACGGCGCGGGCACGGTTGGCGCTGCTCAGGGTCGGGTCGTACAGGCCGGCGCCCTTGAGGAGGGAGGCGAGGAACGCGCCCTCGCCTGCGTCGAGTTCGCTGACGTCCTTGCCGTAGTAGGCCTGGGCGGCACGCTGGATGCCGTAGCAGCCGCGACCGAACCAACTGGTGTTGAGGTAGCCCTCGAGGATGTCGTCCTTGCTCATCCGATTGTCGAGCTTGAGGGAGATCATCGCCTCGGTGAACTTGCGGCTGATCGTCTGGTTCTGGTTGAGATAGACGTTTTTGACATATTGCTGGGTGATGGTGGATCCACCCTGGGTGTCACCCTGGCCGACGGTACGGAAAAGGGCGCGACTGATGCCCTTGAGCGAAATGCCGGAATCGCTGTAGAAACTCGCATTCTCGGCGGCGAGCACCGCCCAGCGGACGTCCTCCGGTATCTCCTTCAGCGGCATCGCCTGCCGCTGCACCCAGCCGGTACGGGCCATGGGCGTCCCGTCGGCCCAGAAGTACACGTTGTCCTGCTGGGTGGCGTACGTGTTGAGGTTGTCCGGGATGTCGGTGGCCGCGTAGGCGATGCTCAGGAGCAGGCAGGTCAGCCCCACGGACGTCAGTACGCCCCCCAGCCACTGGCGCCAGGAGGGTATCCAGCGCCGCCAGTCGGCACGGCCTGGCCTCGGATACTTCGGCGCATGGGACGTGACGAGGGCCCATATTCGGGCACGGAGCAGGGGAAGGGATATTCGGCGGGCTTTACGAGCCAATCGGGCTTTACGCCTGTTTCCCGACCCGACTTCTCCCGTTAAGGGAGATTCTTTCCCGTCGCCGGGAATGTCCAGGTCCGATATGCGCAAATACAGAGTGACGTCCGATTCATCCGGCTCCTGGGTCACGACACACCCTCCGCACTCCGTGCAAATCCTTGATTCCCCGACCTCACGGCTCATCGCGGCATAGACAAATTACCAGCGAGCTTCGCAACTTCTCCACATAGGGAATGAACAGAAAGGATCACCATCGAAACCGTCGGGCTCCGCGCGGCGAGCAATTGGGGACTAATCTGTCCGCATGCCTCGCTACGAGTACCGCTGCCGCACGTGCGGCGACACCTTCGAACTCAGCCGCCCGATGGCCGAGTCGGCCGCCCCGGCGGACTGCCCCGCCGGTCATGACGACACCGTGAAGCTCCTGTCGACGGTCGCCGTCGGCGGCTCGGCGTCCGCACCGGCGTCGGCGCCGCGCGGTGGCGGCGGGGGCGGCTGCTGCGGCGGGGGCTGCTGCGGCTGAGGGCCCGCGCGGCGGGGCGGTTAGGCGGCCCTTCAGGCTGGGTTCAGGTTCGGTTTCCTAGCGTGGCCGTATGACAGCCACGACGGCCGCACCCCAGTGGGTCACCGACCTCATGGACACGATGGGCGCCCCAGGCGCGGGCCTCGCCATCGCGCTGGAGAACCTCTTCCCGCCACTGCCGAGCGAGGTGATCCTGCCGCTCGCCGGTTTCGCGGCGAGCACCGGGCAGATGAGCCTGCTCGCCGCGCTGCTCTGGACCACGGCCGGCTCGGTCGTCGGCGCGCTCGCCCTGTACGGGGTCGGCGCGCTGCTCGGCCGTGACCGCACCGTCGCCCTCGCCGGCCGGCTGCCACTGGTCAAGGTGACGGACATCGAGAAGACCGAGGCCTGGTTCCTGCGGCACGGCACGAAGGCGGTGTTCTTCGGGCGGATGATCCCCGTCTTCCGCAGCCTGATCTCCGTACCGGCCGGCGTCGAACGCATGCCCCTGCCCGTGTTCCTCGGCCTCACCACCCTCGGCAGCGCCCTGTGGAACACCGCCTTCGTGTGCGCGGGCTATCTGCTGGGCGACAACTGGGCCGAGGTCTCGACCGTCGTCTCCGCGTACTCGAAGGTGGTGCTCGCCGGGGCGGCTCTGGCGGTGGTCGCCTTCGTCGCCGTACGGGTCGTACGGCGACGGGCGCGGGCCGCTAGCGGGTCCCCGGAATGCCCCGAGTCCCCCGGGCCTCCCTTGTCTCGCGCAGGAGCTCCCGAAGGATCCTCTCCCCCGCCGCGACCCCCCGCTCGGGAAGTGCGCTGACTGTCTCGGCGCTCCACTCCGTCTCCGCCAGCTCACCGTGGCCGGGGCGCCAGCCCCGGTCGGCGGCCAGGAGAAGGTCGGCGTCGAGGAGCGAGTCACCGGCGGCCAGAGTGAGCGTCGCGCCGGTGCGGCGGGCGACCTCACGCATGGCCGCGCTCTTGGTGAGCGGCTTCGGCACCGCGTAGATCTTGCGGCCCTGGAGGGAGACCGTCCAGCCGCGGACCTCGGCCCAGACCGCCAGTTCCTTCACCCACTCCTCGGGCAGCAGTTCGCGCTCGACGACGAGGTAGGCGAAGAAGTCCTCGGCGATACGGTGCTTGCGCACCCAGAGCGGGTCGGCGGTGGCCGCGAGATGGTCCCGGACCTCGTCCAGGGACGCGCACTCGTCCGCGAGCCGTGCCTGCACCCGATCGTGCCAGTCCTGGTCGGCGACACCGTCGACGAGGATGTGACCGCCGTTCGCACAGATCGCGTACTTCGGTGCCGGGCCCGGCAGGTTGATGCGCAGGTACTGCTTACGGGTCCGGGTGGTCGTCGGCACGAAGACGGCGGCGTCACCGAGTTCGGTGAGCAGACCGGCGGCCACTTCCGTCATGTACGACAGCGGCCGGGCCTCGTGCACCTCGACACAGAGCAGCCGGGGCGCGCGGGCGTCCGGCATGGTCAGCGCGAGGGCCGCGGCGGAGTAGATGAGCGTACGGTCGAGATCGCTGGCGACGAGCACGGGACTCGAGGGACTCATACCGACACCGCCTTGCCGTCGGCGCCGGTCGCGCCCCGCGTGTACTTGGGGTGGATCAATCCCACGCAGGTGTACGGGAGTTCGGCCACCTCCTCGACGGGTACGCCCCGCTGCTCGGCGAGCAGGCGTACGTGGTCGAGGTCGGCGCCCGCTCCGGCGCGGGCCAGGATCTTCCAGGGGACGCGGCGCAGCAGCACCCGGGTGGTCTCGCCGACGCCGGGCTTGACGAGGTTCACGTCGTGGATCTCGTACTCCTCGCTGATCCGCTCAACTGCCGCCCAGCCCTCCCAGGTCGGTGACCGGTCGGCGGCCAACAACTCTTTCACCGTGGTGTCGACGGCGTCCGCGACCTCCGGGAAGCGGGCGGCGACGGCGTCGAGGAAGTCCACCGAGACGTCGGCGCCGGCGAGTTCACGGTAGAACTTGGCGCCGTGGAAGTCGTTCGGGCCGACCAGGTCGGCGCGCAGGACGGTTCGTGAAATCAGGCCCGACACCGTGGAGTTGAGGCAGGCGGAGGGGATGAGGAAGTCCTCGCGGGTGCCGTACGTACGGACGCAGGAGCCCGGGTCGGCCAGGACCGCGATCTCCGGGTCGAAGCCGGTGATGCCGTCGGAGTCCTCGAACTCCTCGATGGCGTCGGCGAGTTCGCGGGTGATGGCACCCTTGCCGGTCCAGCCGTCGACGAACACGACATCGGCGGGGTCGTGGTGCGCGGCCAGCCAGCGCAGCGCGTTGGCGTCGATGCCCCGGCCCCGGACGATCGACACGGCGTAGTGGGGCAGTTCGAGCCCGTGGCGGTGCTTGGCCCAGCGGCGCATCAGCGCGCCGACCGGCGTTCCGGCGCGGGCCAGTGACACGAGCACCGGACGCGGTGAGCGCTCGGCCAGCACCAACTCCGTTACGGCGCCCACGGCTTGGGCGATACGGGCGGCGGAGGTGTCGAGCGCGGCGCGGAACAGCTCCTGGTACTGGTCGCTGGGCTGGTACTCGACCGGCAGCGACTCGGCGTAGTGGGCGCCGCCCGCCTGGATCGCCTCCTCGCGCTCCTCGGTGGGCGCCTCCAGGCTGACGTCCGAGAGATCCCGCAGCAGCCAGCCGACCTCGTCCGGTGGATACGAGGAGAACGCGGGACCGCGGAGGGGCTCGGGCAGCATGCGGGGCCTTTCGGGTACGTGCGGACGTGCGGGTACGTACGACGGGACGACGGCGAGCACGACGTTCGGCGTGTGCGCGGCGAGCGTGGCCAACAGGCCGTCGGGGGCGTGCAGTTCGGGCGTGTCTGCGGTGGAGTCCACGACCGCGACGACGGCGTCGAAGCCGGCGCCGGCCACGTTGTGGACGTAGCGCTCGCCGGGCCCGTCGGCCGGGTCGTCGTGGGCCGGGAAGACGAGGCGGCTACGGATCGCGTACCCCGGGTCGTCCACGGCGAGGACAGGCGAACGGGTGGTCGTCGAGGAACGGACCTCGGCGCCCTCCAGCACCTGCTCCAACTCGCGGGCGAGGCGCAGCGGGGCGTACATCAGCTCCTCGAAGCCGAGCACGAGAACGCGACCGCGCCGGGCCGTGTCGGGCAGCGCGTCGGCGACCCGGGCGGCCATGGCGGGCAGGGCGCCCTCCATCCGTATTCGGTGCCCGGGCGTGAAGCCGTGCCGCCCGCCGTCGGGCAGCTTGGCGGGCCAGCGCAGCTCGACCCGGGACACCTGCCCCTCGGCAACCGGCCGAACCGGCGGTACGGCACCCTCGTACCGCTCGACGAGCTCCTGACCCTTCGCCAGCACGCCCTCCGGCAGGCGAATCGTTCCGTCGGCCGTGGTGACCAGGTCGACGCGGGCGCCGATCTCGTCGGCGAACGCGTCCAGGCGGCCTGCGTCGGCGGCGGAGCGCATGTCGACGAGGGCGACTATGACGTACCGCTCGCGCGGGTAGCGCTCGTGCAGGGCGCGGATGGTGTTGAGGACGGTGTTGCCGGTGGAGAACTCGTCGTCGACGAGGACCAGCGGGCCGGGGCCGGCCAGCAGCGCGGGGTTCTCCGGGAGGAGGAGGTGGGAGGTGGCGTGCGAGTGGGACTCCTCGAAGCCGCCCGCCCGGTCGACGCCGTCGACCGGGCGCCGGGTGGAGTGGAGGTAGGGCGCGAGGCCCACGCCGTCGGCGACGCAGTGGCCGAGCCCGGTGGCCGTCTCGGCGTACCCGAGGACGACGGCGCGCCGGGACTCGTCGGCGCCGAGCAGCTCGCGGACGCGCTCGCCGAGGGCGAAGCCGTGGCCGTAGACGACGGCGGGCGACTGCGGGACGTGCTTGCCGAGCACGTTCGACACCAGCAGGTGCGCCCGCTTGGGGTTGCGCCGCAGGGCGAGACCGAGCAGCTCGCGCAGGTCGTCGCCGCCGACCAGCTCGACCCCGAGCCGCTCGGCGACCCAGGTGCCGGACCAGACCCCGTTGTGCACAGCGTTGTCCATGAATCCCTATGTGTGTTCGTCGGGGGGTGCCAGGTCCGCCATGTCAGCCGCACAGGCGATCGAAGGCGGATTTCGGTCGGGAACTGGTGGGAAATCGGTCGGGGCCAGGCGGGGGATCAGTCGGGGATACCGGCGGTGAGCAGCTCCACGAAGCCGATGTCCTCGTTGGCGACGCCGAAGACCTCGGCGCGCAGCAGCGTCCGCTCGGCCCAGGCGCGGTGCGGCTTCACCTCGTTCATCTTGTTCGTGTACGCCGACCGCAGGACGCCTCCGCCGCAGCGCTCGGGCCGCAGGATGTCCTGGGCGTCACTGAACTCCTCGTGACTGACCACGGACAGGGTGTGCACGGGCAGCACGTGCGAGGGGTGGATGCAGGTCTTGCCGAGCAGCCCGTTGGCCTGGTCGAGGCTGATCTCGCGGAGCAGCCCGTCCATGGCGTGCTCGATGAGCGTCTCACGCAGTTCCTCGGCCTGGCCGTCCAGGAAGGGGCTGCGGCGCAGCTGCGGCTTGAACATGCGCTCCTGGACCCGGAAGTACTCCCAGACGGGCCCGGTGACGGTGAACCCGGTGCCATCGGCCCTCCCCATCATGTTGACGACGTCGGCGATGACGGAGGCGACGACGTGGACGTCGTACGCGGTCATGTCCGGGGCTCTGCGCAGCCCGTACGAGGAGCAGAAGTCGGTGACGCCGAGGCGCAGGGCGAGGACGCGGTCGCGGTACTTGTCGACGGCGCGGGAGATGCCCTCCAGGGTCTCTACGCGCGTCTCCCGGTACATCAGCTCGGGGGATTCGAGCACCGGCATACCGAACAGACGGTGGCCGCTCGCGGCCTCGGCGTCGGCGAGTGCCTCCAGGAACGGCATCCCGCGTTCCTCGGTGAACTTCGGCATCACGAACCCGGAGAGCAGCCTGACGGTGGGCCCGAGGCGCTGTACGAGGTCGGGGATCTGTTCGGGCGTACGGACCCGGATGAACAGCAGCGGCAGCCCGGTGGCGGCGTCGGGGCGCTCGGCGAGCACGCCGAACTCCCGCACCAGGTTCTCCTCGGCGTCCTCGACCTCCGAGTCATCGATCGAGTCCTCCAGGCACAGCACCATCGAGACGACACCGCGGGCGACCTGCTTGACGATGGCGTCGGCGAGGCGCGGTCGGGTGGCCGGGCTGTACAGGGTGGCCCCCAGGGCCGTGGCGAGCAGCCGGGCCGGGGAGTCGGCGGTGAACTCGCACGGCTCCTGGTGGAACAGGCGCTGCCGTACCTCAGGCGCGATGTGCCCGAAATGACGCATGAAATTCCCCCGTGGCGGCTGGACGGCCGGTCGAGTGGTGATCGATTGTCGGTCGAGTGTTGAAGGGTGGCCGGTAATAGTACGTAGGGATCCATGTCAGGGGTTCCCACTGAGAATGAAGTTCAGGTAACGCGGACACGCAGAATCGATGCCCCCGCGTTGTCGTGACCAGGACCGAGAAGGCAGGATGACCGCATGACGCACGCCATGCTGAAGGGGTCGAACATCCCTCTCGAAGCCACGACGGTGCGGGCCGTGCTGCGCTGGACGCCCGGGCAGGGGGTTCCGGATGTCGACGCCTCGGCGCTGCTCCTCGGCCCCGACGGTCGTGTGCGCTCCGACGAGGACTTCGTCTTCTACAACCAGCCCCGCCACCCCTCGGGCAAGGTCTGGCGCCTCGGCAAGAAACGGGTGGCCGAGGGCCTGACCGACACGATCCAGACGGATCTGACCGGTGTCGAGTCAGGAGTCGGACAGATTCTGCTGATCGCCTCGGCGGACGGCGTGCCCTTCGACCGCGTACGGTCCCTGCGCATCGTGCTGTACGACGGTGCCGTCGCGGACGGGGAGCCGCTGGCGTACTTCGACGTCAAACCGGAGACGGGCGAGGAAACGGCGCTGATCTGCGGCGAGCTGTACCGGCGTGGGGAGGGCTGGAAGTTCCGCGCCCTGGGCGAGGGCTACTCGAACGGCCTGGAGGGCCTGGCGACGGACTTCGGTATCTCGGTGGAGGACCCGCCGGCCGGGGAACCGTTCCCGGACACCACGAACGCCCCGCCCACGGACACCTCGGCGGTCACCACGGTCCAACATCCGCCCACTCTCCCTCCCCAACCGACCTACGGCTACCCGCAGCCGACCAGCCCGAACGCGAACCAACCGGCGTACGGGTACCCCCAACCGGTCGGAGCATCCCCGAACCCGTCCCCGGACTTCCACCTGCCACCGCAGGGGCCCCAATTCATCGGACGGTAGGACAGGCGCCCCTAAGGGGCGCGGGGAACTGCGCGATCAACCACACACAGCCCGCACCCGCCACCGAGCAGGGCCCCCGGGCTCTTACGCGCCCCCGCCCAGACCAAGCGTCAGCGCTCAGCTTTGGTCTTGTAGCCCCTGCCCCACTGCAGTCCCCACCCGTACAACCGGTCGAGCTCCGCCTGGAACCCGTAGACGAACTTCACTTCCCGCCGGACGATCAACTCGTTCTTCACGTTCTCGATCAGCACCACCGCACATGACCGGGCCTGTGAGTGCCGCTCGTCGAGGCCTATCTCGATGCGCGGCCCGTTACTGGGGTAGAGCGTCACGATCGCGTGGGTCCGGTCGAACGCCGGCGTCTGGTCGTAGATGTACACGAACACCAGCAGCCGCTTGATCTCGTCCCGGTGATCGAGATTGACGTACGCCGTCTCCCCGGACGCCGACCCGAACCGGTCGTCACCGCTGAGCTTGACGTACGGCGGCGCGTTCGTGTCGCCGAGGAACCCGCCCAGCGGCTGTACGACGCCCTTCGTGCCGTCGGCCAGCTCGTACAGGATGCCCAGGTCGAGGTCGACGTTCACCATGCTCTGGGTGTGGCCCTTGACCTCCTCGGGCCGCAGGGCCTGGAAGGGGTGTCGCCACAGGCTCTGCCGCTTGGGGCCGCCGATGTCCGACGTGCGCATCCGCCAGGACAGATTGATGCGCAGGTGGCCCGTCGCGGCGCCCTGCTTGGTCAGCGACACCCGCTGATGCCGCTTGGTCAGCTCGATGGAGTTGCTCGCCGCGCTGCCCGCGTCGAAGTCCGTCGTACGGCCGTGCCACAGGTCGTCCCAGAAACTCATCCCGCCCCCACCCGTCCAGCCCCCGCACATTCGTCCACGCCGTCGGCCCACCGCCCGCAAAGCCGCGGGGCGGCCGACGAGGACGATTCCTCGTAGCCGCCCCGCTCAGAGCGTTCCTCACACGGGAGGTTGTCACACCCCGGACGAGACCTCAGTCTTCTCGTCCGAGCCCACCGCTTTTCCCTCTGCCGCTGCCAGTTTGGTGTTGCGGCGCACGGAGGACCAGAAGGACCAGGCGATCAGGACGACACCCACCAGGCCGGTGATGACCTCGTGGATCTGGTACTGGATGGTGATGAGCAGGATGCCGGCGAGGGCGCCGATCGCGTAGTGCGCGCCGTGCTCCAGGTAGACGTAGTCGTCGAGGGTGCCCTGGCGGACCAGGTAGACCGTGAGCGACCGGACGTACATGGCGCCGATACCGAGGCCCAGGGCCATCAGCACGATGTCGTTCGTGACGGCGAAGGCGCCGATCACGCCGTCGAAGGAGAAGGACGCGTCCAGCACTTCGAGGTAGAGGAACATGAAGAAGGCGGCCTGGCCTGCGAGAACGATGGCCGGCCTCTTCTTGCCGGTGCGCTCGGCCTCTTCGTCGGCCTCGTGCTCGCGCTCCTCCTCTTCCTCGAGTTTGTCCTCGAAGTAGCCGGAGAGTCCGCCGACGATCATGTACGTGATCAGACCGGCGATGCCCGAGATGAGTACCGTCTGCGCCTTGTCGACGTGGGCGCCACCGTGCTGGTGGGCGTTGGTCGCGAAGGTCATCGCGGAGACCATGAGCACGATCAGGGCGATGCAGACCGACAGCATGTCGACCTTGCCGAGCTTGGCGAGCGGGCGTTCCAGCCAGCCGAGCCACTTGATGTCACGGTCCTCGAAGATGAAGTCGAGGAAGATCATCAACAGGAACATGCCACCGAAGGCGGCGATCGCCGGGTGGGCGTCGGTGACCAGCTGCTGGTACTGGTCCTTGTTGTTGAGCGCGAGGTCGACGGCGTCGATCGGGCCGATCTTGGCGCTGATGGCCACGATCACGACGGGGAAGACGAGCCGCATACCGAAGACGGCGATGAGGACACCGACGGTGAGGAAGATCTTCTGCCAGAAGGCACTCATCTTCTTCAGGATTCCGGCGTTGACCACCGCGTTGTCGAAGGACAGCGAGATCTCGAGGATGGAGAGGATCGCCACGATCCCGAAGCCGGTCCACCCCCCGTAGAGGACGGCCGCGACCAGGCCGAGCGCGGTGACCGCGAACGACCAGCCGAAGGTTTTCAGAATCACTGGCTACCCAATCGTGTGTTTACGGGTCTCCCCCGCTGCCGTACCCGGCTTTACGAAACGTTGACTCCGAAGTCTAGAGCGATGCCCTTCAGACCCGACGCGTACCCCTGTCCAACTGCACGGAACTTCCACTCGCCCTGATACCGGTACAACTCCCCGAAGATCATGGCGGTCTCCGTCGACGCGTCCTCGCTCAGGTCGTAACGCGCCAGTTCCTGGCCGTCGGCCTGGTTGACGACCCGGATGAAGGCGTTGCCGACCTGGCCGAAGGTCTGGCCGCGGTTGTCCGCGTCGTGGATCGAGACCGGAAAGATGATTTTGTCGCAGGCGGCCGGCACCTTGGGGAGATCGACGATCAGCGACTCGTCGTCGCCCTCGCCCTCACCGGTGAGGTTGTCGCCGGTGTGCTCGACCGAGCCGTCGGGGCTGGTGAGCTGGTTGTAGAAGATGAACCACTCGTCGCCGAGCACCCGTCCACCGCCGCACAGCAGAGCGCTGGCGTCGAGGTCGAAGGGCGCGCCGGTGGTGGAACGCGCGTCCCAGCCGAGCCCGACCAACACCTGGGTGAGGTTCGGTGCGGCTTTGGAGAGGGAGACATTGCCCCCCTTGGCAAGCGTGACGCCCATAGTGCTGGTCCTCCCCGAGGTCATGCGAACAGATGTACCGAGCACGTCCGGCGCCGCACCGAGAGTGCGACGCCGGACGACGGAGCCGGAGGGAATCCGGCTCAGACGTTCACGCCGAAGTCCTGCGCGATGCCGCGCAGGCCGGACGCGTATCCCTGGCCGATGGCGCGGAACTTCCACTCCGTGCCGTGCCGGTACAGCTCGCCGAAGACCATGGCGGTCTCCGTCGAGGCGTCCTCGGAGAGGTCGTAGCGTGCAAGCTCCGCCTCGCCGGCCTGGTTCACCACGCGGATGTACGCGTTGCGCACCTGGCCGAAGGACTGCTGACGGGTCTCGGCGTCGTAGATCGAGACCGGGAACACGATCTTGTCGATGTCGGCCGGGACCGCCGCGAGGTTGACCTTGATCTGCTCGTCGTCCCCGTCGCCCTCACCGGTGGTGTTGTCACCGGTGTGCTCGACGGAGCCGTCCGGGCTCTTGAGGTTGTTGAAGAACACGAAGTTGGCGTCGGAACTGACCTTGCCGTCCGTGTTCGTCAGGATCGCGCTGGCGTCGAGGTCGAAGTCGGTGCCGGTGGTGGAACGCGCGTCCCACCCCAGACCCACGATGACCGCGGTGAGACCCGGGGCCTCCTTGGTCAGCGATACGTTGCCGCCCTTGCTGAGGCTGACTCCCACGAGTCCTCCATTGGTGTCTCGTCTGCGTCCAGGGGCGGTGTGCCCCGTCGTGCGCCGGTATCGGATCAACGTGTCGATCCTAGTAACGGGTTCCCGCCCCACGCAGGGCCGGAACCGAAGAGTTACAGGGTGTCGAGGGCCTTCACGTACTCGTTCAGGTCACGCGCGTCCGGCAGGCCGTTGACGACGGTCCACCGCACGACACCCTCCTTGTCGACGATGAAGGTCCCGCGCACCGCACAACCCTTGCCCTCGTCGAAGACGCCGTACGCGCGCGAAGTGTTGCCGTGCGGCCAGAAGTCGGAGAGCAGGGGGTACTCGAAGCCCTCCTGCTCGCCGAAGACGCGCAGGGTGTGGATGGAGTCGTTGGAGACGGCGAGAACCTGGGTGTCCCGGTCGGAGAACCTCGGCAGGTTGTCCCGCAGGTCGCAGAGTTCACCCGTGCACACACCGGTGAAGGCGAAGGGATAGAAGAGCAGCACCACGTTCTTGGCGCCCCGGAAGGCCGAGAGCCGCACGGTGGCGCCGTGGTTGTCCTTGAGCTCGAAGTCCGGGGCCTTGTCGCCGACCTCGATCGCCATGATCCTGCATCCCTTCGGTGGGCTGTTCGGGTGAGAACACCCTAGTGAGCACCGACCGCGGGGGCGGTGACAGGCCGCGGTACTTCCGAGGACGAGGCACTTTCAGGGCCGAAGCGGGGGTCCGGGGGCGGCAGCCCCCAGCAGACGGCCCGCTTCGGCCACGGTCACTGTCTACTTCTTCGACTTGGCTGTCTTGGGCGTCGCCAGACGACTCCCACTCCAGTCCTTGCCCACGCTGACGCTCTTCGTCGCCGACAGACCCGCCGTCGTCGCGGCTTCAGAGATGTCGCTCGGCTCCACGTAGCCGTCACGGCCCGTCTTGGGCGTGAGGAGCAGGATCGCGCCGCCTTCTTCGATGTACGCGGTGGCATCCACCAGCGAATCGGTCAGGTCGCCGTCGTCGTCGCGGAACCAGAGCACCACGGCATCTGCGACGTCGTCGTACTCCTCGTCAACGAGATCGCTGCCGATGACTTCCTCAATGGCCTCGCGGAGCTCCTGGTCGACGTCGTCGTCGTAGCCGATCTCCTGGACCACCTGCTCGGGCTGGAACCCCAGCCTTGCGGCAGGGTTAGTCCGCTCCTCCGCGTGGTCCGCGGTCGCGCTCACGGGTTGCCTCCTGATCATGTTTCGAGAATTGTCCAGCAACGCGCGTGCGCGAAGCATTGGCCGTAGTCCACACGGGCGGGGCGGATCGCGCAAGTACCCGGCCGTCGAGACCGCCGAAACGGTGACGATCCTGGCGGTGTCGCCGCAACTTCAGACAGCGACTTCCGGGAACCAGTGACGCACACCACACCATTCTGCCCGCTTTGCGGTTTTGCTGCTCCCGAGTGGCTCCCGAACCTCTCACACATGCGTACGAGATCCGAATCGCTTTACGGAACACGTCACGGACTGGGCGTATCGTTGCGATTTGGCTGCGGACACCCCGCCCGGCGATCTTCACCGGGACTACTTCTGAGTAGAGGTGACGTACCCGGTCTCGGGGTACACGATGGGGCCAGTGCATTCGCAGCCCCAGGGCACGTTCATGGCGTGCCCCGGATCAAGCCCTCCGAGAGCGAAGGAACAGCGTGGCTTCCGGATCAGATCGCAACCCGATCATCATTGGCGGCCTTCCGAGTCAGGTTCCTGACTTCGATCCCGAAGAAACCCAGGAATGGCTCGACTCGCTCGATGCCGCCGTTGACGAGCGCGGCCGGGAGCGGGCCCGCTATCTGATGCTGCGGCTGATCGAGCGAGCCCGCGAGAAGCGCGTCGCCGTGCCCGAGATGCGGAGCACGGACTACGTCAACACGATCGCGACGAAGGACGAGCCCTTCTTCCCCGGCAACGAGGAGATCGAGCGCCGCATCCTCAACGCGACCCGCTGGAACGCGGCCGTGATGGTCTCGCGCGCCCAGCGGCCCGGGATCGGCGTCGGCGGCCACATCGCGACCTTCGCCTCCTCCGCCTCCCTCTACGACGTGGGCTTCAACCACTTCTTCCGGGGCAAGGACGAGGGCGACGGCGGCGACCAGATCTTCTTCCAGGGCCATGCCTCCCCCGGTATCTACGCCCGCGCGTTCCTTCTCGACCGGCTCAGCGAGCAGCAGCTCGACGCGTTCCGCCAGGAGAAGTCGAAGGCGCCGTACGGGCTGTCCTCGTACCCGCACCCGCGGCTGATGCCGGACTTCTGGGAGTTCCCGACCGTCTCGATGGGCCTCGGCCCGCTCGGCGCGATCTTCCAGGCGCGGATGAACCGCTACATGGAGGCGCGCGGGATCGCCGACACCTCCAAGTCGCACGTGTGGGCGTTCCTCGGTGACGGCGAGATGGACGAGCCGGAGTCGCTCGGCCAGCTGTCGATCGCCGCGCGCGAGGGCCTCGACAACCTGACCTTCGTCGTCAACTGCAACCTCCAGCGGCTCGACGGCCCGGTGCGCGGCAACGGCAAGATCATCCAGGAGCTGGAGTCCCAGTTCCGGGGCGCCGGCTGGAACGTCGTCAAGCTGGTGTGGGACCGGAGCTGGGACCCGCTGCTCGCGCAGGACCGGGACGGCGTGCTCGTCAACAAGATGAACACGACCCCCGACGGTCAGTTCCAGACGTACGCCACCGAGACCGGCGAGTACATCCGCGACCACTTCTTCGGGGACGACACCCGGCTGCGCGCGATGGTCGAGAACATGACCGACGACCAGGTCCTGCACCTGGGCCGTGGTGGCCACGACCACAAGAAGATCTTCGCGGCGTTCGCGGCGGCCAAGGCGCACAAGGGCCAGCCGACCGTCATCCTCGCCAAGACGGTCAAGGGCTGGACACTCGGACCCAACTTCGAGGGCCGCAACGCCACGCACCAGATGAAGAAGCTGACGGCTACCGACCTCAAGGGCTTCCGCGACCGGCTCCATCTGCCGATCTCCGACAAGGAGCTGGAGGGCGGCGCGCCACCGTACTTCCACCCGGGCCGGGACTCGGAGGAGATCCAGTACATGCACGACCGCCGCAACTCGCTCGGCGGTTACGTCCCGACCCGCGTCGTCCGCGCCAAGCCGCTGACCCTGCCGCCGGAGAAGACGTACGCGAGTGTGAAGAAGGGTTCGGGTCAGCAGTCGATCGCCACGACCATGGCGTTCGTGCGGCTGCTCAAGGACCTTATGCGGGACAAGGAGATCGGCAGGCGTTTCGTGCTGATCGCGCCGGACGAGTACCGCACGTTCGGCATGGACTCGTTCTTCCCGAGCGCGAAGATCTACAACCCGCTCGGCCAGCAGTACGAGTCGGTCGACCGGGAGCTGCTGCTCGCGTACAAGGAGTCGCCGACCGGCCAGATGCTGCACGACGGCATCTCCGAGGCGGGCTGCACCGCCTCGCTGATCGCGGCGGGTTCGGCGTACGCCACGCACGGCGAACCGTTGATCCCCGTCTACGTCTTCTACTCGATGTTCGGTTTCCAGCGCACCGGCGACCAGTTCTGGCAGATGGCCGACCAGTTGGCGCGCGGTTTCGTGCTGGGTGCGACCGCCGGCCGTACGACTCTGACCGGTGAGGGTCTGCAGCACGCCGACGGCCACTCGCAGCTGCTCGCCTCGACGAACCCGGGCTGTGTGGCGTACGACCCGGCGTACTCGTACGAGATCGCGTACATCGTGCAGGACGGTCTGCGCCGGATGTACGGGCCCGACAGTGAGGACGTCTTCTACTACCTCACCGTCTACAACGAGCCGATCCAGCACCCGGCCGAGCCCGAGAACGTCGACGTCGACGGCATCCTCAAGGGCATCCACCGGGTGGGCGAGGCGACTTCGGGCACCATCCCGGCCCAGGTCATCGCGTCCGGTGTCGCGGTGCCGTGGGCGCTGGAGGCTCAGCGGATCCTCGCCGAGGACTGGAACGTACGGGCGGACGTCTGGTCGGCGACCTCCTGGAACGAGCTGCGGCGCGAGGCGGTCGCGGTGGAGCAGCACAACCTGCTGCACCCGGAGGAGGAGCAGCGCGTCCCGTACGTGACGCGGAAGCTCGGCTCGGCCGAGGGACCGTTCGTGGCCGTGTCCGACTGGATGCGTTCGGTTCCGGACCAGATCTCGCGGTGGGTCCCGGGGACGTACCAGTCACTGGGCGCGGACGGCTTCGGCTTCGCGGACACGCGGGGCGCGGCGCGGCGGTTCTTCCACATCGACCCGCAGTCGATCGCGGTGGCGGTGCTGACCGAGCTGGCCAAGGAGGGCAAGGTGGACCGCTCGCTGCTGAAGCAGGCGATCGACCGGTACCAGCTGCTCGACGTGGCGTCGGCGGACCCGGGCGCGGCGGGCGGAGACGCGTAGCGCTCCGCGCAGCGCTTGGTCGTTCGTCCGCGGGTCCGTTGTGGCTGGTCGCGCAGTTCCCCGCGCCCCTGTAGGGGCGCCCCTGTAGGAGCGCCCCTCTGGGGCGTCCTACAGGGGCGCCCCACATGGCGCTTGCGGGCCCTTACGATGCGGAGCATGAAGGAACCGTCGGCACAGGCCCGTTGGGAGCGGCATACGCAGCGGCCCCTGATGGGGCTCGCTGTCGTGTTCACCGTCGCCTACGCGGTGCCGATCATCGACAGCCCCGCCAGCCGCTCCGTCTCGGTCGCGTGCACGGTCGCGGAGTGGACGGTGTGGGGCGCGTTCGCGGTCGACTATCTCGTCCGGATCGCTCTCGCCGACCGGCGCCGGGAGTACGTACGACGGCACTGGCTGGACCTGTTCGCCGTGCTGCTGCCGCTGCTCCAACCGCTGCGGCTGCTGCGGGTCGTCTCCACGCTGATGCTGGTGGGCCGACGGGCCCAGATGGCGTCCCAGGTCCGGCTGACGACGTACGTCGGCGGGGCCGTGGTGGGGCTGCTGATGTTCGGTTCGCTGGCCGTGCTGTCGGTGGAACGCGCGTCACCGGAAGGGAACATCCGAACGCTGGATGACGCGCTGTGGTGGTCGTTCACGACGATGACGACAGTGGGGTACGGGGACCACGCGCCGACGACCGGAGTGGGCCGGATGCTCGCGGTCGGGCTGATGCTGTCCGGGATCGCGCTGCTCGGTCTCGTCACCGCGAACATCGCCGCCTGGTTCATCTCCCGGTTCGAGATGGACGACGTGGAGGAGAGGCGCCAGACGGCGGCGATCGCGGCACTGACGGACGAGGTGAGGGCGCTGCGGGCCGAGGTGGCCGCACTGGCCGTCACGAGGGAGCGGGTGAGCGAGGAGCAGCCCCGTTAGTCAGGGGTCCCGCGTCAGAGGTCCCTCATCACGCCGGCGGTCAGAAGAGGCCGGTCGTCGGGCCTGTGGCGCTCGCCAGCCAGATGATGGCCAGGAGGGTGTCGATCGCACCCAGGACCACGGCCACCAGGGGCGGTATCGGGTGCGGGCCCTTCCAGGTCCGGCCCATCGCCAGCCAGCCGCAGATGACGGCCACCGGGCCCAGGACGATGCCGAGGACGAAGAAGCCCACGACGGCGCAGATGAGTCCGATGATTCCCAGCGTCGTGCTGTCCGGGGTGGTCCGCTGCCAACTCCTGCCGCGTGCGCCGGAGTTCCTGCTGGTGGAGTTCTGCCGTCCGAAGGCCGCCATGTCTCATCAACTCCCTGGAACTTCTCGGTGGTTCGGGGTCGATGAGGCGAGTACCCCCGCAGCGGGGTTCTAGCCGTCCCGCTCTTCGGCGGGCCCGCCGGCGCGCTGTCCCCCTCCGGCAGCGCGCCGCGGCCCGGCCGTCCTCCCACGTCGTACGAACCACGTCGTACGAACCATGTCGTGCAGACCATGTCGTGCGGAGGACTTGACTAACTGTGACCTGTCCCGTGGGCCGAAGGGGAGGAATCTTTAGCGGAGTCACCCTGATGAGGGAACTCTCGCCCTCGGACCGTAGATATATGCGCGATATATGCGCCTCAGATGTGCGCCGCCACCGGACGGGCCGGGCTCATGCCCGAGTGAACGTGTCGTGGGCGACCCCGCGAAGTCGTTGTCGACTTTGGAGGCCGTGCCCGCCAAGGACTCGCAGCGCGCGCTCTTCGAGGCCGTGGAGTCCGTCGTACCGGCGGAGTTGCAGATGCGTATGCACTACCCGGCCGAGCAGACGAGAGCGTGGCGGCGATGCGCGAGCCGACCGGCGCTCACCTCGACGCGACGGGTCCGGCGCCGGCCGGGAACTGGCGTACGGAACGGCCGTGACGCCCCGTACCGGCGTGCGCACGGAGCGACTTACCCAGCGCCGGTTATCGAAACGTGATCCCCGTCACTCGGTTAACGCGAGACCCTCTCGTTCTCCTAGTGTGTCCTTTCAGTGACTTCCTTCGACACCTCCCCGCAACTGAACGTCTGGCGCGCACTGCTCGCGCTGGCCGTGGTGTTCGTGATGCTCGCGACGACCGGCTGGACCGCGGTCCGCAGTCATCGCACGCCGTCGCCGCTCCAGGCGTCGCTCTCCGCGTGGGAGCACGGACGGATCGGCGGCCACGCGCTGCCCGACCCGGACGAGACGCCCGCCCGGCTGGCCCGGTTCTTCGCGTCGCTCACCGACCGCCAGCGCGACCGGCTCGTCCGGCGCTATCCGCTGGCGCTCGGCAACATGAACGGCGCGCCCGTCGTACTGCGCTACCGCGCCAACCGCGTCGCGCTGCACACGGCACGTGAGACCGAGCGGGCGCTTATGCACGACGACCGGCTGTCGGCCGTCGGGCAGAACGCGGCGGGGCGGCGCATGCACCGTTACGACGCGCTGCTGGAGAACGGCCGCCAGATCCTCGCCTTCGACCCGGAGGCCTCGGGCCGTGTCGCCGAGGTCTTCGGCGACCTCGACAGGGCGCAGCGCGTCTCGGTCGTGGTCCCCGGCGTGGACACCGACGTCCTCACCTTCCAGCGCACCAACCGCAGGTACTCGGCGCCCGTCGGCATGGCCTCGGCGCTGTACCGCGCGGAGCGGGAGACGAGCCCCACGACACGTACCGCCGTGATCGCCTGGGCCGACTACACCGCGCCCAGCGGAGTCGGCATGGACGCGGCGACGGCGATGCGCGCCAACTCCGGGGCTCTGCGGCTGAACGCGCTGGTACGCGCACTGCCCGGCCGGGCTCAGGTCGCCCTGTACTGCCACAGCTACGGCTCGGTGGTGTGCGGCGTCGCCGCGCACGCGCTGCCGCGGCGGGTGACCGACATCGCGGTGGCCGGCAGTCCCGGCATGCGGGTCGAGAACGCCGCGGGGCTGCGCACCGACGCCCGGGTGTGGGCGATGCGGGACGCCGACGACTGGATCCAGGACGTGCCGTACCTGGAGGTCGGCGGCCTCGGACACGGCGCCGATCCGGTGTCGCCGGGGTTCGGCGCACGCGTGCTGTCCGCGCGGGGCGCGAAGGGGCACGGCGGCTATTTCGAGCCGGGTACGGAGAGTCTGCACAACTTCGCGGAGATCGGCGTCGGCGCGTATGGCGCCGTGCGGTGCGCTCGGCGGGATCAGAACGATCAGCGAAACCGCAAGGATGACGTGTGTCTGAAGGGTTTGTCCGACAGGGCTATGGCCGGACGCGCGTAGAGGACGCAGAATTCACGGTGTGCCTGGGGAGGGGACTATGAAGCTCGCGCCGCATACGATGAGCCGCATGGGTGACGTACTGGCCGGATTTCATGCCGCCTGGGAGTTCGAGTCCGACTCCGTGCTCATCCGCTTCGAACGGGGCATCCGCACGCCGAAGCTGTTCCAGGCGCTCGGCGAACGCCGTATCCCCCTGGAGGCGATCGCGGGGGTGACACTGACCCCCGGCAAGCGCGGAACGGTTGTCCTGCGCGCCGAACTCCGCCCGGGCGCCGACCCGTTGATGGAGGCGGCCGACGGTCAGCTCAAGGATGCCTGGGATCCGTACCGGCTGGTGCTGCCGGCCGAGCGGGAGACGCTCGCCGAGTACTACGCGGACGAGTTGCGGGCCCAGCTCACCCAACAGGGGCCTGCTGAAAGGTTCCTGGTGGATGCCCCCGAGGTGCCGCGGGCCTTCAAGGCGTACGACGCGAAGGCGTCCTTCGACGGGCGGACCGTTTCCTTCCGGTGGTTCCGGACGGGCGCGTCGTCCGCGAAGTGGAAGGCCGGCGACCAGACGTTTCCGGTCGCCGACCTGATCGGGGTGGAGTGGCGGTCGGCAGAGGTGTTCGAGGGGCATCTGCGACTGCTGAGGCGTACCGATTCTTCTGTCACACCGGTCGACCAGGACCCCGCCTCGGTGATCTTCGGGCTGGGGTACGGGCCTGTGCACGAGTCGTTGCCGTTCGCGGCGGCGGTGTTGGCCGCAGTGCGGCGTTCCTCCGGAGGTTCGGCGGGGGTGGGCGTGAACTCCGGTCGGCGTGATCCCGCGGATGTCGCCGAACGGATCCGGCATCTTGGGGAGTTGCACGAGGCCGGGTTGGTGACGGATGAGGAGTTCTCGGTGAAGAAGGCTGAGTTGTTGGCGGAGTTGTAGCGCCTACGGGGGGGGTGGGTTCCGTGCGTTCGGCGGGTGCGGGGCCGTCGTGGCTTGTCGCGCAGTTCCCCGCGCCCCTGTAAACGGCAGTCCCGCGCCTCTCGGAAGGAACCGTCGCCCCCGCGCCCCTAGGGGGTTTCCCTGCCCGCCGATGTGAAGGTCATGTCGGCGTAGCGGGCCCCCGCGACCTGCGCCGCGATGGGTTCCAGCAGAGCCATGTCCTTCTCGCCCAGCACGATGCGGGTCGCTGCCGTGTTCTCCTCCACCCTTGAGCGCCTGCGGGTGCCGGGGATCGGGACGACCGGGAGGTTGTGGATCGTGCACTGTTGCTGGACCCAGGCCAGGGCGATCTGGCCGACGGAGGCGCCGTGGGCTTCCGCGACCGTCCTGATGGGGGCCAGCAGGGCAGCGTTCGCCGAGGCGTTGGTGCCCGTGAAGCGGGGCTGTGTGCGGCGGTAGTCGTCCGAGGTCAGTTCCTGGTCGGCGTCGGTGAAGGAGCCGGTCAGGAAGCCTCGGCCGAGCGGGGAGTACGGGACCAGGGTGACGCCCAGTTCGCGGGCCACCGGGACCACGCCCGCCTCGATGTCCCGGCTGAACAGGGACCACTCCGACTGCAGGGCGGCGATCGGGTGCACGGCCTGGGCCGCGCGCAGCTCCGGGCCCGTGACCTCGCTCAGGCCCAGCTGCCTGACCTTGCCCTCGCGCACCAGTTCGGCCATGACGCCGACCGACTCCTCGATGGGCACGTTCACATCGCGCCGGTGCATGTAGTAGAGGTCGATGACGTCCAGGTCGAGACGCTTGAGGCTGGCCTCCACGGCCTCACGTATGTAGGGGGCGTCGTTGCGGATGATCCGCCTGGTCGGGTCGCCGGGCGGGATCGCCAGGGCGAACTTCGTCGCGACGACGACCTCGTCGCGGTGGGCCTGGAAGAACGGGGACAGGAAACGTTCGTTCTCCCCGTCGGCGTAGGCGTCGGCCGTGTCGTAGAGGGTCACGCCCAGTTCGAGTGCGCGTTCCAGCGTGGCGCGGGCCTCGTCGGCGTCCGTGGGGCCGTACGCGAAGCTCATGCCCATGCAGCCGAGGCCCTGTACGCCGACCTCGGGGCCGCCGGTGCCCAGCGGGGCCGTGGTGAGCCTGCCTGCGGTGTCGTCGTTCGTCATCGAGCCCTCTCCATCTCACGGACGACGCGGACAAGGCCCGCGTCCTGGTCCGCTTCCGCGTAGAAACTGATCTTCCGGTCGAGTACCGCGAGCGTGTCCTGGAGTTCGGCGATCCGGTCCAGGACGGCCCGGCGGGTCGATTCGAGCAGCTCGAACCGCTCGCCGTACGTGTGGTCGCCCTCGCGCACGAGTTCGGCGTACCGCACCATGTCCGCGACCGGCATACCGGTGAGCCGGAGCTTGCCGACAAGGTCCAGCCAGTCGAGGTCGCGGTTGCTGTAACGGCGCTGGCCGGTGTGCGAACGGTCGATGTGCGGCATCAGCCCGATGCGCTCGTACCAGCGCAGGGTGTGCGCGGTCAGCCCGGTGAAGACGACGACCTCGCTGATCGTGTAGTGGTCCTGTCCGTCCGGGCGCCGGTCGGGCCGCCGCGGCCCCGCACAGCTGTCGGCCGTGGCGGGATCCGTCGTGGTGTCCGTGGTGGGGTCTGTTGTCTCCAGCACCGTCATGACCCCCACGCTAAAACCTTGGAGTGCACTCCAAGCAAGTGGATACCTCGATATTGCGGAGACTTGGCCGGTCCGGGCTCATTACCGTACGGATCATGACTCTCGTACGCCGTGCCACACCCGAGGATGCCGCAGAGCTGCTCCGGCTGCGCCAGGTGATGATCGACTCGATGCCCGGGGCGAACACCGACGCCGACTGGCAGTCCGCGTCCCTGGCCACCGTGACCGGGCGGCTGGCCGATCCGTCCGGCGGCTTCGCCGCGTTCGTCGTCGACCATCCCGAGCGGCCGGGATCACTGGCCGCGCTGGTCGTGGGGACCGTCGAGTACCGGATCGGGCGGGTCGGGTACGTCTTCAGCGTCGCCACCGATCCCGACGCGCGCCGCCGGGGATACGCGCGGGCCTGTATGGAGGCGTTGGTGGACTGGTTCCGGGAGCAGGACGTCGGCCAGATCGACCTCACCGCGTCCCCGGACGCGGAGCCGCTGTACGCGTCGCTGGGCTTCACCCGGCAACCGGACCCCTTCATGCGGCTGCGACTGTGAGCCTCCTAAGCTCGTCGTCATGTCGTCGAAGTCGTTGTCGCCGTTGCAGAGCCTCGCGCTGATCGAGAACTGGCCCGTGCCCACCGCCGCCACGGCCGTCGTACGGGCGGACGGTGCCGTTCTCGGCAGCCACGGCCCCGTCGACCACCGGTTCCGCCTCGCCTCGGTCACCAAGCCGCTCGCCGCGTACGCCGCCCTCGTCGCGTACGAGGAGGGCGCCATCGAACTCGACGAGCCGGCCGGGCCACCCGGATCGACGGTCCGCCACCTTCTCGCGCACACCTCGGGGCTCGCCTTCGACGAGCACCGGGTGACGGCTCCGCCCGGGGAGCGGCGGCTGTACTCCAACGCCGGGTTCGAGGCGCTGGGGGATCACGTGGCGAAGGCTACGGAGATGCCGTTCGCGGAGTATGCGCGGCAGGCGGTGCTGGAGCCGCTCGGGATGACGTCGACGGGGGTGGAGGGGTCGCCCGCGAAGGACGGCGTGTCGACCGTCGGGGATCTGGCGCGGTTCGCCGCCGAGGTGCAGGCGCCTCGGCTGCTCGATCCGCGTACGGTCGCGGAGGCGATGAGCGTGCAGTATCCGGGGACGAAGGGTGTGCTGCCGGGGTACGGGCATCAGAACCCCAACGATTGGGGGCTCGGGTTCGAGATCCGGGGCGTGAAGTCGCCGCACTGGACGGGGAGTTCGTCGTCGGCCCGTACGTTCGGGCATTTCGGGCAGTCCGGTACGTTTCTGTGGGTCGATCCCGTGGTGGGGGTGGCGTGTGTCGCGCTGACCGACCGTGCGTTCGGGGCGTGGGCGGTGGAGGTGTGGCCGGGGTTCACGGATGCGGTGGTGGCGGAGGTGCGGGGCTGAGGCAGGGGGGTCTGGGGGCAGAGCCCCCAGTTGCGGTCACATCTCCCACAGCAGCAGTTCCGACGCCGTCAGCCCTACCGCTTCCACGCCCTCCGCCTGCGTAATTCGCGCCGCGTCGCCCGGGCCCAGTTTCTCCGGGCCCACGCGCACCTCACCCCGTACGACATGGACGTAGACATACGCCGCGTCCGGCACCGCTGTGCGCTCCCCCGCCGTCAGTCGGCGTACGTGCAGCATCGCGCCCGCCTTCGGGACGGCGTACGGCGTGGCGTCCGCGATGCCGTGGACCGTCTCGTAGGACGGGGTGCCGCCGGGGGTGAGCGGGGCCAGCCAGGTCTGGACGAAGGTCAGGGGAGACTCACCCTCGTTGCGCTCCACGTGGCGTACGCCCGCCGCCGCGCTCAGGCGTTGCACGTCACCCGGGACCACCACCGTCTCGTGGCCCGTCGAGTCGCGGTGGGTGAGGGCCCCCTCCGTCACCCACGTCACGATCTCGGTGTGGCTGTGCGGGTGTTCGTCGAAACCGGCGCCGGGCGCCAGGCGCTCCTCGTTGCAGGCGATCATCGCGCCGAAGCGGAGGTTGCCCGGGTCGTAGTGGGGGCCGAAGGAGAAGGCGTGCCGGGATTCGATACCGGCTGCCCGGTCGCCCCCTGGATAGCGCTCGTGCGCGCGCCGTACGTCCATCACGCGCACCACCGTAGACCCGAGGCCGCACGCTCCCGTCCCGATAAGGCAGTCTTGTTCCGTGCCCGAACCCGAATCCCACCGCCCCGAGCCCACCGCACGTCCCGAGCACCCCCATCCGGCGACTCTGAAGCGGCTGGAGAAGTCGTCCGGGAGTCTCGCGGCGCAGGCGATCACGCGCATGGACGAGACGCTGTCGTGGTACCGGGCCATGCCCCCGGAGAACCGTTCCTGGATCGGGCTGGTCGCCCAGGCCGGTATCGCCGCCTTCACCGAGTGGTTCCGGCATCCCGATGCTCCGCAGGCCATCTCCACGGACGTCTTCGGTACCGCTCCCCGTGAGCTGACCCGGGCGATCACCCTGCGCCAGACCGTCGAGATGGTCCGTACGACCATCGAGGTCATGGAGAGCGCCATCGACGAGGTGGCCGCTCCCGGTGACGAGTCCGTGCTGCGCGAGGCACTGCTCGTCTACGCCCGGGAGATCGCCTTCGCCACCGCACAGGTGTACGCCCAGGCCGCCGAGGCACGGGGTGCCTGGGACGCCCGGCTGGAGTCGCTCGTCGTCAATGCCGTGCTGAGCGGGGAGGCCGACGAAGGGGCCGTTTCGCGGGCCGCCGCGCTCGGCTGGAACTCGCCCGACCATGTGTGCGTGGTGCTGGGCACCGCGCCCGACGGTGACAGTGAGCTGACCGTCGAGGCGATCCGGCGGGCCGCCCGGCACGCCAAACTGCAGGTGCTGACCGGGGTGCTGGGCGACCGGCTCGTCGTCATCGCGGGGGGCGACGACAATCCGCTCGCCGTCGCCAAGGCGCTGATCGGGCCTTATGCCGCCGGGCCCGTGGTCGCGGGGCCGATCGTGCCCGACCTGCTCGCCGCCACCCGGTCCGCGCAGGCCGCCGCGGCCGGCCTCAAGGCGTGTTCCGCCTGGCAGGACGCACCGCGTCCGGTGCTGTCGGACGATCTCCTGCCGGAGCGCGCGATCGCCGGCGACCCGGGGGCGCGCGACCAGTTGGTGGAGGAGATCTACAGACCGCTGGAGGAGGCCGGATCCGCGCTTCTGGAGACCCTCGCCGTCTATCTCGAACAGGCGAGCAGTCTGGAGGGCGCGGCCCGCATGCTCTTCGTTCACCCCAACACCGTGCGCTACCGGCTTCGACGTGTGACTGACGTCACCGGATGGTCACCTTCAGATGTACGATCCGCATTCACACTTCGGATCGCGCTGATCCTGGGGCGCCTGGCCGATGGGGATCACCAGCCCTAGGCTTTTGTCGGGGTTCTACAAAACCCCCTGCTGTTCTTCGTCCCTGTCCCCACGGGCGGCCGTGCCCGTACCCAAGAGAGAGTGTGAGAGTGCTCGTACTCGTCGCTCCCGGCCAAGGCGCTCAGACGCCCGGCTTCCTGACTCCCTGGCTCGAACTGCCCGGTGCCGCCGAGCGCGTCGCCGCGTGGTCCGACGTCATCGGGCTCGACCTCGCCCACTACGGCACCGAGGCCGACGCCGACGCGATCCGCGACACCGCGGTGGCCCAGCCGCTGCTGGTCGCGGCCGGGATACTGTCCGCCTCGGCACTGGGTGCCATGGGCGGCGACTTCACACCCGGCGCCGTCGCCGGTCACAGTGTCGGCGAGATCACCGCCGCCGCCTTCGCGGGCGTACTGGACGACACGGCCGCCCTGACCCTCGTACGCAAGCGCGGTCTGGCCATGGCCGAGGCCGCGGCCGTCACGAAGACCGGGATGGCGGCGCTCCTCGGTGGTGACCCCGAGGTGAGCGTGCGGCACCTGGAGAAGCTGGGGCTGACCCCGGCGAACGTGAACGGTGCCGGGCAGATCGTCGCCGCGGGTACGGTCGAGCAGATCGAGGCCCTCGTCGAGGACATGCCCGAAGGGGTGCGCAAGGTCGTCACGCTGAAGGTGGCCGGCGCTTTCCACACGCACCACATGGCTCCCGCCGTCGACGTCCTCGCCACGGCCGCCGCGTCGCTGACGCCAGGTGACCCCACCATCACGTACGTCTCGAACAAGGACGGGCAGACGGTCTCGGACGGCTCCGAGGTGCTCGCCCGGCTGGTCGGGCAGGTCGCCAACCCGGTGCGCTGGGATCTGTGCATGGAGACGTTCAAGACGCTGGGCGTGACCGCGTTCATCGAGGTGTGCCCGGGCGGCACCCTCACCGGTCTCGCCAAGCGCGCACTGCCCGGGGTGAAGACCCTGGCCCTGAAGACCCCCGCCGACCTCGACGCCGCTCGTGAGCTCATCGCCGAGTCGCTGACCTCGACCTCTGCCGCTGACGCGGCGGGCGCCTGAAAGGAGCCCCGAGCAATGTCGAAGATCAAGCCCAGTAAGGGTGCCCCGTACGCGCGCATCCTGGGGGTGGGCGGGTACCGGCCGGTCCGGGTCGTGCCCAACGAGGTGATCCTGGAGACGATCGACTCGTCCGACGAGTGGATCCGCTCCCGCTCCGGCATCGAGACCCGGCACTGGGCCTCCCCCGAGGAGACCGTCGCCGCGATGTCCGTCGAGGCGTCCGGCAAGGCGATCGCCGACGCGGGGATCACCGCCCAGCAGATCGGCGGCGTGGTCGTCGCCACCGTCTCGCACTTCAAGCAGACCCCGGCCGTGGCCACCGAGATCGCCGACAAGCTCGGCACGAACAAGGCCGCCGCGTTCGACATCTCGGCCGGCTGCGCGGGCTTCGGCTACGGCCTGACGCTGGCCAAGGGCATGATCGTCGACGGTTCGGCGGAGTACGTCCTTGTCATCGGCGTCGAGCGGCTGTCCGACCTGACCGACCTGGAGGACCGGGCGACCGCCTTCCTCTTCGGTGACGGCGCGGGCGCGGTCGTCGTGGGCCCCTCCCAGGAACCGCACATCGGTCCGACCGTGTGGGGCTCCGAGGGTGACAAGTCGGACACGATCCGACAGACCGTACCGTGGAACGAGTACGACAGTTCCGGCAAGTTTCCTGCGATCACGCAGGAGGGCCAGGCGGTGTTCCGCTGGGCCGTGTTCGAGATGGCGAAGGTCGCCCAGCAGGCGCTGGACGCGGCCGGGATCACCCCGGACGACCTGGACGTCTTCATTCCCCACCAGGCCAACGAGCGGATCATCGACTCGATGGTGAAGACACTGAAACTGCCGGAGCACGTCACGGTCGCGCGCGACGTGCGCACCACCGGCAACACGTCGGCAGCCTCGATCCCGCTCGCGATGGAGCGGCTTCTGGCGACCGGCGAGGCGAAGAGCGGCGACACCGCGCTCGTCATCGGCTTCGGGGCGGGTCTCGTGTACGCCGCGACGGTCGTTACCCTCCCCTAGGCACCTCGTCCCGGATCCTCGGACCCGGGACGGGGACAACTGCCAACCCTCTCTGGATAGATACACAAGAAGGAGCGCCTGCCATGGCCGCCACTCAGGAAGAGATCGTCGCCGGTCTCGCCGACATCGTGAACGAGATCGCCGGCATCCCGGTTGAGGACGTCCAGCTGGACAAGTCCTTCACCGACGACCTGGACGTCGACTCGCTGTCCATGGTCGAGGTCGTCGTCGCCGCCGAAGAGCGCTTCGACGTCAAGATCCCCGACGAGGACGTCAAGAACCTCAAGACGGTGGGCGACGCCACCTCGTACATCCTCAAGAACCAGGCCTGACCGCCGGGGCCGGCCCTTCGGCCGGCCCCCCAGCCCCGCCACCCGGCGGTGGCGCCGTTCTCCCCGCCTGTGCGGGGGTTGTCCTCCCGTATCCGTTGGAGAAGGAATTCCCGTGAGCCCGACCAATCGCACCGTGGTCGTCACCGGTATCGGCGCAACCACACCGCTGGGTGGCGACGTGGCCTCTACCTGGGAGGGTCTGGTCGCCGGCAAGTCCGGTGTCCGTCCCCTGGAGCAGGAGTGGGCGGCCGAGCAGGCCGTCCGTATCGCCGCGCAGATCGCCGTTGAACCGTCCGAGATCATTCCGCGGCCCCAGGCCCGCCGCCTGGACCGGTCGGCACAGTTCGCGCTGATCGCCGCCAAGGAGGCGTGGGCCGACGCGGGCTTCACCGACCGGGCGGGCGAGGGCGAGGACCCGGCCGTCGACCCGGACCGGCTCGGTGCCGTCATCGCCTCGGGCATCGGCGGAGTCACGACGCTGCTCGACCAGTACGACGTGATGAAGGAGAAGGGCGTACGCCGCGTCTCCCCGCACACCGTCCCGATGCTGATGCCCAACAGCCCCTCCGCCAACGTGGGCCTGCTCGTCGGTGCCCGCGCAGGCGTGCACACCCCGGTCTCCGCCTGCGCGTCGGGCGCCGAGGCCATCGGCTACGCCATCGAGATGATCCGCACCGGCCGCGCCGACGTCGTGATCGCCGGTGGCACGGAGGCGGCCATCCACCCGCTGCCCATCGCCGCGTTCGGCAACATGATGGCGATGTCCAAGAACAACGACAACCCGCAGGGCGCGTCCCGCCCCTACGACACGGGCCGCGACGGCTTCGTGATGGGCGAGGGTTCCGGTGTGGTCGTCCTGGAGTCCGCCGAGCACGCCGCCGCGCGCGGTGCCCGTGTCTACGCGGAGGCGGTCGGCCAGGGCATCTCGGCCGACGCCCACGACATCGTGCAGCCGGAGCCGCAGGGGCGCGGTATCTCGGCGGCCCTGCGGAACCTGCTGGCCAACAATGACCTGGACCCCGCGGAGATCGTGCACGTCAACGCGCACGCGACGTCGACGCCCGCGGGTGATGTGGCCGAACTCAAGGCGCTGCACAATGTGTTCGGCGCGGATGTCGACCACATGGCTGTGTCCGCGACGAAGTCGATGACCGGGCATCTGCTCGGTGGGGCCGGCGGTGTCGAGACGGTGGCGACGGTGCTCGCGCTGTACCACCGGGTCGCCCCGCCGACGATCAACCTCGAGAACCTCGACCCCGAGGCCGACGCGGACATCGTGCGTGGCGAGGCCCGCAAGCTGCCGGTCGAGGGCCGTATCGCCGCTCTCAACGACTCGTTCGGGTTCGGTGGGCACAACGTGGTGCTGGCGTTCAGGTCGGCTTGAACTCCCTCTGGTCCGTAGGTATTTCAGCGGCCCGTC
This sequence comes from Streptomyces sp. SID12501, assembly GCF_010550245.1. GTDB lineage: Bacteria > Actinomycetota > Actinomycetes > Streptomycetales > Streptomycetaceae > Streptomyces. Next base: position 289,954 of record NZ_JAAGLU010000009.1, read on the forward strand.
TTCCGGCTTCGGCTCTTGGGAGACGGGCCGCGGCCTATTCTGGAACGTATGGGCAAGGGGGGACGGCTTTCACTGGTTATCGCGTCCCAGTGCAAGAGCCTGGGGCTGGGTAGGCGGCTGAAGTCCCTCACGGACGCGGCCGTGGAGCTCGATGCGGTCCTGCGGCAGGGGCCGGGCGACTGCGCTGCGGCCTTGCCCCTGCTGAAGGGACCGCTGATCGATCCGAGCCGGGACGCGTTGGACGAAGCCCTGGTCGACACCTTCGAACGGGCCAACCGGGAGCGGGCGTCACTGGTTCTCGCCTATATCGGCCATGGTCTGCGCGCCGATCGAGAGTACTACGTGCTGCCGAGCGACGCAGAGGAGGACCATGCTGCCCGGATCCCCCCTTATCCACTGGCATTTCGCATCGCGCGCCTGTTGTCCGGGCGTCCCCTGCTCAAGGGCCTGGTGCTGCTCCTGGACACCTGTGAATCAGGGCAGGGCGTGGCGAACGCGGCGGGTGGCTGGGCCGTCCTCAACGACGAGGACATGAACCGGCGCTTCCAGGTACTCACGTCGTCCAGTCTGGAGCCCTCGTACGACTGCGCGTTCTCCCGTGAAGCCGCTCATGTCCTGCGAACCGGACTGGTCCGACACGGTCAACGGCTGTTCTGCCCCGATCTGCGTGACGCCTTGGTCATCCGCGGCTCCCTCCCTCACCAGCCCGTCTTCCTGGGTTTCGACGGCGGCGAGGGTGATTCCGAGCTCTGGCTCGCGCGCAACAGAGCGCCCTCGGCGCTGCGGGACGAACTGCGGAACTTCCAGCCGACCACCGATGTGGACGCGACCGTGGCAGCAACCACGCAGTACCCACTGACCGTGGTGCGGGCCCCGGCGGGCGCAGGCAAGACGACGTTGCTGGCGGCGCTGACGCGCCCAGAACTCGAAAGGGCCATCCCCCGGGGGTTCGTACAGGCTTTGCACGAACTGCAGCCGGCGGACACAGCCGAGTCCGTGTCGCGGGCGCTGATCCGGCAACTACGCGAGACCGTCCCGGGTTTCAAAGAAGCCTGTGCGGGGCTGCCGGAGTTGGAGCAGGGGCAACTACTCCGGGAGGCTCTGGAACGACTCGGCTCGGACGTGCCCGTACGAATCGTCCTCGACGGCCTCGACCAGTTACGCGCCGATGCCCTGCCGGACATCCGCGACCTCGTGTCCCATCTCATCTGGCTCCAGGACCAGCGAATGCCCGGTGTGCGAGCCTTGATCTCCACCCGCCCGGAGATCACTCCGCCCTGGCCGCAGTTCGTGCCCGTGGACCTCGTCGCGGCTCACCAGCACACGATGGAAGCCTATCTGGACCGGCGCGGGGTGCACGAGGACGCCCGCCCTCTCGTCATCGAACGCAGTGGGGGCAACTGGCTGGTCGGAACGTTGCTCGCCGACTGGCTGGTGGACGACTACGCACTCGAAGATCTCCCCACCGGCGTCAACGACACCTACACGAAGCGGCTACGCGGGATTCTCGGCGGGGAACCCTGGGAGGGCTCGGCCATCAAGGCTGTCCTGACTGTCCTGGCCGTCGCCAGCGGCACCCTCGGCATTCCGCAACGGCTACTCGGACACGCGGCTGGGAAAGTACACCGCTCCGCCGACCAGAGTGCAGTGCTCACCGCCCTGGTCAGGCTCAACCCACTGATCGTCACCCACGTCCTGGACAGCGGGGAGAGCTCGTACGCACTGTTCCACCCCACGTTGCCGCAGTACCTTTCCGCGCGCAACGGGCGGCCTACGCAGGAATTCGACGTGGACACAAAGGCGGGCCACAGGGCGGTCGCGGAAGCGCTGCGCGCACTCGCTCCACGCGGCATGGAGACCTCAGAAGATCCGCTGTACGACTACGCCGCCGAGGCAGAGGCCCTCCATCTATGGGAGCAGAGCGACACACATGGGGTAGTGCAGTCGCTCATCGACCGAGTAGCCCGAGTGCCTCAGAGTAATCTCCAGCGCTGGTCCCACTGGCTGGAGCGCTTCGAACTCCGGCTGGCGCCCGACGACTTTCACGTGCTCACCGCGCGTGCCGGTGTCGCCAACTGGACCGACGCGTGCGGAGACTTCGACGGCGCGCTCACTCTCTTCGAGGAACTCGTCGACGATCTCAGAGGTGTGTTCGCGCCCGACCACCCCAATGCCGTCAGCTTCCTCGAGCTCCGCCGGGAGATCGCCGACTGGTTCGGCTTTCACGATCCCGCCATGGCACTTGGCCTCCACCAGGAACTCGTAACGGACTACACCAGGACCCTGGGCCCGTACTCCCCTGACACCCTCGCCATCCGCAACAACACTGCCTCCTGGACCAACAAGGCGGGCGACCCTGCCGCGGCATTGGATCTGTGGCACAAGCTCTTGGCCGACAGCGACGGCGCCCTGAGCTCCGGGCACGGCCTGCGCCTCACGATACGAAACGGCATCGCCATCTCCTTGGCCAGGACGGAGCGGATCGCTGCGGCCGTGGCTGCCTGGGGCACGCTACTCGAGGATGTCGAGGGGCAGTTGGGGGCCGACAGTGACCTGGCGGGCCACATCCGTGCGAACATCGTCCGCACGCTGAGCCCTCTGGTTCCGACGTGATCCTGGAACCGGCCTCAGCGCCGAGCCAGTCCTGTCCGCACGGCCTCGCCCGTCTGTCGCTTCGTCAGATACGACTGAGCACTGTGCGGATCATCCTCACCGTTGTCCAGTGTCCAGTCCGACACCAGAACACCGCGCGGGTCGGCAAACCGCTTTCGAAGGTCGGGCTCCGCTGCGACCACGTCGTCCTTGTCCACGAGATTGACCCAGCGCTGTACCTTCTTGGGGACCTCGTGATCGCCCTCCAGCCGGTCATAGACGATGCTGCGCAGGCCCAGCGGGGAGCCGAGGGTGAGCAGCAGGGGCAGTTCGCGGTCAAGGAGGAGCGCGGCTTCATAGGCCGCGACCGAGCCGAGGGAATGGCCGATGACAACCTTGGTGTCAGGTTCGATGAGGTCAGCGATCCGACTCTGCACCTCCCCGTACACATCGGGCTCGGTCATGTAGCGGGTGACCTGCACCAGCGAACGATTGACGAAGCGCTCGGCGAAGCCCATCCCCTTGAGGCCGAACCAGCGCAGCCGGGTCAGGGCCTTGACCGCCGGACGGCCCATTGCTTTCCTGCCCTGTACTACAGCCTCAGATCATGTGACTTCTGATCGTTGCTGACGTTGTCTGGACATGCTGGTTGATGTGAGTCTTGAGCAAGTCGATGGCTGGGCCGAGGAGTTGGCGGCGCTCACGGAAGGGCTGGG